>NZ_SSMX01000025.1 GCF_004799515.1 Phenylobacterium sp. | reverse complement strand
CGCGCGGCACGGCGGCGGGCAAGCGCGTCCAGGCCATGGGCGGCGCCAAGAACCACGGCATCGTCATGCCCGACGCCGACCTCGACCAGGCGGTGAAGGACATCTCCGGCGCGGCTTTCGGCTCGGCGGGCGAGCGCTGCATGGCGCTGCCGGTGGTGGTGCCGGTGGGCGCCAAGACCGCCGAGGCCTTCCGCGAGAAGATGCTGGCCGAAATCGAGACCCTGAAGGTCGGCATCTCCACCGACGCCTCGGCCCAATACGGCCCGGTGGTCACCGCCGTCCATCGCCGCCGCGTCAGCGACTACATCCAGCTGGGTGTCGAAGAGGGCGCCGAGCTGGTGGTCGATGGCCGCGACTTCAGCCTGCAGGGCTATGACCAGGGCTTCTTCATCGGCCCGTCGATGTTCGACCAGGTGAAGCCGGACATGCGCACCTACAAGGAAGAGATCTTCGGCCCCGTGCTGCAGATCGTGCGCGCCGAGACCTTCGAGGAGGCCGTCGCGCTGCCGTCGCAACACCAGTACGGCAATGGCGTGGCGATCTTCACCCGCAACGGCCGCGCCGCGCGCGAGTTCGCGGCCCAGGTCAACGTCGGCATGGTCGGCATCAACGTGCCGATCCCGGTGCCGGTGGCCTACCACACCTTTGGCGGCTGGAAGCGCTCGGCCTTCGGCGACACCAACCAGCACGGCATGGAAGGTGTGCGGTTCTACACCAAGGTGAAGACCATCACCGCCCGCTGGCCGGAAGGCGCCGTCGAGGACAGCGCCTTCGTTATCCCGACGATGAAGTGAGCGCGTAGCGGCTCATCCCGGCGCAGGCCGGGATCCACCCACGGTCAGCTCCTACGGCTGATCTGGTCCTTGCTGGCCTGGCGGGTCTTGGGGCCGGAGGAGCGGTCGGGCTTGGCGCCGCGGTTGGCGTGGTTGGCGTTCAGCACCGCGCCCTCGTCGCCCGGCTCGCTGCGCAGCGGCTCGTCGTCGTTGTCGAGCTCCAGCGGCGTCTGCGGCAGCTGATCGGGATCGCGCTGCGCGTCGAGGTCGCGTTGGCCCACGCCCAGGCCCTGTTCGCGTCCGCGGTTCGCCTCGATCGAGTCGGGATCGTAGCTGCGGGGTTCGTCGGCCATGGTCGGTCTCCTTCAAGCAGACAACATCAACCCGTGGCGCTGGCGGCTGTTCCTCACGCCCCTTGCTTGCGCGCGCCGCCGCCGCCCGCTAGGCGGGGCCATGGCCTCCGCCCTGCAAGCCGCCTACGACGAGCGCCTCGCCGCGGGCGAGATCCGGCCGGACCCGGCCCAGGCCGCGGGCCTTGCAGCCCTGGCGCGGCTGGAGGGCGACCTGGCCGAGGCCGGCTCCGGCGGCGGGGGCTTGAAGGGCCTGTTCCGCAAGCCGCAGGCCGAGCGCGGCGTCTACCTCTGGGGCCCGGTGGGCCGCGGCAAGTCGATGCTGATGGACCTGTTCTTCGCCACGGTCCCGGTCGAGAAGAAGCGCCGCACCCACTTCCACGTCTTCATGGGCGAGGTCCACCGGCTGATCGGCGCCTGGCGCACGGGCGACGCGGCGGCGCGCAAGGCGAAGTTCGGCCAACATAAGGGGGACGATCCGATCCCACCCGTCGCCGACGTGGTCGCGGACGGCGCACGCCTGCTGTGCTTCGACGAGTTCCAGGTCACCGACATCGCCGACGCCATGATCCTTGGGCGGCTGTTCGAAGCCCTGTTCGCCCGCGGCGTCACCCTGGTCGCCACCTCCAACCGCGAGCCCGACGCCCTCTACAAGGACGGCATCAACCGCCAGCTTTTCCTGCCGTTCATCGACCTCTTGAAGGAGCGCCTGGAGGTGGTGACGGTGGCGGGCGGCCACGACTACCGGCTGGAGCGCCTGCGGGCGGCGGGGACCTGGTTCTCGCCCATCGACCCGGACAACGAGCGGTCCTTCGACGCCCTGTGGCGCGACATGCTGGACGGCGTGGAGGAGACCGGCGCGACCCTGGAGGTGCTGGGCCGCAAGATCGCCCTGCCGCACGCCCTGGGCGGCCAGGTCCGCGCCAGCTTCGCCAGCCTGTGCGCGGTGGCGCTGGGGCCGAACGACTATGTCGCCCTGGCCGAGCGCTTCCACACCGTCTTCCTGGAGGACGTGCCGAAGCTGGACCCCAGCCGGCGCGAGGAGGCGCGGCGGTTCGTGATCCTGATCGACGCCCTCTACGAGGCGCACGCCAAGCTGATCGTCCTGGCCGAGGCGCAGCCGTCCCAGCTCTATCCCACCGGCGACGGCGCCTTCGAGTTCGAGCGCACCGCCTCGCGGCTGGAGGAGATGCGCTCGGCCGACTGGCTGGCGGAGGAGGCCGCCCAGCCGGCCTGAGATTCATGGCCTACCAGTCACGGTTGAGTGACGAAGCGGCCTCGCGGCGCGGTTTCGAGCCTTTCCGGCGCGGCTGTTAACGAAGCGACAATCCCGAGGCCGCTCTCTAAGAGGCCGGCGTCTGTCCTACGCCCGCGAGCCCAGAACGGGCTGTCCCACCAGTCTTCCGTTCGCTCGCCTAAGGATCACCCATGTTGCAAGACGTCGCCGCCACCGCGTCGGGATCGGCGGAGCCGAAGAGGGTCCGGCTGGCTGCGAGCCAGGGCCTGGCCTTCCTGGGCCGCACGGTCTTCGAGGGCGTCCGGCTGCAGGCGGTCTGGGATGAGCTCAGCGCCCGCTTCATGGCCGACGCCAATGACGTGGGCGCGCTCATGGACCTGTCCACCCTGGTGCAGATGAGCGGCGACCGCGCCAAGGGCCTGGAGCTGCAGGCCGCGGCCATCGAGCAATGCCGGTTCTACCGCACCGTCCACGGGACGGGCGCAGGCCCGAAGATCCTGGCCTTCATGACTCCCGGCGACCTGATGGCCAACACCCCCATCGACTTCCTGCTGGAAGGCTCCGACGCCGAGCTCACCGTCTGCTACGTCGACGCTGGCCTGCCGGCGCCGTCCGAGGTCCCGGAGCATGACGTGGCCTTCCTGGCGATCGGCCAGTCCGACGACGGCTCCCGCGCGCTTTCGCACCTACGCGCCGCCTTCGACGCCTGGCCGCGCCCGGTGGTCAACGGCCATCCCGAACGGATCGCCGAGCTCAGCCGCGACGGGGTCGCCGACCGCTTCGCCGGCCACCCGAACGTGCTCTGCCCCGCCACGCGCCGGGTCGACCGCGCGACGCTGGCCGCAGCCGCCAGCGGCGAGACCCCGCTCGAGGCCCTGCACCTGGGCCTGCGCTTCCCGGTGATCGTGCGGCCCATCGGCTCGCACGCCGGCAATGGGCTGGAGAAGATCGAGACCCGCGAGGCGCTGGCGGTCTACCTGGTCACCCATCTGGCGGACGAGTTCTTCGTCGCCGCCTTCCTCGACTACAGCGGCCCCGACGGCCTGTTCCGCAAGCTGCGGGTGGTGTTCGTCGACGGCCGGCCCTTCGTCTCCCACATGGCGGTCTCCGGCCGCTGGATGGTGCACTACCTGAACGCCGACATGGGCGAGGTGGACAACCGCAACGCCGAGGCGGAGATGATGGCGAGCTTCGACGCGGGCTTCGCCCAGCGCCACGCAAGCGCCTTCCAGGCGCTGGTCGACGGTTTCGGCCTCGACTACTTCGGCATCGACTGCGCGGAGACCCAGGACGGCCGGCTGGTGGTGTTCGAGGTCGATGTGGCGATGATCGTCCACGCCATGGATCCGGCGGACCTCTATCCCTACAAGAAGCCCGCGATGGCCAAGCTGTTCGACGCGGTGGTCGGCGCCTTCTCGAAGTCCGCCCAGCGCCGCCGGCTCGCGGCCTAAGGGTTTTCGCAGCCTAGGCCTTCAGGCTCTCCACCAGCGCCTTGGCATAGGGGCGCAGTTCGGCGTCGGCGCGCACAACGATGGTGAGTTCGCGGACCGCCCAGTCGTCGGCCAGCTCCACCGTCGCCAGGTCCATGGTCCTGGCCGCCCGCGCCGCCGTAGTGGCCGGGACCACGCCGACGCCGACGCCCACCTCCACCAGCCGGCAGACCGCGTCGAAGCTGCGCAGCTGCACCCGCAGGCGCAGCGGCTTGCCCTCCCGCGCGGCCTTGCCGGCCAGGAAGCGTTGCAGGGAGCTGGCCCGGTCGAGACCCACCAGGTCGTAGTCCAGCACCTGGGCGAACCGCACCCGGGGCTTGTCCGCCAGCGGATGGCCGCGCGGGGCTGCGACCACGAAGCGGTCGGAGCGGAACGGATAGGTGGCGAGCGCGCCCACGTCGACGGTGCCCGCCACGATGCCGATGTCCGCCGCGCCCTCGGCTACCAGGCCCACGATCTCGTCGGAGAGCCGTTCCTCCAGGTCGACGCTGACGTGCGGATGCGCCGCCAGGAAGGACGACAGGGCCTCGGGCAGGAATTCGGTCAGCGCATTGGTGTTGGCCAGCAGGCGCACCTCGCCCGTGAGGCCGCCGGCGAAGGCGCTGAGGTCCTCGCGCAGCCGCGCGCTCTGGGCCAGCATGGCGCGGGCGTGCTTCAGGAGGGTGCGGCCAGCCTCGGTGAGGCTGATCCCTGAGCGCGACCGGACCAGCAGCGGCGCGCCCAGCGCGTCCTCCATGCCGCGGATCCGCGTCGAGGCCGCCGCGAGCGCCAGCGCGCTGCGCTCAGCGCCGGCGGTGATCGAGCCCGCGTCGGCCACGTCGCAGAACAGCTTCAAGTCGGTGAGGTCGAACCGCATCCTTCGTCTTTCGCGAAGCATCCCTACAGCAATTACGCATTGCGGCGGGCGGATTCCAGGGGGAATCTTCGGGTCTTGCGAAGGATGCCGCGTCTTGTGGGAGCCATCCGGCAGGGCGTCTCGCGCCCTTCGTTGACACCCCCCGCGTGGCGCTTAAAAGCGGACCCATCCAGGGACAGGACATGAGCGCGGGAGAGCCATGACGGACGCCCCCAAGACACGCCGCGAGCCGCCGGTTTCGCCGCACCTGATGACCGGCGGCTTCGGCTCGCCGCTGCTCTGGCGCTGGCACATCACCATGTGGACCTCGATCCTGCACCGGGCGACCGGCTGCGCCCTCTATGCGGGCGCGCTGATCGCCGCGGCCTGGGCGATCACCCTGGCCGGCGGGCCGGAGGCCTACGCCGGCTTCAAGAGCGTGATGGGCTCGATCCCCGGCAAGGTGGTGATGTTCGGCCTGACGCTCTGCGTCTTCTACCACCTGGCCAATGGCGTCCGGCACCTGGTCTGGGACTCGGGCCATGGCCTGGACATCAAGTCCGCCAACGCCTCGGCGATGGTGGTCTTCGCCTTCGCCGCCGTCGCCACCGTGGCGATCTGGGGGCTGGCCGGCATGACGGGGGCGCTCTGATGGTCAGCTACCGCACACCGCTCGGCCGCGCCCGCGGCCTGGGCTCGGCCAAGGACGGCGTCGGCCACTGGATCGGCCAGCGGGTCTCCGCCGTGGCCCTGGCGCCGCTGGTGCTCTGGATGGTCTACGGCGTGATCCGCCTGGCCGCCGGCGACTACGGCTTCGCCGTCCACTGGGTCCAGGACCCACTGAACGCGACACTGACGGTGCTGACGCTCGCCATCGCCTTCTTCCACATGCGCACCGGCATGCAGGTGGTGATCGAGGACTACGTCGACGAGGCGCTGGGCAAGTCGGTCCTGCTGATCCTCAACCTCTTCGTCTGCGGCCTGGCCGGTGCGCTGGCGATCTTTTCGATCCTCAAGGTCGCCTTCGGCGGCGTCGTGGGAGGCGCTTGAGACCCGACATGGCGACCTACAATTTCATCGATCACAAGTACGACGTGGTGGTGGTCGGAGCCGGCGGCTCGGGCCTGCGCGCGGCGCTGGGCTGCGCGGCGGTGGGGCTGAAGACGGCCTGCGTCTCCAAGGTCTTCCCGACCCGCTCGCACACGGTGGCGGCGCAGGGCGGCATCTCGGCCAGCCTCGGCAACATGGGCCAGGATGACTGGCGCTGGCACATGTACGACACCGTCAAGGGGTCGGACTGGCTGGGCGACCAGGACGCCATCGAATACATGGTCCGGAACGCGCCGGCCGCGGTCTATGAGCTGGAGCACTGGGGCGTGCCGTTCTCGCGGACGTCCGAGGGCAAAATCTACCAGCGCGCCTTCGGCGGCATGACCCGCAACTACGGCGAGGCGCCGATCCAGCGCACCTGCGCGGCGGCCGACCGCACCGGCCACGCCATGCTGCACACCATGTACGGCCAGGCGGTGGCCAAGAAGACCGAGTTCTTCATCGAGTACTTCGCCCTCGACCTGATCATGGACGAGGGAACGTGCCGCGGTGTCACGGCGTGGAAGCTGGACGACGGCACCCTGCACCGCTTCCAGGCGCAGATGGTCATCCTGGCCACCGGCGGCTATGGCCGCGCCTACTTCTCCTGCACCTCAGCCCACACCTGCACCGGCGACGGCGGCGGCATGGTCCTGCGCGCCGGCCTGCCCTTGCAGGACATGGAGTTCGTGCAGTTCCATCCGACCGGAATCTACGGCTCCGGTTGCCTGATCACCGAGGGCGCGCGCGGCGAGGGCGGCTACCTCACCAACTCCGAGGGCGAGCGGTTCATGGAGCGCTATGCGCCCACCGTAAAGGACCTGGCCCCGCGCGACATGGTCAGCCGCGCCATGACCATCGAGATCCGCGAAGGCCGCGGGGTGGGCCCGAAGAAGGACCACATCAACCTGCACCTGGACCACCTGGACCCCAAGGTGCTGCACGAGCGCCTGCCCGGCATCTCGGAAAGCGCCCGCATCTTCGCCGGCGTCGACGTCACCAAGGAGCCGATCCCGGTGCTGCCGACCGTGCACTACAACATGGGCGGGGTGCCGACGAACTTCTATTCCGAGGTGGTCACCAAGGTCGGCAAGGAGACGGACAAGGTCGTGCCGGGGCTGATGTCGGTGGGCGAGGCGGCCTGCGTCAGCGTCCATGGCGCCAACCGCCTGGGCTCCAACTCGCTGATCGACCTGGTGGTGTTCGGCCGCTCGGCGGCGCTGCGCTGCGCCGAGACCGTTAAGGCCGGCGCGACCCAGGTGGAGCTGAAGCCTGAGATGACCGATGGCCACCTGGCCCGCTTCGACCGCTTCCGCAACGCCGCGGGCAAGACCTCGACAGCGGCGCTGCGGCTGGAGATGCAGCAGGCCATGCAGGAGGACGCCGCGGTGTTCCGCACCGGCGAGACCCTGGTCTCCGGCGTCAAGCGCCTGGAGGCGGTGCAGGCCAAGCGCGCCGACCTGTCGGTCGACGACCGCGGCCTGATGTGGAACACCGACCTGATGGAGACCCTGGAGCTCGACAACCTGATCGGCCAGGCGGTGGTGACGGTGGTGGGCGCCGATACCCGCCAGGAAAGCCGTGGGGCGCACGCCCGCGAGGACTTCCCCAACCGCGACGACAAGACCTGGATGAAGCACACCCTCAGCTGGTTCGACGACGCCAGCGGCAAGGTGAAGATCGATTACCGGCCTGTCCACGACTACACCATGACCAACGACATCGCCCCGATCCCGCCCAAGGCGCGGGTCTACTAGCGCGCGATGGACGGCGCCTTGCCCGGACTGGACATGGACCCGACGCAGGCGCAGGCGCCGGCGGGCGGCTGGTTCCATTCGCTCAGCCTGCCGGGCGGCGAAACCACGGCGGGCGTGAAGCCGGCTGAGGTCCTGCGGACCGAGGCCGAGGTGGTCTTCAAGCACCCCGTAGCCGGCAAGCGGGTGTTGGATATCGGCGCCTGGGACGGCTTCTTCGCCTTCGAGGCCGAGCGGCGCGGCGCGGCCGAGGTGCTGGCCACCGACCACTTCTGCTGGTCGGGCGAAGGCTGGGGCACCAAGGCGGGGTTCGACTACGCCCACCGCCGTCTGGGCTCGCGGGTCATGAGCCTCGATATCGATGTGCCGCAGATCGCCCCTGAGACCACCGGGGTCCACGACGTGGTGCTGTTCCTGGGCGTGCTCTACCACGTGAAGGACCCGCTGCAGGCCCTGGAGCGCGCGGCCTCGGTGGCCGGCGAGCTCCTGGTGGTCGAGACCTGCACGGCGCTGGACGTCCTCCCCTGGCCGACGATGCGCTATTACGAAGGCCGCGAGCTCGGCGACGATCCCACGAATTTCTGGGCGCCCAACCGGCGCTGCCTGGCGGCCATGGCCCGCGACCTCGGGTTCAAGCGGATCGAGATGACCGGCCATCCGGTGACCAAGCCGCACTGGCGCGCGCCGGAACTCTACTGGAAGCACAACAGGGTCTTCATGCATGCCTGGCGCTGAAGCCGACACCACCATGATGGTGCGCGACACCGACGCCGACTGGCGCGAGCTCGGCAAGAGCAACCCCTATTGGGGGGTGATCAGCCATCCGGACTATCTGACCGAGAACCTGACGCCGGAGCGGATCGAGGCCTTCTACGCCTCGGGCGCCTTCCACATCGACCCAATCGCCGCCGACCTGAAGGCGCTGACCGGCGCCTTGCCGAAGGGCCGCGCGCTGGACTTCGGCTGCGGCGTCGGCCGCTTGGCCGAGGCCATGGCCAAGTACGCCGACCAGGTGACCGGCGTCGACATCTCGCCCGGCATGCTGGAGCTGGCCCGCAAGCGCGATAAGGGGATCACCTATGTCGACGCGATCCCCGACGGGCCCTTCGACTGGGTCAACAGCTTCATCGTCTTCCAGCACATCCCGCCGCCGCGCGGCGAGGCGATCGTCGAGGAGCTGCTGTCCAAACTGGCGCCCGGCGGCATGGCCAGCCTGCAGCTCACCATCTGGCGCGACGAGGACAAGGTCTGGGCCAAGCCCACCAACCTGAAGGACATCTGGCGCCAGCGGATCTGGATGAAGAACCTGCCGGTGGGCCACATCCACATGTACGACTACGACCTGTCGCGGCTGGTGCGGCTGTTCAACCTGGCCGGCATCGACGACATCCGGCTGGTCTCCACCAACCACGACGGCCACCACGGCGTCATCATCCTTGGGCGGAAAGCCGCCCCTGCGGTCTCGAAGGACTAGGCTTCCATGGTCGAACTCGCCCTGCCGAAGAACTCCCGCGTCACCAAGGGCCGCCAGCACAAGGCGCCGGAGGGCGCCAAGAAGACCAAGAGCTTCCGCGTCTACCGCTACGACCCCGAGGGCAGCGAGAACCCGCGCTGGGACACCTATGAGGTGGACGTCGAGGCCTGCGGACCGATGGTCCTGGACGTGCTGATCCACATCAAGAACACCATGGACCCGACGCTGGCCTTCCGCCGCTCTTGCCGCGAGGGCGTCTGCGGGTCGTGCGCCATGAACATCGGCGGGCGCAACACGCTGGCCTGCACCCACGGCTGGGCGGAAGTGCCCAGTAAGGACGTGCAGATCAGCCCCCTGCCGCACATGCCGGTCCTGAAGGACCTGGTCCCCGACCTGACCATGTTCTACGCCCAGTATTCCTCCATCGAGCCCTGGCTGCAGACCGAGACGCCGCAGCCGCAGAAGGAGTGGATCCAGTCGCCGGAGGACCGCGAGAAGCTGGACGGCCTCTACGAGTGCATCCTCTGCGCCTGCTGCACGACGTCCTGCCCCAGCTACTGGTGGAACGGCGACAAGTACCTGGGCCCCGCGGCCCTGCTGCACGCCTACCGCTGGCTGATCGACAGCCGAGACGAGGCCACCGGCGAGCGGCTGGACGCGCTGGAGGACCCCTTCAAGCTCTACCGCTGCCACACGATCATGAACTGCGCCCAGGTGTGCCCCAAGGGCCTGAACCCCGCCAAGGCCATCGCCGAGGTGAAGAAGATGCTGGTGGACCGGGTGACCTAGGAGCCCCCTCCTTGGTCCTCTCCCTCTCCGCTGCGCGGGGGGAGAGGAGAAAAATGCGGCGCCTCCGCCTCCTCTCCCCCGCGAAGCGAGAGGGAGAGGGTCGGGAGAGGGCCATGCGGCGGGGCTGAAATAATCCAGACGTCTCTGTAGATTCTGGATTCGGCTTGGATCCCCCGCGTCGTGGGGGCGAGCGGCTTTGGGGGCGAGGCGGGATGAAGGGGCTTTCGATCGCGTTGGCGCTGGCCTTGGCGGGAGCGCCGGCCACGGCGCTTCTGGCGGCCACGCCGGCTGCAGCCCAGACGAGCGGGGGGCAGACGGGCGGGGCGCAGCAGGCTGAGGCGGCGCGGTTCACCGCCTTCATCGACAATGAGTTCGAGCAGGAGCTGAAGCTTCGGCCGCAGCGGGCGACCGCCTTGGGGCGCAAGCAGGACAACGACAAGTGGGACGACATCAGCGACGCCGGCCAGCTCAAGGTGCTGGAATGGCGCCGCGGCAGCGTCGCGCGCATGAAGGCGGATTTCGACCGCGCGAAGCTGCCGCCCGACGCGCGCGCCAGCTACGACATGTGGGCGCTGGAGCTGGACCGGGCCGAGCTGACCTACAAGTACCGCCGCTACCAGCCGCCCTTCTATTCCTTCCTTTATTCGATCCATTCGGAGCTGCCGAACTTCCTGATCAACACCCAGGCGGTCACCGACGCGGCGGACATGAAGGGCTACAACGCCCGGCTGAAGAGCCTGGGCGCGGTGCTGGATGTCGGCATCGCCGAGAGCCGGCAGGCGACCGCCGCCGGGATCAACGCGCCGAAGTTCGAGATCGAGCGGGTGATCGGCGGCTCGAAGGTGATGATCACCGGCCAGCCGTTCACGGCAGGCGGGACGGATTCGCCGCTCTGGGCTGACGCCAAGGCCAAGGTCGCCAGGCTGAAGGCCGCGGGAAAGGTCACCGACGCCGAGGCCGACGCCCTGCTGGCCGACGCCAGGGCCGGCGTGCTGGGGATCAAGGCGCCGTATGAGCGGGTGATCGTCTGGGCGCAGGGTGAGCTGCCCAAGGCGCCGTCCGGCCGCACGGGCGCGGTCTCTCTGCCGAACGGCCTGGAGTGGTACGCCGCGGCGCTGAAGCTCAACACGACGACCGACCTCACGCCCGACCAGGTCCACGAATTGGGGCTCAAGGAGGTCGAGCGGATCCAGAAGGAACAGGACGCGCTCGCCCAGAAGGCCGGGTTCAAGGACCGCCAGGCCTTCTATGACGACCGCGCCAGCAAGTTCCCGCCGACGCCCTGGACCGACGCCATCCGCGCCGACTACCTGCGCCAGTACAACGAGACGATCGCGCGTAACCGCAGCCTGCTGCCCTCGGTGTTCAACAACCTGCCGGTCTATCGGGCCGAGGTGGTGCGCGAGCCCTCGTTCAGCGAGGTGGCGGGCGGCGCCGCCCACGCCTCGGGCCCCAACGCGGACGGGACGCGGCCGGGCCGGGTCTACATCCACATGCTGGGCGTCACCGACGACCCGGCCAACATCACCGACCTGATGTGCCACGAGGGCATCCCCGGCCACGTCATGCAAGGCGACATCCAGGTGCGCCAGAAGGGCGTGCCGAAGTTCCGCTCGGCCTACCGCTACGTGGCCTACGGCGAGGGCTGGGCGCTCTACACCGAATACCTGTGCAAGGAGATGGGCGCCTATCAGGACTTGGCGTCGGACTTCTTCCGGCTCGACGCCGAGCTGTTCCGCGCCGCGCGCCTGGTCACCGACACGGGCATCCATGCGAAGGGTTGGACCGAGGATCAGGCCATCGACTACATGATCAAGACCGGCCGCCGTCCGCCGAACCAGGCCCGCTCGGAAGTGCGCCGCTACATCACCCTTCCGGGCCAGGCCACCGGCTACAAGATCGGCATGCTGAAGATCATGGAGCTGCGCCACAAGGCCGAGCGCGAGCTGGGCCCGAAGTTCGACGTCAAGGCCTACGACGATCTGGTGGTCGGCGAAGGCTCGCTGCCGCTCAGCGTTCTGGAACGGGCCGTCGACGAATGGATCGCCAGCCAGAAGCCGGCCGGATAATCGCAGTCTCGAAGGAACGACGCCCATGAACCGCACGCTCGCCGCCGCCCTCGGGCTCACCCTGTTGGCGGCGCCCGCCGGCGCGGCGCTGACGTTCGCCGGCCCTGCTGCGGCGCAGACGCCCGCCGCAGGCCAGGCCGCCGAGGCCGAACGGCTGCGCGTCTTCCTCGACAAGGAATACGCCGAGGCCCTGAAGTTCAGCCCGCAGCAGTCCAGCTCCTTCGGTGAGAAGGAGGGCCTCGACAAGCTGAACGACCTCAGCGAAGCCGCCGATCTGCAGCGTCTCGAATGGCGGCGTGGCAGCGTGGCGCGGCTGAAGGCGCAGTTCCAGCGGGCCAAGCTGCCGCTGGAAGGCCAGATCAGCTACGACATGTGGATCGACGAGCTGGACTCCGCCGAACTCAGCTACAAGTACCGCGCCTACGACTATGTGGCGGGCAATACCGACACCGCGCTGCCCAACTTCCTGATCGGCTCGCACCTGGTCGAGCAGCCGTCGGACATGGCGGCCTACAACGCCCGCGTCATGGCCCTGGGCCACGCCATGGACCAGGTGCTGGAGCGCGCCAAGGGCTCCGCGGCCCAGGGCATCCGCATGCCGCGCTTCCAGTACGAGCGCGCCATCCGCGAGAGCACCAAGCTGATCAGCGGCCAGCCGTTCGACGCCAGCGGCGCGGATTCCCCGCTATGGGCCGACGCCAAGGCCAAGGTCGGCAAGCTGCAGGCCGCCGGCAAGGTCTCGCCCGACGAGGCGCAGAAGCTGCTGGACGGGACCAAGACCGCGCTGCTGACCGGCATGAAGCCCGGCTATGAGCGGCTGATCGGCTGGCTGCAGAGCGACGTGGCCAACGCGCCTTCAGGCAAGGTGGGCGCGGTCACCCTGCCCAATGGCCTCGCCTGGTACGCCGCGGCGCTGAAGCTGCAGACCCGCACCGACCTCACCGCCGACCAGATCCACGCGCTCGGCCTGTCGGAGGTGAAGCGCATCCAGGGCGAGATGGACGAACTGGCCAAGAAGGCCGGCTTCCCGGACCAGAACGCCTATTTCAAGGAGCTGCAGCGGCTCGACCCTGAGCAGCCGTACAACGACCAGAACCGCGCCGAGATCCTGAAATATTCCAACGACCTGATCGCCAACAACCGCACCCACCTGGGCTCGATGTTCCACGTCCTGCCGATCTATGCGATCGAGGTGGTGCGCGAACCCAGCTTCAGCGAGGTGGCCGGCGGCGCGGCCCACACCAACGGCGCCAGCCCCGACGGGAAGCGGCCCGGCCGGGTCTATCTGCACATGCTGGGCAAGACGCCGCTGCGCGCCAGCCTGCCGGACCTGATGTGTCACGAGGGCATCCCCGGCCACGCCATGCAGGGCGACATCCGGGTGCGCATGAAGGACGTGCCGAAGTTCCGCCTGGCGGCCCGCAACGCCGCCTTCAACGAAGGCTGGGGCCTCTATTCCGAGCTGTTGTGCAAAGAGATGGGCGTCTATCCGGACATCGCGTCCGACTTCATGCGGCTGGACGGCGAGCTGTTCCGCGCCGTGCGCCTGGTCACCGACACCGGCATCCATGCGCAGGGCTGGACCGAGGAGCAGGCGGTCGACTACCTGAAGACCGTCGGCCACCGCAGCGACGACACCGCCCGCGCCGAGACCCGCCGCTATATCGTGAACCCCGGCCAGGCGACGGCCTACAAGATCGGCATGATCCGCATCGTGCAGCTGCGCGACCGGGCCGCGAAGGCGCTGGGACCGAAGTTCGACATCAAGGCGTTCAACGACATGGTCATCGCCTCGGGCTCGCTCACGCTCTCGGTGCTCGACATGCGCGTGAACGCCTGGATCGCCGAGCAGAAGGCCAAATAGTCCAGGCGCGAAAATTCCTCCCCTTCGAGGGAGGTGGCGCGAAGCGCCGGAGGGGGTCGGCTCCAGGGCTGGTGAGGACCCCCTCAGTCAGCTTTGCTGACAACTCCCCCAAAAGGGGAGCAACTTATCGGATGTTGAAGTTGACGCCTCCGTCATTTTTGGGCATCGAGGCCGGATGAGCGGGCAGCATGTGGCGATCCTCGGCGCGGGCCATGCCGGCGGCACGGCCGCAGCCCTGCTGCGCCAGTACGGCCACGAGGGGCCGATCACGCTCGTGGGCGCGGAGCCGATCCCGCCCTACCAGCGCCCGCCGCTCTCCAAGGCCTGGCTGAAGGGCGAAGCCGACGCGGACTCCCTGGCGCTGAAGCCGTTGGAGTTCTACGCCGAGCACGGCATCGACTTCCGGCCCTCGACGACGGCGACCTCGATCAACCGGGGCGCGAAGACCGTGGCGCTCTCCGACGGGTCGAACGTCGACTACGATGTCCTGATCCTCGCCACCGGCGCGCGGGCCATCGCGCTGCCGATCCCCGGCGCGGATCTGGCCGGCGTGATGTTCCTGCGCACCGCCGCCGACGCCGAGCAGCTCAAGGCCACGGTCGGGCCGGGCAAGACCCTGGCCGTGGTGGGCGGCGGCTATATCGGCCTGGAGGTCGCCGCTTCGGGCCGGGCGCTGGGCGCGGAGGTGGTGGTGCTGGAGCGCGAGCCGCGGCTCCTGGCGCGGGTGGCCTGCGAGACGCTGTCGACCTTCTTCAAGGGCTATCACGAACAGCGTGGGGTGACCTTCGAGCTGGGCGCGACGGCAGCCGCCTTCGAAGGCCGGGACGGCCGCGTCACCGGCGTGCGCCTGGCCGACGGGCGGCTGATCGCCTGCGACGCGGTGGTGGTGGGCGTGGGCGCGGCCCCCAACGACGAGATCGCCCGCGATTGCGGCCTGGAGACCGCCCGCGGCGTCGTCGTCGACCTGGAGGCGCGCACCAGCGACCCCGCGATCTTCGCCATCGGCGACGTGGCCCACCGGCCGATGCCGATCTACGGCCGCATGTTCCGCATGGAGAGCGTGCCCAACGCCCTCGAACAGGCCAAGCAGGCGGCCAACGCCATCGTGGGCCGCCCGGCGCCGGCCGGCGAGGTCCCCTGGCAGTGGTCGGACCAGTACGATCTGAAGCTGCAGATCGCCGGCTACGCCTTCGACGTGGACGAGGTGCTGCTGCGCGGCGACCCGGCCAGCGGCAAGTTCGCGGTCTTCCACCTTCAGGGCGACAAGGTCCAATCGGTGGAGGCGATCAACGCGCCGCCGGAGTTCATGATGGGCAAGCAGCTGATCGGAAACCGCCGCGCCATCGACAAGGCGAGGCTTGCAGACCCGACTATTTCCATGAAAGAGGTCGCCGTCTAAACGGTGTTAAGTCACCCCTGAGAGACAGGGGGCGGCAAGTCGAGGGACTCCCGGGATCACATGGCCAAGATCACCTACATCGAGCACGACGGGACCGAACACGCCATCGACGTGAAGAACGGCCTTTCGGTCATGGAAGGCGCGGTGAAGAACAACATCCCCGGCATCGACGCCGACTGCGGCGGCGCCTGCGCCTGCGCCACCTGCCACGTCTATGTGGACGAGGCCTGGCGCGCCAAGACCGGCGAGAAGTCGGCCATGGAGGAGTCGATGCTCGACTTCGCCGAGAACGTCGAGGACAACTCCCGCCTCTCCTGCCAGATCAAGGTGACGGACGCGCTGGACGGCCTGGTGGTGCGCATGCCGGAGAGCCAGCACTAGGGGCTAGACGAAGCTCGAAGCCTGCTAACAAGCTCTCATCGTTGCATCCAGCCGAAGAGTTGATGGCCTAGGTGCAATATATCCACGACTAGGAAGAAGAGCGTCACTGCGGTGCAAAAGCAGCCCGCGACGTAGAGTCCTTTCCTGGGAATTGGCCTGCCCATCGATCTGGCCACCATGGTGAGCCATCCCGCCATCAGGACGAATGTCAGCAGCCCCAGTCCGACAACGAAGATTGCGTCTTTCACTGTCGACCTTTGAAGGCGTCGCCTCGACGCCACCCCGCCTTAAACCTCATGGTTGATGCGAGCCTTGGGGCCTCGGCTTGTCAAGGACCGGCCCTTGGCCGGCCGCGGGGCGGCGCGCGGAGCGCGTCCTTGAGAAGCCGAGGCCCCAAGGCAAACTGGCCGGCATGAGATTTAAGCCGACGCCTGCCTGATCCGCTCCTCTCCCAGGCGCGGCAGCGCCGTGGGAGAGGTTGGGTGAGGTCGGCGCGGGCGAGCGGCTTGGCGCTGACATTGGACCCGCGTCCGCAGCCATCGGGTCCAACGAAAAGGGCGGCCCGTCTCCGGCGCCGCCCTCTCCCAGCCTCTTCCTTCGCTCCGCGAGGGAGAGGAGCAGGTCAAACCTTACTGCGGGGTCACCTTGGTGGTTGTGGTGACCTGGTCCGAAGACGTCGCCGGCGCTGCGTTGGTGGTGGTCGTGGTGCGCTTGACGACGGTGTGGGTCACCGGGTGGTGGACCACGGCGTGCTGGTTCGTGGTCGTCACCGTGGTCTCGACCTGCGGCGCGGGCGGGGGCGTGGCGGCGGCGAGGGCCGCGGCGCTGCGCGCGGCCTGCGCATCAGCCGCCGAGGCGGCGGCGGCCTGCTGGGCGGAGTCGGCGCGGGCGTTGGCGTCAGCCGCCTGCTGCTGAGCCTGCGCGGCCTGTTGCTGAGCGGCGTCCACCTGGCCGCGGGCCGCCGCCTGCGTGGCCGCGACCTGATCCTGAGCGGCCTCAGCCGTGGCGCGCTCGTTCTGCCGCGCCGAGGCCAGGGCGTCGGTCCTGCGCTGGTGCGAGATGCCGATGGCGGTGTCGGCCAGGCCGGAGGCGCGGATGCCCTCCTGGATCGCCCGGTCGCGGTGGTCGCTGTCGAAATCGTTCTTGGCGTTGGCCAGGGCCTGGTGGGCCTCGGCGAGATCGCGCGGGTCGTCGTTCGGCGCGCCAAGGCTTTCGGCGGTGTGGATCTTGGCTTCCGCGGCGGCGATGGCCTCACGGGCGCGTTCGGTGGTGCCCGCCGCAGCCGGGCTGGCGATCGCCAGGACCACGGCGCTCGAGGCGAGCAGCGAAGCAAAAAGGGTCTTGCGGTACATGGTGTTCTCCTGCCCGCGGCGAGCCTGCCGCCAACGGGTCTCTCCATTTGTTGCTCGGCGGCAACGGCTGGCGTGGAGATGAGTTGCAGCGGCGCCACGGAATGTGAGGCGCCCGACAGTGTCGGGTTGCGGTCAGAACAGCCCCGGGAAGGCGCCGCCGTCCATCAAGAGGTTCTGGCCGGTGATGTAGCCCGCGTGGACGCTGCAGAGCACCGCGCAGATGGCGCCGAACTCCTTCGGGTCGCCGACCCGGCCGGTGGGGTTGCCGGCGGCGACCTGGACGCGGACCTCGTCCACCGGCGCGCCGCGGGCCTTAGCGAGGGCCGCGTAATAGGTTTCCAGCCGGGCGGTGGCGAAGTGGCCGGGCAGCAGGTTGTTGATCGTCACCCCGTCGCAGGCGACCTCCCGGGCGATGCCGCCGACCGCGCCGGTGAGGCCCGCGCGGGCCCCGTTCGACAGCCCGAGCATCGGCAGGGGCGCCTTAACAGCCCCCGAGGTGATGTTGACGATCCGCCCCCACTGGCGGCCGCGCATGCAGGGCAACACGGCGCGGATCAACAGCAGCGGCGCCAGCATGTTCGCGCCGACCGCGGCGGCCCATTCCGCCTCGCCCCAGTCCTCGAAGCGGCCGGGGGGCGGGCCGGCGGCGTTGGTCACCAGGATGTCGGGATTCGGGCAGGCGGCCAGCAGGGCCTCGCGGCCCGCCTCCGTGGTGACGTCACAGACCACAGCCGTTGCGCCGATGGCTTCGGCGGCGGCCTTCAGGGGGCCTTCGGTGCGCGCGCAGATGGTCAACTCCGCGCCCGCGGCGGCGAGGGCTTCGGCGCAGGCGCGGCCCAGGCCTTGGCTCCCGCCGCAGACCATGGCGCGGCGGCCTTCGAGGCCCAGCGGCAGTCCCGTCACCTTGGCCGGCCTCCATGCTATCGTCGCCACGCACCCGAGCCGAAGGAGGCCCTGTGACCGACGCCCCGAACACTGACGTCGAAGTCTTTGCAAAGGCCATCGCCGAGCGCCACCGCAATCGCGAGCGGTTCACGCTGGAGGCGCCCACCGGCCGGGCGGGCGACCTCGCCTTCGGCTACGCGGCCCAGGCCGCGCTGCTGCCGCTCTTGGCCGGCGGACCGCCGCAGATCGTCGGCTGGAAGATCGGGCTCACCACCAAACGGATGCAGCAGATGTGCGGCGTGGACGAGCCCATCGTGGGGGCGGTGCTGGCCGGCCGCATCCATCCCGCGCCGGCCCGCGTGGCGGTCGCGGCCTATGTGCGCCTGGGCGTCGAGAGCGAGATCGCGCTCAGGATCGCCAGGCCCTTTCCCGATGGCGAGGTCTCGCCGGAGGAGGCTTTGGCGCATGTCGATCAGGTCTGCGCCGCCTTCGAGCTGGTCGACGACAGTGGGGCCGACTATGCACATCTGTCGGCGATGACCCTGGTGGCCGACAACGCCTGGAACGCCGGCCTGGTGCTGGGCCCGCCCGGCGACGCCGCCGGGACCGGCGGGCTGGCCGGCCGCAAGGGCGTGCTGCGCCGCGGCGGCGAGGTGGTCGACGAAGGCTCCTCCAGCGACGTGTTGGGCGACCCGGCCAGGGCCCTCGCCTGGCTGGCGGCCCACCTCGCCCGCGCCGGCCAGCCGTTGCGGCCCGGCCAATGGGTCTCGACCGGCAGCATCGTCCCCACCAAGTTCGTAGAATCCGGCCAGGCTTGGCGCTTCGAGGTGGAGGGCCTGGCGCCCGTGGAACTCGCCCTCGACTAAGGCGAACACCGCGTTAGGGACGCCGTTTCATGACGCCTTAAGCCTCCGCTGACATCGTGGCGCACTCCGAGGACGAGGAGCGGCGCCATGCTAGCCTTCGCGAAGCGCTTCACGAACGACCGCTCCGGCGCGACCGCTGTGGAATACGCCCTGATCGCGGCCTTTGTCGTCCTGGTGATCGTCAGCGCCGTGGGCGCGCTGGGGACCCAGCTGTCCACCCTGTACAACCAGGTGACGGCAGCCTTCCCGACCTAACCCTCAAAGGTCCCGCCCCATTGTGGCCACGCCCGGCGGCTTGTAGGGCGGGGCATGGGCAAGGCCGCGCGGACGATTCTCTTGGTGCTGGCGTTCGCCCTGACGGCGGCCGCGCCCGCCGCCCACGCCCAGTATGCCCGGCCCGCCGCCCAGGTGCTGGCCCGCGCCCGCGCGGCGAGCGGCGGGAACGCCTGGAACTATCTTCGCGGCTGGCATGAGACCGGAACCCTGGACGGGGCGGCCTATGAGCGCTGGCTCGACCCCCTGCGCTACGGCATGCGCGAAGAGGACCATGACGCCGCGGGCGGGGTCGCCGTGCGCGGCTTCAACGGCGCCGGCGCCTGGCGCATCGACGCCGCCGGCCAGGCCACCGGCGGCGGCGAGCCGGCCCTGGTGCGGCCCGACCGCACCGAAGCGTTCTTCGGCGTCTACGCCTTCTTCTACACCAGCCGCTTCGACGCCCGCGGCCGGATGGTGGGCGCGCGCAAGGCCGACGGGCGGGCCTTCGACGTGGTCGAGGTCGAGCCCTGGGGCGGCACGCCGCGCGAGCTGTGGTTCGACCGCAAGACCGGGCTGCTCGGCCGCATCGTCGACCGCACGGGCGCCCGGCCGGTGACGACGGAACTCTCCGACTACCGCAAGGCCGGACCCCTGAAGGTCGCTTTCCGCTTCGTCAGCGACGACGGGACGCCGGCGGGGCGGTCGGTGCGCCAGGTCCAGAGCCTGGCCTTCACGCCGGCCGACCGCTCGATGTTCGGCCTGCCGAGGTCCTAGGGGGCCTTCGCGGGCGGATCCTTGTCGTGGGTCCGGGCGCCGGCCAGGATGTTGGGCAGGCTGTAGTTGCCCTCATGGCAGGCGTATTCGTAGATCGGCCCCTTGGCCGCGCGCATGGGCATCTCGCCCTTGAACACCTGGGTGAAGGTGTCTGGGTCGTCCACCGCGAACTGGTAGAGGATCTCGGTCGGCGAGGTGCGGGTGAACCGCTCGGTGATCCGCGCCCTGGGCGAGTAGCCGAAGCCGCCGCCGAGCGAGAAGACGTGCGCCCCCTTGGGGTTGAGGTTGGTGGTCTCGACCACCAGGGTGTCGCCTTCCCACCAGCCGACGCTGTCGCCCATCCAGGGCTGGATGGCGCCCGGCAGGTGGCGGCGGTCGCCGAGGCGGATGGTGCGCACCGCGTGGTTCATCTCCACGAGGATCGCCACCTCGTCCCGGGTCTGCAGGATCTGGTAGTTGGCGTTGAAGCCGGTGTTCATCATCGGCGGGCCTTCCGGCGTGCCGATGGCCTGCAGGCAGCGCTCCATGGTGTCGCGGTCTTCCGGATTGTCGAATTTCTCGGGCGCGGCGTCGTCGGCGGCGCGGGCCTTCTTCGCCGCGTCGTTGAAGGGGACATGGCCGTCGGCGGGTTCGACGATCCAGGAGGTGCGCCGCTGGCCGCCGATGGAGGCCAGGTGCAGGTCCATCTCGATGTAGTCGGACTGCGGCGCCTCATCGACCGGCGGCGGCGGGCCCAGCTTGGGGTCGATGGGGGCGGTGCTGATCAGGTCGCCCACCATCTTGCGGAAGCCCGCCTCCATCATCGCCGCCTCCTGGTCGCTGGCGACCAGGTTTTTGAACATCGGCGGCCGCTGCAGCATGGTCAGCGAGGAGTTGTTCCAGATCCCCTGCAGGTCCGGCTGGCCGAAGGCGTTGCGCGGGACGCGGTAGGGCTTCGCGGCCTTGGCCAGAATGGGAGGTTTGGCGGGCGCGGTCGGCGCGGGCGTGGCGGCGGCGTCCAGGGCGCAAGCCGTGGCGACCAGGACGCAGAGACTGCTGAGCGAGGCTCTCATTGGAAGA
The DNA here is from genome assembly GCF_004799515.1 of Phenylobacterium sp. GTDB lineage: Bacteria > Pseudomonadota > Alphaproteobacteria > Caulobacterales > Caulobacteraceae > Phenylobacterium. The sequence goes on along the minus strand of NZ_SSMX01000025.1, from coordinate 28,245 downwards.
CCCCTTGGGCTGAGGTTGTCAGGGCGGGACGGGACGGACGGGCGGGCCGATGCGCGGGCCGGCGCACCTTGACCAGCCAGTAGACGATGGTCGCGACCAGGGCGGCGACCGGGATCCACTGCAGGGCCGCGTGGCCGTGGAAGATCACGCCGCCCACCTTCGGCTGGGCGAGGCCCGACATCAGCGCGATCCACAGCCCCAGGCCCATGCGCCAGATGTGGCGCGCCAGCTTCCGGGGCCGCGTCAGCACCGGCCCGAGGATCAGCTTCAGGTCGAGCGCGCCGATCAGCGCCGCCATGGTCGCCATCACGAAGAAGGCGAAGGCCGGGACGCCGGCCAGCTCCCGCGCCGGGCTGGCCAGAGCCTGGCCGCCCAGCATCAGGACGGCCACGACCGCGACGCCGAGCAGGGCGACGCCCGCCATCTCGAACCGGCCGCCCTTGACCTCGCCCGCGCGGCCGGCCCGCCAGCCGGTGACCACCAGATAGGCGGTGATCGCTCCGGCGAAGGCCGAGCCCACGTCGCCGATCATCGGCGCCACCACCGCGCCGACGACCGACATGGCCAGCATGGCGAAGAGGAAGACGTTCCCCGCCAGGCGGTGCAGCCGCTGACCCTTGCGGGCGATCAGGGCGACGGTTCCGGCGCCGAGGCCCGCGAAGGCGCCGCCGATGTGGAAGGCCAGCGCGGCGTCGGCGATTTCGCGCAGCGCCCAGGGCGCCGTCGCAGCGACGTGCAGGATCATTGGGAAACTCCCAGCGGTGGTGAGGGTGAAGTCAGGGCCGGCCGGAGGGCCGGGGCAGGCTCAGATCGGTTCGCGTCGTCGGCGTAGCCAGACGCAGGCGGCCAGGGCCGCGGCGGCGAAGACCAGTCCGCCCCAGAAGCCGGGATCGGTCAGGAAGGGCATGGGGTCGATGTCGGAGAGCTTGCTGACCGCCTCCTTCCCCTTGCCGCCGGCGGTGAAGGCCGCAAGGCCGTCCACCAGGCGCGAGTGCACCAGCGTCCAGGCGTAATGGGAGCGGAAGGCCAGGAACTCGAAGAGGCAGATGGCGAGCGGCGGCGCCACGGCCCAGACGAAGGTCATCCGCTTGGCCCAGGCCGAAACCAGCATCAGCCAGCCGACGATGGGCGCGTACCACAGCATCAGCATGACCACCCCGTAGGCGAGCCCGACGATCACCACCGGCGTTGGCGTCAGCTGACGCCACAGGATACCGGTGTCCAGGCCGCTCGCGGCGACCACCGCTGTGGCCAGGCCCGCCGTGATCAGCTGGGTCACCACCATGATCGTCACGACGACGGGCGGCAGGACCGCCAGGGGAATGAAGGCCTTGGAGAGGACGGCGGTTGTGTCCGACACCGGCAGCGACTTCCAGAACAGCACGCTGCGGTCGCGGCGTTCGTTGTGCAGACAGGCCAGGCAGTAGAAGATCGCCACGATCAGGGCGGCCACCAGGATGGCCAGGATCCCGGCCTGGGACGCCATCACGGCCATGGCCTGCAGGCCGTGGGCGCGGTGCTCGGCCATCGGCGCATCGGGCGCGAGCGGCGTCCCCAGCACCCGGATCGCCTGCGGCAGGTCGCGCAGGCTGAAGAGGAAGCCGACCATCACGATGCCGGCGACGACCAGGGGCGCGAGATAGATGGCGCGGTTCTCCCACAGCTCGCGGCGCACCGACCAGTAGAAGGGCCGGACGTGGGCGCCGGAGGCGGGCGAGGCGGAGGCGAGGGCGGCGTCGCTCATGCGGAAGCTCCTTGCGCGGGGCCCATGACGGCTACGAACAGGTCGGCCAGGCTGGGCGCGCGCACCTCGCCCAGTTCGGCCAGGCGGGCGCGCTCGACGCCGTCGAACAGCAGGATGTGGCGGCCGAACACCTGCCGCGCCTGGATCGGCTTCAGCGCCAGGGCGGCGTCGAGCCGGTCAGGGCCCACCATCAGTTCGGCGTAGCGGGCCTCGAAGGCCTCCATGCTGGTGTTCAGCACGATCCGGCCGCGGTCGATGAAGGCCACGTCGGTCAGGATGTGCTGGATCTCCTCCACCTGGTGGGTGGAGACGACGATGGTTCGACTTTGGTCGAAATAATCGTTGAGCAGGCTGTCGTAGAACGACTTGCGGTAGACGATGTCCAGGCCGAGCGTCGGCTCGTCGAGCACCAGCAGCTGGGCGTCGATGGCCATCACCAGGGCGAGGTGCAGCTGGGCGACCATACCCTTCGACAGCTGACGAACCGTGCTCGCCGGCTTGATCGTGGTCTTGGCCAGGAAGGCCTCGGCCTTGGCGCGGTCGAAGCGCGGGTGGACGCCGGCCACATAGTCGACGGCGTCGCGGACCTTCAGCCAGCGCGGCAGGACGGCGACGTCGGCGACGAAGCAGACCTGCGCCATCAGCTTGTCGCGCTCGCCCCAGGGATCGAGCCCCAAGACCTTCAGCTCGCCCTCGTAGGGGATCAGGCCGAGGATCGCCTGCAGGGCGGTCGACTTGCCGGCGCCGTTGGGGCCGATCAGGCCGAGGATGCGGCCATCCTCCACCTGGAGGTCGATGCCGGCCAGGGCGAGCGTCTTTCCGTAGGCCTTGCGCAGGCCGCGGGCGTCTATGCAGGCCACGGGCTCAGCCCTCCCCAGGCTTGGGCGCGGCGCCCAGAAGCTGTCCCGCCAAGCCGAGCCGCTGGATGGTGGCCAGGATCTCCGGCCACTGCTCTTCCAGGAACCGCTTGCGCTCGCCCGCCAGCAGCAGGTCGCGCGCGCCCTTGTTCACGAACATCCCAAGCCCCCGCCGCTTTTCCACCAGACCATCGTCCGCCAGTTGCTGATAGGCCTTCAGCACGGTCAGCGGATTGACCCGCGAGTCCGTCGCCACCGTGCGCACGGAGGGCAATGGATCGCCCTCGCCCAGCAAGCCGTCCAGGATCATCGCGACCACGCGATCGCGGATCTGGCGATAGATCGGCTGGCTGTCGTTCCATTCCGGGTCCACGGCGTATCCTCGAGCTCCTGCCACCGGGCAGGATGTCGCTTTGGTGTTATACTAGACTATAACACTAGGCGGGAGTCAAGGCGATCCTTCAGACCGCCATCCCCCGGTCGCGCGGAGACGCGATCCGGGGGGGACCCAAGCGGCTCGCCCTATTTCGCAATTCGGCTTGGGTCCCCCGGATCAGCCTAGGGCCGACTGGAGGATGACGGCATGGGAGTCTGGGAGGGAAATTACCCCCTAAGCCCCAGCTCCGGCTGGGCGGCGGCGGCCATGGCTTCTTCGGGCAGATGGCAGGTGAAGGCGGCGCCCGCGCCGGGCTCGCTCTCCAGGGCGACCCAGCCGCCGTGCAGCTCGGTCAGCGCCTTGACCAGCGCCAGGCCCAGGCCCGGGCCGCCGCGCTCGCGGCCGATGAAGCGGTCGAAGATGTGCGCCTGGACATGGAAGGGTATGCCGCGGCCGGTGTCGGAGACCCGCAGCTGCACCTCGCCCAGGCCCTTGCGGGCGGCGAGCGTGACCGTGCCGCCGGCCGGGGTCTGGCCCATCGCGTTCTCCGCCAGATGGCTGAGGATCTGGGCCAGCCGGCGCGCGTCGCCGCGGATCAGGCCCACCTCGGGCGGGCAGTCGACCACCAGGGTGACGTTGGCGGCGGCCGCGTCGTCGGCCCAACGCTCGGCCTGGGCGCCCAACAGCTCGGAGACCCGGACGTCCTCCAGGTCCAGCGCCATCTCGTCGGCGTCGATCTGGGCCATGTCGAGCACGTCGTCGATGGAGCGCGCCAGCTGGGTGGCCGCCGATTTCACCGCCGCGGCGTGGCTTCGGCCGCGCTCCGACAGGGCCTCGCCGGAGCGTTCCAGCAGTTCGGAGTAGCCGATGATGGTCGTGAGCGGGGTGCGCAGCTCGTAGGAGACGTTGCCCACGAAGTCGCGTTTCAGCCGCTCGGCGTCGGCCAGGGCCTGTTCCTTGGCCTCCAGGGCGCCTTCCAGCTTGCGGGCGTCGGTGACGTCGGTGAAGGCGATCAGCGTCGCCCCATCCGGCAGCGGCCGCGACTGGTAGAGCACGATGCGGCTGTCCGAGGTCTTCACCTCGCCGGTGGTGGGCGCGCGGGCCTGCGGGTCGGGGTCGGCGACGCGGCCCTTCAGCTCCGCCCAGAACGCCCGGTCGTGCAGCTTGGGGATGCACAGCTCGACCACACCCTCGAAGTCGCCAGCCGCCTCGACCTGCAGCGGGGTCACGTTCCAGAAGGCGGAGAAGGCGTCGTTGTGAAGCCGCAGGCGCCCGTCGGAACCGAACACGGTGACCGCGTCGGACAGCTTGTCGAGGGTCGCCTGCTGCACCTGGATCAGGGCGTTGTACTGGCTGGTGAGCTTCAGCTCGTCGGTGATGTCGGAATAGAGCAGCAGGAGGCCGCCCATGGGGTGCGGCTGGCGCACCACCTTCAGCGTGCGGCCGTCGGGCACGCTCCACATCTCGTCCGGCGCGGCGGCGAGCTGTTCATAGCGGTCGAGCTCGCCGGCTTTCCACTTGGCGTAGTCGGCGGTCTCCGGCAGGCGCCGGCGCTGGCGCAGGCGGTCGAGGATCTCGCCGTGGCTGGGCTGTTCGGCGAGCCAGGCCGGCTCCAGGCCCCAGAGCTCGGCGAAGGCGGTGTTGTGGAACATCAGCTTCTTGGAGCGGTCGAAGACGGCGACCGCTTCTGCGATGTGGTTCAGGGTCTCGTCGTGCGCCTCGACGTTGCGCTGCAGGGTCTCGCGCAGGCCCTCCTGGTCGGTGACGTCGTCGGTCCAGACGCCCACGCCGCCGCCCTCCAGCGGCTGGGCGGTGACCTGGAAGGCGCGGCGCTTGCCGGCGACGGTCGCCCAGCGCACCGCCTCGCGCCGCTGGCCCAGGTTGGCGGCCTCGCTGGCGAGCGCGTCGGCGCCGCGGTCGAAGGCCGCGCCGCGGGCGGCGGCCTCGTCCAGGCTGGCGGCGTCCACGGCCTTCAGCCAGGCGGCGTTGACCCAGACGGGCGAGCCGTCGGCGGCGGCGATCCAGGCGGGCGTCGGGCGTGCGTTCAGGAAGGCGGCGAAGCGCGGCGCGGTGGGCAGGCCCGCGTCCTCCGTCTGGGCGGTGGAGATCCGGAGCCAGGCCATGGCGCCGGCCGCGCGGCCCTCCACCGCGATCAGCCCGCCCGCGCCCTGCACCTCGAAGGCGCAGGCCTCGCCGCGCTCGAACAGAGCGCGCAGGCGCCGGGCGTGATCCGGGTCGGCGCGCATCAGGGCGTTGACCACACCTTGCGGGTCGGGTTCGGCCAGGTTCAGCGCTTCGGCGCAGACCGCCAGGGACTCCTCGCCGGAGGCCAGCAGGGCGCGGCCGTCCTCGACGGCCAGCAGGGCGGAATCGAAGGCCTCGGCGGAGGCCTGGGCGGCGTCGGCGCGGGCCTCGACGGCGGCCAGCCGCGCGGTGATGGCGGCCACGCGGTCCTGCGCCTGGCGCCGCTGGGCCAGCGCCCAGAGCAGGGCGCAGATGGCCAGCGACACCGCGCCGGCCGCGGCGGCCAGGATCAGTTGGTGGGCGTCCATCCCTTCGCTTCGGCCCCGCTCCGGCGAATCAGCAATTCAGCACCCTAGGCCGCGCCGATGTTCGCCGCATCCGCGCCGCGGTCGTCAGGATAGGCTAAGTTGGCGGACGATCGGAGTGCGGAGCTTAAAGGGCGTGACGGCGATCCTCTATCCGGTGGCGGCGAACGCGGAGCTGGCGATGGCCGGCCCCCTGGGCCGCGCGGCGCGCGAGCGCGAGGCCCAGGGCGTGGCCGGCGAGGCGGTGGTGTTCACCACCGACCCGGTGGGCCCGGCCTTCGCCACCGAGGCCGCGGCGCAGGACGCCTATGCCGGCCCGCTGAGCGAAGCCTGGGCCAGGCTGGCCGAACAGATCCTGCCCGGCCAGAAGGTGGCCCACGCCGAGCCCAGCTTCGCCGACGGCCGCCGCTGGCCGGAGCCCACACAGGCCCCGCCGCGCACCGCCTGGCGCCTGATGGTCTCCTACTGGCGCATCGCCACCGCCGAGCGGCCGATCGAGGCCCCGCAGGCCCGCGCCGCCCGCCGCGCCCGTCAGGCGCTGGACGCCGAGACCGTGCGGGCCATGGCGCGGCAGCCCTTGCGCCCCATCGAGCCGCAGCAGCCGCTGGACATCGGGCTTTTCGAGGTGCGCCCGCCGGACGCCCCGCATATTGTCATGCCCGATGAGTGAGCGCCTGAACCTCGACCGTGAGGCGTTCGGCAAGGCGCCGTCCCTCGACGACATCGCAACCCTGGCCGAAGCCGCCTTCCAGGCCCTGCCGGCGGGCTTCCGCCGGGCCGCCGGGGACGTGGTCTTCCGCGTCGACGACTTCGCCGACGACCAGGTGCTGGACGACCTCGGCATCGAGGACCCCTTTGGCTTGAGCGGCCTCTACCAGGGCGTCGACATCGGCCACCGCGACCACATGGGCCCCGCGCCGGGTCCCTCGATGATCTTCCTCTACCGCCGCCCGATCCTCGACGAATGGGCCGAGCATGGGGAGGTGACGCTCGAGGAACTGGTCACCCACGTTCTGGTCCATGAAATCGGCCACCACCTCGGTCTGTCGGACGCCGACATCGACGCCATCGAGGCCAGCGCGGGCTGACAAGCCGCGGCGCGATTTCGCACCTGACGCGAGAAAGTGACGCAGCCGTCACCTTCGTTGACTAAACGCCGTTCAGATGAGATGGTCGCCGCCAGCCCAGGGCCGGGCCGCCAAGAGCCTGGCCATACCTCGCGAGGACGCCATGGCCGCCGACGGCAACATCACCAAGGACATTATCTACGACGCCGTCGCGCCCGACGACTTCGAGTCGATGCTGGAACTCGACCGCTACAACGCCCGCTCGACAGCCTTCGACAAGATCATCAGCGCCACCCACGACCACTTCTGGGATCCGCTGGACGCCAAGTACATCGACTTCTCGGCGCCCTTCGACATGGAAACGACCATGATCCTGCCGGAGAAGATGATCGGCGCCCTGCAACTCGACTACGTCAACGAGATCCTCGGCACCGAGGCGCGCCGCATCGCCTTCGCCAACGCCCAGACGCTGCGGACCTTCTCCTCCATCCTGCACGGCGAGCAGGGGGCGCTGAACCTGTCGGCCAGCCTCTGCCACGTCTTGAAGGACCAGGGCGCGCAGGAATACGCCGCCAACCAGACCCGCGAAGAGGCCCGCCATGTCACGGCCTTCGCCCGCTACATCAAGGCCCGCTGGGGCCGGCCGGTGGAATGCGGCCCGATCCTGAAGGACCTGCTGGTCGAGATCATCGGCGCGCCGGAGGTCTATAAGAAGATCATCGGCATGCAGATGCTGGTGGAAGGCCTGGCCATGGGCGCCTTCGCCACCATCTTCAACGAGACCAACGATCCGCTGGCCAAGAAGCTGACCCAGCTCGTCATGACCGACGAGGCCTTCCACCACAAGTTCGGGAAGATCTGGGCCGACCGCACCATCCCGCACCTGACCGAGGCCGAGCACGAGGTCATCGAGATGTGGGCGGCGCACTGCTTCCAGACGCTGCTGTTCAACCTGGTGGCGCCCACCCAGAACGTCGGCCTCTACGAGGAATTCGGCCTCGATCCGAACCGGGTGATCGAGGAGATGGGCAAGCTGGTCAACGACGAGACCCGCCGCGAGGAGATGAAGGAAGCCACCAACATCTTCCGCGTGCTGGTGAAGACCCTGGTCAACGCCGGCATCATCACCGACCGCACCAAGGGCTTCTACGCGATGTACGTCGACATCGACGAGCTGAAGGCCGAGGGCGACAAGATGGTCGGCGACGACATCGCCGAAGAGGGCATCAAGTACCTCCAGGAGATCAACTTCAAGGACCGCGCGCTCTCGAAGATCCTGATCGCCGCGGAATAGGCTGAAGCCGCCAAGGACCGCGACGCCCGCCGAAGTTCATTCGGCGGGCGTTTCGATTCTGGAGCATGCTTTCCTTTGACGCCGCGCCCGCCCGGCGCGATCCTCTCCTGAACGCCGATCAGGTCCGCATCAGACGGGCCGGGGCGGGAGGTGGACGAAGGGAGCCGGCGATGGCCGACGGCAATATCACCAAGGACGCCATGTACGGGGCGGTGGCCCCGGACGACTTCGAAGCCATGCTGACGCTGGACCGCTACGGCGAGCGCTCGGCGGCCTTCGACAAGATCATCAGCGCCACCCACGAGCATTTCTGGGATCCGTTGGACCCGAAATACATCGACTTCTCCGAGCCCTTCGACCTGGAGAACGAGGCGATGACGCCGGAGGAGCTGAACCCGCTGCTCCGCCTGCCGCACATCGCCGAGACCCTGACCGACCCGAAGCAGAAGATCGCCTTCATCAACTATATGCAGCTGCGCAGCTTCTCCTCGATCCTGCACGGCGAGCAGGGGGCGCTGAACCTGTCGGCCAGCCTGTGCCATGTGCTCTACGACCAGGGCGCCCAGGAATACGCGGCGAACCAGACCCGCGAGGAGGCGCGCCACGTCACCGCCTTCGCCAAGTATATCAAGGCCCGCTGGGGCCGGCCCACGGAGTGCGGGGCGGCGCTGAAGAGCCTCCTGGTCGAGATCATCGAGGCGCCGGAGGTCTATAAGAAGATCGTCGGCATGCAGATGCTGGTGGAGGGCCTGGCCATGGGCGCCTTCGCCAACGGCTACAAGCACAACCGCGATCCGGTGGCCAAGAAGCTGTTCCAGCTGGTGATGACCGACGAGGCCTTCCACCACAAGTTCGGGAAGATCTGGGCGGACCGGACGATCCCGCGGCTGACGCAAGCCGAGCGCAACCTGGTGGAGGACTGGACCGCCCACTGCGCCCAGTCCCTGTTGTTCGACCGCGGCGATCCTCGGCAGATGTCGGAGATCTATGGCCGCTTCGGCCTCGATCCCGAGCGCGTGGTGGCCGACATCATCCAGCGGCGGGCCGAGCGCGATCCCAACCGCAAGTTCCGCGGCGAAACCAACGTCTTCCGCGTCCTGATCAAGACCCTGTTGAACGCCGGACTGATCACGTCGCGCACCCGCAGCTTCTACGCCGCCTACGTCGACACGGACGAGCTCGCCGCCGAGGGCGAGCGGATGGTCGGCGACGACATCGCCGAGGAGGGCATCCGCTACCTGCAGGCGATCAATTTCAAGGACCGCGCCAAGGATTCGTCCCGGGCGGTTTCCATCGCCGCCGAATAAGGGCAAGAAGCCTTTTTGAAGGCCGCGCCCTGAAAAGGGCACGGTTCCGTGGTTGCGTCCTTATGCAGCGCCCGCGATCGCCCCGCGGGCGTTTCCTTTACCTCCAGACGAAGCTAATCACCCGGCCCATGCTGAAACGCCTGACCGTGATCCTGGCCGCCGTGGCCGCCTTCGCCGTGCCGGCCGCCTCCCTGGCGGACGTCCAGCCCGTCGCCCACATCGAACTGACCAAGATGATGGGCCGCTGGTACGAGGTGGCGCGGCTGCCCAACATCATCCAGCGCGGCTGCCAGGCCGGCGCCTCGGATTGGACCCGGGTCGCCGACGGCTTCGCCGTGGTGCAGACCTGCCACAAGGGCGCCCCCGACGGCCCGCTTTCCGAGTGGAAAGCCCACGCCCGGGTCGAGGACCCGGTCTCCAACGCCAAGTTCCGCATGACCTTCTTCGGCGGCCTGGTGACCCAGGAATATGTGGTCGTCGACCAGCATGAAGACGAGGGCTGGCTGATACTGGCCACCCACGACGGCAAGTACCTTTGGCTGATGTCGCAGAAGCCGACCCTGGCGGCGCCGATCCGCAGCGAGGCCGTCGCGCGGATCAAGCAGCTCGGCTTCGACATCGCCCGCCTGGAATTCCCGCTGCCCGCCCACGGCTGAAGGCGCGATGGGGCTGAGGCCTTGACGGCCGGAACGTAGCCGGAACATTCTGGCGGCATGGACGTCAGCGTCACCCTCGTCGCCAGCTCCCGGCCGGAGACCACCGCCGCCGTCACCCGGGGCGCGGGGCGGCTCCTCACCGCGCTCGGCTATGCGCCGCTCGCCGAAGTGACGCTCCCGAACGGGCGGCGCGCCGACCTGATGGCGCTCGGGCGCCGCGGCGAGATCTTCATCGTCGAGGTGAAGTCCAGCCTCGAGGACTTCCGCACCGACCAGAAGTGGCAGGAATACCGGCCCTATTGCGACGCCTTCGCCTTCGCCGTGGGTCCGGAGTTCCCGCGCGAGATCCTGCCGCAGGAGCCGGGCCTGATTGTCGCCGACGGCTTTGGCGGCGCGGTGCTGCGCGAGGCCCAGGCGGTGCCGTTGGCCGGCGCGCGGCGCAAGGCGCTGACCCTCGCCTTCGCCCGCTTGGCGGCGATGCGCGCGGCGGGCGCGCCCGCGGTGGTGTTGGAGTAGGGCTTGGGCGGCTGGACCTACATCCTGGCCAGCGCGCCGTATGGAACCCTCTACGTCGGGGTCACCAGCAACATCTCGCGGCGGGTGTTCGAGCACCGCGAGGATGCCGGCAGCGCCTTCTGCCGGAAGTACGGCGTGCGCCGGCTGGTCCACTCTGAACCGTTCGAGAATATCAGCCACGCCATCCATCGCGAGAAGCGGCTGAAGAAATGGCCGAGGGCTTGGAAGATCAGACTGATCGAAGAGACCAACCCCACCTGGAGCGACCTCTACGAGACGATCCTGGAGTGGGGGCCGCTCTGATCGCCATCCACTCTCCCGCCGTCATCCTCCGGTCGCCCGAAGAGGCGATCCGGGGGACCCAAGCGGCGTCGCTAGGTCGAGCACCTCAGCTTGGGTCCCCCGGATCAGCCTGCGGCTGACCGGAGGATGACGATCTTTTTTTTGATGACCCGGTCGGTGGCCGTCGGCCGTTACCGCCCCGCGCGCGTCATGGCTTTCAGCGCGCCCATGTGGCGGCGGGAGACGGCGACTTCCGCGCCGGTGGAGAGCACCACCGCTCCGCGGCCGCCGGCGTGGCGGATGCGCACGATGCGGTCGAGGCGCACCAGGCTGGAGCGGTGGACGCGCACGAAGAGCTGCGGGTCGAGCCGGCCCTCCAGCGCCCCGATCGACTGGCGCACCAGGAAGCTCTTGGCCTGTGTGTGGATGCGCACATAGTCGCGCTCGGCCGCCACCCAATCGATGGCCCCTACTGGTATCGCGAGCCGCCCGCCGCGCTCCTGGATCCAGATCTCGCGGTCATAGGGGCTGGCCGGCGCCGCCGGGACGCCCGGCGAGGGGGTGGCGGGCGCGCTGCGCAGGTTGCGAAGGATCTCCTCCAGCTCCTCCGTGCGCTCAGCGGCGGCGCGTTCGGCGAGCGCCTGGCGGGCGCGGCCGAGGGACGCGGCCAGCCGCTCCGGCTCCACGGGCTTCAGGAGGTAGTCGAAGGCCGCCCGGTCGAAGGCGTCGAGGGCGAAACGGTCGAAGGCGGTGACGAAGATCACGATCGGCGCGCTCGGCCCCAGCGCGTCCAGGAGCTCCAGCCCGGTCAGCCCGGGCATCTTGATGTCCAGCAGGACCACGTCCGGCGGCCGCTCGGCGATCATCCGTCGCGCGGCGGCGCCGTCGGAGGCCGCGCCCGCCAGCTCGATCCCCGGCTGCTCGCGCAGCAGGATCTCCAGCCTGCGCCGGGCCAGGGGCTCGTCGTCGACGATCAGCACCCGCAGCATTCAGCGCCGCTCCAGGGGCAGCTCGATGGTGGCCGCGAAGCCGCCGCCGTCGCGGGCGCCGCTGACCAGCCGCCCGGCCTCGCCGTAGAGCACCTCCAGGCGGCGGCGCACATTGGCCAGGCCCACGCCCAGCGCCGCCGGCGCGCGCTTGCCCTCGCCGCCGGCGTCCGGGCAGCCGTCGTCCTGCACGGTGACCGATAGCGTCCCGCCGCGCGCTTCGGCCAGGATCTCCACGCGCACCGGCCGGGCCGAGCGGGCCACCCCGTACTTCACCGCGTTCTCGATCAGGGGCTGCAGGATCAGGCCGGGCACGATGGCGTCGAGGAGCTCGCCCGGCGCGGCCTCGCAGAAGCGCAGGCGCTCGCCGAACCGCTCCTGCTCGATGGCCAGGTACTGGCGCTGGGCGGCCAGCTCCTCGGCGAGGGTGATGCGTTCGCCCGGGGTCTTCTCCAGCGAGGCGCGCAGGAAGTTGGACAGGGACAACACCATCCGCTCGGCGCGGTCGAAGTCCTTCTGCAGGATCAGCGAGGAGAGCGCGTTCAGGGTGTTGAACAGGAAGTGCGGGTTGATCTGGTAGCGCAGCATCTGGTTCTGGCTCTCGGCCGCCAGGGCCTGGGCCTCCACCAGCCTGAGTTTCTGCTCACGCACCTCCTGGTCGTAGGACAGCGCGAAGACCACCGCGCACCAGGCGATGAAGGACCAGACCACCAGCGAGAAGTTGCCGACGTTCTCCCAGAAGAGGGAGGTCATGGCCTCGCTCTCCGGCCAAAGCGGGGCGAGGATGTTGAAGACCGTGTAGTTGACGCCGGTGTAGATCGCTCCGCCGGCGATGGAGAGGCCCGCCGCCAGCAGCAGCCACCGCCGCCTCGGCCAGTCGCGGGTGCGCAGCAGGATCCGCTGGACGAGGGCGCAGAGCAGGAGGCCCACGCCGCAGGTGACCGCGCGGCGAAGACACATGCCGATGATCTCGGCGTGGGTCGCCTCGCCCCCGAAGGTGCGCACGGTGAGCAAGAGGTAGGTGAAGATCCAGAGGATCAGGTTGGCCGCCAGGTAGCGGTCGAGATGCCGCCGCCATCCGCCCGCGGGATCGGGCCGGCCGGGAACGCTGTCCAAGGACGCCCCTCCGCGCCGTTGCAAAACGGCAGACTAGGCCGAAGAACCCTGTAAGGCGACGCCGCTTGTCGTGCGAAACCAACCGTTTGCAGCGCCGGCTACGGTTAGGCCCGCAACCTCCAACCTTCATCGCATACGGCGTGATCGGCGCCGGTCGCGGTCCGATGCTGGTCTTCGGCAGGCAGACCGAAGGGTGCGGACATGATGTTGTGCGGTCAGATCTCCATCGAACTGACGGTCGACGACTTCGTCGAGGCGGCGGATCACCAGCGGCGCATCGAGGATCTGCTGGCCAGGGTGCGGGAGAGCTATCCGGAAGCGACGCTCACCATGCGCGAGCGGCGCCAGCGCAAGGCGCTGGGGCTGGCGGTGGCCGACCGGGCGCCGGCCGGCCTGGCCCGTTACGGCGAGGCGTGAGGCGGCCATGCGGACCCGCAACGCCCTGCTGCAGGGCCTGCACCTGATGAAGCGGCTCGACCCGCGGATCAGCGTCAACGAGGCGATCGCCTTCCTCTATGTCGCCGAGAACGAGGGCCTGACGGTGCAGGAGCTGGCCGATGTGGCCGGCTTCACCCAGTCGACCGCCTCGCGCAGCCTGCGCGCCCTGGGGCCCGTGGACTCGCCCTGGTCGCAGGGCCTGTCCCTGGGCCTGGTCGAACCCTTTCTCAATCCAAACGACGGGCGCAGCCACGTGGTGCGGCTGTCCGCCCAGGGGCGCGAGCTGCGTGACCGGCTGGACGCGGTCATCCGCCAGGCGGCGACCATCGCCCCGGCGCGCATGACCTTCGCGGCCTAGGGTCAAATTCCTTTTCCCCCTAATGCCGGAAATTCAGCGCGGGGCCCGCTTGGCCAGGATGCGCTGCAGGGTGCGCCGGTGCATGTTGAGCCGGCGCGCGGTCTCCGAGACGTTGTGGTTGCAGAGCTCGTAGATGCGCTGGATGTGCTCCCAGCGCACCCGGTCGGCGCTCATCGGATTGTCCGGCGGGGCGGGCGAGGCGTCGCCGCGGGCCAGGAGGGCGCGGGCCACGTCGTCGGCGTCGGCGGGCTTGGAGAGGTAGTCCACCGCGCCGGCCTTCACCGCTTGCACGGCTGTGGCGATGTTGCCGTAGCCGGTCAGCATGATGATCTTGGCGTCGGGCCGGGCGTCGCGCACCGCCTCCACCACCTTGAGGCCGGTGCCGTCTTCCAGACGCATGTCCAGCACTGCAAAGGCCGGCGCATGGCTCCTCACCGCCGCCAGGGCCTCGGACACCGATCCCACCAGGGTGGGCTCGAAGCCGCGTTGCTCGAGCGCGCGGCCCAGGCGGGTGCGCAAGGGGGCATCGTCATCCAGCACCAACAGGGTGCGGTCGGGCAGGGCGGCGATGTCGGCGGAGAGGTCGGTCATGCTGTGATCCCAAGCAAGCGGGTTCCGTAGGCTCTGACGTGTGCGGCATCCTGTCGCAGGTTTCGCCTGTTCGGCAAGCCGGAACTCGCACCTCCACATCTAGGGCGAGACCGCCTCGATTTTCGAGCGCGGCCAGCGAGCCGACACGACGGCGCCGTGCGGCCTGCCGTTCTGAAAGGTCACAAGGGCCCCGGTTCGTTCCAAAAGCGTCTTGGAGATGAAGAAGCCGAGCCCCATGCCGATGTGGCCGGTGCGCGAGCCTTCCGCCCCCGGACGGCTGGTCACATAGGGCTCGCCGAGCTTGGCCAGCACCTCGGGCGCGAAGCCCGGGCCGTCGTCGCGCACCTCGATGGAGATGGTCTCGGCGTCGAAGCGGGCCGACAGCAGGATCTCCGAGGCGGCGAAGTCGACGGCGTTCTCCACGAAGGAAGTAAAGGCGTGGGTGATCTCCGGCAGGCGGCGGATGTCGGGGGTCTTCATGCCCTTGGCGCCGGTGACGATGGCCTCGACGCGGACGCCCTTCACGCCGGCATGCGGCTCGATCACCTCCTGCACCAGCTGGCGCAGCGACAGGCGCTCGTGCACCTCGTCGGAGGCCGCGTCGGGGGTCTCGGTCAGCCGCCGCAGTATCTCGCGGCAGCGCTCGGCCTGGGAGGTCAGCAGCTCGGCGTCTTCCCGCACCTGCGGTGTCGGCGCCTCGCGGCTCATCTCCTTGGCGACGATGGCGATGGTGGCGAGCGGGGTGCCAAGCTCGTGGGCGGCGGCGGCGGCCAGCGCGCCCAGGGCCGACAGCCGCTGCTCGCGGGCCAGCACCGCCTGGGTGACGTCCAGCGCCAGGGCCATGCGCGCCGATTCCACCGCCGCCTGGCGCACATAGCCGGCGGTCAGCGCGATGCCGGCGATGTTGGCCAGCGCCGCCCCGATCCGGAAGCTCAAGGGGATCGCCACCACCATCTCCGGCGCCTGGGGCAGCGGCAGGGCGGCGAAGGCCATCACCGCGGAGAGCAGGCCGGCCATGGCGCCTAGGATCAGCACGGGCCGCAGCGGCAGGGTGGCGGCCGCGAGCGTCACCGGGGCGATCAGCATCAGGATGAAGGGGTTCGACGACCCGCCGGTCAGGAAGACGAGCGCGCTCATCAACAGGATGTCGAGGGAGAGCTGGGCGGCGGCCTCGCGGTCGCCGAACACCCGCTGGCCCGGCGAGGCGACGCCGGTCAGGAGGTTCACCCAGGCGCCGGCGCCCACCAAGGCGAAGGCCAGCGGATAGGGCAGGGAAAAGCCCAGCGCCATGACCAGCAGCAGCAGGGCGAGCTCGCCGGCCACCACCAGCCAGCGCAGGGTGACCAGGGTGCGGACCCTGAGGCGCCCGCGGTGGACCGCGCCCTCCGCCCAATCCTCGCCGAGCTTGGCGTCCCCGAGCGTGGGGTCCCCGAGGCCGATACCGTCGCGCGCGAGCGTCCCTTGCGCGGCGGCGGCCCCGGTCCTATCGAGGCCCCTGGGGGTAATTTCCGGCGAGCTTGGGCCGTTCGGCGTCCTGGGCTTGGCCATGGTCCGCTAGGATCGCGCGGCTGACGCGCCCTGGCGAGCCCCAAAGCGGCGAGGTTTTAGAGGAACCCTCATGAGCAGGACCGTCTGGGTCATTCTCGCCATCCTGGCCCTGGCCTTCGCCGCCATCACCGGCCTGGCCGTGCGGCGCGGCATGCTGGGCCCGCAGGCGCAAACCGCCGCCATCGGCGGGCCGTTCCGCCTGACCGACCAGACCGGCAAACCCACCGACCAGAAGGTGCTGAACAAGAAGTGGAGCGCGGTCTTCTTCGGCTACACCTATTGCCCGGAGGCCTGCCCGACCACGCTCCTGGCGCTCGGCCAGACCGAGAAGCTGCTGGGGCCCAAGGCGGACGACTTCCAGACGGTGTTCATCTCCGTCGATCCGGAGCGCGACACGCCCAAGGTCCTGACCAACTATCTGTCGAACACCAGTTTTCCGCGCCGCACCATCGGCCTGACCGGCACGCCGCAGCAGGTGGCCGACGCCGCCCACGCCTACCGGGTCTACTACCAGAAGGCCGGAGCGGGGCAGGACTACCAGGTCAACCACTCGACCATCACCTATCTGATGGGCCCGGGCGGCGACTTCGTCTGCGTGATCGCCTACGGCGAGACGCCGCAGGTCATGGCCGGCCAGATCCAGGCAGCGATGAAACAGGGGCCGCACGCGACCTCCTGCCAGGCCTGAGCCGGTCTCATGCTGACGGTTCCGTGAATTGAACCCCAGGTATGGACCCGGTTAAGGGTTCGGGTGTTATGCTGCGGCGCACAAAAGGATGGGGCATGCTCTACTCCCTCTATGAAGCCGGTTTCTACGCCGCCTCGCCGCTGCGCGAGGCCGCGCGGCTCACCCGCGACTTCTGGTCCTCGCCGCTCAATCCGGCGCGCGACAGCGATATCGGCCGCCGGCTCTACGCCAACGCCGACCTGTTCGCGAACCTGACGCGCCGCTACGGCAAGCCGGCCTGGCACATCGACAGCGTCGAGATCGACGGCCATCCGGTGCGGGTGCGCCCCACCGAGGAATGGTCGAGCCCCTGGTGCAAGCTCACCCACTTCGCCCGCGACATGGCCGACATGCGCCGGGCCGGGCGCCGCACGCGGGAGCCCGCGGTGCTGATCGCCGCCCCGCTCTCCGGCCACTACGCCACCTTGCTGCGCGGCACGGTCGAGGCCTTGCTGCAGGACCATGAGGTCTACATCACCGAGTGGACCAACGCCCGCGACGTGCCGGTGATGGAAGGCCGCTTCGATTTCCACGATTACATCGACCACATCCGCACGATGTTGCAGGTGCTGGGCCCGCGGGCGCACGTGGTGGCGGTCTGCCAGCCGGGCCCGCCGGTGCTGGCCGCCGCGGCCCTGATGGCCGAGGACGGCGACGAGAACCGCCCGGGCTCGATGACCTTCATGGGCTCGCCGATCGACGCGCGCCTGTCGCCCACCGTCACCAACAAGCTGGCGGAGGAGCGGCCCTTCACCTGGTTCCAGTCGCACATGATCGACACCGTGCCGCCGCCCCATCCGGGCATGGGCCGGCGCGTCTATCCGGGCTTCGTCCAGCTCGCCAGCTTCATGTCGATGAACGCCGAGAAGCACCAGGAGGCGCACCAGCGCTACCTGCGCCAGCTGATGGAGGGCGACGGCGACGGCGCCGAACGGCACCTGGAATTCTACGACGAGTACCTGTCGGTGCTGGACCTCACCGAGGAGTTCTATCTCCAGACGGTGGACGTGGTCTTCCAGCGCTACCTCCTGCCGAAGGGCGAGCTGGAGCATCGCGGACGCCTCGTGCGGCCCGAGCTGATCAAGGACATCCGCCTGCTCACCGTCGAGGGCGAGAACGACGACATCTCCGGCATCGGCCAGACCCAGGCGGCGCACGACCTCTGCTCAGGCCTGACGGCGGCGTTCAAGCACGACTACGTGCAGCCGCACGTCGGACACTACGGCGTCTTCAACGGCGCCCGCTTCCGCGACCAGATCTATCCGCGCGTGCGCGACCTGATCTGGGAGGCGGAGCTGGCGCTGTCGCGCACGCCGGCCAACACCGGCAAGGCCAAGGACGAAAAGGCCGCATAGGCCTCCTGTCCGGCGGCCTTTCGTGCGGGGGCCTCTCCCGCCGAGGGCCGAAGCCTCCTAGATTCAGCGGCGATGAGTCTCTTCGGCCGCGCCGGCATCCTTGGGAAGACCTGGTCCGACGGCGACCGGCTGGAAGTGGCCGGCGCGCCCGTCACCCTGAAGGTCAACCGCCGCGCGCGCCGGGTCTCCCTGCGCCTCGACCGCACCAAGCGCACCATCGTGGCCACCGCGCCCTCGCTGCGCCGCCTGCCGGAAGCCGCCGCCTTCGCCCGCGAGCGCGCCCACTGGATCGCCGAGCGCATGGCCGAGCTGCCGGCCGCCGCCCCCGTCCATCCGGGCCTGACGCTGATGGTGTTCGGCGAGCCCGTGCGTCTGGAGGCCGGGACCGGCCGGGCGAAGTGGCTGCCGGCCGAGGGCGGCGAGCCCGCCCGCATCACCGCCATGGGCGAGGGCGAGGGCTATGCGCGCGCGGTGATGTTGATGCTGAAGAAGCGGGCCCGCGCCGTGCTGGGCGAACGGACCGAGGTCTACGCCGCCATGCTGGGCGCGCCGGCCCCCAGCGTGACCATCGCCGACGCCAAGGGCCGCTGGGGCTCCTGCCGCCCCGGCGCGCGCGGGGCGCCCGCGGCGATCCGCTACAGCTGGCGCCTGGCGCTCGCCCCGTTCGAGGTGGCCGACTATGTGGCGGCGCACGAGTGCGCCCACCTCCTGGAGATGAACCACGGGCCGCGCTTCTGGGCCCACGTCCGCGCCCTGGTGGGCGATCCCGCGCCGCACCGCGCCTGGCTGAGAGCCGAGGGCGCGCGCCTGCACGCCTTCGGAAGCTAGCGGTAGACGCCCCAGTAGCTGAAGCTGGCGATGTGGTCGCCGACCACGCCGGGGTCGAGCCCCTCCGTGCGCCCATCCGGGAACTGCGCCCGCACCAGGGTGTCGACGTCGAGGCCGTCGCTGGCCCAGCCGCGCTCCTGGGTCGGCACGGCGCGGCCGCGCATGTTGACCAGGCCCAGCGGGGCGCCGTCCGGCAGGGCGCGGCGCAGGCGGGCGATGTCGTCCTGCGGCGTCACGCAGTGCTGCAGCACCCAGACGCTGATCGCCGCGTCGCCTTGGAAGCCGTCGGCGATCATCTGGTCCAGCGTCTGCGGCGACACCGCCGAGAAGGCGGGCCAGCCGACGTAGCCGGGGGCGAGGCTGCGCATCTGCTCGCTGATGTCGACGCCGACCACCCGGCAGTTGAACTGCTCCATCAGGGCCTTCGACAGGCGGCCCACGCCGCAGCCGTAGTCGATCACCGTCTGGCCGAGCTTGAGGTTCAGCGCCTTGCCGAGCAGGTCGGCCAGGTAAGGCGTCTCGCGCTCCCAGCGCAGGTCGGTGGTCTGGTCGCGCTCGGTGGTCAGGATGATCCGGCGCGCCGCCTCGAGGTCGCGGGCTTCGAAGACGCTGGGATTGTAGGTCAGTTTCGCCATGCCGCCTCCTAGCACGACGCCGGCCGCGCACTCCATCCGCTAGTCGTGCGGCGCCTCGTCCGGCGATGGCGCCGGGCCCTCGGCCTCGTGGTCGCCGTGCAGCAGGTCGTTCACCCCGTTGATGATCTGGCCGATGGCGTCGGGGGGCTGGTCGGCCTCGGGGGCGTCGGCGCCGGGGATCGGCCCGGTCTTCAGCCGCGGCAGGGCCTGGGCCATGTAGGCGTGCCAGATGCCGGCCGGGGCGCCGCCGCCGGTGACCTTCTTCATGGGCGTGTTGTCGTCCTTGCCGACCCAGACGGCGGTGACGAAGCCGCCCGTGTAGCCGATGAACCAGGCGTCGCGGTAGTCGCTGGTGGTGCCGGTCTTGCCCGCCAGGTCATAACCCTTCACCGCCGCACGCGTGCCGGTGCCGGACGCGATCACCTGGCGCATCATGCGGATCATATAGGCCAACGCCGGCTGGCCGATCACCGTGCGCCGCGCGTCGCCGGCCACGCTGTGGTCGTAGAGCACCCGGCCCGACGCGGTGCGGATGCGCTCGATGCCATAGCCCTTGGCGAACACCCCGCCGTTGGAGAAGGGCGCATAGGCCTGGGCCATCTCAAGCGGACTCACCTCGACGGCGCCCAAGGCCATGGAGGGATCGAGCTGGATCGGCGAGGTGATGCCAAGCCGGCGCGCCGTGGCCGCCACATTGGAGGTGCCGACCTCGCTGGCCAGCCGCGCGGCCACGGTGTTGATCGATTCCTTGAGCGCGATCTCCAGCGTGATCGGGCCGAGGTATTGGCCGGTGTAGTTGCGCGGGGTCCAGTTGCCGATGGTGATCGGCTCATCCACCACCGGCGTGTCCGGCGTGCGGCCGGCCTCCATCGCGGTCAGGTAGACGAAGGGCTTGAAGGACGAGCCGGCCTGGCGCCGCGCGCTGGTGGCGCGGTCGAACTGGCTCTGCAGATAGTTGACCCCGCCGACGTAGGCGCGCACCCGGCCCTCGCCGTCCAGCGAGATCAGCGCCGCCTGCTTGACGCCCAGGTTCTGGGCCGCGGCGACGCCGGTCTGCACGGCCTGCTCGGCCGAGGCCTGCAGCGGCAGGTCGAGGGTGGTCTCCACCACTAGGTCCTCGGTCGGCTGGCCCACCAGGCGGCGGACCTGGTCGTCCACCCAGTCGGTGAAGTACTGCGCCCGCTGGTTGGCCAGCACCGGGTTGACCACCACCGGGGTCTTGATCGCCTGGTCGCGCTGCTCGGGCGTGATGGCGTGGATGCGCACCATCTCGTCCAGCACGATGGTGGCGCGCCGCTCGGCCCGGTCGGTGGCCGCCACCGGCGAATAGCGCGAGGGGCCCTTCATCAGCCCGGCCAGCAGGGCGGCCTCGCCCACGGTGAGCTGGGCGGCGGGCTTGCCGAAATAGCGCTGGCTGGCGGCCTCGATCCCATAGGCCCCGGCCCCGAAATAGACCCGGTTCAGATAGAGCTCGAGGATCTGCTTCTTGGAGAACTTGGCCTCCAGCCAGATGGCCAGGATCAGCTCCTGGGCCTTGCGCCGGTAGGTCTGGTTCGGCGTCAGGAACAGGTTGCGCGCCAACTGCTGGGTGATGGTCGAGCCGCCGCGCAGAGGCCCCGCGCCATGGTGGGTCCAGTCGTAGAGCTGGCTGCGGGCGATGCCCCAGGGGTTGAAGCCGAAGTGCCAGTAGAACCAGCGGTCCTCGATGGCCACGAAGGCCTTGGGCACGTAGGGCGGCAGCCGGTCGAGGTCGACGGGCGGGGCGTACTGGCTGCCGCGCACCGCCACCAGCCCGCCGGAACGGTCCAGGTAGGAGATCGAGGGCTGGCGCTTGACGTCGTAGAGCTTGGAGGTGTCCGGCAGGTCCACCGAGAAGACGGCGAAGAAGGCGACGACGAAAATCAGCGCCCAGACGCCGGCCACCAGGGTCCAGTAGATGGCCGCCTGCAGGGGCGAACGCCCCGGCCGGGGCCCGCCCGGTCCGCCCGGCTGCC
Source organism: Phenylobacterium sp. (assembly GCF_004799515.1). GTDB lineage: Bacteria > Pseudomonadota > Alphaproteobacteria > Caulobacterales > Caulobacteraceae > Phenylobacterium. The sequence goes on along the minus strand of NZ_SSMX01000025.1, from coordinate 7,021 downwards.
CCCCGCCTTCGCCACGGGACGGCGGCTGCGCGTTGGCCATGTGCTCCTCGTCCTTGGCCCCTGCCGGCCGCGTCGGGCGCGACCCATAGCCTAGGGCAGACAAGCACGCGACAAGATTGACGAGATATGAACGCCGGGCTTTGAGAAGCGCCGAAGCGTCACGCCGCTTCCGTCGCGGCCCAGCTTAGGTCACATTCCGCGCCGAGCTTTTCCGGCCGCTGGGCCGGCGCCCTGGAGGACGTTTGACGATGTTGCGGATGAAGGTTGCGCTGCTGCTGGCGCTCACGGTGTTCGGCGCGGCGGCCTGTTCCCCCAAGGCGGGCGGCGGCGGCTCCGCCAACCTGAAGGACGACATGGACCTGGGCAGCGCCGCGGCCAAGGTCTCGGTGGTGGAATACGCCTCCGTGGGCTGCCCGATCTGCGCCAAGTGGCAGAAGGAGGTCTTCCCCGCCTTCAAGGCCAAGTACATCGACACCGGCAAGGTCCACTACGTGTTCCGCGAGATGCTGGTGGGCCAGGGCCCCGAGATCGCGGTCGCCGCCTCCGGCTTCCTGGTCGCCCGCTGCGCCGGGCCGGGCAAGTACTTCGCTGTCACCGACGCCATCTTCAAGGACCAGGAGCAGGCCTTCCAGGCCCCGCGCGAGACCCTGCTGGACGTGGCCAAGTCGGTGGGCATGACCGAGGACCAGTTCAACAAGTGCATCAATGACGAGAAGGCCATCCAGGGCCTCAACGACCGCGTCGAGCACCACAGCCGCGACGACCATGTGAACTCCACGCCCACCTTCGTGATCAACGGCAAGGGCATGGAGCCGGGCTACCACTCGCTCGACGAGATCGACGCGGCGATCAAGGCGGCCGGGGGCTAGGTTCCCCGCGCGTCCCGGCGAAGGCCGGGACCCAGATGGGTTGGCTCGGCTTCGGGCTCTATGAGCTCAGAGTCCGTCCAGCCGACCGTTCAGCTTCAAGAACTGGATCCCGGCCTTCGCCGGGATGAGCGGTAATCCGCCCTGCGACATAATGACGGGCCAGGATCGTTTTGCGGCGCCGAGATCGCACTGCAACATGGATGCAACGGGAGCTCTGCATTCCTGCATAGCCGCCTAGCGAAAATAACGGTTGCAGACGATCTTAACACTGTTATCTTAGCGATGCTCAGTTCGTGGCGCACCTAGGGTGGGGATACCCGAAGTGATCCACGCGGCGGACCGGGCCGGCGCCTTTGAGCAGGGGCGCCGCCACTCCCCGAACGATAGGAAGAGCTCCAATGAAACTCCTGACCGTCGCGGCCGCTTGCGCCGCCTTCGCCACCCTGTGCGCCGCTCCGGCGTTCGCCGCCGATCCGGTGGTTGTGAAGCTGGCGCAACCCATCGCCCAACCGACCAAGTTCATCGCCGGCGAGGCGGTGTTCAACTGCGAGGGCGACACCTGCACGGCCATCACTCCGCAATCGCAAACCTTCACGACCTCGGCCTGCAAGACCATCGCCGCCAAGCTTGGCCCGATCGCGTCCTACACCGAGACCAAGTCGTTCGACGAAACCAAGCTGGCCGCCTGCAACAGCGTCGCCGTGGCCCGTTCCGCGGCCGGCCCGCAGATGGCCAAGCAGTAAGCCACAGCTTTTACGGTCTCCCAGCAGCTCAGTTGTCGAGCTTCTGAAACTACGGGCGTCGGTCTTTTGGCCGACGCCCTTTTTCTTTTGCGCGGTTTCCTCCGCGTAAGGCGCAAAGCCCGTGACTATTCGTCGGGACCCAGGTAGGTCCCTCCGTGTTGCGGCGCGTCAGGTCGCGTGCTATCAGGCGCGCGGCTTTGGACGAGGGGTTCTTTCGGCTCCTGTGTTCGATGTGCTTTTTCCAAGCGCTTTCAAGCCTTTAAGGCCGCTGCGGAGACCTCCGTCGCGGCTCTCTAGACGCACCGGGCGGACGTTCAAAAGTGGCCGAAGATTCCAAGGTGTCGAATGTGGGCGGGCGCTACGCTCAGGCCCTCTTCGATCTGGCGACCGATCAGAAGGAAGTGGCGGCCGTCGAGGCTGACCTGAAGTCGCTGAAGGCGGCGTTGGCCGACAGCCGCGACCTGCGCGTGCTGGTGGGCTCGCCAGCGTTCAGCGCCGAGGACAAGGCCAAGGGCCTGGCCGCTATCGCCGCAAAGGCGAAATTCAAGCCCACCACCCAGAAGTTCCTGGGGCTGCTGGCCGCCAACGGCCGGGCCTCGGAGCTGGCAGGCGCCATCGCCGGCTACGAGGCCCTGTCCGCCAAGGCCCGCGGCGCGGTCTCCGCCCAGGTGACCACCGCCGCCCCGCTCAGCGCCGCCCAGTCCAAGGGCCTCGCCGCAGCGCTGCGCCAGGCGCTCGGCAAGGACCCCGAAATCGAGACCCGCGTCGACCCCGCCATCCTGGGCGGGATCAAGGTGCAGGTCGGCTCCCGTCTGTTCGATGCTTCGCTCAAGTCGCAGCTCGACTCCCTGAAATTCGCCCTCAAGAGAGCGTAAGATCCATGGATATCCGCGCCGCCGAAATCTCGGCCATCCTCAAGTCGCAGATCGCGAACTTCGGCCAGGAAGCTGACGTCTCCGACGTCGGCCAGGTGCTGAGCGTCGGCGACGGCATCGCCCGCGTGTTCGGCCTCGACAACGTCCAGGCCGGCGAAATGGTGGAATTCCCCAAGGCCGGGGTGAAGGGCATGGCCCTGAACCTGGAGCGCGACAACGTCGGCGTCGTGATCTTCGGCGAGGACCGCGCCATCTCCGAAGGCGACGAAGTCCGCCGCCTGGGCGAGATCGTGGACGTGCCGGTGGGCAAGGGCCTCCTGGGCCGCGTCGTCAATCCGCTGGGCGAGCCGATCGACGGCAAGGGCCCCATCCAATTCACCGAGCGCCGCCGCGTGGACGTCAAGGCGCCCGGCATCATCCCGCGCAAGTCGGTGCATGAGCCGGTGCAGACGGGCCTGAAGGCGATCGACACCCTGATCCCGGTCGGCCGCGGCCAGCGCGAGCTGATCATCGGCGACCGCCAGACCGGAAAGACCGCCGTGGCGATCGACACCATCCTGAACCAGAAGTCGATCAACGCCACGGGCGACGAGAGCCAGAAGCTCTATTGCATCTACGTGGCCATCGGCCAGAAGCGCTCCACCGTCGCCCAGATCGTCAAGACGCTCGAGGAGCGCGGCGCGCTGGACTACACCATCGTGGTCTCGGCCACGGCGTCGGAGCCGGCCCCGCTGCAGTTCCTGGCGCCCTTCTCCGGCTGCGCCATGGGCGAGTTCTTCCGCGACAACGGTATGCACGCGGTCATCATCTACGACGACCTTTCCAAGCAGGCCGTCGCCTACCGCCAGATGTCGCTGCTGCTGCGCCGCCCGCCGGGCCGCGAAGCCTATCCGGGCGACGTCTTCTACCTCCACTCCCGCCTGCTGGAGCGCGCGGCGAAGCTGAACGAGGACAATGGCTCCGGCTCGCTGACCGCCCTGCCGCTGATCGAGACCCAGGCCAACGACGTGTCGGCCTACATCCCGACCAACGTGATCTCCATCACCGACGGCCAGATCTTCCTCGAGACCGACCTCTTCTTCCAGGGCATCCGCCCGGCAGTGAACGTCGGCATCTCGGTGAGCCGCGTGGGGTCGTCCGCCCAGATCAAGGCGATGAAGACCGCCGCCGGCCCGATCAAGGGCGAACTCGCCCAGTACCGGGAAATGGCCGCCTTCGCGAAGTTCGGCTCCGACCTCGACGCCACGACGCAACGCCAGCTGGCGCGCGGCGAGCGCCTGACCGAGCTCCTGAAGCAGCCGCAATACTCGCCGCTGTCCGTCGAGGAGCAGGTGGCGGTGATCTACGCCGGAACCCGCGGCTATCTGGACGGCATCGCCACCAACCAGGTGCGCCGCTTCGAGAGCGAGCTCCTGTCGCACCTGCATTCCAAGCATCAGGCCCTGCTGGACACGATCCGCACCACCAAGGACATCAAGACCGTCGAGGACGATCTGAAGTCCGTGCTGGCCGCCTTCGCCGCGTCGTTCGCTTAAGCTGCTGACCCAGAGGATCAGGATCTAGGCGAATGGCCAGCCTCAAGGAGATGCGCAATCGGATCGGAAGCGTGAAAGCCACGCAGAAGATCACGAAGGCGCTGCAGATGGTCGCGGCGGCGAAGCTGCGCCGCAGCCAGGACGCCGCCCAGAACGCGCGGCCCTATGCCGAGCGCATGGCCGCGGTGATCGCCAACCTGGCGTCGGGCGTGTCCGGCGAGGGCGCGCCGAAGCTCTTGGTGGGCACGGGCTCCGACAAGCGCCACCTGATCGTGGTGGCGACCTCGGACCGTGGCCTGGCCGGCGGCTTCAACTCCTCCATCGTCCGCGCGGCGCGCGAGCGCATCAACCGCCTGCGCAACGAGGGCAAGGACGTCCAGATCCTCACCGTCGGCCGCAAGGCCCGCGACCAGCTGCGCCGGATGGGCAACGCCGCGGGCGCCTTCGAGGCGGGGGCCAACCCGTCTCTCGCCGTGGCCGAAGAGGTTTCGCTGAAGGTGCGTGAGCTGTTCGAGACCGGTCAGGTCGACGTGGTCACGCTGTTCTTCTCGCGGTTCAAGTCGGTGATCTCGCAGACCCCGGTCGGCGTGCAGCTGATTCCCGCCGAGGTGCGCGCCGGCTCGACGCCGGTCGACCTGAAGGGCGCGAGCTACGAGTACGAGCCGGACGAGGAGACCATCCTCGAGACCCTGCTGCCGCGCAACATCACCACCCAGATCCTATCCGCCATGCTGGAGAACCAGGCCGGTTTCTACGCCTCCCAGATGACGGCGATGGACAACGCCACCCGCAACGCCGGCGACATGATCGCCAGCCTCACCCTGCAGTACAACCGCTCACGCCAGGCGCAGATCACCAAGGAGCTGATCGAGATCATCTCCGGCGCCGAAGCGCTCTAGACCCGAAGAGAGTCAGGAACCATGGCCACCACCACCGCCGCCGCCAAGAAGCCCGCCGCGAGGAAGCCCGCGGCTCCGAAGGCGCCCGCCAAGGCCGCCGCCGCCAAGACCCCGGTCGCCGCCGTCCAGGCGGTCGCCACCGGCAAGCTGGTGCAGATCATCGGCGCCGTCGTCGACGTGGAGTTCGAAGGCCACCTGCCGGCGATCCAGAGCGCGCTGGAGACCACCAACACCGACCAGCGGACCGGCCAGACCTTCCGCCTGGTGCTCGAGGTCGCCCAGCACCTGGGCGAGAACACCGTGCGCGCCATCGCCATGGACACCACCGAGGGTCTGACCCGCGGCCAGCCGGTGCACGACACCGGCCGCCCGATCACCGTGCCGGTGGGCCCGGCCTGCCTCGGCCGGATCATGAACGTCATCGGCGACCCGATCGACGAAGCCGGCCCGATCGCGCTGACCCACACCTCGCCGATCCACCGCGAGGCGCCGTCCTTCGCCGAGCAATCGACCTCGGCCGAGGTGCTGGTCACCGGGATCAAGGTGATCGACCTGCTCTGCCCCTACACCAAGGGCGGCAAGATCGGCCTGTTCGGCGGTGCGGGCGTCGGCAAGACCGTGACCATGCAGGAGCTGATCAACAACATCGCCAAGGCCTACGGCGGCTACTCCGTGCTGGCGGGCGTGGGCGAGCGGACCCGCGAGGGTAACGATCTCTACCACGAGATGATCGAGTCCAAGGTCAACGTCGACCCGAAGGAAAACAACGGGTCCACCGAGGGCTCCAAGTGCGCCCTGGTCTACGGCCAGATGAACGAACCTCCGGGCGCCCGCGCCCGCGTGGCCCTGACGGGCCTGGCCCAGGCCGAGTACTTCCGCGACGTGGAAGGCAAGGACGTGCTGCTGTTCGTGGACAACATCTTCCGCTTCACCCAGGCGGGCGCGGAAGTGTCGGCGCTCTTGGGCCGCATCCCCTCGGCGGTGGGCTACCAGCCGACGCTGGCCACCGAGATGGGCAACCTGCAGGAGCGGATCACCTCGACCAACAAGGGCTCGATCACCTCGGTGCAGGCCATCTACGTGCCCGCCGACGACATGACCGACCCGGCGCCGGCCACCTCCTTCGCCCACCTGGACGCGACGACCGTGCTCAGCCGCGACATCGCCGCCCAGGCCATCTTCCCGGCCGTTGACCCGCTGGACTCGACCAGCCGGATCATGGACCCGCTGGTGATCGGCGAAGAGCACTACCAGGTCGCCCGCCGGGTGCAGGAGACCCTGCAGGCCTACAAGGCGCTGAAGGACATCATCGCCATCCTGGGCATGGACGAGCTGTCGGAAGAGGACAAGCTGACCGTGGCCCGGGCGCGGAAGATTTCCCGCTTCCTCAGCCAGCCCTTCCACGTGGCCGAGCAGTTCACCAACACGCCCGGCGTGCTGGTCAGCCTGGAAGACACCATCCGCTCGTTCAAGGCGGTGGTGGACGGCGAATACGACCACCTGCCGGAAGCCGCCTTCTACAACGTCGGCACCATCGAAGACGCGGTCCGCAAGGCCGAAAAGCTGGCGGCGGAAGCCTAGGGGTCATGGCCGAGAAGCTGCACTTCTCCCTGGTCTCGCCGGAACGCGAGCTGTTCGCCGGCCTGGTGGACCAGGTCGACGCGCCGGGCGCCGAGGGCGACTTCGGGGTCCTGGCCGGCCACGGCCCGTTCATGACCACCCTGAAGGAGGGGCCGGTCACCGTGCACAACGACGGCAAGACCACCGTCTACAACGTGCGCGGCGGTTTCGCGGATGTCACGCCGGCCGGCTTGACCGTGCTCGCGGAGCACGCGGTTGAGGCAGTCTGAATTATAGTTGTAAATTCGGCGGTGGGAGGTCTTGCCTCCGCGGGCTCGCTCCCGTTTTATGACGCGCTGAAAAGTCAGGGGAACCTTTGATGCGGACTGCCCTCCTTAGCCTGCTCGCCGCCACGGCGCTGGTCGCCGTGGCCCAGGTCACCGTGGCCGAGGCGCAGACGCCTTCCCCTTCGGCTCCGGCCGACCAGCCGGCCGCGCAGCCGCCGGCCGCGCCGGCGCCGCCCGCCGCGCCGCCCGCGCC
>NZ_SSMX01000024.1 GCF_004799515.1 Phenylobacterium sp. | reverse complement strand
CGGCGGAGACGCCGGCCGAGGCCGACAAGCTGGCCCTGGCGTTCCAGCGGGTCTCGCGCGGCGTGCGCCAGACCTTCGCCCTGGAGCTGAAGATCGAACGCGCCCGCCGCGAGGCCGAGCGGGAGGACGCGCGAGCGGCCGCCGAGACCGCCGAACCAGAATGTGAGGACGACGACGACTTGGCCCTCGCCGAGGCCCACACTCTGACGGCGGACCGCAAGCGCCGAGTGCGCGGCGCTCTGAACCGGCTGATCTGGGACGAGGCCGGGGGCGACGAAGGCGAATTCGAGATCCTCACCGACGACCTGCAGATGCGCCTGAACGAAGCCGCCCGCCGCGACGACTTCCTCGACCTGCCCTTCGAGACCCTGGTCCGTCAGATCAAGGCCGACATGGACCTCGGCGGCGAGCTGCGGCTCACCGCCTGCGAGGCGCCGCCACGGCCGTCCCTGAACGGCGGCCTCGCCTACGACGCAGCTCCACCCAACACCGGCTAGGGCCTCCAGCGAGACCTGCTCCTCTCCCACGATGCTTCGCATCTGGCAGAGGAGCGGACATGCCTTAGGCCTTCCGCGGATCCGGCGCGTTCGGCACGGCATCCGCGATCATCCGTACGAACTCGCCGCGGTAGTCGTCGACGACCTTCATCTCGTCGTTGAACACCATGGTCGCGCGGCGCTGGCGGTCGTAGGCGGGCCAGTGCGGGATCAGGCTGTTGTTCGGGTCGCCGGTGGTCGCGAAGGCCACCCAGGTCGCCGACAGGCGGTCGCTCATCTGCCGCCCGGGCTTCATGCCGGCGCCGCCGATCGGGTTGCGCGACAGGTGGAAGCTCGCCTCCACGTCGTGGCCGTGCACCGCGCCGAACTTGCCGTCGAAGGCCGGCGTCGCCCAGTCCCAGACGTACATGTAGGCGGGCGCGCGGCCTTGTGCGGCCTTGCGCAGGGCCTGGATCTGCGAGGCGCCGCGGGTGGCGTCGGTGAAGGCCTCGGCCTGGGTGAGGTAGGGCGTCTGGCGCGGGTTCTCGTGGCGGTAGGTGGCCAGGATGTCGGGGCCCTTGGCGCCGAACCGCTGGCGGAACAGGGCGGCAAGGCCCGCCTCGTCGAGGTCGAAGTTGCTCAGGCGCAGGGCCGCGTCGTGCAGGGTGGTGGAGATGATCACCGGCACGTCCGCCGACTCCGGCGGCGCGGCCGGATCGAAGGGGTGGTGCGGCAGGGTGTCGTCGCCGATCACCGGGCGGAAGTTGGCGTTGGAAGCGACCTGGGCCTCCAAGAGCTTCTGCCAGGGCACGGCCTGGATCGCGGCCGCATTGCCCTTGGCGATGCCGAGGGTCTTCAGGAGCTTCTCGGCCTCGGCGGTCGCCTCCTCCGGCGTCGCCTGCTTCAGCGTCGAGCCCGACTGCACCGCGGCGCGGTGGAACAGGCCCTTGGCCGAGGGCACAGCCAGCAGCGTCGAGGTCTTCGAGCCGCCGCCCGACTGGCCGAAGATCATCACCCGGCCAGGGTCGCCGCCGAACCGGCCGATGTTGTCGCGCACCCACCGGAGGGAGGCCACCATGTCCATGACGCCGCAATTGCCGGCGTGGGCGAACTCCGCCGGCGCGCCGAGGCCGGCCAGGTGCAGGTAGCCGTTGGCCGCCAGGCGGTGGTTGACGGTCACCACCACCACGTCGCCCAGCCGGGCCATCTGCGCCCCGTCGTACATCGGCCCGTTGCCGGAGCCGGTGGCCCAGCCGCCGCCGTGGAAGCTGACCAGCACCGGCCGTTTGGCGTTGTCGTTGACGCTGGGGGTCCAGACGTTGAGGTTCAGGCAGTCCTCGCCCATGCCGCCCGGCCCCACATGCCGGTCCCAGGCGATCATCATCGAATAGTCGCTCTCCAGCGATGCGGGCGTCTGGGGCGAGATCGGGCCGTAGCCGATACAGTTCCTGACGCCCGTCCAGGGCGCCGGCGGCTTCGGCGGCATGTAGCGGTTCTTGCCGCCGGTGGGGGCGGCGTAGGGGATGCCCTTGAACTCCTTCACGCGGCCGTTGGCGATGCCCTCGACCTTCCCGGCGGTGGTCTCGACCGTCCAGAAGATGCCGCCCACCGGCGTGGAGTCGCCGAGGATGCGCTCCGAGGCCGGGGCCGGCGGCTGGCCCAGCGCCGGCTGGGCCGCCGCGGGTTTGGAGGTTGCCGCTGCGCCCGCCGCCGTGGCGGCCAGAGTGGCGACCTGGATCAGGTCTCGGCGGCTGACGTCGCCGGTGAGCTTCTTGGCCATCGCCTTGTCCTCCCCTTAGCCGCGCGCGGTCGGCGGCGGCGGGTTTGTGTCCCAATAGGCCCGGATCTCGGCGCGAGGATTGACCTCCTGCCGGGTGTCGTTGTCGAACAGCATGACGTTGCGCTGGGCGTCGCTGTAGGGCTTCCACGGCGGGATGTGGCCGTTGTTGGGATCGCCGGTCTTGGCGAACGCCGCGAAGGTCCCCGCCAGCCGGTCGGCCATCCGCTTGCCGTTGGTCGAGCCCGCGAAGAAGCCGTCGCGCACCGAGTGGAAGGACGCCGAGACGTCGATCCCGTGCACCGCGCCGAACTGGCCGTCGTAGCCCGGGGTCCGCCAGTTCCACTGGTAGACATAGGCCGGCCCGGCGCCCAGCGCGGCCTTGCGCGCGGCCTGGGTGTAGGCGGCGCGGCGCGCGCCCGCGTCGGTGAAGGCCTGGGCCTGGATCAGGAACGGCGTGGCGATCGGGTCGTAGCGGCGGTAGAGGGCGACCAGCTCCTTGCCCTTGCCCGGCCAGCGCTGGTTGAAGAGGGCGGTCAGCCCGTCCTCGGTCAGGGTGAAGTTGGTCAGGCTGAGGGCCGCGTCTTCCAGGCAGGTGGAGACGATCATCGGCACATCGGCCGAGACCGCCGGCGCCACCGGGTCGAAGGGATGGTTGGGCAGGGCGTCGGTGCCGATCACCGGCGAGAAGTTGCCGCCAGCCGCCGTCTGGGCCTCCAGCAGCTGCTGCCAGGACAGCTTCTGGATGTCGGCGATGTTGGCCTTGGTGAGGCCCAGCTGGCGGATGAACTTCTCCGCCGTCTCCGCGCCGGCCTCCGGCGTCACCAGCCTGAGCGCCGAGCCCGACTGGACGGCGGCGCGGTGGAAGAGGCCCTTGGCCGGCGGCATGGCCAGGACGGTCGAGGTTTTCGCCCCGCCGCCGGACTGGCCGAAGATCATCACGCGGCTGGGGTCGCCGCCGAAGTTCTCGATGTTGTCGCGCACCCACTGCAGGGCGGCGACCATGTCCATGGCCCCGCAGACACCGGCGTACTTGAACGCCTCCGGCGCGCCCGCGCCCACCAGGTTGGTGTAGCCGAAGCTCGCCAGCCGGTGGTTGATGCAGACCACCACCACGTCGCCGTAGTAGGCGAGGTTCTTGCCGTCGAAGCCCGGGGCGTTGCCGGAGCCGGTGGCGAAGCCGCCGCCGTGGAACGAGACCATCACCGCCTTCTTGGCGCTACGGTCGACGGTGGGGGTCCAGACGTTCAGCGACAGGCAGTCCTCGCCCATGCCGCCGACCTGGCGGTCCCACATGATGAACTGGCCGTACTCGCCGCGGATGTCGGCCTGGACCTGCGGGCAGACCGAGGTGAAGGCGAAGCACTCGCGCACGCCCTTCCAGGGCGCGGCCTTCTGCGGCGGCATGTAGCGGTTCTTGCCGCCGGTGGGCGCGCCGTAGGGGACCCCCTTGAACTCCCAGACCGGGCCGTTGGCGATGCCCTGCACCTTGCCGCTCGCGGTGTCGGTCACCTGGAACAGCTTCGAGGATCCGCCGCCGGCCGCGAGGCCGGCGGGCGCTGCGGCCGGCGGGGTCGGCGCCTGGGCCATGGCCTTGGGCGCGGCGGCGGCCGCGGCCAGCGCGGCGCCGGCGATCAATACAGTCCTGCGGTCCGACACGGTCGCCCGGCCGGACTCCAGCGGTTTGGAGTCGTCTGCCATGTTTGCCTCCCCAGCCAGGTCTCTGCCTTTGAGGGCGCGTGGCCTGGCGAGCCCGGCCCCCGATTGGCGGCAAGCTTAGGCTTGCCCGCTATTTATGGTCAACCTTGCTTACAGGCGTGTCCGCGCCGGCCTGCAGGCTGTCCAGCAGCCGCCGGCGGATCGATTTCAGCAGCGCCAGCACCTTGTCGGCGTCGGGCGAGACGCGGCCGATGAACACCGAGTCCATGGCCAGGCCGTTCAGCGCCACTCGGGTCAGGTGCGCCACAGCCTCGATCTCCTCCAGCCGTTCCGGCACGCCCAGGTATTCGGCCATGCGGATGCGGGCGCGGTGCAGGCCGGCCTCCAGGTCGCCGGCGAACTGCGGATAGCGCTCGGCCAGTTCGGGGTCGCTGCGCGCGGCGATGGTCACCTCCATCAACGCGATGGCGGCGGGCTCGTGCAGCGAGGCCCAGACCGCGTCCACCCCGTGCAGGAAGCGGTCCGGCCCGTCCGGGTAGGGCGCCAGGTGCTCGCGCACCTTCGCGCCGCGGGCCCCGGAGGCGTAGTCGGCCACCGCCAGCATCAGGTCGATCTTGGTGGGGAACTGGTGCAGCAGGGAGCCGCGGCTGACCTTGGCCAGCTTGGCCACCAGGGGCGTGGACGTCGCCGCATAGCCGAACTCGGCCAGGCAGCGCACCGCCGCCTCCATGATCTTCGCCCGGGTCGCAGCCCGGCGCTCTGCGTTGGGGCCCCTTGGGACGCGGGGCTTCTTCGCCGTTGTCATGGCTTCAGCATGGCGGCCCGAAGCGCCGCCGCCAAGCCTCAATGGAAATCGCGGCTGCGGACCAGGCACGAGGTGACGCGGGCGTGGGGCGGCGGCGGCGCGGCGGCCGGGCCGTCCTCGTGGTCGCGCATCTCGGCGAGCCGGCCGGAAAGGTCGGTGAAGCGTTCGGCCACCACGTGGATCACGTCGCTGGCTTTCTGGATCCGCCCATGCACCACCAGGAAGGACGCGCTCATCACCAGGCGGCGGTTGGCCTGGAAGACGTCCTGCCAGCAGACGATGTTGGCGATCCCGGTCTCGTCCTCCAGGGTCAGGAACACCACGCCCTTGGCGGTGCCCGGCCGCTGGCGCACCAGCACCAGCCCGCCCACCGAGGCCCGCGTGTTGTTCGCGAGCTTCGCGAGGTCGGCGCAGCGCACGGTGCGGAGCGCCTCCAGCTCGGACCGGTAGAAGCTGACGGGGTGCTTCTTCAGCGACAGGCTGGTGGTCCGGTAGTCCTCGGCCACCTCCTTCGGCAGGGACATGAAGGGCAGCTGGACCTGGACTTCCTTGACGCTCTGGCGGGCGACCAGCGGGGCGTGGCGTTCCGCGCCTACCTCGTCGGCCTTGCCCTTCACCGCCCACAAGGCCTCGCGGCGCGATAGCCCCAAGGCCCGGAAGGCGTCGGCCTCGGCCAGCAGCTCCAGACCGCGCCGGGAAAGGCCGGAGCGCAGGATGTAGTCGTCCAGGGTCACCAGACCCTGGGCGCGGCGTCCCATGAAGGCCAGGGCTTCGTCTTCCTTGAACCCCTTGATCTGCCGCAGGCCGAGCCGCAAGGCGCGCAGGCGCGAGGCCGGGTCGGCGGCCGGCTCCAGGGTGCAGTCCCAGTCGCTGGCGATGATGTCTGGCGGGCGCACCTCGACCGCATGGTCCTTGGCGTCGCGGACCAGTTGGGCCGGCTGGTAGAAGCCCATGGGCTGGCTGTTGAGCAGGGCCGCGCAGAACACCTCCGGGTGATGATGTTTCACCCAGGCCGAGACGTAGACCAGGATCGCGAAGCTGATCGCGTGGCTCTCCGGGAAGCCGTAGGAGCCGAAGCCCTCGATCTGCTTGAAGCACCGCTCGGCGAAGTCGCGCTGGTAGCCGCGCCGGGCCATGCCCTCGATGAACTTCTCGCGGTACTCCCACAGCCGCCCGTCGGCGCGGAAGGTGGCCATGGAGCGGCGCAGGCCGTCGGCTTCGTCGTCGGTAAACTTGGCCGCCTCGATGGCCAGCCGCATCGCCTGCTCCTGGAACAGCGGCACGCCGAAGGTCTTGTGGAGCACATGCTTCAGCTCGTCCCGGGGGCCGTGCGCGGCGGACGGCGCGGGGTATTCCGGCTCCTCCAGTCCGTCGCGCCGCCGCAGATAGGGATGCACCATGTCGCCCTGGATCGGGCCGGGCCGCACGATGGCCACCTCGATCACCAGGTCGTAGAATTTCCGCGGTTTCAGCCGCGGGAGCATCGACATCTGCGCGCGGCTCTCGACCTGGAAGACGCCCACGGAATCGCCCTTGCAGAGCATGTCGTAGACCGCCGGGTCCTCCTGCGGGATGTGCGCGATGTCGGTGATGCGACGGCCATCCTCCAGGGGCGGCAGCATGTCGAAGCTGCGCTTCAGCGCGGTCAGCATGCCCAGCGCCAGGACGTCGACCTTCATCAGGCCGATGGCTTCGATGTCATCTTTGTCCCATTCGATGAAGGTGCGGTCCTTCATGGCCGCGTTGCCGATGGGCACGGTCTCGTCCAGCCGGCGCTTGGTTAGGACATAGCCGCCCACGTGCTGTGACAGGTGGCGCGGGAAGCCCAGCAGCTGGCCGGCGATGGCGGTGGCGCGGCGGATCTCAAGATTGTCCGGGTCGAGGCCCACCTGGCGGATGTGGTCGTCGGCGACATTGTCGCCCCAGCTGCCCCAGACGGTGTTCGCCAGCGCCGCGGTGATGTCCTCGGTCAGGCCCAGCGCCTGGCCGACCTGGCGGATCGCCATGCGCGGGCGGTAGTGGATGACCGTGGCCACGATCGCCGCCCGCTCGCGGCCGTAGCGGCGGTAGACGTACTGCATCACCTCCTCGCGCCGCTCGTGCTCGAAGTCGACGTCGATGTCCGGCGGCTCGCCCCGTTCCTCCGACAGGAAGCGCGAAAACAGCAGGTCCTGGTCGTCCTTGGTCGGGTCGACCGCGGTGACCTCCAGGCAGTAGCAGACGCAGGAATTGGCCGCCGAGCCGCGGCCCTGGCAGAGGATGTCCTGCTCGCGCGCCCATCTGACGATGTCGTGGACGGTCAGGAAGTAGTTGGGGACAGCCAGTTTCTCGATGAGGTCGAGTTCGCGCTTGATGGTCCGCCGCTCCTTCTGGCGCAGGCCCTTCTGGAAGCGGTATTGCGCGCCGCGCCAGGTCAGCCGGCGCAGGTGGTGGATGGCGGTGTCGCCCGGGGGCACCGGCTCGTCGGGGTATTCGTAGCGCAGCTGGCCAAGGTCGAAGCCGATGCGCTCGGCGATCTCGACGCTGCGCTCCACCGCGCCCGGGAACTTCGCGAACAGACGGGCCATCTCGTCCGGCGACTTCAGGTGTCGCTCGGCGTTGGCCTGCAGCTTGAGGCCCGCGTCCTGGATCGTGCAGCCCTCGCGGATGCAGGTCAGCACGTCCTGCAACGCCCGCCGCTCGGGGCCGTGGTAGAGGACGTCGTTGGTGGCCACGAGGGGTGCGCCATGAGCCTGGGCCAGGGCGGCGAGCTGCGACAGCCGCTGCAGGTCGCGCGGGCCGTAGCGCCGGGCGGCGGCCAGCCAGAGGTTTCCGCGCAATTCGCCGGCGATCCGCCGCAGCTCGCCCTCGAAGGCCGCGTCGAGCGCATCCGGCGGCGTGACCAGGACCAGCTGACCCTCGGCGTGGTCCAGGAAGTCGCGCCAATGCAGCTCGCACGCCGCCTTCTCCGCCCGCCGCTGGCCAAGCGTCAGCAGGCGGGTCAGCCGGCCGTAGGCCTCCCGGTCCGACGGATAGACCAGCAGGCTCGGGGTCCCGTCGGCGAAGTCCAGGCGGCAGCCGGTCAGGTCGCGGGTCCTGGTCCCGGCCAGCAGGTCCTTCTTCGCCCGCCAGGCGCGCACCACGCCGGCCAGGGAGTTGCGGTCGCAGACGCCCAGCGCCTCCAGGCCCAGGCCCGCGGCGCCGGCCATCAGCTCCCACGGGTGCGAGGCGCCGCGCAGGAAGGAGAAGTTGCTGGCCGCCTGCAGCTCGGCGTAGCGGACGCTCATCCGAACACCCCGTGCAGCCACCATTGCGGGGGCGCAGCCGGGTCGCCGTAGAGGCCGGCGCGGAACAGCCAGAAGCGGGCGCCCTCGGCGTCCTCCACCCGATAATAGTCGCGCACGTGGCGGGTATCGGCGTCCTCGATGGCGGCTTTCCACCATTCCTCGCCGATCCGCTCCGGCCCCTCGGCCCGGCGCACCCGGTGGACCTGGCCGCGCCAGCGGAACTGGCTGGGCGGGTCGTCGGGGGTGATGGCCAGGACCATGTCCACCGGCTCCGGGCGGCGGAACAGGCGCGCCGGGCGCGGCGCCGTCGGGTCCCAGGGCCGCGGCTTGTCCTTCGGTTTGGCCCCATCCATCGACTTGGAGAGTGGGCGGGCGCGGCCCACGGCCAGCTCCGGCACATGGCTTTCCACCGGCGCCGCGCGCCAGACGCGGTCCTCGCCGAGGCGGTTGACCAGGCGGTCGACGAGGGGCGCCAGGCCCTCTTCCACCGTGGCCTCGCGGGCGGTGTCCAGCCGGGCCTGGCGGCTGGAGATCGGTTCGACGTCCTCGGCGGTGATCGTCACGACCTCGATCCCGAAGCCCGGGTCGACGGTCTCCAGCTTGGGGGCGAACAGCTTGGCGATCCGCCGGGCGTCGCGGCCGGGCAGCGTCAGGCCCACCTGCAGCGGCAGGGTCTTGCCGTCCAGGCGATGGAAGGCGATCTCGAAGCGCCGCGCGCCCTGGTTCTCGGCCTCCAGCCGCGCGCAGAGCTTGGCGGCCACGTCGAAGGCGACGCGGGCCAGGTCCTCCGGCTCGCTGATCGGCTCGGCGAAGGCCAGGCGCGCGAACCAGGGCGTCGGCGGGCGGCGGAATTCCAGGGCCTCGGCCTCGCGACCCAAGGCCTGGTCCAGGCGCAGAAGCGCCCCGCGCCCGAAGCGCCGCGCGAAGGGGCCGCGCGGGATGGCCATCAGCTGGCCGGCCTGCCGCAGGCCCAGGCGCTCAATCTGCGCCCAGGTTTCCTGGTCGAAGCGCAAGGCGGCGGGGCGCAACGGCGCCAGCAGCGGCCCTTGGCCGCCGGGCGGGGCGATGGCGCCGTCCTCGCCATAGTGGGCCAGCGCCCAGGCCGCGCCGGGCGTGTCGGCGATGGCGGCGCGGAACGGCAGGCCATTGGCGGCCAGGCGGCGGCGGATGTCCTCCAGCAGGGCCGCCTCGCCGCCCCACAGATGGTCGACCCCGGTCACGTCGAGGAATAGGCCGTCCGGGGCGTCGATGGCCACGGCGGGGGAAAAGCGCACGCACCAGTCGCCGAGCGCGGTCAGCGCCGTGGCGTCCGCCTCAGGCTCAGCCTCGGCGGTCGTAAGCTCCGGGACCAGGGCCATCGCGTCGGTGGCCTTCTGGCCGACCGAGAGGCCCAGGCGGCTCGCCGTCTCGCTGACCGCCGAGAGCCGCCGCACGGCCCGCACGGTCTCGATCAGGGCGAAGGGCTCAGCCGGCGAGTCGGAGGGGTTGCGCCGGCGCCAGTTGGCGATCGCCCAACTCGGCGACCAGGCGCAGAGGATGCGCGACATCCGTCATCTCCTGTGAGTAGGCCCCGTCGGCCTGCATCAGCCAGGCGCCGGTGCGCCCGCCGCGGCAGCGCTCCAGGGCGACGCGGAAGCGCGGATCGCCCAGGCCGAACGCCGCGGCTGGCGGCTCCGACGGCGCGGAGGCGACCCGCCAGCGGGTGGCCGCCGCCGAGCCTGTGGCCTCGCGCCGGGCCGTCCCGCCATAGGGCCGTCGCCGGATCAGGAAGCCGGTCGCCCGCTGCTTCTCGCAGGCGAGCTGCAGGCGCCGTCCGGCGGTCAGGTCGGCGGCCTCGACCTCGCCCACCACGGCGGCCACGCCCACGGTGGCGAGCGCATCTTCCATCACCGACAGCGCCTCGGCCTCGTCGCGGGCGCAGACCTGGATCAGCCGCTCCGGCGGGAAGCCCAGACCGACCAGGCCCGGCGCCCACAGGTCGTCGCGGCGCAGCACCCAGACTACCTCGCCCCGCCGGGCGAGCGGCGCGACCAGGAGGGCGGTGAAGGCGGCGGGGGCGGCGGCGGTCTCGACCTCCAGCCCCTCGCCGCAGACCTCGTGCCAGCGGCCCAGCGGCAGGCCGCCGCCCGGCAGGCAGCCGTCGATCCGAGGATCGCCGAAGGGCAGGGTCCCGGCGTCGGGGCGCCCGTCCGTCTCCAGGACGGCGATCTTCGCCCGCGCGGCCCGCAGCCGCTCTGCGCGAAAATCGGACATGGCTTTGCGGACTCCTTTCGTTCCATCTTTGTTCTATAACTGAAGCGCCGGGAGTCAAGGTGCCGTTGCGCCGGCTTGACCTCGCGGCGGCTTAGGCCGGATGGTCGCTTGCGAGACCGGCCGACGCCGGCGGGAGGGAAGTCATGGATCGTTTCGCCGCCATCCGCGGGGCGCTCACGGGCGCCGCCGCGGCGCTGATCGCCACGACGGTTGCAGCCCAGGCCCTGCCGCCGTCGCAGGGCAAGCCGGTCACCGTGAAGATCGACTCCGGCCCGGTGGTCGGCGTGGATGAGGGCAAGGACCTCGTCTTCCGCAACATCCCCTTCGCCGCGCCGCCGGTGGGCGCCCTGCGCTGGACGCCGCCGCAGCCGGTGAAGGCCTGGACCGCGCCGCGCCCCGCCGCCGAGCCCGGCCCGTCCTGCCCGCAGCCGATGAACGCGGACGGCTCGCCCAATTCCGGCGGCGCCAACGGGCCGACGTCCGAGGACTGCCTGCAGCTCAACGTCTTCGCGCCCCCACACGCCAGGGGCGCGCCGGTGATGGTTTGGATCCACGGCGGCGGCCACCGCACGGGCGCGGGCTGGATCTACGGCGGCGAGAACTTCGCCCGCGACGGCGTGGTGGTGGTGGCGATCAACTACCGGCTGGGCGCGCTCGGCTACTTCGCCCATCCGGCGCTGACCAGGGCCGCCAAGCCCGGCGAGCCGCTCGGCGACTATGGCCTGATGGACCAGATCGCGGCCCTGAAGTGGGTGCAGCGGAACATCGCGGCCTTCGGCGGCGATCCGAAGAACGTCACCATCTTCGGCGAGAGCGCCGGCGGGCAGAGCACGCTCGCCCTCATGGCCACGCCCTCGGCCAGGGGGCTCTATCAGAAGGCCATTGTCGAGAGCGGCCTGGGCTGGACGACGCCCTCGACCCTGGCCGACCAGGAGAAGATCGGCCTGGCCGCCATGACCCGGGCCGGCGTCCCGGAAACCGCTACGGCGGCGGACCTGCGGGCCCTGCCGGCCGACAAGCTGGCCGCGGTCAACGGCAACTACGGGCCCTTCATCGACGGCAAGCTGATGACCGAGACCGACAGCCAGGCCATCGCGCGGCGCCACATCCCCGACGTGCCGCTGATCATCGGCTCCAACTCCGGCGAGGACTCGCTGATGGGCCCGGTGACCCTGGGCGAGGCGGCGCTCTCACGCATCCCGGCCGACGTGAAGCCGGCCTATGCCGCAGAGGCCGCCGCCGGCCCCGACGTCTTCGCCCGCGCCGTCTTCACCGACCGGGTGATGGGCGGTCCGGCCCGCTGGGTGGCGGCGGAGACCTCGGGCGGCCAGCCGAGCTGGCTCTACTACTTCTCCTACGTCGGCTCGCGCTTCCCGCCGTCCAAGACCCGCGCCAGCCATGCCGACGAGATCCAGTACGCCTGGGACTACTGGGGCCGGCGCACGCCGCCCAGCATGGTCAGCGCCAAGGACCAGCAGGTCGCCGACCTGATGCACGCCTGCTGGGTGAGCTTCGCCAAGACCGGCGCGCCCAAGTGCGGCGGCCAGCCCTGGCCCGCCTACACGCCGGCGGGCGATCAGCTCATGGAGTTCGGCAAGGACAGCGGCGTGCGCACCCACTTCCGCAAGACCCAGCTCGACGCCGAACAGGCGTCGACGCTGCCGGGCCTGGCGCTGGGCGGGAAGTAGCGCGCCCACGGCGCCGGCTAAGTCTTTGAACTGACTCTCGAACCGATCCGCCGCCACGGCGTTTGCAGAATCGCATCAAGGGGATCGCGCGACCATGGCCACCCGTCCGACCTGGCAGGGCTACCTGCGGCTGTCCTTGGTGAGCTGCCCGGTGGCGCTCTACACGGCCACCTCGCGCACCGGCGAGATGCACTTCAACATGCTGTCGAAGACGACGCACAACCGGGTGCGGATGATCCCGACCGACCCGGAGAGCGGCCCCATCGACCGCGCGGACATCGTCAAGGGCTACGAGATCGAGAAGGGCCGCTACGTCGTCATCACCGACGAGGAGATCAAGGCGGTGCGGCTGGAGACCACGCGCACCCTCGACATCGAACGCTTCGTCGACGACGCCGACATCGACCGCCTCTACTGGAACGATCCCTACTTCCTGGCGCCCGACGGCGACATGGCGTTGGAGGCGTTCAGCGTCATCCGCGAGGCGATGAAGAAGGCCGGCAAGGTGGCGCTGGGCCGCCTGGTCATGCACCAGCGGGAGCGGCTGATGGCGCTGGAGACCCACGAAAAGGGCATCATCGCCTACACCATCCGCAACAAGCGCGAGGTGCGCCAGGCCGACGAGATCTTCAGCCACATCAAGGCCGCCAAGCCGCCGGCCCAGATGGTCGACATCGCCGCCAAGATCATCGACCAGCTGGAAGGCCCCTTCGACCCCAGCCAGTTCACCGACCGCTACGAGGATGCGCTCCGGGCCCTGATCAAGGAGAAGGAAAAGGGCCACACCGTCACCGCCCCGGAAGAGCCCAAGGAGGCCGAGGTCATCGACCTTATGGAGGCGCTCAAGCGCAGCCTCGGCCAGACCGGCGGCGGCGAGCGGCGCAAGACCGCAGCTCCGCGTTCGAGCGCCAAGAAGCCCGCGGCTTCACGCAAGACGGCGGCAAAGAAGCGCGCCTGAAGCGGAATCCGCCCCAATAGACCGTCATCCTCCGGTCGCCCGAAGAGGCGATCCGGGGGATTCATGCGGCCTCGCCTTTTGGTGCAATTCAGCTTGGGTCCCCCGGACCAGCCTGCGGCTGACCGGAGGATGACGGAACTTGGGACTAGCCCTACTTCGGCGCCGTCGGCGAGGCGCTCCCACCGGCTTTCACAGTGGCTTCCTGCCAATCGAGCTCGGCCTTCAGGAAGTGCTCGTGCGGCTGCGGGCCTGCGGCGCTGAACTCCATATAGGTCTCGCCGGGCGCGAACTTCGGCCAGGCCGGGCCGCCGGCGCTGTCGGGATTGCCGGTCTTGATGAAGGCCGCCCAGTAGGCGTTGACCGCCTTGGCCAGCGGCAGGTCGACGTCGGCGAACTGCTGCTTGGGCCCGGCGAAGGCGTACTTGATCTCGGCGGTGTGCGGCGCGCCGAACGGCGTCTGCGCTTTCTGGCCCGGGCTCACGTAGGAGAAGTAGTAGGTGTAGACCGGCTGGCCGGCCTTGGTCTGGGCGCGGCTGATGAAGCGGTCCGGCTCGGTGATGTACTGGCGCGTGGCCATGTCGTTGGCCATCTGGGCCTTATCGCCTTTGGCCTGCGGGTCGAAGGCGGCCATGGCGGCGGCCTTGCGGTCGGCCGGGATGGCGTCAACCGCCGCGGCCTGCGGCCGGAACAGGCTGGCCTCGTTGGAGTTGCCGCCGATCAGCAGCGGCACCTTGGCCTGCTTGCCGGCGGCGAAGCCCTCGGCGATGCCGCCCTGCACATAGCGGCCGTCGAGGATCGGGCCGGCCCGGCTGGTGAAGGGGCCGGTGTAGGGCATGGCGCTCAGGGAGACCTTGCGCAGCGCCGCGGCGGCCGCGGCGTCCTCGCCGGTGACGCCGGCCTGGGCGGCCGCCTTCATGCCGGCGGCCTGGGCGTCGGCCATGGAGGTGGGCTCCAGGCGGCCAAAGCTCGATTCGCCGATCGCCTTCTGGAACAGGCCGCGCGCGTCGGGGGCCAGCATCAGCTCCAAGACCGAGATGCCGCCGGCGCTCTCGCCGCCGATGGTCACGTTGTTCGGGTCGCCGCCGAAGCTGGCGATATTGGCCTTCACCCACTTCAGGGCGGCGATCTGGTCCATCAGGCCGTAGTTGCCGCAGGGGCCTTCCTTGCAGAGCGCCGGATGGGCGAACCAGCCGGCGCGGCCCAGGCGGTAGCTGACCGAGACGGTGACGATGCCTTCCTTGGCGAACTGGATGCCGTCGGTCTGCGCCCCGAAGGCGCCGGTGGACGAGCCGATGGTGAAGCCGCCGCCGTGGATCCAGACATAGACCGGCAGCTTCTGGCCGGCCTTGGCGCCGGCGGGCCGGGTGACGTTGGCGAACAGGCAGTCCTCGATCTGCGAGCCGTCGCGGGCCGGCTGGCAGGAGGCGCCGGCCTTGGCGGCGTCGCGGGTTCCGGTCCAGGGTTGGGCGGCCGCGGGCGGCTTCCAGCGCAGGTCGCCCACCGGCGGGGCGGCGTAGGGGATGCCCCAGAACTCTTCCACGCCCTCGACCGAGGCGCCTTGCAGCGCGCCCTGCTTGATCGTGGCGGCAGGGCCGCCTTGCGCCAGAGCCGCAGCCGGCAGGG
The DNA here is from genome assembly GCF_004799515.1 of Phenylobacterium sp. Taxonomy (GTDB): domain Bacteria; phylum Pseudomonadota; class Alphaproteobacteria; order Caulobacterales; family Caulobacteraceae; genus Phenylobacterium. The sequence continues at coordinate 56,929 of NZ_SSMX01000024.1, read as the reverse complement.
CGACGAGGCCCAGCGCGAAGGCGGCGGCGGTCAGAGTGCGATGCGCGGTCATTTCCAGGCTCCCCCAAAAGTCTTTTACGGCTCTCTAGAGCGCGGCTGTTTCCCGATTGTGTCTCGGAAAAGCGGTACGGGCCAGCGTCCAGACGGCTAGCTTGACCAGACCTATGGGCGGTGATGACCTCGACCCGGTCCGAAGGTGCAAGGGATCCTCGTCGATGTCGAAGTCCGCCGCGGCGCTGGCCGTGATCCTGACCCTGACGGCCGGGGCCGCGCGCGCTGCCGAACCCGCCGCGCTGAAGTACGGCGCCTGGGGCGTCGACCTCACCGCCCAGGACCCGAAGACCCGGCCCGGCGACGACTTCTTCCGCTATGCCAATGGCGCCTGGCTGGACCGCACGCCGATCCCTGCCGACAAGCCCGCCGTCAGCCTGCGCACCTACGAGAGCGACCTAGCCGAGGCGCGCCTGCACGCGATCATGGAGGACGCCGCGGCCAAGGCCGGCCACGCGCCGACAGATGTCGAGGGCAAGGTGGGCGCTTTCTACAGGGCCTTCATGGACGAGGGCCGCGTGGAGGCGCTGGGCGCGACGCCCATCGCCCCCCAGCTCGCCGCCATCCGCGCGGCCACGACCCGCGAGCAGTTGGGCGCCCTGATGGGCCGCCAGGTGAAGGACTTCGAGAGCGGAGCGTTCGGCATCGGCCTCGACGTCGACGCCAAGGACATCAGCCACTACGCCATCTTCCTGGCCCAGGCGGGCCTGGGCCTGCCCGACCGCGACTACTACCTGCAGAGCGCCTTCGCCGAGAAGAAGGCGGCCTACCAGGCCTATGTCGAGACGCTGCTGACGCTCGAGGGCTGGCCCGACGCCAAGGCCAAGGCGGCGGCGATCGTCGCGCTTGAGACCCGGATCGCCGAGGCCAGCTGGACCAAGGCCGAAGAACGCAACCCCGACACCACCTACAACCCCTATAGTTTGCCGCAGCTCGAGGCGGCCGCGCCGGGCTTCCCCTGGCGCGCCTTCCTGGCGGCCGCCGACCTGGGATCCCCAGCCAAGGTGGTGGTGGTCGAGAAGACCGCCTTCCCCAAGATCGCCGCGATCTATGGCGCCGCCCCGGTGGACGTGCTGCAGGCCTGGCTCGCCTTCAACGTGGCCGACAACGCCGCGCCCTACCTCTCAAAGCCCTTCGACGACGCCTTCTTCGCCTTCCGCAAGAAGACCCTGACCGGCCAGGACGAGGAAGAGGTCCGCTGGAAGCGCGGCGTCCATGCGGTGAGCGGCGGAGACTTCGCCGCAGGCGACCGTTCCGACCGCTTCGGCACCCTCGGCTGGGCGGTGGGCCAGCTCTACACCGCCCGCTACTTCCCACCGGCCGCCAAGGCCAAGGTGCAGGCCCTGGTCGCCGACCTGAAGACCGCCTACGCCGCGCGGATCGGGAAGCTCGACTGGATGAGCCCGGCGACCAAGACCGAGGCGCTGAAGAAGCTGGCCGCCTACACCGTCAAGGTCGGCTACCCGGACAAGCCGCGCGACTATTCCAAGGTGGTGATCCGCGACGACGACCTAGTGGGCGACGTGCTGCGCGCCGCCCAGGCGGACTGGGCCTTCTATGTGGCGCGGCAGAACGGGCCGGTCGACCGCGGCGACTGGGGCATGACCCCGCAGACCAACGACGCCTACAACGGCTCGCTGATCGACATCGTCTTCCCCGCGGTGATCCTGCAGCCGCCGATCTTCGACCCCGGCGCGGACCCGGCGGTCAACTATGGCGCGGTGGGCGGGGTGATCGGCCACGAGCTGACCCACGGCTTCGACGACCAGGGCCGCAAGTACGACTCGCAAGGCCGGCTGCGCGACTGGTGGGCGCCGGCCGACGCCAAGATCTTCGAGGCCCGCGCCAAGGCGTTCGGCGCTCAGTACTCCGCCTACGAGCCCTTGCCCGGCGCCCATGTGAACGGCGACCTGACCATGGGCGAGAACATCGCCGACCTGGGCGGCCTGACCCTGGGCCTCGACGCCTACCACGCGAGCCTGCACGGCAAGCCCGCGCCGGTGATCGACGGGCTGACCGGCGACCAGCGGGTGTTCCTGGGCTGGGCGCAGGCCTGGCGCGGGAAGCTGCGCGACGACGCCGTGCGCCGCCAGGTGGTCAGCGATCCGCATTCGCCGCGGCAGTACCGGGTGAACGGCCCGGTGAGGAACATCGACGCCTGGTACGCCGCCTTTGGCGTCAAGCCCGGCGACAAGCTCTATATCGCGCCCGACCAACGGGTGCGGATTTGGTAGCCGGCGCGCAGCGATGACCGAGGATGCGACGGGGGCCCTGGGCCCGCCCGATCCGCCGGACAAGAGCCGGCTCGCCGCGCGGATCTCGGCGGACTACCTGCTGCGCTCGCTCAAGATGATCGGCGAACTGGCCAACGGCGAGCTGCTCACCGGCCTGGTCAACCTGGCGCTGGTGCAGGCCAACGTCTCGCACCTGGACCGGGTGTCGAGCGGCTTCGACAGCCTCGACAGCCCTCCGCCCGATGAGGTCCGCCGGCCGGTCAGCATCCTGGCGCTCTCGGCCAATCTGGGCCTGCCCTACGAGACCACCCGGCGGCACGTGGCCAAGATGGTCGAGACCGGGCAGTGCGTGCGGGTGAAGGGCGGGGTCATCGCGCCCACCGCCGCGGTCGCCGATCCGCGGCGTTCCGAGATGCTGGAAGTCAATCTGACGAACCTGCGCCGGCTGTACCGCAACCTGCGCGCCGCGGGGATCAGCCTCGACTGACGACGTCGCCCTGAAGGCTCAGAGCTCCACGGCCTCTCCGCCGGGGCCGCTGGCGCGGGCGGCCGCGGCCCTGGCCAGCATGCGGCGGTTGGCGAAGCCCTCGGCGATGGCGCGGGCCAGGCGGCTGACGCTGAACGGCTTGCCGACGAAGCTGTTGGCCCCGACGGCGCCGGCCTTGATCACGCGCGCCTCGGTGGCGTGGGCGGAGACCACCACGACCACCACCTCGGCGATGTGCGGATCCTTGGCGGCGCGGATCCGGCTGACGAACTCCAGGCCGTTCTCGCCGGCCATCTCGATGTCCGCAAAGACGAGGTCGACGCCGCCGGCCTGCAGGACCGCCCAGCCGCCCGCGGCGCTGTCGGCCTTGAAGATCTTGTTGATCCCCAGGCCCCGCAGGACCTCGGCGATCAGGGTGCGGGTGTTGGCGTTGTCCTCGACCAGCAGGGCGCAGACGCCGGTGAGGTCGAGATAGTCGCCGCTCGGCTGCGTATTCATGCGACGCCCCCACGTCTGGAAATCCACAGGCGCATTCTGCGGCTGAGGCCCCTAACGATAGGCTGAATCGCAGAGGCGCCCCCGACGAGGGACTACCCAGAATGGGTACTCTTCCCGCCGAGAACGTCATGGCCCCAACCGCTAGGCGGCGAGCTGGTCGCCCGGCGGGATCACCGCGTCCAGGGTCAGCAGGGTGATGATCCCGTCGTCGGCGGTGATCACGCCCAGCACGAACTCCTGGACCTTCGGCTCACCCACGTTCGGCGCGGGCTGCAGCATGCCCTCGCCAAGGGTGAGGATATCGCAGACCGCTTCGACCAGCAGGCCCACCAGGCGGTCGCCGATCTCGGCCACGATCACCACCGAGGCGGCGTTGGGCTCGCTGTCGCCGAGGCCCAGGCGTGAGCTGAAGTCGATCACCGGCAGCACAGAGCCGCGCAGGTTGATCATCCCCAGGACATGGGCGGGCGATTGCGGCAGGCGAGTGGAGGCGCACCAGCCGCGGATCTCGCGCACCGACATGATGTCGATGGCGAACCGCTGGCCGCCGATCTCCACGATGATCAGCTCCTGGCCCGCCTTGACGTTGAGCTCGGCCTTCATCCTCAGAACTCCGACCAGGCGGCGGCCTTGGCCTGATCCGTGGAGATCATCTGGGCGACCTTGGCCTGGGCGGCGTGCACCGGATGGCGAGAGGCCGGCGTGGGCCGGGCCGACGGGGCGGGACGCGCGCGATTGGGCGCGGCGTGGTCGGGCCCCAGCCGGAACTGGCTCATCAGGTCGGAAAGGTCGGTCGCCTCCTGCGACAGGGCGTGGCTGGCGGCGGTGGATTCCTCGACCATGGCGGCGTTCTGCTGGGTGACCTGGTCCATCTGGTTCACCGCGACGTTCACCTGGGCGAGGCCTGTGGCCTGCTCCTGAGCGGCCGAGGCGATCTCTTCGACCAGGGCATTGATGCGCCCGACCTCGCCCACGATGCGCTCGAGCGCCTGGCCGGTCTCGCCGACCAGCTTCACGCCCTGGCCCACCTTGGCCGTGGAGTCGGAGATCAGCGCCTTGATCTCCTTGGCCGCGTCCGCCGAGCGTTGGGCGAGAGCGCGGACCTCGGACGCCACCACCGCGAAGCCCTTGCCGGCGTCGCCGGCGCGGGCGGCTTCCACCCCGGCGTTCAAGGCCAGCAGGTTGGTCTGGAAGGCGATCTCGTCGATCACGCTGATGATCTGGCTGATCTGCTGGGCGGAGCCCTCGATCTCGCTCATCGCCGACATGGCCTGGGCGACGACCTGGCCGCCGGTCTCGGCGCCGCTCTTGGCGGAGGCGACTACGTCGCGGGTCTCCTTGGCGCCCTCGGCGGTCTTGCGCACCGTAGCGGTGATCTGCTCCAGGGCCGCGGCGGTCTCCTCCAGGCTCGCGGCCTGTTGCTCGGTGCGCCGGGACAGGTCGTCGGAGGCGACGCTGATCTCCTGGCTGCCGGAGTGGATGCCGCCGGCGTTGCCGACGATCACGCCCATGGTCTTCTCCAGCTTGGCCATGGAACCGTTGAAGTCCTCGCGCAGCTTCTCGTAAGCCGGCGCCAGGCTGTCGTTGACCCGATAGGTCAGGTCGCCACTGGCCAGCTTCTCCATGGCGTTGCCGAACACCGAGACCACCAGGGCCTGTTCCTTGGCGATGGCGGCCTCGCCGGCGGCGCGGCGTTCCTGCTCGGCGCGCTCCTTGGCCTCGACCGCCTCGGCGTCGGCCTTGATCTTGGCGATGGCGCTTTCCTTGAACACCTGCACCGCGCCGGCCATCTGGCCGAGCTCGTCGTGGCGGTCGGCGCCGGGGATTTCCACCGCGTGGTCGCCGCCGGCCAGCCGGCGCATCACCTCGGCGATGGCCAGGAGCGGCTTGGACACCTGGTTGACCACCACATGGCCCGCGAAGGCGAGCATCAGCGCCGCCAGGGTCGCGATGCCGCCCATGATCGCCAGGGACACCGTCGCGGCGTGGGCCGCGGCCCGGCCGTCCTCGGTCGCCACCCGCATCTGCAGGTCGACCAGGTCGCCCACCGCGCCCGTCACCGGGTCGATGGCGGGATAGAGGCTGTGGTCGTTGAATTCGGCCAGGCCCGCCATGTCGCCGGACTGCAGCAGGCCCACCAGGCGGTCGGTGGCGCTGTCCGCCGCCGGCAGGCCCGCCTCGACCTTCTGGACCAGGGCGGTTTCCTCGGTGGTCATCTGGGTCTGGCGATAGGCGCCCCACTTGGCCTTGATCGTCTCGCGGGCGGCGGCGATCTGCTGCAGGGCCTTGGCGGGGGTGTAGGAGCCGCCGCGCGCCTTGTGGGCGGCGTCGACGATGCTATCGGAATAGCTGTCGCTGACCGCCTTCAGCTGCTGCATCGGCACGACGCGGTCGCTGATCACCGACTGCAGCCGGGTGTTGCCGACCGTTGTGGAAATCCAACCGCTCGCGCCGATGGCGATCATGCCCAGGCCCAGCGCCGCCAGCGAGCCGACCAGGCGCGCCTTGATCGTAAGCTTCATCGTCTTCGTCTCCATCCATCCCTGGATCGGGTTGCACCGGCAGCCGGGACAGAGGCGTCGAAGCGCGCCCGCGCCAGGGGTGGCGCGCGTTCGCAGACCTTCTCGGACCTGGCGGTCAATCGTCGCCAGCACCCTTAATTTCGGCGGATTACTTTTCCCTAAAGAGTGGGAATTCCCAGGAATCGGCCGGGCAGGTCAGCGTTTCGCCAACTTGCGGATCGCCGCCGCCAGGGGCTGCTCGGCGTCGCAATAGCCGGCCCAGGCGGTGGTCTTCTCAAGCAGGGCCGGCGCGGTGCGGATGGTGAAGGCCTTGGGGTTCAGCCCCGGTTTCACCTGGTCCCAGGTCAGGGGGAAGCTCACCGTCGCGCCGGGGCGCGCCCGCGGCGACAGCGGCGCCACGGCGGTCGAGAGCCGGTCGTTGCGCAGGTAATCCAGGAAGATGCGTCCGACCCGCTTGGCCTTGGCCATGTTGACCACGTAACGCTCGGGCTGGTCGGCGGCGATGGCCAGGCAGACGTCCTGGGCGAACTTTTTCGCCGTGGGCCAGTCGGTCTTGCCCTTCCCGTCCTTCAGCGGCGTGACCACGTGCAGGCCCTTGCCGCCGGTAGTCTTGCAGAAGGCCGTGAGGCCCAGGGCTTCCAGCCGTTCCTTCACCGTCAGCGCGGCCTCGATCACCCGCTCGAAGGGGATGGCCTCGTCGGGATCCAGGTCGAAGACCAGCCGGCCGGGCGTCTCCGGCGAGAACGGTTGACAGTTCCACGGGTGGTATTCGGTGGCGCCCTGCTGGGCGAGCGCGGCCAGGGCCTCGATGCGGTCGATCTCGAGATAGGGCTTGTGGTCGCCCAGCACCTTGACCTCGGAGATCAGAGCGGAGGAGCCCTTGCCCACATGGCGCTGGAAGAAGCGCTGCGCGCCCTCGATCCCATCCGGCGTGCGGATGATCGAGCAGGGCCGGCCCTTGATGTGGGTCATCATCCAGGGCCCGACCGTCTGCAGGTAGCGGGCGAGGTCGAGCTTGGTGACCGGCGTCCCGTCGCCGCCATCCGGCCATAGCGCTTTGTCCGGATGCGAGAGGGTTATGCCCATGACGACGGCGGGTCCCGGTTTCTTCGTCGCCGCAGCCTTGGCCATGGGCGCGGGTTCGGCAAGGGCCGCCTCGCTGACCTGCGCCGGCTTTTCGGCGACGACATCCTGGGCGGGCTTGTCTTCGCGCAGCGCCTTAAACGCGCCCTGGCGCACCATGCCCGAGGCGGTGAAGCCGGCGAACTCGATCTCCGCCACCAGCTCTGGTTTCGCCCAGTGGACATCGGCGGCCTTGCGCGGCGCGCCCGCGCCGATGAAGGGGCTCTTGTCCGCCTCCAGGTTCTGCAGGCGCGGCAGAACGCGGGCCACCTTGTCGCGGCCGAAGCCCGTGCCGACCCGGCCGGTGTAGATCAGCTTGCCGTCGCGGTTCACGCCGACGAGCAGCGAGCGCAGTTGCCCGGTCTCGCCGGTCCAGCCGCCGATCACCACCTCGTGGCCGGCGCGGCACTTGGACTTCAGCCAGGTCTCGCTGCGGTCCGACCGGTAGGGTGCGTCGAGCCGCTTGGAGACGATCCCCTCCAGTGACATGCGGCAGGCCGACTGCAGCACCGCGTCGCCGGCGATCTCGAAGTGGTCGACGTAGCGGATGCGTTTGCCGACCGTCCTGGGCGCCGTGTCCAGCAAGGCCTTCAGCCGCGCCTTGCGTTCGCTGAGGGGCAGGTTGCGCAGGTCCTCGCCGCCCGCGAACAGGAGGTCGAAGGCGAAGAAGATCAGGTCGCCGGTCTTGCCGTCCGACAAGGCCGCCTGCAGGGCCGCGAAGTCGGGCGCGCCGGAGGCGTCGAGCGCGCAGGCCTCGCCGTCGATCAAGGCGTCGGGCAGGGCCTCGCCGGCCTTGCCGATCTCCTCGAACTTCGCCGTCCAGTCGAGACCGGCGCGGGTCTTCAGAGTGGCATGGCCGCCATCGACGCGCAGTTGCAGGCGATAGCCGTCGAACTTGATCTCGTGGCCCCAGCCCACGCCCTGCGGCGGCCGGTCGACCGAGCGCGCCAGCTGCGGGGCCACGAACCCCGGCAGGGCCGCGGCCTTCAGCTTCGGCGGCGGTGCAGCGCGCAGGGGCGCAGGCTCGGCCTCGCCGTCATCGCTATCGCCGTCCGCGCGGTTCGAATGCCAGACCCGCTTGGCCTTGGCGCGCGCGCGGCCGGTCATGAAGCGGGTCGGGCCCTTGCCCTGGCCATCGGCGATCTCGCCCATGGTCCGGCCCGAGGCCACGGAGGTCTCGGTCTGCTCGACCAGAGCCATGCCGTCGTGGTCCACCGAATAGCCGTCGTGGTGCTTGATCAGCAGCCAGTTGTCCTTTTTCTCCCGCTCACGGCGCTTCATCCGCACCAGGACGAACCCGCCCTTCAGCCGCTCGCCATCGAGCCGGAACTTGAAGTCGCCGCCCGCGAGGCCCTTGTGCGGATCGGTCCCGGCTTCGGGCTCCCAGTAGCCGCGGTCCCACAGCATGACCGTGCCGCCGCCGTACTGACCCTTGGGGATGGTCCCTTCGAAATCGCCGTAGTCGAGGGGGTGGTCCTCCACCTGCACCGCCAGGCGCCGGTCGGCGGGATCGAGCGAGGGGCCCTTGGTCACCGCCCAGGACTTGAAGGTCCCGTCCAGCTCCAGGCGGAAGTCGTAGTGCAGGCGCGTGGCGGCATGCTTCTGGATCACGAAGCGCAGGCGGTTCGAAGGCGTCACCGCCTCGGCGCCGCTGGGCTCCTCGGTCTGGCTGAAGTCGCGCATGGCGCGGTAGCGGGCCAGGTTCTTGTCGGGTGCGCTCTTGTCGACGGCGGGTTTGCGGGCGGCCACGGCGGATGTCCCCTAGCAGGCCAGCGCAGCCTGCCTCGATGTCGCTAGGCCGGCGAGCGCGTTCACGAAGGAGTCGCGCCAGGCGGTGACGTCCTCGCGCTGGATGTTGTCGAACAGCGCGCTCCAGCGGCGGATGCGTTCGGCCTTCTCCATTCCGAGCGCGCGTTTCAGGGCGTCGGCGATCTCTTCGGGGCTGTTCGGGTTGACCAGCAGCGCCTCGCCCATCTGCCGCGCCGCGCCGGCGAAGCGCGACAGGATCAGGACGCCGGGATCCTCCGGGTTCTGGGCGGCGACATATTCCTTGGCCACCAGGTTCATCCCGTCGCGCAGCGGCGTCACCAGCCCGACCCGGGCCGCGCCATAGATGCCGGCCAGCTCGTCGCGGCGGTAGTTCTTGTTCACATAGCGGAACGGGTTCCAATCGACGTCGGAGAACTCGCCGTTGATGCGGCCCGACAGCGCGTCCAGCCGGCCGCGGATCTCCTGATAGGCGTCGACGCTCTCGCGGCTGACCGGTGCGATCTGCAGCATCAGCACCTCGCGGCGCATGTCCGGGTTGTCGACCAGGAACCGCTCGAAGCCCAGGAACCGCTCCTCCAGGCCCTTGGAATAGTCCAGCCGGTCGACGCCCACGACCAGGTGGCGGAAGACTGTGGCGGCGGCCATCAGGTCGCGCATGCGCCGGGCGCGCGGGCTCTTCAGCATGCGGGCGAAGTCGGGGGCGTCGAGGCCGATCGGGAAGGCGCCGACCCGCAGGGACCGGCCATAGGCCTTCAGCCGCCCGGGCTCCGGCTGCGATCCGCCGCCCTCCGCCAGGACATATTCCTCGAAGGCCTGGCAGTACTCGGCGGTCTGGAAGCCCACCAGGTCGTAGTCGAACATCGCCTGCACCAACAGGCTGTGCCCGGGCAGCGTGGTGAACACCTGGTGCGCCGGCCAGGGCACATGCAGGAAGAAGCCGATCCGGTTCTTGATGCCGAGCGCGCGCAGTTCGCGGGCCAGCGGGATCAGATGGTAGTCGTGCACCCAGATCAGGTCGCCGTCGGCGATCAAGGGCGCGAGCGTCTCGGCGAAACGCTTGTTCACCCGGCTGTAGCCCTCGCCGTAGACCCGGTCGTAGGCGGCGATGTCGGTGCGGTAGTGGAACAGCGGCCAGAGCGTCTTGTTGGCGTAGCCGTTGTAGTATTCGTCGAGGTCGGCGGCCTCCAGGTCGACCACCGCGCTCGTCACCCCGTCCTGGGTCTGCATCGAGAGCTTGCCGTCGAACTCCGGCGTGGTCTTGCCGCTCCAGCCGAACCATAGGCCGGAATATTCCCGCAGAGCCGCGGCCAGCGCCATGGCTAGGCCGCCCACGGTCTCCTCGCCCGCGCCGCCTGGCGGGTTCACCCGGTTGGAAACGACGATGAGGCGGCTCATGTGGCGGCGTCCAGCCAGGCCAGCGCCGCTTCGACGCCCGTCAGGCGGAAACGCGCGCCGGTGGGCCTGGGCGGGCCCACCGCCACGCCGAACCCGCCCAGGGCCTCCGCGGCCTCGAAGCCGTCCTCGTCGGTGACGTCGTCGCCCATGAAGACCGGCCGTGCGCCGGCGAACGCCGGTTCGCCCAGGAAGGCGCGGACGCTGTCGCCCTTGCTGGCGCCCGGGGTGCGCAGCTCCTCGACCATGTCGCCGTGCTGCAGGGTCAGGCCCGTCTCCTCGGCGATGGCCTGGGCGCAGGCGCGGGCGTCCGCGGCGTGCCGGCTCGCCAGGCGGAAGTGCAGCGCCACGGACAGGCCGGCCTTTTCCTCGACCATCAGGCCGGAATCCCGGGCCGCGAAGGCGCCGAGCGCCTCGGCCGCGCGGGCCAGGGCGGGATGCGGCGCGGCGCTCACCACCCGGCCGTCCTGATCGCGCCTTACGAGGCCGTGCACCGCCGCCACATTGGCCACGCAGCCCTCTAGGATACGGTCGACATCGGCCAGGGTGCGGCCGCTGATCACCGCCAGCCGGCCTTCCAGCTTGCGCGCCAGGCGCTCCAGGAGGCTGGTGCGGCGCGGGTCGGGGCGGACATCCTGCGGCCGCGCGGCGATGGGCGCCAGGGTGCCGTCGAGGTCAAGGAACAGCGCCGTCTCCCGCAGCCGCAACGGCTTGGGAGTGGGAAGTCCGACGATAAGCTCCTGGATCGACATGCACGCAACACCCCGAGGTGTTCTGGGAACGCGTGAGGCCTGGCTTCGATCCCTTGGACGAGCGCCGGAAACCCTGGATGGGCTTGACGTTCCGTACAGCAATCCGCGCTATGCCCCTCGCGCGCCTGAACCCGATCCAGACCCCTATTCGAGGTGACGTCCGATGGCCCAGAACCCCCAGGGCGAGACGCCGCTGGCCGACGCCATCGTGCTGTTCGGCGCGACCGGCGACCTGTCGCGGCGCATGCTGTTGCCGTCGCTCTACTTCCTCGACGCCGACGGCCTGCTGCCCGTGGGGTTCAAGATCCTGGCCACCGCCCGGGCCCAGCACAGCCGCGCCGAGTTCGTCGACCAGGTCCTGAAAATCCTGGCCGCGCGGCCGGAAGGGGTCGACGACGGCGTCTGGGCGCGGTTCTCCGAGCGGATCGACTATGTCGCCTGCGATGCCACCACCGCGGCGGGCGCGGGCGAGCTCAAGCCGCACCTGCAGGGCCGTTCGCGGCCGATGTTCTTCCTGGCCATCTCGCCCAGCCTCTATGGCCGCGTCTGCGTGGCGCTGGCCGCCGCGGGCCTGGCCGTCGACGAGAGCCGCATCGTCCTGGAAAAGCCGGTGGGCCGGGACCTGGAGACCTCGCGCGAGGTCAATGTCGCGGTGGGCGCGGTCTTCTCCGAGGACCGCATCTTCCGGATCGACCACTACCTGGGCAAGGAGACGGTGCAGAACCTGATCGCGCTGCGCTTCGCCAACACCCTGTTCGAGCCGCTCTGGAACAACCTCACCATCGACCACGTGCAGATCACCGTGGCCGAGACCGAGGGCGTGGGCGAGCGCTGGCCCTATTACGACGAGTACGGCGCCCTGCGCGACATGCTGCAGAACCACATGCTGCAGCTGCTCTGCTTCGTGGCCATGGAGCCGCCGGCCGACATGGAGCCGGACAGCGTGCGCAACGAGAAGGTCAAGGTGCTGCGTTCGCTCCGCCGCTTCACCCGCGCCGAGGCCCAGAGCGCCTCGGTGCGCGGCCAGTACACCAAGGGCGTGGTCGGGGGCCGGGAAGCCGACGGCTATGAGGCCGAGCGTGGTCAGCCCACCGGCACCGAGACCTTCGTGGCCCTGCGCGTCGACATCGACAACTGGCGCTGGGCGGGCGTGCCCTTCTTCCTGCGCACCGGCAAGCGCCTGCCCGAGCGGCGCACCCAGATCGCCATCCAGTTCAAGGCCGTGCCGCACTCGATCTTCGGCAACGCCGCCAAGGACGACCTGGTGGCCAACCGCCTGGTCATCGACCTGCAGCCGGACGAGGACATCGCGCTGACCCTCATGAACAAGTCGCCGGGCATCTCCCGGGGCGGCATGCGGCTGCAGTCCATGCCCTTGTCGCTGTCGCTGCTGCGCGCCTACGAGGGGCCCGGTTCGCGCCGGCGGATCGCCTATGAGCGCCTGCTGCTCGACGTGATGCACGGCAACTCCACCCTCTTCGTGCGCCGCGACGAGGTGGAGGAGGCCTGGCGCTGGGTCGACGGGGTCGCCGACGCCTGGGCCGAGGCGGGCCTCGCGCCCAAGCCCTACGCCGCCGGCTCCTGGGGGCCGTCGGGCGCCTTCGCGCTCATCGAGCGGTCGGAGCGCGCCTGGCTGGATTGACGGGGCGGCCGCGCGCCGCTGGCGGCGAGATACGGCAGAGTCGGGCAGTCGACACTACTGTGGCGGGTGCGCCCACATGCCGCGCGTCCGAACGGCGTTGGGATCGGCGCGCTCTGGAATCTTTCTGGGAATTCGGATTACATAGGTCAGCCAAGGGCTTATGGCCCGGGCTATTGGGGGTTCAAGGGATCGGGGGCGAGACCTTGCGGGCGACGGCGCGCGAGCGAAAAATACAACCGAAGCGGGTGCGTGAAAACCTGCCGCTGAGCCCCAATGAGGAACGCTACGTCCTGGCTGAGACCATGACGGGGCAGATCTACATGGCGCCCTCGGCGGTGCGCATCCTGGGCAAGGTCGACCTCAGCGGTTTCGAGGGGCTCCTGCAGGCCACCTGCGACCGTCATGAGGCGCGGCGCACCGGCTTCGAGGCCTCGGGCGACGGGGGGTTCCGCAAATACGTCGAGGACCGCGGCCGGGTCAGCATGAAGCGGCTCTCCATGCCGGGCGCCTCGGACGAGGCCCTGCGCGCGGCGGTCCGCGAGCACGTCTACCAGAAGAGCGACTTCTCACCCGGGACCCTGCACCGCTTCCTGATGATCGAGGTCGGGCCGGAGGACCACGTGGTGGCCATGGGCCTGCACCACGCCACCTCCGATGGCGTCACCACCTCGGCCTTCCAGATGGAACTCTTCATGCGGCTGTTCGGCTTCCCGCTGCCAGCCGAGAGCGAGGTGACCCAGTACAGCGACGTCTGGGATTTCGACTGGCGGAACTCCGACGCCTACCGGGAAGCCGAGGCCTTCTGGCGCGAGCGGATGGCGGGCCTCGAGACCGCCGGCGTCTGGCCGGCCGACCGGGCCAATGCGCCCACGCCCGAGGCGCGGCCCGGCGTGGTGCGGGAGGTGCCCCCGGAAGTCGCCGCCGCGACCCAGAAAGCCGCCGAGGCCATCGGCGCCAGCCACTTCACCTTCTTCTACGCCGTCTACATGGTGCTCCTGAGCCGGCTGACCGGAGCGGCCAGGGTCTGCACCACCTTCCAGAGCGCGGGGCGGCGCGGCAAGGCGGGCGCCGAACAGACGCATGGCGTCTTCTCCAACGCCCTGATCCTGGGGACCGAGGTCGACGAGAGCCAGTCGATCCGAACGCTTGCGGGCCGGATGCGCGGCGAGATCCGCGAGGCCATCGCCCACGAGATCTACCCCTATCACCACGTGATCCGCGCCACGGGCGTGCATCCGCGGTTCGCCATAAACTGGTATCCGCCGAGCCCGTCGGGCGCCGTCGAGGGCGTCAGTTTCGCGGGCATCGACCTCATCGAGAACCAGGACGACGACGACCTGAACCTGCGGTTCCACATCTACGAAGGCCGCATGAGCTTGGCGCTATTCTACGACCCCGCCGCCTTCGGCGCGGCGCGGGTGGAGGCGGTGGCCGAACAGGTGGTGGCCCTGGCCGACGCCCTGGCCCGCGACGTGGACGCGCCGATCGCGGCCTCGCCCCTGGCCGCTTTCGCCGCGCCGGGCGTCCTGCCCGACCCCGACGCGCTCCTGCCGGACGATCCGGGGCGGCTGATCCACGCCGATTTCCTGGCGCGGGCGCGGGAGACGCCCGACGCCATCGCCATCGAACACGGCGAGCGGCGGTTCACCTACGCTGAGGTCGAGGCGTGTTCGCGGGCGGTGGCCGAAGGGCTCGCGTCGCGCGGCGTGGCGGCCGGCGAGCGGGTGGCGATCCTGGCCGAGCGCAGCCCGGAGCTGGTCTTCGCCCTCCTGGGCGTGGCGCGGCTGGGCGGGGTTTTCATCCTGCTGGACAGCGCCTACCCCGAGCCCAGGCTGAGCCAGCTCTGCGAGATCGCCGCGCCGCACGCCGTGGTGGCGACCGGGCCTGGCCTGACGCCGCTCGCCGAACGCCTGGTGCTGGCGGCCCGGGCCAAGGCGCTGGAGGTGGGGGCGCTGCGCCAGGCGGCCCGCGACGCCGCGATCACCGGCCTCGCGCTCGACCGCGCCCGGCCGGACGAGGCGGCCTACATCCTCTTCACCTCCGGCAGCACCGGGCGGCCGAAGGGCGTCGCCTGCGCGCACGGTCCGCTCAGCCATTTCCTGCGCTGGCAGGCGCAGAGTTTCGGCCTGACCGCCGCGGACCGGATCACCCTCCTGTCCGGCCTGTCGCACGATCCCCTGCTGCGCGACGTCTTCGCGCCCTTGTCGGCGGGCGGGACCCTGCTGATCCCACAGGCCGCGACGGTGCTGCAGCCCGGGGCCCTGGCCGGCTGGCTGGGCGAGACGCGCGCCACCGTCGTCCACCTGACCCCGGCCCTTGGGCAGATCCTGGCGGCCGAGGCGCATCGCGCCCCGCCGCTGCCGCATCTGCGGCTGATGTTCTGGGGCGGCGACTTCCTGCGCCCAGCCTTGCTGGCCGAGCTCGCCCCGCTCGCGCCGACGGCTGAGCATGTGAACGTCTACGGCGCCACCGAGACACCGCAGGCCGCGGGCTTCTTCCGCTTCGACGGCGACCTCCAGTGGTCCGCCGTGCCGGTGGGCGCGGGCTCCAACGGCTTCCAGCTGCTGGTGGTCGACGCCGAGCGGCGTCCGGTCGGCGTCGGTGAGGCCGGCGAGATCGCAGTGCGCTCCAACCGGCTGAGCCTGGGCTATGTGGAGGCCGGGCGGATCGTGACGCCCAGCGACCGCGGGCGCGACGCCACGGCCCGCGCCAACATCCACTACACCGGCGACCGCGGGGTTCGCCTGCCGGACGGCCAGGTGCTGCTCACGGGGCGCCAGGACGACCAGGTGAAGATCCGTGGCCACAGGGTGGAGCTGGCGGAGGTCACCGCCGCGCTCGCGGCCCGGCCGCAGGTGCGCGCCGCCGCCGCGCTGGCGGTGGGCGAGGCGGCGCACCGCCAGATCGCGGGCTTCGTGGCGGGCCCCAGGCTCTCGGCTTTCGACGAGGCGGCGACGTGCGAGGCCCTGGCCGCCCGCCTGCCCGCCTACATGGTCCCACAGCGGATCTACTGGCTGGAGGCCCTGCCGCTGACCCCCAACGGCAAGGTCGACCGTGCGGCCCTGGCCGCTCACGTGGCGGCCCAGGAAGCGGCTCAGGCCGACCAGGCCGGTCCGGCGCGGGCGCCGACCGCGCGCGAGCAGGCGCTGATCGACCGCTGGCGCGAGGTGCTGGGCGCGGCGCGGCCGATCCTGCCCGCCTCCACCTTCGCCGGCCTGGGCGGCGACAGCCTATCCTACGTCCAGGCCTACTTGGCCACCGAGGAGGCGATCGGCGACGTGCCAGCCGGCTGGCAGATGATGACCGTGGCCGAGCTCGCCGCCGCCGGCCGGGCCGCCGCCGCGAGCCGCTGGGCGGGCTGGAGCGCGGTGGACGCCCCGATCCTGCTGCGCGCCGCCTCGATCTTCCTAGTGGTGGCGGGGCACTTGGGCCTGTTGCGCTACGGCGGCGGCGCCACCACCAGCCTGCTGGCGATCTCCGGCTACCTGTTCGGCGCCCTCCAGCTGCCGCAGGTCTTCGCCGCCCGCTCGGTCGCGCCGGCGACCCGCTGGCTCGGGAAGCTGTTCGTGCCGACCATGCTGTTCTCAGTGCTGCTGTTCTCGGCCAAGGCCCTGGCCGGGCGGCGCCCTAGCGTCTCGACCCTGCTGCTGGCGGCCGACCTCCAGGACTACTCTAAGCTCTCGCCGCCCTACTGGGGCGGGCATGAGTTCTATCTGTGGTTCATCGACTGCCTGCTGCAGATCCTGGTTCTGGTCTGCCTGGCGCTGGCCGTGACCACGCGGGCGACGGACTTCCGGGTCTCGCCGATGCGCTTCGCCGCGGGGCTGTTCGGCCTCGCCTGCGTCACCCGCTTCCTGCTGCCGGCCGCGGTCTATCCGGGATTCTTCACGGGCCAGGCGCCGGCCTTCGCGACGGTGGCCTTCCTGCCCACGACCCACCTGCCGACCTTCATGCTGGGGGTGATGATCGCGCTTGCCGCCACGCGACGGCAGAAGACCTGGGTCGCCGTGACGCTCCTGGGCTACGCTCTCATGACCGCGGGGGCGTTCAATCCGCAGCAGGCGCTGATCGCGCTGATTTCCGGCGCGGCCCTGCTGACGGCGGGCCAGGCGGCCCTGCCCAGGCCGGTGGCCGTGACCGTGATGGCGGTGTCCGGCGCCTCGCTGTTCATCTACCTGACCCATTTCGCGGCGCGGGACGTGCTGAGATGGGTCCACGCTCCGGCGTGGCCGGCGTTACAGGTGGCCGTGGCCCTGGCCGCGGGGATCGTGCTGTCGCAGCTCTGGACGAGGGGTGCGGCGCTCCTGGGCCGGGCCGCGCGCCAGCCGCCGGCCGCCGCCGAGCCCCAGGCGGCGATCTAGCGGACGCTGGCCCAGGGCCGCGAGAGCAGGCTCGCGCAGTTGATCAGGCCGACCAGGGAATAGGTCTGCGGATAATTCCCCCAGAGCTCCTTGCCGTCGAAGCTGATATCCTCCGACAGTAGGCCCGCCTTGGTGCGCCGGTCCAACATGTCCTCGAAAAGCTGCCGCGCCTCGTCGGTGCGGCCCGACAGGTGCAGGGCCTCGATCAGCCAGAAAGTGCAGAAGTTGAAGGCGGTCTTCGGCTCGCCGAAGTCATCGGGCTGGGCGTAGCGCAGCATGAACTCGCCGCGCCGCAGGCCCTTCTCCACCGCCTCCATGGTGGCGACCATCCGCGGGTCGGTGGGTTCCACGTAGCGCACGTCGATCATCTGCAGCAGCGAGGCGTCGAGCTGGTCGCCGCCGAAGGTCGAGGCGTAGCGGCCCAGTTCCTCGTTCCAGGCCTCGCGCTCGATGGTGGCGCGGATCTGGTTGGCGCGGTCGTTCCAGAACTCGGCGCGGTCCTTGAGGCCCAGCCGGGCGGCGGCGTTGCCCAGCCGGTCGCAGGCCGCCCAGCACATCACCGAGGAATAGGTGTGCACCGCCTCGCGGCCGCGGAATTCCCAGAGGCTGGCGTCCGGCTGGTCGTGCAGCTCGAAGGCGCGGTCGCCGACCCACTCCAGGGCGCGGAAGTCGTCCACCGAGGCCGGGCGGATCAGGCGCTCGTCGAAGAAGGCCTGGACGGTGGAGAGCACGATCTGGCCGAACACGTCATACTGCATGTGCTCGTGGGCCTGGTTGCCGACCCTGACGGGCCCCATGCCGCGGTAGCCCTTCAGGCCCGGGGCGACCCGCTCGGTCAGCACCGGCTCCAGGCCGACGCCATAGACCGGCTGCATCCGCCCGTCCTTGCCCACCTGGTCGACCAGGTTGCGCAGGTAGACCAGGTAGTTCTCCAGGATGTCCGCCGCGCCCAGGCGGTTCAGGGCCTGCACCACATAGTAGGCGTCGCGCAGCCAGCAGTAGCGGTAGTCCCAGTTGCGGGCGACCTCGCCCGGCTCGACCGCGTGCTCCGGGATCGAGGTGGTCATCGCCGCCACGATGGCGCCGGTGTCCTCGTGGGTGCAGAGCTTCAGCGTGATCGCCGCCCGGATCACCGCCGACTGCCACTCCAGCGGCACGTAGAGGGTCCGCACCCAGCGCCGCCAATAGTCGGTGGTCTCGCGCAGCATGCGCAGGGTGGTGGTGGTGATGTCGTCCGGGAAGCCTTCGTCCGGGCCCAGGAAGAGCGCGATCGGCTCCTCCAGCCGGAACAGACGCTCGTCCAGCACGTGGCTGATCGGCCCGTCGGTGGTCATCCGCAGTGTGGTCTCACCGCCCACATAACGGATGTGGTTGGAGCCGTTGGTGGTGGCGGCCGGCGCCTCACCGTAGTTCACGGTCGGCCGCAGGCGGATGCGGATGCGCGGCGTGCCCTCCACGGGCCGGATCAGCCGCACGAAGGCCAGCGGGCGGTAGAGCCGGCCGAACTGGCGGTAGCGCGGGCAGAAATCGATGATCTCCACGCGCGCGCCGGCCTCGTCGGTGATCTCGGTGATCAGGATCGGGGTGTTGCGGCGGTAGGCCTGGGTGGTCTCCTTGCGGTTCTCGACCTCCACGGACCACAAGCCATGGCCGCCGTCGGCGCCGTCCTCCGCGGCCTCGCCGTTCAGCAGGGCGGAGAAGAAGGGATCGCCGTCCACCCGGGGCGCGCAGGCCCAGACATAGCGGCCCGCCTCGTCGATCAGGGCGCTGGCCGCGCAGTTGCCGATCGGGAACAGTTCGAGGTTCTGGGTCACGCGTGCGCCCATACGGTCTGAGCCCCTGTCATCGCACACCCTCTTCCCGAGCCGGTTCGCCCAAATCCGCCAGCTTAGCCTCTAACGTGCCTTGATCAGCTTGGCTCCGGAAGCCTAAGGCTCCAGCCCATGATCCGTGCGCGCCGAGCCCGAATTGTCGCGACCCTGGGACCCGCGAGCCGCGGCGTGGACAAGGTGCGGGAGCTCGCCCTGGCCGGGGCGGACGTCTTCCGGGTCAACTTCAGCCACGGAACCCACGCCGATCACGCCAAGACCATCGCCTCGGTGCGCGAGGCGGAGGCCTCGGTCGGCCGGCCGCTGGCGGTGCTGGCCGACCTGCAGGGGCCAAAGATCCGCCTGGGCGTCTTCGCCGATGGGATCGCGCGGCTGAAGAGCGGCCACCACCTGCGCCTGGACCTGAGCGCCGAGCCCGGCGACGCCTCGCGCATCGGCGTGCCGCATCCCGAAGTGTTCGCCGCCCTGCGCAAGGGGGCTATCGTGCTGCTGGACGACGGCAAGGTGCGCCTGCGGGTGACCGACAACGGCCCGGACTTCGCCGAGACCGTGGTGGAGGCCGGCGACCAACTCTCCGACCACAAGGGCCTGAACCTGCCCGGCCTGGCGATCCCGATCCCGGCGCTGACCGACAAGGACCGCAAGGACCTGGCCTTCGCCCTGAACGAGGGCGTGGACTGGGTGGCGCTCAGCTTCGTGCAGCGCGCCTCCGACATGGCCGAGCTGCGCAGCCTGGTGCAGGGGCGCGCCAATGTGCTGGCCAAGATCGAGAAGCCCTCGGCGCTGGAGTCCCTCGACGAGATCCTCGACCTCTGCCAGGCGGTGATGGTGGCCCGGGGCGACCTCGGCGTGGAGCTGGCGCCGGAGGAGGTGCCGGTGGTCCAGAAGCAGCTGGTCCGCGCCGCCCGCCTGCGCGGCATCCCGGTGATCGTGGCCACCCAGATGCTGGAATCCATGACCCATTCGCCGACGCCGACCCGGGCCGAGGCTTCGGACGTGGCCGGCGCGGTCTATGAGGGCGCCGACGCCCTGATGCTCTCGGCGGAGAGCGCCGCCGGCGATTATCCGCTGGAAGCCGTCTCGATGATGGACCGCATCATCACCCGCGTGGAGCGCGACCCGCGCTGGCCGGAGCTGATGCGCGCGGAATATCCCGTGGAGGACGCCGACGCCGACGCCCTGGTGGCCGCCGCGCGCAAGGCCGCCGACGCCGCCTCCACCGCCTGCCTGGCCGCCTTCACCACCACCGGCCAGACGGCGCTGCGGCTGGCCCGCGAGCGGCCGCTGCAGCCGACGCTGGCGCTCACCCCCAGCCTCGACACCGCCCGGCGCATGGCGCTGATCTGGGGCGTTGAGCCCCGCGTCGTGGCCGAGCCCTCCGACCCGGAGGACCTGACCCGCGTGGCCCTGGAACAGGCGGTCGAAATGAACCTGGCCGACCCCGGCCAGCGGGTGCTGATCCTGGCCGGCTTGCCCATGGGCAAGCCCGGATCGGCCAACATCCTGCGCATCGCCCATGCGCCCACCCGCTAGGCCGGCGCGTTAGGGCGGGATGATGGTTGAGACCTTCGAAAACGGCGAGGCGCTGGCGGACGCGGTGGCCTCCGCCATTCTGGAACGGCTCTCGGCCGGCCTTGCCGCCCGCGGCCATGCGAGCCTGGTGGCCACCGGCGGGCGTTCTCCCGGCGGCGTGTACGACCGGCTGGCGCGCACCCCGCTCGACTGGGCGCATGTGGCCGTAACCCTGTCCGACGAGCGGCAGGTGGACGCCGACTCGCCGAATTCCAACGCCCGGGGTCTGCGCGAGCGCCTGTTCGTGGGCGAGGCCGCCGCCGCCCGCTTCCTGCCGCTGACCGACTATGCCGAGCCGGCGCTGCGCCAGCTGATGCCGTTCGATGCGGTGATGCTGGGCATGGGCGAGGACGGCCATGTCGCCTCGCTGATCCCCGGCAGCCCGGTGATGGCCCAGGCGAACGGCCCCGCCCTGGTCGCGGAGTCGCCCCAGGGCTTCGGCGCGCCGCCCGTGCCGCGGATCAGCCTGACGTTCGCGGCGTTGTTGCAGAGCCGCGCCATCTTCCTCTTGATCGCCGGGGAGGCTAAGCGGCAGGTGATCGAGGGGGCTGCGACCGGGCCCGACCTGCCCGTGCGTACGGTCCTTAACCAGGACCGGGTTCCGCTGAGGGTATTCTGGGCCCCGAGCTTCGAGGGATAGCCACATGCATCCGGTCACGGCGGAAGTCACCGAACGGATCGCCGAACGCAGCCGCGCGACCCGCGCCGACTACCTGGCCCGCATGGAGTCCGCCCGCTCCGCCGGGACCGGCCGCGCCAAGCTCTCCTGCGCCAACTGGGCCCACGCCTTCGCCGCCGAGAGCGACGGGACCAAGACCATGATGCGCGACCCCGCCGCGCCCAACCTGGCCATCGTCAGCGCCTACAACGACATGCTCTCGGCCCACCAGCCGCTGGAGCGCTTCCCGGCCATCATCAAGCAGGCCGCGCGCGAGGCCGGCGCGGCGGCCCAGTACGCCGGCGGGGCGCCGGCCATGTGCGACGGGGTCACACAGGGCCGGCCGGGCATGGAGCTGTCGCTGTTCTCCCGCGACGTGATCGCCATGGCCACCGCCGTGGCCCTGACCCACGACGCCTTCGACGCGGCCCTGATGCTGGGGGTCTGCGACAAGATCGTGCCGGGCCTGACCATGGGGGCCTTGAGCTTCGGCCACCTGCCGGTGATCTTCGTCCCCGCCGGGCCGATGACCTCGGGGGTGTCGAACCACGAGAAGGCCCGCGTCCGCGCCCTCTACGCCCAGGGCCAGGCGACGCGGGAGGAACTTCTGGACTCGGAAATGGCCTCCTACCACGGGCCCGGCACCTGCACCTTCTACGGCACCGCCAACTCCAATCAGATGATGATGGAGATGGCCGGGCTGCACCTGCCGGGCGCGGCCTTCGTGCATCCGAACACGCCGCTCCGCGACGCGCTCACCGCTGCCGCGGCCAAACGGGCGGTGGAGATCCGCGACGGGGCCAACGCCTATGCGCCCATGGCCCAGGTGGTGGGCGTCAAGAGCGTGGTGAACATGCTCGCGGGCCTCTTGGCCACGGGCGGGTCCACCAACCATACCCTGCACCTGATCGCCATGGGCCGCGCGGCGGGCGTCCTGCTGACCTGGGAGGATTTCGACGACCTCTCCCGCGTCACGCCGCTGATCGCGCGGGTCTATCCGAACGGGGCTGAGGACGTGAACGCCTTCCATGCCGCCGGCGGCATGGCCTTCGTGGTGCGCCAGCTGCTGGACGCGGGCCTCGCCCATGACGACGTGCTCACCGTGGCCGGCCAGGGCCTGCGCCGCTATCAGGCCGAGCCCTTCCTCGACGGCGGCAAGCTGGTCTGGCGCGAGGGCGCGGCCCGGTCCCTGAACCGCGACATCCTGCGGCCGGTGGACGATCCCTTCCACACCGAGGGCGGCCTGCGTCTGCTCAAGGGCCCGCTCGGCCGGGCGGTGATGAAGACCTCGTCGATGAAGCCCGACCATCTGGTGGTCGAGGCGCCGGCGGCGGTGTTCGAAAGCCAGGACGACCTGCAGGCCGCCTATCATCGCGGCGAGCTCGACAGGGATTTCGTCGCCGTGGTCCGTTTCCAGGGCCCGCAGGCCAACGGCATGCCGGAGCTGCACAACCTCACCCCGCCGCTGGGCGTCCTGCTGGACAAGGGCTTCAAGGTGGCGCTGGTCACCGACGGGCGGATGTCGGGCGCCTCGGGCAAGGTCCCGGCGGCGATCCACGTCACGCCGGAAGCCGCCGACGGCGGACCGCTGGCCCGCGTCCGCGACGGCGACGTGATTCGGCTCGACGCGCACAACGGGACTTTGGAGATCAAGGTGGACACCCACGAGTTCATGGGACGCGAACGCGCCAAGGCCCCGCCGTCCGTCCCCGGCTACGGCCGCGAGCTGTTCGGCCTGATGCGCCGCGCCGCGGGGACCGCCGACACCGGCGCCTGCTCGCTGTTCGAGGCCGCCTGATGAAGCCCAGTTACACCGGCCTGGTCGGCGACGTCGGCGGCACCAACGCCCGCTTCGCCCTGATCGACGCCGAAGGCCGGGTGCGTAACCTGCACATCTATCCGTCCGCCAACTATTCTTCGCTGAACGACATCATCGCCGACTACCTGGAGCGGACCATGGGCCGCAAGCGCGTTCCACGCGCGGTGATCGCCGTGGCCGGGCCGGTGGTGGACGGCGAGATCGAGTTCACCAATCTCGACTGGCAGGTCTCCGAAGGCGACCTCCTCGCCCAGTTCGAGTTCGAGGCGGTCAAGCTGATCAACGACTTCGCCGCCCAGGCCCTGGCCTGTCCGATGTTGACCGGCGAAGCCCTCAAGGTGCTCGGGCCGCCCCGGCGCGGGCCGCCGGATTGCCCCATGGTGGTGCTGGGCGCCGGCACGGGCTTCGGGGTGGCGGGCCTGGCGCGCAGCGACCGCGGCGACGTGGCGGTGGCCACCGAGGGCGGCCACGCGGCCTTCGCCCCCTCCGACGACCTGGAGGTGGAGATCTGGAGCCAGTTCCGCACTATCCACGGCCGGGTCTCCATTGAGCGCATCCTCTCCGGCCGCGGCCTGTTCGAGCTCTATGGCGTGATGGGCAAGCTGCGCCAGATGGAGCCGCACCTGGCCGACGAAAAGGCGGTGTTCGAAGCCGCCAGCAAGGGCGACGTCCTGGCCGCCGAGGCCGTCGATCGCTTCTGCGCCATCCTGGGCTCGGTGGCCGGCGACCTGGCCCTGAGCTTCGGCGCCCGCGGCGGGGTCTTCATCTCCGGCGGCATCGCGCCGCGCATGGTCGAGCGGCTGGCGGCGAGCGAGTTCCGCGCCCGTTTCGAGGCCAAGGGCCGGCTGTCGTCCTACCTGCAGCAGATCCCCACCTCGCTGGTGGTGCATCCCTATCCGGCGATCATCGGGGCTGCGCGGGAGCTTTCGATGATGGAGCGCATGTGAGCGCGGCTCCCCCTTCAGGGAACGACTTGAGCCTGGATGAGATCCTCGGGCTCGCCCCGGTGATCCCGGTGCTGATCATCGAGGATGTGGCGTACGCGGTCCCGCTCGGCCGCGCCTTGGTGGCCGGGGGCCTGCCGGTGCTGGAGATCACCCTGCGCACCCCGGTCGCCATGGACTGCCTGGAGCGGATGGCCGGCGAGGTTGAGGGCGGCGTCGTGGGCGCCGGCACCGTGCTCAACCCGGCCATGCGCCGCGCCGCCGCCGCGGCGGGCGCAAGGTTCTGCGTCAGCCCGGGCCTGATCGAGGGCGAGACCGCCGGGGAGCGCGCGCCCCTGTTGCCCGGGATCGCCACGGCCACCGAACTGATCGCCGGCCTGGCCGCCGGGTTCACCAACTTCAAGCTCTTCCCGGCCAATGTCGTCGGCGGGATCGAGGCCCTGAAGGCCTTCGCGAGCCCCTTCCAGCAGGCCCGATTCTGCCCGACCGGCGGGGTCAACGCGGCCAACGCGGCTGACTACCTGGCCCTGCCCAACGTGGTCTGCGTCGGCGGCAGCTGGGTCGCGCCCGCCGAAGCGATCCGCGCCGGCGACTGGGGCCGCATCACCGCGCTGGCCCGCGAGGCCGCCGCCTTGGGCGCTGGCTGATGGACGAGACCAACGACCAGCTGCGCTGGGAGGTCACCGCCGTCGCCCAGCCCGCCGAGGCCGGCTCGGCGATCGTCAAGGTGCGCGGCCGGAACGCCATGACGCCGGAAATCGAATTCGACATGGTCGTCGACTGGCCCGCCGGCGCCGAACGCGCCGACGTGGAGGGCCGCGCGCTGGTGATCCTCTCCCTGCTGTTCAAGGAGCTGGCCGCCGAGTGCGAGCGGGTGGCGGGCGAGCGGTTCGAGCGCGGCTAGGGCCGGATCAAGTGCGGCAGGGCGGCGACTTCCTGCGGCGTCATCGGCTCGATGGTGTCGATCGGGCAGGCGATTTCGGACCGGATCTGGACGTCGGCCGGCTTGCAGATCATCTCGGCGTGTCTTGAGGACAGAATGCCGCTCAAGACCTCGAAAGCCTCATGCCGCGGCGTGCCGCCGGTGACGCAGTCGCCCTTGGTCTCCACATGGAAGTAGGCGACGGCGTGCATGTGATCGATGTCTTTCACCTTGAAGTAGAGGGTGTGCGGACCGGCCGCGACGCGGTCGCCGATGTCCCGGACGAAGAAGCAGCCCTTCTCAGGCGCCGCGGACGCCGCCGAGGCGAGGATGAGGGCCGCGATCCCCGCGAGGCCGGCAAGACGGTTCAGCTTCATGGTCGTCTCCCACTCTAGTGGGCCTCTATGCCGTACTGGCGTCACGCCGATGTTGCGCGCCGGACGCCTGCGTCTCACCGCCTCCGGGAAACGCGCTTCGGCGGGTTCGAGTCCGTAGGCTCTCCCGTCACGCGCTCTATCTTTGTAGACTGGGCTGAACATAACGACCGGAAGCGGCGTGGGGAGCGGTAAGTGGGAAAGCGTGACGTGACGAAGACCAAGACCTTGGCCGGCAAGGCGACGGGGCCGCTCAGCGGCGTGCGCATCCTGGACCTGACCAGCGTGGTCAACGGCGCCTATGCGACCCAGATCCTGGCCGACCAGGGCGCCGATGTGATCAAGGTCGAGGACCCCGGCGGCCGTCGCGGCGGCGGCGGCGACATCATGCGTTATCCGGGCCATGTCCCGGAGGGCGCGCCGCGCGACCTCGGACCCATCTTCCTGACCATCAACCGCAACAAGCGCTCCATCGTGCTGGACCTGAAAGAGCCCAGCGCGCAACGGGCGCTGAAGCGCTTGGTGGAGAGCTGCGACGTCTTCGCGGCCTCGGTGCGCTACGAGGGGCTGAAGCGCCTGGGCCTCAGCTATGAGGACCTGAAGGCGGTGAAGCCGGACATCATCTATGTCCACGCCGCCGGCTACGGCTCCGACGGCCCCTATGCGGGCGAGCCGGCCTATGACGACCTGATCCAGTCCGCCTCAGGCCTGGCCGACGTCCTGCCGCGTACGGACGGCAACGACACACCGCGCATCCTGCCGACCCTGGTGGCCGACAAGGTCTCGGGCCTCTTCATGGCCCAGGCGGTGACCGCGGCCCTGCTGCACAAGGCGCGCACCGGCGAGGGCCAGTTCGTCGAGGTGCCGATGCTGGAATGCGTCACCAGCTTCCTGCTGGTCGAGCACCTCTACGACCACACCTTCGAACCGGCGCTGGGCCAATGGGGCTATCCGCGGGTCGTCAATCCCAACCGCAAGCCGTTCAAGACCGCGGATGGCTACATCGGCCTCCTGCCGTACACGGACAAGCAGTGGGACCAGTTCTTCGAGGTGGCCGGCTGGGGCGACAGCCTGGCGAAGGACCCGCGCTTCTCCGACTACGCCGCGCGCGCCAAGCACACCCACGAGCTCTACGGCCTGGTGGAAACGGTCACCGGGACCAAGACCACCGAGGAATGGCTCGCGCTCCTGAAGCCCCTGTCGATCCCGGTGGTGCGCACCAACCGCCTGGATGAGCTGGAGGCGGACCCGCACCTGGCCGCCGTCGGCTTCTTCGAGCACTACGACCATCCCGACTGCGGGGCCTACAAGCAGATCCGGCCGCCGGTGAAGTTCGCGGGCTCGCCCGCCAACATCCGGCGCCACCCGCCCCGGCTGGGCGAGCACACCGAGGAGGTGCTGGCCGAGTTCGGCGTCGGCCTCGGCGAAGACGAACCCGCGTGAGCCCGTCGTGCGCGTCCTGGTCATGGGCTCGACGGGGTCGGGCAAGTCGACGTTCGCCCGGCGCCTCGCCGAGCGCATCGGCGCGCCGCACATCGAGCAGGACGCCCTGAACTGGGACCCCGGCTGGACCAACCTCAGCCAGGTTGACCCCGAAAAGCTGCGCGGCCGGGTGCGGGCGTCGATCGCCGCCGAGGCCTGGACCGCCTGCGGCAATTACTCCGCCGTGCGCGACCTCTTCCTGGCGCGCGCCACCCACCTCGTCTGGCTGGATTACACGCGGCCGGTGGTCATGGCGCGGGTGATCCGCCGCTCGGTGGTCCGCGCCATCGCCCGCGACGAGCTCTGGGAGGGCACCGGCAACCGTGAGGACGTCCGCCGCTGGCTGGACAAGGACCATCCGATCCGCTGGGCCTGGGACACCTTTCGCCGCCGCCGCGCGGCCTATGAGGCGATGTTGGCCGATCCGCGGCTTGCGCATCTTGAGACCCACCGCGTCCGGCGCCCGCGCGAGGCCGGCTTCCTTATCGACCGTCTTGTCGCCGAGGCTCTTCCCATCTGATAGCGTCGGTCTATTCTGTAGGCAGCGCCGACCGGCAAGAGTCGGCCGGAGGACATTTGGCCATGCCCATTTCCAATCGCACCCATTTCCTGGCGGCCGCATCGTGCGCCGTCCTCTCGCTCAGCGCCTCGGCGGCCCTGGCTCAGGCCGGCGGGTCCTACACGGCCCCGCGCACCGCGTACGGCCAGCCGGACCTGCAGGGCAACTGGACGACGGCCACCATCACGCCGCTGACCCGCGACCCGAAGTTCGGCACCCGGAACGTGCTGACCAAACAGGAAGCCGACCAACTGGAGGGCGCCACCCGCGCCCAGATTGCCCGAGCCGATGCGCCGACCCCGCCCGACGCCACGGTCAAGGACCTGAAGAACGCCGATTGTGGCGCGGACGGCATCTCCGGCTTCAACTGCGGCTACAATCAGGGCTGGAAGGATCCCGGCACCACGCTGATCGACATCAACGGCGAGAAGCGCGCCTCGATCATCACCTCGCCGGCCAACGGCCAGTTCCCGCCGCGCGCGTCCGGCGCGCCGGACCCCGCCGCCGCCCGCGCCCGCATGGCGCACCGCACCGACAATCCGGAAGGCTTCAGCCTGGGCGAGCGCTGCCTGCTCTCCTTCGGCTCGTCGGCCGGTCCGCCGATGCTGCCGCTGATGTACAACAACACCTACCAGATCGTGCAGACCAAGGACGAGATCGCCATCGACGTGGAGATGGTCCACGACGTGCGCCACATCCGGCTGAACGCCCAGCATGGCCCCTCGAACATCAAGCTCTGGATGGGCGACTCGGTCGGCCACTGGGAAGGCGACACCCTGGTGGTCGAGACCACCAACATGCGTCCCGAACAAGGGCTGCGCGGCGCCTCGCCGAACCAGAAGGTGATCGAACGCTTCCGCCGGATCGGGCCGAACTCGATCTCCTATCAGTTCACCGTGGAGGATCCGACCGTCTACGCCACGCCGTTCAGCGGCGAGGTGCAGATGCGCACCACCAAGGGCCAGGTCTACGAATACGCCTGCCACGAGGGGAACTACGCCCTGACCGGCATGCTGGCCGGCGCCCGCGCCGATGAGAAGAAGCAGGCCGAAGCCGGCGGCGCCGCCAAGACCGGCGGAGAGTAAGCGGCGCTAAAAATCCTCCCCTTCAGGGGGAGGTGGCGCGAAGCGCCGGAGGGGTTTCACCTCCGGCGTCGTGGGCTTGAACCCCCTCAGTCAGCTTCGCTGAGAGCTCCCCCTGAGGGGGAGCATCTACGTCGTCGCCGCGGTCAGGCTGAAATCGTTGCGAGCTTTGCCGGCGCGGGCTCGCCGTGCGCGTCGGCGATGCGGGCCTGGAACCAGGCGACCCCACGCTCGTGCTTCGGCGACAGCACGCCGCCGCGGTAGATCCCGGCGCTGAGGTTGCGCTGCACCTCCTCGCAGACCTGCTTGTCCTGCGCGGTCACCCGGTCGGAGGCCTCGAACATCTGCGCCAGCTCGGCGGCGCGGGCCGGATCGAAGAAGTAGAAATAGTCGAGGCGCGTCTCCTCCGGACCCACGGCGGTCATGCGCTCGATCATGGAGCCGTGGCGGTAGGTGTTGATCGCCAGGTTGGGCCACAGCCACGCCCAGGTCCCGGCGTAGACGGAGGCGTCGCGCGCCGGCGCCCACTGGAAGATCACCTCGCCCTCGATGTCGACCTGGTAGTCGGCCACGACCACATCGGCGTCGAACTCCGGATGGACCATCGGCAGGTGATAGCCCTCCAGGTAGTTCTCGACATAGGTCTTCCAGTTGCAGGCCAGCCGGTGGCTGCGGCGCTCGGTGAGCGGGAAGTCCGGGAACGGCGCGAGGTCGGTGAGCGGCGCGAACGACTCGCTGAGCGGGGCGGCGTCCAGGTCGAGGTTGACGAACACCAGGCCGCGCCAGGTCTCCACCCGCGCGGGGAACAGGCCGAACTCGCGCGGATCGAAGCCGGGCGCCGCGCCGAAATCGACAGCGTTGCGCAACCGGCCGTCCAGGCTGTAGCGCCAGCCGTGGTAGCGGCAGGTGAAGGCCTCGCCGCAATGGCCCGCGCCGTCAGCCACCAGGGCTCCGGCGCGGTGGCGGCAGACATTGTGGAAGGCCGCCAGCGCCCCCTCGGCGTTGCGCACCACCACCACCGGCGCGCCGCCGACGTCCTCGGCGATGTAGTCGCCGGGATTGGGCGCCATGGCCGTGTGGCCGACGAACTGCCAGGACCGCCGCAGCACCTCCGTCCGGTCGGTCCGGAACGCCTCCTCGCCGCTATAGAGATCGACGCGCAGCATCTCGCTCTCCCAGGTCCTGCCCCATGCCGCAGACTAGCGGCGGCGCAGCCAGAGATACAGCAGCGCTGACGCCGCGATGGGAACCAGGCAGAAGCCGAGCTCGATCGGCTTGCCCGACGCGATCAGGATCAGGCTGGCGGCAATGGCTGCGAGCGCGGTCATCCTTGCGGGCCACCGTCGGGCGGGCGCGAGGCCTCCCGACAGCCGGATCAGCGACCCCCCGGCCAGGGTGTAGCTGTAGAGGCTGAGCAGTACGCTCACGTCGGCGAGGGTGGCGAACTGCTGGCCGAGGCTGGGCGAGGTCGTGCCTGTGGCCACCAGGGTCATCAGGCCGCCGGTGGCAAGCAGGTTGATCGCCGAGGCGCGCTCGCCGGGCCGGGTGCGGAAGAGGCGGGGAAAGACGCCCGCGTCGGCGCCGCTGCGGCTGGTCTCGCTGGTCACCAGCACCCAGCCGGTGAGGCAGCCCTGAGCCCGCAGCAGGGCGCAGACCGCGATCACGCCGGCCAGGCCCAGGCCGAACACCACCTGGCCCGCCTCGGCGAAGGGGGCGCTCGATCGGGCCAGCGCATTGGCGGGCAGGATGCCCATCAGCACACAGCAGGCGCTGATATAGAGCGCGGCCACGACAACGACGCCGATCAGGCTGGCGCGGCCGACATTACGCGCCGGATCGCGCACCACGCCGGCTGTGGCCGCCGCGGACTCCACGCCCAGGAAGGCGAAGAAGGCGGTGAGCGCCGAGGGGCCCACCGCCGCGGGCAGGGACAATCCCTTCGGGTTCCAGGCGGCGAGGAACAGGCCCGGATGGAAGGCGAGCCAGCCCAGGGTGGCGGCGATCGCCACCGGCGCCAAGCCCACCGCCAGCGTTGCGCCTTCGACGCGCGCCACCGCCCGCGGGCCGATCCAGGCGGCGGCGACGCTCAGCCAGATCGAGGCCAGGGTCAGCATCAGCCGCGGCGCGGGGCCCGCGAGCGCCGGCGCGAGATAGCCTACGGCCCCGGCCACCGCCATGGCGATCGGCACCATCCCGGTCCAGCAGCCCACCCAGTAGGCCGTCGCCGTCTGCACGCCGAAGACGGGCCCCAGGCCCGCCTCCACATAGCCCGGCAGGCCCTTGGCCTGCGGGGCTGCGCCCGCCAGCCAGGCGAACATCCCAGCGACGGCGAGGGCCGCGGCGGTGGCGGCGATCCAGCCCAGGATGGAGATCGAGCCTATGGCCCCCAGGCTGACCGGCAGGAGGAAGATGCCGGAGCCCACCATGCTGCCGGCGACCAGGCCGATGGCCCCCAGCAGTCCCACCGCGCCGTGATGAGCGTGGACTCGAGCAGGCGGCGCAAGCTCGCTGGCGTCGGATATGGCCATTCAGAGCCCCCGGCTCTGGCGCCGGGCGCGGCGTCCACCGACCATCGCCCGGATCGGACGCGGCGCCTAGATCGGCGCGAACACCGGTACGGGCGGCCCGCCGTCGGTGTCCTGGAAGCGCACCTTGACCCGCAGGCCGATGGAAAGCGCGTCCGGCGGCACGCCCAGGAAGTTGGTCAGGACCGCCGGGCCCTCGTCGAGCGTGACATAGCCGATGGCGTAGGGGCCGGTCTGCGAGCGGCGCATCACCGAATAGGTGTAGATCGCCCCCTCGCCGGGACTCTCCTCCCACACGGTCTCGCCGGAGGCGCAGTAAGGGCAGATGGCGCGCGGGTACCAGTGGGCCTTGCCGCAGTCGACGCAGCGCTTGATCAGGAACCGGCCTTCCCTGGCGGCGTCCCAGAAGGCCTGGGTCTCCAGGTTGACCACCGGCGCCGGAATGGGCCGAACCATCGGGTCGTTGGAAGCTTCCGACATCTTCAGGCCTCCCGTTCCAGGATCACCGTCGCCGAGCCGTGGCGCGTGCCCAGCGAGCCGCCCGTGCCGTGGGCGATGGCCAGGTCGCAGTTCGGGACCTGCACTTTCGGGTGCGCCTCGCCGCGCAGCTGGCGCACCGCCTCGATCACCTTGGTGATGCCGCCGCGGTTGGTGGGGTGGTTGTTGCACAGGCCGCCGCCGTCGGTGTTGAACGGCAGCTTGCCGACGCCGGAGATCAGGTTCCCGTCGGACACGAACCTTCCGCCCTCGCCCTTGGCGCAGAAGCCCAGGTCTTCGATCTGCATCAGGACGGTGATGGTGAAACTGTCGTAGATCGAGGCATATTTAATGTCCGCGGGCGTTACGCCGGCTTCTCCGAAAGCCTTCGGTCCGGACCAGACGGCGCCCGAGTGGGTCAGGTCCAGATCGAGCCCGCCGCGCGGGCCCTTCGGCGCCTCGCCTGCGCCCATCACCCGCACCTTCGGCCGGTTCAGGCTTCTGGCGATTTCCGGGCTGGTGACGATCAGCGCGCCGCCGCCGTCGGTCACGACGCAGCAGTCGAGCAGATGCAGCGGATCGGATATCATCCGTGAGCTGATGACATCCTCGACGGTGACCACGTCGCGCAGGAAGGCGTGCTCGTTCCACTGGGCGTGATGGCTGGCCGCGACCTTGATCCAGGCCAGCTGTTCGCTGGTCGTGCCGTACTCGTACATGTGCCGCATGGCGCACATGCCGTAGGTGTTGTGGGTCGAGCCGCCGTAGATGTTCTCGAATCCCGCCTCCGGCGCCGGCTCGCCGAAGCCGCCGCCGCGCCCGCCGGCGCCACGCGCCTGTCGGGGCCGGCCGGCGAGCGTGATCAGGGCCACGGAGCACTTGCCCGCCGCGATCGCCTCCGCCGCGTGGCCCACATGGACGATGTAGGACGAGCCGCCGGTCTCGGTGGAGTCCAGGTGGCGGACGTTCTTCAGCCCCATGTAGTCGATCATGGAAAGCGCGCCGAACCCCGGGGCGTCGCCGGCGCAGAAATAGCCGTCGATGTCGTCCTTCGTGAGCCCCGCGTCGGCCAGCGCGCCCCTGGCGCATTCGGCGTGCAGCTGCGGCGTCGTCTTGTCCGGCGCGTCGCGCAGCGGATGCTCGAACGCGCCCATGATGTAGGCCTTGCCCTTGATGCTCATGGCCGCTCCCCGGGTCAGGCCTCTTCCGTCTTCAGCCGTGCGTCGCGCAGAGCCGAGCGGCGCACCTTGCCGGCGTCGTCGCGCAGGGGCTCGTCGACGAACTCGTAGGTGCGCGGCTGCTTGTAGCTGACCAGGCGGTCGGCCAGATGGGCTTTAAGATCCTCTGGGCTCACCGTCCCCTTGGTCTGGACGATGGCGTGGATGATGTTGCCGAGGTCGTCGTCGGGCAGGCCGATCACCGCCACCGACTGCACCTGGGGATGCTCCTCCAGCGCCGCCTCGATCTCGGCCGGATAGACGTTGGAGCCGCCCACCAGGATCATGTCGGTGCGCCGGTCGGCCAGGTAGAGGTAGCCCTCGGCGTCGAACCAGCCGATGTCGCCCAGGCTCTCCCAGCCGCCTTCGATGGCCTTGGCGGTGGCGCCCAGGTACTTGTATGTCGGCGGCGCGCCTTCCGGGCGGCGCATGTAGATCTCGCCGACCTCGCCCGGGGGCAGGTCGCGGCCGTCCTCGCCCACCGCCTTCATCTCGCCCATCATCACCCGGCCGACCGAGCCTCGGTGCTCCAGCCATTCGGCGCCGGTGATGACGGTTATCGCCTGGGCCTCGGTGCCGGCGTAGAGCTCCATCACCTTGTCCGGCCCGATCCAGCGGATGAAGGCCTCCTTCAGGAAGGCCGGGCAGGGCGCGGCCAGGTGCCAGAGGGTCTCCAGCGACGAGACGTCATAGCGCTCGCGCACCGCGTCCGGCAGCCGCCAGATGCGGTTCATCATGGTCGGCACGACATAGACCCAGGTGGCCTTGCGCGCCTCGATCTCGGCCAGGGTCGCCTCGGGGTCGAACCGCGGCATCACCACCAGGTGGCAGCCCTGGGAGATGGCGGACATCATCATGCCGAAGCCGGCGTTGTGGTAGAGCGGCGCCGGCAGGACGGCGATGGAATTGGGCGTCAGGCGCCAGCCGCCGATCTCCGGC
This sequence comes from Phenylobacterium sp., assembly GCF_004799515.1. GTDB lineage: Bacteria > Pseudomonadota > Alphaproteobacteria > Caulobacterales > Caulobacteraceae > Phenylobacterium. Next base: position 23,699 of record NZ_SSMX01000024.1, on the reverse strand, counting down.
GTCTCCTTGGTGGTCACCCCAGGCTGGCCGGCCAGGATCAGCTTCGGCCGCCCGGTCGAGCCGCCGCTGGTCGGCGCCTTGGAGATCGGCGCGGTCGCGTCCGGCAGGTCCCTATCGTCGGAGGACCTGGCGGCGATGTCGTCCACCGTGACCAGCGGCCGGTCGATCTCGTGCTTGAAGTCGGCGATGACGATGGGCGTCCTGGCGAGCTCGACGATCGCCTCCAGCTCGCCCTTCGGCAGGCGGAAGGAGACCGGCTGCGGCGTCGCCCCCAGCTTCCAGATGGCGTAGCAGGCCTCCACGAAGCCCACCCCGTTCGGCAGGCCCAGCGTCACCAGGTCGCCGTGCTTGACGCCCAACGCCTGCAGGCCGCGCGCCAGCCGGTTCGTCCGGCGGTGCAGCTCGGCGTAGGTCAGGCTGGCCGGCCCGCAGCTCACCGCAGGCGCATTGGGCTGGAAGGTCGCGTGCTGCCTCAGCTTCGCGCCCAGGGAGATCATCTCCGGCGCGGTGGTCGTCCCGAAGCTGGCGGCGGCGAGGTCGGGTTTGTCTTCGGCCATGGCGTCTTTCCCAATGTCTGGCGGGCCAATGTTCGGCGGGTCTTAGCGCCCGCCCGCTCTGAAATCGTCCGGTCCGCCGCAATCCTCGGCGGGGCCGCCACTCTCCCCTCAAGGATGCGGCGGCGGCAAGGCCTTGGTTTCGGTTGCGAGGCTCCCTAGGTCATCCGAAAGGGCCGACGAACGGGAGACGGGCATGCTGGACGGCAATGTGGCGGCGGACTTCGCCGAGCGGCAGAAGGGCGCCCTGCCAGGCGAGCTCGGCATCCAATGGGACGAGGTCGCCAATGGCCGCGCCGCCGGCTGGTTCACGGTGGAGCGCCGCCACATGGCGCCCAACGGCTTCCTGCACGCCGCCTCGGTGATCGCCCTGGTGGATTCGGCCTGCGGCTACGCCTGCGTGGCCAGCCTGCCCGAGGGCGCCACCGGCTTCACCACCATCGAGCTCAAGGCCAACTACCTGGGCACCGCCAAGGAAGGCGAGACCGTGGAATGCCGCGCGCGCCTGGCCCACGGCGGGCGCATGACCCAGGTCTGGGACGCCGAGGCGGTCAACCGCACCACCGGCAAGACCATGGCGCTGTTCCGCTGCACCCAGATGGTGCTGTACCCGCGCTGACCGCATCGGGCCGCGTTGAAGCGCCGCTCTTGCCTCCAAGGGGTCGGATGAGTAGGTTCCGCGCCTCGCTCAGCGGACCCCCTATTCTCCGGGTCCGGCGCCGGCTCTGGAGAGGTGGCTGAGTGGTCGAAAGCACCGCACTCGAAATGCGGCGTGCCTTTACGGGCACCGTGGGTTCGAATCCCACCCTCTCCGCCAGAACCCCGCGCGCGCCGGACCCTCACAAAAACGGCAGCTTGAACCCCGGGCCGTAGATCCAGCCGGCGGCGATGTAGAAGCCGGTGTAGGCGTCGGGCGCGCCGACGGGGCCCCAGATCCAGCCGTTGGCGATCCAGTGGCGGGTGTCCAGGTCGGCGGCGCCGTCGGGGCCCCAGATGTGGTTGGCGCCGTCGATCCAGAACTTGCCGTGCTGCTCGGCCTGGCTGCTGTAGATCCAGCCGTCCTCGATCCAGGCGACGGGGACGATGTTCGCGTTCTTCGTCACCGGACCCACTCGCACCTTCGGCTCGCCACTTCGCCAGGATAGCCGCCCGTCCGGGGCCGGGACAGAGCCGAGGGTGACGGCGGCGGCGCGGACGCCCTAAGGTCGCTTTCCAGCGGCGGGAGCGATCATGGGCAAGGAGCGGCTGGCGGCGTTCAGCGACGGGGTGCTGGCGATCATCATCACCATCATGGTGCTGGAGCTGAAGGTCCCGCACGGTGTGGCGGCGGCGGACCTGATCCCCGTCCTGCCGGTGTTCCTGAGCTATGTGCTGAGCTTCATCTACGTCGGCATCTACTGGAACAACCATCACCACATGCTGACCCTGTGTCAGACGGTCAACGGACCGATCCTGTGGGCCAACCTGCACCTGCTGTTCTGGCTGTCGGTGGTGCCTTTCGTCACGGCCTGGATGGGCGAGAACTATCTGTCGACCGCGCCGGTGGCGCTCTACGGCGTCGTGCTGATCATGAGCGCCGTCGCCTTCGCCATCCTGATCGCCCTGCTGGTGCGCCATGAAGGGCCTGGCTCGGCTCTGGCCCGGGCGGTGGGCCGGGACGTCAAGGGCAAAATCTCGGTGGGGATCTACGTGGCCGGCGTGGCGCTGGCCTTCGTCCAGCCCCTGGCGTCCCTGGCGCTCTACGTCCTGGTGGCCGGGATCTGGTTCATCCCGGATCCGCGGGTGGAGCGGGCGATCGGGCTGGATGAACAATCTCGCTGACGGCCGGCCCTTTCTATGGCGGCGCGCTCACCAACTGCCCGGCCTTCGCCATCGCCAGCAGGCGGTCCACCAAGCGGTCGGCGACACTCTGGTCGGCGGGGACGCCGAACAGGGCGCGGACATAGATGGGGGCGAGCAGATAGTCGGTGACGTCCATGACGCCGGGTGCGGGTTCGCCGCGCTCAAGGGCGCGGGTGATCAGGTCGTAGATCTGCTGGATGCGGGGCCCGAGCGCGGTGATGCGGCCTACGCGGTCGGCGTCCTCGGTTGGCGCGGTGGCGATCAGGATGCGGAAGAAGGCCGAGCCCTCGCGGCTGCACAGGCTCTGAGCCACCGTCCGTCCCCAGGTCCTGAGGTCGCCTTCCAGGGAGCCGGTGTCCGGCAAGGGCGAGTCCTCCATCAGCCGCTCCACCGCCATCTCGGTCAGCAGGCTGCGTACGTCGCCCCAGCGCCGGTAGAGGCTGGTCGCCGCGACCCCGGCGCGCCCGGCGATGTCGGTCATGGCGATGTCGGCGGCGTCGCGCTCCGCCAGTAAGGCCGCGGCCGCCTCGAAGGCCTGCGCCTTGGTCCGCGCGGTGCGGCCGCCTGGCCGTGGGGTCGCCATGAAGGTCGTCTCCTTAACGCAAAATAATTTGCATTAGTTCGGAAGAAGGCGCAAGGACTGTCGCACAGTGCAGCCTGACCGGCGGAGGACACCCATGGACCGTAGAACCCTTTTCGCGCTCGGCCCCGCCCTGGCGCTGGCCGCCGGCGCCGCGGTCGCCCAAACTCCGCCTGCAACGCCGACGGAGACGTCGCCACTGTTCCCCGACGACGACCAGTTCTGGTTCGAGACGGTGCGGATGTTCGGCGCCGATGAATATGGCGCGGGCTCCTTCGGCGAGGTGCTGGCGGTCTCGCGCCAGATCAAGGCCGGCGACTACGACAGCTGGTACGACGCCTGGAACGCCGCCGGCGACCGCCTGGCGAAGGAAGCCGAAGGGCAGCTCGTCCGGAGCCACAAGGTCAGCGCCCGCGACAACTTCCTGCGGGCGTCCAACGCCTACCGCTCGTCGGAATTCTTCCTGCACGCCAATCCAAAGGACCCACGCGTATCGCGGGCCTACAAGCGCGCCGTCGAGACCTATCAAGCCGCCGTCAAGCTGTGGCCCACGCCCATCGAGCCCGTGGAGATCCCCTATGAGGGGACGACGCTCCCCGGCTACCTGCACCGGGTGGATGGTTCGGCCAAGAGGCGGCCGCTGCTGCTCCTGAACACCGGCTTCGACGGCTCGGCCGAGGAGATGCATTGGTCCGGCGCGACCGCGGCGGTGGAGCGCGGCTACAACGTCCTGGTCTTCGACGGCCCCGGCCAGTTCGGTCCCCTGCACCGGGCGGGCCTTCCCTTCCGCCCCGACTGGGAGAAGGTGGTCACGCCGGTCGTCGACTTCGCCCTGAAGCAGAAGGGCGTCGATCCGAAGCGCATCGCGCTCATGGGCGTCAGCATGGGCGGCTATCTCGCCCCGCGCGCGGCGGCCTTCGAGCCCCGGCTGGCCGCCTGCATCGCCAACGACGGCGTCTTCGACAACGGCGCGCCCTACCTGGCGCAGGTCCCGCCGGCCCAGCGCCAGGCCTTCCTGGCGATGATCAAGGCGCCGCCCGGCCCGTCGCCGCTCGATCCCATCCTCACCGGGATGATGAAGGCCTCGCCGGTGGCCCGTTGGGCCGTCACCCACGGCATGTGGGCCTTCGGCGCGTCCAACCCCCGCGCCTACTTCGCCAAGGCGCTGGAGTACAATCTGTCGGGCGGGGTCGCCGAGAAGATCCGCTGCCCGACGCTGGTCTGCGACGCCGATGGCGACCTCTTCTACAAGGGCCAGCCCCAGGTGCTCTACGATCACCTGACCTGCAAGAAGACCATGGTCCGCTTCACTGAGGCCGAGGGCGCGGGCGCCCACTGCCAGGTGGGCGCGAGCCGCCTGGCCTTCGCCCGCATCTACGACTGGCTGGACGAGACCCTGGCGGCGATCCCGGCCTAGTCCGCGCCGTCAGTGGCGCGGCAGCACCCGGATGATCGCCATCATGCCGTTATCCTCATGGTCAAGGATATGGCAGTGGTAGACGAAGTCGCCGACCACGGGCCCGCGGAAGTCCATCAGGACCGTGATGCTCGGATAGGGGCCGCTTCCCGTCCAGTAGGGCACCAGGAAGGTGTCGTAGAACTGCTGCTGCGCGGCCGGCAGGGTCTGGCCGTTCTCGCCGATCAGCTTGAAGTGGATCTGGTGGATGTGGAAGGCGTGCAGCTCCTGGGAGCGGTTCTCGATCGTCCACTGCTCCACCGCCCCCTGGGTGGTGACGATGGCCGGCGGATTGGCGGCGTTGAACACCGTGGGCGTCGCGCCATCGACGGTGATGAAGAAGCTGGTGCTGGCGTCGTCGCCGTTGCCCTGCTGGACTTCTGAAAAATAGAGCGTCCGGTTTGCCGTCACCATGCGCGGAGTAAGGCCAGCGAACCGGTTGCCGGGCGGCGCGGCGGTGGGCTGCGGCATGGGCGCGGTGCAGATCGAGCCTTCCGCCGCGACGGCCGTGGCGCTGGTCTGCAGCAAGGCGAGCGTCCGGGCGGGGTCGAAGTCGCCCTGCGGGCCGGTGTCGATCGCCTGGGTGACGAGGGCCGCCTTCTGGACCGTGGCCGCGGGGCCGGTGATGATGAACTCGGCGCGGCCGGCCGGCGGCAGCATGATGTGGGTCACCGGCATGAGGGTTCCTTGGCCCTTGCCGTCCTGCGATCCGGTGGGCACGCCGTCGAGGGCCACCAGCTGCAGCGGCTGGGCGACGCCGTCGTAGACGAGCTGCAGGTCGGTGACGGTGTCGGCCGAGGCGTTCAGCACGCGCCAGAACTCCTGCCGCCCCGGCGGAATGCCGATCACCGCGGGGACCTCGGTGGGGAAGGCGATCGGCACATAGTTGAGGGTCAGATCCCAGGACGGCGGGGCGATGCCCGCGTGGCGGACGCCGCCGGAGGGCGCGCGGCTGGGCCCCGGCGCGTCGGCGACGTTCTGGTCGCGGATCACCAGGAGCCGCGTCGGCAGGCCGGCGACGGCCGGCTGGAGGTTCTCGATGCCGTCGACGACGATCGCCCCGGACGCGCCGCCCTGCACCGCGGTGTCCGACTGGCCGTGGATGTGCGGATGGTACCAGTAGAGGCCCGGCGGCTCGTCCCAGGGCAGCTTCACCGAATAGGTGAAGGTCTGGCCGGAGTTGACCGTGGTGTGGATCGTCTCGTCGGAGTGGCAGGTGGGCGCGGTGTTGGCGCCGTGGAAATGGATGTTCACCGAGCTCGCGTCGCTCGCCGCCGCGCCGCAGACGTTGGAGCCCACGCCCATGACCATCGGCGTCGAGGCCCCGCTGACCGGCGGGACCCGGTCGGTCAGGGTGATGTCGAGGGTGTCGCCGGGGCGCAGGTGCAGGGAGGGCGATTCCAGCCCGTCCGGCGTCACGAAGCAGAAGAGGGTGCGCCCGTCGCTGTCGGTGGTGGTCACATAGTCCAGCGAGACCTTCAGCACGCCGTTCTGGCTGTAGAGGTCCGGCGGCGATGTGGCCACGGCGCCGGCGGCGGGGCGGGCGCAGGTTTCCGGGGCGGCCGTCGTCGTCGTGGCGGGCGGCGGGCTTTGCATCGCCATGCCGCCGTTGCCGCTGCTTCCGCCGCCGCAGCCGGCCAGCATGCTCGCCGCCAGACCGCAGAACGCCCAGGTCCAGATCCTGTCGAGACGGGGCACGCGATCTCCTCAACGCCGACTTGCACGGAGCCTGCCGCCATTCGAGCCATACGGCTTAAAATTTTCCATGCAATTCCGCCAAGCTGTGGCGCGCCTATGAGGCCTCGATCGCGGATCGGGAAGAATTCCCGATTTGATCGGGAACGGGCGCCATTGCCGCGCTCCGACGCCTCTTCTACCCCCGAGGGAACGCCGCGCTGACGGCTTGAATAAAAAAAGATTTGCGGGGAGCGACAGGTTTTGAAGCACCGATATTTGGCGTCTCTTCTGCTGGCGGCCACGCCGGCGGCGGTGTCGGCCCAGACGGCGGGCCCGGCCTCGAATCCCGTCTCTGAGCTGGTGGTGGTCGCGGCCTCGCCGCTGCCCGGTTCGAACCTCGAGCGGGACAAGGCGCCGGTCGAGACCTACGTCGTCACCGCCCGTGACATCTCCCGGACCGGCCCGCCGGACCTCCTGAACGCCCTCAACCAGCAGGTGGGCGGCGTCAATCTGGATTCGGCCGCGGGCAACCCTTATCAGCCGACCCTATTCTATCACGGTTTCGAGGCCTCGCCGCTGCAAGGGACCTCCGAGGGCCTGGCGGTCTACGCCAACGGGGTGCGCCTCAATCAGTCGTTCGGCGACACGGTCAACTGGGACCTGATCCCCAACCTCGCCATCGACCGGCTGACGGTGGAGGGCTCCAATCCGGTCTTCGGCCTGAACGCCCTGGGCGGCTCGCTGAACGTGCAGTTGAAGACCGGCTTCACCTACCAGGGCGGCGAGGCGGACCTGTCGGGCGGGTCGTTCGGCCAGGTGCAGGGTGACGTCCAGTACGGCGCGAAGGTCGGGAACACCGCCCTCTACGTCGCAATCTCCGGCCTGCACGAGGACGGTTGGCGTGACCTGCAGTCCTCGGACATCCAGAGCCTATATGGCGATCTCGGCTGGCGCGGCGAGCGGGCCGAGGCGCACCTCAACGTCACCCTGGCCAACTCCGTCCTGAACGGCCCCGGCACCTCGCCGGTGGAGCTGCTGGCGGCCGATCCGGCGGCTCAGTTCACCGCGCCCAACAAGGTCTCCAACCGCTTCGCTCAGATCAGCGGCTCGGGCGGCTATCAGCTCAGCCCCACCACCTCGGTGCAGGGCGTGGTCTATTACGACAACTTCCGGCAGCTGGTGGTGAACGGCAACAGCGCCAACGACACGCCCTGCGACGACGGCTCCGGCCTGCTCTGCGGCGACTCCGGGCCCAGCACCACCCTGGGCGGCGCGACGATCCCGGCCTTCCTGGGCGACAGCCCGTTCGCCTATTCGGAGCTGGACGACCAGACCACCAACACCGACGGCTACGGCGTCTCCGCCCAGGTGGTGAACACCGACAAGCTGTTCGGCCTGACCAACCACGCGGTGCTGGGCGCGAGCTATGACGGGGCCCAGACCGACTTCTCCGGCATTTCCTTCATCGGCGGCATCACCGCGGTCAGCCGGGAGTTCGTCGGCCCGGGCGTGGTGATCGACGAGCCGGGCGACAACGTCCCGGTCCATGTCGGCGTGACCGACAACTATTACGGGGTGTTCGGCTCGGACACCCTGAACCTGACGCCGGAGCTCTCGGTGACCGCCTCGGCGCGCTACAACGTCGCCGACATCGACCTGAAGGACATGAACGGCGGCGACCTGACTGGCGCCCACAGCTACAGCCGCTTCAACCCGGCCATCGGCCTGGCTTACAAGGCCGCCTCCTGGGTCACGCTCTACGGCGGCTACGCCGAGGCCAACCGCGCGCCGACGCCGGCGGAGCTGTCCTGCGCCAGCCCGGCGGATTCCTGCAGCCTGGCCAACTTCTTCGTCGGCGACCCGGACCTGAAGCAGGTGGTGGCCCACACCTTCGAGGCCGGCGCGCACGGCGGGTTCCAGCCGTTCGCGGGCGCGACCCTCAGCTACAACCTGGCCCTCTACCGGACCGACCTGGACAACGACATCCTGTTCGTCAACAGCGTCACCCAAGGCCGCGCCTTCTTCACCAATGTCGGCCGCACGCGCCGCCAAGGCGTCGACGCCGGGGCGCGGCTGGTGACGGACCGCTGGCAGGCCTACGTCGACTACGCCCACACCGACGCCACCTATCGGACCAGCTTCGTGGAATCCGGCGGCAGCAACCCGGCGGCGGACGGCGACGGCAACCTCGCCATCCAGACCGGGAACAAGCTGCCCGGCATTCCCGCCGACCAGGTGAAGCTCGGCTTCGACATCAAGGCGACGGAGCGGCTGACCCTGGGTGCCATGGCGGTCGGCCAGAGCGGGACCTTCCTGTTCGGCGACGAGGCCAACCTGACGCCCAAGCTGCCGGGCTTCTTCGTGCTGAATTTCTACGGCAGCTACCAGGTGACCCACAATCTGCAGGTCTTCGGCCGGATCGAGAACGTGGCGGACACCCGGTACTACACCTACGGAACCTTCTCCCCTACCGATTCGGTGTTCCTGAGCCAGGCGCCCACCGCCAGCAATCCGCGCAGCTACAGCCCCGCCGCCCCGATCGGCGGCTTCGGCGGCGTCCGCTTCACCTTCTAGGGACCTAGGGTTTGGCGGCGGCGGCCTGTTCCGGAGCGCCGCCCTCGTAGCGCAGCGGGATGGCCACCGTCGCCCCCACGGTCGGCAGGCCCTCGGTGGTCCAGGTGGTCAGCCTGAAGTGCGGGATCAGAGCCATGGCCGCCTGGCCGACGCCCTGGCCGGCCGGGTCCTCGCGCGTCACCTTGCAATCGGAGACCGCGCCGCCGGCCTGCACCGTGCAGGCCAGCATCACCCGCACCGTGCCACCGACGCCGGCCTTGGTCACCGTGGCGAAGGCCTGGGCGGTCTCCTCGGCGCTGGGTAGAGCGGCCCATTGCGGCTTGCCGACCGCGGGCTGGCCCGCGCCCAGCACGGCCGGGTCGAAGGTGAAGGGGAGCTGCACCGTGGCGTCGCGCAGCGGCTTGCCTTGCAGGTCAGCCGGCGCCCGGAAGCGGCGTGCGAGGGCCAGGGCGGCATTGCCAAAGCCCTGGTCCTTCGGCTCCTCGGTCATGGTCCGGCACTCGATCAGATAGCCTTGGCTCGAAAAGGCGCAGTTGACGGTGGCGTGGCCGGGCGTGCGGGCCTCGCGCGCCCGGCGCGGATAGGCCGCGGCCAGGTCGGTGTAGCTGGGCGCCTCGATCCAGGCCATGGCCGCCGGCGCTGTCGAGGGTCCATTGGCCGCCAGCGGGCCGCCCGCGCCGGCCTGCAGGACGAAGTTGATCGGGATGTTCACCGGGGTCACCTGCGGCTCGCCCTTCAGCGAGCCGGGCTTCATCAGGAGCTGGGGCGTGATCGCCACGGCCGCCGCGCCGAACTGCTCGCCGGCCGGCGACTCCGAGATCGCCACGCAGTCGAAGAGCGCGCCCTGCAGGTTGATCATGCAGTTCAGCACAGCCTTACCGCTGAGGCGCTTGGTGAGCGCGTCCCTTGGCCAGACGGCCATCAGGTCGGCCGGGGTCGGCTTGTGCAGCCAGGTCGGCGGCGCATCGATCCGGAAGGCGGAGTCCAGCAGAACCACCGTGCCGCCCGGCGCCTCCGTGGCCACCAGCTCAGGCTTCATCTGGAAGAGCGGCGCGAGCGAGGCCAGGCCCTGGGCATAGCCGGAGCCGGCCGGCGTCTCGGCTAGGCTGGCGCAGGCCGAGAGCGCGCCGGCGGCGTCCACGTGGCAGCGCACCACGGCGCGGCCGCCATGGGCCCGGACCTCGGCGGGCCGTATCTCGGCGTACTGCTGCGGCGTCGGCTCCTTGGCCCAGCGGGCGGCCTGGGCCGGCGGGGCGGAAGCGGGCGCCGGCGGCTGCGCTCCTGCGGAGGAGGCGAGCATCAGGGCCGCGACGGCGGCCACCGCGCGGGCAGGCGTCAAGCTCATGGAAGTCTCCTCCAGCCCCCGCATTCTGCACACCGCCGCGCCGAGGGGGAACCGCCGAAAGCGGCGTCCGGGCTCAGGGGCGGCGGCGTGCGGGGCGGCGGCGTTCGAGGCGGTGATGGAGGCGCCCTGTCGGAACGGTCAAAACCGTTCGCGGCGAGATGACGCATCAGTATATCCGAGGCGCCGGATTATCTACTCAGGGATGCGATTTCCCACAGATATTAAAGCCAAGCTCGATAGACTTCGCCAGCTTGCGCAGTCTTCCAATAGAAGCGTGGCTGTACTGCCGCTGGCGCTGGGCGTCGCGGTGATGTCCTTGGGCCTGGCCGAGGCGGCAGCGCATGCTGAAGCCTCGGCCCAGCATCATGCGGGCGGCTCCGGCCTGTTCGCCGACCTGACGGCGGATGCAGCCCCCGCCGACGCCCCGCCGCGTACCCGCTTGGTTTGGGAAGGCGTCGACCTCGATGGCGACGGCCAGCCCGACGTCGCCAACCCCACCGGCCACGCGCCGCGCGGCGCCGACGCCTATGGCGAGGGCGCTTTCCATGCCTCGCGTGACGGCGGCACGCGGGAGCATGAGGGCGTGGACTATGTGGCCACGGCCGGCCAGGCGGTCACCGCGCCGATCTCCGGCTTCGTCTCCAAGATCGGCTACGCCTATCCCGACGACCAGACCCTCAAGTTCGTGGAGATCGACAATCCCGCGCTGCACCTGACCGCGCGGGTGTTCTACGTCGATCCGAAGGTGGCGGTGGGCGATCCCGTCGCCATCGGCCATCCGATCGGTGTGGCTCACACCCTGCAGGCGCGTTATCCGCTGGGCATCACCGACCACGTCCACCTTGAGATCGCCGAGGCCGGCCGCAAGGTCGACGCCCAGACCCTGATCTTCGCCCGGACCGAGACGGAGCAGCAGGCCGCGGACTAGGCGCCGCGCCCGCGCCTTGCCACGGGCGCCGCAACATCGTTCAGTGACCGCCGGCTTGGGGATGCGGCGGGGCGGCATGGCGATCGCGGCGGACGTGAAGGCCGGCCCAAGGCCCGTCAGCTTCGGCATGGGCGTGGTGGGCCTGCTCGCGCTGGCCATGTTCATCAACTACGTCGACCGCGGCAACCTGGCGACCGCCGCGCCCCTGATGAAGGACGAGCTGCGCCTCTCGGCCAGCCAGCTCGGCCTGCTGCTCTCGGTCTTCTACTGGACCTATGTGCCGGGCCAGCTGCTGGCGGGCTGGCTGGCGGAGAAGATCAATCCCTACCGCGCCTATGCCCTGGGCCTGGCCATGTGGTCCCTGTCCACGGCTCTGACTGGCGTCGCTTCGGGCTTCTCCATGCTGATCGTGCTGCGCCTGCTGCTGGGCTTGGGCGAGAGCACGGCCTTTCCCTGTTCCTCGAAGCTGATCGCCCAGCACATGCCGCAGCACCGGCTGGGGATCGCCAACGGCCTGGTCTCCATGGGCCTGTCGCTAGGACCGGCGTTCGGCACCCTCGCCGGCGGCCTCCTGATGGCGAAGACCGGCTGGCGGCCGGTGTTCCTGCTGTTCGGCCTGGCCTCGCTGCTCTGGCTCTGGCCCTGGCTCAGCGCCACCCGGCGCCTGTCGGCGGCGGCCGATGAGCCCAAGCGGGACCTTGCGCCCTCGTTCCTGGCGATCATGGGCCGGCGTGAGGCCTGGGGCGCGGGCCTCGGCCACTTCTGCAACAACTACGCCTTCTACTTCGTGATCTCGTGGCTGCCGCTCTACCTCGTGAAGTCGCGCGGCTTCACGGTCTCGCAGATGGCCGAGCTGGGCGGCGCGATCTACGTGATCTACGCGGCCGCCTCGATCGGTACGGGCTGGATCTCGGACCGCTGGATGGCGGCGGGCGGCTCGTCGAACCGGGTGCGCAAGACGGTTGTGATCGCCGGCCACGCCCTTACGGCGGCGGCCATGGCCGGCTGCATGCTGGGAACCGCGCCGGTGGCTATCGCCAGTCTGTTCCTGGCGGCGGTGGGCTTCGGCCTGATCAGCCCCTCGCTCTACGCCATCGGCCAGACCCTGGCGGGCCCGCGGGGCGGCGGGAACTGGATCGCCTTCCAGAACGCGCTGGGCAATGTGGCGGGAATCGTCGCGCCTATCGTCACTGGCGCGGTGGTGGACCGGACCGGCCAGTTCACCTGGGCCTTCGCCGTGGCGGGCCTGGCGGCGGTGGGCGGGGTGCTGTCCTGGGGCTTCGTGGTGCGCAAGATCGCGCCGCTCGCCTGGCCGGGCGCCCTCATCACAGCTGACCAGGCGCCCGGCTCAGGCTTGTCGTCGCCCTAGAACAACCGGCGACGACGCGAAAAGGCGTGGAACAGCACCAGGAGGGCGACCGCCCCCAGGGTGGCCACCAACAGGGAATAGACGTTCAGGCCGGTGACGCCGGCCGCGCCGAAGCGGGTGAAAAGGAAGCCGCCCAGGAAGGCGCCGACGACGCCCAGCAGCAGGTCCCGGATCATGCCGCTGCCGCGATGATTGACGAGCATGCTGGCGATGAAGCCCGCCACCAGGCCCAGGACGATCCAGGCGAGAATAGACATGAGGGTCTCTCCGAAAGCCGGCGTGGGGCCGCCGGCGGTGCGGATCAAAATCGCCACCGCATATTCGGTTCCGCTCTGGCGCGACGCGGCCCAAAGTCGGGGACGCGACCCAGGCGCAACCTTTGCCGTGGGCGCACGTTCTGGACCGAGCGTGTCCGCGACCTTTCCTAGGAGACATCCCGTGCGCAACAAGCTTATCGCGACCCTGGTGTGCTCGGCCCTCGCCGTGACCGCCGTCGTTCCCACCGCCGCCCAGGCCGAGCGCCATCGGGTGCGGGTCTGCCGTGACGTGAGCACCCGCGGCGCCCGCAACACCGGCACCGCGGTCGGCGCTGTGGGCGGCGGCGTGGTCGGCAATGCGCTGGGCCACGGCAGCGTCGGCGGCACGGTCCTGGGCGCCGTCGCCGGCGGCGTGATCGGCCACCAAGTCGCCAAACACAACGCCACACGCAAGGTCTGCCACTGGGAGTGGCGCGGCTAGGACCGCTTCAGCCTCGCTGACAGCAAGGGCCCGGCGCGCGATGTGCGCCGGGCTTTTCGCATGCCGATGCGCCAAGCTCAGTGCAGACGGAACTCGCCGCCCAGGGCCTTTAGCTCCGCGGGCTTGATCAGCCGGCAGTGGCCAACCGTGACCCTGAACAACGGCCCGTCCAGGGTGCGCGTCCAGAAGTCCAGGAAGCCCTTCAGCTGCGGGAAGTCCGGGAACAGGTCGTAGTCCTGCCAGATGTAGCTCTGCAGAAGGGCCGGATGGTCGGGCATGCGGTAGAGGATCTCGGCGGTCGTTAGACCATAGCCGGCGAGCTGCTTGCGGAATTCGGGCGAGGCCTGCATGGCGGTCCCCAACGCTCCCTATACCCACAAAGTCTGGGCATGATTCGCGCCGAAGATTCCAAGAATTCAGCTATTTGGCACTCATCAAGCGGGACTGCTGCTCAGGTTTTGGGGGGCAGGCGCAGCGGAACCGGCGGCGTCACGGGCCGCCAGCCCCGCGCAGCGATGACGTCGTTGCTCTCCCGCGCCTCGCGGCCCTCCGCCAGGGACCAGGTGACATGGAAGGTCCCGCCGTCCGGACGGGCGACGGCGCCGTCCACGGCCACCACCAGGGCCTGGACGCCCGCCCCGTCGTCCGCCTCGCCCACGATCGCGCCTGCGGTAGCCTGCGGCTCTTCCGCCGCCCGGTCGCCGAACTTCAGGGTCACATGGTGGGCGACCACCACCGGATAGCGAGGCGGGAAGCGGGCCAGCAGGGCCTCGCGCTCAGCGGGGTCCAACAGCCAGCCGGTGTAGAAATGCGTCGGGTCGGCCATGCGGCTCACTTTCCCCGGTTGGCGCCCGGCCCGGAAGGCTTATCGTTGATAAGCTGACCGCTCAGAAGAAGCGGCTGGGAACGAACGGGAGTCCGGACCATGAAGTTCACCTGGTTCAACCTGATGCCGTGGCCCTATCTGCCGGACGACTTCCGGGAGACCAACCGCTCGGTCTGGGTGGACATCGACCAAGCCCTGTTCGACCCGGTGAAGAGCCATCAGGTCTACAACACCTACATGGACCTCCTCGAGTACGCCGACGCGCTCGGCTTCGACGGGGTGGGCGTGAACGAGCACCACCAGAACGGCTACGGCATCATGCCCAGCCCCAACATCATCGCCGCGGGCCTGGCGCGCCGGACCAAGGACGCGGCCATCGTGGTGCTGGGCAACTCGATCGCCCTCTACAACCCGCCGATCCGCGTGGCCGAGGAGTTCGCCATGCTGGACTGCATCTCGGGCGGACGGCTGGTGGCGGGCTTCCCGGTCGGCACCTCGATGGACACCAACTTCTGCTACGGCCAGATCCCCAGCCTGACGCGGGAGAAGTACCAGGAGGCCCACGACCTGATCATCAAGGCCTGGACCACCCGCGAGCCCTTCGCCTGGAACGGCCGCTACACCAAGCTGCGCCACGTCAACCTGTGGCCCCGGCCGATCCAGCAGCCGCATCCGCCGGTGCACATCCCCGGCGGCGGGTCGGTGGAGACCTACGACTTCTGCATCGACAACACCTACAGTTACTCCTACCTCAGCTTCTCCGGCTACCTGCGCGCCCAAGCCCTGATGAGCGGCTACTGGAAGCGGGTGGAAGAGCGTGGGGTGGACAAGAGCCCCTACCGCGCCGGCTTCGCCCAGACGATCCTGGTGGCGGACACGGACGAAGAGGCCGAGCGGCTCTACGCCGAGCACGTCAACTACTTCTACAACCGCTGCCTGCACGTCTACCCGGGCTTCGCCGACGCGCCCGGCTACCGCACCATAAAGACCATCCAGACCGGGGCGCTGTCGCAATACGCCCCGCCGCGCGGCGGCTACGCGACGCTGTCGTGGAAGGACCTTGTGGAGGGCGGCCACGTGATCGCCGGCTCCCCGGAGACCGTCCGCCAGCGGATGGAGGAGCTGATCAAGGGCCTGAACGTCGGCAACATCTTCTGTCTGATGCACGTCGGGAACATGCCGGCCGACAAGTGCATGTACTCCACCAAGCTGTTCGCCGAGAAGGTGATGCCGAAGCTGAAGGCCATGTTCCCGGACTGGGCGCCGGAGTGGGCGGACGACAACCGCTTCTGGACCAGTCCGCTGAAGGACCGTGTGGCCTCGGGAAGCCTGCCGCGCCAGGCGCCCAGCGCCGCCGACCTGGCCAGGACCTACGCATTGGAGGCCGGGGAATGATCGGGCTCAAGACCGTCCAGGCCCCGCGCGCCGCCGTCCGCTATTTCGAGGGCGGCGAGGGCGAGCCGCTTGTCTTCCTGCACGGCGCGGGCGGCCTGACCGCGGAGGACCCGTTCCTGGCCGCGCTCGCGCAGACGCACCACGTCTACGCCCCGCTGATCCCCGGCTACGGCGATAGCGACGAGGCGCCCGAGATCCGCGACATGCTGGATTTCACCCTGCACAGCTGGGATGTGGTCGAGGCGTTGGGCCTGAAAGACCCGGTGCTCGTCGGCCACTCCATGGGCGGGATGATCGCCGCGGAGATGGCGGCCATCGCGCCGAACGACGTCTCGCGCCTGGCGCTGATCGCGCCGGCCGGCCTCTGGGACGACGCCCATCCGGTTCCGGACCTCTTCTCGACCCTGCCGTTCGAGATGCCGGCGCTGCTCTTCCACGACGCGGCGGCCGGGGCGGCGATGCTGACCGCCGGGCGCAATGTGGAAGACCCGAACTTCCTGCAGACCTACCTGGTGACCAACGCCCGCCAGCTGGGCATGGCCGGGCGCATCCTGTTCCCGATTCCGGAGCGGGGGCTCCAGCAGCGCCTCTATCGGATCAAGGCGAAGGCGGTGCTGATCTGGGGCGACAGCGACCGGCTGATGCCGCCGGCCTACGCCCACGCCTTCAAGAAGGGCATTGCGGACTCGCGGCTCGTCTCCATCCCCGAGGCCGGCCACATGGTGATCGTCGAGAAGACCGCCGCGGTCGTCGAGGCTATCGCGACGCTGGGCTGACCCCACAGACCGTCGTCGTCCGGTCGGCCTCTCCGGGCGCCGGGAGGATGACGGGCATTGGGAAGCCGGCGCACTACATGAGGGCCATGACCGCCGCCCTGCAACCCGGCCTGTTCGAGACCGCGCCCGCCTCACCGGACCTGCCGCCGGGCTTCGCCTACCGGCCGGACTTCCTGTCGCCGGGCGAGGAGGGCGGTCTGCTCGGCTGGCTCGGGACCCTGCCGTTCGAGCCGTTCCAGTTCCGCGGCTTCGAGGGCAAGCGCCGGGTGATCTCCTTCGGCTGGAAGTACGACTTCACCCGCAGCCACCTGGTCAGCGCCGACGGCATACCGGCCGAGCTCTCCGCCGTGCGCGAACGCGCCGCGGCCTTCGCGGGCCTGGGAGCGGAAGACCTGCAGCAGTGCCTGATCAACGAATACCTGCCCGGCGCGCCCATCGGCTGGCACCGCGACCGGCCGGCCTTCGAGACCGTGCTGGGGATTTCGCTGAAGGCCCCCTGCAGCTTCCGCCTGCGCCGCCGCGTGGACGAGAGGTTTGCGCGCGCGGCCATCGAGCTGCAACCGCGCTCCATCTACGCCCTGACCGGCGAGGTGCGCACCGCCTGGGAGCACTCGATCCCACCGGTCAAGGCGCACCGCTATTCGATCACCTTCCGCAACTTCCGCGGCGAGACGCGGGGATTGCCTGCCGCAAGGTGACGGGGCCATAGGAAGTTGAACGGCGCGTCACGATGCCGGCGACCCCGGGAGGAGACCCAGATGAAGCGACTTTGGATCGTGGCCACGGCCGCCGCCGTGCTGGCGGGGTCGGCCGAGGCGAAGACGCTGACCGTCACCCCGGGCGGCGACGCCCAGGAGAAGATCCAGACCGCGCTCCTGGACGCCAAGCCGGGCGACACGGTGATGATCGCCGCCGGCCGCTATGAGCTCACCGACGGCCTGTCGCTGGACGTGGCCAATGTGACGGTGAAGGGCGCGGGTCCCGACGCCACCATCCTGTCCTTCAATGGCCAAAAGAGCTCCGGCGAGGGCTTCCTGATCACCTCCAGCCGCGTGACGGTGCGCGACCTGGGCGTCGAGAACTGCAAGGGCGACGGGATCAAGTCCAAGGGCGTCGACCAGATCACCTTCAGGAACCTGCGGGTCGAATGGACCGCGGGCCCCAAGGACAGCAACGGCGCCTACGGCGTCTACCCGGTGGCCTCGACCAATGTGCTGATCGATGGCGTGACGGTGAAAGGCGCCTCCGACGCCGGCATCTACGTGGGCCAGTCGAAGAACATCGTGGTCCGCAACAGCACCGCGGCTTTCAACGTGGCTGGCATCGAGATCGAGAACTCGATGAACGCCGACGTCTTCGACAACGTCTCGACCCACAACGCGGGCGGCATCCTGGTGTTCGACCTGCCGAACCTGCCGCAGATGGGCGGCCACTCCACCCGGGTGTTCCGCAACAAGGTCGTGCAGAACGATACCAAGAATTTCGCCAGGAAGGGCGCGATCGTCGGCGACGTGCCCACCGGCACCGGGATCATGGTGATGGCCAACCGCGACATCCACGTTTTCCAAAACGAGATCGACCAGAACCAGACCGCCGCGGTCCTGGTGGTCAGCTACACCCAGAGCTACGACGACCTGACCTACAACCCCCTGCCGCGCGACATCGCCGTGCACGACAACAAGATCGGCAAGAACGGCTGGGCCCCGCAGTTCCCGGGCGGTGACGTCATCGCCAAGGCTACGGGCGGGACCATCCCGCCGGTGGTCTGGGACGGGGTGACCAACTTCACACCTAAGGGGATGAGCGCGCCGGTCGCCGTGCACGTCCACTTCACCGACGGGCCGGTGGCCAACCTGCACTTCGCCGCGCCGGGCAATGTGTTCAGCGCCAAGCCGCAGGTCCTGGCCACCCTCGACGACGGCGCCATCGCCGAGCCCAAGCCCGTCGTTCTGCCGAAGGCCCAGACCGGCTCATGAGGCGACGGCTGCTCGCCGCCCTGGCGGCGATCCTCTGCGTGGGCGCGGCGCCCGCGGCCGGCCCGGTCGACCTCTCGGCCTTGATGTCGGAGACGCCAGCGCCGACGCTTTCGGCCTATCGGCTGTTCACGGAAGCGGGCGTCAACCATCCCAACGCCGGCGTCATGCCCTATGCGCTGAACACGCCCTTGTTCAGCGACTATGCGGAAAAGGCCCGCTTCCTCTACCTGCCGCCGGGGACCCACGCGGCCTACCGGGCCGAGGGCGCGCTCGACCTGCCGGTGGGCGCGACCCTGGTGAAGAGCTTCGCCTATCCGGCCGATTTCCGGCGCCCGGACGACAAGGTCCGTGTGCTGGAGACGCGGCTCCTGATCCACCGCCGCCGGGGCTGGACAGCCCTGACCTACGTCTGGAACGCCGACCAGACCGAGGCCGTGCTGAAGCGCGCCGGGACGCGCATCGATGTCAGCTTCCTCGACGCCCACGGCCGGGCCCGGCAGGTGGACTACCGCGTGCCCAACCAGAACCAGTGCAAGGAGTGCCACTCGCTCTCCGGCCGCATCGCGCCGATCGGGGTCAAGGCGCGCAACCTGAACGGCGACTATCCTTACGCGGAGGGGCGTGAGAACCAGCTCGCCCACTGGATGCGGACCGGACTGCTCGTGGGCGCGCCCACGCCGGAGAAGGCGCCGCGCACCGCCGTCTGGGACAATCCCGCCGAGCCCCTGGAGGCCCGCGCCCGGGCCTATCTCGACGGCAACTGCGGCCACTGCCACAACCCGCGCGGCGAGGCCTCCAACACCGGGCTGTTCCTCAACCTCGAAGAGGCGCGGCCGGTGAAGTACGGGGTCGGCAAGCGGCCGGTCGCCGCCGGCAAGGGTGCGGGCGACCTCTCGACGGACCTCGTCCCCGGCCACCCCGACGCCTCGATCATCGCCTACCGCATGGCCTCCACCGATCCCGGGGTGATGATGCCGGAGCTCGGCCGTTCCGTGACACACGAAGAAGGCTTGGCCCTGATCCGCGACTACATCGCCAGGATGCAGGCGGCTCCCGGGCGATAATTTCCATAACGGAAAGAGTCTTGGGCCGAGGCGGGCGATTATCCCGCCCGAGCTAAGGTATAAATTCCCCAGCGTTAATTCCCTCGCTGGAGAGCCCTATCGTGCGCAACCTCTACAAGTCCGCCGTCTTCGCCGCCGTCCTGGCGCTCAGCGCCGTCGGTGCCGCCCAGGCCCAGATGACCACCGCGCCCGCCGCCGTCCAGGCCGGGACCTACAAGGCCGATCCCGCCCACAGCAAGATCACCTGGTCGGTGACCCACTTCGGCTTCTCCACCTACGTCGGCCAGTTTTCCCACGTGGACGCGACCCTGAAGCTCGACCCCAAGGCCCTGGGCGCGGCCGCGCTGGACGCCACCATCGACGCCAACTCCCTGGGCACGCTGAACCCGGCGCTGGACACCCACCTGAAGTCCAAGGACTTCCTGGACGTCGCCGCCTTCCCGACGGCGACCTTCAAGGCCGCCAAGGTCACCAAGACCGGCGAGAAGACCGCCGACATCACGGGCGACCTCACCCTGCACGGCGTCACCAAGCCGGTGGTGGTGCACGCGACCTTCAACCAGGCCGGCGTCAACCCGTTGGACAAGAAGTACTCCCTGGGCTTCGCCGGAACCGCCGAGATCACCCGCTCGGAATTCGGCATCAAGGCCTACGTGCCCGCGATCAGCGACAAGGTCACGCTGACCATCGAGGCCGAGTTTAAGGCCGTGAGCTAACCGCCTAGAGCAGGTCCCCGCCCGCCGCGGCCGCCGTCGTACCGTCCTTCTGGAAGGCCTTGATGACGTTGCGGCCGACGGTCCAGCGGTGGACCTCGTCGGGGCCGTCCACCAGCCGCTGCGCGCGGATGTGGGTGTACCAGGCGGCGAGCGGCGTATCGCGGCTGTAGCCCAGGGCGCCGTGCAGCTGGATGGCGGTGTCGACCACGTGGTGGACCATGTGGGCCAGGTAGACCTTGGCGATGGAGTTCTCCTGCCGCAGGTCCAGGCCCTTCTCCGCCTTGTAGGCGATGTGCAGCAGCATCAGGCGCGAGATGTAGAGCTGGGTCGCGCACTCGGCCATCATGAACTGCACGGCCTGGCGGTCTGACAGCAGCTGGCCGAAGGTCTTGCGTTCGGTGATCCGGGCGGCGGCCATGTCCAGCGCCCGCTGCGCCAGGGCCACGTTGTGCATGCCATGGCGAAGGCGCCCGTAGGCCAGGCGGTGCTGGCCCATGTTGAAGCCTTGGCCCTCGCCGCCCAGCAGGTTCTCCGCCGGCACCTTCAGGTCGGTGATCTCGATCTCGGAATGGCCGCCGCCCATGATGTGGCTGAGCGGGCCTTCCAGGGCCATGGTCGGGATGTCGCGCTTGATCTTGTAGCCGGGGTCCGGCAGCTCGACGATGAAGGTGGAATAGCGCTGGTGGCGCGGGGCGTCCGGGTCGGTCATGGCCATGACCAGGGCCAGGTCCACGGCGCTGGCGGCCGACGAGAACCACTTCTCGCCGTTCAGGATGTAGTTTTCGTTGCCGTCCTTGACCGCGCGGGTCTGCATGCCGGTGGCGTCGGCGCCGGAGGCCTTCTCGGTCATCGAGTAGCAGACGCGTTTCTCGCCGTTCAGCAGCGGCTTGAGGAACTTCTCCTTCTGGTAGTCGGTGCCGTGCGCCAAGAGCGTCAGGATGGTGGCGTCGTCCGGCCCCTGGCTGTTCATGGAGAGCGCGCCCAGGTGGCTTTCGCCCAGCTCCATCTGCACCAGCGCGTTGGCCAGGGGGCCTAAGCCCATGCCGCCGAATTCCTGTGGCACGAAGGGCAGCCACAGGCCCTGGGCTCGGGCCTTGCCGCGCAGCTCACCGAGGACGGTCTTGTAGCTCGCCTCGTCCACCACCCGGGCCTCGGCGGGGATGCACTCGTCCTGCACCCATTGGCGCACGCGTTCGCGGACCGCCTTGGCGTCCGGCGGGATCTCGAAGTCGATGGACATGGCGCTTCCTCAGGCTGGCTCTGGTTGGCCGCCAGCCTGGGTCGTCGCCCCCACGGAGTCTAGCGGGAGAGTCTAGCGTTCGCCCATGTGGCCGCGCTCGCCGGCTTCCTTGCGGGCCTTTTCCAGGTCGGCGCCTTCCGGCCCGTCCAGGGCTTCCTCGGCCTCACGGGCCTTCTGCTCGACGCCGCCCTTCTTCACGAACGCCTGCTCCTCGGCGTCGAATTTGCGGGCGGCGTCGTAGTTGCCCTCGCCCTGAATCTGCGACGTTCCGGTCTTGTTGTCGGTCATGGCCAAGCCTCCTTCGGTCTCCGGGGTAACCCCGCCAGCCGGGCGCGGTTCCGGATAGATCGTCTCGATCCCGCCGATAGAGCAAAACGATTGGCTCTATTGCCGCCCCGCGGCGTAGGGTCGCGGCCGAAACCCCCAGGGAGACGGACCATGAGCCTCGCCAGCAGCAAGACCCTCGACAACCTCAAGGCGGCCTTCGCCGGCGAGAGCCAGGCCAACCGCCGCTACCTCTACTTCGCCCAGAAGGCCGACGTGGAAGGCTACAACGACGTGGCCGCGGTGTTCCGCTCCACGGCGGAAGGCGAGACCGGCCACGCCCACGGCCACCTGGAATTCATGGAAGCCGTCGGCGACCCCGCCACCGGCCTGCCGATCGGCGGCACCTCCGACAACCTGAAGGCCGCCATCGCCGGCGAGACTCACGAGTACACCGACATGTACCCGGGCATGGCGCGCACCGCCCGCGAAGAGAGCTTCGACGAGATCGCCGACTGGTTCGAGACCCTGGCCAAGGCCGAGAAGTCCCACGCCGGCCGCTTCCAGCGGGCCCTGGACAGCCTGGACTGATCCTTTCTCCCGGGTGTCATCCCGGTTTCGGCGCAGCCGGAGACCGGGACCCATAAGCTCCGCGTCGCAAGCACGTCCGCGAGGGCGCCGAGTGAAACCGTCGATGTGAGCGTTTATGGGTCCCGGTCTTGGCGTACCGCCAAACCGGGATGACAGCGGGTTTGGGGCCACGCATGAGCGAAGACGCCGACACCTCCGGAAAAGCAGCCGCCGGCCCGCCGCGCGAGGGCAGCCTCGATGCGCCGTTCCGCCATCCCATCGCCTGGCGCGACGACGATTACTACGACCTCGCCAAGGTCGAGGCCGAGATGGAGCGGCAGTTCGACGTCTGTCACACCTGCCGACGCTGCTTCAACCTGTGCGACAGCTTCCCGCGCCTGTTCGACCTGATCGACGAGAGCAAGACCGGCGAGCTCGATAGCGTGCCGAAGAGCGACTACGCCAAGGTCGATGAGGCCTGCACGCTCTGCGACATGTGCTTCCTGACCAAGTGCCCCTACGTCCCGCCGCACCCCTTCGACATCGACATCCCGCACCTGATCCTGCGCTACCGCGCCGCCAAGCGCCGCGCCGGCGAGCGGCAGTTCGTGCGCGAGCAGCTGGGCGAGACCGACCGCAACGGCAAGCTCGCCAAGCCCTTCGCCGGCCTCGCCAACTGGGCGACGGCGCGGAAGAACACGCCGCTCCGCCACCTCTTGGAATCCATCGCCCAGATCGACGCCGAGGCGGAGCTGCCGAAGTACCACTCGAAGACCGCGACCGACCGGCTGAAGTCGCCGCTGGCGCCCAACCCGCAGGGCCCCGCCTTCGGCCAACGCAAGGTCGCGCTCTATGCGACCTGCTTCGTCGACTACAACGAGCCCGACACCGCGGTGGCGGCGGCCAAGGTGCTGGCCCTGCAGGGCTGCGAGGTGAAGCTGGTCTATCCCGAATGCTGCGGCATGCCGCAGTTGGAGGCCGGGGACCTCTCCGACGTGGCCGGGCGGGCCGAGCGGGTCGCCGGCGTCTTCGCGCCCTATATCGCCGACGGCTACGATGTGGTGGCGCTCACCGCCTCCTGCGGCCTGATGCTCAAGTTCGAGTGGCCGCTGATCTCGCCGGAGAACAAGGCGATCGTGGCCCTCTCGGCGGCGACCAAGGACATCTGCGAATATGTCGTCGAGCTCAACCGCGCTCACGGCCTCGCGCCCGGCCTGACGGCGGTCGAGGGCGGCGTCACCCTGCACCACGCCTGCCACGCCCGCGCCCAGAACATGGGCGCGAAGTCCGCGGAGATGCTGAAGCTGATCCCCGACACCCGCGTGGAGCTGGTGGAGCGCTGCTCCGGCCACGGCGGCACCTTCGGGGTTATGAAGGCCACCCACCAGGTGGCCAACAAGGTGGGCCGGCCCGCCGCGCGGCAAATCGCCCAGAAGGGGACCGAGACCCTATGCTCGGACTGCCCGCTGGCCTGCAAGCACCTGGGCCAACTGCTCAGCGCCGAGACCAAGGCCGAAGAGCACGCCACGCCGCGCCAGGCCCATCCCATCGAGATCTTCGCCCGCGCCTACGCGCTTTGAGAGACGCCATGCCCCCCAGCGCCCGCCAGATCACCCCCGCCGACCTGATCCCCGACGCGGACTACGCCAAGCAGCGCCGCGAGCGCCGCGTGGCCCTGCTGCCGATCAAGCGCCTGCGCCGCATCGAGCTTGGGCCGGTCTGCACTCTGATTTTCGAGAACTACGACACCATGCTGTTCCAGGTGCAGGAGATGCTGCTGACCGAGCGCGGCGGGCCCGAGCAGGTCCC
>NZ_SSMX01000023.1 GCF_004799515.1 Phenylobacterium sp. | reverse complement strand
CTTCTTCTTGGCCTTCATGATGTTGGGCAGGCTGGCGTAGCGCGGCTCGTTGAGGCGCAGGTCGGCGGTGATCACCGCCGGCAGGTCGACCTCGATGGTCTGCAGGCCGCCATCCACCTCGCGGGTGACCTTGGCCTTCTGGCCGGCGACCTCAATCGCCGAAGCGAAGGTCGCCTGCGGCCAGCCGAGCAAGGCCGCCAGCATCTGGCCGGTGGCGTTGTTGTCGCCGTCGATGGCCTGCTTGCCCATGACCACCAGGTCGGGGCTTTCCTTGCCGATCACCGCCTGCAGCACCTTGGCGACCGCCAGCGGCTCCAGGTCCTCGGCCGTCTGCACCAGGATGGCGCGGTCGGCGCCCATGGCCAGCGCCGTGCGCAGGGTTTCCTGCGCCTGGGCCGGGCCGATGGAGACCGCGACGACTTCCGTGGCCACGCCCTTTTCCTTGAGACGCACGGCCTCTTCGACCGCGATCTCGCAGAACGGGTTCATGGACATCTTGACGTTGGCGAGGTCGACGCCCGTCTGATCGGGCTTCACCCGCGCCTTGACGTTGTAGTCGATCACCCGCTTGACCGGGACCAACACCTTCATGGGTTGCTAGCGCCTCAAATTGCTCAGGGAAAAAGGGATCGTGCGGGGCAATACAGGGTCCGGCGCGGTTTGCAAACCACTGCGAACCGGCGGATCGGGGCCTGACGCCGCGGCCGCCATCGCTTATGGAGGGATCATGAACAGAGCCTTCACCCGCCTGAAGTGGATCTTCATCGGCATCTTCGCCGTGGCGAACCTTGGAATCCTGGTCTGGACCGTGGGCTGGGCGCTGCCGGAACAGCACTGCGTCGAGGCGCACAAGTGGTGGGATCCCTATTCGCGGGTCTGCGCCCAGCCGATCCTGACGTCGGACATCACCGGGCGGATGATCACCGACAAGAAGGCCCGCGACGCGGCGCTGCACGCCATCGGCCGCGATCCGCCGCTGACCGGCGCGGTCCCGCCGCCGGCCGCCGCTGCGCCGAAGCCCTAGCGCGTCGCGCCCGAGACCCAGAAGACCTCGGCCGCGCCGCGGTCATTGGCGTGGCGGGCGGCCACGAACAACAGGTCCGACAGCCGGTTCAGGTAACGCAGGGCCGGCCCGCTCACCGGCTCGCCGGCCTCGGCCAGCCGCACGGCCTCGCGCTCGGCCCGGCGGCTGACCGTGCGCGCCAGGTGCAGGGCCGCCGCCGCCGGGGTCCCGCCCGGCAGGATGAAGGACTTGAGCTCCGGCAGGCCGGCGTTCAGCGCGTCGATCTCCGCCTCCAGCCGCGCGACCTGGCTGTCCAGGATGCGCAGGCGCGAGCCTGGCGCCTCGTCCGCCGCGGGCGGGGTGGCGAGGTCGGCGCCCAGGTCGAAGAGCTCGTTCTGCAGCCGCGCCAGCAGGGCGTCGAACGCCGCGTCGCCGGCGGTGTGGGTGCGCGCCAGGCCCAGGCATGCGTTGGTCTCGTCCACCGCGCCGTAGGCCTCCACGCGGGCGCTGGCCTTGCTGACCTCAGCGCCACTGGCCAGGCGCGTGGTCCCGGCGTCGCCAGTGCGGGTGTAGATGCGGTTCAGGGTCACCATGGCGGCGCGCGGCCTAGTGTTTCGATCGCCACCAGAACACGCCCACGATCACCGTGATGGCGATGGCCTGGGTGACGACCCGCAGGCGCATCAGCTTGTTGGAATAGGACCGGCCGAACTCGCCGCCGCGGAACAGGGCGTAGATTCCCATCGCGAGCACCGAGGCGACGACAGCGAGGGCGACGTAAACAACTGTGTTTAGGCTGAGCATTTTTCGATCTTAAGACAGAGCGGGCTTGCGAACCACAGCCAAGCAGGCTATGCGCCGCTTCCCCAGCCGTTGGTGAGCATGTTCAGCGAGCCCAATTCGTTGAAGGGGTCGAATTTTTGCCCCACTCCGGGTGCAGTCGGGAAGCGTACGTCCCCCCGCAGCCCCAGCCAACCTTTCCGTTGCCTCGATTCCGCAAATCAGCGATCAATCGGGTAACGAAGTATGTGAACGTGTTCACCGAACCGCGTCTGGACGCGCGGGGCGGCTAGAACAAACTGGAAAGGACGGCGTCGCCGTCATATCACCGCATGATGCATATCGCTCAAATCCAAGCTTCCGATGAAACCGGCGTGAAAGCGCCGACCCGGCGCGCGCTAGCCAAGCAACAGACCCGCGCCAAGGTGCTCGCCGCCGCCCGCCGACTGTTCAGCGAGCAAGGCTATGAAGGCGCCACCATCCGCGACATCGCCGCCGCCGCCGGCATGTCGACGGGCGCGGTGTTCGCCAACTTCGCCGACAAGTCCGACCTGTTCCGAGAGATCATGACCACGGACATGTTGGCGCTCGCCGAGGCGATGACCGAGGCCGCCGCCCAAGGCAACGGCGTGGAGGACTCCTTGCAGAAGGTGTTCGCCGCCGGCTACCGCTTCTACCAGACCCAGCTGCCGCTCGCCCGCGCCGCCTTCAGCGTGGGCTGGTCGCCGGAAGACGGCCCGGCGCTGCGCAACGCCCCGCCCGTGCAGACCATGCTGAACCTGATCTCGAGCCAGCTCGAGCGCGGCGTGCAGGGCGGCGAACTGGCCGACGGCGCGGCCTCGCCCCTGCGGACCCAGATGCTGTTCGACGCCTATCTGTCGAACTACGACCACGCCATCTTCCAGGGCTGGGCGCCGGAGGCGCTGCAAGAGCGCTCCCGCGACCAGATCCGCATCCTGCTGGCGGGCGTCCGGAGGAGCTAGGCCGTCGGCGCCGTCTGACGAGTGATGACTTCACCGCCCGATCTGACGCAAGCCGACGACCTGTTGACCGACAAGCTGTTGGCGAGCGGCGAACCTGCCGCCATCGCGCCCGTCCCCGTGACGGGCGTGATCGCCGGCGTGCGCCAGGCGCAGAAGGAAAACACCCGCAACCGGGTGATCGAGGCGGCCCGCGAGCTCTTCGACACCCAGGGCTACCAGGGCACGACGATCCGTGAGATCGCCCGCCACGCCCAGGTCTCCGTCGGCAGCGTCTTCACCACCTTCGCCTCGAAGTACGAGATCCTCAGCCAGGTGATGCGCGACCGCCTGGACGGGCTGTACGCCGAGCTCGACCGGGTGATGCCGCACCTGCGGGGCGCGACGGTCGACCGTTTGCGGACCATGTTCGCGGTGCATTTCGCCTTCGAGGTGCGCCACAAGAAGCTGTTCCTGGCCTACATCTCGGCGACCTACGACTGGACCCTGCCGTCCACCGCCACGCCCATGGGACGCAACCTTCGGCTGCAGGACATCATGCGCGAGAGCCTGTGCAAGGGCGTGGCCGAAGGCGACGTCGATCCCTCCGTTGACCAGCAGGAGATCATCGACCTGCTGATGGCGGCCTATGTCTGGGTCTATCGCCTGGCCGCCTGGCACGACGCCGACGCCGAGGAGATGACCCGGGTCATGGACCGCCAGATCGGCCTGATCGCGGCGGGGTTCTCGCCGAAGTGCTGACAATCCTCCTCTCCCCCGCGAAGCGAGAGGGAGAGGAACTCAATTGGCGCCGTCCAGCAGCCGGCGCGCGATCACCTGCGCCTGGATCTCGCCGGCGCCTTCGAAGATGTTGAGGATGCGGGCGTCGGCCAGCACGCGGCTGACCGGCTGCTCCACGGCAAAGCCCGTCCCGCCGTGGATCTGCACGGCGTTGTCCGCCGCGGCCCAGGCGATGCGCGCGGCGACCAGCTTGGCCATGCCGGCCTCCAGGTCGCAGCGGCGGCCCGCGTCCTTGGCCTCCGCCGCGAACCAGGTCAGCCGCCGCGCGCCCAGCAGTTCGGCGGCCATCATGGCGAGCTTGTTGGCCACGCGGGGGAAGGCGCTGAGCGGTTCGCCGAACTGCCGGCGTTGCAGGGCGTAGTCGAGGGCCAGGTCGAGGGCGTTCTGACCGACGCCGATGGCCCGCGCGGCGGTCTGGATGCGGGCGCTCTCGAAGGTGGCCATCAGCTGGGGGAACCCCTGGCCTTCCTGGCCGCCCAGCAGGTTGGCGTGGGCGACCTCGAAGCCGTCGAAGGCGATCTCGTACTCCTTCATGCCGCGGTAGCCGATCACCGCGATCTCGCCGCCGCCCATGCCGGGCGCGGGGAAGGGATCGGCGCCCGCGCCGCGAGGCTTCTCCGCCAGGAACATGGAAAGGCCCCGGTGGTCCTTCGACGCCGGGTCGGTGCGCACCAGCAGCGTCATCAGGTCGGCGCGGGCGGCGTGGGTGATCCAGGTCTTGGCGCCGGTGACCCGCCAGACCTCGCCGTCGCGCACCGCCCGGGTGCGCAAGGATCCCAGGTCCGAACCCGCCTCCGGCTCGGTGAAGACGGCGGTGGGGATGATCGCGCCGGAGACGATGCCCGGCAGGAAGCGGGCCTTCTGATCGTCCGTGCCGTGGGCGATCAACAGTTCTGCGGCGATCTCCGAGCGGGTGCCGAGCGAGCCCGTCCCGATGAAGCCGCGCGACAGGGCCTCGGTCACCACGCACATGGCGACCTTGCCCAGGCCCGAGCCGCCCCAGGCCTCCGGCGCGGTCAGGCCGAAGACGCCGAGCGCGCCCATCTCCTCGATCAGCGTCAGCGGGATCAGCTCATCGCGCAGGTGCCAGCCGTGGGCGAAGGGCGCGATCTTCTCGGCGGCGAAGGCCGCGAACTGGTCGCGGATCGCCTCCAAGGTCTCATCGAGGCCGCTGGTTTCCAGGGCGGACCGCCCGCGCGCCTGGTCCAGCAGCTCGACGATCCGCGCCTTCACCGCCGGCGAGGCCCCCGGCGCGAGCCGCTCCGCCAGCGGCGCCAGGCGCTGCGCCGAGACGCCCGCTTCCCGGGCGCGGAAGGTCTCGGCCTGGTTCATCGGCAGGCCGCCCAGGAGCTGGCTGACGTACTCGTAGGCGAGCAGCTGCGCGGGCAGGGCCTCGGCCTCGCCGAGCCGCCCCTCGGCGTCCAGCGCGCGGGCCCAAGCGGCGGTCTGGCGCAGGGTCTCGGCGTAGGCCGCCGTCCAGGCGAGGCCGTGGGCTGCGTGCTGCTCGGCGTCCAGGGCGGCGCGGTCGACCCGCCCGTCCGGCGCGACCCGCGCGGCCACCGCGCTCCGCAGCTCGGCGACCAGGGCGGAGGCTTCGCCGGCGGCCTGGTCGAGAAGGTCGGTGAGGTCGGGCAGGATCATGGCCCCAGACTATAGGGGAAGCTTGCCTTGCGCCGCACGGCCCTGCTTACGTCGAGGGAAACATAGGGAAGCCCGCCATGCTCGTCGTCCACCACCTCAACAACTCCCGCTCGCAGCGCATCCTGTGGCTGCTGGAGGAGCTGGGCGCGCCCTACGAGATCAAGTTCTACCAGCGCGACGCGACGACCAACCTGGCGCCGCCGGAGCTGGAGGCGGTGCATCCGCTCGGCAAGTCGCCGGTGATCACCGACCAGACAAGTGGCGGCGACGACATCACCATCGCCGAGTCCGGCGCCATCGTGGACTACATCCAGCGCACCTATGGCGGGGGCAAGCTGCCCGTCCCGGCCGCCGGCCCCGATTTCGAGAAATACAACGAATGGCTGCATTACGCCGAGGGCTCGGCCATGCTGCCGCTGATGGTCAACCTCTACGTCATGCGCCTGGGCGAGGCCGGCGCCCCGCTGCACCCGCGCATCCAGAGCGAGATGGCCAACCACCTTGGCTATGTGGAGGCGTCCCTCGCCGGCCGCGACTGGCTGATGGGCGAGTTCACCGCCGCCGACGCGCAGATGAGCTTCGTGGGCGAGGTCGCCCGCGCCTTCGGCCAGGCGCCGACCTATCCCAACATCGCCAACTGGGTGGCACGCTTCCAGGCGCGGCCGGCCTATGTCCGGGCTCTGGAAAAGGGCGGGGCGTATAATCTGGGGCCGCAGAAGTAGGGGCGCCCACCCCTTCACCTCACTCGAACGGCGGGAACTCGTCCTCGTCCATCAGGCCGTAGAGGAAGTCGAAGACGGCGGCCTTGGTGAGTGCGTGCGGGATGGCCGAGAAGTGGTCGCAGCCCGGGATGATCTTGGCCTGCCCGTGCGGGAAGATCCGCGCCAGCGCCTCCGGGTCGCCGGCGGTCTCGTCGCCGGAGCCCGCCACCACCAGCGTCGGGACGGGCATGTCCCGCAGCGCGGCGGGGTTGAACGGCATGTTCTTCACGCGGGTGACCGCGGCTAGCGCCTTGCGGTCCTCACCCTGCTCGTCGGCGAACTGGCGGAAGGATCGCAGCATCGGCTGGGTGATGGCCGACGGGTCCTCGGCCAGCAGCGCGTCGGCCATGGGCTCGCCCGCCACGTCCGGGGCCTTTTCCAGGAGCTTGCCGCCGACCCCGCCCAGGATCAGGTGCGTGAGGCGGCCGGGCTGGGCGATGGCCAGTTCGAGGGCGGTGCGCGTGCCCATGGAGTAGCCGAACATGTCGGCCCGCTCGATCCCAAGCTCGTCCATCAGGTTGAGCACGTCGGCGGCCAGCCGCTCGCGCTCATAGGCCTGCGGCTCGTAGAGCTTGGCGCTCTCGCCGTGGCCGCGCTGATCGAGCGCGACCACCCGGGTGCGGCGCCGCTCGAACGCGGCGTACCAGCCGGTGCGTTTCCAGCCTTCGATGCGGTTGGAGGCGAAGCCGTGGATCAGGACGATCGTACGGTCCGCGCCGCCCGGCGGGGTGATGTCGTCATAGGCGATCTGGACGCCGTCGGAGAGGAAGCTGGCCATGGGACGCGAGCCTAGGGTCGGTTCACGCGGGCCTCAAGGCGCTTCGCCGGTCCACTCCCAGTGCCAGGGCTCGAAGGGATAGGGGACGAAGCCGAAGCGGTCGGCGTTGGCGACCAGCCAACGGTAGGCCGCCGTGCGGCTCATGAAGAGGCGGTTGGCGTCGGCGCTGGAGTCCGGCGGGAAGCCGGGCGCCTGGCCCACGTAGACGTCCATCGTCAGGCCGGTGCGGTGCGCCGAGCAGGTCGCCCGCTGCACGTTGTTGCAGTTGCCCTCGTGGGCGCAGCGGGCGGCGTCGGCCGCGGGCGCGCGGAAGCCGGAGAACAGGGTCAGGTTGCGTGGGTCGGCGGCGATGGCCGGGTCCTCGCGCCGGGCCGCAGCGGCCATCTGGCGATAGGCGGCCAGCGCTGCGGGCCGCAGCTGGACGAGCTTGCCGCCATAGCCCTCCGCCGCGGTCGCCCAGGCAAGCGCCGAGGCCGGGGGCGGGTTCGGACAGACGCCCTGGGCGCTCAAGCGCACGAACGGCCGCCGCATCTGCATGACCGACTTCAGCCGGGCGAAGACGGCGGGTGTCATGACGCCGTCGGCCGGCAGGCCCTGGCCGCCTTCCCAGGCGGCGAGGGCGGCGGCGAAGGCGGGCGTGTCCGGGGCGCAGGCGGCGCGGATTTCGCGGCCGATCAACGGCGCATAGGTCGCCCAGCCGATCTCGGCGCGGCCGAAGGGCGTCCAGGCCAGGGCGGCGAGGGAGGCCGCGTTGGCCCGGGCGGCGTCCGCCGGTCCGGCGTCGCAGGCCGGGCGCGCGGGATAGGGGATGGACGCGGGCAGCGGCGGCGGCGCAGGCTGCTGCGAAGGCGTCACCGCTTTCGGGCCGGGGGCGGCGTGCGGCGCGGAAATCGGCGCGGGCGGCTTGGGAATCGGCGCGCAACTGGTGACGCGCAGCACCACGGCCCCCAGGATCAGCGCCGCCAGGACCAGGCCGCCCAGGAACCGTAGCGGTGTTGAGGACTTGAAGTTCACGCGCCTGACAACGCGCGGCGCGACGCGAGGTCCCCGATGACGTCTTTCAAGGCCGCGCTCTGCGCCGGCCTCCCCTTGCTGTTGCTGGCCGCGGCCTGCTCCGATTCCAAGTCCACGGCCCAGACCACCCCGCCGCCGGCCGCCCCGGCGTCCGCCGGCACGCCCATGGCGACGGCGACGGTCGCCGACGCGCCGCCCCAGGTGCAGACCGCGCCGACGCAGGACCTGAACGTGGCGCTGATCGACATGTCGCCGATCGCGGGTTCCGCCGCCCAGGCCGCGCAGCCGATCCTCACCGCCGACTGGAGCACCGTCGGCGCGACGCCGCAGGCCCGGCGCAACGCCCTGATCCGCGCCGAGGTCCTGCTTTCCCGCGCCCACTTCTCGCCCGGCGTCATCGACGGCCAGGACGGCGGCAACCTGAAGAACGCCATCGCCGCCTACGAGACCGCCAACCAGCTGCCGGCCGACGGCAAGATGAACGCGGAGGTCTGGAGCGCGCTCGGCAAGGACCCACGGCCGGCGCTCACCGACTACGTCATCACCGCCGACGACGTGAAGGGGCCTTTCCTGCCGACCGTCCCCAAGGACATGGCCGAGATGGCCAAGCTGCCGGCGCTCAGCTTCACCGGCCCCGTCCAGGAGCTGGCTCAGCGGTTCCACATGGACGAGGGCCTTCTGAAGGCCCTGAACCCCGGCGCCGATTTCAGCGCGGCGGGGACGAGCATCGTGGTGGCCGCCGTCGGGCCGGAGAAGCTGGCCATGCCGGTGACCCGGATCGAGGTGGACAAGACCCAGCATCAGGTCCGGGCCTATGGCGCCGCCGACCTCCTGCTGGCGGTCTATCCGGCGACGGTGGGTTCGGCCGAGCGGCCGGCGCCGAGCGGCGACTGGGCGGTGCGCACCGTGGCCTCCAACCCGACCTACACCTTCGACCCGTCGCGGCTGACCTTCGGCAAGGCGTCGGAGGGCAAGCTCACCATCCAGCCCGGCCCGAACAATCCGGTCGGCTCGACCTGGATTGACCTGACCAAGGACACCTATGGCATCCACGGCACCCCGGACCCCCGAATGGTCGGCAAGGCCGCCAGCCACGGCTGCGTGCGCCTGACCAACTGGGACGTCCGCCAGCTCAGCCTGGCGGTGAAGAAGGGGACCACGGTGGACTTTGTCGGCGGCGAGACGGGCAAGGCGCCGAAGGCGGCCTGAGGCCGCCGCGGGCCAAGCCTAGGGGCCTCGCTCGCGGGCCTCCGCCTGCAACTCTTCCGGGGAACGATGCCGGAAGCCGGGGAAGTCCTCTGGCGTCGCCACACCGCTATGCCCGTAGGCCTGCTGATAGCCCTTCATCACGCCCTTGTGCTGCGCCTGGTCGGCGATATCGCCGCGTAGGGGCAACTTGGCCTGCGCCTCGGCGTGGGTGATGGGCCCGCCCCAGAGCGGGCACGGCGGGGCGATGCGGTTGGAGTGCTCGCTGGCCGGTTTGCAGTCGTCGCCGGCGGGCGGGCGGTTGCGGCTGAACAGCGGTCGCTTGGCGAGGTCGGCGAACACCTTGCCCATGTCCGGCCGCGGCCCGGCGCGGTTCAGGAGCTCCGTGTCGGCCATATGCTGGGTGTCGAGGACCTTGGGCGCGGCGGGAGCGGCCGGCGGCTGCGCAGCGGGCGGGGGCTGGGCGGGCGCCTCCGTCAGGACGGTCGCGGTTTGCGGCTTGCGGGGCGGCGGACTTATTTTTGGGCGCGGCGGGCGCTCTGGCCGCAACAGCTCGACGGCCATGGCCGGCGGTTCGACGAAGACCGGCGGCGCCCGGGTGGTCATCCAGGCGACGACCAGCGCCAGGTGCGCGAGCACCGACACGGCGATCACCGCAGCGCGATGGCGTCTCCGCAAGCCTCAAACCCCCGTTTGAGGCCCCCCCTTTGAGCCCGTAGGCTCTACAGCCAAGGTGGTCGATTTAAGGCCTAGCTTCGCCAGCGCAGGGTGGTGGGCTCGACGGGATTGGCGAAAGCGCGGCCCTCGCGGCGGCTGGCGGTCCATTCGCGCTTCAGCTGCTGGTACCACTTCGCCTGGCGGTCGGCGTCGTCGATCCACAGGAGCGACGGGTCGTACTTCAGCCCCTCGTTCTGCAGGTTCACCATGTCGCCGTCCTGGCGCAGGAACGCTCGCGCGCCGGCGGCGATGAAGGGCTTCAGGAACAGGAAGGCCGGGTGGTCGGACCAGACGATCTGGGTGATCCGGGTGGCCTTGTCGTTCACCGGCGTCAGGCAGGTCAGCGACAGCACCTGGCGCTTTCCGACCGTGACGTGCTCCCAGCGCAGGCCGGGGATGCGGAAGGTGATCTCGGTCAAGGGCTCGCCGCCCAGGACGGCGTAGGCGCGGGAGTTCTTCGACGGCTCGTGGCGCACCATGGCGAAGCCCTGCTCGCGGGGCTCGAAGCGCTTGGCCTTCTCGTGCTGGCTGGATTTCGAACGCCACCACCATTGCTGGTGGACGTAAGGGCCGTGCGCCGGGTCCATCAGGCCCACGACGGCGTGGTCGATGTGGGCGGCGAAGTCCATGCGGTCGACCAACTTGGGCCCGCCGCCGACCACGCCGGGGAAGACCGGCGGCGGCTCGGCGGGCTCGCCCGCGCCGCGCGGGTCGGATCCGGCCCAGACGAAGACCAGCCCCTGGCTCTCGGCCACCGGATAGCGGCGCACGCGGATGCGGCTGACGTCCATCGCCTGGTCGGCCACCAGCGAGGGGATGGCCGCGCAGCCGCCATCGGCCCCGAAGCGCCAGCCGTGATAGGGGCATTCGACGGTGGTTGCGCCCGAGGCCTCCTGGTGGAACCGTCCCGCCGACAGCGGCGCGGCGCGGTGCGGGCAGATGTCGCGAAGGGCGAAGAGCTCGCCCTTCGGCGAGCGGCCGAGCAGCACCGGTTCGCCCAGCAACTCGTAGCGGACAAGCTTGCCGCGCGGCAGGTCCGAGGCGAGCGCGGCGAAGTACCAGATGTCGGTCAGGAAGCCCTGACCGAACTTCGGGTCCGTACGTGCGGTCTTGGCGGCGTCATCGGCCATGAGCCGCTTCTACGGCGGGTCGCGGCATCGTGAAAGTGCGGGGCTCCCACGGCTTCAGCCTTGTTGAACTCACGGGCGCCGCGATTTCACTGAATCGGCGTCGAAGCCTACACTAGTCTTCTCGAGCGATCGGGAGGACCGTGCGTGTTCAAAACTGTCGCCGGCGTTTTCATCCTCGGCC
This sequence comes from Phenylobacterium sp., assembly GCF_004799515.1. Taxonomy (GTDB): domain Bacteria; phylum Pseudomonadota; class Alphaproteobacteria; order Caulobacterales; family Caulobacteraceae; genus Phenylobacterium. The sequence goes on along the minus strand of NZ_SSMX01000023.1, from coordinate 41,645 downwards.
TGCTGGCGCCGCCGGCCCTGGCCCAATCCGTTCCCGCCGCGGACGACGCCACCCTGATGCGCGAGTTCTTCGGCGCCACCCTGGAGATCGACCTGCCCGCCGTCGGGTGGAGCACCAAGCGCTACTTCGCGCCCGACCACACCTATCGCGAGACGGGTAACGACGGCGACGTCCGCGGAACCTGGCTGATCGACGACGGCAAGCTCTGCGTCGTGCCGGACAAGCAGCTGGCCGACCGCGCGGCGCGGTATTGCAGCCTGGGCCCCGGCAAGAAGGTCGGCGACAAGTGGTCCGGCGCCGACCCGGTCACCGGCAACCTCGTCCTGTTCTCCCTGGAGCCCGGGCGCTAGGCTGCGTCAGAGCCGCAGGAAGACCGCGGCGTATTCCGACAGGCCGATGGAGCCGCCGCGCAGTTCGGCGTCGCCGGCGCGCACCTCGAGCAGGCTCGCGCCCTCCAGGTCCGGCGCGTCGACGAACCGCGGCTCGGCGCTCATGTTGAACAGGCAGGCGATGGCCTCGGCGCCGTCGCGGCGCACGAAGCCCAGGACCGGATCGGGCAGGTCGAGGAAGGAGAGCTCGCCCATTGTCATGGCCGCGGATTCCCGGCGGAATTCGATCATCGCACGGGCGAAGTTCAGCGTGGAGTCGGGGTCCGCGTCCTGCGCCTCGACGGTCAGGCCGGCGTGCTCGGCGGCGGCGGGCAGCCAGGGCGTCCCGGCGGTGAAACCGAGGGCGTGGCCTGGCGACCACGGCATCGGCGTTCGGCAACCGTCGCGCCCGCCGGTGTAGGGCCAGTAGAGGTCGCCCACCGGGTCGCGCAGCTGGTCGCGGCGCAAGCTCGCCTGCGGCAGGCCCAGCTCCTCGCCCTGGTAGATCAGGGTCGTGCCCTTCAGGCTGAGCAGCAGGGCGAACAGCAGCCGGGCCAGCTCCGGTGAGGCGTCCTCGCCGCCGAACCGGCTGACGGTGCGCGGCGCGTCGTGATTGGAGAAGCTGATGGTCGGCCAGTGCGCCGGATGGGCGGCCAGCGTCGCGTAGTGGTCCTTGACGAACTGCGGCGAGAGCGTCCGGGCCAGCAGCAGGACGAAGGTGTAGGCCGAGTGCAGGCCTTCGCCGGGCGAGAGATAGGCGCCGCAGCGTTCCTCCTCCTCCGAGAACTCGCCGAACACGAAGCGCTCGCCCCCGTTCCGGCCATCGTGCGCCTCGACACGCCGGCGGATCACCTCCAGGGTCTCGACATTCTCCGGCAGGTTGGAATCGTGGAGGTGCCGCTGCAGGTTGCCGGCGTGGGACCAGTCGTACTTGGTGCGCTCGGCCATCGGCACGGGCGGGTTGGGCGTCAGGGCCGCGTCGTGCAGGAAGGTGCCGGCCACGTCGAGCCGGAAGCCGTCGACCCCCTTGGCCAGCCAATGATCGAGGACGCTGAGCGCGGCCTCCCGCGCCGCCTCGCTGCGCCAGTTCAGCTTCGGCTGCTGGCGCAGGAACTTGTGGTGGTAGTGCCGCCGCCGCGCCGGTTGGTAGGCCCAGGCCGGGCCGCCGAACACCGAGAGCCAGTTGTTGGGCGCGGTCCCGTCGGCCTGTGGGTCGGCCCAGACGTACCAGTCGGCCTTGGGCCCGTCGGCGCCGCCGGTCAGGCTTTCCACGAACCAGGGATGGACGTCGGAGGTATGGCTCAGCACCTCGTCGAGGACGACCTTCAGCCCGTGGGCGTGAGCGGCGTCCAGCAGGCGCTGGAAGTCCTCCGCCGTCCCATAGTCGGCCTGGACGCCCTCGTAGTCGGCGACGTCATAGCCCCAGTCGCGGTTCGGCGAGGGATGGATCGGCGACAACCAGATCCCGTCGACGCCCAGGCTGCGGATGTAGTCCAGCTTGGCCTCGACACCCGGCAGGTCGCCATGCCCATCGCCGTCCGAGTCGAAGAAGCTGCGGACGTAGACATGATAGAGGACCGCGCCCTTCCACCAGGGTCTGCCCATCGGATCAGCCTCCCAGATGCTCCCCCTCAGGGGGAGCTGTCAGCGAAGCTGACTGAGGGGGTTCACGCCCGCCGGCTCTGCGGCGGAAACCCCCTCCGTCTCGTCGCTTCGCGCCGATCCACCTCCCCCAAATTGGCCTTCGGCCAGGGGAGGATCTATTCGCTCAGACTTCCGACGTGTTGTTGATGATGCGCGAGACGATGCCGTAGTCGACGGCTTCCTCGGCGCTCATCCAAAAGTTCCGCTGGGTGTCCTTGACGATCCGCTCGACGGGCTGGCCGGTTTCCTTGGCGATCATCCGGTTCACGCGGTCGCGCATCTTGATGATCTGCTCGGCCTCGATCTGGATGTCGCTGGCCTGGCCGCGCATGCCGCCGGCCGGCTGGTGCAGCAGGAAGCGGGTGTTGGGCAGGCAGAGGCGGTTTTCCTTCTTGGCCCCCAGGAAGATGTGCGCGCCGGCGCTGGCGACCCAGCCGGTGCCGATCACCTTCACCTCGACGCCGCAGAAGCGGATCATGTCGTGGATGGTGTCGCCGCTTTCGACGTGGCCGCCGGGCGAGTTGATGATCATCCGGATCGGCTTGTCGTTCTCGGCGGCGAAGGCGGTGATCTGGGCGGTGACCCGCTCGGCCAGGCGCATGTCGATCTCGCCGAACACGAGGACGGTCCGCGACTTGAAGAGCGCGTTCTGCACCGGCCCGGAGGTCATCGGCATGTCGGGCTGGCGGCCCTTGTCCTCGTCGTCCTCGTCTTCGTCGTCGAGGTAGTCCCGGTAGATCTCGCGCATGTAGTCCTCGTGAATTCCAAGTGAGCGGAACGTGCGTCGCCGGAGCGGCCACCGCAAGGGGGCGTCTGCCGATTCCGACGCGCCGGGCCTGACGGGCCGAAGGGCGGCGTGGCAGTATCGGCGCCGAAACTCCCGGAGGATCTTCGATGGCGGCCTCACTCTACGCCCTCAGCGTGGGCAGCTTCCTGCAGACGGCGGAGGCGGTGGCCGGCTTCCTCGACCGCGCGGCCAGGCATTGCGCGGAGGCGGGCGGCGACCCGGACGACTTCGTGGACGCCCGGCTGATCGACGACATGGCGCCTTTCCATTTCCAGATCGAAGCCCTGTGCCACCACGCCGTATGCGGTGTGGAAGCGGTAACGACCGGAGTGTTCGACCCGCCGGGGCTGATCGGCTCGCAGCCCTTCGCCGACCTGCAGGCGATGGTGGCCCGCTCGGTCGCGGCGCTGAACGCGTTCGACCCCGAAGAGGTCAACGGCTGCGCCGGCAAGGACCTGGACCTGCAGATCGGCCCGCGGCGGTTGGCCTTCACGGCGGAGGACTTCTTCCTGTCCTTCTCGCTGCCCAACTTCCATTTCCACGCGGTGACCGCCTACGACATCCTGCGGTCGCGGGGCGCGCCGATCGGCAAGCGGGATTACGAGGGCCGGCTGCGGACGAAGACGCCCTAGCCCGCCGCCGTGGCGATGAGGCGCGCGTAGAACTGCACGCACTGCTGCAGGTTGGCCAGCGTCAGGTGCTCGTTGGTGCCGTGGATCATCTCCACGTCCGCGAGGCCGAACGCCATGGGCTGGAAGCGGTAGACGTCGCTCGCCACGCCCTGCAGGTAGCGGCTGTCGGTGCCGGCGGTGACCAGGCTGGGGGCCACGGCCGCGCCGGTCACCTGGCTGGCGACGGCGGAGATCACCTTCCAGCCGCCGGAGGCGGTGGACGAGACCGGCGAGGGCTCGGAAGGCGCATCGACCCAGGCGAGCGCCACCGGCAGGCCGCGCACCGCCGCCTTGGCCCGCGCCATGACGCTGGCCGAGGTGTCGCCGGGCGCGATGCGGTAGTTGATCCAGGCCGCGGCATCCTGCGGCAGGACGTTCTCCTTGGGGCTGCCCCGCAGCATGGTGGGCGCGATGGTGGTGTGCAGCAGGGCCGCGCCGGAGGCTGTGGCGCCGATCTGGCGGATCAGCATCGGCTTGAACAGCCACGGATTGGCCACCGCCATCCGCACGACGAACGGCGCCCTGGGGGCCACGCTCTGCAGCATGGCCGCGCCGGGTCCGCGGAAGTCCATGGGGAAGCCATGGTCGGCGATGGCCGCCACCGCCTTCGACAGCTCCACCACCCCGCCGCCGTCGCGCGGCGGCGCCGAGGAGTGGCCGCCCTCGGCCCTGGCGGTGACCTTCAGCGTCGCATAGCCCTTCTCCGCCGTACCGATCAGCGAGAGCTTGCCGCCGGTGACCGGGTTGTCGGTCAGTTCGACCAGGCCCTCGTCGAGCACGAACTGCGCCTTGATCCCCCGCGATTTCAAGAGCGCCGCAGCGGCGCGGGCGCCGGTCCCGTGGGTCTCCTCGTCCTCGCCGGAGACGATGATCACCGTGCGGCGCGGCTTGAAGCCGGTCCTGGCCAAGGCCTCGGCGCCCTCGAACAGGGTGATCAGCGAGCCCTTGTCGTCGATGGAGCCGCGGCCCCAGACCGCGCCGTCGGCGATGGCGCCGGAGAAGGGCGGGTGCTTCCAGTCGCCCTCGGTCCCCGCCGTCACCGGCACCACGTCCTGGTGGGCCATCAGCACGATGGGGGCGAGCGCGGGGTTCGAGCCCTTCCAGGTGTAGACCAGGGTGTTCTTGCCGACGATCTCGCGGGTCATGGCCGCGTGCGCCGCCGGATAGGTCGCGCTGAGGAAGTCGTGCAGCTTGCGCCATTCGTCGGGCTGGTCGTCGGCCAGGTCCTGATGGCTGACGGTCTGGATCTGCACGGCCTGCGACAGGTGTTGGGCGGCCTGGGCGACGTCGAAGGGGGCGGCGGGGACGACCCGCACATCGGCGGTCGAGACCTCGCCGGGCGGCCGGTAGGTCAGCGTACGCACCAACGCCACGGCGATCACGGCGAGCACCGCCAGGAAGACCGCCAGCGCGATCCGGCTCAACAGACGCATGCGGCCTCGACTCCCCGTTCGGCGGCGACCATAGGGCAATCGGCGCGGCGGCTGAACCGCCGTGGCTCGGCGTCCGTTCCGGGAGAGTGCGGGTCTCCAGTTTCTCCATCCCTCCGGCGTCCCCGGCGGCGCGCCTCCTGGCGGGGTTGGCCGCGGCTGGCCTGGACCTGATCCTGGCCGCCTGCGCGCTGGGGCTGATGGCCAACGCCTGGGCGCCGCCGCAGGACCTGCCCTGGACGCCGCTGCGCCTCGACCAGCCGGTGGGCCTGGCGACGGTGTGGAAGTACCGGCACATGCGGAACGATCCCGTCCTCTGCCGCCAGGTGCTGGCGGAAGGCGGCGTGGCCCTCCGCGACGAGCCCGACCGGCGGGCCGGCCGCTGCATGCCGTTCAACAGCGTGCGCCTGGAGGGCCCGGGCCTCACCCCGCTGAAGCCCGCCGCGCCCCAGATGTCCTGCCGCCTGGCGCTGGGCTACGCCCTCTGGGACCGCCACGTGCTGCAGCCCGCCGCCATCGGCCTCCTGGGCGGGCCGGTCAGCGAGGTGGCGCACCTGGGGACCTTCGCCTGCCGCAACCTCTACAACGAGGTCGATGGACGCCTCAGCGAGCACGCCTACGCCAACGCCATCGACGTGGCGGGCTTCCGCACGGCCTCGGGCGAGACGGTCACCGTGGCGAAGGACTTCCACGCCGACGACCCGGCCGGCCGGTTCCTGCGCGCGGTCCGCGACGGCGGCTGCCACTGGTTCGGGGCGGTGCTCAGCCCCGACTACAACCTCGAGCACCACGACCACCTGCACTTCGACGAGGGCCGCAACCACATCTGCCGCTAGGGCCCGGCGTCCGGCCTGGCCGCCTTGACGGGAAAGGCGCCCGCACCGCAAATGGCCGCCAATCAAACGGACGTTTTAGAGGAGCGCGCCATGAGCGATGTGATGGACAAGCCTGAGACCCTCACCGGCAAGCTGTTCGACCTGACCGGCAAGGTCGCGGTGATCACCGGCTCCTCGCGCGGCATCGGCAAGGCCATCGCCGAGCAGATGGCGGCCCATGGCGCCAAGGTGGTGATCTCCTCGCGCAAGGCCGGTCCCTGCGAGGAGGTGGCCGCCGCCATCAACGCCCGCAGCGCGGGCCACGCCATCGCCGTCCCGGCCAACATCTCCTCGAAGGACGACCTCCAGCGGCTGATGGACGAGACCCGAAAGGCGTTCGGCAAGATCGACATCCTGGTCTGCAACGCCGCCTCCAACCCCTACTACGGCAGCCAGCTCGACATCTCGGACGACGCTTTCAACAAGATCCTGTCGAACAACATCGTGGCCAACAACTGGATGATCCAGATGGTCGCGCCGGAGATGAAGGCGCGGAAGGACGGGGCGATCATCATCGTCTCCTCCATCGGCGGCCTGCGCGGCTCGGAGGTGATCGGCGCCTACTGCATTTCCAAGGCCGCCGACATGCAGTTGGCCCGCAACCTCGCCAAGGAGCTGGGGCCGCACAACATCCGGGTGAACTGCGTGGCCCCCGGCCTGGTGAAGACCGACTTCGCCAAGGCCCTGTGGGACACCCCGGCCGGCGAGGAGCGCGCCAGCTCCGGCACGCCGCTGCGCCGCCTGGGCGAGCCCGACGACCTGGCCGGGGCGGCCGTCTACCTGGCCAGCCGCGCGGGGGCCTGGACCACGGGTCAGACGATCGTGGTGGACGGCGGGAGCACCTGCTGAGGCGCGCGCCCTACTCCGCCATCGTCTCGCCGGAGCCGCCGAAGTCGTTGGGGAAGTCGCGCAGCTTGGGCAGGCCGTCCCTCATCGGCAGGACGGTCTCCTGGTAGTTCACGTGCAGGCCCGGCGCGAAGGCCAGCGTCGGGATGGTGGCGGCGAAGACGTCCACCAGGCCGAGCGGCGGGTGGTCGGTCATCAGGTGGCCGCCGCATTCGGTGCAGAACTTGCGGTAGCTGACCTCGGTGGCGTTGAAGGTCGCCACCTTGTCCGCGCCCTTGGTGACCGTCACGGCCTCCGGCTTCCACAGGCTGAAGGCGTTGACCGGCCCGCCCGACCAGGACCGGCACGAGGCGCAGTGGCAATAGCCCATGCCCTCCGGCTCGCCGCTGACCTCCACCTCCACCGCGCCGCAGAAACAGCGTCCGATGTAAGCCATGATCGCCCTCCATTGAGATCAACGTTCGATGAACCCTATGGAGGGACAGCCGGAAAGGGAACCAGGGCGGGCCGGCGATGTCCCAGCATTGGCGCGTTTCCGGCATAGATCGGCGTAATAACGCAAGCGCGCCACACCGGCCCGCGCGATGCTGCGAACCTCGTCAAAACCCCGGAGGTTCCGATGCCCGCCACCTTCCGCCATTTCGCGATCAACGCCGACGACATGCCGCGCGCCAAGCGGTTCTATGAGGAGGTCTTCGGCTGGCGGTTCACACCCTGGGGCCCGCCTGGCTTCTACCAGACCCGCGACGCGGGCGCGGGGATGTTGGGCGCCTTGCAGGGCCGCCGCGCGATCACGCCCGACCTGAAGCTGAACGCCCTGGAGACCAGCTTCGGCGTCGAGGATCTGGCCGCGACCATCGCCGCCGTCGAAGCCGGCGGCGGCCAGATCCTGATGCCGCGGGTGCGGATCGAGGGCGTCGGCGACCTGATCTACTTCCGGGACCCCGAAGGCAACGTCCTGGGCGCCATGCAGTACGACAAGGGTGTGTGGGACGCATGAGCGCGGCCGAGCTGGACGCCGGCGACGGCTTCCTCGTCCGCTCCCTGGCCTCGACCTATCCGGACGGGTTCCAGCTCGGCGACCACGACCACCCTTGGGGACAGCTGGTCTATGGCCGCACCGGCGCCATGCTGGTGACCGCGCAGGGCCGGCGCTGGCTGGCGCCGCCGACCCGGGCGATCTGGTTGCCGCCGATGCGGCCCCACGCGATCCGGATGCGCGGCCAGGTGGCCCTGCGGACCCTCTACATCTCGCCGCGGATCGCCGCGCCGCTGGGCGAGGCGCCCTGGGTGCTCGAGGTGGGACCGCTTCTGCGCGAGCTGATCCTGCACATCCTGGCGGCCGGCATGCTGGGGCCGCAGGAACCGCAGCAGGCGCGGATGGCCGCGGTGCTGGTCGACCTGATCGCCGCGGCCCCGCGGCAGGACATGGCCCTGCCGCTGCCGCTCGACCCGCGCGCCCTGGCGCTGGCGGAACGGCTGCAGGCCGCGCCGGACGACCGCGCCGGCCTGCCGGCGCTGGCCCGGGCCGCGGGCGCCTCGCTGCGCACCTTGCAGCGGATCTTCCCCCGCGAGACCGGCCTGTCCCTGGAAGCCTGGCGGCAGAAGGCGCGGATGATCCACGCGGCGGCGCGCCTGTCGTCCGGCGAGGCGGTGACCGCTGTGGCGCTGGATTGCGGCTACGACAGCGTCAGCGCCTTCATCAGCGCCTTCCATCGGCAGTTCGGCCAGACGCCGGGCCGCTACCGCGCCCGCTGAGCTTCGCCTATCCCGCGCGGAGCAGGTCGCGCGCCTTGGCCAGCCGTTCGATCCCGGCGTCCAGGGTTTCGTCGCGCTTGGCCAGGCACAGGCGCACGATGTGGGTGACCGGATCCTCCTCGTAGAGGGCCGAGACCGGGATGGCCGCGACGCCCGCCTCCTTCACCGCCCGCAGACAGAACTCGCGGTCGCTCAAGGGAATGCCGGACGCCGTGAGGTCGACGTTCAGGAAATAAGTCCCCTGGGTCGGCAGGGTCGCGAAGCCCTCGCGGCGCAGGCCCGCGGCCAGACGGTCGCGGGACCGCTCCAGGGCGCGCGGCATGGCGTGGAACCAGTCGCCGGCGTTGTCGAGCCCGAAGGCTACGGCGGCCTGCAGGTTGGGGGCGGTGGTGAAGGTCAGGAACTGGTGGGCGCGGGCCAGGGTGTGGGTCAGCCCCGGCGCGGCGCAGAGGAAGCCCACCTTCCAGCCCGTCAGGCCGAACATCTTGCCGGCCGAGCCGATCTTGACCGTCCGCTCGCGCATGCCAGGCAGGGCGATCAGCGGCCGGTGGCGGGCGTTTCCGAACACCACCTGCTCCCAGACCTCGTCGCAGATGGCGATTACGTCGTGGGCGACGCAGAGCTCGGCCAGCAGGGCGAGGTCCTCGTCCGGCAGGACGGTCCCCGCCGGATTGTTCGGATTGTTCAGCACCACGAAGCGGGTGCGTTCGCTGAAGGCGGCCTCCAGCATCGCCCGGTCGAACCGCCAGTGCGGCGGCTGCAGGCTGACGAGCTTGGGGACGCCTCCCGCCAGGCGGATCATCGGCAGATAGGAATCGTAGAGCGGCTGGAAGACGATCACCTCGTCGCCGGGCTCGATCAGGCCCAGGAAGGCCGCCGCCAGCGCCTCGGTGGCGCCGGAGGTGATCGTGACCTCGCTCATCGGGTCGAGGTCGAGGCCCTGGGCGCGGGCATAGTGGGCGGCGACCGCCGTGCGCAGCTCCGGCAGGCCGGCCATGGGCGGATATTGGTTGTAGCCGTTCAGCACCGCGTCGGCGGCCTTCTCGCGGATCGCCTGTGGCCCCGGATCGTCGGGGAAGCCCTGGCCGAGGTTGATGGCGCTTAAGGATCGGGCGAGGCCAGACATCTCCTCGAAGACGGTCATCGGCAGGCTTGAGAAGATCGGGTTGGGCATTAGATCATCGGTCATGAAGGCGGCGGTTCGCCTTCATGACCGCAGCGAGGGGCGTCCGTCCATGGAGATCGTCGCGTTCGAGCCCGGCCACGCCCAGGCCTTCAAGGTGCTGAACGAGGCCTGGATCTCGAAACACTTCGTGCTGGAGCCCAAGGACCGCGAGGTGCTGGAGGACCCGCAGGGCAAGATCCTCGCCAAGGGCGGGCGGATCTTCATGGCCTTGCAGGATGGCGAAGCGGTGGGTTGCGTGGCCCTCCTGAAGATGGCTGACGGCGGCTATGAGGTGGCCAAGATGACCGTGTCCGAGGCCGTGCGGGGATCCGGCCTTGGCCGGCTCTTGATGCAGCGTTGCATCGACGCGGGCGCCGAGGACGGCGTCCCGCGGCTCTATCTGGAGACCAATTCCAGCCTGGCGCCGGCGCTGGGCCTCTATCGCGCCATGGGGTTCGAGCACTTGGCGCCGGCTGAGACGGAGTACGCCCGGGCCGACGTCTTCATGGAGCGGCGGTACTAGGCTGTGGAAACGCCGCCGCGCATGGGCGGTCAGCCAGCCGGGTGTCGCAGACCTTGACGTTGCCCAGGTAGGTCATCGTCGGCAGGATCATCTCCTTGGTCAGCGGCAAGCGATAGGCGTACTGGACGGAGTAGAGCGCGTCGGTTCCGCTGATGAGCTTGGTGTACATATTCTCCGGCTTGCTCGTCTGCGGATTGTTCGGGCAGGTGAATTGCCAGACGGCGAACGGATAGCCGTTCTCCACGCCGTCCTTGATCTTGATGACCTCCGATCCTGGACAGGCGGACAGCCACCCTTTCTTGACGCCCTCCGCAAACCCGTTCGGATCGCCGTTCTTGATGTTCCGGAAGACCTGCACCGTGATCATCCGCGTCCACGACAGCACCGTCTCGCCCTGAGGGATGTATTCGGCGCCGATCATCGGGCCGTTCTCGCCCTGCTTTCCGACGATGAAGCCCTTGGGGATCTCGATGATCAGATTTTCGTCCTGAAGCCCGGCGGCGGATGCGGCCGACGGGGCGCCGAAGGCGACGAGCGCGACGAGGCCCGCGGCGGCCATGACGGGAAACGGCTTCTGCATCGCGCTCTTCCTCGGAGTGAAGGCCAAGGCCCGCACGGGCGCCGCCAGGACTAGGGCCCGCGAATGTCCGTGAGACTACAGGCGCGAAATGTCGGCTATGCGGCCATCCGCCGTTTCAGGCTGGGTTCGCCAGTCGGGTCGGAGCGCGCGCGCCTAGCGCGTCGCCAACACCACGCCCAGCAGGACGGCGGCCCAGTGGGTCGCGGCGGCGGCCACCACATGGCCGTGCCAGATGGCGCGGGCGAACTTCAGGCGCTTGTTCACATAGAAGACCACGCCGGTCGAATAGAGTACGCCGCCGGCCAGCAGCAGCAGCAGGGCGTACCAGGCGACGTGGTCGATCATCGGCTTCAGGGCCACGACCACCAGCCAGCCCAGAGCCAGGTAGACGGCGACCCACAGCCGGCGGTCGACCCGGGTCAGGAACAGCTTGCCGAGCGCGCCCACCGCGGCCAGCGACCAGACCGCGATGGTCATGCCCCACGCCCAGCCGCCGGTCAGGTTGTGGATGGTGAAGGGCGTGTAGGAGCCGGCGATCATCAGGAAGATGCCGGCGTGGTCCAGCCGGCGCAGCACCGGCCGGTAGCGCGCCTTGGCGAAGTTGTAGGCGGTGGAGAAGGCCAGCATGGCGAGCAGGCCCGCCGCGTAGATCGAGACGCCCACCACCGCGGTGATCGAGCGCGCCTTGACCGCCAGCAGCAGGAGGACGATCCCGCCCACCAGCGCCAGGGTCAGCCCCACCACATGGACCACCAGGTCGGCGCACTTGGCGGCCGGCGTCGGATAGTGCCGCGGCGGCTTGGCCGGCAGGCTGGTCAGGGCAGGCAGGGACGGCGGGCTCATGGGACGATCTCCCTTGCCTAAAGCCCTCTCACGGCTGGCGGTCCGCGGCTAGTCTTCCTTGACGCGCTTCTTGCGGAAGCTGGGATTCAGCACCTTCTTGCGCAGGCGGATCGACTTGGGCGTCACCTCCACCAGCTCGTCCTCCTCGATGTAGGCGATGGCCTGTTCGAGGGTCGGTCGGCGCGGCGGGGTCAGGCGCACAGCCTCGTCCTTGCCGGAGGCGCGCACGTTGGTCAGCTGCTTGGCCTTCATCGGATTGACGTCCAGGTCGTCGGACCGGGAGTTCTCGCCGATGATCATGCCCTGGTAGGTCTTCTCGCCGGCGCCCACGAACATGGTCCCGCGCTCTTCCAGGTTCCACAGGGCGTAGGCCGCCGTCTCGCCGTCGGAGTTGGAGACCAGCACGCCCTTGCGGCCGGCATCGATGGCGCCCTTGTAAGGCTCATAGTGGCTGAACACCCGGTTCAGCACGCCCGAGCCGCGGGTGTCGGTCAGGAACTCGCCCTGGTAGCCGATCAGCGAGCGCGAGGGGCTCATCAGGCTGATGCGGGTCTTGCCCGCGCCCGACGGGCCCATGTCCTTCAGCTCGGCCTTCCGGGCGGACAGCTTCTCGATGACGATGCCGGTGAACTCCTCGTCCACGTCGATCATCACGTCCTCGATGGGCTCCATCCGCTCGCCGGTCTCGGCGTCGGTCTGGAACACCACCCGCGGACGGGAGATGGAGAGCTCGAAGCCCTCGCGGCGCATGCTTTCGATCAGCACGCCGAGTTGGAGTTCGCCGCGGCCGGCGACCTCATAGGCGTCCTTCTCCGAGGTCTCGGTGACCCGGATGGCGACGTTGGACTCGGCTTCCTTCAAGAGGCGCGCGGCGATGACCCGGCTTTGCACCTTGTCGCCCTCGCGGCCGGCCAGCGGGCTGTCGTTGACGCTGACGGTCATGGAGATGGTCGGCGGGTCGATGGGCTGGGCCGGCAGCGCCTCCGCGACCTCCATGGCGCAGAGGGTGTCGGCCACGGTCGCCTTGGAGAGGCCCGCGATGGCCACGATGTCGCCGGCCTCGGCGTCCTCGATCGGCTGGCGCTTCAGGCCGCGGAAGGCCAGCACCTTGGTGATCCGGCCGCGCTCGACCTCCCGGCCGTCAATGCCCAGGGCATGGATGGCCAGGCCCGGCGTCGCCTTGCCGCTCTCGATCCGCCCGGTCAGCAGGCGGCCCAGGAACGGGTCGTTCTCGATCAGCACCGAGAGGATCTGGAAGGGTTCGTCCTTGCGCGCCACGGCCTTGGGCTCCGGCACGTGGCTGACGATCAGGTCGAACAGCGGGGCCAGGGTCTCCGACGGCTTGTTCATGTCCAGCGTCGCCCAGCCCTGCTTGCCGGAGGCGTAGAGGTGCGGGAAGTCGAGCTGGTCGTCGGTGGCGCCCATGGCCGCGAAGAGATCGAAGGCGTCGTTCAGCACCCGGTCCGGGTCGGCGTGCGGCCGGTCCACCTTGTTCAGGCAGACGATGGGCCGCAGGCCCATCTTCAGCGCCTTGCCCAGCACGAACTTGGTCTGCGGCATGACGCCTTCCTCGGCGTCGACCAGCAGGACGCAGCCGTCCACCATGCCGAGAATCCGCTCCACCTCGCCGCCGAAGTCGGCGTGGCCGGGGGTGTCGATGATGTTGATGCGCGTGTCGCCGGCCTCGCCGTGCCACAGCACCGAGGTGCATTTGGCCAGGATGGTGATGCCGCGCTCGCGCTCCTGGTCGTTGGAGTCCATGGCGCGTTCGGCATGGGCCTCGTTGGCGCGGAAGATGCCCGACTGAGCGAGCAATTGGTCGACGAGCGTGGTCTTGCCGTGGTCGACGTGGGCGATAATGGCGATGTTGCGGAGCGACATGGGGATTTCGGAAAGTCCGGGATTCGGGAGGGCGCGCAGGCGGCGACGACGGCGGGCTTGTAGGGGAGGACAGCGACAACCGCCAGCTTGGAGTTCGCCGCCGCGACCCTGCGTCCCCGCCCGTGTGGTAACGCTGTTGTGCGCTGCAACCTAAATGGGGATGACGCAGCGTCGCACAAGGCCTGGAAAAGGCTGGGTTTTCCTGTGCAACCGTCATGAAAATGCAGGTTTTTTGTCGCACCTGCTTGCGCCGTTGTGCATCGCACCGTACATTGCAGTTGTGAGGCGTCCCTGACGCCTCTGCCCTTCCTGGGCGTTTCCTCCCTATGAACTGCCGCGCCTTCGGGCGCGGCTTTTTTTTGGGCCTTAGCCCAGCGGCTAGGGCAGATGGTCCGGCGGCAGGCCGCGCAGACGGCGCTCGTGCATCCGGCGATATAGGCCTTCCAGGTCCCGGACATAGGCCGGGGTGTCGAACAGGGCCGAGGTCCTGGCGGCCGCCACCCGCGCGCGCACCTCGCCCAGACGTTCCGCATCGCGCGCCAAACCCAGGGCGAGCGCGCGGTAGTCCGCCAGGCTCTCGACGATCAGGTCCGGCAGGCCGGCCGCGGTCAGCAGGCTGGCGGCCACCCGGCCCGCGAAGGTCGCGCCCCGGCAGGTGATCAGCGGCAGGCCCGCCCAGAGCGCGTCGCTCGCGGTGGTGTGGGCGCCGCAGGGCAGGCTGTCGAGGAAGAGGTCGGCGCGGGCGATCCGCGCGCGATGCCGCGGCGCCGGCTGCGTGGGCGCGAAGACCAGCCGGGCGGGGTCGAGGCCCGCCTCGCCCGCCGCGCGCCGCAGATTGCCGGCCGCCGCGTCGCGCAACAGCCACAGCACGCTGCCCGGCGCCGCCTTCAGGAGGTCCATCCAGAGGGCGAACACCGTGGGCGTGATCTTGTAGGACCCGTTGAAGCTGGCGAACACGAAGGCGTCGGCCGACAGGCCGTGGTCGGCCCGGGTCGTCGGCTCGGCGGCCACGAGGCGCTTGCGGTCGTTCGGCTGATAGCTGTTGGGCAGCCACGCCACCTTTTCCGAATAGTCGCCTACGTCCTCAGGTCCGATCAGGACACGGTCGGCGATCAGATAGTCCCAGCACGCGGCGCCGGTGGTCATCGGATAGCCCAGGAAGCTCACCTGGACCGGCGCCGCGCCGACCGCGAAGATCTTGGCGCGGGAGTTCCCGGTGAGGCCCTTCAGGTCCACGGCGATGTCGAGGCCGCGCAGCGCCGCCAATCGGGCGATCGCCGCGGGATCGAGGTCGGCCACGTCGAGGAAATGCTCGCAGGCCGCCTTCAGCCGGGTGCGCATCGGCGTCTCGTCCGAGGGGCCGAACGAGAAGACGGTGACCTCGAAGGCCGACCGATCGTGCAGCTCCAGGGCCTCGGCGATCAGGAAGGCCGTCGCATGCTCATGGAAGTCGGCGGAGAAGTAGCCGAGGCGGATGCGCGGGCTGGGCGGCGGCGCGGCGGGCCGCGGCAGCACAGGAAGCGTCGCCGCGGCGTAGGTCCGGGCGCAGCGCAGCTGCTGGGCCGCCGTCAGGGGCATGGCCGCGACGGGGAACGGGATGGCTGCGAGCTCGCCGGCGTCGATCCGCGCGCCGAGCTCCGCCGCCAGGCGGTCGAAGTCCCGCCAGTCGCAGATCTTCATACGGGCGTGGAGGCGTTGGCCGGCCAGGTAGGGTTGGCCGGGGTCGAGGTCACAGGCGCGGTCGTAAGCCTCCGCCGCCCCGGCCCAGCGTTCGAGGCGCGCCAGAAGGTGGCCGCGCTCCGCATAGGCGCTGGCGACGTTCCGGCCGCTGGCGATGGCGGCGTCATAGACCGCCAGCGCCTGATCGGCGTCGCCCGCCGCGACCAGGACGGCGGCCAGGTTGAACCGGGCGCTGGCGTTGTCGGGGGACAGGCGAAGGCATTCCCGGAAGTCCGCGACGGCTTCCGGCCGGCGGCCCAGCCCAGCCAGGGCGTTGCCGCGGGCGAGGTGCGCGAGGGCATGGTCGGGGACGATCGCCAGCGCGCGGTCAGCGCTCGCAAACGCCTCGGCGAAGCGCTGCAGCTCGTTCAGCACATTGGCGTGGTTCACCAGGACAAACGCCTCGCCGGGCGCGATGGCCAGGGCTCGGTCCAAGGTCTCCAGGGCCTCCAGCGGCCTGCGCTGGGCGCGCAGGATGGCGCCCAGGTTGGCTAGGGCGGCGGTGTCGCGGGGCTCCAGACGCAGTGATGCGCGGGTCGCCGTCTCGGCCTCCGCCAACCGTCCGGCGCGATAGTGGTCAGCGCCGGCGCCGCGCCACTCGGCGGCGGTCTGCGGTGGGGTTTCTGGCAAGTCGCGGCGGTCCCGTGCGGCGTCAGGAAGCCTTTAGCCCACTCCAGTCGGCGGCCGCCAGCGCGCCGGCCAGCCGTTCCAGGTTGGCCTTCAGCCGCGCGAAGCCCGCCGTGGGCGTCAGCGTCGCCTCGTCGAGGTAGAGGCCGCGGTTGATCTCGATCTGCAAGGCGTGGGTGCGCCGGGCAGGGCGGCCGTAGTGCTCGGTGGTGTAGCCGCCGGCGTAGGGCGTGTTGCGCGCCACGCGGTAGCCCATGGCCTCCAGCTCGCGCTCCACCTTCTGGGTGAGCTGGCCCGAGCAGGCCGCGCCGAAGCGGTCGCCCAGCACCATGTCGCAGGGCCGGTCGCGCCCGCCGGCCTTGGCCGCGGCGGCCGGCATGGAGTGCCAGTCGATCAGGATCGCCACCCCGTGCGTGCGGTGCGCCTCGGCGATCAGCCGCTCCAGGGCCGCGTGATAGGGCCGGTGCGCGCCCTCGATCCGGCCGCGCGCCTCGGAGAAGGTCAGCTTGCGGGCGTAGATCTCCTGGCCCTCGGAGACCACGCGGGCGATGGCGCCCAGGCCCGCGGCCACCCGGGCGGTGCGGGCGCGGGCGAACTCCGGCAGCTCGTCCTCGAACATGCCGGGGTCGAGCTCGAAGGCCTCACGGTTCAGGTCGATGTAGGCGCGGGCGTAGCGGGCGGTGATGGTGGCCGCGCCCAGGCCGGGGGCGGCGGCGATCAGGTCGTCGACGAAGGCGTCCTCCGACCGGCGGATGGTCTGTGCGTCCAGCGCCGCGGCGGACATCATGTCCTCGGGGTAGTCGCGCCCCGAGTGCGGCGAGGCGAAGACCAGCGGAGTCGGCGGCGCCTGGCCCTCTGCGGCCGCGCGCCGCAGCCCAAACGCCCCGCGCGCAGGCGTATCCTCGGCGGCGATCGGCTCCCAAGCATTCATCGCGTGCATAGAACGCCCTGCCTCGGAAAGGGTCAAAGGGTTCATCGCGCCTTTACCGATCCGAAGCTATGTTCGGTGTTTCCTGCTCAACTCCCGATCTGGCTTTCCCTTAGGGACCCCATGCCCCGCATCCTCCTGGCCGAAGACGACGACAGCCTCCGGGGTTTCCTGGCCCGGGCCCTGGAGCGCGCGGGCTATGAGGTGACCGCCTGCGCCGACGGCGACGAGGCCGCCGCGGTGCTCGACCAGGAGTGGGACCTCCTGCTCACCGACATCGTCATGCCGGGCATGGACGGCATCGAGGTGGCCCGCCAGGCCGCCGCCCTGCACCCGGACCTGCGCATCATGTTCATCACCGGCTTCGCCGCCGTGGCCCTGGCCGCCGGCAG
Organism: Phenylobacterium sp.; assembly: GCF_004799515.1. GTDB lineage: Bacteria > Pseudomonadota > Alphaproteobacteria > Caulobacterales > Caulobacteraceae > Phenylobacterium. The sequence continues at coordinate 24,608 of NZ_SSMX01000023.1, read as the reverse complement.
CCAGGCGCCGGCCGGCTCCAAGGTGCTCAGCAAGCCCATCCACCTGCGCGAGATCGTCTCCGAGGTGGAGCGGATGATCGCCGCCTAGGCGGTGCTTGCACGGCGGGGGCCTCGCCGGTATATCCCCGCCTTCCCGAGACCACCGGATACGGACGCGTAGCTCAGCGGGAGAGCACCTCGTTGACATCGAGGGGGTCGCTGGTTCGATCCCAGCCGCGTCCACCATCCTTCTCAACGGCTTAGGCGATCTGGTCTGCCGTTGCTTTCCAGCTTCTGTCCGGGCGTCCACGGCCGCGGCGCGCTGAGGCGCAGACGGCCGTAAGCTTGTTGGCTCGCGCCGATTGCTTGTCGCGATGTCCCACGGGCCTGACGGCGCGGCGGCGGGGCTTGTGTCCTGTGCGGCCTGCGGTTCAATCCGGATTCGATGGATCGGTCCCAACTCATCGAGACCCATAGCTTCGAGTCTGGCGTGCTGCCGGAGGATCAGCAGTTCGCCGCCTGGGCCGCCTTCACCGCCCATTCGGAGGTCGGCCGGCCGCATGGAGGGCCGTTTCACGCGAGCGCGCGTTTCTGGCGCCTCGACGGCCTGCTGGTCTCAGCCCAGACGGTCGATCCCTTCTCCATGGACCGCAGCGCCGCCTATCTCAGCGCCACGGCCGCCAGCCACTTCCTGGTGGTGGTCCCGCGCGACGGCCACAGCCGGTTCCGGGCCCCCGGCCTCGACCAGGACTGCCAAGCCGGCGACATCATCCTGGCCAACCTGCGGATGTTGGGGCGCTGCGACAACGCCGAGCGCCAGCAGACCATCGCCATCTCCATCGCCACCTCGTTTCTCGAGGCCGCCACTGGGCGCATCGAGGTCCACGGCCGCCTGCAACGTTCGCCGGAGACCCGGCTCTTCGTCTCGTTCATGGGCGCGCTGGTCCAGCAGTTGCCCTTTAGGCCGCTGACCGCCGCCGCGTCCCTGTCGCGGATCCTGCGGGACCTCCTGGCCAACGCCGTGCTGAGCGGGGCGCCGGAAGACCCCGCGCCGCAAGCCCGCCTGCCCAGCCTCTCGGCCCGGGCCCGCGCCTACATCGACGCCCAGCCGCCGGGCGAGCTGGACATGGCGCGCATGGTGCAGTCGCTGGCCACCACCCGTTCCAGCCTCTACCGGGCGTTCCGCGGCGATGGCGGGGTGGCGGCCTACGACCGCCTGCGGCGGCTGCGCCGCCTGCACCGCACGGTGGCCGATCCGCTGGACCGGCGCTCTCTCACCGAACTCGGCGCGGACCACGGCTTTCCGGACCCGCCGAACCTGGCCCGGCTGTTCCGGCGGACCTTCGGCTATTCGATGAGCGAACTCCGCACGCAGCTCGCCTTCGCCCCGATCCACAACGCCGCCCCGACCGCCAGCGCGGTCGAGCTCTACCGGAAGGCGGTCGGCGACCTGGTCTGAGCGCGCGGCCGCCCTCGCCGCTTGATCCTGGCGCCGGCGGATCTGGGACAATCCGACAAGCGATTGGCACGCCGCGCAAAGCCGCGGGCCGCCGGCGATCCGTATCCTTTGCGGCGGCGGCCTCGGGGTCCAGCGCGCCCTGGGGGGACCACAGCATGAGCGGCGCGGAAGGTGTTCTGGCGGTCAATATCGGCGCGGGAGCGCTGTTCGCCGCGGGCTATGCGGTCTTCGCGCTCACCAACCGGCAGCACCGTGCGGCGCTAGGGTTCAGCGTCAGCTATCTGATCGGCATCATGTCGCCGGCCAGCGACCTGATGGCGCCGATCGTCGGCGCGCCGGCGGTGACGGAGTGGGCGAGCTACGCCAGCTTCCTGCTCGCCACCCTGTCGAGCTCGATCACCTTCAGCCTGTTCCACGGCCGCCGCCCGTCATGGGGCGCGGCGGCCGCGATCTTCGTGCTGGGGCTGACGCTGCGGGCGACGATCGGAACGGATCCGCGCGACACCCTGGCCTATGGAATGGCCTATCAGCTGCCCTTCGCGCTGGCGGCCATCCAGGCCCTCAGCACCGTGCTGGCGGTCGACCGCCGGCCGCTGCACCTGGCGCTGGCCGGGGTGTTCGCGCTGCTGGCCATGAACTTCATGATCAAGCCGTTCCTGGCGGTGACCTTCGGCGCCGGACGGACCCTGGAAAGCTACTCGCGCACGACCTACGCCCTGCTGTCGCAGGCGAGCAGCGGCCTCCTGCTGCTCGCGGCGGGCCTCCTGATGCTCCTGATCGTCGCTCAGAAGGCGATCCTGGAATCGCAGATGGCGTCGGAGACGGATCCGCTGTCCGGCCTGCCCAACCGGCGGGGCTTCGACCGCCAGGCGCAGCAGGCGATCGCGCGCGCCTTGCCGGCGAGGCGGCCCGTCGCGGTGGCGGTGTTCGACCTCGATCACTTCAAGCGCATCAACGACACCTTCGGCCACGCGGTGGGCGACAGCGTCATCGTCGCCTTCGCAGCGCGGCTTCGGGCGCTGGCGCCGGCGGGCGCGGCGGTCGGGCGGCTGGGCGGCGAGGAGTTCGTCCTGCTGCTCGAGAACGCGGGCGCTGAGACCGTGTGGCGGTCCGCCGAAGCCATCCGCCGGCGCAGGCCGGGCGAGGACGACCTGCCGCCCTTTACGGTCAGCGGCGGGGTCGCTCAGCTTCGTCCGGGCGAAAGCCTCGCCGAGCTGATGCGCCGCGCCGACAAGGCGTCCTACCAGGCCAAGGGCGAAGGGCGCGATCGGGTTTGCTGCGCGCCCGGCGACCGCGACCTCGACCTCGACGCCGCGGGCGTTGTGGTGTCCCTGCGGCGGCCGCAACGGCTTGTTGATTCGGCGTCGGACGCCGGCTGATCTCACGCCAGGACCGCCCGCCGACGGCGCAGCGCAGCGCCGGTCGCGCCGAAGCCCGCGATGAGCAGGGCCCAGGACGCGGGTTCCGGCCCAGGGCCGGTGGTGACCACCATGGCCGTGCCGATCTGTTGCGGCGCAAGCGCGGCGGACGGCATCCGGATCGAGGGAACCACATGCGGCGGCGGCGTGAGCACGAAGACCGCGTAGGACCCCCAGGTCGGCGTCTGGACGGTCCCGTCGCTGCCGAGGTCGGCGCCGACAAACTCGAGTTTCGTCTGATCGCCGAACGACAGGGCGAAGCCATCCGGGTCGAACTCGACGGAGTCCAGGGTGACCGCCTGCGACACGCCGCCGAGCGTGTAGGCGCAGTCCGTGATCCCGGTGACGAACAGGTCGGCGCCCTGCTGCGTGGACGGCGTCACCGGACTTTGCAGGTCGAAGGAGAACGTGAAGCTCTCGTTTGGCGCGACGTGGGCGGTGCTCGGGGCTGTGGCCGAGAACAGGCCGAGCCCCTGGACCATCACCGTTCCGGCGCAGGTGGGAAAGGCCAGCAGGGCGCCGGCGGCGGCCGTGGCGAGGAGGGATAAAGCGCGGAACATCTGGAACTCCTAAAAATTCAGGGATCGAGACGATGCCTTCGGCGGCTGGCGCGAAGGTGGGGAGCCGCACTAGCCGCCCCGTTGAAGCGAGGAGGCAAATCGCGAATGCGCCGGTTCTTGCGCCCGCATCTGTAGAGTCCCCCCAAAAGCCGCCCGAAGACCGATGGGAGCTGCGTGTTCGGCGGCGCCCTCGGCAAGGCCGGACGATACCCGGGCGCCGGCGGAGGCGTTTTGGACGGCGTCTCAAACCGTTAGCCGTGGGTCTCAAACGCCCCGCGGGGCCGGCGCGCGGATAGCTCTATGGTCGGGTAGGGGTGACCCTCAATCGCCGCGGAGCGTGTCTCTGCGCGCGCGGCGTGGCATGTCCGCATAGGTTGTGATGTCGATACAATCTACGCAAGATGGCAATATTGCCGGCGATCCACTGAAGATCGGCGCCTCGGGATCAGAAATTCACAACTAATCCGAGCATATCGCCAAATTGCATCAATTCCGGATTATTTTAATACTTTGTGAAGGCTGGCGGAACCTTCGCCGTTCCCAGGGGTATTTGGTGCCCGCTGAGTGTAGAGCTCAGCAAACAGCAAAGATGAAACCGCATGTTCCGCGACGACTCCCGTTCGCGCGCGATTGAGAACCCGTGTCCGCGCCGCGCCGTGTCCAATCCGCCGCACCGCAGGCGCTGGGCGGCCCGCGCGTCGGTGGCGAGCCTCGTGGCGGTGCTGGGCGCGACGCCGGCGATGGCGCGCGAGCTGGACTGCTTCACGTGGGTGCGGCAGGCCGCGGCCCACATCGCGCCGCGCCACTCCCGTCCGCATGCGGCCCACGCGGTCCCGCACCGGGTGCGCCACATCGTCCGCGCGGCGCGGCCCCACCCGATCGCCACCCGTTATGTCCGCATGCCGATCGCCTGCCCGACCCGGGAGGCCATGGCCTCTCCCGTCCCGGGCGCGGTCCCGCCACAGACCGCCCAGGCCTTGCTGGACGATCTCGCAAGCCGTCCGGCGGCGGCCGAAGCCGTTGGGGTTCCCGCCGCGGCGACGACGCCGCGCGAGTTGGACAGCGCGCCATTTTCACCGCCGGGCGGCCTTGCCGACGGCTTGCCGTTGTCCGGCGTCCCCGGCGGCGTCGTCCTGGGCGGCGGCCCCGGTTCGCCGCCCGACACCATCCCGATCGTCGTGGGTGCGCCCGGCGGCCCCGGCGCCGTGCCGGAGCCCTCGGCCTGGCTGTTGATGCTGGTCGGCTTTGGCGCGGCGGGCGGCGCCTTGCGCCGCCGCCGGATCGCGGCCCCCTGAGGCTCCGGCGCGCCGGTCCCGGCTAGGGCTTCGCATGCTTCGGCAGGGCGGCGATCTCTTCCGGGGTCAGCTTGGTGAGCGTCTTCACCGGGCAGCGCTGGCGGCCGAGGCCGGTGGCGTGGCTGATGATCTCGGCGTCGAGCGGACCGCAGATGCTGCCACCGGCGCCGCGGCTCGATTGCAGCGCGACCGCTTGGTTGAACTGCACGTCGGGGCAGGAGATCATCAGGTCCAGGCGATAGACGTCGCGCTGGTTCACCTTGACGTAGACCGTGTGGTCGTCGGGCGCGGCGAAGCTCGTCACGTTGCGCGCCCAGAAGCAGGTGTCCTTGCTCGCCGGCTTGTCGGCGGCGCCCACGGCGGTGGCGCCCAGCGCCAGCAGGGCGGCGGCGAGGCCTGCGAGGCCGCGGGCGAGGCGAGTGTGGCGGATCTGGGCTGTCGGGGTCTTCATCGATCTTATCCTGTTCAGGCCGTCCCCCGAGGGCGAAGCTACATCGGCCAAGCTGGCTTGCCTAGGAACCGCGCCGCGCCGCCCTCCGTGCGAATCGGGCCGGATCCACGGCCTCGGACAAGGGGCGCGGCAGGGGCGAGGGCGCGCCCATGATCTCAGCCGCCAGATGCTCGGCCAGCAGCGGCGCGAGCGTGAAGCCCCGCGCGCCGAGGCCGCTCAGGACATAGAGGCCCGCCGCCGCGCCAGGCGCGGAGCCCGCCACCGGCAGATGGTCCGGCGTGGCGACCCGGATCGAGGCGCGGCCCTCCAGGGGCGCGTCCGCCAAGCGCCCGGCCAGGCGCGGCAGGCCGTCGGCCAGGAAGCCCAGGTTGCGCGTGTGGTCCTCGGCCCGCACGTCGCGCGCGGTGTCGCCACGGTCGTGGGTGGCGCCGAACAGCACGCCGCCGCGGGTCGGGATGGCGTAGCCGCCGAAGGCCGCGGCGGGCGGCGGATCGGCGAGGGGGGTGAAGCTCGCCTGGCCGCGTACGGGATGCAGCGGCAGGCCAGGGGCGAGCTCGGCCGTGGCTAGGCCGGCGGCCAGGATCACGGCGTCGGCGGTGGCCAGCACCGCGCCGGCAGCATCCAGCAACCGCCAGCCCGCGCCGTCCCGCTCGACCCGGGCGACGGCGCCGGCAGTGACCTCCGGCGTCCAGGCGGCCAGCAGGACCCGGGGCTCGATCACCAAGCCGTCGTCCAGGCTGAGCGCCTGGGGCTCGGCCTCGCCGAGGCGTTCGGAGGTCTCCGCCGGCGTCAGGGCCTTCAGCGTTCCCGGCTCGAACAGGCCGGACGCGGCCACCTTGGCGAAGCGGCCAGGATCGCGGTCCTGCGTCGCCACCTGCAGGGCGCCGCTGGCGATGATCAGGCCGGGCTCGGCCTCGTAGAGGGCGACGGCGCGGCGGAAGGCCTGGGCGAACAGCTGGGCGGGCGGTCCGAGGCCGGCGTCCAGGCGCGGCGTCACCAGGGCGGCGGGATTGCCCGAGGCGCCGGCGCCGCGGCCCTCGGCGTCGAACACCAGGGCCTCGCCGCCCAGGGCGCGGACGGCGCGGGCGGCGGAGGCGCCGGCGATCCCCGCGCCGACGATGGCGACCCGCCGCGGACGCTTCGCCGCCGGCGCGGCGCCCGGCCGCCGGGCGGCCAGCCGCTCGCGCTTGCGGCCGAAGCCGGGGGCCTTCTCGACCTCGAACCCGGCGGCGGCCAGGCCCCGGCGCACCTGGCCCGCGACGGTGAAGGTGGCGGCGACCGCGCCGGGCGCCGAGCGCGCGCCGACCAGTCCCAGCACCTCATCGGACCACATGGCGGGGTTGCGGGCCGGGGCGAAGCCGTCAAGGAACCAGGCGTCGGCCTGGCCCAGCCAGTCCCGCAGCGCCTGGGCGGCGTCGGCCGCGGCCACGTCGAGGATCACGCCCAGGTCGGGGAACTCGACCCGATGGCCGCCGCGCGCGCGGCCGGGCCATTGGGCCAGCAGGCGCTCGGCCAGGCCGCCCAGCTCCGGCCAGCGGGCGAGGGCGCGCCGCGCCTCGTCCGCGGCGATCGGATGGGCTTCGATGGAGAAGATGTGCAGCTGGGCGCCGGGCGGACGCGCGCGGCTCCAGAGTTCGATCAGGGCCAGGATGTTGAGGCCGGTCCCGAAGCCCAGCTCGCCCACCGTGAACCGTGACCGCCCGGCCCAGGCGTCCGGCAGGCCGCAGCCCGCCAGGAAGACCGCGCGGGCTTCGGCCAGGCCGTCCTCGGCGGAGAAGTAGACGTCGTCGTAGAGGCGCGAGCGCGGCTGGCCGTCGGCGGTCCAGTCGAGAGGGCTTTCGGAAGCAGCGGAAGGCATCGCCGCCAGCCTATAGCGCGCGGCGGCAAAAAGGGCCGCCCCTGACAGGACGGCCCCTTCAGGCCGCTCGAGAAAGCGACGGCTACTTCGGCGGCGTCGCCGGGGCGGCGGGCGGCGTCGTGGCGGGCGCGGCGGGGGCCGTCGCCGCATCGGCCTTGTTGGCGTCGGCCGCGGCGTCGGCGGCGGTGGCCGCGGCGCTCTGGGCGGCTGCGGCGGCGTCGGCGGCGCTGCCGCTCGAGGGGCTGGCGGCGGCCGGCGTGGCGGCGGCGTCGGCGGCCGGCTTCTTGCTGCAGGCGGCGACGGAGAGGGCGCAGATGGCGGCGGCGGCGATCAGCAGCTTGGCGGTGATGGAGCGGGTCATGAGCGTGTCCTTCGTCTCGGATCCACGCGCCCTAGGGGGCAGGCGCGAGGCGGACTATGCGCCGCTTCGCCGCCAGGGCAAGGTTTGACCTCACGCTTCCGTGATCGCGAATCCAGCGGCGTTCAGGCCGCAATCGGGCGCTAGGCCGCGCCCTCGGCCGGGATGGCGTTCAGCGCTTCTTCCAGCTCCAGGAAGCTCGGCTGGCTGCCGCTCGGCACGCTGCCGCGGCCGATCTCGACGGAGATCTGGGCGGCGTTGCCATGCAGGTGGGCGACCAGGACGGCCTGGATGATCTTGTAGAAGGAGGCGTCCTCGTCGATCACCGCGGCCATGCGGTTGGCCATCGGGCCGACCAGGCCATAGGCCAGGAACACGCCCAGGAACGTCCCCACCAGGGCCGAGCCGATCATCTCGCCCAGCACGGCGGGCGGCTCGGTGATGGCGCCCATGGTCTTGATGACGCCCAGCACGGCGGCGACGATGCCCAGGGCGGGCAGGCCGTCGGCGAGGCTGGTGAGGGCGTGGGCCCCGCCGTGCGCTTCGTGGTGGTGCTTTTCGAGCTGCTTCTCCATCGCATCCTCGACCTGGTGCGGATCCTCCAGGTTCATGGTCATCATCCGCAGGGTGTCGCAGATGAAGTCGATGGCGAAGTGGTCCTTCATGATCTTCGGATAGCGGGAGAAGATCGAGCTCTGCTTGGGCGTCTCGATGTGGCTTTCCAGCGCGATGACGCCCTTGGACTTCATGGTCTTGGTCAGGGTGAAGAGCAGGCTGAGCAGGTCGCGGTAGTCCGCCGCCTTCCAGGATGGGCCCTTGAAGACCTTGCCGAGGCCGGCCCCCAGGTTCTTCAGCACCGGGACGGAGTTGGCGATCAGCAGGCCGGCGACGCCGGCGCCCAGGATACACATCAGCTCGTGCGGAGCCGCCTCAATGACCACGCCGAGGTTGCCCCCGGTCATGATGAAGCTGCCGAAAACCAAGCCGAACAGCAGCACAATGCCAATGATAGGAAACAAGGGATTCTCCCACGACGCCGAGCCGGAACATCGCCGTTATTGCTTAATGGGCCGTGAGTGCTGGGCGAGGTTTGCGCTGCGGCGCACTCGCGCATAAGCCGGACCCATGGCTAACGCCCTGACCAGCGCCGCCAACGGCGCGCCCAAAGGCGCCCCCGGCGGCACGCTGCCCAGACGGGCCTTCGCGATCATCTTCTGGTCGTCGGTGGCGACGGCCATCGGCAACAACGGCCTGATCTCGGTCCTGCCGCTGATCGGACGCTCGCTGGCCATCCCCGACGAGATGGTGGTGGCGATCTTCTCGCTGTCGGCGGTCCTGTGGGCCTGCTCCTCGCCGTTCTGGGCCAAGGCCTCGGACCGCTATGGCCGCAAGCCGATGATGATGGTCGGCCTCTCCGGCTTCCTGGTGTCGATGGTGCTGTGCGGCGGCGTGGTCTCGGCGGGCCTGCGCCAGATGGCCGCGCCGATGATGATCTTCGTCTTCCTGCTGCTCGGCCGCTCGCTGTTCGGCCTGTTCGGGGCGGCCTCCAACCCGGCCTACCAGGCCTATATCGCCGACCACACGCCGCGGGCGGAACGCACCCAGTCGATGGCCATGCTGGCCGGCGCCATCGGCATCGGCACCCTCGTCGGACCCTGGCTCGCGCCCTACTTCATCTATCCGGTGGTGGGCCTGGCCGGGCCGCTGTTCACCTTCGCCGCCATCGCCGCGGCGATGCTGGTGGTGGTCTGGCGCTTCCTGCCGGAGAGCCGCGGGCGGACCGAAACGCCGGAGGAGGAAGCCGAGGACGAAGCTGAGCTGACGCTCGAGAAACAGCGCCCCCTGTGGCGCGACCCGCGGATCATGCCCTTCGCCCTCTACGGCTTCGTGGTCGCCACCTGCCAGACGGCCCAGCAGCAGACCCTGGGCTTCCTGGTGATCGACAAGCTGGGCGTCTCGCCCATGGCGGCCAAGGAGCAGATCGCCACGGCCATGGCCTTCGGCGCCCTGGCGGGTTTGCTGGCCCAGTGGGGCATCATCCGCATGTTCCAGATGACGCCTAAGCAGCTGCTGCGCTGGGGCGTGGTCTGCGGCGCGGCCGGCAACCTGCTGGTGGCGATCGCGCCGGACTACCACACGGTGGTGGCGGGCTATGCCCTGGCCAGCATGGGCTTCGGCTTCGCCCGGCCAGGGTTCACGGCGGGCTCCTCGCTGGCGGTCGGCTGGAAGGACCAGGCGCGGGTGGCCGGGGCCATCGCGGCGGTCAACGGCATCAACGCGGTCTTCGCGCCGGCCTTCATGGCCCTCTACCGGGCCAACCATTCCGCGCCCTTCTACCTGAACATGGTCCTGATGCTGGGCCTCCTGGTCTACGCCTTCGTCTCCAAGGCGCTGCGCAACGCCGACCCGGCGGCGGTGACCCGCGAGGAGGCCACCATGGCCACCATCGAGCGCAGCGACGAGGGCGGCGCCTAGGTCGGCGGGGCCTCGGCGGCGGCCGTCGCCGCGGAGGCTGGCAAGGGCGCGGGCGCGGCCGCCGGCGGTTCAAATGCGGGCGCGGCAGGCGGCGGAAGCGCGGAATCGCCGCCGCCGGCCGCCAGCTTCAACTGCTGCACCATGCCCGGCGACAGATAGCCGTCCGGCGTCAGGCCGTGGGCCTTCTGGAAGGCGCGCAAGGCCGTGCGGGTGCCGACGCCCACGATCCCGTCCGGCGTCCCGGGGCTGAAGCCCAGGGCCAGCAACGCCCGCTGGGCGGTCATCCGGTCGGCCAGGGACAACGGCGTCTCCGCCGGCCAGGGCGTCACCAGCGGCCCGGCGCCGGCGATCCGGTCGGCCAGCAGACCCACGGCCAGCGCATAGGCCACCGAGTTGTTGTACTTGCGGATCACGAAGTGGTTAGGAAACAAGAGGAAGAGCGGCCCCTGCGCGCCTGCCGGGGCGATCAGCTGGGCCTCCACGGCCTTGTCATTGTCGGTCCAGGGCAGGCCGTCGGCGCGCAGGACGCCCAGCGCCGTCCAGGCGTCCGGCGACAGCTTCGGCCCTTCGGTCAGGCTGAAGTCGAAATCGGCCGGCACGGTCACCTCCCGCGCCCAGCTCTCGCCCCTATGCCAGCCGCCCTTGGCCAAGAGGTTGGCCGCCGAGGCCAGCGCATCGGCCGGCGAATTCCAGATGTCGCGCCGCCCGTCGCCGTCGCCGTCCACGGCGGTGGAGAGATAGGCCGACGGGATGAACTGGGTCTGGCCCATGGCGCCGGCCCACGAGCCCCTGAGCTGTTCGCGGGTCGCCTGTCCGGTGGCGATGATCCGCAAGGCCGCGATCAGCTCGCCCTCCGCCCAGTCGCGGCGGCGGCCCTGGGCGGCCAGCGAGGCCATGGAGCGGATGACGTCGAAGTCGCCCTGGATGGCCCCGAACGCGCTCTCCCGCGCCCAGATGGCGATCAGGATCTCGCGCGGAACCCCGAAGCGCTGCTCGATATCCGGCAGCTGGGGCACCTCGACCCGCTCGTGCTCGCCGGTGGACGCCGCCCCCGGCGTCACCGCGCCTTTGACGTAGGTGGAGATCGGCTGGGAGAATTCGGGCTGGCGGCTGTCGCGGGCGGTGACCCGCGGATCGGGGGTCAGGCCGGCCATCTCGCGGTCCAGCACCTCACGCGGGATGCCGGCCTTCAGCGCCTTGCCGTAGAAGGACGAGGCCCAGGCGTCGAAGACCATGTCGCCGGACACCGCCGGCGGGGCGATCGGCCCGACCTGCGACGGCGCCGGCGGGGCGGCCTCGGGCGGCGTGACCGGCTGGCGCGCCGGCGGCGGCGCGGTGGGCAGGCGGGTCGGCAAGGGCGGCTTGGCCGTGGGACTCGCGCAGGCGGCCACGAGGGCCAACAGGATCAGCGAGAGATGACGCAACCGCATCGTCGGGAGTCTAGCGGGCGTCGAGTCATCCCTCAATCGGAACTGGCTGCCTGCGACATTGACTTGGCCGGGGCCTTTCCGTATATCCGCGCGCTCTTGTGAAAACCCCCGGACGCCATCGTCCGCGCCCGAGATAGGTCCCCGAGTAGTCCGATGAAGGTCAGAAGCTCGCTTAAGTCGCTCAAGACGCGTCACCGCGACTGCAAGCTCGTGCGCCGCAAGGGCCGGGTCTACATCATCAACAAGACCAACCCGCGCTTCAAAGCCAAGCAGGGCTGACGCACGCCCGATGTCCCGGCCGTCTCTGGTCGTTTGGCCAAAGATCGTGGTCTGGGACGTCGGCAACGTCATCGTGCGCTGGGATCCGCGCGCGCTCTATTCCAAGATCTTCCCCGATCCGGCCGAGCGCGACCGGTTCCTGGGCGAGGTCTGCACCCTGGCCTGGCATGGGCCCACCGACGGCGGCCTGAGCTTCGACGAAAACTGCGCTGCGCTGGCGGCGAAGCATCCGGAGCATCACGACGCCATCTGGGCGTGGAAACACCGCTTCTACGAGATGCTGTGCGGCGCGATCCCTGAGACCGAAACCGCCATCGCCGCCCTGCACGCGCGCGGCGTGAAGCAGTACGCCCTCACCAACATGAGCCATGAGACGGAGGACCAGACCTTCGCCATGAGCCCGGCGTTCGCCCTGCTGGACGGACGGGTCGTTTCCGGCCGCGAAGGCGTGATGAAGCCGGACCCGGCGATCTACCGCCTCATCTGCGAGCGCTTCGGCTTTAAGCCTGAGGCGGCGCTGTTCGTCGACGACAGCGCGGCGAACATCGACGCGGCCATGAAGCTAGGCTTCCACACGCTCCATTTCACCGATCCCGCGGCGCTGCGGCCGCCGCTCGAGGCGGCGGGATTGCTCTGATCAATGCCTCCCCTTCGGGGGAGGTGGCGCGAAGCGCCGGAGGGGGTCGCCCCCGGATTGTTGAGGACCCCCTCAGTCAGCCTCGCTGACAGCTCCCCCAAGAGGGGAGCAACTAGGACTCTAGTGCTCGCCGCGCACCAGGTCGAAGAACTCCTGGCGGGTGCGCGGGTCGTCGCGGACGCCGCCCAGGAGATGGCTGGTGGTGAGCCGCGCGCCCGGCGTGTTGACGCCGCGCATGGTCATGCAGCTGTGCTCGGAGATGATCACAACGCCCACGCCCTTGGGGCTCAGGATGTCCTGGATGGCCTCGGCGATCTGGGCGGTGAGCTTCTCCTGGATCTGCAGGCGCCGCGCGAAGCCGCGCACCACGCGGGCCAGCTTGGAGATGCCCACCACCCGGCTGGCCGGCAGGTAGCCCACGTGGGCGCGGCCGATGAACGGCAGCATGTGGTGCTCGCAGAAGCTGACCACGGGGATGTCCTTCAGGATCACCAGCTCGTCGTAGCCGGCCACCTCCTCGAAGGTCTTGGCCAGGTAGTCGCGCGGATCGGCCTCGTAGCCCGCGAACAGCTCGCGGTAGGCGCGCGCCACCCGCGCCGGGGTCTCCAAGAGGCCCTCGCGGTCGGGATCGTCGCCGGCCCATTCGATCAGGGTGCGGACGGCGGCCTCGGCGTCGGCCTGGGTCGGGCGGCTCTTCTCGGACATCAAGCTCTCCCGCGTCGCTGCGCCTCACCTCAAGGGCTTATCCACAGGCAAGGGACTTGGCCAGCATGACAGGGGCCGGGCGCGCCGATAGGGTCGCGCGCACTTCCCTTTCCTGCGGTGACGAGACTTCCCATGGCCGACGACGCTTCCGCCCATCCCGACGTCCTGAACCAGGCCGCCCAGGGCCAGCTCAAGAGCATCATCGAGCGCATCGAGCGGCTGGAGGTCGAGAAGGCCGAGGTGGCCGAGCAGATCAAGGAGGTCTTCGCCGAGGCCAAGGGCAACGGCTTCGACGTCAAGATCCTGCGCAAGGTGGTCCGCATCCGCAAACAGGACCGCGCCAAGCGGATGGAAGAGGACGCCATCCTCGACCTCTACCTCTCGGCGATCGGGGAGATTTGAACCGAAAGCCGCCAGACCCGAAGGCGGCGGCCAAGCGCGCGGCCCTCAACGCCCTGAAACGCGCCCAGCGCCAGGCCGACCGGGCTGGCGTCAAGCTCTCCGAGTGGGAGGGTGAATTCATCGGCTCGGTGACCGACCGGCTGAAGACCTACGGCCGCGCCTTCGGCGACCCGGAAAAGGGCGCGCCCGGCCAGGCGCTCTCGGCCCTGCAGACCGTCAAGCTGAAGGAGATCGCGGCCAAGGCGAAGGGCGAGAAGAAGGAGCTGAAGCGGCGGCCCTTCCGGCGGAAGGGGAAGGCTGAGTAGCCAACCCAGATTCCGTCATCCTCCGGTCGCCCGAAGAGGCGATCCGGGGGACCTAGACGGCCTCGCCCAATTCCGCATCTAAGCCTGGGTCCCCCGGATCAGCCTGCGGCTGACCGGAGGATGACGGCCGCGGTTGGCTATTTCCACGCCCCGTAGGGATCGACGAAGGGTTTGCCGAGGGCCTCGGCGACGGCCGGGTGGGTGAGCTGGCCCTTGAGCACGTTCAGGCCCTTGGCCAGGTGCTTGTTGGTCTTCAGCGCGTCCAGCCCCTTGTCGGCCAGCTGCAGGCCGAAGGACAGCGTCGCGTGCACCAGGGCCTCGGAGGAGGTGCGGGGGGCCGCGCCCGGCATGTTGGCCACGCAGTAGTGGACGACGCCGTCGACGGTGTAGGTCGGGTTGGCGTGGGTCGTGGGCCTGGAGGTCTCGAAGCAGCCGCCCTGGTCGATGGAGACGTCCACCAGCACCGAGCCCGGCTTCATCCGCTTCAGGTCGTCCTTGCGGATCATCTTGGGCGCGCTGGCGCCCGCGGTCAGCACCGCGCCCACCACCACGTCGGCCTTGAGGATCTCTTCCTCCACCGCGTCCTGGGTGGAGTAGCGGGTGAGGATGCGGCCCTGGAACATGTTGTCGAGCTCGCGCATGCGCGGGATCGAGCGCTCGACGATCACCACCTCGGCGCCCAGGCCCGCGGCCATGCGCGCGGCGTTCATGCCGACCACGCCGCCGCCCAGCACCACGATGCGCGCCGGCGGCACGCCGGGCACGCCGGAGAGCAGGAGGCCCATGCCGCCATTGTGCTTCAGGAGGGTCTCGCCGGCGGAGAACACCGCGATGCGGCCGGCGACCTCGGACATCGGCGCCAGCAGCGGCAAGCCGCCTTGCGCGTCGGTCACCGTCTCATAGGCGATGGCCGCACAGCCGGAGGCCAGCAGGCCGTCGGCCTGGGCCGGATCGGGCGCCAGGTGCAGGTAGGTGAAGAGGATGTGGTTCTCGGTCAGGCGCGCCCATTCGACGGGCTGCGGCTCCTTCACCTTAACGATCAGCTGGGCGCCGGAGAACACCGCGTCCGCGTCGGGGACAATCTTGGCGCCCGCCCGGGTGTAGGCCTCATCGGGGTAGCCGGCGCCCGCGCCCGCGCCTTTTTCCACGATCACCTCGTGGCCGTGGCTGACGTATTCCCGCACGGCGGTCGGGGTGAGGCCGACGCGGTATTCGTCAGCCTTGATTTCGCGGGGCACGCCAACGCGCATGAAAGCCTCCATCGGGGCGGGTTTTTGCGGGACGGCGGTGGTTTGAGGGGCGGGGCTTGCGGAGTCAACACGAAGCTTCCGGCGCCCGCTTGGGCCAGCCGCCGACGCCCTCTAGGCTTCGTCGGGACTTGGGGGGATTTTACGTGGATCGCGAGACCTTGGCGAATGCGGCGCTCGCCGCGGCGGTGCTGGGCGGGGTGAGCTACATCGCCTCCTGGAGCCTGCCGCTCACGCCGGCGGCGTCGCTGGCCTGGAAGGGAACCGGCGTCGGCTTCCTGGCGGTCTACGCCGCGCTTCGGGCGCGGAGCCTGGACGGCTGGCTGCTGACGGCGGTGATGGCGCTGGGCGCGGCGGGCGACGTCCTCCTGGGGGCGGCCGGGCAGACCGTGGGCGGAGCGGTTTTCCTGGCCGGGCACCTGGTCGCCATCGGCCTCTATCTGAAGAACCGCCAGGCCGGCCTGGGCGCGGCGGGCTGGGGCTTCGCGGCGTTGCTGACGGCGGTGGCCGTCTGGGCGGCCTTCGTCCTGCCGACCGACCGCGCCGCCGCGCCGGGGATCGCGGTCTACGCCTGCGGCGGAGCGCTGGCGGCGGCCTGCGCGGGCCTCAGCCGCTTTCCGCGCCAGGTGGCGCTGGGCGCCTTCATCTTCCTGGTCTCCGACGAGCTGATCTTCGCGCGCATGGGGCCGTTGGCCGGCCAGGCCTGGGTGGGCTTCGCGGTCTGGGGCCTCTATTTCGCCGGTCAGGCGCTGGTCGCCACCGGCGTCGCGCAGGCCTTGTCCGCCGAGGCCTGAGGGCGATTCCCCTATAAGGCGAATTTGTACGCAGATTCCGTCATTTAAGTCCCTAACGGCGGTCGATTAGTGCGGATGCATTATGGACCGGACGGGGATCGTTCACACAAATCACCAACGGCAATTCTAACCCGATTGACCGTTGGAGAACATGTGATGAAGCGCGAATTCTTGGCCGCCAGCGCGGCCGCGGCTTTGCTGGCGGGGGCTGGCATGGCGGGACAGGCGGCGGCGCAAACCGCCTATGACACGGCGGTGGAGAACACCGCTGGCCTGCTCGGATACTATCCCTTCACCCAGGCCAGCCAGGCCAATGACGTGGCCAACGGCCACACTGGGACCCTGCAGGGGTCGGCCTCGATCGGCGGCGCGGGGACCGGCTTCGGAACCGATCCGAACCAATCCTCCCTGGTGCTGCCGAACACGCCGAACACCGGGTCCTACGCCACCGCCGGCGGGGCCAATCCGCTCCAGGGCGGGGTTTCCAGCACCGGCACGGTGGCCGCCTGGATCAACCTCGCCTCGCTGCCCAGCACGGCCGGTCGGATCTTCTCGATCGCGGGGGAATCGCAAGGCGGCGACGACCTCGATCTGCAGATCGACAACAGCGACAACCAGCTCCGCTTCTACACCAATGGCGGCGGCTACGTGGGCGCCGCCACCGACTTCGACTCCAGCAGCCTGAACCAGTGGATCTTCGTGGTCGGCACGTTCAGCGACACCGGGACGACCGACCTCTACG
The DNA here is from genome assembly GCF_004799515.1 of Phenylobacterium sp. Lineage (GTDB taxonomy): Bacteria > Pseudomonadota > Alphaproteobacteria > Caulobacterales > Caulobacteraceae > Phenylobacterium. The sequence continues at coordinate 8,214 of NZ_SSMX01000023.1, read as the reverse complement.
TCGACGGCGTGCTCGCCGGCACGGGCGGTCCGGGGGGCCATGGTGCGGAGAACGAACCCTTCTACGTCGGCCAGAGCAATGCGTTCGGCAACCGGGAATTCGACGGCAGCCTGGGCGGGGTCGCGCTCTTCGACACCCAACTGACCGGGGACCAGGTCGAGGGGCTCTACAAGGCGGCCGAGGGAACCAACACGGGCGGCGGCGTTCCTGAACCCGCGGCCTGGGCCCTGATGCTGGTCGGCTTCGGCGGCCTGGGGGCGCAACTGCGCTGGGCCCGCCAGCACCGGACCGTGGCCATCGCCTGAAGCCGTTGGGCGCCGCCCGCCGGGATCCTCGCGGGGTTGCGGCGGGGCGCAGCCTGGAAACGAAAAACGCCGCCGGGCGGGGCCCCGGCGGCGTTTCACTGTGCGGGGCTGGAGAAAGTCCCCGCGGGCAAACTCGAGAGATCAGGCCGCGGCGAGGACTCCGCGCCGGCGGCGGCTGCGCAGCAGGGCGCCCAGGCCGCCGAAGCCGACCAGCATCAGGGCCCAGCTCGTGGGCTCCGGCACGGCCACGCCCGTCAGGCTCATGTCGTCCAGGGCGAAGTCGTTGCCGCTGGGCTGCAGGTTGAGGTTGCTGAGCGAGATGCTCTGCAGGCCCGTGGAGCCGGTGACGCCGCTGTAGGTGAATTCCTGCCAGTTACCGACGCCGGCCGGGCCGCCCTCGGCCTGGAAGGAAGCGCCGTTCACCACCTGGCCGTTGATCCACAGCTGCAGGTCCGCGGGGCTGTCCGGATAGACCGAGGCGACCCAGAAGGAGAAGGTGTAGGCGGTGTTCGACGCCCCGACGAGGGGCGCGCCGTTGCTGCCTTCCGACCAGACGATGGTGTTGGGCGCCGACGCGCCGTTGACCACCATCATCTCGCCCAGCGACGGGGCCGGGGTGTGGTCGCCGAAGGATGCGAACAGCGGATGGTCGAGGTTCGGGTTGGTGGTGACGTCGTAGGTGCCTTCCGGCCACAGGTTGGCGCCCGTGCCGTTCGGCGGCGAATAGACGTACTGGCTGGTGAAGCCGGTGTTCCCGGCGTCGAAGTTCCCGTTGGCCAGGAGCTGGGTGGCGGACGCCGAACCGGCGGCGATCAGGCCGGCGGCGAGCGCGGCGAAGGCGATTTGGGTCTTCATGGGGCAAGCCTCGGTCACAGGGTGGATGGCCTTGCCGTGCCAATTCTGGACAGCGCCGCCGGTTAACCTGAAGCTTTGCAATAGGGAGGCCAGCGCCCGGCCTGGCCTAGGCGGGGCCGGCGGCTAGCGCAGCACGCAGTCAGCCAGGCCGTCGCGGCGGATGGCGCCGGCGGCGGCGGCGATGTGGCCGCCGCGTTTCTGGATATAGGGGCCGGGCTTGGAGGCCTTCCAGGCCAGCGGCTTGGGGATGATCGCCGCCAGCCGCGCGGCCTGCGCCGGGTTCAGCTGGGCGGCGCTCTCATGGAAGTTGACCTGGGCGGCGGCCTCGGCGCCGTAGACGCCGGGACCCCATTCGATGGAGTTCAGATAGACCTCCAGGATCCTGGGCTTGCCCCAGATCGCCTCGATCAGCACGGTGAACCAGGCTTCCAGGCCCTTGCGGACATAGTCGCGGTGCGGCCAGAGGAAGACGTTCTTGGCGGTCTGCTGGCTGATGGTCGAGCCGCCGCGGATCTTGCCGGGCCGTTCCTCATTGTGCGCCATGGCCTTCTGCATGGCGCCCCAGTCGAAGCCGTGGTGCTCGCAGAAGCGCGCGTCCTCAGCGCCGATCACGCTGCGCACCAGCTGCGGGGAGATGCGGTTGAGCGGGACCCAGCGGCGGTCGAAGCCGTGGCCCTGGACCATCCGCTCGATCATCAGCCAGGTCATCGGCGGCGGCACGAAGCGGTAGACGGCGACGATGGCCACCGGCCCGACCAGGCCGAACACCAGGACGAGGATCATCGCCCAGCGAACGATCCGGCCCCCCAGGCCTCTATGGGGACCGCCGCGCGCGCGGACCGGCCGCTGGGGCTTTGAGCGTCGGGCCAAGCGGGCGTCCTTGCCTTGATCTTGCGCTGTGGCGATAGCTGGCGTGCGCCGCATGAGCGCGTCAAGCCGGAGCGCCCTTCATGGATGTCAGCGAAGCCGTCGCGCGGCGCATTTCGATCCGCGCCTTCCGGCCAGATCCGGTGGCGGGCGAGATTGTGGCGGAGATTCTCGCCCGCGCCGCCCAGGCGCCCAGCGGCGGCAATCTGCAGCCCTGGCGTGTCTACGGCCTGGCCGGCGAGGCGCTGGCGGCGTTCAAGGCGCAGGTCGCCGCCAACCCGTTCGGCGAGGCGCCGGAGTACGAGGTCTATCCGCCCAACCTGTGGGAGCCTTTCCGCAGCCGGCGCTATCAGAACGGCGAAGACCTCTACGCCACCATCGGGATTCCGCGGGACGACAAGCCGGCGCGGCTCCGCCAGCTCGCCAGGAACGGCGACTTTTTCGGGGCGCCGGTCGGCCTGTTCTTCTGCCTGGACCGCAAGCTTGGCCCCCCACAATGGGCAGATCTGGGCATGTTCATGCAGAATGTCATGCTGCTGGCGGTGGAGCGGGGCCTCGACACTTGCCCTCAGGAATACTGGGCGCGTTACCCGAAGACCGTGGCTGAGTTCCTGGGATTACCTGACGATCACATGCTGTTCGCCGGCATGGCCTTGGGGTATCGTGAGGAAGATCACCCGATCAACACCCTTAAGGCCAGCCGTGACGCCTTCGAGGTTTGGGGTGAACTCCGGGGTTTCGGATAACGGCGTATGTGACAACTTTGAATTGCACTTACATAGTTTCGATATAATGGCGGCATAAAAATCAGCTCTGGTCAGCCTGGGTTCTGGCGCTGGGGCTATTCATGCGTGACGCGTACCGTCTGCCGTTGCTCGCCGCCGACGTGCGTGACGATCTCTCGCGCTTCCACCTGCTGCACTACGCCGACCGCGTGGACGGCTTCCTGATCAGCGGCCACAATTCCGGCACCCACTGGCTGCGCTTCATGCTGAGCCATGCGGTCGCCCACCATCTGCAGCTGCCGCCGCCGGCGTATTCCAGCGGGCCGCAGAGCGATGTCTACATCGGCCACGCCCGCCACAAGCGGACCTTCCCGCAGGCGCCGAAGATCGGCAGCTCGCACCACATGCCCTCGCGGCTGGTGGCGCTGCTCGGCGCGATGCGCATCATCCGCCTGCCGCCGGTGGTGCTGCTGGTGCGGCGAATCCCCGATTCGCTGTTGTCCTATTTCTTCAAGTGGCGCGAGGCCAAGGCGCTGGGCCCCTTGAGCGACTATGTGGCCCGCCAGCCCTCGGCCCAGGGCGTCGACCTCTGGTGGTTCATCCGCTTCTTCAACCGCTGGGGCCTCCTGAAGCGGGTCTTCCCGCAGTCGGTGATGGTGGTGCGCTACGAGGACGTGGAGCGCGATCCGGAAATCTGGATCCGGCGCATCTGGGCGCATTGGGGCGTGGAACTGGACGACGCGGACCTGGCGGCGGCCATGGCGGTCGCCTCGCGCGCCGTGGTCCAGGCGAAGCTCGATCCGGCCTACGGCGAGGACATCGCCCCCGACCGCGCCGCGCGGATGGCCTGCCAGTACGGCCCGACCGAGATCGCCGTGCTGGAGCGGCGGCTGGAGCAGAGCCTCCGCCACGCCTTCGGCTACGGGACCGCGGTCGAGGCGCCCGAGACGAGCAGCCGCGGATCTTCGCGCGAACCCGTGCCCATGGTGGCCTGAGGCGCAATCCCCGCTAGGCTCAAGGGCTTCGCAAGCGCCCGGAGCCGCGCATGGCCGCCGATCCAGCCGACGCCTACGCCCACGGCCACGCGGAGCTGGCCCGCGCCTTCCTGCGCATCGGGCTCCTGGGCTTCGGCGGGGTGGCCGCCTCGGCGCGCCGCGTGCTGGTGGAGGAGCGCGGCTGGTTTGGCGACGAGGACTACGCGGCCTTGCTGGGCTTGGCCCAGACCCTGCCGGGCGCCAACACCGTCAACCTGGCGGTGCTGATCGGCGACCGGGCGCGTGGGCTCTCCGGCGCGCTCACCGCCATGGCGGCCCTGATGGCGCCGCCGCTCGTCCTGCTGCTGGCCATCCTGGAGGTCTATGACCGGGTCGAAGGCGCGCCCCTGGTCAAGGCCCTGCTGGCCGGCATGGCGTCGACCGGCGCCGGCCTGGTGTTCGGCACGGGCCTGCGGATGGCTTGGAGCCTGCGCCGGCGCTGGGACGGCCTCGTATTCGGCGCGGCGGCCTTCGCCCTGGTCGCCGTGGCCGGCGCGCCGCTGGTCTGGGTGGCCCTGGGCATTGGCGCGCTCAGCATGGCCTACGCCGCCTGGCGGCTGACGATAGAGACGGCCGTATGAACCGCCTGCCGCTTCTGGCGCTGGCGCTCGACTTCGCCATCCTGTCGCTGGCGGCCTTCGGCGGCGCGGCAACCATCGCGCCGGACCTCCGCAAGCTGGTGGTCTGGCGCCGCCAGTGGATGAGCGATCCGCAGTTCCTGCAGCTCTACGCCGTGGCCCGCGCCGCGCCCGGCCCCAACATCCTGATCGCCAGCGTCGTGGGCTGGAAGGTGGCCGGCGCCCTGGGCCTCCTGGTCTCCACCGCCGCGATCCTCGCGCCCTCCTCGGTGGTCTGCCTGGCGCTGGGGCGGCTCACCGTGAGGTTCGAGCGCACCCGCCTGGTGCAGGCCCTGAAGCTGGGCCTGGCCCCGGTGGCCGTGGGCCTGATCCTGGCCAGCGGCGTCGCCATCGGCCGCGCCGCCGATCCCACCTTGGTCGGCTGGGCGCTCACCGCGGCGGGCGCGGCCTGGGTGCTGTTCGCCAGGCGCAACCCGCTCTGGATTCTGGGTCTCGGCGGCGTCTTCTCGGTGCTGCTGGCGCTGGCGGGGCGTTAGCGGCCCTGGAAGTCGGCGGGGCGCTTTTCCAGGAAGGAGGTCATGCCTTCCCGGAAATCCTGGGTGCGCACCAGCTGCAGGAACTGCAGATAGACGTGGTGGACGTGGTCGTTGAAGGTCTCGTCCATCCCCATGCGCATCAGCCGCTTGGCCGACTGCACCGCCAGCGGGGCGTTGGCGGCGATCTCGGCGGCGACGGCGCGGGCGCGCGGCATCAGTTCGGCGTCGGGGACCACCTCGTTGGCCAGGCCCAGCGCCAGGCACTCGGGCGCCGACAGGGTGCGGCCGGTGAAGATCACCTCCGCGGCCTTCGCCCAGCCCAGCAGGCGCGGCAGGATCCAGGTGCCGCCGCTTTCCGGCACCACGCCGCGCTTGACGAAGGCGGCCGCCAGCTTGGAGCTCTCGCCCATGATGCGGAGGTCGCAGCCGAGCGCGGTGTCCATGCCGTAGCCGGCGGCGGCCCCGTTCAGGGCGCAGATGGTGGGCTTGTCCATGGCGAACAGCACCGTGGGCGGCGCGGTGCGCAGGTCGAGGTTGACGCTTGGCGCGGCGGCCTGGGCGGACGAGCCGATCCCGGAGCCTTGGGTGGCGTCCACCAGGTCGAGGCCGACGCAGAAGGCGCGGCCGGCGCCGGTCAGGATCACCACGCGCACCTTGGGATCGGCGTTGGCCTTCAACAGAAGCTCGCTCAGCCGGGCCAGCATCGGGCCGGAGATGGCGTTCATCCGCTCGGGGCGGTTGAGCGTGATGGTGGCGATTCCGTCCGCCGCCTCGTAGAGCACCTCCGCCGACATCTCCGCCGCGGGCCGTTCCAGGGTCTCGCTCATGGGGTCCTCCGCCCGGTTTTGGCCGAAACTAAGCGCCCCGCCGTCGGGGCAGGCAAGCCGCCAGGGCCGCCGTGTCTGAAAATGAACGAAGGCCTGCCCGGGGCGTTCACCCTGGCGTCGGGGGACAAGGCGCAGAGCTGCGCGCCTCATCCACAGGGAGATTCCATATGAAACGCACCTTCACCGCCGCTGCGGCGGCCGTCATCGCGCTGACCGCCGCCGGCGCCGCCTTCGCCCAGCCGGGCGGCTATGTCCGGCACGACGAATGGAAGAAGGGCTACCACATGAAGCAGGAGGACTGGGGCCGCGGCGAGAAGGTCGACTGGCACGCCCATCACCTGCACAGCCCGCCGCGCGGCTACGAATGGCGCCAGGTCGACGGCAACTACGTCCTGGGCGCCGTGGCCACCGGCGTGATCGCCTCGGTGATCGCCAACAGCCGCTAAGGCTTCAGAGCCGCCCTCTTCCGCTTCGCCGGAAGAGGGCGCGCGCTCTACCCGACCTCCGCCACCCCCGCCGCGCCGTCCTCGCAGCCCCAGGCCACGCGCCGGGCGTCTCGGGCGATGGCCAGGGCCGTGACGCTCGCCCCCTTCTCGGCTTTCAGCGGGACGATCCGCTGGCCGGTCAGGTCGCAGGCCCAGACGCGGCCGTCATCGAGGCCGGCGGCGACCCAGGGCAGGGCCGGCGCGCCCGCCACCGTCACCACCATGGCCGCCTCGTCGTAGCCGACCTCGGCCGCCTGCTTGCCCATCGGTCCGGTGGCGCCGGCGAAGGGCCAGACCACCACGCCGTTGGCGCCGGAGGTGGCCAGCATGCTCCCCTTCGACAGGAAGGTTAGGCTCTTCGGCTTGGCCGGATAGCCGCCCATGCGCATGTTCTTCTCGTCGGCCACGCGCCAGCCGTGCAGCTGGTTCTCCTGCATGGCGCTGACCAGGAACTTGCCGTCCGGGCTCCAGGCGCAGGCCACGTGGCTGCCGGCCCAGGCCAGCTTGCCGGGCTTCTGGGCCTCGATACGGGCGTACCACAGCCAGACTCCGCCGTAGGTCGCCGCGGCCAGCCGGCGGCCCTTGGGCTCGAAGGCGAGGTCGGCGACCGTCTTGTCGTGGGCGAAACTGCGCGAAAAGTCAGCGTCGGCTGCATCTCGCACGTGCGCCTCGCGGCCGGCGGAAAAGGCGATCAGGCCGGACGCAGGGCTCGCGGCCACCGCGTCGATCCACTTGCCGGGCAGGGCGGCGATCTCCCGCGCGCCCGAGGCCTGCGACCAGACGAGGCGCCCGTCGTCGCCGCCGGTCAGGAGCCCCTGGCCCGAGGGGTGCGCCACGGCCGCCAGAATGGCCCCGTCGTGGGCGTCCACGGCCGCGCCGTCCTCGAAGCGGACGCTGCCGTCGCCGAGCGCGAAGACCGCCTTTCCGGCCGTGTCGAAAGAGACCGCCGTTACGTAGGCGTCGAAGGCGTACTGCATGGCTTCCACTAGATCGCGGCTTCGGGCTTTACAACGCCGCGGCGGCTTGCCAATGGTCGCTGGACTCTTAAGGGCCGGGCGGAAAACGCCCCAGGGAAGGAATTTACGCATGGGTGCAAAGCTGGGCGGCGGAGGCGGCGGACGTTTCGACCTCGGCCAGAACAGCGACATCAACGTCACGCCCTTCGTGGACGTGATGCTGGTGCTCCTCATCATCTTCATGGTGGCGATTCCGGCCGCCACGGTGTCGATCAAGCTCGACCTGCCGCCGGCTCAGCCGCCGCCGCCGGGGACGAAGATCAAGGAACCGATCGTCATCAACATCCAGAACGGCGGCGCGGTGTTCATCGACACGGCGGCCACCTCGCTGGCGACGCTCACGGGCGACCTCTCGCGCCGTCTGGCGCAGGACGACCCGGCGACGCCGCCGACCCAGCAGCGCGTCTACATCCGCGCCGACAAGACGGTCCGCTACGGCGACTTCATGGCGGTGATGAACACCCTGCAGGGCAATGGCTTCTACCAGGTCGCCCTGATCAACGAAGAACTCTGATCCGGACGGATCGAGTTCGCGAAGACAAGAGCCCGCCGGCGCAATCCGGCGGGCTTTTTCTTTGGGCCCGTTTCCGCTCCAACGTCCTGAAATTCGATTCAGCATTAAGCGCGGCGTAACCTCGTTCGGCCGAACATGGGCCCAAGACGCGGCCAGAACGGCCGCCGATAACAGCGCGAGGCGCGACATGTGGAATTCGGTGCAGGTGTCCCTAGGCTCGGCGGTCCATCGCGGCCGCTACCGGATGGAAGGCGACCAGCTGGTCCTCGAATGGCGCAACGGCCGGGTGGCCGAACGCTGCGGCCTCTTGAAGCCTGAGTATCTCGCGGCGGCCCGCCTGAAGCAGCTCGTCTCCAGCCAGCCGCTCGCGGCCTAGGTGTCGAAGCTACGAAGGTTGTTCACCCGGGATCGGGTTGAGAGAGTGGGGTTGCGAAGCTCCAACCTCTAACCGGGAGACCCCGGATGAACGTCC
>NZ_SSMX01000022.1 GCF_004799515.1 Phenylobacterium sp. | reverse complement strand
GCGTAAAGGTGATCGCCGCCGTCAACGTCGTCTTGCCATGGTCAACGTGACCAATCGTGCCAATGTTGCAGTGCGGCTTATTGCGTTCGAATTTCTCTTTGGCCATCGGGGTCCTACGGGCGTTGTTTCAAGTGGATTGGGAACCTGGAGCGGGTAGCGGGAATCGAACCCGCATATTCAGCTTGGAAGGCTGCTGCACTACCATTGTGCTATACCCGCCGGATGAACTCTCTCTTCTGACGGCTTCGAGGCGTGGTGGGGGAAGTAGGACTCGAACCTACGAAGGCGTACGCCAGGGGATTTACAGTCCCCCCCCTTTGCCACTCGGGACATTCCCCCGCGCGCTCGGAGCCACGTCGAGGCCTTCGAACAAAAAGCTTCCGCTGCAGGATGCGAGAGGCATAAGAGCGCCGGACTCGGGGTCTTGCAGGCGGCAGCCCGTCTTGGGCCCCAATTTGGAGCGCGTCTTATAGTGGCCTCGCACCCCGAACGCAACGACGCCCGGCGGGGCCGGAATCGTCATGGCCACGGAGGGTTTCACAGGCGCCCTGCGGGACGCGCGGAGGCCGGCGCAGACGACTGGATATGGGGCTGGCACGCGGTGGAAGCGGCGCTGGCCAATCCGCGCCGCGAGCCCGCCCAGCTGATTCTCGCCACCGCCGACCGCGCCCGGCAGCTCGAGGCGCGATTCGGCCGTCTCGGCGCCTTGGAGACCGCCGAGGTCCAGCGCATCGCCCAGGCCCTGCCCCAAGGCTCCGTGCACCAGGGCGTGGCGCTGAAGGGCCCGGCGCCGGAGGACGCAGGCCTGGCGGACTTCGAGCCCCGGCGCGGCGCGGTGGTCCTGATGCTCGACCAGGTGACCGATCCGCAGAACGTCGGGGCCATCCTGCGCTCGGCCGCGGCCTTCGGAGCGGTGGGCGTGGTGCTGCAGGACCGCCACGCGCCGAAGCTGACCGGCGCGCTGGCCAAGGCGGCCGCGGGCGCGGTGGACGCGGTGCCGGTGGCCCGGGTGGTCAATCTGTCGCGCGCCCTCGACGAGCTGACCGCCGTCGGCTGGCGGGCCGTCGGCCTGGACGGCGAGGCCGAGCGGCCGCTGGGCGAGGTGCTGGACGGCGCGCCCACCGTGCTGGTGATGGGCTCCGAGGGCGAGGGCCTGCGCCGGCTGGTGGCCGAGCACTGCGACGAGCTCGCCCGCATCCCCATGCCCGGCGGCTTCGAGAGCCTGAACGTCTCGGCCGCCGCGGCCGTGGCGCTCTACGAAGCGGCGAGGCCCCGGCCCTGACATGCTGAGTCATCTCGCCGAGTGGGTTACGCCGGGCGCCTGGGCGGCGTTTTTCCAGGTGGTGTTCATCGACCTGGCGCTGGCCGGGGACAACGCGGTGGCCGTGGGCATCGCCGCCGCTGGCCTGCCGAAGGAGGACCGGCGCAAGGCTATCGTGCTGGGCCTGGGCGGGGCGGTGGTGATGCTGATCGGCTTCGCGCTGATCGCCACCCTGCTCCTGAAGATCGTGGGCCTCGGCCTAGCCGGCGGCGTCCTGCTGCTCTGGGTCTGCTGGAAGATGTGGCGCGACCTGCGCAAGCGCGGCCGCGAGGACTGCGCCGAGGGCGAAGCGGCGCTGGAGGAAACCACCGGCGTCAAGATCGGCGGCGCGGCCAAGACCCAGCCCAAGCCCAAGACGCTGGCCCAGGCTCTGATGCAGATCCTGCTCGCGGACCTCGCCATGTCGCTGGACAATGTGCTGGCGGTGGCCGGCGCGGCGCGCGACCACCCGCTGGTGCTGGCCGCGGGCCTCCTGCTGTCGATCACCCTCACGGGCCTGGCCGCGAGCTGGATCGCCAAGCTGCTGCACCGCTTCCGCTGGATCGGCTACGTCGGCTTGGCGATCGTCATCTATGTGGCCGGCCACATGATCTGGGATGGCACCCGTTCGGTGGCCATCGAGACCGGCGAGACGCGCATCTACAACGCCGCCATGCCCGACCTCTTCGACATCAAGCCGTCAGAGGAGAAGAAGAAGCAGGGCCACTAGGCCCCGCGCCTCAGGCCGCTTCCGGACCGCCGAAACGCTCCCGCCATTCGGCGACCTGGGTATCCTCTACCTTGCGGAACAGGACATCCGGCGCCTTCACCGGCCGGCCCTCGGGCAGGATCGCCAGCACGGGGCTCCCGTCCAGCACCGGCCAGCGGCCCGGGAAGGCCTCGCCCACCGACAGCGCGACGGTCTCGGCGGCGAAGGGGATGAAGGGTTCGCAGATCTTGGCGAATAGGGCGACCAGGTTCAGGCCCGTGCGCACGCCCACGGCGGCGCGTCCGGGATCGGTCTTGAACGCCGTCCAGGGCGCGGCCTCGGTCAGGTAGCCGTTGCCCAGCACCCAGAGCTGGCGCAGCGCCGTCGCCGCCTTGCGGAACTCGCGGCCTTCCAGGTGCTCGGTCAACTCGCGCAGCTTGGCCAGGACATCGGCCTCCAGCTTCTCCTCAAGCGGCCCGGCCGCGCCGCCTTCGGGGACCTTCCCCTCGAAGCGGCTCTCGGTGAACTTCAGGATGCGGTTGACGAAGTTGCCCAGCACATCGGCCAGGTCGGCGTTCACCTGCGCCTGGAACTGCTCCCAGGTGAAGGTGGCGTCGGAGGTCTCCGGCGTGTTGGCGGTGACCCACCAGCGCCAGTAGTCAGCGGGCAGCAGCTCCAGCGCATGGTCCATGAAGACACCGCGCTTCTGCGAGGTCGAGAACTTGCCGCCGTAGTAGTCGAGCCAGTTGAAGCCCTTGAGCTGGTCGACCAGCTTCCAGGGCGCATTGTTGACCGGGGTGAACTTGCCGTCGGCGCCCAGCGTCTCGTTGATCCCGAACAGGGTGCAGGGGAAGCCCACGGTGTGGAATGGCACGTTGTCCTTGCCCATGAACTCCACATAGGTGACGTCCGCGGCGGCCGGCTCGCGCCACCAGCGCTCCCAGTCCGCGTCGGGCGCCGGTCCGGTCCCCGCCTCTGCGGCGCGGGCGTCGGCCCACTCCCAGGTCGCGGCGATGTATTCGATGGGGGCGTCGAACCAGACGTAGAAGACCTTGCCCGCCAGGCCCTCGATGTCCGGCGTCCGGCCCTCGGGGTTCGGGCCCCACTCGAAGGCGTTGACCGGCACGCCCCATTCCAGGTCGCGGGTGATTCCGCGGTCCTGCAGCCCCTCGTCGAGCCACTTCAGCGCGATGGAGGTGACGAGCAACGGCCAGCGGTCGCGCTTCGCCTCGATCCAGTGGCGCAGCTTCCCGGCGAACAGGCTCTGGCGCAGGAAGAGATGCTTGGAGCCGCGGATCTCGATGTCGGTTGAGCCGGACACCGCCGAGCGCGGATGGATCAGGTCGGCGGGGTCCAGCACGCGGGTGCAGTTCTCGCACTGGTCGCCGCGGGCGCTCTCGTAACCGCAGTGCGGACAGGTGCCGATGACGTAGCGGTCGGGCAGGAAGCGCTTGTCGGCGTTGGAATAGACCTGCTGGGTGACCCGCTCCTCGATGAAGCCGGCCTCCCAGAGCTGCTGGGCGAAACGCTGGGTCAGCCGGTGATTCTGCGGCGACGACGAGCGTCCAAAATGGTCCCAGCTGAGGCCGAATGCGCGGCCCAGGTCGTGCTGGATCTGGTGCTGCTCGGCGCAGAAGGTCGCCGGATCCTGGCCCTTTTCCGCCGCGGCCAGCTCGGTCGGCGTGCCGTGCTCGTCGGTGGCGCAGATATAGAGCGTCTCGCGGCCCCGGCTGCGCTGGAAGCGCGCATAGACGTCGGCCGGCAGCATGGAGCCCGCCAGCGTCCCCAGGTGCTTGATCCCATTGATGTAGGGCAGCGCGGACGTGATCAGGATGCGGGACATGGCTCGGATTCAGGGCTCTGCGCGGGCGTCGAGACGGGAGCGGCGCTTATAGGCCGTGGCTCGGCGTTCGCCAAAGCCCCCGCGCGGAGAATTGAGCTCCCGGCTCCGGGGAGCCGCCCGTGGCTAGGCCGAAAGGCGCATCCGGCGGCGCTGGGCGCGCACGGTCGAGCCGGCGGCGCCGAAGCCCAGGATCATCAGGAGCCAGGCGGCCGGTTCCGGCACAGCCGCCGGCGGGTCGGGATCGCCGCCCGGAGGAGTCTGCGGCAAGCCCGGAGGATCGCCGCCCGGCGGGTTGCTGGGGGCGCCGTTCGGCTGGCCGCCGCCACCGCCGCACGCGACGAAGCAAGGCGGGTCGCCGCCCGACGGCGGGGAGCCGCCCGTCGGGGGATTGTCGCCCAGGGGCGGCGTGTTCGGAGGCGGCGGAGGCGGCGTGATGACTGGACCGCCGGGATCGCCGGGCGGGCTTCCGCCACCCGCGCCGCCGGAGCCGCCGGAACCACCGGGCGCGCCGCCGCCCAACGGGGTCCCGGCGCCGGCGCCACCGCTGCCGCCATTGCCGCCGTCGCCACCGCTGGAACCGCCGTCGCCGGCGGTGTGGGAGCCGCTGTTGCTGTCCATGCCCTCAAACGGGCTGCCGTTGTCGCCGTGCGAACCGCCCGGCACCTGGTCGGAATTGTTGTTGGCGTTGTCGCGGCCGCCATCGCGCGCATTGGCGAAGGCCGCCAGCGACATCAACCCGTTCTCGCCGTTCGGGACAAAGCCGCCCGACAACGAGCCGTCGTTACCGTCGCCCGGCCCGTAGTTGCGCCGCGGACCGCCTGGCTGATCCTGGAACGCGAATTGGTAAGCGCCGCCGGCGCCCTGGGAACCGCCGCCCGCCGAACCGCCGTCCGAGGACTGCTGTGTCTCGATTTGGCTATAGCCGCCGTAGGACGGGCCATTGCCGGCGGTTTGAGAAGACGGCGCCTCATCCTGATGGCCGCTGCCATTCGAATAGGCCATCGCGCCCGCGGCGACGAACGTCGCCACGGCGGTGAGGAGAAATCGCTTGGCGAGTCTCGATCTGGAACGGGCTGGGACCATGGTGCTCACGATGCAACTATCGTGCAGCTCGTTCGAAATTTCAATTATGCTTCTGTTATCCAAACAGTGGTTTTCACTGAGCTGTGCGCCAACGACACACCGTTAACCTTGGTGATCACTACGAAAATTCCCCTCAGCGGTGTATAGTCTCTTCAGAAATTCCCCTCACAGGGGAGCGACCCTTTCGAACCAGGGACGCGCCTGCTCCAATTGGCCCGCCAGGCGGAACAGCGTGGCCTCCCCGCCCATCCGCGCCACGAACTGCAAGCCGATGGGCAAGCCGGACTGGCTCCAGGCCAGCGGCACGGTCATGGCCGGTTGCCCCGTGTTATTAAACGCTTGAGTATTCGGCATAAAAGCGAACAGGCGCTCCGCGGCGACAGCCGGGTCCTCGAGGATCCAGCCGATGGGGATAGCCGGGCTGCCGAGGGTCGACAGCAGCAGCACGTCATAGCTTTCGAACAGTTCGGCCTGGGCGCGGGTATAAGCGTGGATAGCCGTCAGGGCGCGGACGTAAGCCGAGGCCGTCACGGCCGATCCGCGACGATAGGTCGCCATGGTGAACGTTTCGATTTCACCGTTATCGATAGACTTACCGCGCCGTTCGGCGTGCGCGTCGAGATTTGCCGCAATACTGGCGGAGATCACCTGCCCCGCCGCCTGGGCCATCGCCGCGACGTCTCCCGGAATCGCCCGCTCCTCGACGGCATGGCCGAGGTCTTCGCAAAGCCGCGCGGTCTGGCGCACCGCCTCGGCGCATTCCGGGTCGATGCCAGGGGCCTGCATGGCGCCGGCCATGAAGGCGATCCGCAGCCGGCCTGGCTCGCGCTCCACCTCCTCGACGAAGGGACGCTCCGGCGGGCTGAGGAAATAGGGATCGCCGGACTGCGGGCGGCAGGTCGCGTCCAACAGGGCGGCGGAATCGCGCACCGAACGGGTGACCGCGTGCTGGATCGAGGCGCCGCCCCAGCCCTCGCCGAGCGGCGCGAAGGAGACCCGCCCGCGCGACGGCTTCAGGCCGAACAGGCCGCAGCAGGAGGCCGGCGTGCGGATCGAGCCGCCGCCGTCGCTGGCGTGGGCGGCCGGCACGATGCCCGCCGCCACCGCCGCGGCCGCCCCGCCGGACGAGCCGCCCGGGGTCCGCCCCAGGTCCCAGGGGTTGCGGCAGACGCCCAGCAGCTCCGATTCAGTCATCGGCCACAGGCCGAACTCCGGAGTGTTGGTCTTGCCGAAGATCGAGAGCCCGGCGGCCTTGTAGGCGGTCGTGATCGCGCTGTCGGCCGGCGCGACCGACTCGGCCATCAGCCGCGAGCCCATGGTGGTCGGCGTGCCCGCCAGCGCAGCGCCCAGGTCCTTCAGCAGGAACGGCACCCCGCGCAGGGCGCCGTGCTCCGCCGGCTCGGCGCGGGCCCGGTCGGTGAGGTCCATGGTCACCGCATTGATCTGCGGGTTGACCGCGGCCATCCGGCTCACAGCGGCGTCCAGCAACTCGTCGGGGCTCACCTCGCGGCGGGCCACCAGCCCGGCCAGGCCCACGGCGTCGTGGCGGCGATAGTCTTCGAAGTCCATGCGGATCACCCTGGTTAGCCGGCGCCCACGCAAGCACGGCCAGGGACGCGATCCAACCCCGCTGTCAGGATTGGTGCCGGATGCAGGACTCGAACCCGCGACCTTCGGTTTACAAAACCGCTGCTCTACCAGCTGAGCTAATCCGGCCACTGCGTCCGGGCTTTAGCGAGGAACGCCGGTAATGTCAGCTATCTCGTCGGTCCGCGCCCAAGAGGTGGGACGCCTCGGGCTTAGCCGAGGCCCCGAGCCCTTATGGCCGCCGCAGCTCTGACGGCAATGATCGCGGGCGATAAGACGGACCGTCTGTAACCTCACTGTAACCCCCTGGAGACCGTATTTAACCTCACGGCCGCGCCTCATGCGACCTATGGCCTTCGCAACATCATCCTGGGGGAATCCCTTGAAGCGCCTTCTGATCCTCGCGGCATGCGCCGCCCTCCCGCTGCCGCTGCTGTTGGCCTGCCAACCCAAGCCAACGCCCTCGCCGGCCAAGTACAATACGGAGGCCTTGGATCTTAAGGCGTTCATGGCGAACGTCGTGGATCCGAACTCGGACGCCCTCTGGGCGGCTTCCGGCACGGTGGACACGGCTACGGGCACAAAGGACAACTCGCCGACGACCGAGGCCGGTTGGCAGGCGATGCAGTCGCAGGCCGCGGTGTTGATCGAGGCGGGGAACTCTCTGCAATTGCCAGGGCGCCCCCGAGCGCCGGAAGCTGACTTCTACAAATTCGCCCAGCAGCTCACCGCCCAAGCGGTCCTGGTGAAAGCCGCCGTGGACAAGCGCGACAAGGACGCCATCTACACGGAAGGCGCGAAACTCTATCTGGTCTGCACGGCCTGCCACGCCGAGTTCCTCATCGGCCCGTTGATCAAGGGCGGCGGGCGCCCCGCGGGGACCCTGCCGGATTGGCCGGCCGACATCGAGGCCAAGCAGAAGTCGTACGTGACTGCGCACGGACCTGAGGCGCCGGTCGCGAAGGTCCCGCAGCTGGACGGCGACAACATTCCCAAGTGACCTGACCACCTTCCGGGCGGTGTAAGCGGCCGAGACGGCGCCACCGCCCCTTCTCCTTGGGGTATCCATGACTTTTTCAATGCGCCTTGGCGCAGCGGGGAAACTTGCACTCATTTCTACGACGGCGAGCCGCGTGTTCGTCGCCACCGCCGCGCTCGCCCTGATCGGGGCCGCCGCGCACGCCGAGGCCGCACCCGCGGCCGCCAACGACCAGCCGACCGCCGGCCACGTCGTGGGCGCCCCCGCCAGCCCGGCGGCCAAGGGCGCGGCGAAGGCGGCGGCCACGCCGCAGGCCTCCGAGGTCGTGGTCACCGGCTCGCACCTCAACCTGCTGGGCACGGCGATCACCGCCAGCCAGGGCTCGATCACCGAGGAAGAGCTGCAGATCCGTCCCGTCTACCGCGTGGGCCAGCTCTTGGAGACCACGCCGGGCCTGGTGGTCACGGTCCACTCGGGCGAGGGCAAGGCCCAGCAATACCTGCTGCGCGGCTTCAACCTCGACCACGGCACCGACATCGCCAACTTCGTCGACGACATGCCGGTGAACCGCTCCACCAACACCCACGGCCAGGGCTATTCCGACTCGAACTTCATGCTGCCGGAGATGTTCAACGGCCTCGACTACACGAAGGGCCCCTATTACGCCTCGGTGGGCGACTTCGGCGCGGTGGCCTCGACCCACGTGAAGATGGCCAACGAGATCCCCAACCAGATGTCGCTGAGCGCCGGCACGCTCGGCGTCTACAACGGCTTCATCGGCGGCGCCTATCACATCGATGACCGAGATCGGATCGTCGGCGGCTTCTACCTGGGCCATGTGGACGGGCCGTTCACCCACCCCGACAACTTCCGCAAGATCGACGGGGTCATACGCTACAGCCACGGCGAGCCGGACGACGGCTATGATGTCACGGCCATGTACTACAAGGGCCAGGGCAACCTCACGACCGACCAGCCGCTGCGCGCGATCCAGGAAGGCCTGATCGGCCGCTTCGGCACCCTCGATCCCTCGGACGGCAGCGGCTCGGAGCGGTTCAGCCTGTCCGGCCACTACGCCGCGAGGGGCGACGACTGGACCTTCACCTCCAGCGCCTACGCCATCCGCTGGCGGATGTTCCTCTACAACGACTTCACCCACTTCCTGGACGACCCGGTGAACGGCGACCAGGAGCGTCAGGGCGAGGCCCGCGACACCTTCGGCGGCCAGACGGCGTTCCACTACCTGCACGACTTCGGCGGCATCACCACCGACACCGTCGTCGGCCTGCAGGTCCGCTACGACGACGCCTATGTCGACCGCCGTCATACCGTCGACCGACAGGTCCTCGACTACTGCGAGATCGCGCAAGCCACCGGACCGGCCGTCCCTGTGCCGGCCGTGGACGGCGCCTGCAACGCCGACCGAGTCCATCTGCTGGACCTCGGCCCCTACATCGAGAACACCACCAAATGGACCCCGTGGCTGCGCACCATCGTGGGCCTGCGCGAGGAGTACTATCACGCCACCGACCACAGCTTCATCACCGGCGACTCGTTCTCCGGCGACCAGACCCTTTTCCAGCCCAAGGGCTCGATCGTGCTGGGACCCTGGGAGAAGACCGAATTCTACCTGAGCGCCGGCCGCGGCTTCCACTCCGACGACGTGCGCGGCGTGTTCGGCACCGTCCCGATCGAGGGCGAGCCGGTCACCGCGGGCCGCACGCCCTTCCTGGCGCCGGCCACCGGCGAGGAGGTGGGCATGCGCACCAACATCATCCCCAAGGTCGCGTTGCAACTGGCGGTCTTCCAGGAGGACTTCAACTCCGAGCTGGCCTACGACGCCGACGCCGGCCAGGACGCCGCCAGCGCCCCCAGCCACCGCGAGGGCGTCGAGTTCTCCGGCCAGTACCGTCCGCTGCCCTGGCTGGAGCTGAACACCGACCTGGCCTTCTCCAAGGCCCGTTACACCGGCGACTTCGCCTCCTTCGGTCTGGCGCAGCCGTTCATCGCCAACGCGCCCAGCTTCATCGGCTCCTTCGGGGTGCTGGTGGACGACCTCGGGCCCTGGTTCGGCGGCCTGCAGTGGCGCGCGCTCGGCAAGTACCCGATCGACGACGGCGAGGAGTTCCCGCAGGACAAGGGCTACTCCGAGTTCAATGCGGACATCGGCTACAAGGTCAATCCGCACCTGCGCCTGCAGATGAGCGTGTTCAACCTCTTGAACACCAAGGCGGATTCCTCGGCCTACTTCTACACCTCGCGGCTGCCGGGCGAGCCTGCGGACGGCGTCGCCGGCTTCCAGGTCCACCCGCTGGAGCCGATCTCGGTGGTGTTCAAGGCGACGGCCTACTTCTAGGCCCCGGCGCCCGCCGCCAGGTAATCGACCGAGGCGCTGGGGCCCTCGCCCACGATGCGCGCCTCGACGTCGAAGACCTGCTTCAGCAGCGCCGGCGTCAGGACGCCGGCGGTCGGGCCGAAGGCGGCCAGCCGGCCGTTCTCCAACGCCATCAAGTGGGTCGAATAGCGCGCGGCGAGCGTCAGGTCGTGCAGGGCGGCCACGACCAGCTTGCCCTGCCCGGCCAGGGCCTTGAGGCGGCGCATGGTGTCGAGCGCGTGCTTGGGATCGAGGCCCGCCGTCGGCTCGTCGGCGATCAGCACCTGCGGGTCGCCGATCAGGGCCCGGGCGAGCATGGCGCGGGCCAGCTCGCCGCCAGAGAGCGTGGTCGCCGGCTGCAGCCGGTGGTCCAATAGGTCGCAGGCCTCGAGGGCCTGGGTCAGCCGGGGCTCCAGCCCGCCCGGCAGGCCGCCGAAGGCCGGCAGGTAGGGCGTCAGGCCCAACGCCACCAGACGCTCCACCGCGATCGGCCATTCCGCCCTGGGGTTCTGCGGCAGGTAGGCGCGGCGCCGGGCGAGGTCGCGGCGGTCGAGCCCTTCCAGCGCCTGCCCATCCAGGCTCACCGCGCCGCCGTCGGCCGCCATCAGGCCGGCCAGCACCGACAGCAGCGTCGACTTGCCCGCTCCGTTCGCGCCGACCAGCGCCACGAACGCCCCGTCCTCAAGGTCGAAGGAGACGTCGTCGACGATGGCCCGGCCGCCGCGCCTGACGGTGATGCGGGCGGCGCTCAGCCGGCTCATGGCGCGGTCTTCCGCACGCGGATCACCAGCCAGAAGAAGAAGGGCGCGCCCAGCAGGCTGGTCAGCACGCCCAGCCTCAGCTCCGTGTTGGTGTGGATCAGCCGCGTGCCGATGTCGGCGAGCAGCAGCAGGGCCGCGCCCGCCAGCGCCGAGGGCAAGAGCGTGCGGCTGGGCTGATAGCCGACGAACGGCCGGATCAGGTGCGGGGCCACCAGGCCGATGAAGCCCACCGCGCCCGTCACCGATGTCGCCGCCCCGACACAGAGGCCGACGCCCAACAGCGCCAGCACGCGGGTCCGGTCGAGGCGGATTCCCAGGCTCTCCGCCTGGAGGTCGCCCAAGGCCAGGGCGTCCACCGCCCGGCCCATGGTCGCCAGCACCGCCAGCCCCGCCGCTACGAACGGCGCGGCCAGCAGCACGTGGTCCCAGCTGCGCTCGGCCAGGGAGCCCAGCATCCAGACGTTCATCTCATAGGCCGCATAGGGACTGGGCGCGAAGTTCAATGCCAGCGCCAGGAAGGCGGCCATCAGGCTGGACGCCGCCGCTCCGGCCAGGATGAGGGTCAGGCTGCTGCCGCGCCCCAGCGCATAGGTGAGCGCGCCCGCCGCCACGGCGCCGGCCATGCCCAGGAGCGGCGTCGCCAGACCGAAGTTATGGCTGAGGCCGAAATAGATCGAGACCACCGCGCCCAGGGCCGCGCCGTTGGTCACACCCAAAAGGCCGGGCTCGGCCAGCGGATTGCGCAGCAGGCCCTGCAGCACCGCGCCGGACAGGCCCAGCGAGGCGCCCACCAGGATCGCCAGCACGGTGCGCGGTATGCGCAGCTCGGTGACCACTAGGCCGGCCATGGTCTGCGGGTGGAACATGCCCTGCGTCAACTCCGCGGGGCTCAGGCTCACCCGGCCGACGAACACCGAAGCGACAGCCGCCGCGGCCAGGACCAGCAGCGCCAGGATCGTGGGCAGCCCTGCGGGCCCGGGCCTCATCGGGCGGCCTCCTGTTTGGCGATCACCGCCTCCATCGCCTGGCGCAGGTCGCGCGCGCTATCCGCCGACTGCGGCAGGCCGCAGGTGTGGGCCACGTCGTTGTAGGCGATGCGCCGGCCCGCGTAGAGCGTCCGCACCACCCGGTGCTGCGCCTCGTCGGTGAGCAGCGACGGCTTGCCCAGCGCCGCGCCGCCGTAGAGCAACAGCTCCGGCCTAGCCGCCAGCAGCTCCTCCACCCCGAAACTGCCCTCGGAGTGGCCGGGCTGGGCGGCGATGTTGATCCCGCCGGCGGCGGTGATGATGGCGTCGGTCAGGCTGCCCTTGCCGGGCACTGCCGAACCGCCACTCCAGGCCACCACCCGCAGGCGGCGCTTCGGCGGATGGGCGGCGAGATCGGCCAGGGTCGCATCCATCCGTGCGATCAGGGCTTCGGCGCGCGCCGGCGCGCCCACCGCCTCGCCGACCTGGCGGACGATGTCGCGGATGTCGGCGAAGTTGTCGGCGTCCTTCACCGCCACCACGCGGGCGCCGACCTTGCCGGCCAGGGTGCGGATGAAGGGCGAGGCGAGCTCGCTGTCCAGCACCAGGTCCGGCTTGGCCCGGACGATATCCTCCGCCGAGCCGCGGTTGGTGGGCACGCCCGCATCGAGGCCCGGGAACAGCGCCTGGGCGCCGTCGTGCGCCAGGAACGACACCGAGGCGATCCGGCTCTTCGGCGCGAGCTGCAGCACCAGAAGGTCCGTGCAGAGGTTCAGCGACATGATCCGCTGCGGGGCCGCGCGCTCCGCGGCCGACGCCATAGGGCCGCCCGCGCCCGCAAGGACGGCGGCGATCCCGATGACGGCGGCGCGGAGCGCGGGTCTCATGGGTCAGAACCTCAGTCGGACGCCCGCGTAACCGGCCCGGCCCGCGCCCTGGAAGCTGAACACCTCCTGGTAGCCCTGGTCGAACAGGTTCTCGATCCGCCCATAGACCTCGATCTTGTCATTCAGCCGCCAGGTGGCGTTCAGGTTCACCAGGGTGAACGCCTTCAGGTCCACAAGGACCGGCGTGAACGACGGGTCGGTGAAGGCGACGTCGCCCTGCTTGCCGTTGTAGCGGACCGTCAGCGTCGCGGTGATCGGCAGGTTCGCAGGAGACCAGTTCAAGTTCGCGCTGGCGATATCCTTGGCGCGGCGCACGGCCTGGCCATCAAAGTCGGGATCGTCCACGCCGTTCAGGATCACCTCGCGCTGCTGCGGCGCGTCGAGATAGGTGTAGGCGAGATCGATCCGCCATTCCTGGGTCAACTGGCCGTCGGCGAACAGTTCGACACCCCGCTGCGGCGACGAGCCCGGCAGGTTGATCTCCGTCTCGACGCCGGTGGCGAAGCTGTCGGTGATGGTGTCGCGCAGCCGGTTGTCGAAATAGGTTGCGCCCACGTTGAGGCGGCCCTTGAGGAAGGTCTGGTCGACGCCGACCTCCCAGCCTTCGGACTTCTCGGGCTGCAGATTCGGGTTGCCCATGAAACGGCCGTCCTCGAAGCCGAACAGGTCGCTGAAGCTGGGGTTCTTGACGCCCGAACCCGCGGCGGCGTGGACGCGTGTCCCCTTGTCGAACCTGTAGCTGGCCTGCACGCGATAGGTGGTGTCGTCGGAGAACAGGTTGTTCCAGTCGTGCCGCACCGAGGCCATCAGCGAGGCCGCGTCCCTCCAGATCAGGTCGTACTCGCCGACGAGGCCGTAGGTGTCGATGTGCTCTTCACCCAGGAAGCCGCCGAAGGGCGAGACGGTCGTGCGCGAGGCGTTCTGCTCCCCGTCGACGGCGAGCGTCACCGTCTGCTTCCAGTCCCTGTCGCCGAAGCGGTAGGCGCTCTCGAAGGATTCCCGGTAGCGCATGCCGCGGTCCCCGCCGATCTTGACGATCGGCTGGCCGGCGAACGGAGCGTCGGTGTTGGCCACATCGAATTCCGTCCGCTGGGTGTCGGCGATCTGCGCGCTGACCGCGTTCGTCCAGTGTCCGTCGAAGGAGTCCAGCTGGGCCCGCACGAGGCCGTAGAAGGCGTCGTTGATGTAGTGGGCGCCCGGCGAGTCGAAGGTCAGGCCGAAGGTCTTCGGCTGGCTGGGGTCCTGGCCCTGATCGTTGGTGTCGGCGTCGGTGTAGCTGTAGCGGGCCACCCCGGTGATGTGCAGATTGTCCAGCGGCGACCAGATCAGCTTGGCCGAGACGCCGGCGCTGTCGGAGCCCACGTTGCGGGCGCCGCCCACGGCGGTGGGAAAGCCGTCGGTGTGCAGGCCGCTGGCCGAGAGCGCGTAGTCCACATCGCCCTCGACGCCCGCCACCCGCGCGCCGCCGGAGTAGGTCCCCATGGAGCCGCCCTCGGCGTTGACGCGGATGCCCGGCGCCTCCTTGCCCGTGAGCGTGGTGTAAGAGATCACCCCACCGATGGCGTCGGACCCGTAGAGCGCCGACTGCTGGCCGCGCAGGACTTCGATGCGGGCGTCCGGGTCGGCGATGATGGTGCCGAAGTCGTACTCGTCGAAGAACGGGTCCGAGGCCTTGATCCCGTCGATCGTCACCAGGGTCTGGTTGGCCTCCGCGCCGCGGATGCGGATCTCGGTGAGCCCGCCGACCGCGCCGGTGCGGCTGACCGCCACGCCGGGGACGTCGCGCAGCACGTCGGAGACCACTACCGTCTGGCGCTGTTGCAGGGCCTGGTCGTCGATCACCGTGACCGAGGCGCCGATCAGGTCGATGGGCGTGGCGTCGCCGGACCGGGAGGCCGTGACCACCAGCGGGTCGACGACCGGGTCACTCGCTGGCGGGGTGTTGGCCGGCGGGTCGGCCGCGAACGCCGTCAGCGGCGCGGCCAGGGAAAGCGCCAGCAGGCTGGCGCCGAAGAGATATCTGGGCATCGAAGCCCCTCCGTTGTCATCGCGTCTGAACGACTGACGGAGAGCCTCCATCGGGCGATACGCCCAACGGCCGACGCGCCGGCGGCGCGGACGCTGCGAAGCGCGCCGAACCGGCCCGGTCGAAACGGCTCCCCACCGCTTCTGCTCGTCGCTCAGACGGAAGACCGCGCTCCGGATTCGCACTGATCCGAAAGCTCGAGCGACACGCACCGGCCGGTTTCCTGGCTCGCGGGTCATCGCCACATACGCAGACCTTCCCAGGCCTTGCGGCCCAGTGGCTGGCAAAGGGTAAGACCCCTTCGCCGATGCGTATGCGCTCACCGCTCACAGTTGCAGGGACAGCCGCAGATCGGCGGCTCAAAGAAGCCGCCTACCGCGTTCCCGATTAAGCCCGAGGGCTCCGGTGCGCCTTGTAGTCACCCGCCAGCTGGCGGGCGGCCGCAGCTGATGGCCTAGCTGTGACGGCGCCTCTTTGGCGAGATTTCACCGACTTGTCCATGAAGGGGCTCAAACCGTCCGATGAGCGGGCGCCAGCGTTCAGAGACCGGAGGCCAGCTACGGTGAACTGTAACCCCCGGTAACATGCCCGGAACCGTTCTCTACTTGATCAGTGACCGTCGAGCTGTCCACGTCCTAGGCTCGGCTTCAAGGATCGAGTCTGTTTGGACCGCAAACCGCCAGTTAAAGCGACCGCGACGAGCGTCATTTCAAATGTGATTTCAATCGGGAGACTTCGCCGATGATCGGCGCATTCTTGAACTGGCTGGAGCACTCGCTCGGCAAGGGGCCGTCGCCGGACGCGCAGTCGTGGAGCGAGGCCCTGCTGGGGTCGCTGAACTT
>NZ_SSMX01000021.1 GCF_004799515.1 Phenylobacterium sp. | reverse complement strand
AGGCCATCGGGCCATGGACCGACGCTTACAACCTCACCCGACCCCACGCCGGCATCGCCGGCCTCACGCCCTCGGCCAGGGTGAACAACCTTCTTGGAAACGACAGGTGTCGCCACGATCCGACGCCGGCGCAGGGCCGCGCCGAGGCTGAAGAAGCCGCCGACCAGCAGGGACCAGGTCACCGGCTCCGGCGCGGCCGACCCCGGCAGCTTCACGAACGCCACCGTCAAGGTCGAGGCATTGTTGAACCCCGTGCTCGTCCCAATCGTGTCGAACACTGCGCCCGTACCGGTCGAGTCGGAGAAAAGGGTGTTGTGGCCGTTGATCGTGATCTCGTCGAACATGCCGCTGAGGTTCGGGAAGAATACCACCGTGCCCAGGCTGCCGCACCCGGTGCAGCTGTCGGGCGTCGGGGTTTCCGGCGCCGTGATGAAGGTCGGCGTGTCGATGACGAAGGTGGCCGTCGAAGCGGGGGTCCGCAAGCCGGGCGGGAAGACCCCGTTGAAGGTGTACTGCACTTCTTCGCCAGCCGGGATCGGCGTGGTGGCGAACGCCGGCGACGCCACCGCCAATGCGGCGGCGGCCAACAGAAATTCCAGTTTCATAAGCAATTCCCCCGCGTCGGCGACTGTGGCGACAGGCCGTACGCTCCCCTACAGCTAACGCACCCGGCCGGCCTCAAAACAAGCCCGGTCGAACACGTTCGGCGAGGGCGAAAGACCTAGGCGACGGACGCCGCATAACGGCTGATCAGCCCGCCTACTTCTTGGGCTTGAACGCCAGCAGGACGTTGCCCGGGACCTCGCCGAAGCGGCCATAGCCCGAGACCACGAACAGCATCCCGTCGGCCGCGACGTAGGGCGAGGAATCGATGGCGCCGCCGTTGGCCGCGACGCCATTGACCGTGTCGAACTTGCGCATGGTGTCGTAACGCCAGAGTTCCGCGCCGCTCTCGGCGTCATAGACCCGCAGGATCCCGTCGAGAGCCCCTTGCACCACCGCCCCGTCCACCACCAAGGGCGCCGGCGAGAAGCCGATGCGGGTCTGGCAGGCGGCGTAGCGTGCGCGGCGGTCGCCGGAGCAGTCGCCTTCGCCCTTCGCCGTCCAGAGGATCTTGCCGGTGTCGATGTCGAGGGCATGCAGGGCGACGCCCGCCGTCGGATAGTCCGCGGAGGGCGGCGTTGCGTCGTTGATCGGCGCGAAGACCCGGTTCCCGTAGACGGCCGTGCCCCAATGGACGCCGCCGTTCGCCCCGCCCTTGCTGAGCCGGTTGGTCCAGATCAGCTTGCCGCCGCTGTCCGGGTCGAGCGCCCAGACGGCCCCGGACTTCTGGCCAGCCAGCAGGATGTCGCGCCCGTCGGCGCGCTTGGCGATGATCACCGAGCCGCCGAAGTCATGGTCGAGTGTGACCCCGGTCTCCGACCCGAAGCAATTGGGGCCCTTCGGGCAGCCGTAGTGCCAGAGGTCGCGCGGCGTGGCCTGGAACGACCACTTGCGCGCGCCGGTGGCCAGGTCGAAGGCCACGACGGCGTCGGTGGTCTCGACAAAGGGGATGGAGTTCTGCTCGCCCGTGCCGACGTAGAGCAGGCCCCGCTTCTCATCGATGGCCGGGCTGCTCCAGATCGGCGCGCCGGAGGGACCCCACATCTGGGTGCCGACCCGGCTCTTCTGGGTCCTGACGGCTTCGACCATGGTGCGGCCGACCCAGAGCTTCTTGCCGGTCTTCAAGTCCATCGCGACCACGGCGCCCTGCGCCTTGCAGCACTCGTAGGTCTCGTCCACCGCGTGGTTGATCTCGGTGGCCGAGAGCGGTGCGTAGACGCGGCCCTTGTAGATCACCGGCGTCCCGGTGATCCGGTTGGCCTCGACCAGGCGGGCGTCCGAGCGCCAGACCAGCTTGCCGGTCCGCGCGTCGATGGCCAGGACGAAGCCGGTGGCGTCACCCGCGACGATCACCGGACGGCCCGGCGCCAGCTCGCCGTAGCTGATCGAGGAGCGCAAGGGCGCGGCGTCCTCGTACTGCCATTTGGCGCAGCCGGTGCGGACGTCGAAGGCGTACATGCGCCCCGCGTCGCTCGCCACGATGAACAGGGTGTCGCCGGCCACCACCGGCTGGGAGCGCATGGTCGGCGTCTGCGGCAGGCCCACCGCCCAGGCCAGCTCCAGCCGGGCGAAGTCGGCCTTGGTCAGCCCCGATTGCGCCGCGCTCAGCGCCCGGCTGTTGTGTGGATCGACGCCCCAGGTGGCGACCGCGGGCTTCGCCGCCGGGTCGATCCGCTCGGCCGCGCCCCGGCATTGCGACCGCTGCAGCCAGCCACTGTTGTCCGGTTGGCCGAGGGAGAGCCAGTCCTCGAGCTGCTTGCGTTCGGCCGCGGTCAGGTCCTTGGCCTGGGTGCGCATGTAGCCGACCGTGGTGTGATATTCGACGCTCGACGGGCGCATGGCCCTCAGGGAGTCCAGGCTGGGCGCCCGGCTCGCCGCGGGATGGTCGTGGCAGGCCGCGCAGACCTTGTCGTAGACCGCCTTGCCCGGATGGCCGGCGTCCGCCGCCGCGGGCCCCGCCGGTTGCGCCAGCGCCGCCGTGGCGATGGCCATCATGGCGACCGAAATGGCCGCAAGCCCGATCCTGCCGCTCAAAAACCCCTCCCGATCCCCTGCGTCCCCCGTCGTTCCGCGAGGGTTCAGGACACGCTGACGGCTCGGCGGCCGAGTTTCAATCCACAAAGGAGCCAAACCGCCGATAGGCGGTTCCAGGTCCGGTCGCGACGATCTTCGGTAATCGGCGTTCGACGGTGAACGTCCGGCGCGCTCCCGAGTTATCGCTCTGAGGCGACCTGTCCCTTGCAGGCGTCGCCATGGGCGTCGCCGGCCGAGGATTGTCGATGAGGATTGCGCAGGTTTCGCCGATGTATGAGGCCGTTCCGCCACGGCTCTACGGCGGCACGGAACGCGTGGTGGCCCACCTGTCGGACGCCCTCGTGGAGCTGGGCCACGACGTCACCCTGTTCGCCAGCGCAGACGCCCGCACCAAGGCGCGGCTTGTTCCCGTGCGCGATCAGGCCATCCGGCTGGACCCGGCGCCGCTCAAGTCGGACTTGGCCGCTCACCTGACCCAGCTCGCGGAGGTGCGCCGGCAGGCCTCGGACTTCGACGTGATCCACTTCCACACCGACATGCTCCACTTCCCGTTTTTCGAGTGCGTGGCGGACCGGACCATCACGACCCTGCACGGGCGGCTCGATCTGAAGGACCTGCCGGAGGTCTATCGGCGCTGGTATCAGTTCCCACTGGTGTCGATCAGCACCGATCAGCGCCGGCCGATCCCGGACGCGAATTGGGTGGGCACGGTGCACCATGGCGTGTCCGCGGACCTCTATCGGTTCTCGCCCGCCTCGAGCGGCTATCTGGCGTTCATCGGCCGCATCTCGCCGGAGAAGCGGCCCGACCGGGCGATCGAGATCGCCAGGCGCACGGGCCGCCCGCTGAAGATCGCCGCCAAGGTGGACCCGGTCGACCGGGCCTACTTTGAGGAGAAGATCGAGCCGCTGTTGCACGATCCGCTGATCGAATTCGTGGGCGAGATCGGCGACGACCGGAAGTCGGCGTTCCTGGGCGGCGCGGATGCGCTGCTGTTCCCCATCGATTGGCCGGAGCCGTTCGGGCTGGTGATGATCGAGGCGATGGCGTGCGGCACGCCGGTCGTGGCCTTCGACTGCGGATCGGTGCCGGAGGTGGTCGAACCGGGCCTCACCGGCTTCATCGTCCGCGACATCGAGGGCGCCGTGGAGGCGGTGGGCCGCGCGCCCCATCTGTCGCGCCAGGCGATCCGCAGCCGCTTCGAGGAACGTTTTTCCGCCACGGCCATGGCGGAACGTTACGTGCAGCTCTATTCGCGGCCGCGCTCGTCGCAGCCTGGTGAGGCTCCGTTCGGGGAGAGCGTTTCATGACGGTCGACGAACTCTCGCCCAATGTGAAAGGCCCCATCGCCTGGGGCGAGGTGGAGGAGCCTCGGGCGCTCCAGCGGATGTTCGCGCTCAAGGACCGGGACACCTTCGTGGTCGCCGATCCGCACGGCGACATCCTGGGGGCCGGCGACGGCGTCTTCCATGACGACACCCGGATCCTGTCGCACTGGGAGTTGCTGGTCGACGACGCCCGGCCGACCCTGCTGTCGGGCGCGATCTCGCACGACAACGTCGTCTTCACCGCTCAGAGCCTGAACAAGGCTCTGCCGGCCCCCGGCGGCCCTGTCGCCCCGCCCGGCATCCTGCACATCGAGCGCAAGCGTTTCGTGTGGGAGGAGCGGATCTACGAACGGCTGACCATCGCCAACTACGGGACCGAGGCGGTGACCCTGCCGCTGGCCTTCGAGTTCGACGCCGACTTCCACGACATGTTCGAGGTGCGCGGCGCCCGGCGCCCGGCGCGGGGCGTGCGGCGCAAGCCGGCGGTCGGCGAAACCACCGTCGCCTTCCACTATGTCGGCCTAGACGAGGTGGAGCGCTGCTGCGTCATCGCCTTCTCCGACAAGCCCACGCGGTTCACCGCCCGCCGCGCCGAATTCCAGTACGAGCTGGCCGCCGACGACCGGCTGGAGCTGCATGTGGAGATCGGCGCCCGCGAGGTCGCGGCGCCGACGCGCGAGCGCTTCCGGGCGGCGGCGGCGCGGGCGCGCTGGGCGATGCGCGCGCGCCGGCGGCATGGCGCGCGGCTGAGCACCGACGGGCGGCTGTTCAACGGCTGGATCGGGAAGTCGGTCTCCGACCTGGCGCTCCTGACCACCTCGATGGAGACCGGACCCTATCCCTACGCCGGCATCCCCTGGTTCTCCACGCCCTTCGGGCGCGACGGCATCCTCACCGCCTGGCAGGTCCTGTGGTTCGATCCCTCGCTGGCCCGCGGAGTGCTGACCTATCTGGCCGCGCACCAGGCGGAGTCCCTCTCGCCATTCCGCGACAGCCAGCCGGGCAAGATCATGCACGAGACCCGCCGCGGCGAGATGGCGGTCTTGGGCGAGGTGCCCTTCGGCCGCTACTACGGCGGGGTCGACACCACGCCGCTGTTCGTCGCCCTGGCCGGCGCCTATGCGCGGCGCACGGGAGACTTCGCGCTCATCGAGCGGCTGTGGCCGGCGCTTGAGCGCGCCATGACCTGGATCGTCAGCAACCTGGACGCCCATCCGGAGGGCCTGCTGGCCTACGCCCGTGGCCGCGACACCGGGCTTTCGAACCAGGGCTGGAAGGACTCCGGCGATTCCATCTTCCACGCCGACGGGCGGTTCCCGATCGGCCCGATCGCGCTCGTTGAGGTGCAGGGCTACGTCTACGCCGCCCTGCGCAGCATGGCCGAGCTGTCCGCCCGCCGGGAAGCGTCCGGCGAGGACCGCGACTGGGCGAGGCGCGCCGAGGCGCTGCGCGACCGGGTGGAGCGGTTGTTCTGGATGGAGGACCTGGGCTTCTACGCCATCGCGCTGGACGGCAAGGGCGCGCCCTGCCGAATCTTCGCGTCCAATCCGGGGCACCTGCTGTTCACCGGCCTGCCGTCGCCGGAGCGCGCCCAGCGCGTGACCGAGCGCCTGCTCTCGTCCCGCCTCAACTCAGGTTGGGGGATCCGCACGCTCGCGCCCGGTCAGCCGCGCTATAATCCGATGTCCTACCATAACGGCTCGGTGTGGCCGCACGACACGGCGATCTGCGCCCTCGGCCTGTCGAACTACGGAGACCGCGAGGGCGTGGTGCGCCTGACCGCGGGCCTGTTCGAGGCTGCGGTGCAGCTCGAGATGCGCTTGCCCGAGCTGTTCTGCGGCTTCCCCCGCCAGGCTGGCGAGGCGCCGACGCCCTATCCGGTGGCCTGCCTGCCACAGGCCTGGGCGGCCGGGTCGGTGTTCATGATGCTGCAGGCCTGTCTGGGCATTTCGGTCGACGGGGTTCGGGGCCAGGTCGACCTGTTCGACCCTCACCTTCCCATCGGAATCGGCGCGTTCAGCATCGACGGCTTACGGGTCGGCGACGAGCGAGTGAACCTGCGCTTCGACCAGGCGTCGGGCCGGGTGAAGGTGCGGGTCGACGGCCACGGTGTGAAGGTGAACGTCAGCGCTTGAACCGCGCCGGGCGTGATCGCCCTTAGGCCGCCTTGGGCAGGGACTGGTCGCGGACCTCGGGGGGAATCGAGTCGTAGACGGTGGCGGGCGTGATGCCGAGGCGCTTGCGGGCCGCGTCGAGCGGTTCGGCCATCAGGCGTTCATAGTCCTCGCCCAGCAGCCACTTGGCGGCCTGGCCGCGGCGGTAGCCCTGCCAGATCGCCTTCGCATAAGGCGTGGGGCCCTTGCGGCCGCGGTGGGCGGCGCCGACGGCGATCAAAGCCCAGCCGAGACCCTTGGTCTGGGCGTAGGAGAAGGCCACCAGGCAGGCCTCGCCCAGGCCGTCGCGGTGATAGCCGGAGAGCACGTGCCAGATGTCGTGCACGTCGCGGGTGCGCCGGCCGAACCAGGCGTAGGGATGCGGCTCGTCCACCGCGCGTTCGGTCTGACGGCTGATCTCGGCCAGTCCCTCGGCGCTGAAGTTCTGTGAACGGACGAACTCGCGGTAGGCGGCGCCGACGCTGCCCTGCGGCAGGCTGTCCAGCCAGGCGTCATCCATCAGCCGCTCGGCGAACTCGGCGCGCTGGTAGGCGATGCGGCCGCCCTGCGGGGTGGTCAGCAGGCGGTGATAGCCCTTGGCCGTGGAGCTGCCGTTCAGCGCCCGCATGATCTCGAACACCTGGATGGTGTCGTCCTTGTCGTTCAGCAGGCGCTGCAGCGAACGGAGCGCGTGGCCCCAGTCCAGCTTGGTCGACACCGGGCGGTAGGCCGGTTGGGCGGCGGGCGGCGCGGAGATGGTGTCGGCCATGGCCATGGGACGAACTCCTCGATATTGACCGCCCAAAGATGACGCTGCCGTCAACTTAATGATTCCGGTGGCGCGCGGGCCCGAACCGCAGGACATAGTCCAGCATGGCGACCTTAAGAAAACGGTCGGTGCAGCTCTCCGGCCACGCCACCTCGCTGGCGCTGGAGCCGGAGTTCTGGGCGGTGCTGGAGGCGATGGCGCGGACCCAGGAGATCAGCCTGGCGGCCCTGATCGGCCGCATCGACGCCGGGCGTGGCGGCGGTCCCCTCGCCTCGGCCTGCCGGGTGGCGGCGCTGGCCTTCGCTAGCGGTCGCGGCGCGCCCGGCGGCCCATCAGGCGCAGGCTGAAGAGGCCGAACCGCCAGGTCAGCCAGCCCAGCAAGAGGCCGAGACCGAGGCCGATGGGGATGATCCAGACGCCCAGCAGCTCACGGCCGGCGTGCGGGCGGTCCATGACCCCCAGCGCCAGGGACGCCACGTAGCTGTTCCGGCCGTCCGACTGGACCCACAGCCCGGCCTGACGCCAGGCGAAGGGCTTCACCGCCGCGGTGGCCAGAAAGGCCGCCGCCGACCCGTAGCCCAGGACCGACACCAGGAAGGCGAACAGGCCATAGGCGCTCAAGCCCGCCAGCCGGACGATGGCGTGCAGCACCCAAAGTGGCGAACGGTGGGTCTCGAGTCCCGCGACCACCCGCTCGGTCACATTAACCCGGGCGACCTCCCGCGGACTGCCGAGCTCGGCGATGGCGGCCTCGATCCGCGCGGGCGTGGTGTCGCCCCCGACCTTGTCCAGCACATGGCTGCGCAGCTCCGCCAGGGTCTCGCGGACCTCGGCGTCCGGCAGGCCGCCCAGGTGGCGATGCACCTGGTCGAGGTAGCAGTCGAGGTGCGCCAGTCCGGCGTCATTGCTCACGAGATGTCTCCTTCGATGGGCGCCAGGAGGCGCTCCAACCCCTGGGCGAACGCCCGCCAGCTCTGCGTCATCTCCCGCACCCGCGCGCGGCCGGGATCGGTGAGGCGATAGTATTTGCGCGGGTGGCCGGCGTCGGCCTCCACCCATTCGGCGTCCACCAGCCCCTCGGCCTTCATGCGGCTGAGCAGCGGATAGATGGTGCCCTCGGGGATGCTCATCCCCGCCTGGCTCTCTAGCTGGCGGAGGATCTCCAGGCCGTAGAGCCGGCCCGGCCAGAGGATGGCCAGCACCGCCAGGCCCAGGCCGCCCTTGCGGACCTGCACCTCCCACTTGCCGAGTTCATCGGCCATGTCGCGGCGATCTACGCTCATGCATCATACCTTGCTTACCGAGGTATCATGCATCAAGTGTCTTTTTTGTCATCGACGCCAGGTTCGAGGCGCGGGCTTGGCGGCAGGGGCCGCCGCCCGCTATGCCCTAGGCGCATGCACGCCGCCCCACCGCCCGAGACGCCCCCGGCCATCACAGCCGAGCAGCGGCAGGACCTGGACTGCGCGAGTATCGGCGTGCTGTTTGGCGGCGGCCCAAACGGCGCCCGTGGCGGCTGGAACAGCCGCATGGCGCGCTACTACCTGGGCCGGCTGCAGTCGAGCGACGAGTCCCGCGACTGGCGCGCCCTGGTGCGGCCGATCCCCGACAGCATGACCTATCGCGAGTTCATGGAGCGCATGGGCGATTGCAGCGCCCGCATGCCCGCGCCGCGCCGGCCCGCGCCCGCCGACCGCTAGGCGCGACGGAACGCAGCACGAACACTTGGCTGTCGTGTGTGAAGGGCCATGTTAGACAGGCCTCATATGTCCGGATCCGAATCCCCTTTCGAACCGCCTGCCCCGCGCGTCAGTGACTTGGCCCGCGCCGATCAGCGGCCCGCGGACTATCTCGACGGGCTGAACCCCGAGCAGCGGGCCGCCGTCGAAGCCACCGAGGGGCCGGTGCTGGTGCTGGCCGGCGCGGGCACCGGCAAGACGCGGGTGCTGACCACCCGCCTCGCCCACATCCTGGCCACCGGCAAGGCGCGGCCCTGGGAACTGCTGGCCGTCACCTTCACCAACAAGGCCGCGCGCGAGATGCGCGAGCGGATCACCCACATCATCGGGCCGCAGGCCGAGGGCCTGCGCTGGCTCGGCACCTTCCACTCCGTGGCCGCCCAGATCCTGCGCCGCCACGCCGAACTGGTGGGGCTGAAGTCGAACTACACCATCCTCGACGACGACGATCAGGAGCGCCTCCTCAAGCAGGTGCTCGAGGCCGAGAACGTCGATTCCAAGCGCTGGCCGGCGAAGATGCTGGCGGGCCTGATCGATCACTGGAAGAACCGCGGCTGGACGCCGGACAAGGTGCCGCCGGCGGAGAGCGGCCACTTCGCCAACGGTAGAGGCCAGGCGATGTACCGGCTTTACCAGGAACGGTTGAGGATCCTGAACGCCTGCGACTTCGGCGACCTCCTGCTGCACAACCTGACCATCTTCACGACCCAGCCGGACGTGCTGGCCGAGTTCCACGACCGCTTCCGCTACATCCTGGTGGACGAGTACCAGGACACCAACGTCGCCCAGTACCTGTGGCTGCGCCTGCTGGCCCAGAAGCGGCAGAACGTCTGCTGCGTCGGCGACGACGACCAGTCGATCTACGGCTGGCGCGGCGCGGAGGTGGACAATATCCTGCGCTTCGAGCGCGACTTCCCGGGCGCGGCGGTCATCCGGCTCGAGCGCAACTACCGCTCCACCAGCCACATCCTGGCGGCGGCCTCCGGTCTCATAGCCGCCAACAAGAGCCGGCTCGGCAAGACGCTCTGGACCGAGGCCGAGGGCGGCGAGAAGGTCATCGTGCGCGGCGTCTGGGACGGCGAGGCCGAGAGCCGGCTGATCGCCGAGGAGATCGAGCGCGCCCACAAGGGCTCGCGTGACCGCAACCCGCGCCGCTACCGCGATATCGCCATCCTGGTGCGCGCCTCCTTCCAGATGCGGGCCTTCGAAGAGCGGTTCGTGCTGTTGCAGATCCCCTACACGGTGGTGGGCGGCCCCAGGTTCTTCGAGCGCGCCGAGATCCGCGACGCCCACGCCTATCTCAGGCTGATCTATTCGCCGTCCGACGACCTGGCCTTCGAGCGGATCGTCAACACGCCCAAGCGCGGCATCGGCGACACCACGGTGCAGAAGCTGTTGCAGGTGGCGCGGCTGGCCGGAATCTCGGCGCTCGAAGCCGCCCGGCAAGTCGTCCGCACCGACGAACTCGCCGCCCGCACCCGCACCTCGCTGGCCAACTTCCTGCGCGACCTCGACCGCTGGCGCGAGGGGGCTGGCCGCCTCGCCCACCCGCGGCTGATGGAGCAGGTGCTGGAGGAGAGCGGCTACACCGATGCGCTCCGCCTCGACAAAGGCCCGACCGCCCAGACCCGGCTGGAGAACCTGAAGGAGCTGGTCCAGTCGATGGGCAATTTCGAGACCCTGGAGGCCTATCTGGAGCACGTCTCCCTGGTCATGGACCTCGACCGCGGGCCGCAGGCCGACGCGGTGCAGATCATGACCCTGCACTCGGCCAAGGGGCTTGAGTTCCCGCTGGTCTTCCTGCCTGGCTGGGAGGAAGGCGTCTTCCCCTCGCAGCGCTCCATGGACGAGAAGGGCGAGAAGGGCCTGGAGGAGGAGCGCCGCCTGGCCTACGTCGGCATCACCCGCGCCCGCGAAGAGGCGCGCGTCTCCTTCGCCGCCAACCGCCAGGTGTACGGCCGCTGGACCAGCCAGCTGCCCAGCCGGTTCGTCGACGAACTGCCGCTGGCCAATGTCGAGGCCTCCTCCGAGACCGGCTACTACGGCGGCGGCCCCGGCATGCAGCAGCACGGCAGCCGCTGGGACGAGAGCCCGACCTTCGGCGCCGGCTATTCCTCCCCCGGCTGGAAACGCGCCCAGACCGCCGGCTACCGCGGCAGCCACCCGGGCCGGCAGCAGGTGATCGAGGGCGAAGGCCGCCTGGTCGCCACCTCCGCCGACACCGGCAGCGAGTTCAAGCGCGGCGACCGGGTCTTCCACCTGAAGTTCGGCTATGGCGCGGTGACCGGCGTGGAAGGCAACAAGCTCACCGTCGCCTTCGACAAGGCCGGCGAGAAGAAGGTCATCGACAGTTTCGTGGAGAAGGCGGAGGCCTAGGCCTTCTTCCGCATCGCCCCGTGGACGGCGAAGACGCTGAGGCCGGCGGCGAGGACCAGGCCCGCGGCGATCAGGGCGCCGCTCCATTTCGGGGTGGCGTCGAGGCGGGTGAGGATAGCGGGCTCGTCGGCCGGAGCGGCGCTCGGCGAAGGCTCCATCGGTGTCAGCGGCGCGGCCTTGCGGAAGGTCACCAGGCCCTGGGCGTGGTCGATGTCCTCGGCGGCCCAGCCGGCCTGGGCCCAGGCCCGGCCGTGCGGCGAGGCGGCGTCGTTCTTCCACCAGGCCTTGCCGGTCCGCGCGGCCTTAGGCAGCGGGAAGCCCAGCAACGCCTCCAACTCGGCGAAACTGGCGCGCCATTCGGGTCCGGCGTGGCCGGCCAGGCGCGCGGACAAGGGATTGTGCTTGCTCATCGAGGCCTCTCCCGCGGCCGAGGTGCGCCAATAAGGCCAGCTTGGCGCTGAACCAATAGGCGGTCCACACGCTGTTAGGCCGCCTCGTCAAATGACTATCGGGTGATCCGTTGAAAATCGTCGCGTCCGGAGCCGCCGCAGCCCTCCTATCCGGGATCTTCCTGGGTCATCTGATGGCGGTCGATCTCGCCGCCAGCGCCGACCGCCCGGCCGGGCCGCAGATGATCGCCGACTTCGCCGGCGAGCGCTCCACCGGCCCTTTCGATCCCGGCACCACCTTCGTGGCCTACCAGGGCAAGACGCCTGATTATGTGCTGGGCTCTGACTGGAAGAAGGCCCTGGCTTGGCCGGACGAGAAGGTCGCCGTCACCCGGCCCTCCCGCGACGCTGCCCCGACGGCCGATGACAATGCCGCTGACGCCCCGGACGACGCGCCGGTCCTGACGCGGGTCGCCTATAATGACGCCCCGGCGCCGGCGCATAGCTATCCCTCGCTGGGCGGCGCTCCGCCCGAAGCGGCCGAGGCCGACGCGCCGGTCGCGCCCGAGCCGCCGCAGGACTGAAGCCCTCGCCTTTTGTCCCCCGCCTTTCTTTTCGTCGACCTTCCCGCTAGAGGCGGCGGATGACCGCCGACGCCGTCCAGACCATAGCGAGAGGCCCGCGCGCCGTGGCGGAAGCCGCCGCCGAGGCGATCGACGCAAACCCCGCCACCGAGGGCCTGACCTATTCTATCCTGGAGGAGGACGAGGCCCACGACGTCTGGCGCATCGACGCCTTCCCGACCTCCGAGGAGGAACAGGCGGCGCTGGCGGAGGTGCTGGCGGGCTTTCCAGCCCTGCGCGCGAACACCGACAAGCTCGCCGACGCCGACTGGCTGGCCATGGCGCTCAGCGGCCTGCCGCCGGTCCGCGCCGGGCGGTTCTTCGTCTACGGCGCCCATGACAAAGGCCTGGTCCCGGCCAGCGCCGTAGCCCTGCGGATCGAGGCCGGCGCGGCCTTCGGCACCGGCCACCACGGCACCACCGAGGGCTGCCTCTCGGCCTTCGACCAGCTGATCAAGGCGCAGCGGTTCGCCCGGGTGCTGGATGTGGGCTGCGGCACCGGGGTCCTGGCTATCGCCGCGGCGCGCACCGGATCGAGGATCGCCGTGGGCACCGACATCGACGGCCCCTCGGTGCGGATCGCCAACGAGAACGCCCGCCTCAACCGCGCCCACGCCCGCTTCGTGCACGCCAGCGGCCTGAACGACGCCCGCGTCCGCGCCGGCGGACCCTACGACCTGGTGTTCGCCAACATCCTGGCTCCGCCGCTGGTGGCGCTCGCCCAGGACATCAAGGACGCGCTGGCGCCCAGCGGGATCGCGATCCTGTCGGGCCTGCTCAGGACGCAGGCGCGGCGCGTGCTCGCCGCCTACGTTTCGCGCGGATTTAGCCTGCGCCGGCGGCTGCATCGCGACGCCTGGGCGACTCTGGTGCTGCGCCGGCCCTAGATTCCACCCGCTGTAGACTGGAACTTCACCCTGGCGACCCCAGTTAGGTCCAAGGCTGAGCTTTCGTTCAGCGGGATTGAGAGGAGCGCGCCATGTCCAACGACCAGGACTACTGCGAACGCACCCTGGATGCGCCGGACCGCCTGTCGGTCGAGCGGATCGAGCGGGCGCGCGGCCCCGGGGCGCTTAGCTGGTGGATCGCCGCGACGGTGGCCGTCGCGGCCGTCATCGGCGCAGCCGTGCTGCTCAATACTGCGCGGCCCTCGCCGGAGACGCTGCAAGCCGCCCACGACCGCAGGGTCGCCGAATCGCAGATCGACGAGACGGCCTACGGCTCGGCCCTGACCGCGGCCCACAGCGCCGAAGCGGAAGCCCGGGCCCGCGCGCACGATTCCGAGCCCGCCCCGCAATTCGCCGCCAATGCCGACGGCTCGGCGCAAGGCGCAGCCGCCAACGCCTCCGCGCCGGCGGACTAGGCCTCAACCGACGATCTTCGACGCCCCAAGCTCCGCGCGCCAGTGGGCGTCGCGGTCCTTGAGCTTGCTGTTGCGGGCGTAGGCGCTGAGATCGCCCGTCTCGACGATCTCCAGCACATCGAAGGCGAAGGCCTCCGCCCCGTGCGCCGCGAAGGCCGCCTGCAACGCCTTGTTCGGATGGCCGCCGCCCCGCAGCATGAACCACAGGCCGTTGGTCTGCTGGCCGAGGTTTTTCGACTGGCCGACCCAGGTCTCGCCGGTGGCGGCGCAGCGCACCGCGTAGATTCCCTGCGCGACCTTGCGCTCCTTGTAGTCGCGGATAGCCTCACGGCGGTTCTGCTTGTCCATGGCGAAAGGGCTAGCGAGGCGCCGCGCCGGCAGGCAAGCCCTTGGCCCAGAGGCGCCGGAGCGCTTACATGCCGGCCATGCGCCAGACCTTCGACGAAACCACCGACCGCTCCTTCGGGCCCCGCCACGTGCCGCTGATCCGCCAGGCCATGGCCGAGCAGGGCCTGGACGGCTTCGTGACCCC
This sequence comes from Phenylobacterium sp., assembly GCF_004799515.1. Taxonomy (GTDB): domain Bacteria; phylum Pseudomonadota; class Alphaproteobacteria; order Caulobacterales; family Caulobacteraceae; genus Phenylobacterium. Next base: position 157,440 of record NZ_SSMX01000021.1, on the reverse strand, counting down.
GCACGAGGACGAGCATCAGAACGAATACCTGCCCGCCGCCAACGACCGCCTGGCCTGGGCCACCGGCTTCACCGGCTCGGCCGGGGCGGCGGTGATCCTGAAGGACAAGGCGGCGATCTTCGTGGACGGCCGCTACACCCTGCAGGTTCGCGACCAGGTGGACCAGGGCGTCTTCGAGATCCGCGACCTCGTGGAGGGCGGCGTGCCGGCCTATCTGGAGACCGCCACGGCCAAGGGCCAGGTGATCGGCTACGATCCGCGCCTGCACAGCCCAGATGCGCTGGACCGGCTGAAGGCCGCGGCCGCCAAGGCCGGCTCGGAGTTGCGGCCCGTCACGCCCAACCCGCTGGACGCCGCCTGGGGCCAGGCGCGGCCGCCGCAGCCCGCCGCCCCGGTGACGCCGCACCCGCTGCAATACGCCGGCGAGGAGAGCGCCTCGAAGCGTCATCGCCTGGGCGAGAGCCTGGCGTCGCGCGGCGCCGAGGCCGCGGTGATCACCGCGCCGGCCTCCATCGCCTGGCTGTTCAATGTGCGCGGCGGCGACGTGATCCGCTCGCCCCTGCCGCTGGGCCAGGCGATCCTGAACGCCGACGGCTCGGCGCGGCTGTTCCTCGACCCGGCAAAGGTGACGCCCGACCTGCCGGCCTGGCTGGGCAACGAGGTGCGGCTGGAGACCCCCGCCGACCTGCCGCAGGCGCTGGCCGAGCTGAAGGGCAAGACCGTACTGGTCGACCCGGCCCAGTCCTCATCCTGGTACTTCGGGGCTCTGGAGAGCGCCGGCGCGGCGGTGCAGCGCGGCGAGGACCCCTGCATCCTGCCCAAGGCCTGCAAGAACCCGGTGGAGATCGAGGGCGCCAAGCGCGCCCACCGCCGCGACGGCGCGGCCTTGACCCGCTTCCTGCACTGGGTGGCCACCGAGGGGCAGGTCAATCCGCCGGACGAGATCGAGGCGGTCTCCAAGCTGGAGAGCTTCCGCGAGGCGACCGGGGCCCTGAAGGACCTCTCCTTCGACACCATCGCCGGCGCGGCCTCGAACGGCGCCATCGTCCACTACCGGCCGACCGAGCGGCTGAACAAGCGCGCCGAGAAGGGCAGCTTGCTGCTGGTCGATTCGGGCGCCCAGTACCTGGACGGCACCACCGACGTCACCCGCACCGTCGCCATCGGCGAGCCGAGCGCCGAGATGCGCGAGCGCTTCACCCTGGTGCTGAAGGGCCACCTGGCGCTGGCCAGGGTGCGATTCCCGGCCGGGACCACCGGCTCGGCCCTGGACGCCCTGGCCCGAATGGCGCTCTGGGCGCATGGCCTGGACTACGACCATGGCACCGGCCACGGCGTCGGCTCCTATCTGGGCGTCCATGAGGGACCGCAGCGGATCGCCAAGCTGCCCAACCTGGTGCCCCTGCGCCCCGGGATGATCGTCTCCAACGAGCCGGGCTACTACAAGGAAGGCGGCTACGGCATCCGCATCGAGACCCTGCAGTTCGTCACCGGGCCGTCGGCGATTCCCGGCGGCGAGCGGGCGATGCTGGGCTTCGAGACCCTGACGCTGGCGCCCATCGACCGGCGCCTGACACTCAAGGCGCTGCTGAGCGCCGAAGAGGTCGCCCAATTCGACGCCTATCATGCCCGCGTTCTGAGCGAGATCGCGCCGCTCGTCCCCGCCGACGTCGCCGCCTGGCTCGCCGAGGCCTGCGCACCGCTCTAGGGACGCGGCAGGCCCCCAAGCGGCCCCGATCTTGTTTCAATAGAAACCATCAGCCGTGACGGCCTGACGCAGGTGTTGCGCGCCCGCGAGGCGCCGCCGGCCAGTCCGGGCGGCGAAAGCGGCGGCGTTCAAAAATGTTCAGGGGCGGAACTTCTGGCGATGCTCGGCGCTTTTCGTCCAGGCTGCCAAGGCTACGCAGGGTTGCGTGACGGTTTTTAGTTGCCTCTACTTCGTTACAGAAATTTAAATCGCAGGTTTGTTCAGCATCTAAGCGCAGCATAATAAAGTATCGGTTATCTGCGTAACGCGTGATTTGAACATTTGGGCCGGGTTTGGCGATCGGCGCCCATCGGGCGCCGAGCATTAGCTGTGCACGAACTGCCCCCTGTTCGCCCTAGGGCGGTGGCTAGTCCTGCTCGTTATGTGGCCATTATGCGACATATTGGCGTGCGGAGTGTGATGTTCTTCGCAATCTGCGTTGACCCAAAACAACAGTCGAACCTAACTACGCGGCAACCGGCGCCACTTTTGGCTCTGGGCTGGCAATTGTTGGGGAGCGGGGCCGCCGTCACTGGCGGACCGCTGGAGGATCTAGACCTTGAAAATGCAAACGATGCGGGAGCGCCTGTTGGCCTCCTCGATGATCTGCGGTGCAGCCGTCCTCGGCCTATCCGCCACTCAGGCCTACGCAGCGGACGACACCACGAGCGGTCAAGTCTCCGAAGTCGTGGTGACCGGGACGCGTATCCCGTCGCCGAACCTGACCTCGATCGCGCCGGTCACGACCGTCGGCAGCGCCGAAATCAAGGCCCAGGGCATCACCCGGATCGAAGACATCACCAACAGCCTGCCGCAGGTGTTCGCCGGCCAGGGCTCGATGATCTCGAACGGATCGAACGGCACCGCCACGGTCGACCTCCGCGGCCTCGGCCCGTCCCGCACCCTGGTGCTGATCGACGGCCGCCGCGTCATGCCGGGCGACCCGTCGTCGGCCTCTGCCGCCGACCTGAACTTCATCCCGGCCGCCCTGGTCGAACGGGTTGACGTGCTGACCGGCGGCGCCTCGGCGACCTACGGCGCCGACGCCGTGGCCGGCGTGGTCAACTTCATGATGCTGAAGAACTTCGAGGGCGTGCGCATCGACGCCCAGTACGACGGCTATCAGCACGAGAACGGCAACAGCTTCGTCCAAAGCGTCGTGCGGACCGCCGCCGCGGGCGCCAGCGACCCCAGCCAATTCTCCCTGCCCCCGAAGAACGTATTCGACGGCGAAGGTTCCGACGTCAGCCTGGTGCTGGGCGCCAACGCCCCGGACGGCAAGGGCAACATCACCGCCTACGCCACCTACCGCCAGAACAACGGCGTCCTGGAAGGCACCCGCGACTTCTCGGCCTGTACCCTGAACTCGGGTAACCCGAACTTCGCCCAATTCGGTTGCGGCGGCTCCGGCACGGCCTTCCCGGCCCGGGTCGGCGACTTCGTCGTCAACCCAGCGAACTTCAACACCTTCATCCCGCGCACTTCGGCGGACGTCTTCAACTTCGGCCCGGCCAACTACTTCATGCGTCCGGATGAGCGCTACAGCCTGGGCGCCTTCGCGCACTACGAAGTCGCCCCGTGGGCCGAAGTCTACATGGACACCATGTTCATGGACGACACCTCGACCGCCCAGATCGCCTCGGGCGGCGTCTTCGCCGGCAACTTCAACATCAACTGCGCCAACCCGCTGTTGAGCACTCAGGAAGCCAGCCAGTTGATCTCGACGGCGGGTACGAGCTGCTTGGCCAACCCCGCCGGCACCTTCACCGGCGTCGTCGCCCGCCGCCTGCAGCCGGAAGAAGCCGGCGGCCGCGACTCCGAATTCCGTCACACGGACTACCGGATCGTCGTCGGCATGCGCGGCGACCTGGGCAAGAACTGGACCTACGACGGATACATGCAGTACGGCGCGGTTGCGCTGAACACGGAGCAGACCGGCAACTTCAACCTCAACCGCATCCAGCAGGCCCTCAACGTCGTCCAGACGCCGACCGGCCCGCAGTGCGCGCCCGGGGCTGACGCGGGCTGCGTGCCGCTGAACCTCTTCACCAGCCAGTTCATCTCGCCCGCGGCGCTGAAGTTCCTGAACGCGGCGAGCTTCTCGACCGGCAACACCACCGAGCGCGTGGTCAGCCTGGCTTTCACCGGCAAGCTCGGCGACTACGGCTTCAAGAGCCCCTGGGCGTCTGAAGGCGTGGGCGTCGCGATCGGCGCCGAATACCGCCGCGAACACCTGGACTCGACCGCCGACTTCCTGTCGTCGAACGGCCTGGTGGACGGCAACGGCGGCGCGAGCCCGCCGGTCAACGGCGGCTATGATGTCTACGAACTGTTCGGCGAAGCCCGCGTGCCCCTGATCAGCGACATGCCCTTCGCCAAGGACGTGTCCCTGGAGCTCGGCTACCGCTTCTCGGACTACTCCTCGATCGGCGACACCAACACCTACAAGGTGTCGGGCGAGTGGGAAGTGATCGACGGCCTGCGCTTCCGCGCCGGCTACAACCGCGCCGTCCGCGCGCCGAACGTCAACGAACTGTTCGCGCCGCAGAACGTCGTCCTGGACGGCACCAACGACCCCTGCGCCGGGCTGACCGCCGGCAACCCGCTGGTGGCCACCTGCTCCAAGGCGTTCAACCTGACCACCGCGCAAGTGCTGGCCATCGAGGCGAACCCCGCCAACCAGTACCAAGGTCAGACGGGCGGTAACCCGAACCTGCGGCCGGAAATCTCCGACACCTACACCGGCGGTGTGGTGTGGCGTCCGACGTTCGCCCCCGGCCTGAACGTGTCGGTCGACTACTTCAACATCCAGGTCGACAACTACATCGGTACGATCGGTGAGAACCTGATCCTGAACCAGTGCCTGACCACGCTCAGCACGCAATTCTGCGGTCTGGTCCACCGGTCGCCGGGCGACAACTCCCTGTGGCTCGACCCGACCGGCTTCGTGCAGGACACCACGCTGAACACCGGTTCGCTGAAGACCGACGGTGTCGACATCAACGTCGACTACCGGATCGACCTGTCGACCCTGGGTCTCGGCGACAACGGCACGGTGGCGGCGAGCTTCGTCGGCACCTGGCTCGACAAGCTGACCACCCAGCCCCTGCCGGGCGGCCCGTCCTACGACTGCGCCGGTCTCTACGGCCCGACCTGCGAATCGGCGAACGGCGAAGGCCCGGCTCCGAAGTGGCGCCATAAGATGCGCGTCACCTGGAACACGCCCTACTCCTACGGCGACTGGTTCAAGAGCCTGAGCTTCTCGCTGCAGTGGCGCTACCTCGGCCGTGTCACCCTGGACGCCTTCAGCAGCAATCCGCTGCTGAATAACCCGGGCCTCCAGTACGAGTCGGACCGCGTCCTGGCCGCTCAGAACTACATCGACCTGACGATGAACTTCACCGTCCACAACAACCTGAACTTCCGGGTTGGCGTGAACAACCTGTTCGATAAGGATCCGCCGCTCACGGGCGCTTCGAACTGCCCGGCCGGTCCCTGTAACGGCAACACCTGGCCCCAGACCTATGACTCCCTGGGCCGCTACCTCTTCGTGGGCCTCAGCGCCGACTTCTAGTCGACGCGCCACGGCGAAAATCGGGGGCGGCGGAGCAATCCGCCGCCCTCTTCGTATGTGGCCTTCCGATATGGCTCCCGGCGCGACTTTCCGCTAATCAGCCAAGGGGTTGGGCCGCCGTTCCCGAGCCTGGAGACCGCCTTGACGACCTGGAAGATCGGCCGCACCACCATCAAGCTGGACGCCCAGGCCGCCACGCCGGCCGCGTCCCCGGCGCCCAGCCCGGCGCGCCCCGCCATCTTCGACGAGATCAAAGCCGCCATCGAAGCCCGCGACTACGCCCAGGCCGGCGTTCTGGCCGAGCAGGCGCTGGCGGCGGGCCACGAACATCCGCTGGTCCTGAACCTCGCGGCCTTGCGGGCCGAGGAGGACGGCCGGCTCGAGGAGGCGCTGGAACGGCTACAGCGCGCCGTCATTCTCGCGCCCAAGGATCACGGCGCCCGCAACGCCCTTGGCCTCTGCCTCAGCCGGATGGAACGCCATGCCGAAGCCCTGGCGGCCTTCGACCAGGCCCTGGCGATCGCGCCCGACTTCGCCGGCGCGCACGCCGCCCGCGGCGGGACCTTCGAGGCCCTCGGCCGATTGCCGGAAGCCGACGCCGCCCACCGCCGCGCGCTGGAGCTGCAACCCGGCAACCACGTCGCCCTGGCCGGCCTCGCCAACCTCGCCAGCCGCCGGGGCGCCCACGCCGAGGCCAAGGCGCTGGCCGAGCAGGTCCTGGCCATGGACCCGGCCTATCCGGACGCCGTGCGCGTAGCCGCCGCCGCCGAGCTGGCCGCCGGCGACGCGCCGGCCGCGCAGCGCCGGCTGGAGGCGCTGATCGCCGACCCGCGGATCCACCCGCAGCAATTGGCCCAGACCCAGGGCGCGCTGGGCGACGTGCTCGACGCGCAGGACAGGCCGGCCGAGGCCTTCGCCGCCTACGCCGCCTGCAACATGGGCCTGTGGCGCGTCTACGCCCCGGCCTTTGGCGGCCATCCCTCCGCGCTGGAGTTCGCGCGCGGGATGATCGAGCGCCTGGACGAGATCCCCGCGTCGGCCTGGACCGCCACCCCGCGCCCGCTGCCGCAGGGCGTGACCGGCCACGTCTTCCTGATGGGGTTCCCGCGCTCCGGCACCACCCTGCTCGAACAGGTGTTGGCCAGCCACCCACAGGTCGAGACCCTGGAGGAGCGCGAGACCCTGTCGGCGGCGCTGCGCGCCTTCCTCGCCACGCCGCAGCACCTCGACCGGCTGGCCGCCGCGTCCGACAGCGAGCTCGGCGCCCTGCGAGAGGCCTACTGGGCGCGGGCGCGTGACGAAGGCGCTGAGCTCGCGGGCAAGGTGTTCGTCGACAAGCATCCCCTGAACACCTTCAAGCTGCCGCTGATCGCCCGGCTGTTCCCGCAGGCGAAGATCCTCTTCGCCCGGCGCGACCCCCGCGACGTGGTGCTGAGCTGCTACCGCCGCCGCTTCGCCATGAGCGGCTCGGCCTACCAGCTGCTGACCGTTCCCGGCGCGGCCGGCTACTACGACGCGGCGATGCAGATCGCCGACCGGATGGCGCCGGCGATGGGCGCGCAGACCCATGTGGTGCGCCACGAGGACCTGATCGCCGATTTCGACCGGGTGGCCCGCGCGGCCTGCGACGCCGTGGGCATCGGCTGGACCGAGGCGATGCGCGACTTCGCCGAGCGGGTGAAGGACCGCGGGATCGCCACGCCCTCCGCCGCCCAGCTGGTCGGCGGGCTGTCGGCCGAAGGCGTCGGCCAATGGCGCCGCTACCGGGCGCAGCTCGCCCCGGCCCTGCCCCGCCTCGCGCCCTGGGTCGAGCGCTTCGGCTACGCGGTGGAATGAGGCCGCGATGAGCGAACCGGCGGAAGGCGACGCCGCCGCCTTGGGCGCCCGGGCCGAGCGGCTGCGGCTGGCGGGCGACATCGCCGGCGCCGACCTCGCCACTGCGCGCCAGATCAAGGCGCTGGTCAACAACGACCCCGCCCTGGGCGCCGCCGCCCAGGCGCTGATCGAGGGACGCTTCACCGACGCCCACGGCCAGACGCGGGCGGTGCTCGACCGGCGGCCCGACGACCCGCTCGCGCTGCGCCTGTTCGCCGAGATCGCGGCGCGCGCCGGGCGGTTCCACGACACCGAGGCCCTGCTGGCCCGCGCGCTCGCCGCCGCGCCCGGCCTGGCCGGCGCCCGGTTCGCCTATGCCCTCGCACTGCACCTGCAGGGCAAGACGGTGGAGACGATAGCCCAGGCCGACCGCCTGTTGCGCGAGGCCCCCGGCCATCCGCTCTTCCTCCAGCTCGGGGCGGCCGCGCGGATGCGCGTGGGCGACTACGCCGCCTCGGCCACAGCCTACCGCGCGGTGCTGGACGTCCATCCCGACCTGCCGCTGACCTGGATGGGCTATGGCCACGCGCTGAAAACCCTGGGCCGCCAGCCCGAGGCGGTGGCCGCCTACCGAGAGGCGGTGCGGCTGCAACCGGCGCTGGGCGAGGCGTGGTGGAGCCTGGCCAACCTCAAAACCGTCGCCCTGTCGGCGGACGACATCGCACAGATGGCCGCCGAGCTCGACCGCGACGGGCTGGATGACCAGGACCGCTTCCACCTGCAGTTCGCCCTGGGCAAGGCGATGGAGGACCATGGCCGGGACGCTGAGGCTTTCGACCTCTATGTCCGCGCCAACGGGTTACGCCGCAAAAGCCTGCCCTATGACGCCTGGGAGCTGACCGGCCACGTGGCCCGTTGCATGGCGCTGTTCAACCCGGCCTTCTTCGCCGCGCGGGCGGGGAACGGCGCGCCGGCCGGCGATCCGATCTTCATTGTTGGCCTGCCTCGCTCTGGCTCGACGCTCATCGAGCAGATCCTGGCCAGCCACAGCCAGGTGGAAGGCACCCAGGAATTGCCGGACCTCGAAGCGATCGCCTGGCGATTGGGCGGCGCGGCGCGGCCGTCCGAGGGCGCCTATCCGGACATCCTGGCGGCCCTGTCGCCCCAGGAGTTCGCGGCCTTGGGCGAGGAATATCTCCAGCGGGCCCGGGTCCACCGGAAGACCGGCGCGCCGCTGTTCGTCGACAAGATGCCGAACAACTTCGCCCACATCGCCCTGATCCAGCTGATCCTGCCAAACGCCAGGATCATCGATGCGCGGCGCCATCCTGTGGGGTGTTGCTTTTCGGCGTTCAAGCAGCATTTCGCCATCGGCCAGGCCTTCACCTACGACCTCGCGGACCTCGCCAGCTACTACCGCGACTACGTGGACCTGATGGACCACTTCGACGCCGCACTGCCCGGCCGGGTGCATCGGGTGATCTACGAAGAGCTGGTGGCGGCCCCCGAAGCGCAGGTGCGGCGTCTGCTCGATTACTGCGGCCTGCCGTTCGAGCCCGGCTGCCTGCGATTCCACGAGAACAACCGGGCGGTGCGGACAGCCAGCTCCGAGCAGGTCCGCCAGCCGATCTTCACCGAGGGCGTCGACCACTGGCGACGGTTCGAACCCTGGCTTGGCCCCCTAATCGACCGCCTCGGCAACATAGTGGCAAACTATCCGAAAACACTGAAATCTTGAAATAATTTCCTGGCCAAACCGTCCCGGAATCCCCGTTTATTATGTGGATTTTATACGCCGTATCCCTAGAATGGCTTCAAACCTCAATCCAGTAACGGCGTTACTATGGAAAAATCCTCAGCCTCTACCCAGCCGGGTGATAGTTCCGGCCGGGCCATGCACGGGCGCAGCTTCGCCAAGGACATTGCGGAACTCTCCCTATTCCTCGACCTGACCGAACCTTCCGCCGCCTCCGGACACCTCGAGGCGGCCACTGCCGAGGTCGCCCACGACCGGCGTATCCCGGCCACCACTCTCAAGCGATGCGCTTCGGAAGCCCGCGCCCTGATCGAGCACGCCTACGAGAGCGGCGTGATCGGCCAGATCCAGGCCCGGGCGGAAGGCTCGGAGTGGAGCCTGCGCAGCGAACTGTCGGCCTGGCTGGATGAAACCAGCCTGACGGCGGTCCTGAAGCAGCGCGCGCTGCGGCTGAACCGCAGCCGCGGCGGCCGTCCGCCCAGCCAGACGCGCACCTTGCGCGCGGTGGAAGAGCTGGTGGCCTTCGCCCGGGCCGGCCGGCCGGACGCCATGGACGAGCTGCGCTCGATCCGCGCTCTGGTGGTGGCGTCCGAAGCCTAAAGGCCTCGGGCTGAATCTCTGCCGGCGAAGGCGCTCCGTTCTCGGAGCGCTTGAACCGCGCCGCACGCTAGGCTGGCGCCCTAAAAGTGGACGCAGGCCGGCGCCTTGTTGTCTCGAAGCTGTAATATTTCCGGGCGCCGTATCGGACGATTTGCAGTCGAACAGCGCTATTCGAGACTTCGAAGCTCAAACCCCCACGTCCAAGTAGACACCTTCTCCGCCCGCCGCCCTCATCGGGGCAACGATAAGGGGTGGGGAGAAACGTTCGGTCGGGCCGCCATAACAACGCGGGGGATCCTGACTTGAACAAGCTATTCGTAGGCGTGAGCCTGATCGCGCTCTCGGCGTTCGCCTCGACGAACGCCATCGCTGCTGACGCCGCGGCCGCCGATACGGCCACCAATCTCGATGAGGTGATCGTCACCGGCACGCGCGCCACCGGCATGAAGGCCGCCGACAGCCCGGCGCCGATCCAGGTCGTGGGCGCGCAAGCCCTGAAGACCGTGGGCCCACCGGACCTGATCCAGGCGATCGCCCAGAATCTGCCTTCCTTCAACGCCGAGGGTTATGGCGGCGACTCCGCCAACCTGACGCTGTCGGCGGCGCTCCGGGGCCTCAGCCCCAACGACACCCTAGTGCTGGTCAACGGCAAGCGGCGGCACACCAACGCCAACCTCGCCGTGGATGGCGGCAGCCCCTACTCCGGGTCGGCCACCGCCGACCTCAGCCTGATCCCGGTCAACGAGATCGACCATATCGAGGTGCTGCAGGACGGCGCGGCGGCCCAGTACGGTTCCGACGCCATCGCCGGGGTGGTCAACATCATCCTGAAGTCCAGCGCCGAGGGCGGCAACCTGACGGGCACTGGCGGATCCTATTACGAGAACGGCGGCGAAACCGGCGCCTGGTCGGTGAACGCCGGCACGCATCTGACCGACAAGGGCTTCCTCAACTTCACCCTGGAAGAGCGCTACCACGACTTCAGCCAGCAGGGCGGCGTCGACCGGCGGCTGTTCAGCGCCAACGGCACGGTGCTGCCGACGCTCAGCGCCGTCGACGCCGGCGTGGTCCACCAGCCGGGCGCGCCGGACGTGAACCGCATCATCGGCGACCCGCGCTACAACCTCTACAACCTGTTCTACAACGCCGGTTACGACCTCACCAACGACATCCAGCTCTATTCCTTCGGCAGCTACAGCCACCGCGAGGCCTCGTCCTTCGAGAACTACCGGGTGCCCAGCAAGGTCAGCGGCACGACCTCCACCGGCCAGCTCTATTTCCCGCTGCCCAACGGCTTCAACCCGACCGAGGCGCTGTCGGAAGACGACTACTCCTTCACCGCCGGCATCAAGGGCGAAATCGAGGGCTGGAACTGGGACCTGTCCAGCACCTACGGCCAGGACTACGACAAGATCTATACGAACGGTTCAGCCAACGCCCAGCTGTTCCCGGTGCTGGCGGCGGCCTCGGCTACGCCGATCGCCCCGCAGCGCAACTTCTACGACGGCGCCTTCCGCACCAGCGAATGGACGTCCAACCTCGACATCGTCCGCAACTTCGACATCGGCCTGACGAAGCCGCTGGTGTTCGCCTTCGGCGTGGAAGGGCGGGAGAACCAGTTCCAGCTCACCGCGGGCGAGCCGGACTCCTACTTCGGCGCGGGCGCCCAGTCCTTCACCGGCTACGATCCATCCAACGCCGGCAAGCACACCCGCGACTCCTACGCGGGCTACGTGGATTTCGCCGCCGACCCGATCGAGAATCTGCACCTCGACCTGGCCGGCCGGTATGAGCACTTCAGCGACTTCGGCGATGCGACCGTCGGCAAGCTGACTGGCCGCTATGACTTCAGCCCGATGATCGCCGTCCGCGGCACCATCTCGAACGGCTTCCGCGCGCCCACCCTGCAGGAGGAATACTACTCCGGCACCAACGTCTCACCGGCCTTCGCCGAGGTGCAGCTGCCGGCCAACTCCGCCGCCGCCCAGATCGCCGGCTTCCAGCCGCTGAAGCCGGAGAAGTCGACCAACTACAGCGTGGGCTTCGTCGCCCACCCGATGGACAACCTGCAGATCACGCTCGACGCCTACCAGATCGACATCACCAACCGCATCGTGGTCACCGGCCTGATCTACGGCTCCGACGTCAGCGGCGGCACCAACCACGTGATCTCCCAGGCGGTGTTGAACGCCATCACCGCCCACGGCAACACCCTCGACTCCGGCATCTCCTACGCCGGCATCGCGGTGTTCACCAACGGGGTGAACACCCGCACCCAGGGCGTGGAACTGACCGGCAACTACGCCTCCGACTTCGGCTCCTACGGCCACGTCGATTGGACCGCCGGCTTCAACTACAACAAGACCGACGTCACCAAGCTCCTGCCGCTGCCGGCGCAGGACTTCTCGGCGGCGCCTACCATCATCACCCAGACCACCCTGCTCTCACCCTCCGCGCTGTCGGCCCTGACCACGGCGACCCCGCGGGAGAAGGTGGTGCTGGGCGGCTACTGGACGCTCGACAAGTGGGCGGTGAACCTGCGCGAGACTATCTATGGCGACACCTCCCTGCTGGCCTCGACCAGCAATGTCACCACCGACATGAAGGTGCCGGCGGCCGGGATCACCGACCTCGATGTCGCCTACAAGCTCACCAATTCGATCAGGATCAACCTCGGCGCCAGCAACCTGTTCGACAAGAAACCGCCGGAGACGCCGTTCCTGGCCGCGCTCAACAAGCCGGCGACCGGCGGCAACGTATTGAACGCGCCGCTGACCTTCGCGCCCTACGGTATCAATGGCGGCTACTACTACGGCCGCATCACGCTGAGCTTCTGACGTCTCGGCCGCGGGGTCCCAGCTCCGCGGCCGTCTTCAGCTTCCCTAACGGCGCCTGGAAATTGCGCGGCACTTACGGCGGAGTTTGTCTCGAAAGTGTCGCATTTGCAGGCGCCGCCCCAGGCGTTCTGTAGACGAACGGCGCGTTTCACGCCGCGAACGGCGGATTCCCCAAGACCAAGTGGACACCCCTACCGCACCGCTCCTCATCTGGAGGCAGCGAATAGTTGTGGGGAACACAGCTCTCAGAGCAAAAAAGGGGCAACTGGCATGCATAGACTCTTCATGGGCGCGAGTCTGATCGCGCTCTCGGCGCTCGCCTCGACGAGCGCCATCGCCGCCGACGCCGCGGCCGCCGACGCCGCCACCACCAATCTCGACGAGGTGATCGTCACCGGCACGCGCGCCACCGGCATGAAGGCCGCCGACAGCGCGGCCCCGGTCCAGGTGCTGGGCGCCCAGGCCCTGAAGTCGGTGGGCCCGCCGGACCTGATCCAGGCGATCGCCCAGAACCTGCCATCCTTCAATGCCCAGGGCTTCGGCTTCGACGCCTCCAACCTGACGCTCTCGGCCGCCCTGCGCGGCTTGAGCCCCAACGACACCCTGGTGCTGGTGAACGGCAAGCGCCGCCACACCACGGCGAACCTGGCGGTCGACGGCGGCAGCCCCTATTCCGGCTCGGCCACCGCCGACCTCGGCCTTATCCCGGTCAGCGCCATCGACCACGTGGAAGTGCTGCAGGACGGCGCGGCCGCGCAATACGGCTCCGACGCCATCGCCGGCGTGGTCAACATCATCCTGAAAAGCGGCTCGGAAGGCGGCTCGGCGAGCGGCACCGCCGGCAGCTACTACCAGGGCGGCGGCGACACCTACGCCTGGTCGTTCAACAACGGCTTCAAGGTCGGCCAGAACGGCTGGATGAACATGACCCTGGAGGAGCGCTACCACGAGCACAGCCAGCAGGGCGGGCCCGACGCGCGCCTGTTCGACCCCACCGGCCACCTGCTGTCCGGCGACGATCCGATGGACGCCGCGGGCGTGGTCCACCAGCCCGGATCGCCCAACGTCAACCGCATCATCGGCGACCCGGAGTTCAATCTTTACAACCTGTTCTACAACGCCGGCTACGACCTCACCAACGATATCCAGCTCTATTCCTTCGGCAGCTACAGCCACCGCGAAGCCTCGTCCTTCGAGAACTATCGGGTGCCGACCAAGATCAGCGGCGCCACCTCGACCGGGGACACCTATTTCCCGCTGCCGAACGGATTCAATCCCGTCGAGGCGCTGTCGGAAGACGACTACTCCTTCACCGTCGGGATCAAAGGCGGCATCGACGGCTGGAACTGGGACCTGTCCAGCACCTACGGCCAGGACAAGGACAACATCTTCACCAACGGCTCGGCCAACGCCCAGCTGTTCCCGATCCTGGCCGCGGCCTCGGCCACGCCGATCGCCCCGCAGCGCAACTTCTTCGACGGCACGTTCCGCTCCAGCGAGTGGACCACCAACCTGGACATCGTGAGGAACTTCGACGTCGGCCTCGCCAAGCCGGTGGTCTTCGCCTTCGGGGCCGAGGCGCGGCACGACGAATTCGAGATCGACGCGGGCGAGCCGGACTCCTACTTCGGCGCGGGCGCGCAGTCCTTCACCGGCTACGACCCCACCAACGCCGGCAACCACACCCGCGACTCCTACGCGGGCTACGTCGACATCGCCGCCGACCCGATCCAGAACCTGCACCTGGACCTGGCGGGGCGCTACGAGACCTACAGCGACTTCGGCGACGCGACCGTCGGCAAGCTGACCGGCCGCTACGACTTCAGCCCGATGTTCGCCATCCGCGGCACCATCTCGAACGGCTTCCGCGCGCCGACCCTGGCCGAGGAATTCTATTCCGGCACCAACGTCTCGCCGGAGTTCGCCGAAGTGCAGCTGCCGCCCAACTCCGCCTCAGCGGCGATCGCCGGCTTCTCGCCGCTGAAGCCGGAGAAGTCGACCAACTACAGCGTGGGCTTCGTCGCCCACCCGATGGATAACCTGCAGATCACGCTGGACGCCTACCAGATCGACATCTCCAACCGCATCGTCGTCACCGGCCTGATCTTCGGCTCCGACGTCAGCGGCGGCACCAACTACGTGATCTCCCAGGCGGTGCTGAACGCCATCACCGCCCACGGAAACCAGCTGGACAGCGGCATCTCCTACGCCGGCATCGCGGTGTTCACCAACGGGGTGAACACCCGCACCCAGGGCGTGGAGCTGACTGCCAACTACGCCTCGGACTTCTCGGAGTACGGCCACGTCGATTGGTCCGCCGGCTTCAACTACAACAAGACCGACATCACCAAGCTGGCGCCCCTGCCGGCCGCCGACCTCTCGGCGGCGCCGAGCATCATCACCCAGACGTCGCTGCTCACGCCCAATGCGCTTTCGGCGCTGACGGACGCGACACCGCAGGAGAAGGCGATCCTCGGGGCCTATTGGACGCTCAACAAGTGGAGCGTGAACCTGCGGGAGTCGATCTACGGACCGTCCTCCGAACTGGTGACCACCAGCAACATCACCACCGACCTGAAGGTGCCCACCGCGGCGATCACCGACCTGGAGGTGGACTACAAGGTGATCGAGTCCGTGAAGCTGGCGTTCGGAGCGAACAACCTCTTCAACAAACGCCCGCCCTCGATCCCCAACCTGCCCGGCACCAACCAGCCGGCGGATGGCGGCAACATCCTGAACGCACCGATGAATTTTGCGCCCTACGGGATCAACGGCGGCTACTACTACGGTCGCATCACGCTAACATTCTGACCGGGCTTGACGGGAGACCGCGGCGGGGATGAACGAGGCTATCTCCGCCGCGGCCCTGCAAGGCGCCGCCGCGCGCCTGGCCAGCGATCCGGGCGAGGCCGCGCGGGCGGCCGAGCAGATGCTGCGGGCCGCGCCCAACGATCCGCGGCTGCTGCTGATCCTGGGCTCGGCGCGGCGGCGGCTGGGGGCGTTCGCCGCCGCCAAGGCGGTGCTGGCGCCGCTGGCGCGAGCCTATCCACGCGCGGCCAACACCCAGTACGAACTCGGCCTGACGCTGATCGCCCTCGGCGAGGCCGCCGTCGGCGAGGCGGCGCTGCGCCAAGCCGTCGGCCTCAACCGCGACCTGGCCGACGCCTGGCGGGCGCTGGGCGACCTCCGTTTCCAGGCGGGCGACGGCGTGGGAGCCGAGGCGGCCTACGCCGAGCAGCAGCGCGCCGCGGTCACCGATCCGGCCCTGCGGCCCGCGGCCGAGGCGCTGTTCGCCGGCCGGGTGGGCGAGGCCGAGCAGATGCTGCGCGCCCACCTGGCCCGCAGGCTGGGCGACGCCCAGGCCACCCGCCTGCTGGCCGAGGCCTATCTGCGCCAGGCCCGCTACGCCGACGCCGAGGTGCTGTTCGCGCGTGCGCTGGAGCTGGAGCCCGGCCACGACGGCGCCCGCTTCAGCCTGGCCGACGCCCTGTTCCGCCAGCAGAAGGCCCCGCAGGCGCTTCTCGAGATCGACCGCCTGCTGGCCCGCGCGCCGGACGATCCGGCCTATCTGAACCTGCAGGCCGCCTGCCTGGCCCTGGTGGGCGAGGACGCCCTGGTCCTGGCGATCTACGAGGCCCTGCTGGGCGCCTATCCGAAACAGCCGCGCCTGTGGCTCAACTACGGCCACGCCCTGCGCACGGTGGGCCGCCGCGAGGACGCGGTCGCCGCCTTCCGCCGCAGCCTGGCGCTGGCGCCCGGACTGGGGGACGCCTACTGGAGCCTGGCCAACCTCAAGACCCAGGCCCTGACCCTGGCGGACGAGGCGGCCATGCTGGCGGCGCTGCGCCGGCCGGAGCTCACGCCCGACGACCGGCTGCACCTCCACTATGCGCTCGGCAAGGCGCTGGAGGACCGCCGGGAGCCGGCCGCGGCTTTCGACCAATACGCCCAGGGCGCGGTCCTGCGCCGCGCCCAGACGCCCTATGACGCGGACGAGACCACAGCGCAGATGAAGCGCGCCCGCGCCCTGTTCACGGAAGGCTTCTTCGCCGCACGCCAGACCGCCGGCGCGCCGGACCCCGACCCGATCTTCATCGTGGGCCTGCCCCGCGCGGGCTCGACCCTGATCGAGCAGATCCTGGCCAGCCACAGCCAGGTCGAAGGCGCCATGGAGCTGCCGGATATCGGCCTGATCGCCCGCGGTTTCGGGCGCGACTATCCCGAGGCGCTCGCGCGGCTGAGCCCGGCCGAACTGACCGCGCTGGGCGAACGCTACCTCGCCGACACCGCCGTACACCGCAAACTCGGCCGGCCCTTCTTCATCGACAAGATGCCGAACAATTTCCAGCACATCGGGCTGATCCAGCTGATCCTTCCGAAGGCCCGGATCGTCGACGCGCGCCGCCACCCGCTGGGCTCCGGCTTCTCCGCCTTCAAGCAGCACTTCGCCCAGGGGCAGGCCTTCTCCTACGACCTCAGCGATATCGGCCGCTACTACCGCGACTACATTGAGCTGATGGACCATTTCGACGGGGTGCTGCCGGGCCGGGTCATCCGGGTGATCTACGAGGACCTGGTTGAGGACACGGAAGCCCAGGTCAGGCGCCTGCTCGACCTCTGCGGCCTGGCCTTCGAGCCCGGGTGCCTGGCCTTCCACCGGACACGGCGCGCAGTGCGCACGGTGAGTTCCGAGCAGGTGCGCCGGCCGATCTTCCGCGATGGACTTGAGCAGTGGCGCGCCTACGAGCCCTGGCTGGATCCGCTGAAGGCGGCGCTTGGGCCGGCGCTGCGGAGCTGGCGCGGCGGCTGACGGCCAAGGCGCCCAATCGTGCGGCAAGCGCGCGCAAAGGCCCAGGCAGGCTGATGAGAATTTGAGCGACGTGGGCGGAACAATCGCCTTCCGCGCGCGCCCGGCGGCGGCGTCCGTGACGCGCTATCCGGCGGCTCTAAAAGGGCTGTGCGCTCATGCTGGCGGTCGCCAGAAGTCTCGAGGTGTTCGATTGCTGTTGGCCGGCTTTTCCCCGCTCACCATCCTGTTGCTGGTAGTCATCCTGGCCGCCTCGGCGCTGATGAGCGGGCTGTCGGGCTTCGGCTTCTCGGCCATCGGCGCGCTCTGCCTGATCGTCCTGCCGCCGAAGCTGGGCGTGCCGCTGCTGATGACCCTGTCGGCGGCCAACCAGATCATGTCCCTGCGCCAGCTCAAGGCCGACATGGCGCCGATCAACCAATGGTGGCCGAACGGGCCGGCGCCCTATCTGCTGGGCGGGCTGATCGGGGTTCCGGTGGGTCTGGCGATCCTGAGTTCGCTGCCGACCGGCGACCTGATGCTGGTGTTCGGCGGCTTCCTGGTGATCTACGCGGTCTATTCCCTGGCCCGGCCGCATGGGGCGCACACCACGGTGCACGGCGGCTGGCTGGCCTCGTCTCTGGTGGGCATGTCCGGCGGGGTGATCGGCGGTTTCACCGCCTTCCCAGGCGCGGCGGTGGTGGTCTGGAATGGCCTGCGCCACGTGCCCAAGCGCGAGGCCCGCGCCATCGTCCAGCCCTACATCTTCGTCCTGCAGCTGCTTTCGATCTCGCTGCTGGCGTTGCAGAAGCCAGAGACCTTCGGCCCGACCTACTGGCTGCTGGTGGCGATCACCGTGCCGGTGGTGCTGCCCTGCACCCTGCTGGGCGTGAAGCTCTACCAACAGCTCTCCGACGTGAACTTCCGGCGGGTTACCTTCATCCTCCTGGGCATTTCCGGGGTGGGCCTGCTGATCAAGGCCGCCGGCAGCGTCCCCATGGTGGCCCACGCCATCAAGACGGCGGGGCTCTAGTCGCAACGATTCGTGATCTGACTTTCCGGCGGGCCGGGGCGTAGGCTTCGTCCATCCGGGCGGCGCGAGCCCCTGAGCCGGTCCGCGACCGTCCCAAAACCGCGCCAGGGATGCGCTCCCAACCGATGTGCGTCCGTGGCGCCAAAGGTGATGGGAGAACGACCATGCCAATCCATCCAGCGGGGTCCGTGCGCGCCTTGGCGCTCGTGGGCCCCACCAGCGCGGGCAAGACCACTCTGATGGAAGCCCTGCTGCAGGTCACCGGCGCCGTCGATCGGCGCGCCGGAGGCGAGATGGTCGGCGACAGCAGTCCCGAGGCGCGCGCCCGCGGCCATTCGGTAGAGCTGAACCTCGCCGGCTTCGACTTCATGGGCGACCGCTACAGCGTCATCGACTGCCCAGGCTCCCTGGAGTTCTGCGCCGACCTCGACGCCGCCCTGCCCGCCGTGGACCTGGCCGTCGTGGTGGCGGAGCCCGATCCGGCCAAGGCCGGCCTGCTGCAGCCGGCCCTGCGCGAGCTGGAACGGCTCGGCGTGCCGCACGCCCTCTTCATCAACAAGATGGACCAGGCCCGAGGCTCCCTGGCTGACCTGCTGGCGGCGCTCGCACCGGTCAGCGCCGCGCCGCTCGTGGCGCGCCAGGTCCCGACCTGGGAGGGCGAGCGGATCTCCGGCTTCATCGACCTGGCGCTGGAGCGCGCCTTCGTCTACCGGCCGAACGAGCCCTCGACCCAGGTCGACATCCCCGGCGACCTGCGCGACGCCGAAGCCGAGGCGCGCTTCCACATGCTGGAGCAGATCGCCGACTTCGACGACGAGCTGCTGGAACAGTTGCTCTCCGACGTCACCCCCAGCCGCGACGCGGTGTTCGGCGACCTGGTGCGGGAGATGAACGAAGGGCTGATCGTGCCGGTGTTCTTCGGTTCGGCTCAGAACGGCTTCGGCGTGCGCCGCCTGCTCAAGGCGCTGCGCCACGAGACGCCGCCGGCCGAGCACGCCGCTAAGCGGATCGGGATCGAGGCCGGCGCCTATGTGCTGAAGGCGGCCTACGCCGGCCAGTCGGGCAAGCTCGCCTACGCCCGGGCGTTCGGGAAGGCCTTGCTGGACGGAGCCGAGTTCGTGCTGCCGGACGGCGAGCGCTGCCGGGCCGGCGGTCTCTTCGCCGTCCAGGGCGCGGCGATCCGCAAGATCGCCTCGGCGGCGGTCGGCGAGGTCTGCGCCATCGGCAAGGTCGAGGCCGCCCAGGCCGGCCAGATCCTGTCCACCACCGGCAAGCCGCAAACGGCCGCCGCCGGGGCGACTCCGCGCCGGCCGCTGTTCGCCGTGGCGCTGGCCGCCAAGAACCACAAGGACGACGTCCGCCTCTCCGGCGCGCTCGGCAAGCTGATCGAGGAGGATCCCGGCCTGCGCCTGACCCATGATGCGGAGAGCCGCCAGGTGCTGCTCTCGGGTCAGGGCGAGGGCCATGTCCGCCTGGCGCTGGAGCGGCTGCGCCGGCGGTTCGGGGTGGAGATCGACACCGCCCAGCCGAAGACGCCCTACCGCGAGACCATCCAGCGCGGGACCAGCCAGCGCTCGCGGCACAAGAAGCAGTCGGGCGGCCACGGCCAGTTCGCCGACGTGACGGTGGAGATCCGGCCCCTGCCCCGCGGCTCGGGTTTCGTCTTCACCCAGCGCGTGGTCGGCGGCGCGGTGCCCAAGCAGTGGATCCCCGCCGTCGAGCAGGGCGTGCGCGACGGGCTGGAGAAGGGCCAGCTTGGCTTCCCGGTCACCGACCTGGAGGTCACTCTGGTCGACGGCCAGACCCACAGCGTGGACAGCTCCGAAATGGCCTTCCGCATGGCCGGGCGCCTGGCGATGGAGGAAGGCCTGCCGGCCTGCGGGTCGATCCTCCTGGAGCCGATCGAGAAGCTGACGGTCTATTCGCCCTCGCCCAGCGCCTCGAACGTCACCTCCGCGCTGACCGCCCGGCGCGGCCAGATCCTGGGCCTCAGCCCGCGGGAGGACTGGCGCGGCTGGGAGCGGATCGAGGCCTATCTGCCGCAATCGGAACGCCAGGGGCTGATCGCCGAGCTGCGCGGCCTGACCCAGGGCCTGGGCGCCTTCGAGGCCGACTTCGACCACATGGCCGAACTCTCCGGCCGGCTCGCGGCCGAGGCCAGCCAGAGATCAGAAGCCCGCGCTTAGGGCCTGAACCCATGCGAGAATTCGTGGGCGAGCCTGCTTGGAGGCTCGCCCTCTTCGCGGTCGTACGCTACGCGTAGGGCAAGCGCGGGGCGACTCCGCGTCTGTTCGGGGGAGATGCGTATGACGACTGCTGCAACCGTGCCGGCCGCGAAGTCCAACGTCGTCACAGCGGTGATGACCTCGCTCGCTGCGTCCAGCATCGAATGGTACGACTTCTTCATCTACGGCACCGCCGCGGCGCTGGTGTTCCCGACGCTCTTCTTCCCCAAGGACATGCCGCCGTTCGTCCAGCTCATCGCGTCGTTCTCGACGGTGGCTGTGGGCTTCGTGGCGCGCCCGATCGGCGGCATCGTCTTCGGCCACTACGGCGACCGCATCGGACGCAAGCGCGCCCTGGTGCTGGCGATGATGATCATGGGCCTGGCGACCACCGGCGTGGGGCTGATGCCGGGCTACGCCACCCTGGGCGTCGCCGCCCCGCTGATCCTCGTCCTCCTGCGGTTCGCTCAGGGCTTCGCGGTCGGCGGCCAGTGGGGCGGGGCCGCGCTGGTGGCCATCGAGAGCGCGCCGGCGGACCAGCGCGGCTTTTTCGGCAGCTTCGCCCAGATGGGCGTGCCGGCCGGGGTGCTGCTGTCGAACCTGATCTTCCTGGTGATGGGCGAGGTCATGCCCAAGGCGGAATTCGCCGCCTGGGGCTGGCGGATCCCGTTCCTGATCTCGGTGCTGCTGGTCCTGCTGGGGCTGTACGTCCAGTTGAAGCTGGAGGACACCGCGGACTATCAGGCGCTCCAGGCGCTGGAGGCTGAAAAGCAGGTCGCCGCAGCCAAGGCCTTGGCCAGCGAGAAGGGGATCAGCGTCGAGAGGGCGACCGCCCTGCTGCGCGCCGAGATGACCTCACCGATCCTGCGGGTGATCGCCAAGCACCCGAAGGAGATCCTCCTGGCCGCCGGCTCATTCGTCGCCGCCAACGGCACCTTCTACATCATGATCATCTACGCGGTGGCCTATGCGACCAAGACCCTGCACACGCCCAAGAGCACGGTGCTGTGGGCGGTGATCGCCGGCACCATTGTCTCGGCGCCCGTGCTGCCGCTGACGGCGGCGTTGTCGGATCGGTTCGGCCGGCGCGGCGTCTTCCTGGTGGGCGCGGCGCTGGCGTTCATCTGGTCCTGGCCGTTCTTCATGCTGCTCAACACCGGCGCCTTCCCGATGATGGCGCTGGCGATGATCGGCGGCCTGACCTTCAACAGCGTGATGTATGGCCTGCAGGCGGCCATGATGACCGAGATGTTCTCGACGGAGTTCCGCTATTCCGGCGCCTCGCTGGGCTACCAGATCGGCGCCATCCTGGGCGGCGGCCTGGCGCCGATCCTGTCGGCGGCCCTGTTCGAGAAGTTCGGCAACTCGAGCGCCATCTCCGCCTACATGGCCGTGCTCTGCGCGATCTCGTTTGTCTCAGTCCTGGTCCTCACCGAGACCCACAAGCGCGAGCTGCGCCGCAAGACGTAGCGCCTAGCGTCCCTTCGCCGGCGTCACAGCTTCCGCCTGGGCGGCGGGACGCCAGTCGGTGGCGGTGGCGGCGTAGAGCTCGACGAGGTCGCTGTAGCGGCGGCCTTGGGCTTCCACCAGGGCGCGGCGCTGACGGCTAAGTGTCCGCTGCGCCTCGATCACATCCAGCAGCGGCCCGCCGCCCAGGCGCAAGGCGTTCTGGGTGTCCTTGGCGCTGGACGCCGCAGCATCGGCCGCCCGCTGCAGGGACGCGATGGTCTGCTGGTCGTTGCCCAGGTTGGAGAGGACGTCGGAGACCTGCACGAAGGCGACCAGCACGGTCTCCTCGTAGCGGGCCAGCGCCAGGCGCGCGTCGGCCTCCGCGGCGTGACGCTGGGCCTTCAGGGTTCCGCCGTGGAAGATCGGCGCGGTGATCCCGCCCAGGATGTCCCAGGCCGCGGCGTCGGCGTTGAAGATGTCGCCGGGCTTGATGGCTTCCTGGGTGAGCGCCGCCGACAGCTTGATGTCGGGGTACTGGTTGGCGATGGCCACGCCCACGGCGGCGGTGGCGGCGTGCAGGTCGGCCTCGGCGGCCAGGATGTCCGGGCGATGCCGGACCAGCTCGGACGGCAGGGTCACCGGGGTGTCCGCCGGCACGACGATCCGGTCGATGTCGAAGTCCGGCGCGGTCCATTCCGAGGGCGACTTGCCGGCCAAGAGCGCCATCTGGTGGCGGGCGTTGTCGAGGTCGCGCTGCAGGGGCGGCAACATCGCCTCGTCCTCGGCCAGTTGGGCGACGCCGCCGGAGAGCGCCGAATGCGCCTCGCCGCCGGCGACCTCGGCCTGGCGGACGATGTCGATCACCCGCCGGTCGTCGGCGACGATGGCCTTCACCGCCGCCATCTGGGCGCGCAGGCTGGCGATCTTCATCGCCTGCATGGCCATGTTGCTGGACAGCGTCAGATAGGCCGCGTCGGCCTGGTGGACGGCCATTTCGGCCTCGGCGCGGGCTTGTTCGGTGGCGCGCTTCTTGCCGCCGAACACGTCGAGGTCATAGCTGACCGTGCCGCCGACCGAATAGAGGTTGATGGTCGGGCTCTTGATCGATCCGATGCCGGGGAAGCCGGTGAAGCCGAAGGCGGCCAGGTTGATCCGCTCCCGCTGGATCGAGGCGTTGGCGTCCACCTGCGGCTGCTGGGCGCCCCGCACGGCGCGCAGCTGCGCCTGGGCGCGTTCGAGGGTCGCGCGGGCCTCAGCCACCGAGGGACTGCTGGCCAGGCCCTGGCGGATGGCGGCGTCCAGCTCCGGCGAGCCGAAGGCCTGCCACCAGGGGCCGGCGGCGCGGGCCTCCGGGCTGAGGCTCACACCCGTCGGCTGCGTGTCGCCGGCCATGGCGTAGCCGGCCGCGGCCGCGCCGCTCGGGGTCGCAGGCGCCTTGAAGTTCGGACCCACGGTCGTGCAGGCGGCCAGGGCCAACGCCGAGGCGGACGCGGCGAGGTGGGCGATCACGGGCTTAGTCGACGACGGCATGGAGGGGCTCCCCAGGGGCAGCCTTCGGGCCGCGCATCAGCAGCAGCATGGGCATGCACAGGATGGTGATGACGAACATGAGGCGGAAGTCGTCGACGTAGGCGACCATTGAGGCTTGGCGGGTGACCTCGTTGTTCAGCGCCGAGACGCCGGCGGTGGTCGACGGATTGAACATGGCCGGCAGGGTCGCGCGGACCACCGCGTCGCTGGTCACCACCTTCGCCGCCAGGCTGGAGTGCATGGTCTGGGTGTTGGCCACCACCAGGGCGTTCATGATCGAGATGCCAACGCTGGAGCCCAGGTTGCGGATCAGGGTGTAGACCGCCGAGCCTTCCGGCCTCAGGTGCGGCGGCACGGTGGCGAAGGCCAGCGTCGACAGCGGCACGAACAACAGGCCCACGCCCAGGCCCTGGATGATGCCCGAGGTGATGAACGGCCCCTCGGTCATGGAGAGGTCGAAGTGCATCATCTGCCACAGCGCCACGCAGCTGATCAGCAGGCCGGTCATCAGGATGGCGCGGGTGTCGACCTTGCCGATCAGCCGGCCGACCGCGAACATGGCGATGAACGAGCCGATGCCGCGGGGCATGCTGACCAGGCCGGACGTCAGCACCGGATAGCCCAGCAGGGTCTGCATCATCGGCGGCAGCAACGCCATGGTCGAGAACAACAGTATGCCGACGAAGAAGCCGAAGATGCTGGCGGTGACGAAGTTGCGGTCGCGCAGCAGCGCCTTGTCGAAGAACGGGTGGTTGGTGGTCATGGTATGGGCCACGAAGATCCAGAGCGCGACCGCCGCGATGATGGTCTCGGCCCAGACCTCCGTGGAGTGGAACCAGTCCTGCGTCGGCCCGCGGTCCAGCACCATCTGGAAGGCGGCGATGAACACCGCGAGCGTGCCGAAGCCCAGGAAGTCGAACCGCTTGGCCTTGCGCAACCGGTCGCCGGAAATGAAGAACAGCACGCCCAGGAAAGCCAGGATGCCGATCGGCAGGTTGATGTAGAAGCACCAGCGCCAGCTGAAGTCCTCGGTGAAATAGCCGCCGAGCGCCGGCCCCAGGATCGGTCCCAGGATCGCGCCCGCGCCCCAGATGGCCATGGCCTGGCCGTGCTTCTCCGGCGGGTTGATGTCTAGCAGCACCGCCTGGCTGAGTGGGATCAGGGCCGCGCCGAACATCCCCTGCAGCAGCCGGAAGATCACGATCTCCGGCAGGCTGGTGGCGATGCCGCAGAGCATGGAGGCGAGCGTGAAGCCGCCGATGGAGATCAGGAAGACGCGCTTGCGGCCGATCCGGTCGGCGAGCCAGCCCGAGAGCGGCGTCATGATCGCCGCGGCCACGATGTAGGAGGTCAGGACCCAGGTGATCTCTTCCGCCGAGGCCGAGACGGAGCCCTGCATGTGCGGCAGGGCCACGTTGGCGATGGTGGTGTCCAGCGAGTTCATCACCGTCGCCAGCATGATCGAGATGGTGATCGGCCAGCGGTTCTTGGAGTCCTCGGCGGCGCTCATGGCTGACGCCTTTAGCGGGCTTGGCCGGGCGCGCGGACGTCGACGGTGACCTTGGCGGAGAGACCGGCGCGGCCCGCCATGTCCGGCGGCGTCTTGTCGAAGGCGATGCGCACCGGCAGGCGCTGGACGACCTTCACCCAGTTGCCGGTGGCGTTCTGCGCCGGCAGGGCCGAGAAGGCCTGGCCGGTGCCGGGCGAGAAGCTGGCCACGTGGCCCTTCAGCTCGCCGGAATAGGCGTCGATCTTGATCGTGACCGGCTGGCCGATCTTCATGTGGGCGAGCTGGTCTTCCTTGAAGTTGGCGTCGATCCAGGGCTCGCCCGAGAGCAGCCAGAAGCCGGTCTGCGAGGCGTTGAGGTAGGTGCCCACCGGCATCTGGTCGACGCGGGTGACGATGCCGTCGGCGGGCGCGACCACCGCGCCGTAGGAGACGTTCAGCTTGGCGCGGTCGAGCTGGGCCTGGGCCTGCATCACTGCGGGCGCTGCGCTGGCCGTCAGGTCCGGCTTGCCGCCGAGGTTGGCCAGCACCTGGGCCGCCGCCTGCTGGGCGCTGGCCAGTTGCTGACGCGCGGCCAGGACGGCGTGGGCCGCCTGGTCAACCTGCATCTGTGAATTGACCCCGACGTTGGCGAGGTTCTTGGCCCGCGCCGCCTCGGTGGTGGCGTAGGCGAGCTGGTCCTTGGCGGCCTGCACCATGGCCATTTCCTGCTGGTAGCTGGCGCGGAGCGCGCCCACCTGCTGGGCGGCGTTGGCCACGTTGGCCTGGGCGGCCTCGGCGGTGGCCTGCATGTCGCGCATGTCGAGCTGGAACAGCACCTGGCCGCGCTTCACGTACTGGTTCTCGTGGACGTAGACATCGGTCACCCGCCCGGCGACCGAGGGGGCCACCGGCGCCTTGGCGATCTGCACATAGGCGTCGTCGGTGGTCTGGGTCTTGCCGCCAGTGATGATGAAATAGGCCACCACAAGGGCGATCAACAGCGGGCCGCCGATGATCAGCGGCCAGCGCATGCGCTGCATGAAGCTGGGCTTCGCCCTGGTGTCGACGTCGGCGTTGCCGCGCAGCGGGATGACTTCAGGATCGCTCACGCGAGCCCCTTTCGCTCAAAAGAATAGGCGCGACCACGGCGCAAAGGGATAGCGGGCGCTGGTCTCCCTCGACCGCGCCTGCGTTCCCGTCGGTCCCTGGAATAGGACCCGCGCGTCGATGATTCCAATGATATGTTGTCACGCAACAAATGAACCCGCCTCATAGTGCAATATGAACCCTGACCTTAATCTGCTGCGAGTCTTCGACGTCCTGCTTGAGGAAAGGAGCGTCACCCGCGCCGGCGCGCGCCTGGGCCTCACCCAATCCGCCGTCAGCCACGCGCTGAACCGCCTGCGCTATATGCTGAGCGACGAGCTGTTCGTGCGGGGCCCAGCCGGCATGCAGCCGACGCCGCGGGCCGCGGAGATGGGGCCGCAGGTGCATGCCGCCCTGAACCAGCTGCAGGCCGCGCTGGCGCCCTCCGACTTCGATCCGGCGACCAGCGAGCGGCGCTTCGCGGTGGTGGCCGGCGCCTACGCCAGCGCGGTGCTGGCGCCGGCGCTGGCCGGGCGGCTGGCGCAGGCCGCGCCGCGCTGCGAGCTGCTGATCGCCGAGCTGGCCAACGACGTCCTGGAGCGCACGGATGCCCGGCGCGTCGACTTCATGGTCGGCAGCGTCATCACCGCGCCGGAGCGGTTCGCCCGCGAAACCCTGCTGACCGAGGAACTGGTCTGGGTGGTCCGCAACGGCCATCCCGCCTTCCAGGGCGGCGAAATTGGCCTGGAGACCCTGGTCAGCGTGCCGCACGTGGTGATCGCCCGCTCCCTGCCCGGCCTGGTCGAGGACGGCGGCGAGCGCCGCGCCTTCGTCAGCCGGGCCAGCTGGGAGGACGCCGGCGCCTTCGAGGCGGCGATGGCCGGACGCGGCCTGACCCGCCAGGTGGGCGTCTCCGTCCCCGACACCTACACCGCACTGGCGGTGGCCAGCCGCACGGACATGGCGACCCTGATCCCGCGCCGGCTCGCCCTGATCTCCGCCCAGGGCGGACGGGTGCAGCTGATCGACCCGCCCTACGAGAGCCCGACGGTGGACGTCAGCCTGCTCTACCTGCGCGAACGCCTGGCCGAGCCGGCCATCGCCTGGATGCGCGACCTGATCCGGAGCGTCGCCGCCGGCCTCTAGGCCGATTGCGGCTGGGCCTGGGCGGCGGCGATCAGGGCGTCGTCGATCTCCCGGGCGCGGATGGCCGCCGGGCGCTCGGATATGCGGTCCCAATAGGCGGTGAAGGCCGGGCGCTTGTCGATTCCCCCAAACATCATGCCCCAGCCGATCTGTGAGCCGGTGTAGACGTCCGCGGCGCTGAACTTGCCGCCGGCGATGAACTCGCAGTCCTTCACGGCCGTCTCCAGCGCGTTCAGGGTGTCGGCGAGGTCGCCGAAGCCGGCCGAGCGCTTCTGCTCCGGCTTGGGCTCGAAGCCCAGGCTGCGGGCGGTCACCGCGGCCTCCACCGGACCCGCGCCGAAGAATAGCCAGCGATAGTAGGCCCCACGCTCGGCCGCCGGCGGGGCCAGGTCGGCTTCAGGGAAGACGTCGGCCAGGTAGGCGCAGATCGCCGCGCCCTCGGTGACCACGGTGTCGCCGTGCTTGATCGCCGGGATCTTGCCCATGGGGTTGATCGCCAGGTACTCGGCCCCCTTCAGCGTCGAGGCGTAGTCGAGGATCACCGTCTCGTACGGCTGGCCGATCTCTTCCAGCATCCAGCGGACGATGCGGCCCCGCGACATGGGGTTGGTGTAGAAGATCAGGTCCTTGGACATGGCTTGAAGTCCCTTTTGCCTGAGGCCCTCGGCCTCCTTCGCCGCCACTTTGGCCCCGCCATACTGACAACATGATGTCAGCAAGCGCGATCAGCCCCGGGCGGCCGCCGTGGCCAGGGGTTTACGCCAACGCGGCTGGCGCAGATAGAGTTCGGCCACGATCAGGTTCGGGACCCAGGCCAACCAGGAGATGGCGCGGTAGGCGGTCATGAAGTCGATGTGCATCATCTGCGAGATCGGGATGTAGACCCGCAGCAGCACCGCCCCGAAGGTCAGCGCGAAGGAGCGGATCATCCACTGGCGGTGCTCGGCGTAGCGGCCGATCATCGCCAGGCGCAGGCCCTGGCCGTTGACCAGAAGCCAGACCACCGCCAGGAGGCCGAAGCCGGCGCGGGCGACCGGCCCGGCGCTCGCCCCCGCCGCAAGCAGCAGGCCCGCGCTGCCGCCGAACACGCAGCAGAAGATGTAGACGCGGCCGACCCAGCGGTGCAGGCGCGGATGCCTGGCGCGCAGCCGCGGCAGGAACTGCCAGGGCCCGGTCAGGAGCGCCGTGGCCGCCAGGCCCGCGTGGACATAGATCCACGGCCGGACCATCAGGTTGGCCGCGATGTTGGTCGGCATGGACAGGCTGGGCAGGAGATAGCGGTAGGAGACCAGCGCGATCATGGCGCTGGAGACCGCGCCAAGCGCCCACAAGCTTCTGGAAACATAGGGATTCACGGCAGACCTCCGAAGGTTCGGCGGCGGCTTTCGCACAGTCCTCGGCGGCGCGGGAGAGGCGCTGTCGCGAACCGTGCGATCCTTGCGCGAAGCGCGCCGCCAGCCGCGCCCGCGCCGCGCGAACGGCGCCGTTTCTGCGCGAACGGGGACGGCGCGCGCAGGCGCGGCCCGTGGCAAGATCGCGGCGTGACGCCACCGATTCCAGCCTTCGGCGACCGCAAGGCGCTTGCCCGGGACGCGGTCCTGCTGACCGCCATGGGCCTGTTCCTGGGCGCGCTCGGCCCGTTCGGCACGATCACCTCCAACCCGTTCGTCCGCTTCCTCTACTGGCCGGGCGTGATCGTCGGTGGCGGGGTGATCGGCATCGCCGTGGACGAGCTGGGCGGCCGGCGTTTCGCCAACCCCTGGCTGCGGTGGGCGTTCAGCTCGGTGGTGATGACGCCGGGCGTCTGCGTGCTGGTGTGGTTCGCCTCGGGCTGGGCGTTCGGCCCCTCGCCGCTCAAGAGCGTCCTCAGCCTGGTCTGGCAGGTGTTCATCATCAGCGCCGCGGTGATGGCCGTGCGCCAGCTGATCGCCCAGCGGGCGTCGGCCTCGGCGGCGTCCGCCCCGCCCGTGGAACCCGCCAGCGACGCCCAGTTCCGCCAGCGGCTCTCGGCGCGCCGGCGCGAGGCGCGCCTGATCGCCGTGGAGGCCGAGGACCACTACCTGCGCGTCCACACCGACGCCGGCTCGGAGCTGGTCAGCGCCCGTTTCGCCGACGCGCTCAGCGACCTGGCGGGCGTCGCCGGCTTCCAGGTCCACCGCTCCTGGTGGGCGGCGGCGGGGGCGATCGAGGGGGTGCGCTGGCGGCGTGGCCGCGGCGAACTGCAGCTGGCCGGCGGCCTCGTCGCCCCGGTCAGCCGCACCTACGCCGCCAGGCTGAAGGCCGCCGGCTGGTTCTGATCCTCAGGCCTGGGTCGCGATCCACTCCGAGACGTGGCGCTGCAGCACCGTCAGCGGCATGGCGCCGGAGAGCAGCACCGCGTCGTGGTAGGCCTTGAGGTCGAACTTCGGCCCCAGCTTGGCCTTGGCCTCGTCGCGCACCTTCATCCAGACCGTGTGGCCGACCTTGTAGCTGTTGGCCTGGCCGGGCCCGGCGAAATAGCGCTCCACCTCGCGCTGGGCGCGGGTCTTGGTGTTGCCGATGGTGTCGACCATGTACTGGGTCGCCTGCTCGCGGGTCCAGCGCTTGGAATGGATGCCCGTGTCGGTGACCAGGCGCGCGGCGCGGAACAGCAGCGACTGCAGGTAGCCGGCTTCGCCCAGCGGGTCGAAGTCGTTGGCGCCCATCTCCTGCGCGAGCTGCTCGGCGTAGAGCGCCCAGCCCTCCACGAAGGCCGAGTAGCCGCCGCCGTTGCGCCGGATCTTCGGCATCTGGGTGGATTCCTGAGACAGCGCGATCTGCAGGTGGTGGCCAGGGATCGTCTCGTGGTGCGCCAGCGTCCAGAGATTGTAGCGCGGCCAGTCGGAGACCTCCTTCAGGTTGATGTTGAACACCGCCGGGCGCGATCCGTCCGGCGCGGCGCCGTTGTAGTAGCCGTTGGCGGCGCCGTCCTGGATGAACACCGGCACCCGGCGCACCTCGACCTTGGCCTTAGGCAGGGTCCGGAAGTCGTTGGGCAGCAGCTTGTAGACCTCGACGATGTGGTCGTTCAGCAGCTTCAGGATCTCGGCCCGGCCCTCGTCGGTATTGGCGAACACCTGATCGGGACGGTTGTTCAGGGCCACGAGGCGCACGCCGACCGTGCCCTGGGTCAGCCCCTGCTTCTTCAGGATGGCGTCCAGCCGGCCGCCGATCTCGGCGACCTGGTCGCGGCCCAGTTGGTGGACCTGCTCCGGTGTGTAGTCGGTGGTGGTCGAGGCCTTCACCGCGTCGGCGTAGTAGGCGTCGCCGTTGGGCAAGGCCCAGGCGCCGGCGTTGGGCTGGGCCTTGGCCTTCAGGGCGGTCATGGCGGCGATCTGGCGATCCAGCGCCGGGAAGACCTCGGCCTCGACGATCTTGCTGGCGCGGCCTTCCCAGTCGCCGTCGAGGTTGGCGGTCTTGGCCTTCTTGACGATCGAGGTCACCAGGATGGTCTTGCCCGCCGGCTGGTCGCGGAGCGCGCGCATCTGGCCGACGCTGAGGTCGCAGATGAAGGCGGCGGGGATCGCGCCCAGGGCGACGTCGTGGCGCTGGCGGTCCAGGTCCTGGTCCATCACCCGGGCGAAGGCGGAGAGGCGCGAGAGATAGGCCTCCGCGTCATCGGCGTCGGCGACGCGGTGCGACGAGTCGAGGAAGTCCGGGACCTCCTGATAGGCGCCCGTCTGCTGGCTGATCACGTAGGGCCGGAAGTTGCCGCCGGTGTCGCCGAACTTCCATTTGTCGGCGCTGCGGACCGACTGCTCCTGGCCGTAGAGGACCACGTCGAGGTCGATCTTCGAGGCGGCCGAGAGCTTGACCCGGTCGACGGTCTGGAGCTGCTGCATCCGCGCGCGGGTGCGCTCCAGGCGCTTGGCGCGGGCGTCCAGCGAGTTGTCGTCGAGCTGCGACTTCAGGGCCGCGCGGGCGCCCTTGTCGAGGCCGAGCGAGGTGGCGCGGCGCGGGCTCTCGTCGATCTGGGCCTCGTAGATCCGGTCGAGCATGGCGCGGAGTTTCGCATCCTCTGAGCCGGCTTGGCCCCCCGTCTGGGCGAGCGCCGGCGCCGCCGTCAGCAGGGCCGCGCCGGCGGTCGTCGCCAGGAAGCTGCGGCGATCGAATTGGTTCATCTTATCAATTCCCCGAAAGATAATCTTGAGGCTTCGGATCACGCCTTGTGGGCGGCGATATAGCTGTCGACCACATGCCCCAGCACGGTCAGCGGCATGGAGCCGGAGAGCAGCACCGCGTCGTGGAACTGATGGATGTCGAAGCGCGGCCCCAACGCGGCCTTGGCCTTGTCGCGAAGCCTAAGGATCGAGACCTTGCCCACCATGTAGCTGCACGCCTGGCCCGGCGTGACGCAGTAGCGCTCGATCTCCTGCTGGGCCAGCGAGATGGGGTCGCCGTCGATGTCGGCGAGCGCCTGGCTCGCCTGCTCCCGGCTCCATTTCAGGGCGTGCAGGCCGGTGTCGGTGACCAGGCGCCCGGAGCGCAGCAGGGCGTCGTGGATGTAGCCCAGCTCCCAGTCCGGGTGGTCCTTGTAGAAGCCCATCTCCTGGGCCAGCTGCTCCGAATAGAGCGCCCAGCCCTCGGCGTAGGCGCCGAAGCCGCCGGCCTTGCGAATCAGCGGCAGGTCGGCCTGGCGCTGCAGGGTGATCTGCAGGTGGTGGCCGGGGATGCCCTCGTGGAAGGTCGTCGTCGGCATGTCCCAGAAGGGCGCTTCGGCCGTATCGCGCAGGTTGATCCAGTAGATCCCGGGCCGCGTCCCATCCAGGCTGCCGCCGGTATAGTGGGTCGAGGCCCCCTGCTCGGTTTCCTTCGGGATGCGGCGGATCTCCAGCGGGGTCTTGGGCAGGGTCCCGAAATATTCCGGCAGCCGGGCCTGCATGGCCTGGACCAGGGCGTTGAGGTCGGCGACCTCCTTGGCCTTGCCCGCGTCGGTGTTCGGATAGAGGTACTTCGGGTCCTTGTAGAGCGCCGCATAGCGCTGGGCGACCGTGCCATGGCTCATGCCCAGTTTCTTGAACAAGACGTCGGCGCGGGCGGTCAGGTCCTTGGTGACGTCCAAGCCCAGCTTGTGCACCTGCGCCGGGGTCGTGTCGCTGGTGGTGCGGGTCTTAAGCTCGAAGGCGTAGAAGGCCTCGCCGTCGGGCAGGCGCCAGACGCCGGCGTCGTGGATGGCCTTGCCTTTGAGGGTCTCCAAGAGCGTCATCTGACGCTCGAGCGCCGGGATCACCTTCTGCTCATAGATCTGGGTCGCCTGGCCGGCCCAGTCGCCCTCGATCCCCTTGGCCTTCGCGCGCCGGACCAGCGACAGCACCAGCGACGAGGTCGCCGCCGGCGCGTGGAGGGTCTTCATCTGGCTGAGCGCGCCGGCGATGCAGAAGTCCGGCGGAACGACGCCCAGGCCCACGTCGTGGCGGACGCGGTCGCACTCCTGGTCCATCACCCGGGCGAATTCGCCGAGGCGGGCGAGGTAGGCCTCGCAGTCGTCCTTTGTGGCGATGGTGTGCTGGCTGTCCAGGAAGTCCGGCATGCGCTGGTAGGCGCCGCTGATCTGGCTCAGCACATAGGGCGAGTTGCCGGTCGGATAGGCGAAGCGGCGGTCGCCCTCTTCGGCGGCTTCGAGGTTGTAGAGCACGCAATCGTAGTTCACCGCCGCCATGCCGGTCAGCGCCTTGCGGTCGATCCCGCGCAGCCGGGCGAGATTGGCGGACGTTTCGCGCTTGCGGCGGTCGATCTCGGCCAGGGATTCGTCGTGCAGCTTGAACTTGGCGGCCGCGCGCGGCCCTTTATCGAGACCGAGCGAGGAGACCTGTTCCGGGCTTTCGTCCAGGGTCTGGTTGAAGAAGTCGTCGAAGGCCTTGTTGAGCTCCGCCTCCGCGCCGGCGGGCGGCTGGGCGCGCGCGCCGGTGGCCACGGCGGCCGCGCCCGCGGTGGCCAGGAAGCTCCGGCGATCGAATTGGCTCACGTCTTGGTCCCCCCGGACGATGCTGAAGTCAGGCCTTGTGCGCGGCGATATAGTTGTCGACCACGTTCCCCAGCACCGTCAGCGGCATGGAGCCCGCCAGCAGGACCGCGTCGTGGAACTGGCGGATGTCGAAGCGCGGGCCGAGCGCGGCCTGCGCCTTGGCCCGCAGGCGCAGGATCGTCACCTTGCCTACCATGTAGCTGCAGGCCTGGCCGGGCGTCGCGCAATAACGTTCGATCTCCTGCTGGGCCAGCGAGATCGGGTCGCCGTCGATGCTGGCCAGGGTCTCGCTGGCCTTCTCGCGCGTCCAGCGGAGCGCGTGCAGGCCGGTGTCGGTGACCAGCCGGCCGGAGCGCAGCAGGGCGTCGTGGATGTAGCCCAGCTCCCAGTCCGGATGGTCTTTGTAGAAGCCCATCTCGTCGGCGAGCTGTTCCGCATAGAGCGCCCAGCCCTCGATATAGGCCCCGAAACCGCCTGCCTTGCGGATCAGCGGCAGATCGGCCTGCTTCTGCAGCGTGAGCTGCAGGTGGTGGCCCGGGATGCCTTCGTGGAAAGTGGTCGTCGGCATGTCCCAGAAAGGCGCTTCGGCCGTGTCGCGCAGGTTCAGCCAGTAGATCCCGGGGCGCGACCCATCGAGGCTGCCGTCAGTGTAGTGGGTGGACGCGCCCTGCTCCGTCGCCGCCGGGATACGGCGGATCTCGAGTGGCGTCTTGGGCAACATGCCGAAGTATTGCGGCAGGCGCGCGGTGATGCCCTGCACCAGGGCGTTGAGGTCGGCGACCTCCTTGGCCTTGCCGGCGTCGGTGTTGGGATAGAGGTACTTCGGGTCCTTGAAGAGGGCGCCGTAGCGCTCGGTGACCGTGCCCTGGCTCATGCCCAGTTTCTTGAACAGGGTGTCGGCCCGGGCGGTGAGCTCGGCGGTGATGTCGAGGCCCAACTTGTGCACCTCGGCCGGGGTCATGGTGGTGGTGGTCTGGGTCTGCAGGCAGGCGGCGTAGTAGGCCTCGCCGTCAGGCAGCCGCCAGACGCCGGCGTCGTGCGTCGCCTTGGCCTTCAGCCCCTCCAGCAGGGCCATCTGACGGTCCAGCGCGGGCAGCACCTTGCCCTCGTAGACCTTGGTCGCTTCCCCGGCCCAGTCGCCGGCGATCCCCTTGGCCTTGGCCCGGTCGGCCACCGACGAGACCAGCGACGACTTGTCGGCCGGCGCGTGCAGGGTCCTCATCTGGTCGAGGGCGCCGGAGATGCAGAAGTCGGGCGGGATCACGCCCAGGCCCACATCGTGGCGGACGCGCTCGCACTCCTGGTCCATCAGCCGGGCGAATTCGCCGAGGCGGGCGACATAGGCCTCGCAGTCGGCGCGGGTCTCGATGGTGTGCTGGCTGTCGAGGAAGTCCGGGATGCCCGAATAGGCGCCGGTGATCTGGCTCAGCACATAGGGGGCGTTGCCGTCGCCATAGGCGAAGCCCTTGTAGAACCGCTCGCTGGCCTGCAGGTCGTAGAACACCGAGTCGTAGTTCACCGCCGCCATGCCGGTCAGCGCCTTGCGGTCGATGCCGTGCAGGCGCGCGAGGTTGGCGGCGTTCTCGCGCTTGTGGCGCTCGACGTCGGCCGGGCCATCGCCGCTCAGCCGCGACTTCTCGGCGGCGCGGGCGCCCTTGTCGAGGCCCAGCGAGGTGGCCAGTTCGGGGCTCTCGTCCAGGGCCTGGCTGAAGAAGTCGTCGAAGGCCTTGTTGAGCTGGGCCTCGGCGCCGCCGGAGCCTTGCGCGCGCGCCGCGCCTGACAACGCCACCGCGGCGCCCGCGCTCAACAACACGTCCCGGCGATTCAGCATCGCAAACCCCTGCAATTCAAAGCGATGCGCCCAGGCTTAAGGGGCCGTGGGCCTGGGACGCAAGCATGCCTGCGACCGGCGTTTGTGAATTCGTCGCAAAGCGGCGAAGCTGGGGCGTCGAACGACTGTCACGCACCGCAGACTAGGATGGGTGATGCGACCGCCAAACCCGATTCCGCCCGCCGTGGCGCTCCTCGCCCTCTGCGCCGCCTTCGCCGCCGCCGCGGACA
Organism: Phenylobacterium sp.; assembly: GCF_004799515.1. Classification (GTDB taxonomy): domain Bacteria; phylum Pseudomonadota; class Alphaproteobacteria; order Caulobacterales; family Caulobacteraceae; genus Phenylobacterium. Next base: position 122,323 of record NZ_SSMX01000021.1, on the reverse strand, counting down.
CCGGACCGATCCTGCCGACCGGCCAGCGGCTGACGCCGCGCGCGGCGCACGGCTCGATCTTCCAGCCGCTGAACCCCGATCTGCCCGCTCTGCCCGCCTTCACCGCCGGCCAGGCCTCGGCGGCGGCGCTGTCGCCGGACAAGAAGACCCTGCTGATTCTGACCAGCGGCTTCAACCGCAACTCCGGCCCCGACGCCAAGCAGGTGGCCGACCAAAGCAACGAATACGTCTTCGTCTACGACGTCGCCGGCCGCGCGCCGGTGAAGCGCCAGGTGCTGCAGGTGCCGAACACCTTCCTGGGCTTGGCCTGGGCGCCGGGCGGCAGGCGGTTCTACGTCTCCGCCGGGGTCGACGACACGGTGCTGGAGTACGAGGCTAGCGCCGGCGGCTACCATGCGGCGCGCAAGTTCCCGCTCAGTCACAGGGAGGGCCTGGGCGTCGACGTGAAACCGGAGACGGCGGGCCTGGCGGTAAGCCCCGACGGCCGCTGGCTGCTGGCCGCCAACCTGCAGAACGATTCCGTCAGCCTGGTCGACCTGGCGGCCGGCAAGGTCGCGGGCGAACTCGACCTGCGTCCAGGCAAGCAGGATCCGGCCCACCACGGCGAGCCCGGCGGCGGCTTCCCGCAGGCCATCGCCTGGACCGCCCCCGGCCACGCCTTCGTCTCCACCGAGCGCGACCGCGAGGTGATCGAGCTGTCCGTCTCCGGCGGCGCGGTGAAGCTGGTCCGCCGCATCAAGACCGAGGGCCAGCCGGCCGCCCTGCTGGCCGGCCCAGGCGGCGCGCGCCTCTACGCGGCGCTCGGCAACACCGATGCGCTCGCGGTGATCGACCCGGCGGCAGGCAAGGTGGTCCAGACGGTCCCGACGCTCGGCACGCCCGCGATGATGCGTGGCCGGCAATTCCGCGGCGGGGCCAACAGCAACGCCCTGGCGCTCGGCCCGGACGGTAAGACACTCTATGTCTCGAACGGCGGCGAGAACGCCGTGGCGGTGGTGGCCTTGGGCGGCAAGACGGCCGCGCCGCGTGTCACCGGCCTGATCCCCACCGGCTGGTATCCCACCGGTGTCGCGGCGGCGAACGGCAGGCTCTATGTCGTGAACGGCAAGAGCGACCCGGGCCCGAACCCCGGCTGGTGCCGCAACACCCTCAGCATCAAGCCCGAAGATTCCGTCGCCTGCCGCGCCACCAACACCTACGGCTGGCAGCTGGAGAAGGCGGGCTTCCTGACGCAGCCCCTGCCCGCCGGCGCCGAGCTCACCCGCCTGACCCGCCAGGTGGGCCTGAACGTCGGCTTCATCCCCGACCCCGCGGCCGAGCGGGACGAGGCGACCATGGCGGCGATCCGTACGCGGATCAAACACGTGATCTTCATCGTCAAGGAGAACCGCACCTACGACCAGGTGCTGGGCGACCTGGAGGTCGGCGACGGCGATCCGAAGCTGGCGGTGTTCAACCGCGCCATCACGCCGAACCAGCACGCCATCGCCCGCCAGTTCGTCGACCTCGACCATCTGTTCGCCTCGGGCGAAAGCTCCAACACCGGCTGGAACTGGACGACGGCGGCCCGCACCAACGACTTCACCGAGCGCGAGGCGCCGGTGAACTACGCCGGGCGCGGCCTGCAATACGACCAGGAGGGCGAGAACCGCAACATCAACGTCGCCATCACCCCGCACGCCGCGCGCAAGGCCGCCAAGGCCGCGACCCCCGACGACGACGACGTCCTGCCGGGCCCCACCGACGTCGGCGCCCTGGACGGCCCGGACGCCGGCGAGGAAGGCCAGGGCTATGTCTGGAACTCGGCCCTGCGCGCCGGGCTCTCGGTGCGTAATTACGGCTTCTACGGCGACCTCTCGCGCTACAGCCCCAAGGTCAGCGACAACATCCCGCTGGAGCGCGACCCGTTCGGCAAGAAGCTGCAGGTGTTCTACGCCACCAAGCCGGAGCTGGCGCCGGTGACCGACCCCTACTTCCGCGGCTTCGACCAGGCCTTCCCGGACTACTGGCGGTTCCAGGAGTGGAAGCGGGAGTTCGACGCCTATGCCGCCAAAGGCGACCTGCCGGCGCTCACCCTCCTGCGCCTGGCGCACGACCACACCGGCGACTTCGCCCGCGGCATCGACGGCATCAACACGGTGGAGGCCGAGCTGGCTGACAACGACTACGCCGTGGGCCTGGTGGCCCAGACGATCGCGGAGAGCCGCTTCGCCAAGGACACCGTCATCTTCATCATCGAGGACGACGCCCAGGACGGGCCGGACCATGTGAGCTCGCGGCGCACCACGGCCTATGTGGCCGGCGCCTATGTCCGCCAGCACGCGGTGGTCTCGACACCCTACACCACGGTGAACTTCGTGCGCACCATCGAGGACGTGCTGGGCATCGCGCCGATGGCGATGAACGACGGGCTGGCGCGGCCGATGGCCGACATCTTCGACCTGAACCAGGCCAGCTGGAGCTTCCAGGCCGCGCCATCGGAGGTGCTGCGTCAGCAGACCAAGCTGCCGCTGCCGGCCCGCGCGGCGACAGCGGAGGTCCCGCCGCTGGCCTGCCACGCCACGCACGACGCCGCCTATTGGGCCAAGGCCATGGCCGGCTTCGATTTCGCGGAGGAAGATCATCTCGACACCCCGCGCTACAATCGCGTGCTATGGACGGGCATGACCGGCAAGACGACCCTGCCCAAGCCGAAGCACGCCGACCTCAGCCGCGACCGCGCCGCCCTGTTGGCCAAGTCGGTCTGTCCCTGAGCGCTTGACCGAGGTCGCGATCATCGGCGGCGGCCCCGCGGGCCTGATGGCGGCTGAGCGGCTGGCGCAAGCCGGCGTCGCGGTCACCGTCTACGACCGCATGCCGTCCGTGGGACGCAAGTTCCTGCTGGCCGGGCGTGGCGGCCTGAACCTCACCCACTCTGAGCCGATCGAGGCCTTCCTGCCGCGCTATGGAGCGGCGGCGCAGCGCCTCGCGCCGCTGATCGAGGCCTTTCCGCCCAGCGCACTGATCGCCTGGGCCGAGGCCCTGGGCCAACCGACCTTCGTGGGCACCTCGGGCCGGGTGTTCCCCAAGGCGCTGAAGGCCTCGCCCCTGCTGCGCGCCTGGCTGGGGCGGCTGCGCGACCTGGGCGTCACGGTCCGCACCCGGCACGACTGGCTGGGCTGGGACACGGCCGGCGCGCTGAGGTTCCGCACGCCGGACGCCGAGACCTCCGCCAGGCCCGACGCGGCCATCCTGGCTCTCGGCGGAGCGAGCTGGCCGAAACTGGGCTCGACCGGCGACTGGGCGGAAGTCCTGGCGGCGCAGGGCGTCGCCGTCGCGCCGCTCAAGCCCGCCAACGCCGGCTTCGACGTGGCCTGGAGCGAGATATTCCGCGACCGCTTCGCGGGTCAGCCTCTGAAGGCCGCGGCGCTCACCTTCGGCCGGGTGCGCGTGCGCGGCGAGGCGCTGGTGACCCGGCATGGCCTGGAGGGCGGCGCGGTTTACGCCCTGTCGGCGGCCCTGCGTGACGCCATCGCCGCCGAGGGCTCCGCGCGGCTGTGGACCGACCTGCGCCCCGACGCCCGCGAGCCGGAGCTGCAGGCCAAGATCGCGCTCACGCCCGCCAACCAGTCCCTGGCCAACCGCCTGCGTAAGGCGCTGCATCTCTCGCCGCTGGAGACCAACCTGCTGCGCGAGGCGCACGGCAAGGACCTGCCGTCCGACCCCGCGGCCCTTGCCAAGGCGGTCAAGGGCGCGCCGCTGACACTGACCGCCGCGCGTCCGATCGCGCGCGCCATCTCCACTGCCGGCGGCGTCGATTTCGCGGCGCTGGACGCGCGGCTGATGCTGACCGCCTGCCCAGGCGTTTTTGCGGCCGGCGAGATGCTGGACTGGGAAGCCCCCACCGGCGGCTACCTGCTGCAGGCCAGCTTCGCCACCGGCGTGGCGGCGGCCGACGGCGTGCTGGGTTGGCTCGCGGCGGAGCCTAGCTAAGCCGTCGCTTCCAGAGCGAGAACAGCCGCTCCCAGTGCCGTTCGGCGGCGGGCTTGTCATAGACCGCGCCGCGCTGCGGGAAGGCGAAGCCGTGGTGGACGCCCTCGTAGAGCTCGACCTCGGCGTTGAGGTTCTTCGACTTCACCAACTGGTCCAGGGCCTGGACCGTCTCCATCGGCGCATAGACGTCGTGCTCGGCGCAGGCGAAGTAGAGCTCGCCCTTGGCCTTCTGCGCCGCCAGGTGCGGACTGTCCGGCCGGTCGGTGACCAGCTGCACGCCATAGATCGAGGCCGCCGCCGCCACCCGCTCTGGATAGCGGGCGGCGAAGTTGATCGCGTACTGGCCGCTCATGCAGTAGCCCAGGGTGGCGATCTTGCCCTTGCTGGCCGCCGGGTCGCGGTCGGCGTAGTCCAGCAGAGCGTCGGCGTCGTCCATGATCAGCGGGATGGTGATCGAGCCCATCAGCTCGAACATCCGCGCCCGCGCCTCGGCGTCCGGCAGCGGCGGCAGGTCCTTCAGCTCCAGCACGCCCTTCCGATAGTAGAGGTTGGGCAGCATGACGTAGTAGCCGGCCGCGGCGATGCGCCGGGCCATGTCGCGCAACTCCTCACGGATCGCCGGGGCGTCCATGAAGAACATCACCACCGGATGCGGCCCGTCGCGCTCCGGATGGGCGATGAAGGTGGTGGTCGCCCCGTGCTTGGTGGGGATGTCGACGGTCTGTTCGATCATGGCGCGTTCACACCAGCTCCGAAGGTTCGACCTTCTGTTCTTTCAGGAAGGGCTCGGCGTATCCTATTGTTCCTGTTAGCGTCTTTGGGTCACCGGACGCCAGGCGGTAGACCGCCTCGGCGATGTATTTGATCGGCTGCACCCGGTCCCTGGTGGCCTCGTTGATCAGGCCGTGGACGGCGACGCCTGGCGTGTCCACCAGGCCCGGCGAGACCACGTTCACCGCGATGTTGTCGTCATAGACCTCCGACGCCAGGCCGGTGGTGAAGCGCTCCAGCGCGGCCTTGCACATGCCGTAGACCGTGCCGCCGCCGCGCCGGGTGTAGGGCGCCTTCGGATGGATCCCCGCGCCGGATGAGATGTTGACGATCCACCCCTGCTTGCGCTCGCGCATGGACGGCAGCACCAGCTGGCTTAGGTGGAAGGGCGCGTAGACCTGCACCTCCATCATCAGCTTGAAGCGCTTCTCCGGGAAGTCGGCGACCGGCATGAAGTAGGTGATGGCTGCGTTGTTCACCAGGATGTCCACGGGGCCGTAAGCCGCGACCGCCTCCTCGATCAGCCGCTCGCGCTCGGCGGCCTGGGCGAGGTCGGCCTTGATGAAGGTGGCCTGGCCGCCGGCGCGCTTGATCCGGTCCACGGTCTCGTGGAGCGTGCCCGGCAGGCGGCTTTCGCCATCCTCGGCGGTGCGGGCGGAGACCACGACCCGGGCGCCTTCCATGGCCAGCCGGGCGGCGATGGCCTCGCCGATGCCGCGGCTGGCGCCGGTGACCAGGGCGTTCTTCCCCTTCAGGGGGCCGTCCGGATTGATCCTGGGCTCGCTCATGACACGTCCTCCAAATGGCTTTTGTTCTAATGCCCCAAGGCTCGCGCCTTGCGGGCGCCGACGCAAGGTCGGTTGCATGCGTGTAGGCATGGCGGTTCACTGGCGCGATGAGGATTCCAGACGAGAACCTGGCCGAGGTGTTCGACCGCGGCTTCACCGTGGTCGAAGGCTTCCTGGACAAGGAAACCCTGAGCGCCGCCCAGGACGCGCTCTGGGAGGTCTATCCCCGGCCGCGGGACTATTTCGCCAAACCCCGCGCCTATCCGCAGTACGCCAAGAGCCAGTTCGCGGGCCTGCGCTTCTTCCCCTATCCGTCCTGGGCGCTGAACCGCGTGGCGGTCTACCCGGACCTGATCGACGCGGCGGAGCGCTTCCTGCAAACCACCGAGATCGACTGCTACAAGGTCGAACTCTGGGCCAAGTACGCCGGCGCCATCGACTACGACCAGCACCACCACCGCGACTACGAGAACCACACCATCGTGGTCCCGCGCGCCGACCAGCTGATGCCGCAGATGACCTGCTTCATCCTGCTGTCGGACGTGACCGAGCTCGACGGCCCCACCAAGGCGGTGCCGCTGGCGAAGACCCGCGACATCCCGCTCGGGATCACCCAAACCGAGATGGGCGTCTTCTTCGAGGACGAGGTGGCCGTCACCGGGCCGGCGGGCTCGATCCTGATCTACAAGACCGACGTCTTCCACCGCGGCTCCAACTTCAAGGCGCCGCGCCGCTCGCGCTTCGTCATGCCGGTGGACTTCAAGAAGCGCGGCTGGCGCTGGCAGGGCAAGCTCGCCTGGCCCGACCGGACGCTGAACCCGGGCTGGAAGGAGGCGATGGTCGCCATGACGCCGCGCCAGCGCGACCTGTTCGGCTGGCCGCCGCCCGGCGATCCCTACTGGAACGCCCAGACCCTGAGCGACGTGGCCCTGCGCTATCCCGGCATCGACCTTTCCCCCTATGGCGCGGCCACGCCAGCGGCTAAGACGCCGGCCTGACGCGGCGAGAGGCCAACCGAGTGCTGAAATTCAACATGGGCTGCGGCCAGCACAAGCTGGCCGGCTACGTCAACGTTGACTCTTCCCCAGCGTCCAAACCCGACGAGGTGGCTGACCTGGAGCAGACGCCCTGGCCCTGGGCCGACAACTGCGCCGAAGAGGTGCGTTTCAACCATTCGCTGGAGCACATGGGCGGCAATCCCAAGGTGTTCCTGGCGATCATGCGCGAGCTCTACCGGATCTGTGCGCCCGACGCCCAGGTGCTGATCAACGTGCCCCACCCGCGGCACGACCACTTCCTGAACGACCCGACCCATGTGCGGCCGATCTCGCCGGAGACGCTGCGGCTGTTCGACCGCGAGCTGAACGAGGAGTGGGCGCGCCGCAACATCGCCAACACCCCGCTCGGCCTCTACCTCGGCGTCGACTTCAAGCTGGTCTCTTACCAGGGGTTGCTGGCCGAGCCTTATCGCTCGCGGTTCAACGCCGGCGACCTGCCGAAGGCTGAGCTCGATCACGCCGTGCGCGCCTACAACAACGTCTTCGAGGCCTGGAAGATGGTCCTGCGGGTCCGCAAGTAGCCCGCTTCAGGGCCGCGGCGCGCCGTCCGGCAGGTTCAGCCGGCGCACGGTGAGTTCGTCGACCTCAAGGCGCTTGATGCGCACCCGCCCGGCGGTGAGCGCCCCGATCGCGACCGCTCCGATCGACAGGGCGCCGATCGCCACGGCCCCCACTGCGGCGCCGGCGGCGGCCAGGCCGATCCAGGCGGCGAGCGGCAGGCGCGGTTTGGCGGGAGCCGGGTCGGTCATGCGGGGTCTCCTGAGCGTTCGAGCTCCCCGCGCGGCCAGGCGGCAAGGTCGGCGGCGGCTTCGTAGGTCGACTGGAAGAAGTCCAGCAGTACTGCGTCCGGATCGGCCGCCCCGCGCACCTGCGCATAGGGCAGGACGAACTCGCCCATGCCGGCGTCCCAGCGGGCCTCGGCGGGCCGCGCCCGGGCGGCGGCGAAGCCGGCGGGCTCCGGATAGGCGTAGGCGTAGAACAGGGGCGCGATCCCCGGGCCGCCCGGCCAGAAGCCGCAGCTCGACACCTCGTGCGAATAGGCCTCGACGCTGACCGAGGCCGGCAGCACCGCCGAGCCCGGATGCGGCGGCGCGCGCCGGCCGGAGAACCGTGTCACCGCCAGGTCGAAGCTGCCCCAGAAGAAGTGGACGGGACTGGCCTTGCCGATGAAGCGGCCGCGGAAGGCCTTCATCACCCGGTCGGCCTGCACCAGGGCGCGCCAGAACCGCTGGGCGGCGGCCGGGTCGTAGGCGCGGTGGACCTCGTCCAGCTCGAACGGGATCGGCGCCTCAATCTCGCAAGGCGTCGTCCAGATGTCGGGCGCGACGCCCAGGCGGGCAAGCGCGGCGAAGGTCTCGCGATAGAACTGCGCCACGCTGATCGGCCGCAGCGCCAGGGCTTCGCGCCGGCCGTCGCTGCAAGCGATGGAGAGCTCGTGGTCCAGGAAGTCGAACGCGATCTCGACGCCACGCCCGCCGACCGGCATCGGCGAAGTCGTCAATCCGCGGGCGTTCACATAGAGCGGCACGTGCCACCAATGGTTCACCGGCGCGGTCAGCGCCATGCGGACCTTGCCCACGACCTGGGTCCACAGGCGCAGGGTCGCGGCAGTGTCGGCCCAGTCATCATAGGCGAGCGCGGGCCAATCGTTTGGCGCGCCCGCCCCGGTCATGACGCCGGCCGGCCCAGCGCCTGATGCACCTCGGCCACGACGCTCGCCCAGTCGCCGGGCGCGGGCTGGCGGAAGATGCGGATCGACGGATACCAGGGACTGTCGGTGCGCCCGGTCATCCAGCGCCAGTCGCCCTTGTAGGGCAGGAGCAGCCAGCAGGGCTTGCCCATGGCGCCGGCCAGGTGGGCGACGGAGGTGTCTACGGTGATGACCTTTTCCAGGCCGCGCAGGATCTCGGCGGTCTCCTCCAGGTTGCGGGCGCCGGTGGCGTCGCGCTCCAGGCGGCGCACGCCCGGCAGGGACGCGAGGCCCTGGGCGATGTCCTCCGGCATGGAGCGGTTGGCGTCGTCGGGGTGGTTCGGCGCGCCGCGGGCGACGAGGCCGATGCCTTCGCCCCCTTCGCCACCCGGCAGGTAGGGCGGCTGCGGGATGTTCTCCAGCGTCGTCCCCATGCGCCAGGGCAGGCTGGCGGTCAGCACCCAGGCGTCATGCTGCGGGATGGTCACCTGGCCCTCGGCGGGAATCACCGTGCAGCCCAGGTGGCCGAAGAGCCGCGTCAACGGCGGCGGGCAGACCACCGAAACCCGCACCCCGCGCGCCATCAGGGGCGCGATATAGCGGGCGTACTGGATCTGATCGCCCAGGCCCTGTTCGGGCGCGATCAGCAGGGAGCCGACCGGCTGCCCGCGCCACTCGGGGAAGCTCAAGGCCGGCTTGCGGTTCTCGCCGGGCTTCAGCATGCGCGCTTCGTAGAGGGGCCAGCCCTCGGAATAGCGGCCCAGGCGCAGCAGCAGGAAGGCGAGCTGGCGCTGCTGCACCGGATCCTTCGGGTCGATCTTCAGCTGATCGCGATAGACCGTTTCGGCCTCCGTCCACCGGCGGCCGTCCTCCAGCAGGAGGCCGAGGTTCAGCGCCGTGGGCGAGGTCGGGCGCGTGCCCTGCAAGGTGCGGTAGAGCCGCTCGGCCTCGGCGAACCGGCCTTCGCGGTGCGCCGTCACCGCCAGGGTCCAGACCTCTGCGGCATTGAGGACCCGGGGCGCGGGCGCGGAAGGTTCGGACGCGGGCGGCGTCGGAGCGGTGGGATCGGCGGGTGGCACGGAAGGCTTTCGGCTGAGGAGGTCGCGGTCGCCGGATGTTTGGCGGCGCCGGCGCCGGAAGGCAAGCGCGGCCGCCCCCGTCCGCTCGCTAGGCGGCCTTCTGCAGTTCCTGCTTCACCCGCTCGGCCAGGGTCTTGATGTCGATCGGCTTGGGCAGGAAGGAGACGTTGGCCTCGCCCTCCAGGAGGTCGGAGAACTCGCTCTCCGCGTAGCCGGAGATGAACATCACCGGCGCCGCGCCGAGATAGCGCCGCGCCTGCTTCAGGAGGTCCGGGCCCTGCATCCCGGGCATCACCACGTCGGAGATCATCAGGTCGATGGACCCGGCGTGCGTCTCGGCCAGTTCCAGGGCCTCCTCGCCGCTCGCCGCCTCGATCACCTCGTAGCCGCGGGCGCGCAGCAGCTTGGCGGCCACGCCGCGCACGGCGTCCTCGTCCTCCACGAAGAGGATGCGGCCCGCCCCGGAGAGGTCGCGCGCCACCGGCCGCTTGGGACCTTGGGCCACGGGCGCGGGGGCGACGCCGGCCACCGGGATGTGCACCGGCAGGAAGATGCGGAAGGCCGCGCCCTCGCCGGGCTTGGAATCCACCGCGATCCAGCCGTCCGACTGCTTGACGATGCCGTAGACGGTGGCCAGGCCCAGGCCCGTGCCCTCGCCCACCGGCTTGGTGGTGAAGAAAGGGTCGAAGATCTTGTCCATCACCGCCGGCGGGATGCCCGGGCCGTCGTCGGAGACCTCGATCAACGCCTGGTCGCCCTGGGCGCCGGGATAGCCCAGGGCCTGGGCCTGTTCCTGGGTCACGCGGGCGGTGCGGATGTTCACCGAGCCGCCGCCGTGGGCGCGGACGCTGTCGCGGGCGTTGACCGCCAGGTTCATCACCGCGGTCTCCAGCTGGCCGCGGTCGGCGCGCACCTGCGGCAGGTTGCGGCCGTAGTCGGTGGTCAGCTTGACGTCCTCATAGAGCACGCGGCGCAGCAGCACCTCGAACTCGCTGATCAGCTCGCCCAGGTCGAGGATCTCGCGCTGCACGGTCTGCTTGCGCGAGAAGGCGAGCAGCTTGCGCACCAAGTCGGCGGCCCGCGTCGAAGTCTGCTTGATCTCGTTCAGCCCCTCATAGCTGGGATCGCCCACCGGATGGCGGGTGGCCAGCACGTCGAGCTGCATGAAGATGGCGGTGAGCAGGTTGTTGAAGTCGTGCGCCACGCCGCCGGCCAGCTGTCCGATGGCCTGCATCTTCTGGCTCTGGGCCAGTTGCAGTTCGATCTGCTTCTGCTCGGAGACGTCCACCAGATAGGCCACGAAACGGTGGTCGCTCTTGGAGAGATAGAGGTGGGCGATGCGCGCCGGGTCGTAGGCCAGGCGCACCTCCAGCGGGGCGCCGGAGCCCTGGCCGCTGGCCAGCTTCTGCGCGGCGTCGGCGCGGCTGGCGGGTTCGATCAGCTCGCCGAAGGCCTGGCCCTTCTCGCCGCCGCCGGCCACCGCCTTCAGGGCCGGATTGGCCTCGACGATCAAGGACTCGAAGGGGTCCTCGCCCTCCAGGAGGGCCGCGCCGAAGGGCGAGGCCGCGGCGAAGGCGTCCAACACCTTGGGCGGCGGCGGCATGGCGCCGGTGAAAGCGGTCAGGACCTCCATGGCGGCTGGCGGCAGGGCCAGCGCGCCGACGCCCGGTCCGGTCAGCCGCACCAGGAAGCGGCGCGGACCGAGTTGTGAGACCAGCACCTCGTGCTCGGCGCCGGCGGCCTTGATCGTGGCGCGGGCGGCCTCGCCCCGGCGCGCCGAGGTCATGGCGTAGAACAGGCCGGCGGCGGCCGAGCCGCCCTTCGGCAGGCGGGGGCCCAGGCCCAAGGTCGATTTCCAGGCGGCGTTGGAGGCCTGCAGCTTGCCATCCGGCGCGGCGATGGCCGCCGGTTCGCTGAGCGCGTCGACCAGCTGCTCGGCGCCCGGTTCGGCCTCGGCCGGGGCGTCGGCGGAACCGCGGAGGACAAACAGCCCCAGGCACGCCACCCCGGCCAGGCCGATCAGCAGCAGCAAGCCTGCCAAAGTGGTCGGCCCCGCGTTCATCGCCGGCGCCGCGGCGAAGGCCACGGCCATGAGGAAGAACACGACCGCGGCGGCCGTCAGCGGCTCGAAGCGCCCCTTACGGGCCTTACGGACCTGCGGTTCGGCCATGGCCTGAGACAAAGTCTCCATCTTGGAGCCTCGGCGGGCGAGGTCCGGCGAATCGGTCACGTGCATTCTCTCACAGGCGCGGGGCGGCGTACGCGGTCAGGTTACGGGACGATTGCAGGCCGGTTGCAGAACTAGCGGAGCGACTTCGCCCGCACGCGGCGCCCGGCGTTCAGGATGAAGCCGATGACCTTGGCCACAGCCTCATAGTGCGCCGGCGGAATGATCTCGTCGATCTCCACCGCCGCATAGAGGGCGCGGGCCAGCGGCGGATCCTCGATCACCGCCACGCCGGCCTCCTCGGCGATCTCGCGGATCTTGAGCGCGAGGCTGTCGAGGCCTTTGGCGACGCAGATCGGCGCGGGCGCCTCGCCGGGTTCGTAGCGCAGGGCCACGGCGTAGTGGGTCGGGTTCATCACCACCACCGTGGCCTTGGGCACCTGGGCCATCATCCGGCGCTTGGAGCGCTCATTGCGCATCTGACGCTGCTTGGCCTTGATGTGGGGATCGCCCTCGGACTGCTTGTAGTCCTCCTTGATCTCCTCCTTGGTCATCCGCATCCGCTGCATGAACCGCTGGCGCTGCCAGAGCCAGTCGGCGCCGGCCACCACCACCAGGAAGGCGATCACCGCGAAGAGCAGCCGCTTCAGGATGTCGATGACGAAACCCAGCACGGCTGTCGGCTCCATGCCGGCCAGGTTCTCGAGCTCGGTGCGATGAGGACTGAGCACCCACCAGGCGATCAGGCCGGTGATCCCGATCTTCACCAGCGATTTCAGGAAGTTCACGAAGTTGTCGATGCCAAACAGCCGCTTGAAGCCTGCGGCCGGCGACACCTTCTCGAAATTGAGGGCCAGTCTTTCCGGACTGAACATCAGGCCGGTCTGCACGAGGTTGCCCGCCACGCCGGCGGCGCAGGCGGCCAGCATCACCGCCCCCATCACCGGGGCCACGGCCAGCAGCGCCTGGCGCATGATCTGCATGCCGCCCTGGCCGTCGAAACTCATGCTGTCGGGGTCCGCCAGGAACGGCGTCATGGTCGCAATCAGGTGGCGGGAGAGGTAGCCGCCGCCCAGCACGATCACCGTGGCCGCGCCGGCCAGCGAGGCCAACGGCCCCAGGTCCGGGGTCTTGACCACCTCGCCCTTCTCGCGCGCCTGCTGGAGTTTGCGCGGTGTCGGCTCTTCTGTTTTCGACGCTGCGTCGTTCGTGTCGCTCATGCGGTCACGCGAAGATCGCCAGCAGGTCGCGGTAGTGGTCGACCCACACCATCCCGATCACCCCCAGGCTGAGCCCCAGGACCGACAGGCCGAGGAGCACCATCAGGGGCGAGACCACCAGGAAGATCTGGAACTGCGGCATCACCCGCCCGACCAGGCCGGTCGCCACATTGACGATCAGCGCGAGCGCCATCACCGGGCCGGCGAGTTGCAGGCCAAGGGCGAATGACTTCGCCACCGTCTGGATCGCCAGGGTGTTGGCGTCGGTCAGCGGGATCGGCCTGGTGAAGGGGAAGATCGTGTAGGAGCGCACGATCGCCGACAGGAACAGGTGGTGCAGGTTGGTGGTCATCACCAGGAGGATGCCCAAGAGGCCCAGGAAGGTGCCGACGCTGGTGGTCGGCTGGGCCTGGGTCGGGTTGGCGGTCTGGGAGAAGCTCAGCGTCGTCTGAATCGAGATGACTTCGCCGGTGGTGGCCAGCGACGCCATGAAGAACCGCAGGATGGAGCCGATCATCAGGCCGATGGCGGTCTCCTTGATCACCGCCAGCGCCACACCGGCCACATCGGCGGGGATCGCCGGGACCAGGGTCCCGACAATCGGATAGAGCACCAGGGCCAGGAGGACGGCGAAGGCGAGACGTATATTGACGGGGACGAAGGTCTCGCCGATGCCCGGGATCAGCATCACAACGGCGCTCAGCCGCGCGAAGATCAGGCCGGCGGCGTAGATCTGCTGGGCGGGGGCGTAGTGCTCCATGGCGGCGGCCGGCCTGCCGTCAGAGACTGGCGATGCGTTCGGCGATGTGGCGCATGAAGCCGTTCATCAACGCGCCCATCAACGGCAGGAACACCAGCAGCGAGATGAAGATCGCCACGATCTTCGGGGCGGCGACCAGGGTCGCTTCCTGGATCTGGGTCAGGGCCTGCAGGAGGCCGATGCCGACGCCCACGAGCAGGCCTACGATCAGCACCGGCGCGCAGAGCTGGATCGTCAGCCAGATGGCGTCGCGCCCGACGTCAAGAACCTCGGCGCCGCTCATAAAGACCTCTTTGAAAAACTGGATAAATCCGCGCTCTTGCGGACGTCGCCAGCATGGTCCGGCATGGTTAATGAAAGCCTACGGGCTGGGCAGAATCTGCCGATCCAGCGCCTTCGCCGCCTCGGCGGGCGAGGCCTTGCCCGCGTCACGGTCGACGCTGAGGTTGGCGGCCTGCATGACGCCCACGTTGATCTTGCCGATCAAGGGCTGCAGGGCGTCGATGAGGCGCTTGTCGTGCGCCCGCTTTGGAGAGATCAGCACCACGGCGTCATAGGGCGGGATAGCCCCCTTGGGATCGGTGAGGATCACCAGGTGGTCCGCCGCGATCCGGCCGTCGGAGGAGAAGGCGCTGATCACGTCGGCCTCGCCGCCCATCAGGGCGCGGTACATGAAGGTGGGCTGGTAGGAGCGCTTGGCCTTGAACTTCAGGCCGTAGGCGTCCTCGACCGCCTTCCACTCCGGCCGCGACAGGAACTCCAGGTCCGAGCCCAGGGTCAGCTTCGGCGCCTGGCCGGCCAGGTCGGCGATGGACGCGATCCCCAGCGCCTTGGCGCGGTCGGGGCGCATGGTCAGCGCATAGGCGTTCTCGAAGCCCAGCGAGCCCAGGACGGTGACCCCGTCGCGCCGCTTCAGTTCGGCGGTGAGCTGTTTCAGGACCTCCGCGCGGCCGGGATTGTCCTTGCGGTTGAGGACGTTGGTCCACAGGGTCCCGGAATAGTCGACATAGGCGTCGATCTCCCCGGCGGCGAGCGCGCGGTAGGCCACCGCCGAGCCCAGGTCCTCCTTGCGGCTCACCTGGGCGCCGGCCTTTTCCAGCCGCTGCGCCATCAGCTCGGCCAGGATGTACTGCTCGGAGAAGTTCTTGGCGCCGACGGTGTAGGCCTGGGTCCTGTCGAGGCCGGCGGCCAGGGGCGCGACCGCGAGCGCCACGCCGCCCACGAGGCCGCCCAGTCCGATCCACAAGAGGCGCGGACTGCGCCGCTTGGTCCCGGTCTCGATCAGACCCAGGAGTTGGTCGGTTGCCAGGGCCAGCACGGCGGAAGCCGCGCAGCCGAACAGCACGAAGACCCAGTTCTCGGTCTGCAGGCCGGCGAAGATGTAGTTGCCGAGGCTGGTCTGGCCGACCGGGGTCGAGAGCGTCGCGGCCCCGATGGTCCAGACCGCGGCGGTGCGCACGCCGGCCATGATCACCGGCGCGGCCAGGGGCAGCTCCACCCGCCACAGCCGCTGGTTCGCGGTCATGCCGACCCCGTCGGCGGCCTCTTTCACCGCGGCGTCGACGCCCAGGATGCCCGCCGCCCCGTTCCGCAGGATCGGCAGCATGGAATAGAGGGTCAGCGCCAGCAGCGAGGGCAGGAAGCCCAGCGCCGAGAAGCCGGCGCCGAAGGCCGCGCGGCTCAACGCCGAGACCGCCAGCAACAGCGGATAGAACAGCGCCAGCAACGCCAGGCTGGGGATCGTCTGGATCAGGCTGGCGACGGCCAGCAGCGGCCAGCGCAGCCGCGCGCTGCGGCTCGCCGCCACCGCCAGCGGAAGGCTGATCGCCAGGCCCAGGGCGAGCGCGCTGAAACTCAGCAGCACGTGCCAGCCCAGGTATTCGGGCAGGACGGCGAAGGCCTGGGAAAGCCGCGGACTCATGCCGCGCCGCCCAGCTTGGCGGCCAGCTTCAGCGCCTGGCGGCGCGGCGCTTCCAGAAGGGCGCGGACCTCGTCGTCGGCGGTTTGGGCCAGGAGGTCCGCGGGCGCGCCGTCCGCGACGACCGCGCCCCGGCGCAGCACCACGATCCGGTCGGCCAGCAGCACCGCCTCGGCCATATCGTGGGTGACCATCACCGTGGTCAGGCCCAGCCGCTCGTGCAGGGCGCGGTAGTCGGTCCCCAGCGCATCGCGGGTCAGGGGATCGAGGGCTCCGAACGGCTCGTCCATCAGCATCAGCTTGGGCTCGGCGGCGAGCGCCCGGGCGACGCCGACCCGTTGGCGCTGGCCGCCGGAGAGCGCCGCCGGCGCGCGGCGGCCCACTTCCAGCGGCAGGTCGACCAGACCCAGCAGGTTGGCGACCCGCCCATCGATCCGCCGCGCGTCCCAGCCCAGGAGCTTGGGCGTGATGGCGATGTTCTCGGCGACGCTGAGGTGCGGGAAGAGGCCCACCTCCTGGAAGACGTAGCCGATCTTGCGGCGCAGGAGGTGCGGATCGGCGCCGGTCACGTCCTGTCCCAGCACGCGGATCTCGCCGGCGTCGGGGCTCACCAGGCGGTTGACGGTCTTCAGGAGGGTGGTCTTGCCGGAGCCCGATCCGCCGACCAGGGCGGTGAAGCTGCCGGTCTCGACCGTAAGGCTGACGCCGGCCAGGGCAAGGACCCCGCCGTAGCGCTTCTCAACCCCCGAAAGCTCGATCGCCGCCCCGGCCATGGCCCATGGCCTAGCACGAGCTTAAACGGGCATCTGCATGATTTGCTGATAGGCGGTGATCACCTGGTCGCGGATCGCCATCACCGTCGACAGGCTTTGCTGCGCGTCGGAGACCGCGGTCACCACGTCGAGCAACTGGCCCTTGCCCTGCGACTGGGCGAGCATCTGGGCCTCGGCGGTCTTGGTGGTCTGCAGGGTGCCGGCCATCACCGACTTCAGCATGTCGCCGAAGCCGCCGCCGGCCGAGGCCGTGGGCGCGCCGATATCGCCGCCCTCGCCGGTGAGGGCGGACTTCTGGGTGCTGGCGTAGGCCTTGGCGGCCGCGAGCGCGGTCATCATGGCTTAGGATCCTACTGCTTCAAGAGGTCGAGGGTGCGCTGGTTCATGGAGCGCGACGTCTCGATGACGTTGAGGTTGGCTTCGTAGGCCCGCTGCGCGTCGCGCATGTCCATGGCTTCGATCAGCGGATCGACGTTGGGACTCTTCACATAGCCCTTGGCGTCGGCGGAGGGGTTGCCCGGGTCGTAGGTCGACTCGAAGGGCTTCTTGTCGGGCACGGCGCGGGTCATCTTCACGCCCATGCCGCCGCCGGCCATCGGGGTCGCCTGGAACACCGGCGCCTGGCGCTGATAGGGGTCGCCGCCTGGGGTCTTGGAGGTGGAGGTGGCGTTGGCCAGGTTCTCCGCGATGATCCGCATCCGCGCCTGCTGGGCGCGAAGGGCCGACACCGCGATGGACTGGGTGACGTTCGGCATGGTCGGGTCGTTGGCCATCGGTCCTTACCTCTCGTCTTAGCTGCTGCCGGGCCGCTTGACGGCCAGCTTCAGCAGCGCGTTCGCCTGCTGGTAGACGCCGACCGTCGCGTCAAATTCCATCCGGGTGTCGGTGAGCTTGACCATCTGGTCCTCGAGCACGACGCCGTTCCCGTCCAGGGTCTCTTCGGAATCGGGGGCCTTCACCGCCTTCATGCCGGGCTTCGAGCCAGGGGGCTGCATATGGCCGGGCTGGGTCACCGCCAGCGTTCCGGCCGGCGCCACGCCGGGCGTCGAGGACGATCCCTGGGCCTGCAAATGGGCCTGGAAGCTGGTGGGCTTCAGGTCGCGGGCCATGTAGCCCGGGGTGTCGGCGTTGGCGACGTTTTCGGCGATCACCCGCTGCCGCTCGGTGAGATACCCCATCCGGCCTTTCAGCATCGACAGGATTGGAACGTCGGTCAGGTCCATGGCCGGCATGGTGAAGAAACAGGGTTAACCCCGACTTAAGAGACTCGCACGTCTCTTACGCGCCTGTTCCCTGGAAGGCCGCAGAAGCGCCATGACCTTCACCGATTTCGCCCGAGCGGCTTTCGCGCTCCTCCTGACCCTGGGCCTGATCGGCCTGGCGGCGGTGGCCCTGCGCCGCTACGGCCCCGACGCGCTCGGCCGCCTGGCGATCCAGCGGAAGGAGCGGCGGCTGACGGTGGTGGAAAGCCTGGTGCTCGACCCTGCCCGCCGCCTCGTCATCGTGGCCTGCGACGGCCAGGAGCGTCTCTTGCTGCTGGGCGAGGGCCAGGTGGTGTCCCAGATCGACGTACGGAAAGGCCGCTCCTGATGCGCGAGCTCTTCAAGGCGATCCGCGCCCTGCCCGCCGAGGAATGGCGCCGCGCCGCCGGCCTGGCGGTCCTGACCACGCTCGCCACCCTCGCCTTCCCGGTCGCGGCCATGGCCCAGTCGGTGAACCTCAACCTGGGCACCGGCGGCGGCCTGACCGAGCGGGTGGTGCAGCTGATCGGCCTGATGACGGTGCTGTCGCTGGCCCCGTCCATCGTCATCATGACCACCGCCTTCGTGCGGATCATCGTCGTCCTGTCCCTGCTGCGCACGGCGCTCGGCCTGCAGCAGAGCCCGCCCAACTCGGTGATGGTCTCGCTGGCCATCTTCCTCACCGCCATCGTCATGGGCCCGACCCTGGAGAAGTCCTACAACGACGGCATCAAGCCCCTGATGAACCAGCAGATGGAGCTGCCAGCGGCGTTCAACGCCTCGGCGGCGCCGGTGAAAGCCTTCATGCTGCAGCAGGTGGACCGCGACGACCTGGGTCTGTTCATCAAGCTCTCGCGCATTCCCAAGCCCGCCACGGCCCAGGACACGCCCCTGCAGGTGGTGACGCCGGCCTTCATGATCTCGGAGCTGAAGCGCGGCTTCGAGATCGGCTTCCTGCTGTTCGTGCCCTTCCTGGTCATCGACCTGGTGGTGGCCAGCGTCCTGATGAGCATGGGCATGATGATGCTGCCGCCGGTGGTGGTGAGCCTGCCGTTCAAGCTGATCTTCTTCGTCCTGGTGGACGGCTGGCGGCTGGTCTGCGGCAGCCTGGTGCAGAGCTTCCACACGCTTCCGGGGACCTGAGCCCGCCGATCCCTACTGGGTCGGGTCCTCGAACAGGGTGAACTTGCCGCCGAGCGCGCAGAGGGTGCGGCGGCGCTCCACGCTGACCGTCGCCAGATGGCCGGGGCCGGGCTCGAAGAAGGCCTCGCCGCTCGGCCCATGCACCCGCAAGGCGGTCGGGCTGGTGAACTGGCAGACCGGGTGGGTGACGAAGCCGAAGCCGCCGGCGGTGTCGACGTCCTTGCACATCACATGTCCGAACTGGCGGGCCAGCGTCGCGCCGGCATAGTCCGTCACCCGTTCATGGGCCGCGTAGCGGCCGCGGTAGGCCTGGGCCGTCAGGCCGGGGCACGGCGGCGCGGCGCTGATCCAGCCCTGGTCGCGCTCCATCGCCCGGTGGGCCCGCCAGTTCCAGGTCAGACCCGCCGCCAGACCCAAGGCGGCGAGGCCCGCGGCCCAGGCCAGGCCGCGCGGCGCGCGCAGCTTGCGGCGTTGGCCATAGTCGAGGGGCAAAAAAATCCTCCCGGCCTCGCCCTGAGGCCGAGAGGATATTACGTCCGTAAATCATATCGTCAAACGGCGCGTGGCGCGCCTAGACGTCCGGGGTGTCGTTTTTCTGCTTGGCCATTCGGCGCGACGGCATGGCCTTGGCCAACTCCGCCGCGTCCAGCTTGCCGTCGTGGTTCGTGTCCAGCTCGTCGAACTTGGCCTGCAGGTAGGCCAGCGGCCCCTTCAGCTCGTTCTTCTCGATGAAGCCGTCGAGGTTCGAGTCCAGCGAGCCGATCATCTGCGAGGCGAACAGCTTGGACTGCAGGTCATTGCGGACGTGGGTCGTGGTCTCGTCGGCCCAGCGGTAGTTGACCCGGAAGTACATCATCTCGTCCGGGGTCTGTTCCCCCCAGGTGACGTTGCGCTTCGGGTCCGGGTTGGCCGGGTTGTGGACGGAGTTGTCGTAGACCCAGGTGGCCACCAGCTTGGTGCCGGCCTTCACCAGGATCGGCTTCACCGGGTCATAGTCCCGCTGCCAGTTGAAGTCGTATTTCGGCAGGGAGAGCAGCATGGCTTCCTTGCCGTCCGGCAGGACCTCCTTCAGCTCCACATGCGCGCCGCGGTAATGGGCGTGCGGATAGAGGGTGTAGAGGTAGGCGTCGGCCGGGAAGGTCAGGTAGGCGACCTCCTGGTGCCGGGCCTCGCCCGCCGGGATGTAGAGGGCGAAGGTGGAGATCACCGCCGAGCGCTTGATGTACTCCGGCGGGGTCTTCAGCGTGTAGAAGCCGACCTGGGTGACGTCCGTCGTCTCCTTGCCCATGGTCGTGTAGTGCATCTGGAAGTGCAGCTTGCCGCCCGCCGGCACTGGGGCGCCGGAGTTGTCGGCCATGACCTGCGGCTGGGCGCCCGGCGTGTAGGAGCCCACCGAGCCGCCGGGGATCGCCGCGGCCGGCTGGTTCGGGTCCGGCACATGGTTCGACACCACATGGTGCAGCACCCGCCGGTCGCCCGGCTTCATGGCGATGGCCTTCAGCCAGGTGTTTTCCTTGAAGGGATTGTCGATCAGCTGGTTCTGATACTCGACCAGGCCATTGGCCGGCACCTTGAACGCCGGCAGGCTGACCACAACGTCGGGCTTGCCGAGTTCAGGCGGCCATTCCGGCGCGGTCTTGCCGGCGTTGGCCAGCAGCGGATCGGGACCGTCGCCGCGCGGCGCGCCGGCCTCGATCCAGTGCACCAGGGTCTTGGTCTGCTCGGCGGTCAGGCCCTGGTCGTTCTTGAAGGCGCCGATGTGCGGATCGGCGAAATAGGGCGGCATGCGCCGGGTGCGGATGGTCTCGCGGATCATCGGGGCGAAGCCCTTGACCATGGCGTAGTTGTTCATCGCGAACGGGCCGATGCCGCCGTTGATGTGGCAGGAGACGCACTTCTCCTGCAGGATCGGGGCGACCTGGGTCGAGTAGGAGATCTTGGCGTACTCGTCGGCGTGCGCCTTTTCCGGGAAGCTGATCGGCTTGCCGGCGTTGTCGGCGACGCGGACCGCTTCCTTCTGGCCCGCGAGGAGCGCGTCCACCGCCTGGCCGGCGTGGGCGTCCATCGGGCCGCGGTAGGCCACGGTCCAGGTCTTCGGGTCAATGACGAAGACCTCGCCTTCGCGCTGCACGCCGAGCTGTTCGCCCACCAGCTGCTGCTCGTCCATCAGCACCGGGACCTTCAAGCCCTGGGCATTGGCCTCGGCGGCCACGGCGTCGCGGCTGTCGGACAGGTTGGAGTCCAGCGACCAGACGATGACGCCTTTGGACGCATAGTCGGTGTTCAGCTTCTCCAGCGCCGCCGAGGCCTGCCTCGAGAAGGCCGAGCCATTGGTGCGGCTCATCAGCACGATCGCGGGCGTGTAGCTGTAATAATAGAGGTGCTCGGCCATACGGGTGTGGTCGGTGAGCTGGAAGTCGTCCACGTGCTGGGGCGTGGCGTTCGGGGTGTCGGCGGCGAGGCCTGCCGGCGCGGCCAGCAGGCTGGCGGCGGCCAGGCCCGAGACGGCGGCGGCGGCAAAAAGGGCGCGTTTCATGGGCGTCAGTCTCCCGGCTGATTGTGGTTCGGATACCACGGTTTCCATGCAGCAATGTTGCAGCGGACCGTTCCATCCGGGGCCTGAAGGCCCGCGGGATCGGTCCCGAAACCGGTCTTCCGAAACTCTATCTGTTTGAAATTTCTTGCGTTCTTGAATTGGAATATAGTCGACGCTGAAGTCTGGGCGCATTTGCCCGAAACGTCAAAACCTTGGTCGCGCGCGGTCAGGCCTTGCCGGACTTGGCCGGCGGGGCGGCGGCGGCCTGTTTGGCGGGCGCGGCGGGCTTGGCCGCCGGCGCGGCGACGGCGGCCTTGGTCGGGCCGGTCGGCGCCGGGCGTTCCTTGAAGTGCGCCTTCATCTTATCGACCCAGCCGGTGAAGGCCTCGTTGTCGGCGCTGACCCGGCCGAAGTCTGAGACGCTGAGCCGGCCGGTGGAGACGCCGGTGAGCGCGATGCGCAGGGCCTCCGGATTGTGGGCGGCCTCGAAGAAGCCCTTGTACTCGCTGGTGAGCCGCGCCAGCGCCGGATCGTCTCCGGCCAGGCTGTAGGCCACCCCGGCGCGCAGGAGCTTGCCCTCTTCGTCGGCGGAGAGCTGGGCGGGGTTCTTCCAGCGGTCGCCCAGGGACTTCTCGAACAGCGGGCCGGACTTGGCCCAGTCCTTCTGCTTCCAGGTGATCTCGGCGCGCAGCTCCTGCGCCTCCTTGGAGTTGTCCTTCTCGATGATCTCCAGGGCGGAATCGTACTTACTGACCCCCATCCAGGCGCGGGCCTCCACCAGACGCCGCTCGGCGTTCAGCGCGGCGGGCAGGACGGTGGTGCGCGAGGAGTTGATCGCCTCGATCGCCTGCTCGGGCTTGCGGTCCATCAGGTAGATCACCGCCAGGTCGGTGGCGACCTGGGCCTTGGGCACGCCGTCCAGGCGGTTATCGGCCTGGTACTTCAGGAGCTCGGCCGCCTGGCCCAAGAGGTCGACGTCCACCAGCCGGCGCACCAGCTTGCGGACCATCAGGTCGCCGTCGGCGCCGATCGGCGTCAGCTCCTTGAAGTCGTAGAACAGGGCCAGCGCCTGCACCGGCTCCAGCCCGTCGGCGCTGCCGTCCAGGAACAGCGACCGGAAGGCGGCGTTGAGGTCGGCCTGCAGCTGCAGGGCTTCCGGCAGGTCCGGCAGACGGCTGCCGGCCGAGCGCAGGGCCTCCAGCGCCTCGCGGTAGCGGCCCTGGCCCAGGTAGAGCTGGCCCAGCGCGCGGATGGTCTCCAGCTCCGTGGCGTCGCCGCGCCAGCGGTAGCGCAGGCCGTCGTAGACCGTGGCCGCCTGGACGGGCGAGATCTTGCCGGTCTCCAGCCTGATCTGGGTGGCGCGCAGCAGGGCCGGCGAGGACAGGTTCTCGCGCGGCACAGTGGCGATGGCGGCGTACATCCTGAGCGCCCGGTCCTTGTGGCCTTCCTGCTCGATGATCCGAGCTTGGACCAGGCGGGTGGCGAGCTCCTCCCAGACGTCGGTCTTGTCGGCCAGCGCCAGGTGGATGCGGCCATCGGCGGCCGGCAGGTCGCCCTGCGCCAGGGCAGCCTGGGCGTCGGCGCGGGCGAAGCGCGCCTTCCAGGTCGGCGAGAACATGTTGAAGGCCTCGGCGCCCTTAACGAACTGGGCGCGGGCTTCGGGCCATTGGGCCAGCTGGGCGGCGATGTAGGCGCGCCACAGCGAGCTCGAACGATCGTCCACCAGAACGGGCGCGGAGAAGTCAGCCTCGGCCTCCTTGTAGCGGCGCGCCATCACGCGCGCGATGCCGCGCAGGCCGCGGAACTCCGGGTTCTCCAGCAGTTGCGGACTGGCGCGCGCGGTGTCGTTCAAGACGCCGATCGCCTCGTAGGACAGCTCCGAGCCCACCAGGAAGCGGGCGAGCGCCATACGCGCGGCGGTGGGCGCGCCCTTGTCCTTGTTGCCGCCCTCGATCGTCGCGGCGTTGAGCAGGTGGTGGTAGCGGTCGAGGAAACCGCCAGGGCCGGTCTTGGACCAGCCGTCATAGTCGATCAGGCCCGGCATGATGGCGGGCCGGGGCGTGTCCACCGACAGCTGGGCCACCTCCTGAGTGGCGTAGCTGGGCGACAGCGTCAGGCCGTCCTTGCGGCCGATATGGACGATGTCGCCGTCGCGGCTGACCGCCAGGTCGTCGATGTGGCTCTCGATCGCCAGCCCCTGCACCGAGGGCAGGACGGCCATCTGCACATAGTCGCGGCGGCTGGGCAGGCCCTTGGCGGGGCCGAGCGCGGTGACCACGTCGACGCGGTCGCCGGCCTGCGGGTCGAGCATCTGCACCACGCGGGTGGCGCCGGCGACGGCGGCCTTCAGGGTCGCGGGCCCTTCGGCCTCGTCGCGGGTCAGGCGCACGACGCTGGGCGGGCCCTCGTCGCCGGGGCCGAGCGCGATGGTCCAGGTCGAGCCGGCGGCCATGGCGAACACCGGCGCGTTCGGCGGCGCCTCGATGCGCACGGCCGCGTAGTCGGCGCCGCGGCTGGCGGAGATTGCGGAGTACTGCGGCAGGCCGCGCGGGGCGTGGCTGACGTCGATGGTCGCCGGCGCGTCGAACACCACCCAGACCGCATCGCCCCGGCGGAATACCGCCGCGCCGGCCGGATTGGCCCAGGTGAAGCTGAACTGCACCTGCGAGTTGTCGACCTTCGAGGCCATGTGGATGACGCCGCCGGCCGGGATCGGATTGGGGCGTGGCGGCTCGGGCTCAACCTTTGGCGCGGCGTCAGCGGCGGACGGCGGCGGCGGCGCGGTCTTCTGGAAGGCGTTGACGAAGGTCGCCCCGTCAGCGGAGCCCACCTTGGCGTCGGCGTCGTCGGCCAGGGTCAGCGAGAGCTGCAGGCGGCCGCCGACGTGCGTCTTCGAGGCGGTCTTGATCCACTTGGGCGGCGAGGTCCGCAGGCGCGCGATGTCGGGGTCGGAGTCGTGGGCGAAGGTGAAGGTCAGGACCTGGCCGCTGCGCTTCATCGCCGCCTGCGCCGCGCCGCGGAATTCCACGCGTGAGAAGTTGTCGGCCTGGGCGACGCGCACGTCGAGGCCGCTCGTCGCCGCGCCGGCGGGCGCGACGACGCTGGCGACGGCGATGGCCGCCACACCTGCGCGCAGGGTCTGGCGCAGGTTCACCGGATCAGCCGGCCTTCGCCGGATCGGCGTCGGCCTTGTCGCCGTCGGCCGGAGCATCGGCGGCGGCCGGCTTCTTGCGCACAGGGGCCTTCTTCGCGGTGCGGACCGGCTTGGCCTTGGCGGGCGCGGGCGCGGCGTTGGGATCGGCGACCGCGGTCTTCGCAGCCACGGCGTCGGCCTTGGCGTCGGCGGTCTGCGCCAGGGTCTCGGCGGCGGTGAAGCGGTGCGCCAGGGCCTCGGTCAGCTTCTTGGCGTCGGCCGGCGGCATCAGGCCGACGATGCCGGAGAGCGAACGCTCCTTCATCTTGGCGGCGATCGGTAGGCGCACATTGTCGTCGAGGATGGCCAACCGTGCGGCGGCGTCCTTCGGCTTCATGCCCTCATAGACCTTCACCAGCCTATCGACCTCGGTGGCCTCGCGGCCGTCGGCCTGGGCCAGCAGGGCCTGGATGTCGGTCTTCAGGCCCTGGAGGACCTTGGTCTTGGCGTCGAGCTTGGCCTCGGCGGCGGCCAGCAGGGCGACTTGGGTCGACAGATCCTGCTCGCGCTGGTCGAGCTCGCCCCGGCGCGCGCCCAGGTTCTGCAGCACGTTCAGCTCGGCGGGCGACAGGCCGGCTTCCTTGGCGAGTTCGGCGGCGGTGGGCGCGCAGACGGCCTTGGGCTGGATGGTCGGCGGCGGCAGGGCGGCGTTGCCCGCGGTGTCCTTCGCGTCGCCGGTGGCCGCGACGAGAGCCGCGGTCGCTCCGCCCGGCAGGGCGGGCGCGGTCGGGGCGGCGCCGGTCGCGTCGGCGCTAGCCTTGGCGTCGGCGGCCTTGGCCTTGGACGCGGCCTTCTTGGCCGGCTTGACCGGCTGGGCGGCCTCCTCAGCAAAGGCCTTGGCGCTGCTCAGGAGGTCCGGCAGATCGCGGGCGCCGGCGAGCGCATTGATCGCCAGCACGCCGCCCACGGCGATGCCCACCAGCGGCAGGATGCGGGGCATGGACTTCACCGGCGAACTCCGTGGATCACGTCAAGGGTCAAGGGTTCCTCGTCGAACAGCTCGTCGTCGGCGAAGCGGCGGCGCGCGATCGGCCGCTCATAGGAAGGGTTGGGCAGCGCGTCGGCGGCGACACGGCGGTCGGTCGGCCGGTCGGAAAGGCGCTGGGCCTGCGCGCGCAGCGGCGGCATCGCCCGCTCGGGCCGCGCCTCGCGGGCGGCGGCCAGGAGGGCGCCGAGGCGGCGCTCGGCCACCGGATCGTCGGGGGTTGCGACGGGCGCGGCGCGCTGCGGCACCTGGGCATGTTCGACCAGCCGCTCCAGCTTCATGGCCAGGCTGCGGCCCTTCTCGATGCGGTCGGCCAGCAGGTCGACGGCTTCGTCGGTGGCGGCGCGCAGGTCGGCCAGGCCCTGTTCGGCGCGGACGGCGGCGCGGTTCAGTTCGCCCACGGCGTCGGCGAAGCCCTCCTGGCTGTCGCGCAGCGCCTTCAGCCGGCGGTTCAACCGCCAGCCCATGGTCAGCGCCGCCAGCAGCAGCACCGCCAGGAGGCCGTTCATGGCCAGACCGATCAAGCTCATGACGACCTCTGCACGGCTTGCCGGGCGTGGGGCGTGAGCGGCGCTTCCACGCGGACGGCGATGTGGGCGTTGCGGCGGCCCATGCGGCCGCGGGTGAGCGGGATGACGCCGGCGCGCAGCTCGATCAGGCTGTCGGGCGTGGCGTTGAGCATCAGGGTGTCGCCGACCTTCAGGTCGAGCACCTGCTTGAGACCCAGCTGCTGTTCGTCGAGGACGGCGCGGACCTCCATCTGGGTGGTCCACAGCTCGGTGGCCAAGTGGCCTTCCCAGATGTTGTCGCGGCCGAACTTCTCACCCATGAACTGCTGCAGCAGCATCTTGCGGATGGGCTCGAGGGTCGCATAGGGCAGCAGGAGTTCGATGCGCCCGCCGCGGTCTTCCATGTCGATACGCAGCTTCACCAGGATGGCGGCGTTGGCCGGCCGCGCGATGGCGGCGAAGCGCGGGTTGGTCTCCAGGCGGTCGAGGCTGAAGGTCACCGGCGTCAGGGGTTCGAAGGCTTCGCGGGCGTCGGCCAGCACCACCTCGACCATCCGCTGAACCAGCACGCGCTCGATGGTGGTGTAGGGCCGGCCCTCGATGCGCATGGCCGCGGTGCCGCGCCGGCCGCCCAGCAGCACGTCGACGATCGAGTAGATCAGGTTCGAGTCGACCGTCAGCAGGCCGTAGTTGTTCAGCTCTTCGGCGCGAAACACCGACAGGATCGCCGGCAGCGGGATCGAGTTCAGGTAGTCGCCGAAGCGGATGGACGAGATGTTGTCGAGGCTGACCTCGACGTTGTCGGAGGTGAAGTTGCGCAAGGAGGTGGTCATCAACCGCACCAGGCGGTCGAAGACGATCTCCAGCATCGGCAGGCGCTCGTAGGAGACCAGCGCGGAGTTGATGATCGCGCGGATGCCTGTGCGCTCGCCGCCCTCTTCCTCGGAGAGGTCGAAGCCCAGGAGGCTGTCGATCTCGTCCTGATTGAGGATGCGCTCGTTCTGCGCGTCGCCATCGTCCCACGAGGCTTCGGCGGCGGCGGCCGCCGCCTGGGTCTCTTCGGTCTGGTCTTCGGGTTCGTCGGCCATGCGTGACTGCGATCGCGCACGCGCCCCCTTCGCGGGGAGCGCGTCAGTTGATCAGCATCTCCTCGATCAGGACGGCGTTGGCCTTGGACGGCGCGATCACCAGGTTGACCCGGCGCAGGATCTCCATGCGCAGCTGATAGGAGCCCTGGCTGCCCGAGAGGTCCTCCGGCCGCAACTCCCGCAGGAAGGTCTGGAACATGTCCTGGAGCCTCGGCATGTTCGGCTCCAGCTCATCGACCGTCGCCTGGTCGGGCAGCTCCAGCGTCAGCTTCAGCTTCAGGAAGGTCGGCCGCCCGTCGGCCGTCTGCATGTTCACGACGACGTCAGGGATCGTGTAGAATAGAACCCCATCGGGGCCTTCCTTGACGACAGCCGCTTCCTTGTCGTCCTTCTTGCCCTTGTCGTCCTTCTTCTTGGCCGGGGGCTTCTTCTTGGCGTCCTTGCCGGCCGCCGCCTCGGGCTTGGGCTTCAGCATGAAGAAGGCGCCCGCGCCGCCGCCGCCCACCACGACCAGGGCGGCCGCGCCGGCGATCAGCATCATCTTCATAGGAAGCTTCTTCTTGGGCTTCTCGCCCTCAGCTCCCTCGCCCGCGGCTTCGCCTTCGGGCGCTTCCTTGACCTTGTCCTCGGCCACCCGCGCGTTCCTTATAAACTTACACGCTCTCCCATGCGGCCAAGTTGGTTAACGCGCGGTTTTTAACGGACGTTAATGAGTGACAAGCCTGCCCGGCATTTTCCGCCGATGGGCGCCCGTTAACTTTATTATTTGTTGATTTTATTGGGCTTTCAAGTTGGCCCGAGGCTTGCAGTCCCTGGTGGCGAAAACGTCGCGCCTCAAAGGGCTGTTAGAACTCGATGGACAATTCCCTCTACGTCGGCCTGTCGAACCAGATGGTGCTGAAGCGCCAGCTCGACATCGTCGCCAACAACATCGCCAACGCCGACACTAACGGCTTCAAGGTCGAATCCCTGATCACCTCGATGAAGCCCGGCGCGCCGGCCTTCACCCAGGGCGGGCCGCGGCCGGTGAAGTTCGTGGGCGAGGACGGCGTCGCCCGCGACTTCAGCCAGGGCGGCATGCGCAACACCGCCGCGACCTACGACCTGGCCATCGAGGGCCAGGGCTTCTTCAAGGTCACCACCGCTTCGGGCCAGGACCGCTACACCCGCGACGGCCACTTCCGCACCGACGACCAGGGCCACATCACGACGCAGAGCGGTGAAACGGTCGCCGACGATGGCGGCGGCTCCGTGACCATCGACCCGCAACTGGCCGGCGAGGTGACCATCTCGCCCGACGGGATCGTAAGCCAGGGCAACCTGATCGTCGGCAAGATCGGCGTCTACAAGTTCGACAACCTCTCGGCGCTCGAGAAGGTCGGCGACAACGAATACCAGAACGCCTCCAACCAGCAGGCCACGGTCACCACCGACGCCAAGCTGCACCAGGGGATGCTGGAAGGCTCCAACGTCAATCAGATCGTCCAGATCACCAAGCTGATCGCGGTCAACCGCGCCTACGAACAAGTCACCCAGATGATGTCTTCCCAGACCGACCTGTCACGGACCTCCGTGGGACGTCTGGGCAAGGCCACCTCCAGCTAAGGATCCTAAGCGATGCAAGCGCTCCGCACCGCCGCGACCGGCATGTCTGCCCAGCAGACCAACGTCGAGGTCATCTCCAACAACATCGCCAACATGAACACCATCGGGTTCAAGAAGCAGCGCGCCGAGTTCCAGGACCTGCTCTACCAGACGGTCGAACAGCAAGGCGCGCAGTCCTCCAACCAGGGCACCATCGTCCCCACCGGGGTGCAGATCGGCGCCGGCGTGAAGTCGGGCTCGGTCTACCGGATCAGCACCCAGGGCGCGCTGACCCAGACGGGCAACCAGTACGACCTGGCGATCAACGGCCGCGGCTACTTCCAGGTGCTGCTGCCGTCGGGCGACACCGCCTACACCCGGGCCGGCAACTTCTCGGTCAACGACCAGGGCCAGCTCGTCACCCAGGACGGCTACCAGGTGCAGCCGGCGATCTCGATCCCGCAGACCGCCACCTCCGTCGCCATCGACCAGAGCGGCGACGTGCAGGTGACCGTGCCCACCAGCACCACGCCCACCACCGTGGGCCAGCTGCAGCTCGTCACCTTCATGAACGAAGGCGGCCTGTCGGCCCAGGGCGGCAACCTGTTCCTGGAGACCGGCGCCTCCGGCGCGCCGGTGACCGGCACCGCAGGCGCGCTCGGCTTCGGCACCCTGATGCAGGGCTACACCGAGGCCTCCAACGTCGATCCGGTGACCGAGATCACCTCGCTGATCGTCGCCCAGCGCGCCTACGAAATGAACTCCAAGGTGATCACCACCGCCGACAACATGCTGCAGGTCGCCAACCAGGTGAAGCAGTAGGCCATGAGAGCGCTGCTCACCTTCTTGGCCGCCGCCGCGGTGGCCGGACCCGCGCTCGCCGGCG
This sequence comes from Phenylobacterium sp., assembly GCF_004799515.1. Taxonomy (GTDB): domain Bacteria; phylum Pseudomonadota; class Alphaproteobacteria; order Caulobacterales; family Caulobacteraceae; genus Phenylobacterium. The sequence continues at coordinate 92,962 of NZ_SSMX01000021.1, read as the reverse complement.
TTCCGGTCGTCCTGAAAGCCGATCCGGCCAACGTCAGCGGGATCGTGACCCTGGGCGACCTCTTCGACGGCGCGGGCGCCGCGGGCCGCGTGGCCATCGCCCAGCGCACCGCCGCCAGCGTGGTGCTGGATGCGGGCGTCGTCCAGGCCGCCGCGCGCCGCGCCGGCCTCGACTGGGACAACGCCCAGGGCCTGCACCGGATCATCGTGCGCGCCGGCGAGGCCGCGCTCTCCGCTCAAGGCGCGGCCCAGACCGCCAGCGTGTCCGTTAACCCCTCCGCCGGCGCCCCGGCCGCCGCCAGCCGCGGCAACGTCGAAGTCCTGACCTACACCCGCAGCCTGAACACCGGCGATGTCGTCCAGCCCACGGACCTCGCCTGGATCAAGGCCGTCGCCGCCCCCGCCGGCGCCCCGAACGACGCCGACTCCATCATCGGCCAGGCCGCCAAGCGGCCGGTGAAGGCCGGCGCGGTGGTGCTGGTCCACGATGTCGGCGTCGCCCAGGTCATCAAGCGCGGCGACATCGTCATCGTCACCTATGAGGCCGAGGGCATCACGCTGGCGCTGGAGGGCACGGCCACGGCCTCCGCCGGCGTCGGCGAGGTGCTCGCCGTCGAGAACACCACCTCCAAGAAGATCATCCAGTCGGTGGTCACCGGACCCGGCCAGGCCGTGGCCGGCCCCGCCGCTGTCGAGATGCGCAACACCCACCAAGTCCGCTACGCCGCCCGCTAAGAGGAACCCGCACTATGTCCGCCCGTCCGTTTGGCCGCCCGTCGGCCGCCCTCGCCCTCGTCCTGGCCGTCCCAATGCTGGGATCGCTGGGCGCCTGCTCCTCCATCAAGGAGGCTGTGAAGGGCCCCGAGATGGCCCCCGTGGGCTATCCCGCAGCGCTCGCCCCGCTGGATCAGAAGATCCTGGCCCAGGCCAACACGCCGCCGCCGCCCACCGCCAACTCCCTGTGGCGCAATGGCGCGCGCACCTTCTTCAGCGACCAGCGGGCCAGCCGGCCCGGCGACATCCTGACGGTGCTGATCAACATCAACGACAGCGCGAAGACCTCCAACGAGACCACCGCCGGCCGAACGACATCCAATAACGTGGGCATCCCCAACCTGCTGGGCTTCGAATCGTCGCTGGGGAAAATCCTGCCGAGCACCTTCAATCCGGCCAGCGCCATCAGCACCAGTTCCAAAACTAGCAGCGACGGGGCCGGCGCGGTGAACCGCCAGGAACAGATCAGCCTGACCATCGCCGCGGTTGTCACCTCGGTGCTGCCCAACGGCAATCTGGTGATCCAGGGCACGCAGGAGGTGCAGACGAACAACGACGTGCGCCGCCTGACCGTCGCCGGCATCGTGCGGCCGGAGGACATCGCCTCCAACAACACCATCCTGCATACCCAGATCGCCGAGGCGCGCATCAACTACGGCGGCCGCGGCGATATCGCCCGCGTCCAGAAGACCCCGGCGCTGCAGTCGATCATGGAGAAGTTCTCGCCGTTCTAAAGCTTAGGGAGGCTTGACCTGATGCGCGGCTGGATGGCCTTGGCGCTGCTCGCGGTCGCGCTTAGCGGCTGCGCGACGGCGCCGACGCCGATGACCTGGGCGTTCAGCGCCGACCGCCAGGAGGGCGCAAAGCTCGCGCTGGGCGTTCCCGATACCGACGACGTGCTGCTCGTGGCGGTCTGCGAGCCGCAGTCGGGGGAGATCAGCCTCACCATCGTAGGCCGGCCCAATGACGCGGCCGTCCTCGAACTGCATTCCGGCAAGATCTGGCAGCGCTACGCCGGCGCGGGGATCGGCGGCGGCGACAGCATCGTCGGCGCCATGGACATCCAGTTTCACCTGCGCGCCGACGACCCGGTGCTCGCGCAGGTGGCCGACACGGGTGAGTTGACCCTGGTCCTGGGCGCCCGGCGGCAGATTCTGCCGAACGGCTTCGCCTCGGAACACGACTTCATCACGGCCTGCCGCGCGCGCCCTTAGGGCTCCGCAGTCAAGTACCGCTCATCCCCGCGAAAGCTGAGACCCAGGTTTTTCGTGTTTTCAACGGTTCGGGGCCGCCGAGACCTAAACTCAGCAACAGACCTAGGCCCGGCGTCCCGCCGCCGAGGCGTTGTCGACGCCGAGGGCCGAGAGCGCCGCGCGCAGGATGCCGTCGGCGTCGAGGCCGGCCTGGGCGTACATGGCCTCGGGCTTGTCCTGGTCCTGGAAGACGTCGGGCAGCACCAGCGGGCGCACCTTCAGGCCGCGGTCGAGCGCGCCGTGCAGGGCCAGCGTGTGCAGGACGAAGGCGCCGAAGCCGCCGACCGAGCCCTCTTCCACGGTGATCAGGGCCTCGTGCTCGCGGGCCAGCCGCAGCACCATCTCTACGTCCAGCGGCTTGGCGAAGCGGGCGTCGGCGACGGTGGCCGAGAGGCCGCGGGCGGCCAGCATGTCGGCGGCCTTCAGGGCCTCGCCCAGGCGGGTGCCCAGCGACAGGATGGCGACGGCCGTGCCTTCGCGCAGGATGCGGCCCTTGCCGATCTCCATAGGGTCGGCCAGGGCCGGGATCTGCACGCCGGTGCCCTCGCCGCGCGGATAGCGGAAGGCCGAGGGACGGTCGTCGATCTCAACGGCGGTGGCGATGGCGTGGGCCAGCTCCGCCTCGTCGGCCGGGGCCATCAGCACCATGCCGGGCAGCGCGCCCATGTAACCCACGTCGAAGGAGCCCGCGTGCGTCGGCCCGTCCGCCCCCACCAGGCCCGCGCGGTCCATGGCGAAGCGCACCGGCAGGCGCTGGATCGCCACGTCGTGGACGACCTGGTCGTAGCCGCGCTGCAGGAAGGTCGAATAGATCGCCGCGAAAGGCTTCATGCCGTCGGCGGCGAGGCCGGCGGCGAAGGTCACCGCATGCTGCTCGGCGATGCCCACGTCGAAGGTGCGGTCCGGGAAGCGGTCGCCGAACAGGTCGAGGCCAGTGCCGGACGGCATGGCCGCGGTGATCGCCACGATCTTGTTGTCGATCTCGGCCCGCTTGATCAGCTCCTGGGCGAAGACCTTGGTGTAACTGGGCGCGGCGGCGGCGGCCTTTGCCTGCTGGCCGGTGACCACGTCGAATTTCACCACCGCATGCAGCTTGTCGGCCGAGCTCTCGGCCGGGCCGTAGCCCTTGCCCTTCTGGGTCACCACGTGGACCAGGACCGGCCGGTCGGTGATGTCGCGGGCGTTCTGCAGAACGTGGACCAGGGCGTCCATGTCGTGCCCGTCGATCGGGCCGACGTAGTAGAAGCCCAGCTCCTCGAAGAAGGTGCCGCCGGTGACCATGCCGCGGGCGTATTCCTCGGCCTTTCGGGCCGCCTCGCGCATCGGCTTGGGCAGGGCCTTGGCCACCGACTTGCCGAGGTTGCGCAGGGACTGGTAGCCGCCGCCGGAGACCAGGCGGGCCATGTAGGCGCTCATCCCGCCCACCGGCGGGGCGATGGACATGTCGTTGTCGTTGAGGATGACGGTGAGCTGCTTGGTGGTCTCACAGGCGTTGTTCATCGCCTCGTAGGCCATGCCGGCGCTCATCGAGCCGTCGCCGATCACCGCGACGACCTTGTTGTCCTGGCCCTTCTGGTCGCGGGCGGCGGCGAAGCCGAGGGCCGCCGATATCGAGGTCGAGGCGTGCGCCGCGCCGAACGGATCGTAGGGGCTTTCAGCGCGCTTGGTGAAGCCGGACAGGCCGCCGCCCTGGCGCAGGGTGCGGATGCGGTCGCGCCGGCCGGTGAGGATCTTGTGCGGATAGGCCTGGTGGCCGACGTCCCAGATCAGGATGTCCCTGGGCGTCTCAAAAACGTGGTGCAGGGCGACGGTCAGCTCGACCACGCCCAGGCCCGCGCCCAGGTGGCCGCCGGTCACCGAGACCGCGTCGATGGTCTCGAGCCTGACCTCGTCCGCCAGTTGTCTGAGCTCCCCGATCGAAAGGCCGCGCGTGTCGGCAGGCGAAGCGATCGTGTCGAGGAGCGGCGTGGAGGGCATGGGCAGGGAGACCGGAATTACACAAACCTAGCTTTGGCGCTCTAACACGAAATCGACGCTTGCCCGCAGGAATTCGGCCGCGGCGCCAAAGGGCTCCAGATGGGTCTTGGTCTGGGCGGAAAGAAGGCCCAGGCGCTCGCGCGCCGCCTCCACGCCCAGCAGGGTGACAAAGTTCGCCTTGCCCTTCGCTGCGTCTTTTTTTACCGCTTTTCCGAGACGATTCGCGTCGCCCTCGGCGTCCAAGAGGTCGTCGACGATCTGGTAGGCGAGGCCCAGATCGTGGGCGAAGGCCATCATGGCGTGGCGCTCCGAATCCTTCGCCCGGGCCAGGGTCAGGGGCAGTTCGAAGGCGCAGGCGATGAGCGCGCCGGTCTTCAATCGTTGCATCCGTGCAACGCCGCCCAGGTCGTCGCGCACGCCCAGAATGTCGATCATCTGGCCGCCGGCCAGGCCCCTGGCGCCGGAGGCCTGGGCGAGTCGCATGATGAGCTCGGCGCGGATCGCCCCGTCGGCGTGGGTGTCGGGATGGGCCAGGATCTCGAAGGCCGCGGTCTGCAAGGCGTCGCCGGCCAGAAGCGCGGTCGCCTCGTCATAGGCCTTGTGCGCCGTCGGCCGCCCGCGGCGCAGGTCGTCGTCGTCCATGCACGGCAGGTCGTCGTGCGCCAGGCTGTAGGCGTGGATGCATTCCAGGGCGCAAGCCGCGCGCAGAACCGAGCGCTCGGCCACGTCGAACATCGCCCCGGTCTCCAGCGCGAAGAAGGGCCTGAGCCGCTTGCCGGGCCCCAGCGCCACATAGCGCATGGCCTCGGTCAATCGCGCCTCAGGCCCATCGGCGCGCGGCAGAAGCTCGTCGAGGGCGACGGTGACCAGGTCGGCGGCCTCGGCCATGCGCCGGGCGATGTCGGGGGCCGCGGCCCCGGCGGACGGCGCGGACGCCATCAGCTGAACTCGGCGGGCTCGACACCTTGCGCGCCGCCCGCGCCCACCACGATCTTCTCCACGCGTAGGCGCGCGGCTTCCAGGCGCGTCTCGCAGTGCGCCTTCAGGGCCGCGCCGCGCTCGTACATGCGGATGGAATCCTCCAGCGGCGCCTGGCCGCTTTCCAGCCGCGCCACGATCTGCTCCAGCTCGGCGAGGGCCTGCTCGAAGCTCATGGCGGCGATGTCGGCGGGTTCGGACATGGAGACTTCCTAGGCCCGCTCGAAGCGCCGCGTCGACCAGTATTTATAGCCTTCGCGTAGGGTCTGGCGCCACCCGCGGCGGCGCAGCGCGCGGCCGATCATCCAGTTGAAGAAGCCATGGGCCAACACCACCACGTCGCGGCCGTCGGCGGCGATGGCGGCCAACTCGGCGGCGGCCAGGTCGGCGCGGGCCTCGGCTTCGCGCCGCGTCTCCTGGCCCTCGTGGTGGTTGAAGAACCACCACCAGAAGCGGGCGAAGAAGCCCCACAGCCGGGGCGACAGCCGGATCCAGCCCGGCCAGCTCGGCGGCGGCAGGGGCGCCTCGACCAGGAACGCCTCGCGGGTGAAAGTCCGGCCGCCGCCAACCGCCTGGGCGCTCTCGATGGCGCGGGGCCGGATGGAGGCGATCAGCACGTCGCAGCGCTCGACGAAGCCGGCCAGGTCGGCCGGCGGGGTCTGGCCGGGCAGCAGGCCCATGACCTCATAGCGGGCCCAGAACTCGCGGTATTCCTGGGCGTTCAGCTTGACCTTGCGGGACAGCGCCGGTTCGCCGTGGCGGGCGAGCGTGATGGTCCCGGCCGCCTTGGCGGAGGCGGCCCGGGACGCGGCGAGGAACGGATCGGCGCTCAAGGCCTTCGCCCGTCCATCCGAACAGCCGGCGTCTGCGCCCTCACCCGTCAGTCCCTACCCCGCGGAAAGGGCCCGAACGTGCGCAAGCGCCGACGAGCCCAGAGCCTGAAGGTCGTAACCGCCCTCAAGCGAGGAGACAACCCGGCCCTTGGCGTGGCGGTTGGCGACATCGACGATGGCGCGGGTGGCCCAGGCGAAATCCTCGGCCTCCAGGGCCTGGCCGCCGCCGCCCAGCGGGTCGCGGACGTGGGCGTCGAAGCCCGCCGAGATCAGGATCAGGTCCGGGGCGAAGGCGTCGACCTTGGGCATCAGGCTCTCGAACGCCTTGCGCCACACCGCCGCGGAGGCGCCCTCCGGCGACACGGCGTTGGCGATGTTCGCCGAGACCGGCTCCGACGGATGGCCGGTGCCGGGCCACATCGGCCACTGCTGGATCGAAGCCAGGAACAGGCCGTCGCGGCCATCGAAGGCGGCCTGGGTGCCGTTGCCGTGATGGACGTCGAAGTCGACCACCGCGACGCGGCCCAGCCCCGCCGCCTGGGCGGCGCGGGCGGCTAACGCCACGTTGGAGAAGATGCAGAAGCCCATGGGCAGGCCGGGCTCGGCGTGGTGGCCGGGCGGACGCACGGCGCAGAAGGCCCGCGCCGTCTCGCCGGCGGCCACGTCGCGCACGGCGGAGACCACCGCGCCGGCCGCCCGCCTGGCCGCCGCCAGGCTGCCCGCCGACATGACCGTGTCCTCGTCCAGCTTCACCCGCCCCGCATCGGTGCGGGTGGCGGCGATGGCGTCGAGGTAGGCGCGGCTGTGCACCCGCTCCAGGTCGGCGTCGTCGACCAGGGGCGCGTCGCGCGCCTCAAGCCGCAGGTCACTGCCGTCCAGCGCCCCGGTCACCGCGGCCAGCCGTTCCGGCCGCTCCGGGTGACGTTCGCCCGGGGAGTGGCCCAGCATGTCCCGATGGGTGTAGAGCGCGATCGTCATGCCCAATCCTACCTCAGAGTCCGACCCCGCCCGATGACAGAGCCCACGATCCGCCGCGCCGGCCCGGCCGACGCCCAGACCCTGTCGGCCATCGGCGCCGAGACCTTCACGGAGACCTTCGGCCATCTCTATCCGCCCGGCGATCTTTCGCAATTCCTGGCGGAGGCCTACGGCCTGGAGCGCACCCGCGCCGACCTCGCCGATCCGGCCAAGGCCGCCTGGCTGGTGGAGGCCGACGGCGAGACGGTGGGCTATGCCCAGGCCGGGCCGTGCGCCCTGCCCCACGCCGCGGTGACACAGGCCTGCGGCGAGTTGAAGCGGATCTACTTCCGCAAGAGCCGGCAGGGCGGCGGCCTGGGCGCGCGGCTGTTCGCCGAGACCCTAGACTGGCTGCAGGCCGAGGGGCCCCGCACGGTTTGGATCGGGGTCTGGTCGGAGAACTTCGGCGCCCAGCGATTCTACGCCCGCCACGGCTTCGTTAAAGTCGGCGAGTACGGCTTCAAGGTCGGAGATACGGTCGACCATGAATACATCCTCAGGCGAGATGCGGAGAGTTTTACCGCCGACACCGTGAATAGGGCGCGAAGCGAACACAATCTCGCCTAGATCACCGTTCTCGGCGGTCAAATATTGCCTAGAATTAATGCTTCAGCGCTTGGCGTGAAGCTCCGCTTTTGGGACTCTGGCCTTAAAGGCCTTTCCCCAAGAGGCCGCTGGCGACAATCAGACTGGGACGCGCGGGCGGCATGCTCACGATCGGCTATGTTCGGCTGGACGGCGACCCGCAGGCGCAGGCCGCGATGCTGCAGGCGTGCGGCTGCCAGGTGGTGCGGATCGAGGAGCCGGCTGGCCCCGGCGGCGAGGACTTCGGCGTCCTGCACGCGATCCTCGACTTCATCGGCGACGGCGATGAGCTGGTGGTGGGGCGGCTGGAGCACCTGGGCGCCTCAAGCCGCGCCATGCTGGCGGCGTTGGAGCGGCTGGAGGATCGCGGCGCGGCCTTGCGTGTCCTGACCCCGGAGCTCAGCAGCCGCGGCCCGGGCGGGTCCGCCCTCCGCGCCGCCCTGGAGGCGGTCGCCGCCGTCGAGCCGGCCGGCGGCCAGCGGCCGCGCCGCCCCGCCGCGACCCATGAGATCCGCGCCCTGCAGCAGGCTGGCGTGGGTCCGGTGGAGATCGCCCGGCGGCTCGGCGTCAGCCGCATGACCGTCTGGCGCAAGCTGAAGGCGCTGGACGACTGCCCCTGCTAGGCGGCCGCTGCCAGGCGGCTCTTGGCCCGATCGGTCCGTCCCTGCGAAGAATGTCGGCCCGCATCGGCCCCGCGCGTCCTTCGGGCTCCGGCGCGGCTCGCGCGCCTTCAGGAGAGATCCATGCGGTTCATGTTCATCGTCAGGAGCGCCAGTGAGATGGGCCCGACGCCGGCCCTGCTGGAGGCCATGCACGCCCTGGCCAAGCGGGAGATCGCGGCGGGGCGGATGATCGCCGACGGCGGCCTCATGCCGAGGGACACCGGCGTCGATGTGGCCGTGCGCAAGCGCAGGCTCACGGTCACCGACGGGCCCTTCGCCGAGACCAAGGAGGTGATCGGCGGCTTCGCCCTCTTCGAGCTGCCGGACCGGGCGGCGGCCGTCGAGAGCGCCCGGGAGTTCATGGCCCTGCACCAGGCGCACCTTCCGGACTGGGAAGGCGTCTGTGAAGTCCGCCAGGTCGCGGGATCGCAGGTCGAGACCATCCGTGGCGGATAGGCCCGGGCGCCTCAGTCCGCCGCGTGGGCGGCGCCGGCCCCGCTGAGCGCCTTCTTGGTCACCCAGACGAACGGCACCAGGACCAGCATCAGCCCGGCGCTGATCCGGAAGATGTCGTCGGTCGCCAGCAGATAGGCCTGGTTGATCACCTGGTTGGTCACCCCCGCCACCGACTGCTGGGCGGTCATGCCGACGCTCTGCAGCTTCTGCAGGCCCAGCACGAAGGCCGGGTCCTGGGCGCCCATCACCTCGGCCAGGCGGGTCTGGTGCAGGGTCGCGGTCTGGTCCCAGACCGTGCTGACCAGGGAGGCGGCGAAGCTGCCGGCGGTGATCCGCATGAAGTTGTAGAGACCCGAGGCCTGCGGCACCTGCTGGCCCGGCACCCCGTTCAGCGACAGGGTCACCATCGAGACGAAGAAGGTGCTCATGGCGACGCCCTGCACCAGCATCGGGATCACCAGGGCGGAGAACCCGACGTCGGTGGTGAACAGCGAGCGCAGGAAGAACGAGGCGGCGAAGGCCACCAGCGACAGGCTGGCGGTCCAGCGCGCGTCGATGGTGCTCATCGCCCGCGCCGCGAAGGGCGTCAGGAACACCGCCACCACGCCGGAGGGCGCCGCCACCAGCCCGGCCCAGGTGGCGATGTAGCCCATGCGGGTCTGCAGCCACAGCGGCTGTAGCAGGTTGGCGCCGAAGAACAGGGCGTAGCCGACGCAGGAGATCAGGGTGGCGATCACGAAGTTGCTCGACTTCATCAGGCTGAGGTCGACGATCGGATGCTGTTCGTTGAGCTCCCAGATCAGCCAGGCGATGAAGCCCACGATGGCGATCAGCGCCTCGACGACGATCGCCGCGGAGTTGAACCAGTCGGCGTCCTTGCCGGTGTCCAGCATCACCTGCAACGCGCCCACCCAGGTCAGCAGCAGGAAGAAGCCCGTGCGGTCGATGGGCAGGGAGCGCGTCGGCGTCTCGCGGCTCTTCATGTTGCGCCAGCACAGCAGGCTGCAGAGGATGCCCACCGGCACGTTGATCAGGAAGATCCACGGCCAGGAGATGTTGTCGGAGATGTAGCCGCCCAGGATCGGGCCGCAGATCGGCGCCACCAGGGTGGTCATCGACCAGATGGCCAGCGCCGTGCCGCGCTGGGCGGCCGGGAAGATCATGATCAGGAGCGCCTGCGAGCCCGGGATCATCGGCCCGGAAACCGCGCCTTGCAGCACCCGGAAGATGATCAGGGACGGCAGGTTCCAGGAGACCCCGCAAAGGAAGGAGGCCAGGGTGAACAGGGCCACCGAGCCCACGAAGGTCTTCACCACGCCATAGCGCATCATCAACCAGCCGGTGAGCGGCACCGAGACGCCGTTGGCCACGGCGAAGGAGGTGATCACCCAGGTGCCCTGGCTGGTGCTGACGCCCAGGTTGCCGGCGATGGTCGGGATCGAGACGTTGGCGATGGTGGAATCCAGCACCTGCATGAAGGTGCCGAGCGCCAGCGCGATCGAGGTGACCGCCAGCAGCATGCCGGTCATCGGGGCGGGCATGGCGGGACCGCCGGCGGCCCTGGCCCCCTGGGCCGGCGCGGCGCTGATGGGTTTGCTGTCGTCGGCCATGGCCGTCGCCTTCCTGACCTAGGGCCTACTTGCCGCCCGAGATGTCGACCGCGGCCTTCATGGACAGGCCCACCCGCAGCGGGTGCTGCGCCAGCTCGTTCCGCTGCAGGTCGATGCGCACCGGCAGGCGCTGCACCACCTTGATCCAGTTGCCGGACGCGTTCTGTGCGGGGATCAGCGAGAAGGCCGAGCCCGTGCCGCCCGACAGCCCGCGCACGCGGCCGTGGAACTTCACGCTGGAGCCGTAGAGGTCGGAAGTCAGCACTACCGGCTGGCCGGGGCGCACCTTCTTCAATTGCACTTCCTTGAAGTTGGCGTCGACATAGGCCTCCAGCGCCGGAACGACGGCCATCAGCGGCGCGCCGACGGCGACCTGCTGGCCGACTTCCACCTGCTTCTTGGAGATGATGCCGTCGATGGGGGCCTTCAGCACGGTGCGGTCGAGCATCAGCTGGGCGGCGTCGAGGCGGGCCTTCGCGGCGGCGACTTCCGGGTTCTGGTCGACGCTGACGCCTTCGATCAGCACGCGGTTGGCCTGACGGCTGCCGACGGCGGCGGCGCGGCTGGCCTGGGCCTGGGCGAGCGCGGCCTGGGCCTCGGCGTAGCGGTTGCGCGCATTGGTCAGCTCGTCGCCGCTCACCGCACCGGAGGCCGCGAGCGCCTGGCGGCGGTCCAGGTCGGTCTTGGTGCGGTCGAGGTCGGACTTGGCGCGGGCGATGTCGGCGTCGCGGGCGGCGAGCTGCCCGGCTAACGCGGTGTCGCTGGCCTCATAGCCGCGCACCTTGCGCTCCGCCTGGCCGAGCGCGGCTTCCGCCTGCTCAACGGCGATGCGGGCGTCGGCGTCGTCCAGCACGATCAGCGGCTGGCCGGCCTTCACCCACTCGGTCTCGCGGACCAACACCTTGGAGACCGGGCCGGAGATCAGCGGCGTCACCTGGGCCACATCCGCGCCGACGTAGGCGTTGTCGGTGCTGACCGTCTTGCCGCCGAAGAAGAAGACATAGGCGCCGTAGCCGAGGGCGGCCACCACCACCACGATGGCCAGGTAGATCAGCATCTGGCGGCGGCGCGACTTGGCCGCGGCGGGGCCCGAACCCTGGACGGCCGGTCCGGCGGTGTCGAGGCCCGGGGCCTTGGCGAGGGTGGCGGTGTTGGACATCTGTCGGGTCCTTGCAGATCGGCGTCTCGGGGAGCGTTCGGGGAGGATGAAGGATCAGGCGGCGGCGCGGTAGCCGCCGCCCAGGGCGCGGACCAACTCCACGTCGAGGGCAAGGCCGCGGGCTTCCAGGTCGGCGACGATGCGGCGGCGGCGCAGCACTTCCTGCTCGACCAGCAGCACGGCGGGATAGGTGGAAAGGCCGCCCTTGTAGCGCAGAGTGGCGACGCGGAAGGCGTCCTCGCTGGCGGCCAGGGAGGCGCGGCTGTCGGCCAGCTGTGACTGCAGCGACCGGTTCGAGGCCAGCACGTCGGCCACCTGATGGAAGGCCTCGGTGACGGCGGCGTCATAGCTGGCCACCGCGTCGTCGCGGTCGGCCTCGGCGCCGTGCAGCCCCGCGCGCAGCCGCCCGCCGTCGAAGATCGGCAGGGTCAACGCCGGGCCCAGCGAACCGATGTCCGAGCCGGAGGCGAACACCTTGGAGAGGTGCAGCGCCTGATCGCCGACGAAGCCGGTCAGGTTCACGTTCGGGAAGAATGAAGCGCGGGATTCCTTGATGCGGCTGGCGGCGGCCTCGGCGCGCCAGCGGGCGGCGGCGACGTCGGGGCGGCGGCCCACCAGGTTGGCGGCCAGCTCCGCCGGCACGCCCAGCGGCTTCAGGGCCGTGGCGCTCGGACGTTCGATGGCCAGGCCGCGGTCGGGGCCGGCGCCGGCCAGGGCGGCCAGGCGGTTGCGGGTGAGCGCGATCTGCTCGTCAATGGCCTCCAGGTCGGCCTTGGCCTGCAACGGTTCGGCCTCGGCCTGGCGCTGCTCGGCCAGGGTGTCCAGGCCATTGCGCACCCGGTCGGACACCAGCTTGGAGGTCTCACTCAGCGCGCTCAGCGACCGCTCGGTCACGTCGCGCTCGGCATAGAGGCGGGCGAGGTCGGCGTAGGCGGCGGCGACATTGGTGGACAGCATCAGCCGCGCCTCGGCGGCGTCGGCCTGGGCGGCGCGGGTGTCGGAGACGGCGGCGGCCACCGCGGCGCGGTTCTTGCCCCAGAAGTCGAGCTCCCAGTTGAAGTCGAGCGCGGCGCGGCCGTACCAGTTGTAGCCCTGCGGCACGAATTCCGGCGGGATGCCGAAGTTGTAGCTCTGCTTCGCCTGTTCGACGGAGGCGTCGGCGCTGAGGTTCGGCCGGGTCTCGGCGCGCTGGGCGGCGGCGAGCGACCGCGCCTTGCGCACCCGCGCCTCGGCGGCGGCCAGGCTCGGAGAGCCGGCCAGGGCCTCGGTCATCAGCCCGTTGAGCTGGGTGTCGCCATAGGCGGTCCACCAGGCGTCGTCCGGCCATTCGCGGGCGGGACCCGACAGCGACTGCGCAGTCGCATAGCTCGCCGTCGCCTTGGCCACCCGGGCCGGCGACGGGGCCGGCAGGGTGGCGCAGGCGCTGAGCGCGCTGGCCGCCAGCAGGGCGGCGAGAAGCGGGGTCTTGGACGTCATGAGCCGACTCTTGTCATACCGTACGGTACGGTCATATACTGTGCGGGACGATATAGCGAGTGTCAGATTGCCCCGTCAAGTCTGACCATACCGTACGGTTGGAAAATGCTGCTGACCAAGACCAAGCTGGACCGCGATCAGCGCCGCGAGCTGATCCTAGATGTGGCGCAGGAGGTCTTCTTGGAAGAGGGCTTCGCCGCGGCATCGATGTCGACCATCGCCGCCAAGCTCGGCGGGTCGAAGGGCACGCTCTACAACTACTTCAAAAGCAAGGACGATCTGTTCAACGCCTATGTGGAGCGGCGCTGTCTCTGGCAGGATGAAATCTTCGCCTCGCCAATGGGCGACGAGACGCCGGAGCAGACCCTGCGGCGGATCGCCCGGGCCTACCTCACCCGTGTGCTGACCGACTTCAACCTCAGGAACTTCCGCTTGATCAGCGCCGAGTCCGAACGCTCACCGGAGATCGGCCGCACCTTCTATGAGGCGGGGCCCCGCAAGGGCGCCGAACGGGTGGCGGAGTTGCTGGAGGGCATGGCCGAGGACGGTCAGCTCGACCTCGACGACCCGCTGGACGCCGCCCATCAGTTCCTGGGCCTGGCGCAGAACCGCTATTTCAAGGCCCGGCTCTGCAACGCCATCCCCGAACTCACCGAAAAGCAGATCGAGGACGAGGCCCGCCTGGCCGCCCGCACCTTCATGCGGGCCTTCGGCAAGCGCTAGGCCGCGGCGAACCGTCCGCCGTCCAGCCACCTGACCGATGCGCCGAAGGCGGCGCTGCGCCGCCGGATCAGGTCCAGGGTTCCAGCCGTGCGCTCCGGCCCGGCCACGGACGGCAGGCCGCGGGCGGCGTAGTCGCTGGGGCCCCCCTGCCCTTCCGCCGCCAGGTCGATGGCGGTGAGCTTCGCCTCGCGGAACGCCCCGCCCTCGAACCGCGCCTCGACGATGACGCCGCGCCAAACCTCGTCCGGATACTGGCCCGGCGGCGTCACGGTCTGGAAGAACAGGCTGCCCAGGTCATAGAAGATCGGCTTGCCCTCGAAGACCTCCAGGCCCTGGAGCAGCGGCGCGCCGTGGCTGACGAAGACGTCGGCGCCGGCCCGCAGGCAGGCCCGCGCGAAGCCCCGCTGCCACGGCGGGGTGTCGGCCATGTCCTTCTCCCAGCGGTGGTTGTGGTGGTAGGCGATCACCAGTCCGCCCCGCGCCTTCGCCGCCGCAAGCGCAGCCGTCACCCGCGCCAGGTCGGCAGGATCGACCGTCCCGTCGTCGGCCACTTTCAGCTCGTTGACGCCGGCCCGGTCGGACGTCGCCGCCGCGCCGGGCTTCAGGTTGCCGGTGGCGAAGGCGACCAGCCGCGCGGTCAGCCCGCCGGCCTCACAGGTCCCCGCACGGCTCGCGGCCTCCAGCGTCGGCCCGGTCCCGGCGTGGGCGACGCCACGGACATCCAGCGCCGAGATCGCGTCCATTACGCCGTCTACGCCAAAGTCGAAGGCGTGGTTGTTGGCGGTGGCGAGCAGGTTGATCCCGAGCCCCTTCAGGCAGTCGATCACCAGCGGCTCGGCCGCGTGCTGGAATGTCCCTTGCCGGGTCGAGACCTCGCCCTCGCGGGCGCGGATGGCGGTCTCCAGGTCGCTGAACCGCACGTCGCCGGCTTCGATCAGCTTGCGGACCGGCTGCAGGCCGGCCCAGGGCGCGCCGCGGACGTCGTGCTGGATCAGGCTCTGACCCAGCAGGATCAACCGCTGCGGCCCAGGCGTTTGCAGCTGGGGTTGGGCCAACCCCAGCGCCGGCGCGGCCGCCGCGCCCAGTCCCAGAAGCAGATCCCTGCGCCGCATGCCGCCCTCAACCCCACGCGACCATAGCTGAGGTTCCTCGCCTCACCAGCCTTCCCGCCGACGCCGCGCCTGGATGAAGGCCACGAAGGCGCCGAGCGCCGAGGGCGGGTGGCGGCGGCTGGGATAGTAGAGCAAGGGGCCGGGGAACGGCTCCGACCAGTCGGCCAGCACCTCCATGAGGCGGCCGCTGGCGAGATGATCGGCGACAAAGCCGTCCATGGTCTGCAGGAACCCCGCGCCATCAAGGGCCGCCTGCATCTGCAGCGTGATGCTGTTGCTGACCAACGGGCCGGTCACCGGCAGGCGCAGCGTCTCCCCGCCCCGCTCGAACTCCCAGGGCGGCTCGGCCCCGCTCGGGAAGCGCACCCGCAGGCAGGGCCGTTGCAGAAGCTCCCGCGGATGGGCCGGCGCGCCCCAGCGGGCGATCGTCTGCGGCGCGGCCGCCACCACATAGCGCTGCGGCGGGCCGAGCGGCACGGCGACCATGTCCTGCGCCAGGCTCTCCGACCAGCGCACGCCCGCGTCGAAGCCCTTGGCCACGATGTCGACCAGCGAGGTCTCGGCGATGATCTCCAGGCGCACGGCTGGATAGGCGGCCAGGAAGTCGGCGACCAGGGGCGCCAGCACCAGGGCCACGGCCGGCTCCGGCGCATTGATGCGCAAGGCGCCTGAGGGCGCGTCCTGCGCGGAGCGCGCCTCGTCCACCGCCGCGGCGATCTGCGCCAGCGCCGGCTGCAGCGAGGCCAGCAGCGCCGCCCCGGCGTCGGTCATGGCCACGCTGCGGGTGGTGCGGTTCAGAAGCCGCACGCCCAGCCGCGCCTCCAGGTCGCGCAGCGCCTGGCTCAGCGTCGAGGCCGAGACCCCGCGCTCCACCGCTGCGCGGCGGAAGTTGCCGTGGCGGGCGACCGCGGCGAAGTGGTCGAGGGCGCCAAGATCGATCCGGTCCATTGTCCGATTCTCCGCACAGTCCGCGCGGCATTATGCGGGCGGCCGGCGCAAACCGGCAGCGGATTGAAAGACTCCGGACATCAAGCCGAAATCCCGCCCCTGGCGGAGCAGTGTTACGCTTCCGACTCAGTCTGGGAGGTTCATGTCATGCTGAAACGCGCCGCACCGGTCGCCGCTGTCGTCCTCGCCGCGGCCGCCTCCGCCAGCGCGGCCCCGATGGTGCGGCACGCCGGCGAGTGGGAGACCCGCATCGACAACGGCCAGCCGATCCTCACCTGCTACACGGCCGATGCGCCCTTCGATGAGAACTACGTCATGCAGAAGATGTCGAAGATCCCCGGCGGGAACTGCAAGGTGAGCGACTTCGTCAGCACCGGCCCGGTCCTCTCCTACACGGTGTCGTGCCTGGTGGGCGGCAGCCAGATGACCTCCAGCGGCGCCATCACCGTCACCGGCCCCGACGCCATGACCGGCAAGATCCACAGCCACGGCGGCGTGCTCAAGATGGGGAACAACAAGCCGATGGCCATTCCCGACACCGACATGACCGAGGTCTTCCGCCGGCTCGGCCCCTGCAAGCCCGGCGACCGAAAAGGCGACTAGGACGCAGGCGTCCCAGGGGCGAGGGAACTGGACATCGCGGACCCCAGGCCGCATCCTCCGCGTTCAAACGAACGTTCGTCGCCCGGACGTCCGCCGCCCGAAACTCCGCCTTCAGGGGCCCCGTCGCATGTTCATGCGGTTCTTCACCGAGCTTCGCCAGGCAAAGGTGCCGGTGACGCTGAAGGAATACCTCGCCCTGATGGAGGGCCTCGACAAGCAGGTCATCGACCGCTCGGTCGACGAATTCTACTACCTGTCCCGCGCCGCCCTGGTGAAGGACGAGAAGAACATCGACAAGTTCGATCAGGTCTTCTCCCACGTGTTCAAGGGCCTGGAGCGGATGGGTGAGGACGTCGCCGTCGACATCCCCGCCGAATGGCTGAAGCGGCTCTCCGACCAGTTCCTCACCGAGGAGGAGAAGGCGCAGATCGAGGCCATGGGCGGCTTCGAGGCGCTGATGGAGGCGCTGGCCAAGCGCGCCAAGGAGCAGGCCGAGGAAGAGAGCGACGAGAAAGAGGGCAAGGGCCGCGGCCAGGGCGGGAACAACTCGCCCTTCGGCGCAAACGGCTATCACCCCGAGGGCGTCCGCATCGGCCAGGACAAGGGCCGCCACGGCAAGGCGATCAAGGTCTGGGACAAGCGCGAGTACAAGAACCTCGACGACCAGGTCGAGCTCGGCACCCGCAACATCAAGGTGGCGCTGCGCCGGCTGCGCAAATGGGTCCGCGACGGCTCGCCCGACGAGCTGGACATGGGCGGCACCATCAAAGGCACCGCCGAGAAGGGCTACCTGGACATCCAGATGCGCCCGGAGCGCCGCAACAAGATCAGCGTGCTGATCTTCTTCGACATCGGCGGCTCGATGGACAGCCATATCAAGGTCTGCGAAGAGCTGTTCAGCGCGGCGCGCTCCGAGTTCAAGAACATGGAGTTCTACTACTTCCACAACTGCCTCTATGAGAGCGTCTGGAAGGACAACCGGCGCCGTCACGCCGAGAAGCTGAACACCTGGGACATTCTCCACAAATTCCCCCACGATTACAAAGTGATCTTCGTGGGGGACGCGACCATGAGCCCCTATGAGGTCACCTATCCGGGCGGCTCGGTGGAGCACTGGAACGAGGAGGCCGGCGCCATCTGGATGGACCGGGTCTCGACCATCTTCGAGAGCATGATCTGGCTGAATCCGACGGCCGAGCGGCACTGGGACTACACGCCCTCCATCGGCCTGATCAAACAGCTGGTGGGCGAGCGGATGTACCCGCTGACGCTCCAGGGCCTGGAGAAGGCCATGAAGGAGCTCGCCCGCTAGGCGGGATGCGATGAGCGACTTCGAGACCGGCGCCTTAGAGCCCGCCGAGGGGCAAGACCAGGCCGCCACCAAGGCCGCCGTC
The DNA here is from genome assembly GCF_004799515.1 of Phenylobacterium sp. Classification (GTDB taxonomy): domain Bacteria; phylum Pseudomonadota; class Alphaproteobacteria; order Caulobacterales; family Caulobacteraceae; genus Phenylobacterium. Next base: position 75,403 of record NZ_SSMX01000021.1, on the reverse strand, counting down.
TTCGCCGCCGCCGAGCGGCTGTTCGCCCTGCGCGGCTTCCAGAACGTCTCGGTGCGCGACATCACCGCCGAGGCCGGCGTCAATCTGGCCAGCGTGAACTACCACTTCGGCTCCAAGGACGCCCTGCTGTTCGAGATCTTCCGCCGGCGGACCAGCGAGCTGAACCGCGAGCGCGCGCGGATGCTGCACGAGGCGTCCGACCGCCACGCCGGCGCCCCGCCGCTGCGCGAGATCCTGGAGGCGCTGTTCGCCCCGCCGCTGCGCTGGGCCGACCCGGCCAACGACCGCCGCGTCAGCGTGCAGTTCATCATCCGCGCCCGCTCGGAAGGCACCGAGGAGATCCGCGAAGTGCTGCAGAACGACGTCAGCCACCTGGAGCGGTTCGCCGAGGCGCTGAAGAAGGCCTGCCCGTCCCTGCCGCCGGAGAGCGTCTACTGGCGGCTGCACTTCTGCCTGGGCATGGTGCACAACAACCGCTTCGTGGAATTCGACCGCCTGCACCACCTGTCCGGCGGCCAGACCCGCGAAGGCGACGTGGCGGCCTTGCTCGGGCGCATGCTCGACTTCGCCGAGGCGGGCTTCCTGGCCTAAGGACCGATCGCCATTCAAGGCGCTGGCGGGAAGGGCGCCGCCCTCCTCCTCGATGGAGGAAGAAGCGCGGATGACCCAGGCCCAGTTGACTGTCGGTCCAGCCTAGGCGGCCAGCGACCACGCGAAGGCGAGGTCCTCGACGAACAGCCCATAGGCCTTCGCCTTGGCGTCGGCGTCCGGCAACCGCAGCAGGTAGGACGGATGGTAGGTCACCACGCCCTGCGCCTGGTCGGCGAGCTGGTGCGCCTTTTGCCGTGAGGCGCCGATGGCCATGGGCTTGCCGAACACCGCGAGCGCCGCGGTGGCGCCCAGGGTCACGATCACCCGCGGCCGCACCAGGCGCCGCTCGGCGTCCAGCCACCAGCGGCAGACGGTCACCTCGCCGGTGTTCGGGGTCTTGTGCAGCCGTCGCTTGCCGCGCAGCTCGTGCTTGAAGTGCTTCACCGCATTGGTGACGAAAGCCTGGTCGCGGGGCGCGCCGGCCTCCGCCAGGGCCTTGTCCAGCATCTGGCCCGCGGGACCGACGAAGGGATGGCCGGCCAGGTCCTCCTGGTCGCCCGGCTGTTCGCCCACCAGCATCAGTTTCGCCCGGCCAGGCCCCTCGCCCGCCACGCCCTGGGTGGCGTCGCGCCAGAGGTCGCAGCGGCGGCACATCTGCACGGCGGCCGCCAGCTCTTCGAGGTTGTTCATCGCCTGGGCTTCGAAGGAGGCGTCGCGCATCTTGCGCTCCACCTGGCGGACGACGCGTCGGGCGGGCGTGGACGGGGCGTGGGCGACCATGGCGGCGGTGCGGCCTTCGGCTTTGGCGATCAGCTCGGGAATGAGCCGGGCTTCCGGCAGGTTCCGCCAATAGCGCTTGGGCATCTCCTTCTGCATGGCGCCGACCTTCAGCCGCGCCGGATTGAAGATCGAGGCGTAGTAGGCGCGCCAATAGTCCTCCAGGGCGTCCTCCCGCGGCGCCTCGGCGGGATCGGCGCCGGGCAGCGCCACCAGCGCCTCGGTGTCCCAGTGGACGCAGGCGTCCGGCGTCAGGATCGAAAAGGCCATGTTGGCGAAGCGGGCCACGAAGAAGGGCGCGGTGAGTTCGGTCACCCGATGCGCCGGCTCGAACCAGGCGACGTAGCGCTCGTCGCCCGCCTCATCCCTCGTCTGCCGGAAGCGGACGAAGGCCTTCATCTTGTGCGCCGCCAGGCTAACCGCCTTGGCGAGCCGGTGAGCCCGCTGGACCTGCGGATCGGAAGCGTCCTCCAGCAGCCGCGGCTCATGCCCCAGCCGCCAGAGCAGGCTGTAGAGCAGGGCGAACCGCTCGTCCGAACGGTGCAGCGCCACCAGGTCCGCCAGCTCGATGAAGGCCCGGGGCACGGTGAAGGCCTGGCCTGCGCCGGTCGGCCCGCCCTCGCCCATCGCCGAGCCCGCCAGGAGATCGCCGCCGGAGCCGTCGACCGTCCACAGCGTCTGCTCCGGCGCCACGCCGCCGGCCCGTAACGCCCGCGCCGCGCGACGCCAGCCGGCGACGTCCGTCTCCGAGGCCAGGCGCACCACCTCCATCAGAACAGCGCCATCTGCTCGGGCGGCGGCGCCAGCCGCGCACGCAGGTCGGCCCGGTCGGTGTCGGTGGGGCCGCCCGGCCGCCAGTCGAGGGTGACGATGAACGGCTTCAGCCGCTCCACCGCCCGCGTCAGCCGCGCCACGTCCTGCAGCCGCAGCGCTTTCAGCCGTCGCACCGCGATCATCTTGTCGGCCACCCGCACGCCCAGGCCCGGCACGCGCAGCATCTGTTCGCGATCGGCGGTGTTGAGGTCGACCGGAAACCCGCCACGGTTCTTCAGCGCCCAGGCGAGCTTGGGGTCGATCTCCAGCTCCAGGTCCTCGTGTTCGCCGATGATCTCGGCGCGCGCGAAGCCGTAGACCCGCATCAGCCAGTCGGCCTGGTAGAGCCGGTGCTCCCGCGCCAGCGGCGGCCGCTCCAGCGGCAGGCGTGCGGTGGCGTCCGGGATCGGCGAGAAGGCGGAGTAATAGACCCGCTTCAACCCATAGGCGCTATAGAGCGTCTCGCTGCGCTTGAGGATCTCTCCGTCGGGGGCCGTGTCGGCGCCGACGATCATCTGGGTCGACTGGCCGGCGGGCGCGTAGTTCGCCGGCCGCGCCTTGCGGCCCTTCTCCTGGCTGGCCTCGACGCCCAGGCGCACCGCGCCCATGGCCTTCTTGATGCTGGCGATCTCCTTCTCCGGGGCCAGGGCGGTCAGGCTCTCGTCGCGCGGCAGCTCGATGTTGATCGACACCCGGTCGGCGTAGCGCGCCGCCTCGTCGATCAGCGCCGGCGACGCCTCGGGGATCACCTTCAGGTGGATGTAGCCGCGGAAGTCGTGGACCTCGCGCAGGGTGCGCGCCACCCGGACCAGTTCCTCCATGGTGTAGTCCGACGAGCGGATGATGCCCGAGGACAGGAACAGGCCCTCGATGTAGTTGCGCCGGTAGAAGCCCAGCGTCAGGTCGCAGACCTCCTCGACGCTGAACCGTGCGCGCGGCGTGTTGGAGCTGACCCGGTTCACGCAATAGGCGCAGTCGTAGACGCAGAAGTTGGTCAGCAGGATCTTGAGCAGGCTGATGCAGCGCCCGTCCGGCGCATAGGCGTGGCAGATGCCCATCCCGCCCTCCACCGAGCCCAGGCCGCGGCCGCCCCGGCTATCGCGCCTGGTCCCGCCGGACGAGGCGCAGGAGGCGTCGTACTTGGCGGCGTCGGACAGGATTTCGAGCTTACGCTTCAGGTCGAGAGTGGGCATGCGCCGACCCTATTGTTCTCTTTTTGTTCACGCAAGCGGCGCCATGGCGATTGTCCGCCCCTGGTTGACGGACGCGCCGCGCCGGGCGATCCGGGACGCCTCAGCTTCCGGGGGGAACGCATGCGCCGAACGATCCTGGTCTCCGCCGCGGCGGCGGTCCTCAGCCTGGCCGCCGCCCCGGCGATGGCCGCCCCGGCCGAGGCGCCTTCCACCGCCAAGCCCGCACCGCCCCAGCCGCCGCTGAACGCCAGCGTCCGCGAGGTGCGCGACGTGCGCGAGGCGGTGCTATCGCCCGACGGGACCCTGGTGGCCGCGCCGATCGCCGACTCCACGGCCGACGGCGGCAAGACCCACATCTGGCTGCTCTCCGCCGACGGCAAGGCTGCGCGGCAGGCGACCTTCACCGGCGCCGAAGCCGATCCCGGCGAGCGCGGTCCGGCGTGGTCGAAGGATGGCCGGGGCCTCTTCTTCCTGGCCAAGCGGGGCAAGGCCGACCGGCTCTACCGGCTGCCCATGGCCGGCGGCGAGGCCGAGGCCCTGACCCTGGCCCGCCCGGCGACCGGCGCGTTGAAGTCGGGCTGGAACCTGAAGGTCGAGGACGCCGCCGACGTCGCGCCCAGCGCCTACGACATCTCGCCGGACAACAAGTGGATCGCCCTGGTCGCCGCCGACGGCGAGACCGCGGCGCGCGAGGCCGAGGTCAAGAAGAAGGACGACGCGGTCCGGGTCGGCCACGACGACCGCAAGACCGTCCGGCTCTACCTGGCCGACGCCGCCACCGGCCAGGCGCGCGAGATCGACCTGCCCGACAATGTCCGACAGGCCCGCTGGAGCCCCGGCTCCGACGAACTCCTGGTGATCACCGCGCCGCAGGACGAGGACCTCGGCCCCGCCGCGCGGCTGTGGCGGGTGCGCGCCGCCGACGGCCAGGCGACCCTGATCGCCGCCGCGCCAAACACCGTGCGCGAGGCCCTCTGGACCGCCGCCGGCGCGGTGTGGCTGGCCCAATGCGAGGAGGACGCGCCGCCGGGGTGCGCAGAGCTCTACGCCTACGATTTCGCGGCCGGCGCGGCGCGCGGCCTGACCAAGGGGCTGAAGGGCACGCTCTCCGAGAACCTGGTGGTCGAGAAGGGCGGCAAGACCCTGGTGACGCCGATCGAGGCGGGCGTGCGCCAGCGGCTGGCGCGCATCGACCTCGCCACCGGCGCGCTGAGCTGGATCGACGTCCCGTTGCCGGTCGTGGCGAGCATCCAGACCAATCCCAACGAGACCGCCTGGGCGATGATCGCCAGCGGGCCGCTGCAACCGCGTGCGGTCTTCGTAGCCGGACGCCTGGGCGACCTCGGGACCCGCCTCGCCGGCCCCGCCATGGTCCCCGCCGGCTGGCCGATGACCCCCAGCGAGACCGTCCATTGGAAGAACGGCAAGCTCGACGTCGAGGGCCTGATCTATCTGCCGAAGGGCGTCTCGGCGGCGGCCAAGGTCCCGCTGGTGGTGATCGTTCACGGGGGCCCGACCGGCCTCTTCCAGGACCGCTATTCCAACCAGGTGAACCTGCTGGTCGCCCAGGGCTGGGCGGTGCTGGAGACCAACCCGCGCGGCAGCCAGGGCTATGGCGCGGCCTTCGAGGCGGCCAACAAGAACGACCTGGGCGGCGGCGACTACGCCGACATCATGACCGGCGTCGACGCGGCGCTGGCCAAGTACCCGGTCGACCCGCAGCGCATGGGCCTGATCGGCTACAGCTACGGCGGCGAGATGGCGGCCTTCGTCGAGGGGCGCACCAACCGCTTCAAGGCGCTTGTCTCCGGCGCGCCGGTGATCGACCAGTTCAGCGAATACGGCACCGAGGACGGGTCGTTCTACGACCGCTGGTACTTCGGCAAGCCCTGGGAGCGGTTCGCCGACGCCTGGCGGCAGAGCGCGCTGGCCAAGGTCGGCCAGGCCAAGACCCCGCTGCTGCTGATCCAGGGCGAGGACGACCCCACCGATCCGCTCGGCCAGTCCAAGGAGATGTACCGCGCCATGCGGCAGGCCGGCGCGCCAGTGGTGCTGGTGACCTATCCGCGCGAGACCCACGCCACCCTGGGCCGGGGCTTCGCCGCGGAATCCACCCGCGAGCCCTGGCATGGCGACGACGTGCGCCGCCGGATGATCGCCTTCCTGGCCGACGCCTTCGCCGGGCGGCCGCCGGCGGCGGATACGCCCTGATGGTGCTCTAGCGACGCTTGCTGACAACAGGCTGTCAGCAGGCCCGCGTCACGATGCGAGCCTCGAATTCTGGAGGCTCCCATGATCGTCCTGTCCACCTTCGGCCCCCTGTGGGGCGTGCCCGATCCTAGCCCCTTCGTCATCAAGACCGAGGTTCAGCTGAAGATGTCGGGCCTCGCCTACCGCACAGAGCGCTGGCGGCCGACCGAAGGCCCGAAGGGCAAGGTCCCCTTCATCGTCGACGGCCCGGAGAAGATCGGCGACTCGGTGTTCATCCGCGACCACCTGCAGTGGACCTATGGGATCGACCTGGACGCCGGCCTGTCGCCGCGCGAACGCGCGCTGGGCTGGACGGTCGAGCGGATGATGGAGGACCACGTCTATTGGGCCATCGTCTACGCCCGCTGGGCGGTCCGGGAGAACTTCGACAAGGGCCCATCGATCTTCTTCGCCGGCGCGCCGGAGGAAGTACGCGAGGCCGCCTTCGAGCGCATGGGCCAGGTGCTGCACGGCCAGGGCTTCGGGCGCCACAGCCTGGAGGAGGTCGCCGATCTCGCCGGCCGGTCATTCGCCGCCGCCGCACTGCTGCTGGGGGAGGGGCCCTACCTGGCAGGCAAGACCATGGGCGGCGCCGACGCCAGCCTGTTCGCCGGCGTCGCCGCGGCCGCCGCGCCGCATTTCGACAGCCCGGTGCGCGACGCCGTCCTGCAGCATCCGAACCTCATCGCCTACCGGGACCGGATGATGGCGCGGTTCTATCCGCAGATGGCGAGGGCCCGGGCGGCTTGAGGCGTTGCGGGAACCTCGCGGGCGCTTACCTGTTGAGGCGTCATGGTCCGCCTCAGCATCCGCCACGAGACGCTCTATACCTATGAGCGTCCCGTCCGTTTCGCGGGCCATCGCCTGCTGGTGCGCCCGCGCGACACGCACGCGACCCGGGTGATCGACGCCCACCTGACGCTCTCGCCGCCCGGCGACACCCGCTGGCTCTATGACGCCATGGGCAACTCGGTGTGCTGCTTCCAGCCGCAGGGCGAAGGCCGGGCGCTGTCGATCGTCAGCGACCTGACCATCGAGCGCTATCCCGCCTCGCTGACCCGCCGCGACGTGGCCGACCCGCAGACCGCGACCCCGATCGTCTATTCCGCCGGCGACCGCGCCGTGCTCGCGCCTTTCATGGACCCGGCCAGCGAGGACGCCGACGGCCGGCTGCTGGCCTGGCTGCGCGACCAGGTCGAGAATCCCAAGGAGCCGGCGCTGGACTTCCTCCTGCGGCTCAACCGCACGATCCACGCCAGCTTCGAATACCGCGGCCGCGACCAGGGCGCGGCGCAGGAGCCCGGCCACACGGTCACCGTGGGCTCGGGCACATGCCGCGACTTCGCCTGGCTGATGGTAGAGGCGCTGCGCCGGCTGGGCTACGCCGCGCGCTTCGTCACCGGCTATCTCTATTCGCCGCGCCACGCCGCCGTGCGCGGAGCCGGCGCGACCCACGCCTGGTGCGAGGTCTTCCTGCCCGAGCTGGGCTGGACCGAGTTCGATCCCACCAACGCGCTGGCCGAGAGCCCGGACCTGATCCCTGTCGCCGTCACCCGCACGCCGGCAGAAGCGGCCCCGGTCTCCGGCGCCATCTACGGCGACGGTGGCCAATCCGAACTCACCGTTCACGTAGACGTGCGGCCCGCCGAGTCGCTTCCCGCCGCCGCGTGAGTCAAAACTGTCGCGGGGGGCCAAAAACAAGGAAGGGAGACGCCGCGATGACGCAGGGCTTCCAGCAACAGGACCCCGGCCTGAACTTCAACTTCCCGAAGTCCGCGCCGACGCCGCAGCACGGCCAGAAACCCGACCGTGCCAGCGCCGCCAAGCCCGCGCGTCCGTCGCGCTCGTTCGAGCCGCGCCCCGGGCACTGACCCCGCCATCCTCACGGATTGAGCGCCCGCCTCGGCCGCGACAACGCGCCCCGCGGCGACGCCGTCCGCAACCCTAGCGCATCCTTAGCGGTTCGGGTTTCGTATTCCCGCGCAAGTCGGCGTAGAGGGAAGCCGACGACGAGGTCTGCGATGTTCGAACGCCCTGCCCTGCTGACGTCCCGCCGCGCCGTCCTGGCCGGCGGCCTCCTGTTGCCGCTGGCGCCGCGCCTGACCTTCGCGGCGGGCCCCGTTCCGCGGAACCTGACCTTCGCGGTGTTCCGCAACGACTCCCACATCGGCGAGCATCACATCACCTTCACCGGCGACGGCGCGGCCTTCACCGCCACCACCGATGCGATCATGAACGTCAAGATCGGGCCCGTGCCGGTGTTCCGCTATCACCACCATGCGGTGGAGACCCACAAGGACGGCGCCTTTGCCTCGCTGGAGACCTCCACCACCACCAACGGCAGGGCCGAGCACGTGGTCGCCGAGCGGGAGGGCGGCGCGGTGCGGGTCGACTGCCCCAGCGGCAAGACGACCCTCAGCGCCGACACCAACCCGCTGACCCACTGGAACGAGCAGATCTTCGCCGGGCCGGTGTTCAACCCGCAGACCGGCAAGCTCCTGAAGGTGCGCGTCGCCAAGGTCGCCCCCAACCGCTGGGCGATCCACGGCGAGGTCGAGATGGAAGACACCTACGACGACGCCGGCGCCTGGCTGGCCGCCAAGGCCAGGGCCGACGACGGCTCGACGGTGGAATACCGCCGCATCTAGGCGGCGCTTGTGGCCCGGTTCTCTAGGCAGCGGCGCCTACGCCCTTTCGCCAGCCTCCCGGACTCTGTTAGACCGGACGCATTGCAGTCCCGCCTTTGCCGAAGGGCGCCGGCGCCGGTCGCCTGACGGCCGCGAGCGGCGTGGATCATTTGAGCGCCAAGATTGACCCCCTCGAGCCCGTCGCCGCCGAAGGCGACCTCGCCGAGCGTGAAGCGGCCTACGAGAAGTTCGTCTGGGACAACCTGAAGCGGAACTACCTCGGCAACTACCTGCACGGCATGCTGGGGATGACCGGCTTCAGGCTGGTTAATGCGCCGACCTTCCTGCCGGCCTACCTGCACCAGGTGTCGGGTTCCAACACCATCGTGGGCCTGGGCCTGGCGCTGCAGCAGTTGGGCGGGGTGCTGGCGCCGATCTTCGCCGGATCGCAGGTGGAGCACCGCAAGAAGGTGATGCCGGCGGCCATGTGGATGGGCGGCCTGGGCCGGATCGCCATCCTATGCATCGCGATCTCCGGCTGGGTGCTGAAAGGCCCGGCGCTGACCGCGGCGCTGTTGTTCTTCATCGCCATGTTCGGCCTCTTCATGGGCGCCCAGCGGGTGGTGTTCTCGCTGCTGCTCTCCAAGGTGATACCGCTCAGCCGGCGCGGGCGCCTGCAGGCCTGGCGCAGCTTCACCGGGAGTCTGATCGCCGCGGTCCTGGCCTGGGTGGCGGGGAAGTACTTCATCGGCCACAACCTGTTCGGCAACGGCTACTCCACGACCTTCGTCTTCGCCTTCATCCTCACCAGTCTGGGGCTCTCGGCCCTGCAGATCCTGCTACGCGAACCGGAACCGCCGACCACCCGGCCGCAGGCGCGCTTCCGCGAGCGGCTGCGGGACTTCCCACAGCTCATCGCCCAGGATCGCGGGTACGCCTTCTTCCTCGTGGTGCAGATGATGTCGAGCTCGGCGCGGATCGCGACGCCGTTTTACATCCTTTATGTCGGCAAGCTGATGCCGCTGACCGGGACTCTGATCGGCTCGTTGACCACGACCCTGCTGGTCGCCGACATGCTGTCGAACCTCATCTGGGGCAACCTCGGCGACAAGACAGGATTCCGCCTGGTCCTCCTGTTCGCGATCGTCACCTGGCTGGCGGCCACGGTGCTGTTGCTGGAGTTGCACACCCTGCCGGCGATCTACCTGGCCTTCTTCGGCCTGGGCGCGGCGCAAGCCGGCTACCTGATGTCGACCCAGACCATGATCCTGGAGTTCGGCCACCGCGACGACCTACCCATGCGCATCGCGGTCTCGGCCACCGCCGAGAGCATCACCGCCACGGCCGGGCCGCTGCTCGGCGGCTGGATGGCCGACCTGTTTGGCTACAGCTTCGTCTTCGGCGCCTCGGTCGGCATGCTCAGCGCCGGGCTGCTGATCCTGCTGCTGGCCGTCAAGGAGCCGCGCGGCGGCCGGCTGGCGGCGCTCTAGGCCGCCGCCTTCTGTTCCGCCGCCAGGGTGATGCGGGCCTTGGCCATTTCGTTGGCGACTTCGTGGGTCGGGCGGTGCTCGGCCTTGGAGCGGTCCAGCACCTCGGCCAGGGTCTCCATCAGCCGGTCGAGCTTGCCGGCCACCCAGTTGGGATCGAAAGCCTCGGTGCGGTCGAGCGCACGGATCTCGCCGGCCACATTGATGATGCCGCCGCCGTTGATGACGTAGTCCGGCAGGTAGAGCATCCCGCGGTCATAGACGGCGCGGCCGATCTCCGGGTCGGAGAGCTGGTTGTTGGCCCCGCCGGCGATCACCTTGCAGCGCAGGCGCGGCAGGGTGTCGGCGTTGACCGCCCCACCGAGCGCACAAGGGGCGAAGACGTCGGCCTCGGCGTCGAAGATCATATTCGGCGCGACGACCTGGGCGCCGGTCTTGTCGGCGATCTCGCGCAGGGCGTCCTGGTTCACGTCGGTGACGATCAGCTTCGCGCCCGCGGCGTGCAGCTTCTCGGCCAGGAAGCCGCCCACGTGGCCGACGCCCTGGATCGCCACGGTGACGCCGGCGAGGCCGCGGCCCAGCGCCCGCTCGACGCCCAGCTTCACACCCCGGAACACGCCCTCGGCGGTCACCGGGCTGGGATCGCCGGAGGCCGCGGCGTGGCCGGTCAGGCCGGCCACATAGCGGGTGGACCTGCGCGCGTGCATCAGGTCGGCGGGCGAGACGCCGACGTCCTCGGCGGTCCAGTACTTGCCGCCCACATCCTCGACCGCGCGGCCAAAGGCCTCGAACAGCGCCGGCGTCTTCATGGTGCGGCTGTCGCCGATGATCACGGCCTTGCCGCCGCCCAGCTCGAGGTCGGCCATGGCGTTCTTGTAGGACATGGCCCGCGAGAGCCTGAGCGCGTCCTCCAGCGCCAGCTCGGCGCTGGCGTAGGGCCACATGCGGCAGCCGCCGGCGGCCGGGCCGCGGGCCGTGGAATGCACGGCGATGATGCATTTCAGGCCAGTTTTTTCGTCGAAGAAGGCGTGGACGCCTTCGTGGCCCTCGAAGGCGGGGGAATCGAACAAGGTCATGCCGCGGACTTCACTGGTGCTGGGGAAGGATTTGCGGGGCCAGCCTCTACGCCTGACCGGTTAAGGGAACAACCCGGATTCAGGACCCGGCGCGCGCCTGGACCTGCGGGGCGGGCGGGGCTGAAGGCGCGGTGGGGATCTTCGGCGCGCCGGAGGGCAAGGCCCCTTTCGGGTCGCGGATGAAGGCCAGGATGTCCTTCCAGACCATCGGGCCTTCGTAGTCACGCATCATCAGGTGATAGCCGTGGGCATAGTAGGCCGAGCGGTCGGTGGGCTTCAGCTGCTTCGCCGCCTTGAAGGCCGCGTCCTTGGGGATGATCTGGTCGTGGGCGCCATAGAGGTAGAGCGTCGGCAGGCTGGCCTTGCCCACGTCGTCGGCCGCTTTGCCCATGGTGGTGACCAGGCCATAGAGGGTGTCCGAGCGCGCGCCCCAGATCATCAGGGGATCGCGGCCCATGGCGATCAGCTCGTCGATGTTGTCCGACGGCGTGACGTGCGAGGTGAGCCAGCTCGGCGGGGTGTAGACCTTGGGGCCGGTGAAGTTGGCGGCCAGCCAGAGCAGGGTCTTGTAGGGCAGCGGCTGCTCGCGCCAGCCCCAGACGGCCGGCGACAGCAGCACCAGCCGGTCGGCGGTGGGCGGCCGGTCGGAGGCGAAGGCTTCCGCCGCCACCGCCCCGCCCAGGCTCTCGCCGGCCACCACGATGAGGGCGCGCGGATACTTGGCGCGGGCCAGCGCGGCGACGGTGCGCAGGTCCTCGACCATCAGGTCGTCGCCGGCCCAGATGCCGCGGCCCGGCGAGCGGCCGAAGCCGCGCTGGTCGTAGGCGATGGTGGTGACGCCCTGCTCGGCCCACCAGGGCGCGGCCATGTGGAAGGCGTTGGCGTAGTCGTTCATGCCGTGGACGCCGACGATCACCGCCCAGGGATCGCCGCTTGTAGCGTCCCATTCCGACAGGCCGAGCTTGGCGCCGTCGAAGCTGACGATGTCGGTGGCCTCGATGCGAGGGCCTGAGAACCCCATCGGCGGATTGCCGGCCTGCTGCACCATGAGCGGGGTGCAGGCCCCGAGCATCAGGGCGGCTAGGATCAGGGCGGCGAAATGCGTCATCGTCGGCTTCGCAATGCCATATCGGTCCGGCGGTTTCGAGGCGCCTTCAGGTCGCAGCGCCGCCATCCGCCTCAAGGTCGCCCCCAGGGTCGCCCTCTGAGCCCTCCTCGACCACGCCCTCGCCCGCCAGCGGCAGGCGCAGGCGGTAGACGCCCTTGAAGTCGTCCGGGTCGGCCGCCTTGTTGTGCCGCAGGATCACGAGCTTGCCCTGCCGCGCCAGCCCGCGGGCCACGGCGCGGACGTGGCCCAGGGTGCGACGCCAACCCTCCGGATCGGCGGCGCGGGCCACCTCCTCCGGCGACACCGATTTGCCCGGCGCGACCTTCGCCAGGAGGTCGAAGATCGCGGTCTCCAGGACCTCGCTCATCAGCCGCCCCGCTTCAGGGTCTCGCGGGCGATGACCACCTGCTGGATCTGGCTGGCGCCCTCGTAGATACGGAAGATGCGCACGTCGCGGTAGAACCGCTCTATGCCGTAATCAGCGACATAGCCGGCGCCGCCGAAGATCTGCACCGCCCGGTCCGCCACCCGCCCCACCATTTCCGAAGCAAAATACTTCGCGGCCGCGGCCTCCATCGTAATGTTCTGGCCGGCGTCGCGCTTGCGGGCGGTCTCCATGGTGAGCGCCTTAGCCGCCAGGCTCTCGGTCTTGGAGTCGGCGATCATCCCCTGCAGCAGCTGGAAGTTCGACAGCGCCTGGCCGAACTGCTTGCGCTCGCCCATGTAGGCCACGCAGTCCTTGATCAGCCGCTCGGCGACGCCGATGCAGACCGCCGAGATGTGCAGCCGGCCGCGGTCCAGCACCTGCATGGCGACCTTGAAGCCTTCGCCTTCGCGTCCCAGGCGGTTCTCCACGGGCACGCGGACATTGTCGAAGATCACGTCGCAGATGTGGGCGCCCTGTTGGCCCATCTTCTTCTCGGGCTTGCCCACCGACAGGCCGGGCAGATTGCGCTCCACCAGGAAGGCCGAGACGCCGCCCGCGCCGGGCTTGTCGGGATCGGACCGCGCCATGACCGTGAAAAGGTCGGCCTTGTTGGCGTTGGTGATGTACCGCTTCGACCCGTTCAGCACATAGTGGTCGCCGTCCAGGATGGCGCGGGTCTGGACGTTGGCGCTGTCCGACCCCGCCTCGGGTTCGGTGAGCGCGAAGGAGGTGATGATCTCGCCCGAGGCGATGCCCGGCAGGTACTTCTGCTTCTGATCCTCGGTGCCGAACATCACCAGCCCCTGGCTGCCGATGCCGACGTTGGTGCCGAAGGCCGAGCGGAAGGCCGGGCTTGTGCGGCCGAGCTCCACGGCCACCAGGCACTCGTCCTCCATCGAGAGGTCCAGGCCGCCATAGGCTTCGGGGATCGACAGGCCGAAGAGCCCCAGGCCCTTCATCTCCTCGATCACCTCCGGCGAGATGGCGTCGTCTTCCGACACCTTCGCCTCCAAAGGCCGCAAGCGTTCGGCGACGAAGCGGGCGACGGTGTCGATCAGCTGTTCGCGGGTTTCGGGATCCAGCGCCATGGGTCAGGCGCGCTCGAAGATGGCGGCGATGCCCTGGCCGCCGCCGATGCACATGGTCTCCAGGCCATACTTGCCGTCACGCCGCTGCAGCTCGCGCAGCAGGTTGGCGAGGATGCGTCCGCCGGTGGCGCCGATCGGGTGGCCGAGCGAGATGCCGGAACCGTTGACGTTCAGCCGGTCGCGCTCGTCCCAGCCCCAGCCCTTGAGCACCGCCAACACCTGCGGCGCGAAGGCCTCGTTCAACTCCACGAGGTCGATGTCGTCCCAGGAGAGGCCGGTGCGTTCGAACAGGCGCTTCACCGCCGGCACCGGGCCGATGCCCATGCGCGAGGGGTCGCAGCCCGCCGCCGCCCAGCTCACGAAATAGCCCATGGGCTCCAGGCCGAGCTCCTCCAGCTTGTCCTCGGCGACCACCAGGCAGGCGGCGGCGGCGTCATTCTGCTGGCTGGCGTTGCCGGCGGTGACCACGCCGTCCTTCTCGATGGGGCGCAGCTTGCCGAGGCTCTCCGCCGTCGCGTCGGGCCGCACGCCCTCATCCTTGGCGAAGACGATCGGATCGCCCTTCTTCTGGGGCACCGAGACCGGCACGACCTCATCGTCGAACTTGCCGTCCGCCCAAGCGGCTGCGGCGCGCTTGTGGCTCTCGGCGGCGTATTCGTCCGAGGCCTCGCGGCTGATCTGGTAGTCGCGCGCCAGGTTGTCGGCGGTCTCGATCATACCGCTGATCACCCCGAAGCGCTCGATGGGCTGGCTCATCACCCGCCCGCGCGCCAGGCGGTCGTGCATGGTCACCGACCCGGCCCGCGCGCCCTTGCGCATGTCGGTGGTGTAGTACTCGACGTTGCTCATGCTCTCGACGCCGCCGGCCACCACCACGTCGGCGACGCCGGTCTGCACCATCATCGCGGCGTCCACCACCGCCTGCAGGCCCGATCCGCAACGGCGGTCGAGCTGGTAGCCCGGCACCTCGATCGGCAGGCCCGCCGCCAGCGCCGACCACCGCGCGATGCACGGCGCCTCGCCCGAGCCGTAGCCCTGGGCGAAGATCACGTCGTCGATCCTGCCCGGATCGACGCCCGTGCGCTCCACCAACGCCTTCAGCACCACCGCACCCAGGTCGCCGGCGGTCATGTCCGACAGCGCGCCCATGTATTTGCCGACGGCGGTGCGGATGGGAGAGACGATGGCGGCGCGCTTCATGACAGGTCCTCGCAGGCGTTGGAGCGCCGGCAAACTAGTGTTTGAACCCGCCCGCAGCAAACCCTTCGGCGCGCCCTATTCGAATTCCTCCCAGACGCCATTCCGACGAAGCAGCAGGCGGTCGCTGAGGAAGTTCGCCGTCCTATAGCCCTCAGCGACGCGCCTCAGGGTTTGGATGAGTTCGCCCTCGCTCACTTTGGCGACAATGAGCTTGTCGAGTTCGATGGGAGAAACCACCAGATCGCCGGCGCCCGCCAGATTGGAATGGTTCCAGAAGGCGTCATCCGCAAGAAGGCTGGAGGCCAGTCCGACCTTCGTAGCCAGGGTGGCCACGCGTCCCGGCTCTAGTATGGGCGGGACCATTTTCACACGGGTTCGAAGATTCCCCAAAGCTCGCGCCCAAATCGCGGCGTCATCCATTCCAAGCTGATTTCGCAACACGCTCGCTCTGAGGAATGCGCTCCGCTCTGGCGTGTCCATCACAGCGATGGCGATGAGATTTCCCAAGATGGGTCGAGCCAAGCCTCTGTCATTGGCTTGATAGTCCTCAGCTGAGCTGTCCGTCGAACGCACGACGACAACGAGACCTTCGGGCGTCGCCGAAACCGGTTTGTCGAAAAAGAAATTCGCAGCCTGTTCCACGAGCGAATCCAACGCGCGCGGATGTTGTCGATACAAGTGATACGGATGCGTCACCGTGGTCCAATCGCCGTTCTCTCGGACCAGTGCGGCCTCACCATCGGTCTCCGCTTTGACGCTCGGGTCCCGTCTGGAGACCTCTGCGATCACGCGACCCCTGAACTCCTCGATCGTAAGCGGCGCTGTGCGCCCGCGACCCAGGAATCCAAACAACCCACCCTTTCCCATGCATCTCCCCCATGCTTTGAGGATATGACCTCTAGCTCAACTGGAACAGATTGGGAACATGGACGGCGCGGCCGAAGACAACAACTACGCCTCGAAGCTGCGGGTCGTGACCGAGGGCGAGTGGGCGGGCTGGAGCTCGTATCCGGGCGGCGACCCATTCGAGGACCTGGCGGGGCCGTTCTACTGCCGGATCGACGAAGCGGGCGCGCGGGTCTGCGCCTTCCGCGCCGAGCGCAAACACATGAACGGCGGGATGTTCATGCACGGTGGCTGCGTCATGACCTTCGCCGACTTCTGCCTGTTCTGGATCGCCCGCGAGGCCATCGACGGCACGAACAGCGTCACAGCCACCTTCAACGGCGAGTTCGTCGGCTCGGCGGGGATCGGCGACCTCGTGGAATGCCGCGGCGAGGTGGTGAAGGCCGCGCGCTCCATGGTCTTCGTGCGCGGGATCATCTCCAATGCGTCGCGGGACGGCGCCCCGATGATGAGTTTCTCCTCGGTGCTCAAAAAGACCGGGGTGCTCAAAAAGACAGGACTGGGTTCCTAAGTAGGCGTGAGGGACAGGCCAAGCGGCCCCGTCCAAACAAAGAGCGACCATAGGGAGCCGCCGCCGATGATCGAGGCCGCCTGCCACTGCGGAGCCGTGCGCCTGACCGCGCCCGAGCCGCCGGAAGCCGTCACCGAATGCAACTGTTCGATCTGCCGCAAGCTCGCGGCGCGCTGGGCCTACTACAAGCAATCGGAGGTTGGGATGCCAAAGGCCGGCTCGACCCAGCCCTATGTCTGGGGCGACCGGATGCTGGCCTTCCACCGCTGCAAGACCTGCGGCGTCACCACCCACTGGCAGAGCCTCGACGGCGCCCGCGACCGCATGGGGATCAACGCGCGGCTGATGGACGCCATCGACTGGCCCAACACGCGCGTCCGCCCCTTCGACGGCGCCGACACCTGGAAGTATCTGGACGAGTGAGCCGGTGATCCTGTCGGCCCTCGACCTGTCGCCGGTGACCGGCGAGGCCACCCAGGCGCAGGCGGTGCGCGAGACGATCGAGATCGCCCGAGCCGTCGAGCGCCTCGGCTATCATCGGCTCTGGCTGTCCGAGCACCACAGCATCGCGGGCCTGGGCTCGGCCGCGCCGGAGATCCTGATCGCGGCCCTGACCCAGGCGACCACCACCCTGCGGCTGGGCTCCGGCGGCGTCATGCTGGTCAATTATTCGCCGCTGAAGGTGGCGGAGGTGTTCATGGCGTTGGAGGCCCTGGCGCCGGGCCGCATCGACCTGGGCCTGGGCCGCGCGCTCGGCGCCGACGCGCGCACCGGCGGCGCGCTTCGCTCCGTGGGCTCGGAGGCGTTCCCGCAGTATTTCCACCTCCTGACCACCTGGCTGCTCGACGCCTCGGGCAAGGCGCCGATCGGCGACGACCATCCGCTGCACGACATCCACGCCAATCCCGCCGGGCCCTCGCACCCGGACGTCTTCGTGCTCTGCACCTCGGAGGAGAGCGCCGCCTTCGCCGGCCAGATGGGCGTCGGCATGGTGTTCGCCGAGTTCATCGCTCGGACCGACGGCGGGCCGGCGGTGGCGGCCTACCGCGCGGCCTTCCAGCCGTCGCAATTCCGCAGCGGGCCCTGGTCCGGGATCGCGTTGGTCGCCTACGCCGCCGACACCGCCGAGCAGGCTTGGCGCGAGGACGCCCTGCGCCGCGCGGCCAACGTCTCCATGCTGGCCGGCCGCCGGCGCCGCTTCCTCGACCTGGAGAGCGCCGAGACCTTCCTGGCGGAGTTCGCGAGCACGCCGGTGCGGACCCTGGTGGAGACGCGCACCATCGCCGCCGACGCCCCCGCCGTCCACGCGCGGCTCGTGGACAAGGCTAGCGAGGCCCATGCCGACGAGGTCTTCGTCATGGCGGTCGGGCCTTCCCTCGACGCCCGAATCCGCTCCCTTGAACTGATCGCCGACGCCCACCGGAGCCGCGCACATGAAGCTCGCCGGTCTGATCGCCGCGGCCCTGGTCCTGGCCTTCCCCGCCGCCGCCCTCCCCGCTACGGCCCTGGCCAAGCCGCTGTTCGCCCCCTGGATCGACGGGACGGCGGCCAGCGAGCCGCAGATGCAAGTGCAGCGCTACGACGCCGACACCTTCGTCATCCGCCAGTCGGTGAAGACCGACTTCGAGGCGCCCTTCCTCTACCTGCTGTTCGGCAAGGACCGCGCCCTGCTGCTCGACACCGGCGCGGGCGGCCTCAAGGTGCGCCCGACCGTCGACGGGGTGATCGCCGACTGGCTGGCCGCGCACCACCGCGCCTCGATCCCGCTGGTGGTCGCCCACAGCCACAGCCACGGCGACCACACCGCCGGCGACCCGGAGTTCAAGGACCGGCCGGACACCGTCGTGGTGGGCTGGACCGCCCGCGACGTCGCGACCTTCTTCAAGATCGCCGCCTGGCCGCGCGACATCGTCACCTTCGACCTGGGCGGCCGCGCCCTGACCGTCATCCCGGCGCCCGGCCACCATCCGTCGCACATCATGATCTTCGACCCGAAGACGCGGCTGCTGCTCTCCGGCGACAGCCTCTATCCGGGCCGGCTCTATGTGCCGCTGAACCTCTTCACCGACTACCGCGACAGCATCGACCGGGTGGCGGGCTTCACCAAGGACCGCCACGTCAGCCACATCCTGGGCGCCCACATCGAGATGACCGCCACGTCCGGCAAGGACTATCCGCAGGCCGCGCCGGCGCATCCGAACGAACATGTGCTGGAGCTGCCTTATTCCGATCTGCTGGAGCTGCAGGCGGCGCTGCACCGAATGGGCGACAGCGTCGCGCGCGACGTCCACGACGACTTCATCGTCTCCCCCGTACCGCCCCGGCCGCCGGACCCGCCCTCCTCGAAGCCGGGCGGCTGACGCCCGATCGGGCCCGAGGCTCTCAGACTCCAGCGGCCGGCCGCTCGCGCATGGCGGCCAGCCAGCGATTGAGGTGGGCGAGTTCTTCCGGCGGCCGCAGGCGCACGATGCGGGCGAAGTCGATGCCGATCACGGCCACGATGTCGGCGATGGTGATCCTCTCGGTGGCCAGGAAAGCGCTCTCGCCCAGCCGCCGGTCCAGCACCTTCAGCGCGTTCATGGCAGTCTTCTGGTTCCATTCGGCGACTTCGGGCGCCGGCGTCTCCAGCGGCGCGAAGGCGGGATGCGCCAGACGGACGCCCAGCATGAAGGGCGTGGCCACCAGCATCTCGGCGCGGCGGGTCCACATCTCGATGACCGCGGTCTCCTCCGGCGTGCGGCCGAACAGATTGGGCTCGGGATATCGGCTTTCCAGATAGCGGCAGATGGCCAGAGACTCGGTGACCGCCGCGCCGTCGTCCATCTCCAGCATCGGCAACTGCGGCAGGCCGGCCTTGGCCAGGTAGTCCGCAGACTTGTGCTCGCTGTCCGGGATCGAGACCTGCACGACCTCGATATCGGTGATGCCTTTCTCGGCCATCACCCAGCGGACCCTGCGGGGGTTGGGCGCGACGGGGGCGTCGTAGAGCTTCATGGCGGAGGCTCCGGTCAGTGGCCGAACAGGATGGAGGGCATGACGCCCACCACCGAAGCGGTCAAGCAGGTGGCCAGGAAGCCGGCCATCATCGCCTTCCAGACCATGCCCATGATCTCCGCGCGCCGCTCCGGGACCAGCACGGAGTAACCGGCGACGTTGATGCCGACCGAGGCGATGTTGGCGAAGCCGCAGAGCGCATAGGTCATGATCACCCGGGTGCGCTCGTCGATGGTCCCGGCCGGCAGGGTGCCCAGGCGGATGAAGGCGGTGAACTCGGTCAGCACCAGCTTTACGCCTAAGAGCGAGCCCGCGGTCGGCGCGTCGGCCCAGCGGATGCCCAACGCCCAGGCGAGCGGCGCGAAGATCACCCCCAGCATCCGCTCCACGGAGATCGGGGCACCGCCGACGCTGCCCGCCAGGCCCAGGAGCCCGTTCAGCATCGCCACCAGGGCCACGAAGACGATCAGGGTCGCGGCGACGTTCAGCACGATGGATAGCCCGTCCGACGTGCCCTTGATCAGGGCGTCGATGGAGCTTTCGTAGACCTTGTCCTCTTCCTCGCTCAGCGGCTCGGAGACCTCGTCCTGCGGCTGGCGCGGCACCAGGATGCGGGCCAGCAGCACCCCGGCCGGGGCGGAGATGATCGAGGCGGTCAGCACGTGGCTGGCGGCGTTCGGCAGGACGTCCTTCAGGATCGTCGCATAGGCCACCATGGTCGAGCCGGAGACGCAGCTCATCCCCACCCCGAGCAGCATGAACAGCTCCGAGCGCGACAGGCGCGGCAGGTAGCTGCGGATGAAGATCGGACCCTCCACCTGGCCCATGAACACCGTGGCGGCGGTGGCGAGCGCCGGCGGCCCGCGCAGCCCCATGGTCTTCTCGAAGAGCAGGCCGAAGCCCTGGGTGATCCACTTCAGGATTCGCCAGTGCCAGAGCAGGGCCGCCAGGGCGCAGACCACCAGGATCACCGGCAGGACGCGGAAGGCCAGGATGAACAGGCCGCCGGGATTGGTCAGCGCGTAGGGCTGGTCCGGCGTCCCGGCCAGGAAGCCGAACACGAAGGCGACGCCCGCCTGGGTGCTGGCGGCCAGGCCGTCCACCGCATGGCCGACGCCCACCAGCCCGGCCCGCAGCGGCGCGACCCCGAACAACGCCAGCACCAGCGCCGCCTGCACCAGCACCGCCCCGATCGCCAGCTTCCAAGGGAAGGCCCGGCGGTTCTCCGACAGCGCCCAGCAGATTCCGATGGTCAGCGCGACGCCCACCAGGCTCTGCGCGTTCTGAAGACCGAACATCGACGACCTAATCCCCGCCGGCCGCGATTCCCCCTCGCGGCCCCCGCCGCCGATAGAGGAGCAGTTGGGGCGGTGGCGCAAGTTTGCAGCCTGCGCCAAGGCGCCGGTTCTGCTAGACTCCCTCTCTCAAAACGACGGGCGCCGGCCTAACCGTCAGGACGCCCGCAACAGGGAGCAGGACGATGAGGAACGGCGTCTCCGTTGTCGTATGGGCGTTGGCTTTGGGGATCGTGGGCGCGGCCCAGGCCGCCGACCCGCCGGCGCAGCCCGCCAAGGCCAAGCCCTATCTCGCGCCGCGCACCGGCTACGGCCGGCCGGACCTCACCGGCGTCTGGTCCAACGCCTCTGTGACCAACCTCACCCGCAGCCCCGGCGTCGCGAAGCTGGTGGTGGACAAGGACGAGGCCGCCAAGCTCGCCAAGGACAGCCCCTTCGAGAAGCTGGCCGCGGCCGAGGAAGGTCCTTCTAACTTCAACGACAACCTCCTGAAGGACGGCAACAGCGACCGCGGCTACAACACCTTCTGGATCGACCCGGGCATGAGCCTGGCCAACGTGAAGGGCGAGTTCCGCACGTCCTGGATCGTCGAGCCGGCCAACGGCCAGCTGCCGTTGTCCGACGCCGGCAAGACGCTGCTGGCCGACTACCGCAGCGACCGGGCCAAGAACCTGTTCGCGGGGCCGGAGTACCTGCCGGTGTCCGAGCGGTGCCTGATCGGCTTCACCGGCGCCGGCGGGCCGGGCATGCTGAACACCATCTACAACAACAACTATCAGATCGTGGAGACGCCTGACGCCGTGGTGATCGAGGTGGAGATGGTCCACGACGCCCGGGTCATCCCGCTGTTCAAGGACAAGGCGACGGCGCTCGCCCACCACCGCCCCGCGGTGATGACCGCCTGGCTCGGCGACAGCGTCGGCTGGTGGGAGGGCGAGACCCTGGTGGTCGACACCGTCAACGTGAACCCGGAAGAGGGCCGGACCGGGCCGATCTACCTCTCCGAGAAGGCGCGGGTCACTGAGCGCTTCACCCGCACCTCGCCGACCCAGATCTTCTACCAGTTCCAGGTCGAGGACCCGGTCTACTACACCCAGACCTGGAAGGCCGAGGAGAGCCTGAACGGGCGCAAGGACCGGGTGTTCGAATACGCCTGCCACGAAGGCAACTACGCCATGGCCGGCATCCTGGGCGGCGCGCGCCAGCAGGAGGCCCAGGGAATCAAGCCCACCATGGGCCCCGGCATCTTCGGCACACCGATCCCCGAGAAGTCCAAAGGCGGCGAATAACCGCGCTTCGGCTCGCCGCCGCCCGGATTACGAAGGTTTAATCCCGCCCGCCGCATCCGGGCGTAGCGCCTCGCGTCTCCTTGCAAGTGAGCGTGGGCTGCGGCTGCGCGGGGTTTGCCGGGCGATCTCCCTTACCGGGATTTAACTGGCTCCTCCGGGCAGGTCGGCGACATTCCCGCGCTCAACCCGGAGGTGGTTATGTCGCTGGCTCTCGCCACGCTGCTGTTCGAATGGAAGCGCTACAGTGCCGCCATGGTCGCGCTGGCCTTTTCCGGCCTGCTGATCCTGGCCCAGGTCGGCATGTTCACCGGCATCGTCCAGGCCGCCACCGCCACCATCGACCGCAGCCGCGCCGACATCATGGTCCTGGCGCCCAAGAACGAGAGCATGATCAACGCCGGGCCGGACTCCCTGCCCGAGCGGGTCGAGCCCTTGCTCTACCTGAACCCGCAGGTGGCCGAGGTCGAAAGCCTCGACGGCGATGGCGCGCGCTGGGTCAACACGCCCGCGCCCGGCAAGAAGGCCGTCACCACCTACGTCAACACCTTCGACGTCGATCCGCGCCCCGGCTCGGTGACCCTGCCGACCGACTTTCCAGAATCCATCCGCCTGGCGCTGATGGAGCCCTACGCGGTGGTGATCGACAAGACCGCCCTGCCCCGGCTGGGCACCAGTCTCGGGGCGACCGCGTCCCTGAGCGGCAAGACCGTCCATGTGCGCGGCGTGCTGGAGAACTATCCCAACGTCGACCAGCCCTCGGTCTACATGTCGCGGGACACCATGCATCTCCTGGGCATGGGCGCGAAGGGCGGCAAGACCGGCCCCCTGATGGTGCGCCTGCGCGATCCGACCCAGGCGCGCCAGGTGGTGGAGCAGCTCAACAAGGTGTCCGGCGGCCTCTACCGCGCCTGGACCCGCGAGGACCTCTCGAAGGCCAATGAGAGCGCCCTGATGGGCGAGCAGATCATCGGCATCTTCCTGGGCTTCTCCCTGTTCCTGGGCCTGCTGATCGGGGTCGGCATCACCTCGCAGACCCTGCGCGGCGCGATCCTGGCCAGCATCAAGGAATTCGCCAGCCTGCGGGCGCTCGGCGTCTCTATGGGCTCGCTCAGCCGCATCGTCCTGGAGCTGGCGCTCTGGGTGGGCGTCGCGGGCCTCCTGGCCACGGCGCTCTTCACCTTCGGCGTCTACATGCTGGGCCAGAGCCTGGGCATGCCGATGGGCTTCCCCATGCCCTGGATCATCACCGTCACCGTGCTCCTCCTCGTCATCTCCGTCCTGTCGGGACTGTTCTCCCTGGGCGTGCTGAAGAGAAGCCAACCTGCGGACCTGCTGCGATGAGCTCTGCCAGCGAACACGCCATCAAGGCGCACGGCCTCTACAAGCGCTTCAAGACCGGCCGCACCCATATCGAGGTGCTGAAGCGGGTCGACTTCGACGCCCTGCACGGCGACGTGACCATGGTCATGGGCCCCTCGGGCTCGGGCAAGTCGACCCTGGTCGCGGCGCTGTCGGGCCTCCTGAAGCCCGACGAGGGCCAGGTGAGCGCGCTGGGCCAGGACCTCTGGGGCCTGCGCCAGAACCGCATCGACCGCTTCCGGCTCGACCACTGCGGCTTCATCTTCCAGGGCTTCAACCTGTTCTCGGCCCTCACCGCCCTGCAGCAGGTGGAGATCGTGCTCAAGTACCAGGGCGTCCCTAAGCGCGACGCCCGCCGCCGCGCCGCTGACGCCCTGGCCGAAGTGGGCCTGGAGATGCGCATGAACTCGCGCCCCGCCGAGATGTCGGGCGGCGAGAAGCAGCGCGTCGCCATCGCCCGGGCCCTGGCCAAACAGCCCCAGCTCCTGTTCGCCGACGAGCCCACCAGCGCGCTCGACGGCGAAAACGGCCAGATCGTCATCCGTCTCCTGCAGCGCGCCGCCAAGAGCCATGGCGCGGCCGTGATCTGCGTGACCCACGACCCGCGGCTGGAGGCCTACGCCGACCGCATCATCCACATTGAGGACGGCCACATCCTGGACGACCACCGGGTCGACCGCGCCGAGGCCCCCGCCGATCCCCTTCACCACCGCCCCGAACTCGTCGAGGCCTGAGGACACCGTCATGTTCGCCTTTCTCCGCAACCGTTTCGTCTGGATCGCCGTCGTGCTCGTCGCGCTCGCGGCCGGCGGCGGCCTCTTCATGTCGCACCAGGCCAACGCCAAGAAGGCCGAGCAGGCCAAGGCCGCCGCCGCGTCCGCGCCCAAGAGCCCCTACGTCGCCATCGCCAACGGCAAGGCCGACGTGGAAGGCGGCATGATCCAGGTCGCCGCCCGCACCTCCGGCGTGGTCGAGGACGTCAACGTCCAGGAAGGCGACGACGTGAAGAAGGGCCAGGTGCTGGCCCGCCTGGAGGACGAGCAGCCTCGCCTGCAGGCCATGGAGGCCGAGGCCGAACTGCGCCAGGCCCAGGCCCAGGTCGCCCTGCTGCAGGTGCAGATCTCCACCGCCAAGCGCGAATTCGGCCGCGTCCAGGGCCTGATCGACAAGCAGTTCATCTCCCGCCAGTCGGTGGATCAGGCGCAGGACGCCATCCGCGGCGCCGAGGCCAGCCTGGAGGCGCAGAACGCCGCCATCGCCACCGCCCAGGCCAAGCTCAGCCAGGCCAAGTACAACCAGGAACTCACCATCATCCGCGCCCCGGCCGACGGGCGGATCGTGCGCCGCTACGCCAACCCCGGCGCCGGCGCCTCGACGCTGAACGTCTCCAACATGTTCGACCTCGAGCCCAAGTCCAGCCGCATCGTGCGCGCCGAGATCACCGAGAGCTCCCTGCCCTTCGTCGAGATCGGCCAGACCGTGCAGCTCTCGCCGGAAGCCGACCCGACGCGGGTCTTCACCGGCAAGGTGCTGCGCCGGGCCGAGGTGTTCGGGGCGCGCAAGCTGCAGTCGGACGACCCGACCGAAAAGACCGACGAGCGCGTCGTCGAGGTGGTGGTCGGCGCCACCGACGCGCCCTTCCTGATCGGCCAGCGGGTGCTGGTCAAATTCATGCGGACCCAGCAGCAGGCGCAAACCACCCCGCCTGCAGTGGGATAGGCTAGGTCCGCTGGCCTCCTCCGCCTTCCGCCAGCGGGCGGAGGAGGCCCACTCTGGGTTTCGGGGCGGCGAGCAACGCCAGCCGCGCCTTGACGCCTCTGCCGTGAGCCCGCAAAACCGCCGCCGAATTCGAGGCCCCGCATCTGCGCGGGCCCGCGGGCTTATCCAGAGAGGACTTCTCATGGCGGACATCCGCTTCGACGGCAAAGTGGCCATCGTCACCGGCGCTGGCGGGGGCCTCGGCCGCCAGCATGCGCTCGAGCTCGCCCGGCGCGGGGCCAAGGTGGTGGTCAACGACCTGGGCGGCTCCATGGACGGCTCCGGCGGCGGCTCGGAGGCCAGCCACAGGGTCGTCGACGAGATCAAGGCCCTGGGCGGCGAGGCCATCGCCAACGGCAGCTCGGTCACCGACGACGCCGGCGTCGCCCTGATGGTCAAGCAGGCCATGGACGCCTGGGGCCGCATCGACGTCCTGGTCGCCAACGCCGGGGTGCTGCGCGACAAGACCTTCGCCAAGATGGAGATCGCCGACTTCGAGTTCGTGCTCGGCGTCCACCTGATGGGCACGGTGAAGCCCGCCAAGGCGGTCTGGGAGATCATGCGCGAACAGAATTACGGCCGCATCGTCTGCACGACGTCGTCGTCCGGCCTCTACGGCAACTTCGGCCAGTCGAACTACGGCGCGGCCAAGCTCGGCATCATCGGCTTCATGAACACGCTGAAGCTCGAGGGCCAGAAGAACAACATCCACGTCAACGCCATCGCTCCGGTGGCCGCCACCCGGATGACCGAGAACCTGATGCCGCCCGCCATCCTGGAGCGGCTGAAGCCGGAGTACGTGACCCCTGGCGTGGTCTTCCTCTGCTCGGACGAGGCGCCCACCGGTTGCATCCTGACCGCCGGCGCAGGCGCCTTCGCCCTGGCCCGCATCGTCGAGACCGAGGGCGTCTACCTGGGCGAAGGCGGCCTGTCCGTCGAAGAGGTCCGCGACAACTGGGCCAAGATCACCGACCCGGCCGGCCAGCAGGCCTACCAGGCCGGCGGCGAGCAGAGCGCCAAGTTCTTCCGCCTGATGGGCGGCTGAACCAAATCCTCCCCCTCCGAGGGGGGGAGGATATCCGCATTACGCCGAATCAACTTGCGCCCCCGCAAGGAGGAACGGCTAACCTTGCCTCCTGATCGCGCCCGCCAGAGGCGTGGCGGACCAGGAGGATCGCGTTGTCCCAGGCCCCATCGCCCACGGGGAAATCCGCGGCGCCCGGTGAGCTGTCGCTGGCCTCGGTCCTGACCTTCGCCTGCTGCTACCTGCCGTTCGCCGCGCTCAACACCTCCGTCGCGGTGCAGGTGCCGAACTACTTCGCCCGCCACATCGGCCTGGGCCTGGCGGTCGGGGCGGTGTTCGGCCTGGTGCGGCTGATCGACATCCCGCTGGACCCCTTGCTGGGCCTGGTGATGGACCGCACGCGCACGCCGCTCGGCCGCTACCGGCCGTGGATGATGCTGGGCGCGCCGGTGCTGATGGTCGCCATCTACATGATGTACGAGGCGCCGGTGGGCGCGAGCGGGACCTACCTGCTGGTCTGGCTGCTGATCATGTACCTCGGCATGTCGTTCCTGTTGCTGGCGGCCAACGCCTGGGCGGCGATGCTGGCCGCCAGCTACACCCAGCGCTCGCGGATCTTCGGCGCCCTGCAGGGCCTGGGCACCCTTGGCGCCGTCGCCGTCCTGGTGATCCCGATCCTCACCGCCCAATTGCAGCACAAGACCGACGCCCAGGGCATCCAGGCGGTGGGCTGGTTCCTGGTGATCATGTCGCCCCTGGTCATCGCGCTCGTCACCCTGCGCACGCCGGAGCCGGTGGGGCGCGCGCCCGAGGCCCAGGTGCGGCTCAGCGACTACGCGCGCCTGCTGGCTCGGCCCAATGTGCTGCGCATCCTGGCGGCCGACTTCTTCGTCATCCTGGGCCCCGGCTGGATGAGCGCGCTCTACCTGTTCTTCTTCACCGACAGCCGCGGCTTCTCCACCTCAGCAGCCAATGGCCTGCTGGTGATCTACCTGGCGGCCGGCCTGATCGGCGCGCCGCTGACCGCCTGGCTCGCCAACCGCATCAACAAGCACCGCGCGCTGATGGTCACCACCACCGGCTATTCGCTGATGCTGATCGTGATCTTCCTGTCGCCCAGGGCCAGCTTCTGGATCGCCGCCCCGACGATGCTGGTGGCGGGCGCGTTCGCCGCAGGCTCCATCGTGATGATCCGCTCGATCACCGCCGACGTGGGCGACGAGATCCGGCTGGAGAACGGCCAGCAGCAGATCGGCCTGCTCTATGCGCTGACCAGCGGCTCCAGCAAGATGGCCGGCGCCCTGGCCGTCACCCTGACCTTCTGGGTCCTGTCCCTGGTCGGCTACAATCCCGCCGAGCACGCGGTGAACGGCCCCCGCCAGATCCTGGGCCTGGAGCTCGCCTACACCATCGGCCCGATCGTCTTCGTGATGATCGCGGGGGCCTGCTTCGTGGGCTACAAACTCTCCGCCGAGCGCCACGCCGACATCCGCCGCCAGCTCGACGCCCGCGACGCCGTCTATGGCGAAAGCCCCGTGGTGGAGAGCCTTTCGGCCTCGCCGGGCGAGACCCTTGTCACCGGTCCGTGACCGCCCGCCCGGTCCGAAAGCCCTTGCGCGTCCGGCAGTCTGTGGTCTCTCCTGCTCACATAAGCACCCCAAAAGAGGGTGACCATTGATTTAGGGAGACGTTCAGTGACCCTACATTCGGGGACAGTCCGTTCCGGAACGGCCGACGGCCGCATGCCCCTTCCGCGTTTGCTCGCATTTTCCGCCGGCAGCATCCCGGCCTACCTCCTCGTCGGCATGCTCTCGACCTACCTGCCGCCCTTCTACGCCGGCAAGATGGGCATCTCGCTGACCGCCATCGGCCTGACCATCGGGGCGCTGCGGCTGGCCGACCTGGGCGTCGACCTCTTCCTCGGCTGGCTCATGGACATCACCAAGACGCCGTTCGGCCGCTATCGCCCGTGGTTCGTCGCCGGCCTGCCGGTGCTGTGGGTGGCGGTCTACAAGGTGTTCAACCCGCCGACGGGCGTGGACGCCAGCTACCTCTTCACTTGGTACATCCTGCTCTACATCGCCTACTCGATGCTGGTGCTTGGCCACTCGGCCTGGGCGGCGGCGCTGAGCGGCAAGTACAACGAGCGCTCGCGGATGTTCGGCTGGATGCTGGGCATCGGCGTCTTCGGCTCCTCGATGATTAGCGCCCTGCCGCTGATCACCCACGGCAAGATCAAGCCGGCGGACCCCAACAGCATCCCGACCATCGGCTGGATCATCATCGTGGCGGCCACCGTCGCCGTCCTGATCACGCTGTTGTCGACGCCGGAACGCACGGCGCCGGTGGCCCGCAAGGATCGCACGACGCTGAAGGACTATCTGGCGGTCATCACCAATCCCTCGATGTTCCGCCTGGTCCTGGCCGACCTGTTCCTGATCCTGGGGCCCGGCGCCAGCGCGCCGATCTACCTGTTCTTCTTCCACGAGGCGAAGGGCTTCGAGCTCGGGCTGGTGAGCATCCTCCTGATCCCCTACGGCGCGTCCGGCATCGTCGGCGCGCCGGTCTGGGCCAAGGTCGCCCAGCGCCTGGGCAAGCACCGCACCGTGCAACTGGCCGGCCTCGGCTATGCGATCACCCAGACCATCCTGATGCTGATCCCGGCGGGCCTGTTCTGGCCGACCTTCGTCAGCATGTTCTCGGTCGGCTTCTGCGGGTCGGCCTTCATCGTCCTGATCCGCGCCATGGTCGCCGACGTGGCCGACCAGCTTCGGCTGGAGACCGGCCAGGAGCGGGCCGGCGTCCTCTACGCCCTGGTCACCCTGACCCAGAAGCTGGGGTCGTCCCTGGCGGTGACCATCATCTATCCGATCCTCGACATGGTCGGCTTCGTCGCCAAGCCCGGCTATCACAACACGCCCGAAGCCATCCGGGGGCTGGAGATGTGCTACGTCTTCGCCCCGATCATCCTGGTGGTCATCGGGTCGGCCTGCCTGATCGGCTACAAGCTCACCGCCCAGCGGCAGAGTGAGATCCGCCAGGAGCTCGAGGCGCTGGAATCGCGGGACTACGCGGCCGGGATCGAGGTGCTGGGCGGCCCCGGGGAGAACATCGCGGCGCGCGCCAGCTGAGGCCTAGTCGATCAGCCGGCGCGCCACGTCCATGAACACCTGGGCGGCCGGGCTTTCGGGCTTGGCCGCCACCAGGGGCTCGCCATCGTCGCAGGCCTGGCGCAGCGCCATGTCGATGGGCGCCTGACCCAGCAGCGGCACGCCCAGCCGCTGGGCCTCCCGCGCCGCGCCGCCCTCGCCGAAGATCGGGATGCGCGCGCCGGTGGCCGGGTCGGGGAACCAGGCCATGTTCTCCACCACCCCCAGGATCGCCGTCCCGGTCTTGCGGAACATGGTGGCCGCGCGGCGCGCGTCGATCAGCGCGATCTCCTGCGGCGTGGAGACGATCACCACTCCGTCGAGCTGCAGCCGCTGGACCAGGGTCAGCTGGATGTCGCCGGTGCCGGGCGGCAGGTCGATGACCAGCACGTCGAGCGGTTCCGCCTCCGTGCCCCAGACGCTGTTCATCAGGGTGCGCAGCGCCGAGGACGCCATCGGCCCGCGCCAGATGTTGGCCGTCCCGTCCTCGACGATGAAGCCGATGGACATTACCTTCACGCCCCAGGCCATCAGCGGGATCAGCCGCTTGTCCTCGTCGAAGGTGGGTTCGTCCTTGATCCCCATCATGTGCGGCGCCGAGGGGCCGTAGATGTCGGCGTCCAGCAGGCCGGCCTTCAGGCCCAGGCGGGCGAAGGCGCAGGCCAGGTTCACCGCGACGGTGGACTTGCCGACCCCGCCCTTGCCGCTGGCCACCGCGATCACCTTGCCGACGAAGGGCGGCCGCTCGGCCTCGGCCATGGGCGCGAGCTTGGCCTGCGGGTCCTCCTGCACGCGCGGGGCCGGCTTGCGGCGGGGCGCGACCGAAAGCTGCGGGCCTGTGGCCTCGGCGGTCAGCACCACCTGGGCGGCGGCGACCCCGGGCTGGGCGGCCAGGACGCGCTCGGCGGCGTCACGCACCGGCGCATAGAGGTCGGCCTCGGCCGCGGGGATCTCCAGCATGAAGCCCACCCGGTCGCCGCGGATCGTCAGGCCCCGCACCAGGCCCGCCGCCGCCAGCCCGCGCCCCGACTTCGGGTCGGCGACGCCGTCGAGGGCGGTCATCAGGGCGTCGCGGTCGGGGACGGGCGTTTCGCTCATGGCGCCTTAAGCTTGCTTTGAGGGGTGTTGGGTCTCATATCCGATGAACGGCGCGGTTTACATGGCCCCGCCGGCTGGATCGACAACAACCAAGCTCAAAACCAAGGCCGACCCGGCACATGCCCTGGAACGACAACGCCAACCCCGGCCCGTGGGGCTCGCCCCCTTCCGGGGGTGGCGACGATGGACGCAAGGACCCGCCGCGCCGCCCGCAAGGCGGCGGGGGCGGCGGCAATGGCGGCGGGCGCGGACCCGGCCGTCCCGGCGGCCCGGGCCCGGACCTGGGCGCCGGCATGGACCAGCTGCGCCAGCGCCTTCGCAACGCATTCAGCGGATCGGGCGGCGGCGGCGTGCGTCCCGGCGTGCTCCTCGCCGTCGCCGGCGCGGTCTTCCTGCTCTGGGCGCTCTCCGGCATCTACCAGGTGCAGCCCAACGAGGAGGCGGTGGTCACCACCTTTGGGGCCTATTCCCGCGACGAGGCGCCGGGCCTGCGCTACCACCTGCCCTGGCCCATCGAGCACGCCGAGAAGGTGCCGGTCACCAGCCTGAACCGCATCGACATCGGCGGCGGCGGCACCACCGACAGCGACATCCCGCAGGAAAGCCTGATGCTGACCAGCGACGAGAACATCGTCGACCTGACCTTCAGCGTCACCTGGCGGGTCTCGGACGCCGCGCGCTACGTCTTCTCCACCCGCAGCCCCGACGAGGCGGTGAAGGCCGTGGCCGAGAGCGCCATGCGCGAGGTCATCGGCAAGACCCAGCTCGACCCGATCCTCACCAACGGCCGCGGCCAGGTGCAGCTGGAGACCGCCGACCTGATGCAGAAGACCCTCGACAGCTGGGGCGCCGGCGTCCGCATCGTCGAGGTGCAGATCCGCTCGGTGAACCCGCCGCAGGATGTGGTCGCCGCCTTCCGCGACGTGCAGAGCGCCGAGCAGGACCGCGACTCCGCGGTCAACGAGGCCGACGCCTACCGCAACCGGGTGGTCAACGAGGCCAAGGGCGACGCGGCGCGGATCGTCCAGTACGCCGAGGGCTACCGCCAGCAGGCGGTGCTCACCGCCACCGGCGACGCCGCCCGCTTCAATTCGATCTACGCCGAGTACAAGCGCGCGCCGCAAGCCACCCGCGACCGCCTCTATCTGGAGACCATGGAACGCGTGCTGGCCCGCTCCAACAAGGTGGTGATTTCCGGCAAGGGCATCACCGCCCCGGTGATCCTGCCGCCCGACGTCTTCCGGCCACGCAACGCCGAGACCGTCCAGCCGCAGACCGCGACGCCCAGCCCGCAGCCCCAGGCGCAGAGCCAGGGCCAGGCGCAACCGCAGGTGCAATCGCCGGGAGCGCAACAATGAGCCGCTCCACCGTCCTTGTGGTCTGGGCCATCGTGGCCTTCGCCGCCCTCCTGACCCTCTACAATTCCCTGTTCGTCGTCGAGCAGCGCGAGGAGGCCATCGTCCTGCGCTTCGGCCAGCCCGAGCGGGTGATCCACGCTCCCGGCCAGCCCGGCGCCGGCCTGCACCTGAAAGAGCCCTTCGTCGAGAACGTCATCCTCTTCGACCGCCGCAACCAGGCGATGGAGGCCGACCAGGAAGAGATCGTCGACGGCAACCAGCAGCGGCTGGTGGTCGACGCCTTCCTCCGCTACCGCATCTCCGACCCGCTGCAGTACTACCGCACCCTGCGCGACGACCGCACGGCGCAGGACCGGCTGGAGCGGCTGGTGAACTCCTCCCTGCGCCAGGTGCTGGGCTCGGCCAGCACCGACGACATCATCTCGCTCCGCCGTGACCAGCTCATGCAGCAGTCGAAGGTCGACGTGACCCGCCGCGCCAAGGAATCCAACCTCGGCATCGAGGTCATCGACCTGCGCATCAAGCGCGCCGACCTGCCCGCCGCCAACCAGGCCTCGGTGTTCCGCCGCATGCAGACCCAGCGCGCCCAGATCGCGGCCCAGTACCGCGCCCAGGGCGAGCAGCAGAAGCGCGAGATCATCGCCTCCGCCGACAAGGAAGTGGCCATCACGCTCGCCACCGCCCGCCAGGAGGGCGAGACCACCAAGGGCCAGGGCGACGCCCAGCGGACCCGCATCTTCGGCGAGGCCTTCGGCAAGGACCCGAGCTTCGCGGCCTTCTACCGCTCCATGCAGGCCTATGAGACGGGTTTGGGCCAGGGCGACACCACCCTCGTGCTTTCCCCCGACAGCGCCTTCTTCAAGTATTTCGAACAGGGGCCGAACGCGGGCGCCGGGGGCGGCGGCCCGGCCAAGCGCTGAGCCGATGCCACGGCTTGTGCGGCCGGCGATGGCCTTCATGCCGAGCTATGTCGAGGCGTTGCGCGAGGGCTATACGCGCGACCCTCTGCAGCCCGAGACGCCGCCGATCATCGACCAGATCGAACGCCAGGCGGAGTGGTTCGTCCGCCTCCTCGCCCAGCCGCCGCACCACGTCGTGCTCTCCGACGGCAGCCTCGGCGAACGCACGCCCGAGACTGAACTCTGGTACGTCGAGGGCGAGACCTTCCTGGGCTCGATCAGCGTCCGCCCCAAGCTGGACGAGGCGCTGGAAGCCTGGGGCGGCCACGTGGGCTACACGGTGCGTCCCTCGGCGCGCGGCCAGGGCCACGCCAGCGCCATGCTGGCCGCCATGCTGGACCACATCGGCGAGACCCTGCCGCTGGATCGGGTGACGCTGACTGTTCACCTCGACAACCCCGCCTCCATGCGGGTGATCGAGAAGAACGGCGGGGCCGTCCGCGACGAGGTCGACCATCCGTGGATCGAAGGCCTGCGCGGTCGGCGCTACTGGATCGCGCTTCGCTGATCGGCCAGCAGTTCCCGCACCTCGTGCAGATCGGCGGCGATGCGCACGGTGAGCGTCTGCATCTCCTCGGTCGGGTCGAGCATGTCGGGGACCATGATGGTCATCATGCCGGCGGCGTGGGCGGCGCGGACGCCGTTGTGGCTGTCCTCCAGGGCCAGGCAGTCCTCTGGCGTGACGCCCAGGGCCGCGGCGGCCTTCAGGAAGGGGTCGGGGTGCGGCTTGCCGTGGTCCTGCATCTCGCGCGGGACGATGGCGTCGAAGCGGCCCAGGAGGCCGTGCGGTCCAAGGCTCTGCTCCACGGCGTAACGGCTGGAAGAGGTCGCCACCGCGCGCGGCAGCCCCAAACGGTCCAGTTCGTCCAGGATCTCCACGACACCCGCCTTGAGCGCGATGCCGGCGGCCTGCTCCTGGCGGAAATAGCCGCTGACCGCCGCGGAAAAGGCCTCCAGGTCGAAGCCCTCGCCGAAGTGCTCCGCCAGGATCAGGTCGCTGGAGGCGTGCGTCAGGCCCACCATCCGCTGGAAGGTGGCGAATGGGATCTCCCCGCCGATCGCCGCGGCGGCATGGCGCATGGCGGCGAACACCACCGTCTCGGTGTCGACCAACAGGCCGTCCATGTCGAAAACGACGGCTTTGACGGGGCGCGGCAGGCTCATCGTCAGTCCGTCACGAAGGCGTCGGCCTCATAGCCCTGGAAGTAGAGCAGGCTGGTCAGGTCGCTGTGGTCGATGCGCGCATCGGCCTGGGCCGCGACGATGGGCTTGGCGCGGTAGGCGACGCCCAGGCCGGCGGCCTCGATCATCGCCAGGTCGTTGGCCCCGTCGCCCAGGGCCACCGTGGCCGAGAGCGGCAGCCGCAGGGCTGCGGCCTCTTGCGTCAGCGCCGCCAGCTTGGCCTCGCGGCCCATGATCGGTTCGCCCACCTCGCCCACGAGCAGGCCATCCGCCTCGATCAGGCTGTTGGCGCGGTGGGCATGGAACAGGGCCGCCTGCGCCACGCGGGCTGTAAAGAAGGAAAAGCCGCCGGAGACCAGCACGCAGCGCGCGCCATTGGCGGCCATGGTGCGTACCAGGGTCCGTGCGCCCGGGTTCAGCCGCACCCGCTCGTCATAGGCCTGCTGCAGGGCCGCGACCGGCAGGCCCTTCAGCATGGCCACGCGCTCGCGCAGGGCCGCCTCGAAGGGTAGCTCGCCGCGCATGGCCCGCTCGGTGATCGCCGAGATCTCCGCCTTCAGGCCCGCGAAGTCGGCCAGCTCGTCCAGGCATTCGACGTTGATGATGGTGGAATCCATATCGGCCACCAGCAGCGCCTTGCGCCGCCCCGCAGTGGGCTGCAGGCACCAGTCGACGCCCTGGCCCTCGATGGCCGGCGCCAGCGCGGCGCGCACGGCGGCCAGGTCCTCGGCCTCCAGGATCACGTCGGTGACGCCGCTGTCGCCCGCCTCCAGCTTGCGAGACTCCTTGCCTCGCGCGCCAACGCTCGCGAAGACATCGCGCAGGTTCAGCGAGACGGCCCCCACGCCGGGCGGGGCCACGACGGTAAGGACAAGCTCCATGGCGCCCCGCATCTGGCTGATCGCCGGACCCACGGCAAGCGGCAAGTCGGCATTGGCCCTGCGGCTGGCCGAGGTCCTGGGCGCGGAAATCGTCAACGCCGACTCCATGCAGCTCTATGCGGACCTGCGTATCCTGACCGCGCGCCCCTCGCCTAAGGACGAGGCCAAGGCGCCGCATCACCTGTTCGGGACCGTCGACGCGGCCGACGGCTGGTCGGTCGGCCGCTGGCTGAGGGCGGCGCACGAGACCCTCGAAGCCATCGCCGCGCGCGGCCGCCCCGCCGTCGTGGTCGGCGGCACCGGCCTCTACTTCCGCGCCCTGACCCACGGCCTGGCCGAGGTGCCGCCGATCCCCGCCGAGGCCCGCCGCGCCGCCGCCGCCGAACTCGAGGCCCTGGGCGCCGAGGCCTTCCACGCCCGCCTGGCCGTCGCCGACCCGCTCGCCGCCGCGCGCATTCCCGCCGCCGACCGCCAGCGCCTGACGCGGGCCTGGGAGGTGTTCGCCGCCACCGGCCGGGCGCTCTCCGACTGGCAGGCCGACAGCCGCCTGGCCCTGTCCGCCGGGTCCTGGGCCGCCGTCGCCCTCGATCCGCCGCGCGAGGCGCTCTACGACCGCTGCGACGCCCGCCTGGCCGCCATGCTGGACGCCGGCGTGCTCGATGAAGTGGCCGCCCTCGCCGCCCGCGCCCTCGACCCGGCCCTGCCGCTGATGAAGGCCGTGGGCTTCCGCGAGTTCTCCGCCCATCTGCGCGGCGAGACGGACCTCGCCGACGCCCTGGCCGCCGCCCAGCAGGAGACCCGCCGCTACGTCAAACGCCAGGTGACCTGGATGCGCGGCCAGATGGCGGACTGGCCACGGCTCTCCGAAATCGGCGCAAATGGCCAATGGAGGCAGTTTCTTGCGCTACGCCCCGGCTTGACGCCCTAGGCGCGCCATGCGAAACGCCTGATCCGACAATTCTGAGGAATTCTCGTGCGCATCATTCTTGTACTCGGCAGGCGGCCCGCCGCGGACTGACTTGGTTCAGCCCGTCAACGGTCGCTTGCCCCAGGCCCCTCGCGGGCCTTTTTTATTGTCCCGAACCCGAGCCCAGCCATGACCGCCCATACGCCGACCATCGAAGCCGAAACCGTCACCCTCTCCGGCGCCGAGATGGTGGTGCGCGCGCTTGTGGATCAGGGCGTCGAGGTGCTGTTCGGCTATCCGGGCGGCGCGGTGCTGCCGATCTACGACGCCCTCTTCGCCGAGCCGCGCCTGACCCACGTGCTGGTGCGCCACGAGCAGGGCGCGACCCATGCGGCGGAGGGCTACGCCCGCTCTACCGGCAAGCCCGGGGTGGTGCTGGTCACCTCCGGCCCCGGCGCCACCAATGCGGTGACCGGCATCGTCGACGCCTTGATGGACTCCATTCCGCTGATCGTCATCACCGGCCAAGTCGCCACCCACCTGATCGGCACCGACGCCTTCCAGGAATGTGACACCATCGGCATCACCAGGCCCTGCACCAAGCACAACTACCTGGTGAAGGACGTGGCCGACCTGCCCCGCGTGCTGCACGAGGCCTTCCACATCGCCACCTCCGGCCGGCCCGGCCCGGTGGTCATCGACGTCCCGAAGGACGTGCAGTTCGCCAAGGGCGCCTACCGCGGCCCCGCCGAGGTCAAGCACGTCCACAACTACAATCCGCGCACCAAGGGCGACCCCAGCCGCATCGCCGAGGCTGCGGCGATGATCGCCAAGGCCAAGCGGCCGATCCTCTATACCGGCGGCGGCGTGATCAACGCCGGGCCCAAGGCGGCCGAGCTGCTGCGCGAGTTCGCGGCGCTGACCGGCGCGCCGGTCACCTCGACGCTGATGGGCCTGGGCGCCTTCCCGGCCTCCAGCCCGCAGTGGCTGGGCATGCTGGGGATGCACGGCTCCTTCGAGGCCAACAACGCCATGCACGACTGCGACGTCATGGTGGCCATCGGCGCGCGGTTCGACGACCGGGTGACCGGCCGCCTGGACGCCTTCGCGCCCGGCTCGCGCAAGATCCATGTCGATATCGACGCCAGCTCGATCGGCAAGAACGTGCGCGCCGACATCGGCATCGTCGGCGACGCGGGCTCGGTGCTGGCCGACCTGATCGAGGTCTGGAAGGCCAAGCGCTACGGAGTGGATCAAACGGCCCTGGCCGACTGGTGGAAGCAGATCGACGCCTGGCGCGCCCGCGACAGCTTCCGCTACCGGCCCGACGCCAAGCTGATCAAGCCGCAGCACGCCATCCAGCGGCTCTACGAGCTGACCAAGGACAGGGATGTCTACATCACCACCGAGGTCGGCCAGCACCAGATGTGGGCCGCCCAGTTCTACCGCTTCGAGGAGCCCAACCGCTGGATGACCTCCGGGGGCCTCGGCACCATGGGCTATGGCCTGCCCGCCGCCGTGGGCGTGCAGATGGCGCACCCCAAGAGCCTGGTCATCGACATCGCCGGCGACGCCTCCATCCAGATGACCATGCAGGAGATGTCGACGGCCGTGCAGTACGGCCTGCCGATCAAGATCTTCATCCTCAACAACGAGTGGATGGGCATGGTGCGCCAATGGCAGCAGCTGCTGCACGGGGAGCGCTATTCGCACTCCTACTCCGCCAGCCTGCCCGACTTCGTGAAGCTGGCCGAGGCCTACGGCGGCGTCGGCTTCCGCGCCGAGCATCCCGACGAACTCGACGACAAGATCCGCGCGATGATCGCCGTCGACAAGCCGGTGATCTTCGACTGCCGGGTGACCAAGGAAGAGAACTGCTTCCCGATGATCCCCTCCGGCAAGGCCCACAACGAGATGATCATGGCCGAGGAAGCCCGCGACCTGGGCACGATCATCGACGAGGCGGGGAAACGGCTGGTGTGAGCCGGACCACCCCGGCCACCCTGACGCTGGACCGCGCCGGCGTCGCCCATACGCTGGCGACCTACGCCTACGACCCCGCCGCCGACCGCATCGGCCTGGCGGCGGCCGAGGCCCTGGGCGCGCCCGCGTCCGAGGTGCTGAAGACCCTCATCGTCAAGGCCGACGGCCGGTTCGCCTGCGTGGTCCTGGCCTCCGACCGCGAGGTCTCCATGAAGAAGCTGGCGGCGGCCCTGGGCGCCAAGGCCTGCGAGATGGCGCCCGTCGCCGAGGCCGAGCGGACCACCGGCTACCGCGTCGGCGGCGTCAGCCCCTTCGGCCAGAAGAAGCGCCTGCCGACCGTGATCGACGCGGCCGCGGCCGCCCTGCCGCAAGCCTATGTCAACGGCGGCCAGCGCGGCCTGCAGGCGCGTCTGGCGCCGGCGGACCTGGTGCGGGTGCTGGAGGCGGCGGTGGCGGAGATCGCCGCCTAGCGCGCGCCCAGCCGCACCATCACCTCCTTGGGGATGTCGTAGTCGGCCACCACCCGGGCGCGGTCGCGCAGGCCCATGACCTCGCGCTGCACCAGGAAGCACCAGACCGTGTCGGCGGCGGCCTTCAGCACCTCGGCGCGGCCCTCGCCCTGATGGTTGCGCAGGGCCGCCAGCGCCTTTTCCGTCTTCTCTCCCATGCGCGCCAGGGAGGCGGCCTGCTCCTGGATGATCTCGTGGCGCAGCACTGTCTCGCCGGTCTCGACGCCGAGGCGGGCATTCAGGCTCTGGGGCATGCGGAACGACGACATGGCCGCCAATGTCGGCGCCCAGCCGCCGCCGCGCAAGCGAGGCCTGCTCACGGACCCCGCGAAAGCTACATGTTGTAGAAGAACCGCTCCTCGGCGATCTTGCCGTCCTTCAGCGTGTAGACGGCCATCTCGTCCATGGTCATGCGCTGGCCGCTGGCCTTGGGCGTGACCTCCATCTTGAAGCGGACCACGAACTGGTCGCCGTTGGCGTAGGGGCCTTCGACCTCGACGCTGTGGACCTCGTGGTTGGCGGCCCACCACTGGCCCTTCCCGCGCACCTCGCTGAGGCCGCGGCTGACCGGATCGCCGCCGGGAGGCGCGCCGGCCTCGACGCTGATCACGTCCGGGGCCCAGTACTTCTCGCCGCATTCGGCGAACTTGCCGGCCTTGCAGAGCGCGACGAGGTCATTGGCGATATCGAGGGTGGTGGTCATGACGATCTCCTTGTTGTCCCGCCTGGAAGACGCGCCGGTGGGCGCGGCTGCGACATCGCCCCTTCTGGACCCTCATCGTGACAGCGTGCTGGCAGCAGCGGCGCGGGCGAGGCTATAAGGCCCGCCACGAAAGGCCCCCCATGACCGACGCCCAGCCCGCCTCCGTCTACGACCTCGCCCGCACTGAGGAGGCCGAGAACCTGGCCACCTTCGCCGTCCTGGTGGACAACGAGCCGGGCGTGCTGCACCGGCTGGTCGGGCTGTTCGCGGCGCGCGGCTACAACATCGAGAGCCTGACGGTCGCCGAGACCGACCACAACGCGCACACCAGCCGCGTCACCATTGTCACCCGCGGCACCCCGCATGTGCTGGGCCAGATCGAGGCCCAGCTGACCAAGATGGTCTCGACCCGCCACGTGCAGGACGTGACCCGCGATCCCAATGGCCTGGAGCGCGAGCTGGCGCTGGTGAAGGTGCGCGGCTCGGGCCCCGAGCGGGTCGAGGCCCTGCGTGTCGCCGACATCTTCCGCGCCAAGGTGATCGACACCACCCACGAGAGCTTCGTCTTCGAGCTGACCGGCGCGCCGTCGAAGATCGACAAGTTCGCCGACCTGATGCGCCCGCTCGGGCTGGTGGAGATCTCCCGCACCGGGGTGCTCTCCATCCAGCGCGGCGTCGAGGTGTTCTAGGCGGCCTGGGCTTCCCCGATCGACGCCTCCGCCGCCGCTTCCTGCTGGAGGCGGGCGTGGCGGCGGTAGCCGATGTAGCGGACGCTGCCGAAGTGCACGGCGAACAGGGCGATCTTCGAGGCCAGCGGGACGATGGCGATGAAGGCGGGCCAGTAGGCGGGCGCCTTCCAGGCGATCACGCCGTTGGCGATCCCGGTGGCGAACATCAACGCCGACCAGGCGTAGCCCCAGCGGATCTGCAGGTCGCTGACCAGCTCCACCGCATCCGCCGGCAGGTAGCGCAGCATCCAGCCGCGGCGCAGCATCACCGCGCCGATGGCGAGGTAGATGATGCTGGGCTTGATCATCAGGAAGCGCGGGTCGTTGGTGGCCATAGCGACGCTGCCGAACACGATCACCAGACCCAGCGAGGCCCACTGAAGAAGCTCCACCGGCCGATGGGTCGCCTTCTGGAAGATCACCTGGCCGACCCCGATCAACAGCGCCACTCCGGTGGCCAGGCGCACATCCACGTGCAGGGCCATCAGGATCGCGAACACGATGGTGGGGAAGAAGTCCGACACCAGCGGCCGGATGGCGAAGAGCAGGTCTTTCATCGAATTTCTCCAGTAAAATCTTATGCCTGCAACCCTATCGCCGCGCTCCTCGCCGCCCCAGGCCGCTCACGAAGCCACGGCGGCGATTGGCGGAAAACGCCCCGCCGTCCACGCTTCGCGAACGGACGCTTCTTCTTTTTTGAACCCTTCCGGTCTATATTGCACGGGTCAGGGTTCGCCCTGTCTATGGAGATAAACGCGCACGTAATAAGCGGACTGGACCCGGGTGCGATTCCCGGCGGCTCCACCATTTTCCAGCCTGGGTTATCGCCAGACGGTATGGGGCCGATCAGCATCGACAGACGTCTAAAGGTGTTGCTTTCTCTCGGCCTGACCCACCGTTCCGGGTTTTAAACTAACTGCGAACGATAACTTCGCTGGAGACATCCGTCTCGCCGCGTAAGCGGTGCGACTAGTCTCACCTAAGTCCTAGGGGTTCAGATCCTTAGGCGGGGCCCGGGAGGCGCCTGCCAACAGAAGCCTCCCACTTTCCCCATCGCGGCCCTGCATCAAGCGCTTTGCGCCCGGCGGTCCAGGCGTTACGTTCGCGCCCTGTTCGTTGGAGACCCCATGGCCCAGGACCCGCCGGCCCAGGACTTGATGCGCTACGAGGCCATGGCCCAGGACGCCCTGCGCGGGGTCGTGAAGACGGCGCTGAAGCGGGCGGCCGCGCCCGAGGGCCTGCCCGGCGCGCACCATTTCTACATCACCTTCAAGACCGACGCCCCGGGCGTCTCCGGCCCGATCGACCTTCTGGGCAAGTACCCGGACGAGATGACCATCGTCCTGCAGCACCAGTACTGGGACCTGGCGCCGGGCGAGACCTTCTTCTCGGTGACCCTGCAGTTCGGCGGCCAGCCCAAGCGGCTGTCGGTGCCCTACGCCGCGGTGACCCGTTTCTACGATCCGAGCGTGCAGTTCCTGCTGCAGTTCGAGCCGCCGGCCGCCGAGGCCAGGACGCCGGAGCCCGACCCGGCCGACGAGACCGACCGCGAACCGCCCGAAGGCGGCGGCGACGGCGAGGCCAAGATCGTCTCCCTGGACCAATTCCGGAAGAAGTGAGCCTGCCGCCGATGGATGATGTCGCCGCCGCTGAGCCCGTGAGCCTGACCGACGACGCCATCCTGCAGCGGTTCCTGAACGCCAAGAACCCGCCCACCGGCTCCCAGACCCTGGGCTTCAGGATGCTGTCGGTGAGCCAGGCGACCAAGACCGTCGAGGTGGAGTTCGAGGCCCGGGCCGAGTTCCTGCTCAATCCGATGAAGCAGATCCAGGGCGGCTACATCTGCGCCATGCTGGACGAGTGCATGAGCGTGGCCTGCATGGTGGCCTCGGGCATGACCGCCGTCGCGCCCACCCTGGAGATGAAGACCAGCTTCTTCCGCCCCGGCCTGCCGGGGAAGCTGCGCGGCGTCGGCCGGGTGGCCAAGTGGGGCCGCCAGGTGGCCTTCACCGAGGGCGAGCTCTACGACGCGGAGGGCCGGCTCCTGGCCAAGGCCACAGGCACGGCCATCCCGACGCCGTTCCAGACCTACAAGAAGTAAGCCGTGCGGTCGGTCGCGCGTCTGGCCTGGCTGATCGGCGCGCTGCTGATGGCCGCCGCCGGCGCCGTCCGCACCGCCGAGGCCGCCGCCTCGCCCTTCGCCGACTGGAGCTGGGTGGTGGTGGCCGGCGACTGGCACGCCCACTCCGGCGGCCCGTCGGAGGCCTTCGACAACACCCGCCGCGACGTGATCCGGGCCTTCGAGGACGCGGGCTTCGACGCGGCCAACCTCAAGCAGTTCTCCGTCCGCCCCGAGCGCTATCCCGACGCCCATCCGGAGAAGTCCGCGCCGCAGGGCATCTATGACGCGCTCTCCGACCTGACGGCCAAGGCCAGGGGCGGCTGCCTGATCTATTTCAGCTCGCATGGCGCGCCGATGGGCGTGGTGGTCGACCAGCAGTTCCTGCCGCCCGGCGTGCTGGCCAACATGGTCGACACCACCTGCGGCAAGCGCCCGACCGTCGTGATCATCTCGGCCTGCTTCTCCGGCGTCTTCGTCCCGCCGCTGGCCGGCTCCAACCGCATGGTGCTGACCGCCGCGCGGCCCGACCGCTCGTCCTTCGGCTGCGGCGAGGCCGACAAGTACCCCTACTTCGACCAGTGCATCCTGGAGAGCCTGCCGCACGCCCCCGACTTCGCGGCGCTCGGGACGGCGGCGCAGGCCTGTGTCGCGGCGCGGGAGACCCGGGAGGGCCTGAAGCCCGCCTCGGAGCCGCAGCTGTTCATCGGCGCGGGGCTCAGGCCGATGCTGCCCTTCTATCCCCTGGCCGCGCCGCCGCCACGAAACTGACCGTCAGTCTCCGCCGCGCTTGGCCAGCGACACTTGGAATGACTCGGCAGGGCGCCCTACAAGGTTGCAGCGTTCCGCTCGCCGCTGGGTTTCCTGTTGATCCGATCCGCCGTCTTCGCCGCCGCCGCCCTGGCGCTGCTGCTCCTTCCGCAGACGATTGCGCTTGCCCAGGATGACACGGCCAAACCGGCGCATCAGGCCGACGCGCCCGCCCTGCCCAAACGGCCGATCCCCTACGCCAAGCTGAACGCCAAGCCCGCCAAGCCGAAACCTAAACCGGCGGATGCCCAGGCGAGCGCCGGCAGTCCCAAGCCGCCGCCCACGACGCCCAAGCCCGCGCCTCCAGCCGCTGCGGCCCCGAAGCCGGTCATCTCTGCTCCGGCGCCCGACGTCGACGCCGCCCAGCCGGACGCCGCGCCGCCGCCCGCGCCAGTGGCATCCCCGCCCGCCGCGCCGCCGCCTGGGCCGCCAGCGCCCAGCGCCCGCCTCGCGCCGGGCCAGCCCCTGCCGGCCGCCGAGCTGGAAGCCTTCGTCGACGGGGTGATGAACGACGCCATGGCCCGCGAGCACATCGCCGGCGCCACGGTCTCGGTGGTGCAGAATGGCCAGGTGCTGCTCAAGAAGGGCTACGGCTTTTCCAACCTCAACCCGCAGCGGCCGGTCGACCCGGACCGCACCCTGTTCCGCGTGGGCTCGATCTCCAAGACCTTCACCTGGATCGCGGTGATGAAGGAGGTCGAGGCCGGCCGCCTGCGCCTGAACCAGCCCGTGAACCTCTACCTGCCGGAAAAGGCGCAGGTGAAGGACCAGGGCTACGACCAGCCGGTGCGGGTCGCCAACCTGATGGACCATTCGGCGGGCTTCGAGGACCGGGCGCTGGGCCAGCTCTTCGAACGCAAGTTCGACCGGGTGCGGCCGCTCGACCTCTACCTGCGCCAGGAGCGGCCCAAGCGGGTGCATGCGCCGGGCGTGGTCTCGTCCTACTCCAACTACGGCGCGGCCCTGGCCGGCGAAGCGGCGAGCTATGTCGCCGGCAAGCCCT
Source organism: Phenylobacterium sp. (assembly GCF_004799515.1). Classification (GTDB taxonomy): domain Bacteria; phylum Pseudomonadota; class Alphaproteobacteria; order Caulobacterales; family Caulobacteraceae; genus Phenylobacterium. Next base: position 32,241 of record NZ_SSMX01000021.1, on the reverse strand, counting down.
ACGAACGGCTGGTCGAAGATGAGATCATCAACCCGCTGGGCATGGCCCACACCACCTTCCGCGAGCCGCACGATCCGAAGGCGGGCCTGCCGGCGCCCATGAGCCCCGCCCTGGCGGCGGACGTCTCCGACGGCTACCGCTGGACGCCGGGCGGCTTCCAGCGCCGCGACTATGAGTTCATCGAGCAGATCGCGCCGGCCGGCGCCGGGTCGTCCACCGCCGGCGACATGGCCCGCTACATGCTGATGCAACTGGGCGGCGGACAGCTCAGCGGCGTCACCGTCTATGGCCCGACGACCGCGCAAGCCTTCCGCACGCCGCTGCGCCAGACGCCGATCGGGATCAACGGCTGGGCGCACGGCTTCATGGTCTTCGACCTGCCCGGCGGCCACCGCGGCTACGGTCACGGCGGGGCGACGCTGTCCTTCTTCTCCAACATGGTGGTGGTCCCCGACCTGAACCTGGGGATTTTCGTCTCCACCAACACCGACACCGGGCGGTCGCTGGTGAACCGCCTGCCGGAGCGGATCGTGCAGCGCTTCTACGCCGCGCCCGACCTGTTCCCGCGCCCCGGCTCGCCCGACCTCGCCCAACGGCGAAGCGACTACGCCGGCTACTACCTGACCACTCGGCGGACCTATTCGGGGCTCGAGGGCTTCGTGGACGCCCTGCAGGGCGGAGCCAGCGTCGACGTCAGCCGCGACGGCCATCTGGTGACCAGCGACAGCTCCGGCATGGCCGCCTGGGCGCCGGAGGGCGATCCCGCCGAGGGCCGCTTCATCCGCACCCAGGGCGCCGAGCGCATCGCCTTCGACCTGGCCGACGGCCGCGCCCGGGCCTTCCACGTCGCCAACGGCACCCAGGCCTTCATCCGCGCGCCCATCTGGCGCGAGCCGCGGATGCTGGCCCTGCTGGCCGCCTTCACCGCCGCCGCCGCCGTCGCGACCCTGGCCGGCGTCGCGGCCCGCAACCGCCGGGAGTTCCGCGAGAACCAGATCCAGAGCCGCGCCAGCCTGGTGCAGAACATCCAGGCGGTGCTCTGGCTCCTGGCCCTCGTCCTCTTCGGCTTCTGGTCCTCGAAGAGCGGCGACCAGGCCCAGGTCATGTACCGTTGGCCAGGGATCCTGATGATCACCGCCTCGGCCTGCGCCCTGGTGGCCGCGGGCCTCACCGCCACGACCGTCCTCGTCGTCCCCTCCATCTGGCGCGGCGGCCGGCGGGTGGACAGTTGGTCGCACCTGCGGAAAGCCTTCTTCACGGCGACGGTGCTGATCTACGCCGCCTTCTCGGCGGACCTGGCCCTTTGGGGCGCGCTCAGCCCCTGGAGCGGCTGACCCTCCAGCCCCGCCGAAACGGCTCCGCCTAAACCTCGCGTTTACCAAGCACTGGGTAAATCCTGCCTAGCGCTAGGCAAGAACCGCACGCCCGGCCGCGAATTGGTTTTGGAAGGACGCCGGCGTTGAACCAGATCCTGGCTGCGCTTCAGAGGTTCGGGATCGGCCGCCTGGCCGCCATCCTCGGCATCGGCGCCGGCGTGGCCGCGGCCCTGTTCGCCGTGACCATGGGCCTGGGCCAGCCCAAGGCCCTGCTCTATTCCAACCTCGACCTGAAGGAAGCCGGGACCATCACCCAGGCCCTCGACCAGGGCGGCATCAAGTACGAGGTCAAGGGCGACGGCTCGACCATCCTGGTCAACCGCGACCAGGTCGCCTCCACCCGCCTGATGCTCTCGTCCAAGGGCCTGCCGACCGCGGGCTCGGTCGGCTACGAGATCTTCGACAACTCCTCGGCCATGGGCCAGACGGACTTCGTCCAGCAGCTGAACCGCCAGCGCGCCCTGGAAGGCGAGCTCGGCCGCACCATCCGCGGCCTGGACGGCATCACCTCCGTGCGCGTCCACCTGGTGCTGCCCAAGCGTCAGTTGTTCGAGGACGACGCCGAGCAGCCGTCGGCCTCCGTCACCCTGGGCGTCGGCGGGCGCGAGCCCGGCCCCGACCAGGTGCGCGGTGTGCAGAACCTGGTGGCCGGCGCCGTCCCCAACCTGAAGCCCGACCGCGTCACCGTCATCGACCAGCACGCCAAGACGCTCTCCGGCGGCGACACCGGCATGGCCGCCGAGGCCGATGGCCGCAAGAGCGAGGTCGAGCAGCGCATCGCCAAGCAGGTGAAGACCCTGGTCGAAGGCGTTGTGGGCGCCGGCAAGGCGCGGGTGAACGTCACCGCCGACGTCGACCTGGCCCACATCACCACACAGAAGGAAAGCTTCGACCCGGACGGCCAGGTGGTCCGCTCGGAGAGCACCACCGACGAGAACTCCAAGGAAGGCTCCAGCGGCGGCACGACCCAGTCCTCGGCCGCGGCCAAGATCCCCGGCGGCTCGTCCGTCGACCCTGGCGGTGACTCCTCCAACGCCAGCGGCAAACAGGAGTCGACGACCAACTACGAGATCTCCAAGACCACCACGACCGAGGTGCGCGAGCCTGGCGCCGTGAAGAAGATCGCGGTCGCGGTCGCCGTCGACGGCGCCTATGGCCCGGCCGACAAGAAGACCGGCAAGCCCGGCGCCTACTCCGCCCGCTCGGCCGCTGAGATGGCCCAGATCCAGTCCCTGGTGCAGACCGCCGTCGGCTACGACAAGGACCGCGGCGACCAGGTGACCGTGGTCAACGTCAAGTTCCCCACCGCCGATGACGCCGAGGGCGTCACCGCCGCCAACCCGCTGATGGGCTTCGACAAGAACGACATCATGCGCGCCGCCGAACTGGGCGTGATGGCCATCGTCGCGATCCTGATGATGCTGTTCATCGTGCGCCCGCTCCTGAAGGGCGCGACGGGCGGCGGCGGCAATCCGCTGGCCCTGGCCGGCGGCGGCGCGACCCGCATCGTCACCAGCCCCGACGGCCAGCCGATGCAGATCAGCGTCGATCCGGTCACCGGCCAGCAGATGGCCCTGCCCGCCCCGGTCAACGAGGGCCTGGAGCAGAAGATCGACATCGCCCGCATCGAGGGCCAGGTGAAGGCCAGCTCCGTCAAGCGCGTCGCCGAGTTCGTCGACAAGCACCCCGATGAGTCCGTCGCGATCATCCGCGGCTGGCTGCATGAGTCCGCCTGACCATGGCCGCTCCTAAGATGAAAGGCGTCGCCGACGCCGCCAAGCTGACCGGACCCGAAAAGGCCGCGGTGGTGCTGTTGGCGCTGGGCGAGGACCACGCCAGCGTCTGGCGCGGCCTGGAGGAGGAGGAGATCAAGGTGATCTCCCAGGCCATGGCCGGCCTCGGCCAGGTCACCGCCGCGGTGGTGGAGGACCTGCTGGTCGAGTTCGTCTCCGGCATGGGCGGCGGCGCGATCACCGGCTCGGTGGAGCTGACCCAGAAGCTGCTGGCCTCGATCATGCCCGGCGACAAGGTCGACAGCCTGATGGAGGAGATCCGCGGTCCGGCGGGTCGCACCATGTGGGACAAGCTCGGCAACGTGAACGAGGCCGTGCTCGCCAACTACCTGAAGAACGAATACCCGCAGACCGTCGCGGTGGTGCTGTCGAAGATCAAATCCGAGCACGCCGCGCGCGTGCTCACCTGCCTGCCCGAGGACTTCGCGCTGGAGTGCGTCACCCGCATGCTGCGCATGGAGCCGGTGCAGCGCGAGATCCTCGACAAGATCGAACAGACCCTGCGCACCGAATTCATGTCGAACCTGGCGCGCACGTCGAAGCGCGACAGCCACGAGATGATGGCCGACATCTTCAACGCCTTCGACCGCCAAACCGAGACCCGCTTCATCACCGCCCTGGAAGAGCGCAACCGCGAGGCCGCCGAGCGCATCCGGGCCCTGATGTTCGTCTTCGAGGACCTCAACAAGCTCGATCCGGGCGGCGTGCAGACCCTGCTGCGCACGGTGGAGAAGGACCAGCTGGCGCTGGCGCTGAAGGGCGCCTCCGACGGGCTGCGCGACATGTTCTTCTCCAACATGAGCGAGCGCGCCGCCAAGATCATGCGCGAGGACATGGAGACCATGGGCCCGGTCCGCCTGCGCGAGGTCGAGCAGGCGCAGATGGCCATGGTGCAGGCCGCCAAGGACCTGGCCAACAAGGGCGAGATCGTCCTGGTCGGCGCCGGCGGCGACGATGACGAGCTGGTGTACTGATGACCGGTGAGCCCCTCGAGAAATTCAAGTTCGACACGGTGTTCGAGGCCACCGGGCGGGTGATCGCGGCCGCGCCGCGGCCCAAGCGCACCTACACCACCGACGAGGTCGAGCAGATCCGCCGCGCCTCCGAGGCGGCCGGCGAGGCCCGCGCCATGGCCAGCGTCGCCAACCGCCAGGCCGAGGCCCTGGCCGTCATCGCCCACGTGGTCCAGCAGGCCCTGCCCAGCCTGGCCGGCGTCGCCCATGACCACCGCGTCGGCTCCGCGGAGCTGGCGCTCGCCTGCGGCCGCGCCATCGCCGGCGCCGCCCTCGACGCCGCTCCCCAGGCCCCGGTCCGCGCAGCCCTCGAGGCCCTGGCTCGCGAGATCGAGGCCGCCCCGCGCCTGATCGTCTCCGCCGACGCCGAGCTGGCCCAGGGCCTGCAGGCGGCTCTGGACGAGACCGCCCAGGCCATCGGCTTCCCCGGTGCCGTGCAGGTGCGCGTGAGCCCGGCCCTGGGCGCCAACGCCTTCACCCTCGACTTCGGCGACGGCTCGGCGAGCTTCGACCCCGCCGCCGCCGCCGAGCGCGTCTCCCAGGCCCTGCACGCGGCCCTGGCCGCCGAGGGCCTGCACGCCGAACCCCTGATCCCGGGCGCGCCTGCCCCTGACGCCCAAGGAAGCTAAGAGCCGCCATGTCCGAAACCCCCGACACAACCGAAGAGCTGAAGCTCGACGAGTTCGCCGCCGGCGACGGCGCCCTGCCCGAAATCCTGGGCGACGAGGAAAAGACCGCCACCGACCTGGCGCCGGTCTTCGACGTGCCGGTGAACATCTCCGCGGTCCTCGGCCGCGCCAGCCTGTCGGTCGCCCAGCTGCTGCAGCTCGGCCAAGGCAGCGTGCTGGAGCTCGACCGCAAGGTCGGCGAGGCCATCGACATCTATGTGAACAACCGCCTGGTGGCGCGCGGCGAGGTCGTGATCGTCGACGAGCGGCTGGGCGTGACCATGACGGAAATCATCAAGGACGGCGACGCGCAGGCTTAAGAGCCGCCGTCTGAGGGAGAAGAGCCATGCGGCTACTGGTGGTCGGTAAATTGAACGGGCAGCTCTCTACCGCCGTGAAGATGGCGATGAGCGCGGGCGCGAAGGTCAGTCACGTGGAGACGATCGCGGCGGCGACCCACGCGCTCCGCGCGGGCCAGGGGGCCGACCTGATGATGGTCGACTACGAGCTCGACATCGCCATGCTGATCGCCACCAACGAGGCCGAACGGATCCGCGTGCCGGTGGTGGCCTGCGGCGTGGGCGCAGACGCCGCCCGCGCGGCGGCGGCCATCAAGGCCGGCGCCAAGGAATTCATCCCCCTGCCGCCGGACGCCGAGCTGATCGCCGCGGTCCTGGCCGCGGTGGCCGACGACAACCGGCCGATGGTGGTGCGCGACCCGTCCATGCAGGCGGTGATCGCCATGGCCGACCAGATCGCCCCCTCCGACGCCTCGATCCTGATCACCGGCGAGAGCGGCGTGGGCAAGGAAGTCATCGCCCGCCACGTCCACCAGAAGTCGCGCCGCGCGGCGCGCCCGTTCATCAGCGTGAACTGCGCGGCCATCCCGGAGAACCTGCTCGAAAGCGAGTTGTTCGGCCACGAGAAGGGCGCCTTCACCGGCGCCGTGGCCCGGCGCATCGGCAAGTTCGAGGAAGCCAACGGCGGCACCCTGCTGCTGGACGAAATCAGCGAAATGGACGCCCGCCTGCAGGCCAAGCTGCTGCGCGCCATCCAGGAGCGCGAGATCGACCGGGTCGGCGGCATGAAGCCGGTGAAGGTCGACATCCGCATCCTGGCCACCTCCAACCGCGATCTGGCCCAGGCCGTGCGCGACGGCGTGTTCCGCGAGGACCTGCTCTACCGCCTGAACGTCGTGAACCTGCGCATCCCCTCGCTGCGCGACCGGCCGGGCGACGTCCTGGCGCTGGCCGAGTTCTTCATCAAGAAATACGCCCGGGCTAACGGCATGCCCGAGCGGCCGCTGTCGGCCGAGGCCAAGCGGCGCCTTGCCGTCCACCGCTGGCCCGGCAACGTCCGCGAGCTGGAGAACGCCATGCACCGCGCGGTGTTGATGGCCAGCGGCCCGGAGATCGAGGAAGACGCCATCCGCCTGCCGGACGGCCAGCCGCTATCCTCCGTCGACCCCGGCGCGCGCGCCGCCCAGGTCGCGAGCCTCGCCGCCGAGACCGCCAGCCGCTCCTACGTCGGCCAGACCGTGGCCGCCGTCGAACAGCAGCTGATCATCGACACCCTGGAGCACTGCCTGGGCAACCGCACCCACGCGGCCAACATCCTGGGCATCTCCATCCGGACGCTGCGCAACAAGCTGAAGGAATACACCGACGCCGGCATCGCCGTGCCTCCGCCCCAGATGGGCGCGGCCTCCGCGGCCTAGTGACTGAGCACGATGGCTGACGCGTCCCTTCCTTCGTCCAGGCCTGGCGAGGCCCCCAGCGCCCGCGAGATGCTGGGTTGGGTCGCGCGCGGCGAGGTGGCGCTCGCGCTGGGCGTCGTCGGCATCGTCGTCCTGTTGATCCTGCCGATCCCGGCGTTCCTGCTGGACCTGCTGCTGTCGATCTCGATCACCAGCGCCGTGCTGATCCTGATGACCTCGCTGCTCATCAAGAAGCCGCTGGAGTTCACCGGCTTCCCGATGGTGCTGCTGGTCACCACCCTCTATCGACTGGCGCTGGGCATCGCCTCGACCCGCCTGATCCTCGGCCATGGCCACGAGGGCGTGCACGGGGCTGGCCACATCATCGAATCCTTCGGCCGCCTGATGATGGGCGGCAACTACGTCATCGGCATCATCGTCTTCGCGATCCTGGTGATCGTGAACTTCGTGGTCATCACCAAGGGCTCCGGCCGGATCGCGGAAGTGGCGGCGCGCTTCACCCTGGACTCCATGCCGGGCAAGCAGATGGCCATCGACGCCGACCTGTCGGCCGGTCTGATCGACGAGACCACGGCCAAGCAGCGCCGCAAGGACCTCGAGCAGGAGTCGACCTTCTTCGGCGCCATGGACGGCGCGTCGAAATTCGTGCGCGGCGACGCGGTCGCCGGCCTGATCATCGTGGCCATCAACATCATCGGCGGCATCCTGATCGGGGTGCTGCAGCATCACGTGCCGATCGCCACGGCGGCTTCGACCTACACCATCATGACCATCGGCGACGGCCTGGTGAGCCAGATCCCGGCGCTGATCATCTCCATCGCCGCGGGCTTCCTGGTCTCCAAGTCCGGGGTCGAGGGCTCGGCGGACAAGGCGCTGGTCACCCAGCTGGCCATGAACCCGGTGGCGTTGGGCATGGTGGCCGCCGCCGCCGGTGTCATCGCTGTCGTGCCGGGCATGCCGATCATCCCGTTCGCCGCCATCTCGCTGGGCGCGGGGACCCTGGCCTGGCGGCGCTCGCAGAAGTCCAAGGAGCCGCCGCCGGTCGAGATGAAGCCCGCCGAGGCGGCGCCGGCCGACGAGCCGATCACCCAGACGCTGGCCATCGACGAGATCAAGATCGAGCTGGGCTATGGCCTGCTGGGCCTGATCAACGACTTGGAGGGCCGCCGGCTCACCGACCAGATCAAGGCGCTGCGCAAGACGCTGGCCGCCGACTACGGCTTCGTCATGCCGAGCGTGCGGATCCTCGACAACATGCGCCTGCCCTCGCAGGGCTACTGCATCCGCATCAAGGAGATGGAGGCCGGGGCCGGCGAGGTGCGCCTGGGCCACATGATGGCCATGGACCCGCGCGGCGGCCAGGTGGACCTGCCCGGCGAGCACGTGAAGGAGCCCGCCTTCGGCCTGCCCGCCACCTGGGTGGACGAGAACCTGCGCGAGGAAGCCACCTTCCGCGGCTACACCATCGTCGATCCGGCCACGGTCCTGACCACCCATCTGACCGAGATCCTCAAGGAGAACATGCCGGACCTGCTCTCCTATGCGGAAGTCCAGAAACTCCTGAAGGACCTGCCCGCCGAGCAGAAGAAGCTGGTGGACGACCTGGTCCCCGCGGTGGTCACGGCCACCACCATCCAGCGCGTGCTGCAGTCGCTGCTGCGCGAGCGCGTCTCGATCCGCGACCTGCCGGCCATTCTGGAAGGCATCGGCGAGGCCGCGCCGCACACCACCTCGGTGACCATGCTGGTCGAGCAGGTGCGCGCGCGCCTGGCCCGCCAGCTCTCCTTCGCCTACCGCGGCGACGACGGCGCCCTGCCCATCGTCACCCTGACGCCGGAGTGGGAGAACGCCTTCGCCGACAGCCTTGTGGGCCAGGGCGACGACAAGCAGCTGGCGCTCGCCCCCTCGCGCCTGCAGGACTTCGTGCGCGGCATCCGCGAGGTGTTCGAACGCGCCGCCCTCTCCGGCGACAGCCCGGTGCTGCTGACCAGCCCGACCATCCGCCCCTATGTCCGTTCGATCATCGAGCGCTTCCGCGGCCAGACCCCGGTGATGAGCCAGAACGAGGTCCATCCCCGCGCCAAGCTGAAGACCGTCGGCCAGATCTGACGCCGGCGCGGCCCCGCAAGAAATCCCGTGCGGACATCCAGCCTTAGGCTACCGTCGAGGCTTGCGCCGCGCGGGGGCCCGAAGAGCCGGCATGATCCTGATCCTCCTCCTCACCGCCCTGGGCGTGGCCAGCGCGGTCTTCGCCGTGGCGCTCGGGCTGGCGTTGCGCCGCCGTCCGGCCGCGCCGTCGCTGGAGGGCGTGGCCTTAAGCGCGGTGACCAGCTTCTTCGACGCCCTCGGCATCGGCTGCTTCGCGCCCACCACCGCCTATTTCAAGTTCCGCCGCCGCGTGCCGGATGAGCTGATCCCGGCGACCATGATCTCCGGCTACGCCCTGGCCGCGGCCACGGAAGGGTTCGTGTTCATCACCTCGGTGCAGGTGGATCCGCTGCTGCTCGGCCTCTCCATCGGCGCCTCCGTGGCTGGCGCGGTGCTGGGCGTCTCGGTGGGGGCGCGCCTGCCGATCACCCCGATCCGCGCGACCATGGGCCTTGGCTTGCTGATCGCCGCAGCCAGCTTCACGCTTTCCAACCTGGGCCTGATGCCGCACGGCGGCGTCGCCACCAGCCTGCCGCCGCTCGCCTTCGCCCTGGTGGTCGCCGCGAGCTTCGTGTTCGGGAGCCTCATGAACCTGGGCGTCGGCAACTTCGCGCCGACCCTGATCCTGGTCAGCCTCTTGGGCATGGACCCGCGGGCGGCCTTCCCGATCATGATGGGTTCGGCGGCGCTGCTGATGGTGACCAGCGGCGCGAGGATCGTCTCGGCCCGGCCGCTCGACCTTCGCCTCGTCCTTGGCATGGCGCTCGGCGGTATCCCGGCGGTGCTGATCGCCGCGCTGGTCGTGAAGTCCCTGCCGCTGGAGTGGCTCCGCTGGGGCGTGGTCGTGGTGGTCACCTACGCCGGCGCGGTGATGCTGCGGGCGGCTGTCGCCCGCAGCCCGGCCGCGGCTGACCCACTCTCCGAAGAGGCCGGCGTCAAGCTGCCGGGCTGAACCGGCCGCCATTGCCGCCGCCCGCCCAGGCTGGTAGCGGTGCGAGCCGGAGCCGCGCGAAGCTCCGGACGAGTCTTGGGAAACGGATGCGGCGACCTCTCAACCGACCAAAAGGCGCGGGCTCCGCGGTCCTCTGGGACCTGCTCACCTTCGAGCACCTGATGACCAGCCAGGTGATCCACGTGATCTATTGGGCGGGCCTCTCGCTGATCGCGCTGGGCGCCTTCGGCACCATCGGGGCCGCGGTGGGCGTGGCGATCCGCGACCCGTTCCCGTTCGGCCTGCTGCTGGCCGTCCCGGTGGTGATCGGCGGCCTGCTGGTGATGGGCGCGCTGGTCCTGCTGTGGCGCTCGTTCTGCGAGTTCTACGTGGCGATCTTCAAGATCAGCGAGGACCTCGCCGTCCTGCGCGCCGACGTCGACGCCGAGCGCAAGCGCACCGCGCCCTAGCTCGCCTGGCGCCTCGCCGCGCGCATGCCGACCTCGTCGAGCTCGGCGTTCTCGCGGCGGTTGGTTTCCTTGACCTGGGCGACCCGCATGTTCTCGGCCACCTGCTCGTACTTCTTCTGCTCCTCGAAGGCCTCCGCCAGGGCCTCGCGCGCCCCACGCTCCTCGGCCTCCAGGGCGTCGATCTCGGCCTGGATGGCGGCCTTGCGGACCTTCAGGCCCGCGGCGAAGCCCGCGTGGTACCAGCCGGCCTCGGCGTCCTGGGTCGCGCGCTTGCTCTCCGCCTCGCCCTCGGCGATCAGCACCCGCAGCCGGGTCTCGGCGTCAGCGCGCTTGCGGGCGATCTCGGTCAGGCGGAGCTGACGGTTCTCGACTTCATAGGTGGAGAGCTTGATCAAGGAGTCGGCCCAGCTCATGCGGCCACGCTGTTCAGGATGCCGTGCAGGCGCTCGAAGCCGGCGGAGAGGCTGGTGACCTCATCCTTGTCCTGGCCCAGGAAGGCTTCCAGGGCCGGGTTCAGCTTGATGGCGCGGTCGACCTGCGGGTCGGCCCCGGTGCGATAGGCGCCGATGCGGATCAGCTCCTCCATGTTGGCGTAGGCCGACAAGGTCTGGCGGGCGTTCTTGACGATCTCGCGCTCCTGCGGGTTATGGCAGCCGGGCATGGTCCGGCTGATCGACTTCAGGACATTGATCGCCGGGAAGCGGCCGCGCTCGGCGATGGCGCGCTCCATGACGATGTGGCCGTCGAGGATGCCGCGCACCGCGTCGGCGATCGGCTCGTTGTGGTCGTCGCCGTCCACCAGCACCGTGAAGATGCCGGTGATCGGCCCGGCCCGCGTGCCGTCCGGCCGGATCGGCCCGGGGCCGGCCCGCTCCAGCAGTTTCGGCAATTCGGTGAAGACGGTCGGCGTATAGCCCTTGGTCGTTGGCGGTTCGCCGGCGGCCAGACCGATCTCGCGCTGCGCCATCGCGAAGCGGGTGACCGAGTCCATCAGGCACAGGACCTCCATGTCCTGGTCGCGCAGGTACTCGGCGATGGCCATGGTCATGTAGGCGGCCTGCCTGCGCTTCAGCGCCGGCTCGTCGGAGGTGGCGACCACCACGATGGCGCGCTTCAGGCCTTCTTCGCCCAGGGTCTCCTCGATGAACTCGCGGACCTCGCGGCCCCGCTCGCCGATCAGCCCCACCACGACCGCGTCGCAGTCGGCGTTCTTGGCCAGCATGGAAAGCAGCACCGACTTGCCGACGCCGGAGCCGGCGAAGACGCCCAGGCGCTGGCCGCGGCAGCAGGTGGTGAAGACGTTCATGGCGCGGACGCCCAGGTCCAGCCGCTCGCCCACCCGGGCGCGGGCGTGCGCGCTGGGCGGCGATGCGCGCAGCGGATAGGCGGCGAGCCCCTGGGTCAGCGGGCCCTTGCCGTCGATGGGGTGGCCAAAGGCGTCGACGATGCGGCCGAGCCAGGCCTTGGTGGGGCGCACCGCCGAGCCCTGCGGCTCGATACGGATTTCCGCGCCCGGCGCCACGCCCTCGACGGAGCCGAAGGGCATCAGGAGCGCGCGGGTGTCGCGGAAGCCCACCACCTCGGCGGCGACCGGGCGTTCGCCCAGGCGGTCGATCTCGGCGCGGGCGCCGACGGCGAGCCTGGTCAGTCCGCCCCGGGCCTCGATCAGGAGGCCGTTCACCGCGGCCACGCGGCCGGCGACGGTCAGGGGATCGAGCCGCTCGACCGCGGCCACCAGACTCTTCACGAACAGCCCTCGACTTGAGGGCCGCAGCATCGCCCAAACGTGATTAAGGCGTCATGAAGATCAGCGCAGCGCCCGGGCGATTTTCAGCGCCTGACGGGGGTGTTTCGCCGCCAGCTTCGCCGCCTGCAGTGGCCTGCGGCGCACCGCGCCCAGCACCGCCGGCCGCACCGCGCGCGCCACCCGCGGACGCACCGCCTCCGCCGCACCGGACAGCCGTCCCCGCCCGAGCCACAACGCCACGCCGGCCAGGGCCAGGACGCCGACGCCCAGCCCCGCCATCACGCCGGGATGCTTGCGCGCCGCGGTGACAGTGCTCAGCCGCTGGCCTTTGGCGGCCACGGCCATGGAGCCCATCGGCCTGGCGACCGCGTGCAGCGCCGCTTGGGCCGCGGCCTTGGCCGGGCTGTCGGGCCGCCAGTCCCGCGGCAGGCGGATCAGGGTCGCGGCGATACGGCCCTTGGCCTGGCGCAGCTCGCCGCGCGCCGCACGGCCCATGCGCCGGCCGAAGCCCACGAGGGCGGTCGGCTCGTCGCGTTCGCCCAGGTGCAGAGAGAGCGCCTTGGCGGCGTGAGCCAGGGCGGCTTCCCCGCCGCCGGCCTCGATCCAGCTGTCGATGCGCCCGAACCGCGCCGCGGTCGCACGCGCCACACGGTCGCAGCCCGCCTCGGACGCCGCGTCGGCCGCCACCGGATGGACCCGGCCGCCGGACTGGCCAAGCTCGGCGCAGACTGCGCGCACCGCCTGGTCGTCGCCAGCCGCCAGCACGACGGCCGCGCCCGCCTTGGCCGCCAGCCGCGCGGCCTCAAGGCCCAGGCCGGACGCTGCTCCGGTAACGATAATCACTTGCCCTTCCAGGGGCTTGAACCCACCGCGCATGCATCCTCCCGACATCGCCGACAGCTTGAATCTGGGGATCAAACGGCTGCGGGCCAAGCCCTGTTCCGGCGGCGCCCGCAAACCCGCCGGTTCGGCCTAACTGTCCAATCACAAAAGATTCAACGCCCCTGCGACTCGTTGGCTACCCTGCGACTCTTGCTGCCGAATCCGCATCGGATTAACGATTCTTCCTGGGCCGATACTCCCGATTAACCAGTCTTAAATTAACTCTTGGGCAGGTTAACGGCGAGGTTTGGGGCGGATTCTCTGAATTCGCGGGCCACGCGGGGACGCACTGGGAGAGCGATATGCGGGTACTGTTGATAGAAGACGACAGCGCCACCGCGCAGAGCATCGAACTGATGCTCAAGTCGGAGGGCTTCAACGTCTACACCACCGATCTCGGTGAGGAAGGCGTCGATCTTGGCAAAATTTACGACTACGACCTGATCCTGCTGGATCTGAACCTGCCCGACATGAGCGGCATGGACGTCCTGCGCACCCTGCGCGTCGGCAAGATCAACACCCCGATCATGATCCTGTCCGGCTCGGCCGAGATCGACACGAAGGTGAAGACCTTCTCGGGCGGCGCCGACGACTACATGACCAAGCCGTTCCACAAGGACGAGCTGGTGGCGCGCATCCACGCCGTGGTCCGCCGCTCCAAGGGCCACGCCCAGTCGGTGATCAAGACCGGCGACATCCTGGTCAACCTCGACGCCAAGACCGTCGAAGTGAACGGCCTGCGGGTGCACCTGACCGGCAAGGAATACCAGATGCTGGAGCTGCTCTCCCTGCGGAAGGGCACGACGCTCACCAAGGAAATGTTCCTCAACCACCTCTATGGCGGCATGGACGAGCCGGAGCTGAAGATCATCGACGTCTTCATCTGCAAGCTGCGCAAGAAGCTGGCCGCCGCCGCCGAGGGCAAGCATCACATCGAAACCGTCTGGGGCCGCGGCTACGTGCTGCGCGACCCGCAGGAAATCGGCGCCGTCGCGGCGGCTTGAAGCCCGCCAACACCTGTCGCTGAATGAAAGGGCGTCCCGCGCAAGCGGGGCGCCCTTTCGCTATCTGGGCTCCCACCCTGCGGGCGCGGTCAGATCCCGGCCAACAACGCCATGCGCACCAGCTCCGACAGGCTCTTGGCGCCGGTCTTCATCATCATCCCGGCCCGGTAGACCTCCACGGTGCGCGGGCTGATGCCCAGGTCGTAGGCGATGACCTTGCTGGTCTTGCCGGCCACCACCTGCTCCAGCACCTCCCGCTCGCGGCGCGACAGGGTGACGAAGGCCTGCTGATAGGCCTGCTTGGCGCTGTCGTCCTGCGCGGTGCGGCCGTCGACCACCAGGGCCTTCTGCACCGCGCCCAGCATCACCTCGTCCTTGAAAGGCTTTTCGATGAAGTCCACAGCGCCGGCCTTCATCGCCTCGACCGCGAGCGCGATGTCGCCGTGGCCGGTCATGACGATGGTGGAGAGCGGCAGCTTCTCCTCGCCCAGGCGGCGGACCAGCTCGATGCCGTCGACGCCAGGCATGCGCACGTCGGTGACCACGCATCCCGGCGGAAGGTCCCGCGCCTGCGCCAGGAAGATCTCGGCGCTCTCATAGGTGTGCGACGTGATTCCCGCCGTTCGCAACAGGAAGGCCAGCGACCGGCGTATCGCCTCATCGTCGTCCACGACATAGACCTCAGACGAGTTCGCCATCGGCCATCTCCTCCTCACGCACGGCTCGCACCGTGAAATGGAATGTGGTGCCCTGCCCGGGCTCGCTGTCGGCCCAGATGCGGCCGCCGTGCGCCTCGACGATGGTGCGCGAGATCGACAGACCCACGCCCATGCCCTGCTGCTTGGTGGTCACGAAGGGTTGGAACAGTTGGGCGGCGACCTCGGGGTTGAGGCCGCTGCCGGTGTCTCTGACCGAGACCAGCACCATGTCGTCGGGCGCCGAGCCGGCGGCCACGACCAGTTCGCGGCGCTCGCTGTCGGCCATCGCCTCGACGGCGTTGCGCATCAGGTTCAGCACCACCTGCTGAATCTGCACCTTGTCGACCATCACCAGGTCGATCTTGGGCGAAATGTCATAGGTCAGGCGCACACCGCGGTCCTTGGCGCCGACCATGGCCAACGCGCCGGCCTCCTCCAGCAATTGCGGCAGGTTTTCGATCTGTCGCTCGGTCTCACCCTTGGAGACGAAATCCCGCAGCCGGCGGATGATATCGCCGGCCCGGAACATCTGTTCGCCGGCGACGGTGAGCGCCTCTGTGACAATGACGACGTCGACAGGGTCCTCCCTCAGGAGGCGCAGCGATCCCTGGATGTAGTTGGCGGTCGCCGACAAGGGCTGGTTGAGCTCGTGCGCCAGGGCCGAGGCCATTTCGCCCATGGCCGACAGGCGCGAGACGTGGGCCAGTTCGGCCTGCACGTCCTGGAAGCGGCGCTCGGCCGCCTGGCGCTCAGTCAGGTCGCGGACGAAGCCGGTGAAGAACCGCCGCTCGCCCGACTGCATCTCGCCCACGGACAGCTCCATCGGGAAGGTCGAGCCGTCCTTGCGCAAGCCCACCACCACCCGGCCGATGCCGATCACCTTGCGCTCGCCGGTTACGAGGTAACGCGCCAGATAGCCGTCGTGTCCCTCGCGGTAGGGGCTGGGCATCAGGAAGCTGACGTTCCGGCCGATGGCCTCGGCCGCGGACCAGCCGAACTGGCGTTCCGCCGCGGCGCTGAACGACTGCACCTCCCCGCGGTCGTCGATGACGATCATGGCGTCGGGCACCGCGCCCAGGATCGATTGCAGGTGGGCCTCGCGCGCCTGCAGGTCGGCGAAGGCCTGCTCCTTGGCCCGGCGGCTCTGGACCAGTTCCTCGATGTCGATGCAGGCGCCCTTCCAGAGATGGACGTGGCCGTCCTCATTGCGCACCGGCACCGCCCGCTCCAGGAACCAGCGTGGGCCGTTCGAGCCCACCAGGCGGTACTCGATGTCATAGGGCTCGCGCGCGGCGATGCTGTCGCGCGCGTGGGCCTCGACCCGCGCGCGGTCGTCGGGATGCACCTTGGAGAGCCACCGCCAGCCCATGGTGACCTCAGGGTCCTCGC
This sequence comes from Phenylobacterium sp., assembly GCF_004799515.1. Taxonomy (GTDB): domain Bacteria; phylum Pseudomonadota; class Alphaproteobacteria; order Caulobacterales; family Caulobacteraceae; genus Phenylobacterium. The sequence goes on along the minus strand of NZ_SSMX01000021.1, from coordinate 16,405 downwards.
CAAAGAACTGGCGCCAGCGGTCGTTGTAGAAGTCTCGCTCGCCCTCGGCGTCCGACGACCAGACCAGCGCCGGCATGGCGTTGGCGACCGAACGGTACTTGGCCTCCGACTCCACCAGGGCCTCGCGGAAGGCGTAGGACTCGGTGACGTCGATGGTCAGGCCGGCGACGCCGGTGATCGCGCCCGCCGGGTCGCGCAGGGCGAACTTGGTCGAGCGCAGGAACCGCACGGTCCCGTCCGGCCCGGTGAACCGGCCCTCCACCGCGCGCCGGCGGCCGGTCTGCAGCACCTCGAGATCGGCGGCCTCATGGTCCTCCAGCTCGATCAGGTCGGTCGCCAGCTCGCCGGACCGGCGGCCCAGGATCTCGCTCAGCGGATGGCCGATGGCCGCGGCGGCGGCGGGATTGGCGTAGACGAAGCGCAGGTCGCGGTCCTTGGCGTAGATGACGTCCGGCGTCGCCGCGCCGACGCCCTCCAGGAAGGCGGCGTTGCGTTGGGCCTCGCGGCCGGCGACCGACAGGTCCTCCGCCGCCTGGGCGAGGGCGTTCTCCTGGCGGTCGATGCGGCGCAGGAACAGCAGCAGAGCCGCGAAGCCGGCCGCCAAACCGCCGCAGATCGCCGCCAAGGCCAGGATGGTCTGGACCCATTGGGCGCGGAACTGGCCGCTGTAGGCGCCGGCCTTGGCCCGCTCGGCCTCGACGATGTCCCCGGCGGCCCGCGCCGCCGCGGCCGAGTCCGCCACCGGCGCGCCGCGGGTAAGGTCGGCGATCTCCTGTTCGGCCAGGGCGGTGGCGCGGGCGGCCCGCGCCGCCTGCGCCGGCTGGCTCTTCGTCAGGCGGACCAGCGCGGCCTCGTGCGATCGGACCTGGCGGACGTCGTCGCCGAAACCGGCCCCGCCGCGGCCGGCGGCCCGCGCCAGCACCAGGTGCATCGCCAGTTCCTCGGCGCTGTCCATGGTCCGGAAGGTCCGCACGGCGGACTGCAGGGCGCGGTCGCTGTCGTTCCAGGCATGCACCCGGATCGCCGCCCCCGCCGCGATCAGGATGACGGCAAGGGTCAGCAGCAAGCGCGAGGCCCACCGACTTGTCCGGTGGATGTCGTTCATGCCGACCCTCCGCGATGGTCGGCGGCTGGAGAACGCACAACTCGGCCCACGTCGGCGCCCGCCGAAAACCGGCGGAGCCGAAGGCCGACGCGCCCCAATGGCCGACGCATCAGGACGACTTGATCACATGTCACGCCACCCAGTTGCCTATTTCCCCCCAGGGTTGAATAATCTCTCTTTGCTTCCCTAAGCCGATGCGGCCTTTTGTCGAGCGGAATCTTGCTTTTCCGCGCTGGAATTGGAAGCCGCAAACCAATGATATCTCTGGGCAATTCGAGTACCCCGCGGGTCCCGGTACGTAGATTTCCCTAGGGATCGGTCCCAAATTTGGACCGCCCCGGGCAGGTGCTACCGAGGGCTAAAGGGCGCAGTACGCGACCTCAGGGCGGCCGAACGCCGTCGAAGACGCCCATGGAAAGCGGTCGGGATCCGAAGCGCATCGCGGGCCCACGGTGGAGACGATGGAGCCTGCTCGCGATCTGCCCGCACCGTTGATCCTGCTGGTCGAGGACGATCTCTCCGTCCGCGAAGCCCTGACATTCGCCTTGAAGATCGAGGGGTTCGCCGTCGAGGTTCACGACCGGGCGGAGACCCTGCTGGACCGCTGCGGGCCGCTGGCCGCCGCTTGTCTGGTGCTGGACCAGCACCTGCCGGGGAGCACGGGCGTCGAGGCCCTGGCGGAGCTGCGCCGCCGCGGCCTGACCTGCCCCGCCATCCTGATCACCACCCAGCCCAAGCCGGCGGTGCGCAGCCAGGCCGAGGCGCTCGGCGCGCGGATCCTGGAAAAGCCCCTGCTGGGCGGCGAGTTGCCAGCCTGCATCCGCGAGTTGCTCGGCCACTGATTTTCGCCCGTCGGCGAAGCACGCTTCCGTTTTCCGGCCCTGAGGCTAGGCTCCCGCGCAAAATCGCGTCGGAGGGACGCCTTGGGACGACTGCTTGCGCTGGCCGCAGCCCTGATCGCCGCGGCCCTGATCGCCTGGGCGGACGCGCGCACGCCTGCGCCCGCGCCGGCTGCCGCCGCGGCCGCCGACTTCTCCGCCGAGCGGGCGATGGCCGACATCGGCGCCATCGCCTCGGTCCCGCATCCGATAGGCTCGCCCGCCGACCGCGCGGCCCGCGACGTGCTGGTCCAACGCATGGCCGCCATGGGCCTGGATCCGCAGGTGCGGCGCGGCGCCGGCGTCGAGGTTTCCCGCTTCGACCCCACCCGCGCCGCCGGCGGTTTCGTCGACAACATCGTGGGCGTCTTGCCCGGCAAGGACCGCAGCCTGCCGGCGCTGGCGCTCATGGCCCACTACGACAGCGTGCCGGCCTCGCCGGGCTCCGCCGACGACGCGGCGGGCGTGGCCGCCGTGCTGGAGACCGTGCGCGCGATCCAGGCGCGCGGCGTCCCGGCCCGCGACGTCATGGTGCTGCTGACCGACGGCGAAGAGGCCGGCCTGCTGGGCGCCAACGCCTTCTTCGCCAGTGACCCGTCGGCGAAGCGCATCGGCTTCCTCATCAACCTCGAGGCCCGCGGCTCGGCGGGCCGGGCGCAGATGTTCCAGACCGGCCAGGACAACGGCCAGACCGTGGCCTTGCTGCAGCGCACCGCCGTAAGGCCGCAGGCCTCGTCGCTGACCGGCTTCGTCTACCAGCACATGCCCAACGACACGGACTTCACGGTGTCGCGGAAGGCCGGCGTGGCGGGGATGAACTACGCCTTCATCGGCCATCAGTTCGACTACCACTCGCCCTCTTCGACGCCGGCCACCACCGACCGCGGGACCCTGCAGGACCTCGGCCAGCAGGTGCTGGCGAGCGCCGCCGCCGTGGCCTTCTCGCCCGTCCTGCCGGCCCGCGCGCCGGACGTGGTCTTCGGCCAGACGCCGGGAGGCCTGACCCTGGCCTATCCGCCGGCCGTGGGCTGGCTGGTGCTGGCGGTCTCCGCGGCCCTGCTGGCCTGGGGCGTCATGCGCGCCCGGCGGGTCGAGGCCTTCCCGTGGCTCGACCTGGCGCGCGGGGCCGGCGCGGCCCTGTTCGCGGTCCTGAGCGCCGTCGTCCTGATGCACTTCACCCGCCGCGCCACCGGCGCCGCGTTCGGCTTCCTGGCGCAGCGGTTCCTGCTGGCCCAGGCGCCGCGCTGGGAGGCGGCCCTGGTCCTGACCGGCCTCGGCATGCTGCTCCTGGCCATCGCCGAGGCGGCCCGCGGGCGGCGCCGGGTGATCCTGCTGCCGCTGCTGGCGGCCCTCCTGAGCTGCCTGGCCGGCGGCCTCGACGTCCTGGCCCTGGAGATCGCCGCCGCGGCCGCCGTGGTCGGGGCGCTGGCCTATGGCCGCCCGGTCAGCCGCGCGGGCGCCTGGGCCGGCGCGATGGTCCTGCTGCTCGTCTTGGGCGCCGTCGCCCAGGCGCTGGCCCCGCCCGCCGCCTTCGTGCTCGCCTGGCCGCTGACGCTAGGCGCCTTGGGCGCCGCCGCCACCGCCCTGGCCGCCCGCCGGGGCCCGGCCAGCCTGATCGTCCTGGGGATCCTGGGCGCGGTGGGCCTGGCCTTCGCCGCCGGCTTCGCACATTCGTCCTACCTCAGCCTCGACCTGCCCGAGCTGCTCGCCCTGCCGCTGCTGATCGCCCTGCCGGTGATCTGGCCGCTGGCCCAGCCTGACGAGGGCGCGCCGCCCGCCCGGCTGGTCGGACCGATCCTGCTGGTCGCGGGCCTGGCGCTGACCGCGGCCGTACGCCTGAACCACCCCTATGATGCGCGCCATCCGCTGGCCACCGACGTCGTCTACCAGATCGACCAGGACGCCCGCAGCGCCTGGCGGGTCAGTGTGACGCCTGGGCTCGATCCCTGGTCGGCGGGCGTGCTGAAGACCGGCGGGGCGAGCCTGACCAAATTTTCCAACTGGCGTTTCACCAGGCCGATGGACGCGGCCAGCGCGCCCTACCTCGACCTGCCCGGCCCGCAGATGTCGCTGGCCAGGGGCGCGGACGGCGACCTCGTCCTGCATGTGGTCCCGCCGCCGGGCGCGCGGACCATCGGGCTTCGCCTGACCAGCAACACCGTGGCCACCGTCACCTCGGTGGGCGGCGCGGCCGTGCATCTGGCGATCCCGCCCGGCAAGTCGGCCGGGGTGAACTGGTCGGCGGCTCCCGATGGCTTCGATCTGATCCTGCGCCCGGCCGGCCCCGGCAGGCTGACCGTCGCCTATGCCGCCACCGTCGAGCAGTGGCCCGCCGCCGCGCCGCCCCTGCCGCGCCGGCCGGCGGACGTCATGGCGTTCGACACCTCCGACTCCACCGTCCTGACCGGAACGCGGAGCTTTTCCTGGTGACGCTTTTCCCTTGCCGGAAGCCGCGCTAAGCCAGCCCGCCATGAGCGACGTCACGATCTTCCACAACCCCAACTGCGGGACCTCCCGCAACACGCTGGCCCTGCTGCGCGAGCGCGGGATCGAGCCCACCGTGGTGGAATACCTGAAGGTCGGCTGGACCCGGCCGCAGCTTCAGGACCTGTTCAAACGCCTGGGCAAAACCGCTCATGAGGTGCTGCGCGTGCGCGGCACCGAGGCCCATGAGCTTGGGCTCACCGACCCCAACGCGTCCGACGAGATGCTGATCGCGGCGATGATCCTGCAGCCGGCGCTGGTCGAGCGGCCGATCGTGACCACGCCCAGGGGCGCGGCCCTCTGCCGGCCCGCGGAGCTGGTGCTCAGCCTGATCTGACGCCGCCGCGCGGCAAATCGACCGAGGACGGAGCTTCTCGCCCGCCGCGCCTTCTTTTCGGCGCCGACGCGGCGATGGCTTAGGGCTGCGGAAGACTTGGCTTCACGGCGACGAGGCCTTAACCAGACTGATCCAGCGTGGGGGCGTGATGCGACAACTCGATCTGCGGCGGCTCCTCATTCGGCCGGTTCCGGCCCTCCTGACCGCTGGCGCGGCCGTCATGATCGCCGCCGGCGTTGGCGCCGGGGCTCTCCTGACCCACGGCGCGCCCAAGGCCCCGCCGCCGCTCGATCCCACCGCCGTCGCCGCCCTGCAGAACGCCGCCTTCACCCGCGCCCAGGTCCAGCCGGGCCTGGCTGCGCCGCAGAATGTGCCGGTCAAGCTGCAGCGCGGCGAGACCCTGGAGGGCGCCGTGCGCCGCGCCGGCGTCGGCCCCGCCGAGGCCCAGCTCGCGGTGGAGATGCTGTCCAAGGCCATGGACACGGTCCACCTGAAGGCCGGGATGCTGATCCAGACCGCCATCGCCCAGCCCAGCGCCGGCGACGCCAAGCTGATCGGCCTATCCCTGCGCACCGGCCCGGCCACCGCCATCACCCTCTCGCGCAGCTTCGACGGGGCGCTTCGCCTGCGCGAGCTGGACGAGAAGCTGCGCGATGAGACCACCGTCGCCGACGGCGCCATCACCGGCTCGCTCTACGAGAGCGCCGAGCGCATCGGCGCCACGCCGCAGATCACCGCGGAGGTGGTCAAGCTGTTCTCCCACAAGCTCGACTTCCAGCGCGACCTGCAGCCGGGCGACGATTTCAAGCTGGTGTTCGACCGCAAGGTCACCGAGGCCGGCCGTACGGTCGAGGCCGGCGACCTGCAGTACGCCGAGCTGCACGGGGTCAAGTTCTACCGCTTCGCGCGCGGCGACGACGTCGAGTACTTCGATGAGTTCGGCAAGAACATCAAAGGCTTCCTGCTGAAGACGCCAGTCGACGGGGCGCACATCACCTCGCTGTTCGGCATGCGCAAGCATCCGATCCTGGGCTACACCCGCGCCCACCAGGGCATCGACTTCGGCGCCGGCATGGGCACGCCGATCCTGGCGGCGGGCGATGGCGTGGTCGCCCAGGCCGGGCCCTGGGGCGGCTACGGCAACTGGCTGCGCATCCGCCATTCCGAGGGCTGGGACACCGGCTACGGCCACATCTCCCGTTTCGCCGCCGGCATCCATTCGGGCGTCCACGTCCGCCAGGGCGAGGTGGTGGCCTATGTCGGCGCCACGGGCCTCGCGACCGGTCCGCACCTGCACTACGAGATCTGGAAGAACGGCGAGCGGGTGAACCCCATCGGCGCCAAGGTGCCGCAGGGCTCTGTGCTGGCGGGCGGCGACCTCACCCGTTTCAACGGCGAGAAGGCCCGCATCGACGGCCTCTTGCTGGCCCGCGCCGAACGGCCGGGCCCGACGCTCGCCTCCGCCGCGGCTTCCGGCCCCGTCCGCCTGGACCGCTGAGGACCGCCGCGCCGTGGCCGGCCCCTTCACGGCGCGTGCCGCCGGCCTGGTGCGCCAGATGGTGGCCGGCTGGCCGCCTGAGCCTGATATCGACCACCTGAACAACCTCCTGCGCCTGGCCGCCCGCTGGCGGTCCGGAGCCCTCGCCAGGACTTACATCTCCCACCACGGCCCCCGTATCTGGGGCGGTCCGTTCGCCGGCATGGACTTTGTGGAGTCCTCCACCGAGGGCGCGCTGATCCCCAAGCTGCTGGGGACCTACGAATCGGAGCTGCATCCGCATTTCGCCGCCCTGATCGGCGCGGTGGACGACGTGATCGATGTGGGCTGCGCCGAGGGCTACTACGCCGTGGGCCTGGCGCGGCTGATGCCGGACGCCACCGTCCACGCCTATGACATCGACGAGAAGGCGCGCGCCGCCTGCGCCGACCTCGCCCGGCGCAACGGGGTGGGCGACCGGGTGCGGGTCGGCGCGGAGTTCAAGCCGGACGGCTTCGAGGCCTTCGCCGGCCGCCGCGCGCTGGTGCTGGTCGACGCCGAGGGCGCGGAGGTCGACATCCTGCAGCCGGCGCTGAGCCCGGCGCTCGGCGGCATGCACGTGATCGTCGAGACCCACGACCTCTACCGGCCTGGCGCCATGGCGACGTTGCTGCAGCGGTTCTCGCCGACCCACGACATCGTCCGCGTCGACCAACAGCCGAAGACCTTCGACATGCCGGATTGGCTGAAGTCCTTCGCGCACCTCGACCAGCTGCTGGCGGTCTGGGAATGGCGCATACGTCCGACGCCGTGGCTAGTGATGACGCCGAAGACGCCCAACGCCTGAGCAGTACGCGCTGCTCCTCCTCCCCTTATGGGAGGAGGCGTCGGCCGAAGGCTGACGGAGGTGGGGTCGCGCTCACCTCTCCGCGATACGAAGCTTCCGCCGCTGCTGCGACGCCTGAGAAACCCCACCTCCGACCCGCTCCGCGGGCCACCTCCTCCCAGCAGGGGAGGAGGAACGATCAGACCAGACCTCAGGTGTCGAACACGATGACCGAGCGGGCCAGTTCGCCCTTCTTCATCTCCTCGAAGCCCTCGTTGACGTCCTCCAGCTTGATGCGCTGGGAGATCATCTGGTCGAGCTTCAGCTTGCCGGCCATGTACATGTCGACGAAGCGCGGCATGTCGACCGGGAAGCGGTTCGACCCCATCAGCGAGCCCTGCAGCTTCTTCTCGCCCAGGAAGGCCGCGCCCATCACGCTGACCATCTGGCCGATCGGGATCATGCCGATGATGTTGGCCGTGCCGCCGCGGCGCAGCATGTTGAAGGCCTGCTCGGCGGTCTTGGCGAGGCCGATGGCCTCGAAGGCGTGGTGCACGCCGCCCTTGGTCATCTCGATCACTTCCTTGACCGCGTCGGTCTGGGAAGCGTCGATGAAGTCGGTGGCCCCGAACTCCATGGCGAGGTTGCCCTTCGACGAGACCATGTCGATGGCGATGATCCGGCCCGCGCCGGCGATCGCCGCGCCGTTGATCGCCGAGAGGCCCACGCCGCCGCAGCCGATCACCGCGACCGTTTCGCCCGGGCGCACGTTGGAGGTGTGGATCGCCGCGCCGACTCCGGTGGTCACCGAACAGCCGATCAGGGCGGCGCGGTCCAGCGGCATGTCCTTGCGGATCGCCACACAGGCGTGCTCGTGGATCAGCATGTGCTCGGCGAAGGAGCTGAGGTTCAGGAACTGCATCATCGGCCCGGTCTCGGCCGAGAGGCGCGGTTCGTCTTCCTTGCCGCGCCGGGTCTCCGGCGAGACGCACAGGCTCATGTGGCCCTGCAGGCAGAACTCGCAGTGGCCGCAGAAGGCCGACAGGCAGGTGATCACATGATCGCCCGGCTTCACCGTGCGCACTTCCGAGCCCACCTGCTCGACGATGCCGGCGCTCTCGTGGCCCAGCACCGCCGGCAGCGGATGCGGATAGGAGCCCTGCATGAAGTGCAGGTCGGAGTGGCAGAGGCCGGCCGCGGCGGTGCGGATCAGCACCTCATGCGGGCCGGGCTTGTTGATCTGCACCTGTTCGATCTGAAGCGGCTTGCCCACTTCGCGCAGCACGGCGGCCTTCATGACGTTCCTCTCGCTGATCCCTGGGATGAGCCCGCGGCCCGGGCTTTCGGGGCAAAGCCTTATCGCCGATCAGCTTGCCCGGCCAAGGGGCTTTCGCCCTGAGCCCGCCCAAAAGCCCGGCTTCCTTGTCCGCATAAGGAATCGACACGTGCTGCGGAGCGCCGCAAGACAAGACCTGATGGACGAGCGCGCGCCGCCGGCAAGCCGCGTCGGGGAGGTGTTCGCCGCCTTCCTGGCCCAGGGCCTCACCGCCTTCGGCGGACCGGTCGCCCACATCGGCTATTTCCGCCGCGAGTTCGTCGAGCGCCGCGCCTGGCTCACCGAGGACGCCTTCGCCGACCTGCTGGCGTTGGCGCAGTTCCTGCCCGGGCCCGCGTCCAGCCAGCTCGGCATGGCCATCGGCCTGCGCCGCGCGGGCTATCTGGGCCTGTTCGCCGCATGGCTGGGCTTCACCCTGCCGGCGGGCGCGGCGATGATCGCGCTGGGCTATGTCGCGCCGCGCATCGAGGGCGGCCTGGGCGAAGGCGTGCTGCATGGCCTGCAGATCGCTGCGGCGGCCGTGGTGCTGCAGGCGCTCGTCGCCATGGCCCGCACCCTGGCGGTCGGGCCTATCCGCGCGGGCATCGCCATCGGCGGCGCGGCGGGCCTCTTGATCGCCCACGGGCCGATGGTCCAGGCGATGACCCTGGCGGCCGGCGGGCTCTTCGGCCTGGCTCTCCTGCGCGAGCCGCCAGGCGCCACGGCGCCGGACGACCCGGCGATGCACAGGGTGGCGCCTGCGGTCTCCGGCGCGGCCCTGGCGCTCTTCGTCCTGCTCCTGGGCCTGCTGCCGGTCCTGGCCGCATGGCTGGACAGCCCGAGCCTCGGCCTCGCCAGCGTCTTCTACCGGGCCGGCGCCCTGGTGTTCGGCGGCGGCCACGTGGTGCTGCCCCTGCTGCAGGGCGAGGTGGTCAACCGCGGCTGGCTCGACCTCGACAGCTTCCTGGGCGGCTACGGGGCGGCGCAGGCCCTGCCCGGCCCGCTGTTCAGCTTCGCGGGCTTCGTGGGCGCGGCGCAGACCGTGGCGCCCGGCGGCTGGCGCGGCGGCCTCGTGGCGCTCGGCGCCATCTTCCTGCCGAGCCTGCTCCTGATCCTGGGCGTCCTGCCGTTCTGGGACCGCCTCAAGACCGCGCCTGCCGCGCGCGGGGCCATGGCGGGCCTGAATGCGGTGGTCGTGGGCGTGCTGGCCGCGGCGCTGTGGAATCCGGTCCTGACCACCGCCATCCGCCGGCCCAGCGACTGGGCGCTGGCGGCCATCGCCTTCGTCTTCCTGCAGGTCGCCAAGCTGCCGCCGTGGACGGTCGTGCTGGGCTTCGCGGCCTTCGTGGGCGTGGTCAGCCGTTAAGCGCCCGCCGCCTGCCTCGAACCGCCCAGGCCCAGCGCCCGCGGCAGGTCGAAGGCTGGCAGCCTCGGCCAGCGGAAGGTCCAGCGCTTGGTCGCCGGGATGCAGACCTCCAGCGCCGCGATCAGCGCCTCGGCCGGCCCGTCGTTCAGGAAGTGGTTGGCGTCGGCCACCCGGTGGAACTGGATCGGATGGCGCGTGACCGTTTCGGCCGCCAGCCGCTCGGCGGCCTCGATGGGGGCGAAGTCGTCCTTGTCCCCATGCACCATGTGGATCGGGATGGTCAGCCGGGCCAGGGCGCGCTTGGCGTAGGCCAACTGCGGGCGTTGGCCGGAGGCCTCCAGCACCGCGTGGCGCAGGTCGCGCGGGATCATCTTCACCGCCTTCAGGCCGACGTCGATCAGCCAGCGCGAGGTGGGGCCCGTCTCGCCGAAGAAGCCGGAGAGCAGCACCAGGCTCTGCACCTTGCCGGGATTGGCCTCGGCCATCAGGGTCGCGATCGCCGCGCCATAGCTCTGGCCGACCAGCATCACCTTCTGGCCCCTGGCGGCCTCCAGCACCGGCGCCAGCGCCTGGGCCTGGGTGCGGATGTCCTTCACCGGCTCGGCGGGCTCGGAGGCGCCATAGCCCGGCCGGTCGACCACGATCATCTCGCGGTCCTGCGGCAGCTCGGCCAGCGTCTCAGCCCAGTACTCGGCCCAGGACGGCGCGCCGGTGATCACCACGATCTTCCAGGGCGCCGGCGTTGTCCGCGGGGTCTCCAGCGCCGAGATGCGCCAGCCCAGGCCGCCGCCGGCCGTGAAGCTGGTGCGGCTGACGACGCTTTCGGGATAGTCGGCGGAGGTCGGCGCATGCTCGGTGCGGCCCAGGGCGGCGCTCTCGAAGCTGGCCCAGCCCATGGCCAGGACACCCTTGGGTCTTTTACGCGGCATGTTCCCGGTCTCCTCAGGTGGGTGGCGAAGGTCACCTGCCAACTGTCACCTGGGTGTGTGGAACGCCGTCTGAAAGGCTTGGTTCGGTGTTGTTCAGCTTTCTGAAGCCGGAACCGCCGCCGGCGTGGCCAACTGGTCACGCAATTCGCGCTTCAGCACCTTGCCCGTGGGCCCGATCGGCAGGGCGTCGACGATGCGCACCTCGTCCGGTGTCCACCACTTGGCCACCCGCGCCGCCACATGGGCCTTGAGGTCCTCCGGGTCCGCCGTCTGGCCGGGGCGCAGGGTGACCAGCAGCAGCGGCCGCTCGTCCCACTTCGGGTGCGGCACGCCCACCGCCGCGGCCATGGCGACGGCGGGGTGCGAGCAGACCGCGTCCTCCAGGTCGAGGGTGGAGATCCACTCGCCGCCGGACTTGATCACGTCCTTGGCCCGGTCGGTGAGACGCAGATAGCCCTCGGCGTCGAGGGTGGCGATGTCGCCGGTGTCGAACCAGCCGTCCTCGGTGAACACCTCGCCGCCATCCTGCTTGAAATAGGCGCTGGCGACCCAGGGCCCGCGCACCTGCAGCCGCCCGGCGCTCCTGCCGTCGCGCGGCAGGATGGCGCCGTCCTCGCCCACGATCCGCAGGTCCACGCCGTAGAGCCCGCGGCCCTGCTTCAGCTTGCGCTGCAGAACGGCCCCCGCGCCCTCGCCGGCATGTTCCGGCAGCGGCGTGTTGATGACCCCCAGCGGGCTGGTCTCGGTCATGCCCCAGATCTGGCGCACCTGGCCGCCCAGCCGGTGCTCGATGCGGCTGACGAGCGCCGCGGTCGGCGCGGAGCCGCCGATGGCGATGGTCTTCACAGACGTCAGGCGCTCGCCGGCCTGGTCCAGGTGGTCGGCGACGCCCACCCAGATGGTCGGCACGCCCAGCAGGAAGGTGACGCCCTCGCGCTGGATCAGCCCGGCGATGCCGGCCCCGTCCAGCGCCCGGCCCGGCAGCACCAGGCTCGCGCCCACCAGCGGGGCCGCGTAGGGCGTGCACCAGGCGTTGGCGTGGTACATCTGCGCGCACGGCATCACCACGTCGCGCGCCGAGAGGTCGAAGGCGTCCGGCAGGCCCAGCGCTATGGCGTGCAGCACCGTGGAGCGGTGCGAATAGAGCACCCCCTTGGGATTGCCCGTGGTGCCGGAGGTGTAGCAGAGCCCCGAGGCCTGCCGCTCGTCGAGCTCCGGCCAATCGAATTCCGGCGAATGGCTGGCGATCAGGTCCTCGTAGACCCGCGCCTCGGGCGGCCCGTCGGCGGGCAGGTGGGCCAGGTCGGTCATGGCCACGTAGCGCCTCACCAGCGGCAGCCGGGCCTTCAGGTCCTCGACCTGGGCCGCGAAGCTGATGTCGAAGAATAGGAAGGCGTCCTCGGCGTGGTTGGCCACCCAGACGATCTGGTCGGCGTGCAGGCGCGGGTTGATGGTGTGCAGCACCGCCCCGATCCCGGTCACCGCGAAATAGAGCTCGAAGTGCCGGTGCGTCGACCAGGCCAGCGTCGCCACCCGGTCGCCCGGCCGCACCCCCATGGCGATCAGCGCATTGGCCATCCGCTTGGTCCGCGCCATCGCCTGAGCATAGCCATACCGATGGATCGGCCCCTCGACCGTGCGGGCCACCACCTGGCGGTCCGGATGGTACTGCGCGGCGTACTCCAGGATCGAGGGCAGGGTCAGCGCCCGATCCATCATCAGACCCAGCATGGCGCCGACCTCCCTGTCCTCAGGCCGTCTCGGCCGGCGGCATCCGCCTGACCTTGATGTCGTAGAGCAAGAGCCAGCGCCGGACGTCCGGCTCGGTCACCGGCTCGACCCCGTGCCAGGTATCGTCGGACTTCACGAAGCCGAAGGCGCTGTTCGGCGTGAACGGCATGGTGGTCACGCGGTCGAACTCCGAACGGTCGTAGTGCGGTCCGCCCGGGCACCGGCGCGCCGGGTCCTTAGGCGCGTAGATCGAGGTGCCATAACGGGCCTGGGAGTCGTCCTGAGGCAGGTAGAGCAACAAGGTGATGACCTTGCTCATCGCATCGGTGTGCGGCCCCAGCGCGTAGTTGGTGAGGTCCTCCACCAGCATCGCCTCGTCATAGAAGGCGATCCCCTCCACGCCGCTGAAGCGGTGCGCCACCAAGGGCCGGAACTTGGCCAGCAGGTGCTCGCGCAGCCGGCCCGAGAGCATCCAGGCGCCGACGCCTTCCCAGAACGTCCGCTGAGGCCCTTGGAGCTGCTCCAGCGGCCCGCCCAGCTGCATGACGAAGCGGTCCTTATAGCCCCTGACCGGCCGGACCTCGCTGATCGGGGCCATGGCCTCGTGGCGCGGGATGTTGGCCTGGACCTCGTCGTAGAACCCGGGCGGCAGCACGTTCTGCGCGTAGAAATGCGGATAGGGATACGGCCGGATCGGCGCGTTCATGAGGTTGTAGAGCGTCTCCCGCTCGACGGGATCTGTCTCCGACACCTTGGGGGCGATCTGATTCATGTGGCGTCCAGAACTCGAGCGGGCTCCGGCGCGGCCGCGTCCGGGGTCCAGGCGACGAATCGATCGACGAAGAGGCCGCAGACGGCGTCGAGGATCGACGCCGAGACATGCCGCGCCGCGCCGTCCTCCCGCCCGAAGATGGGCGTCGTCACCATCGGCGCGATCCAGCGGACAATCTCGAAGGAGGGATAGTAGGCCAGCGGCGCGTGCGCCGCCTCGAGCGCCGGCCAGGCCTCGTCCAGGGCGGAACGCAGGCGGCCCTTGCTGACGGCGTCGATCTCGATGGCGCTGCGGAGCGGACCGGCCAGGCCCATGACGTTGTCGACCGGCACCGGCGACAGGGTGATCACCAGCGGCGCGCTGGTGACCGAGCGGACACCGGCGACGCAGAGCCCGATGGCCTCCTCGGCCTCGTCGTGCGTCGCGAGCCTCAGGACCGCGCCCAGGCGCTTCAGCCGGGCCGCCGCGTTCGCCGCGCTCTCCAGGTTCTCGATGGCGGTGACGGCCACGAACTTGGGGAACACTCTCTCAAGCAGCGGTTGGCTCGCATCGCCATCGGCGCTGAAGAAGTCGACGAGGTTGCCCAAGGTCATGACCACGCAGTCGGCCGTGGCGAGGGACACGGCAAGCTCGCCGATCTGACGCAGGAGGCCCTCCGCCGCCGCCGAATGCTGAGCCGCGTCCGCCTCCGGGAACAGCCGGCCGACCCAGTCGGCAATCAGCCCGCCGCGCTCGGCCTCGGGCCGCTGCAGCAGGTCTAAGATCACGGCGTTGGATATGGGTGAGTTGAGGTCCTCCGCCATTTGAAAGGCCTGGGCCTCATAGCCGCGCGAGGTCAGGTACTTGGCTATGTTCCGGGCGAAACAGGAGCCGATGGTGAAGAAACGCCCGCCGCCGCGCAGGCTTGGGCCGCCGCTGAGGTCGAGCACCGTTCCCAGGAACTCTGACTTCAGGCTGAACTCGTCGCTGGCGTGCGGGAAGGCCATCTTCAACCGCTGGGCCTGAGCGTGCCGCGCCGCGATCCCGGCCTCAAGGTTGGCGGCTTCTTCCGCGGTCAGGAGCCGTCGCAGATAGTCCGGCAAGACGAACTTCATCTTCCGCAAGTCGCCCGGAGCGCCGTTCAGCTCGGCGGCCGCGGCCGCCAGCAACTCGGCCCGCCGGTCCGGAGTCTCCTGCACGCCCTTCGCCAAGCGGCGATAGGCCAGCCTGGGCAGGGAAAGCGGTTTGTCGCCGTAGTAGTTCGTATCCGCCATCGGTGTCTTTCGCGCCGCCGCAGGCTAAGCCGCCATCCGCGCCTTGAACACCCTGTCCGGCGGCCGCGCAGCCCGCGCCGGCTGGATGAAGCGGAAAACTCAGCGGTTGTGTAGCCCTCACATCGCCGGAGCGACGGACAGCGCGCGATCAGCCTTGGACGGGCGCGAGCCGCGCCTCCGCGAGCGTGGCGTTCCTGGCGAACAGGTCGACGGGCGTATCGAGCGCGGCGCCCATTTCGGCCAGGAGCGTCGTGGCCGTGAGGGGCTTGCTGACGATGGCGTCGATGCCCGCCGCCAGATAGGCCGCGACCCGGTCGGGCGCGTCGTTCGCGGTGACCGCCAGGATGGGCGTGCGGGCGCGGCCGGTCTCGGACTCCAGCGCCCGGATGTGCTGGGTGGCGGTCAGGCCGTCCATCACCGGCATCTGGATGTCCATCAGGACGATGTCCCAGGTCTCGCGCCGCCAAGCCGCCACCGCCTCCGCGCCGTTCTCGACCATGGTGCAGGTCAGGCCGGCCATCTCCAGGAAGACCTTCAGCACCTTCTGGTTGGTCGGATTGTCCTCCGCGCAGAGCACCCGCAACGCCTGGCTCTGGATAGGAAGCGCGGCGTCATCCCCGGAATACCCGGACATCGAGGACTGAGGTCCCGGCGCCGAAGGGCTGCGCCAGCCGAGAGGCGCCAACGGCAAAGCCGCAGCCGCGGCGAGCGGGTGGATCGCCTTGCTGTCCAGAACGAAGAGTTGGGCTTCGCCGCCCGACATTCGGATGGCGCCAACCATTCCGTTGGCGATATCAGAGGCTTGCTCCCGGCAGTTGTAAGGCCCCATTCGATTGTAAGCCGTCACAAACCAACCATTCGATTCCTGGCATATCGTGACATTTATAATATCCATACGGGTACCCTCTGCACATAGAGCGCGTTGAGTCCGATATAGTTCCGATATTCATTTCGAAATCGCCACCAATTTCGACGGATTTACATGTGTTCCATTAAAAGTGATCAAATTTTATCGGTATGGGTATTGACGAAAATCCACTGTTGCAGTGGCGATGACGGTTCAATATGACGTCTCGTCGCCGAGATAGGCGCTCCGATGAGCCCGTTGTGTGATAGGATCGCCAAACGAGGACGGAGCCCCTAACCTGGATCGCTTTCCTCCCTCGAGACCTCTGTCGGGTACGGCTTTCGCTTCGCGAGCCTCCGGAACCCATGGAAGGGGTGGCTATGACCGCCCAGCCTCCTGCCCATCCTGAAGTGGCGCTCACACTGGCCATGGCGCTCGTGGCGTCGTCCGATGTCCCATTGCTTCTGCTGGACGGCGACCTGAATGTGGTCGCGGCGAGCGCTTCGTTCTGCGGAGCCTTCCACATCGATCCGGCAAGCGTCGCAGGCCAGTCGGTATTCTCCCTTGGCAAGGGGGAATGGAATGCGCGCCGGCTCCGCTCCCTGCTTACCGCGACGATCACCGGGCACGCCTCGGTCGAAGCCTACGAAATGGACCTCGAAGCGGAAGGCCGCGAACCTCGCCGGCTGGTGCTCAAGGCGCAGGCCCTCGCCTATGACGCCGACCAGATTCGCCTGCTGTTAACAGTGGCGGACGTCACCGACGCGCGCCATGCGGAGAGGGTCAAAGACGACCTGATCCGCGAGAAGGCCATCCTCCTTCAAGAGCTTCAGCATCGGGTCGCCAACAGCCTCCAGATCATCTCCAGCGTGATCCTGCAAAATGCCCGCAAGGTGGAGTCGGAAGAAGTCCGCGCCCATCTGCATGAGGCGCACGAGCGGGTCATGTCGGTCGCGGCGGTACAGCAGCAATTGGTGGCCTCGACACTCAATGAGGTTGAACTTCGGCCTTACTTCAAACAGCTTTGTCAGAGCCTTGGCGCCTCGATGATTCACGACCCCGAACAGCTCTCCCTGGACGTGACC
>NZ_SSMX01000020.1 GCF_004799515.1 Phenylobacterium sp. | reverse complement strand
CGTGGAGCATTGATCTCACCCGTGCCTCCCCGAATTGCTACACGTGACGGTAGTGAGCCTGAAGGGACCCGACAAGCGGACCTACCGGACGCCTGCCATGGGTCGAGAACGGATTTTGGTCTCCCGGCGCCTTCCGGACATTCGCCTCTAGCTTGGAAGCTATGCCGGTCTAGCCGGCCGTCTTCCAGACCGCTGGAGAGGCTTTCACCTCATGGATGAGGCGAGCCTTGGGGGCTCGGCTTGTCAAGGACGCGCTGTTTGGCGCGCCGCTCCGCGGCCGGGCGGAGCCCGGTCCTTGAGAAGCCGAGGCCCCAAGGCAAACTGGCCGCCATGAGATCAATGCCACGGTGGGTCCGGGCGGGCCGGACGTGCGCCTAGCGGAGGGCGGCGCGGGCTCGGGACTTGGGGCCACGCGGCCCTGGACAAATCCACGGCCGCGTGGCGGCGCCTGGCTCCCAGCCCGGCCTACCTGGCCGCCCCGGCGCGCGCGACCGCGTCGGCGCCGGCGGGGAGCCGCATGGGGCAGGACGGGTCGGTGGCGGCGCGCCAGACGGCTTCGGAGACATCCCGGGAGGTGGTGACGTCGCCGCCAGCCTGGAAGCGCCCCATCATCTGGGCCGCCAGGGCCTGGTAGGGCTCCGGGATGTTCAGGCCCATGCGGGCGCGGGCGTTGTCGCCGAACGGGGTCTCGGGCGCCCGCCCGGGGATGACGATGCGGATGCGTACGCCGATCGCCTCCAGCTCCAGCGCCACGGACTCGGTGAAGGCGTTCACCGCCGCCTTGCTGGCGGTGTAGATCGACATCAGCGGCAGGGGCTGGAAGGTCACGCCGGAGGTGACGTTGACGATCACGCCGGAGCCGCGCTCGCGGAACTGCGGCAAGACGGCCTGGGTCATGGCGATGGTCCCGAGGGTGTTGGTCTCGAACAGCTCGCGGATCTTGTCCATCGAGACGCCTTCCAGCGGGCTCATCTGGCCGACGCCGGCGTTGTTGACCAGGACATCGAAGGGGCCCGCGGCCGCCATGGCCCGGGCGATGCTGGCCGGGTCGGTGACGTCGAGCGGCAGGACCCGCATCCGATCGGACGCCGGCAGGACGTCCGCCTTCGGCGTGCGCATGGTGGCGATGACCGACCAGCCGCGGTCGTGAAAAAAGTGGGCGGTGTCCAGGCCGAAGCCGGACGAGCAGCCGGTGATGAGGACGGTGTTCATGCGAAATCCTTTGCGGAGCCGGCGAGCGGCCGCAGCCCTGGCGCTGAGCTGCGCCGCGCCAGGGGCAGGCGACACCGCGGGGCGCATGGGACGCTTCGCGCCAGCCGATGACAAGTGGGCGGCTGAAGGACCGCGCCAAAAACGGCTGGGTTCCGGACTGCCGGAGAGGCTTTCATCTCATGGTTAAAGGCGAGCCGAACCTTTGCCGACAGAAAATCAGAACACCAGCGCCCACCCCTCCACGACCGGGAGCGCCGAGGGTCCAGTTCGAAGGCCATCACCCCAAAGTTCCTTCTTTGTTCTTGACACATCGCTGCCTCCAAGGCGAAGCTTGATCCCTCAACCGCAGGGTGGTCCGAAAGAACCGCGATGAACGTTCCAACCTGCGCGGGCTTTGTCGCCGACTTCCCCGACGACGAGGTCGCGACGCGTCAGGAGATCGCTGTGTATGGCGACCGCAACGTCGCGGTGGCCGTGGGTGAGATGTTCGCCGGCCTGGAATGCACCGACGTTTCGGAGCCTCACTACGGCGGAGAGGTGGGTTGGGACTTCACCTTCAGATACGGCGCGCGCCATTCGTTCTGGTGCCGCGTGCAGTCATTCCATCCCATCTACTGGCTGCTGCTGGAAGGCGCCCCCCGGAAGCGCGAAGCCGCCGCGCACGTGGAACTTTGGCGGAAGTTCGCGGACGACCTGGAACAGGATCCAAGGTTCGATCAGGTCCTTTGGCGTCCCTTCGAGGAAGGCCCGCCCGACCGGGACGAATTCACGGTGACGGACGATCTTCCGCCGCCCACATATCTGGACGAGTTCCCCCCTCGGCCCACCAAACCCCGGCCGAAGGCGGCGGGCGGGTCTTTGGCGCGAGTCATCGTCCCCGCCTGGATCGCCCTGGTCGTTGTGACGATGATCTTTGTCGACAACGTCATCCACGGCGCTAAGGCCCAGGCCGAGGTTAGATCGCTGGCGATAGTGGGGCTTTTGGTCGGTCTCGCCGTTGTCTTGCGAGTGGTCGACCATCGCCGGAAGCGCAGGCGCTATGGCTCGGATGAAAACCGGGGATCCGACGCCTAGAACACCAGAGACCGAGCCTCTTTACACGCGCCGTGCCGACGGCGCCGGATCCGCGAAGGCTTCTAGTTTGTTCCCTTTTTGTTCTTGATTTTCTCTCGCTGCCGTGGCATTCTCGATGCGTGCGACGGATGGTTTGCGAGACATCCTCGCCAGCTCCTTTGCGCAAAGGCAGGAGGTGGCATGTCCGAGGGTTGGTCTTCGCAAAGCAACGACGATCTGGACGATATCGACGCCTGGATGGCGCGACGGAACGCCCAGCTCGCCCTACAGCCCGAGGCGGACAGCGTGGCGCGGAACCTCTGGAGCCAAGCAAACCAGAGCGGAGACGACCTCTACGCCGGCAACCCGAGCGATCTGACCGCCATCGGGCTGGCGGCTCTGAGCGGAGCAGGGCCGTACCCGACCACAGCCGCCAACGACGATGACCAGGACCTGGACGGTTATGCGCCCTATCCGTCGGCGCCGGGCGACGGGGCAGCAGGTCAGGACGACACAGAGGCGTCGGTGGGAGGCGCCGACAACAGGGGACCGGATCCCCTAACCGCCGCTGGCGGCAGCGCCCCGCAAGGATCGCCGATCCCAGGGACCCAGAACCCTGGCCCTGATCCGTCGCAACCGAACGGGGCGAACGATCCATCGGTGAGCGAGCTTGTCGTGGTTGGCCGGCCACCCGACCAAGCGCCTCAGCCCGGCTTCTTCGACGATCTGAACCACAACCCGATCGCACAGGCCGTAGGCGGCACCACTGGATTCCTCATCGGCTTGCCTGCGGGCGCACTGCGAGGCGGCTGGCACGCCCTTGAAGGCGTTGGTCATGGCTTAAACTTCGTGGGCGGCCTCTTCGCTCCTGGGGGCGTGGCGAAGGCGTGGAACGAAGCGAGCGCCGCCGCGCATGACGCGCTTCAATATGGGCGCAGCGCCATCGTCGATCCATCACGACTGGCGAAGGACGCCATCTCCGAAGGTGCTGCCGCGATCCATAGTCTCAATCCGTTCACGGCGCCCCAGACCGACACTGCCTTGGGCGAGTTCGGGCATGAGTTGGGGGTCGGCGCGAACTGGGGCGAGACGTTGACGAATATTGCGGGCGCCTTCGCCGCCCCTGAAGTCGCCGCCGGGGTTGACGCGGCTCGGACCTTCGCGGCGACACGGGATGCGAACATCGCGGAGATGATGGGGCGGGGAATGGACGAGCCAACGGCCACATACCTGTCCAAGCCCTACAAGGGCCAAGGCGAGCATGCCGTGATCCCGCAAGCGCAAGACAGGATCCTCGGATTTAAAACACCCTGGTTGAAGGATGTGACGATCTCGGATTGGATCATGAACAGTCCCTTGAACGTGTCCAAGCCACGGGGGATGTCACAGGGCGATTTCTACGAATACCACTTTGGGGTGGACCCCCGTTTCTATGGCGCCAGGCTTCCTCAAGGCCTCAACGGAGGCAAGGGGTGGAGCGGTAAGCGCCTGGGGCTGGAGAGATACAGCGGGCCCCAGCAGGTTTGGGTGAGAACGCCGGGTATTTATAAGGACACCGCTTTTGGGGTGGGGTCGGGCGAGGCTCTTGGCCTGCTGCCGCAGGATGATGCAGAGGCGCCGCAATGATTGTTCCACCGTGGGCCGGGTTCGTCGCGGACTTCCCTGACGACCAAGTTGAAGGCGGCGGCGACATCCAGGTGTTCGGCGGTCGCAATGTGGCGGTGGCGCTTGGGGAGATCCTGGCCAGCCTCGGATGCAGCCGCGTCTCCGCCCCCAAGGCCGCCGGGGAGATGGGTTGGGAATTCACCGCCTACTATGAGGATCGCTATCCCATCTTTTGTCGATTGCAGTCGTTCCACCCCGTGTTCTGGCTGCTCTTCGAAGATTCCTCGGCGTCCAAGAAGGGCGCTGTGGCCTATGTCGCGCTCTGGCGAAAGTTCGGGAACGCCCTGGAGCAGGACCCCCGGTTCCACAAAATCCTCTGGCGTTCCTTCAAAGAAGGTCCGCCGGATTGGGATGAGGTCGAGGCCACCAGCGATTCTCCTGAGAGGGCGTTCGAGGAAGAATTCCCTCCGTCAAAGATAAAAATAGATAAGCCACGCACGTCCATATGGCCCTATCTCATCGGAATTTGGCTCACGGCCTCAGGCATCGCTGCTCCTGCCGCCAAATGGGGATCGTCAAACCTCTTTCACAAATTTGGATACGTGGTTTTCGGGATCATTCTGTTTTCAATCGGCGCCTTCTTCCTCTTGATCGCGATCAATCAGAACAGGGAAACGCTGCTTGTTCCGTGGCGCCAAAGAAAGCATCCTAAGCGTGCTCGCCATTGAGAGTGGCCGACCATTGTCGAAGCAGCCTCCGCGCCCGGAATAGGAACCAGGGCTCCGGCGCCTGGGATACCGATGCGGCTGGCGGCGGGCTCCCAGGACCGCCCCGACACGCTCACCCCGGCGAAGGCCGGGATGAGCGATGAAGTCAGAACACCAGCGACCGCGCCTCCTTCACGTGCGGCAGGGCCTGGATCTTTTCCAGCAGCTCCGCCGAGGGCGCCTGGTCGACGCCGACCAGGGCGATGGCGTCGTCGCCGGCGGAGACCCGGCCGAGGTTGAAGGTGGCGATGTTGACGCTGGCTTCGGACAAGAGGGTTCCAAGCGCGCCGATGAAGCCCGGCTTATCCAGGTTGTTGACGTAAAGCATGGTCGGGCCGAACGGGGCGTCCAGGTCCATGCCCTTGACCTCGATGACGCGCGGCGCGCCGGCCAGGACCGAGCCCGCGAAGGAGCGCTTGCCCTTCTCCGTGGTGACGGTGATGCGGATCAGGCTCTCGTAGATCGGGCTGTCGTCCTGGCGGCTCTCCAGGACGGTGATGCCGCGCTCCTTCGCCACCGCCGGCGCCGAGACCATGTTGATCTCCGCCAGCATGGGCCGCATGACGCCGGCCAGAGCGGCGGCGGTCATCGGCTTGGCGTTCAGCCTGGCCACGTCGCCCTCGTAAGCGATGTCGATGGCCTTGATCCCGAAGTCGACCATCTGGCCGGCGAAGGCGCCGAGCTTTTCGGCGAGCGCGATGAACGGCTTCAGCCGCGGCGCTTCCTCCGCCGTGACCGAGGGGCTGTTCAGCGCATTGGTGACGGCGCCGGTCAGCAGGTAGTCGCTGATCTGCTCGGCCACCTGCAGGGCGACGTTCTCCTGGGCCTCGTTGGTCGAGGCGCCCAGGTGCGGGGTGGCGACGAAGTTCGGGGCGCCGAACAGCACGTTCTCCCTGGCCGGCTCGGTCACGAAGACGTCGAAGCCCGCGCCGCCGATCTGGCCGCTCTCAAGGCCGGCGCGCAAGGCCGCCTCGTCGACCAGGCCGCCGCGGGCGCAGTTGACGATCATTACGCCCTTCTTGGCCTTGGCCAGGTTCTCGGCCGACAGGATGTTGCGGGTCTTGTCGGTGAGCGGGGTGTGCAGGGTGATGAAGTCCGCGCGGGGGAGCAGCTCGTCGAGCTCGACCTTCTCGACGCCGATCTCCACGGCGCGCTCTTCCGACAGGAAGGGGTCGTAGGCGATCACCTTCATCTTCAGGCCGAGGGCCCGGTCGGCGACGATGGAGCCGATGTTGCCGGCGCCGATCAGGCCGAGGGTCTTGCCGTAGAGCTCGACGCCCATGAAGCGGCTCTTCTCCCACTTGCCGGCCTGGGTGGAGGCGTCGGCGGCGGGCATCTGGCGGGCCAGGGCGAACATCATGGCGATGGCGTGCTCGGCGGTGGTGATCGAGTTGCCGAAGGGGGTGTTCATCACCACGATCCCGGCGGCGGTGGCGGCGGGGATGTCGATGTTGTCGACGCCGATCCCGGCGCGGCCGATGACCTTCAGCCGCTTGGCGGCGGCGATGACGTCCTTGTTGGGCTTTGTGTCCGAGCGGACGACCAGGCCGTCGTAGTCGCCGATGACCTTGATCAGCTCGTCCTTCGAGAGGCCGGTCTTGATGTCGGTGTCGACGCCGCGCTGACGGAAGATCTCGACGGCGGCGGGGCTGAGGCTGTCAGCGATGAGAACGCGGGGCATTCGGGGTGATCCTTTGTTTCGGTCCGCTCATCCCGGCGAAGGCCGGGATCCAGATGGGATGGCTCGGAGGCGGGCTCTGGAAGCACAGCGCCAATCCGGTCAGCCCGGCGTTTCGAGATCTGGATCCCGGCCTTCGCCGGGATGAGCGGTATTTCGGGGGAGCGGCCCTAAGCCGCGGCGAGTTCGGAAGAGACGGTGGCGAAGGCCCAGTCGAGCCAGGGGGTGAGCGCGTCGAGATCGGCGGTCTCGACCGTGGCGCCGCACCAGATGCGCAATCCGGGCGGGGCGTCGCGGTAGCCGCCGATGTCGAGGGCCACGCCCTCCTTCTCCAGCACCGCCGCCAGCTTCTTGGCGAAGTCGGCCTGGGCGTCCCCGGAGAGCGAGGCGACGGCCGGGTCGATCACCTTCAGGCAGACCGAGGTGTTGGAGCGGATGGCGGGATCCTCGGCCAGGAAGGCGACCCAGCCGGTCTTCTGCGCCCAGGCCTCGAGCACACCCAGGTTGGCGTCGGCCCGGCGCTTCATTTCCGTGAGGCCGCCGATCGAGGCCGCCCACTTCAGAGCGTCGACCGCGTCTTCCACCGCCAGCATGGACGGGGTGTTGATGGTCGCACCCTCGAAGAGGTCGAGGGTGACTTTCCCACCCTTGGTCATCCGGAACAGCTTGGGCATCGGCCAGGCGGGCGTGTGGCTCTCCAGCCGGGCCACCGCGCGGGGCGACAGGATCAGGACCCCGTGCGCGGCCTCGCCGCCCAGCGCCTTCTGCCAGGAGAAGGTGACGACATCGAGCTTGGCCCAATCAAGGTCCTGGGCGAAGGCGGCGCTGGTGGCGTCGCAGATGACCACGCCCTCACGGTCGGCCGAGATGAAATCGGCGTTCGGCACGCGCACGCCCGAGGTGGTGCCGTTCCAGGTGAACACCAGGTCGGCGTCGGGGCGGACCTTGGCCAGGTCCGGCAGCGCGCCGTAGGGCGCGTCCAGCACCTCGGCCTCGATCTTCAACTGCTTGGTGACGTCGGTCACCCAGTCCTTGCCGAAGCTCTCGAAGGCCAGGAGCTGCACGGGGCGCGGGCCCAGCATCGACCACATGGCCATCTCGACGGCGCCGGTGTCGGAGCCCGGGACGATGCCGATCAGGAAGTCGTCGGGGACCCCCAGCACCTCACGGGTGCGGTCGATGGTCTCCTTCAACCGCGCCTTGCCCAGCTTGGAGCGGTGCGAGCGGCCGAGGACGGCGTTGGTCAGGTTTTGCGGGGACCATCCGGGGCGCTTGGCGCAGGGGCCGGACGAAAACTCGGGTCGCGCCGGCCGCATGGCCGGCTTAGCGGGGGTCGTCATAGCAATGTCTCCCATCCTTGCAGATGGACTGCGCCCCGTTGGGAGGGCGTGGCCCGCGGGTCAAAGACCCGGCTTCGGCCCCGCAGGCAAGCGCAAAGATTCTGGATGCGGCTGTAAGCCACGCTTCAAGGCGCGGATCCGCGCCGTCGGGCGGTCAGGCGACCGCGGCGCTTTTGATCCGGCGGCGCCAGGCGACCGCCGTCCCGATGACCAGGCACCAGATGATGCCGGTGAAATCGACGTTGTTGACGATGGCGTGCAGCTTGTCGGGCGCGCGTTCGGTGACGAAATAGAAGGCGTGCAGGGTGAACTGGACGGCATAGAGCAGCATCGCGCCGCCGAGCCAGAGGCTGCCGAACACCAGCACCACCGCCAGCAGGGCGACCGCGGTCAGCCCGTCCACCACCAGCTCCACGACCGGCCCCAGACCCGAGGCCATCGACGCGCCGAGCAGCAACATCAAAAGGGTGTTGGCCAGGACCACCCCGCCGCCGATGCGCTCGGGGAAGCCGCCTTTCCAAAAGGAAAAGATGCATCCGCCGAAAACCAGGGCCAGTTCGGCGAAGAATATCGGATCTATATGGCTGGGATACATAGTGCCGCGCCTCTAATCCTCATTAGAGACGCGGCACCAGTTAAATCTTCGCAACAGCGGGGCGGCGAACCGCCCCGAAGTTTGTTAGCGCACTTGGCGCAGGGTCGTTTCCGAGGTGTCGGCCATCGACGCCGGCTTCGGCTCGATGCCCATCTTCGCCCGGATGCCGAGGCGAAGCTTGGCTTCGTTCAGCTCGTTGTGCACGGCGACCATCGCGGTGCGCGCTTCGCTGAGGGCCTTGATCGCCTCGACCATCTTCGCGGCCGCATCGTCGGCGAACACCATCGAGACGCCGACATCCTTACGGGCGCGCAGCATTTCGCTCATCAGTTCGGACGCTTCAGCGAGCGCTCCGTCAACGGCGGCTTCGGTCACGAAGAGCTTCTTCGCCACGCGCTGAGCCACAAACGCCTTTTCCATGTCCGTAATTCCCGACTGAGTTAGCAACCACAATTTACGGTAAATAGAATATTAAGGTTCGCGCAATCGATTCATGGGTTGTTAACCATAAATTTCTCTCTGGGAGGTTGAATCTGTGGTGACGGCGCCACAGTCCAGGTTGCGGCTACGTAGAAGTCCGGAGGGCCGCGCCCGGGTCTTCGACTGAATCGCCCGGTGGGAAGCAAACGTTAGGATTGTCGAGCTAGAGCGGAGGTCCCTGTGCGGCCTTTCGCGAGCGCCATGACCCCGACGACCGGCACCTCCGGCCCTGCGCCCACCGCCACCTTCCACGCTCGCGTGGCGGGGGTGGGCCTTGTCACGACCCTGGTCGTGCTGGTGGCGGCGTGCCTGACGTTCATGTTGCAGCAGTGGGCGGTGGCCCGCACCCAGTCGCACCAGATGTACACCGGCCTGGCGCAGATCACCGCCACCACCGAGGCCCAGGCGATGACCGGCGGCGATGCGGCCTCGGTCCGCGCCGCGGTCCAGGCCCTGGCCGGCAGCCGCAACATCGAGACCGCCGAGCTCACCGACGCCAAGGGCGCGCTGCTGGCGAGCTTCCGGCGCCCGCCGGCGCCGAAGCCCCCGGCGGGCGCCCAAATCCCCAGCCAGGCCGCCTCGACCGGGCCGCTGGAGACCATCCGCACCGATGTCGTCGCCGACGGCCGCAAGCTGGGCGTGCTCGCGCTCACCGTACACAGCCCGGCGCTGACCGCGCTGCTCCCGCAATTCATCGCGCTCACCGCCGCCCTGCTGTTCGGCGGGATCGGGGTGGCCCTGTTCCTCGCCCGCGGCATGGCGCACCGGGTGATCGCGCCGGTGGAGCGCCTGTCACAGGCCATGCACCAAGTGGCCGGCGGCGGCAGCTTCGAGCCCGTCGAGGTCAAGGCCCAGGACCAGCTGTTCCGCAGCCTGACCTCCAGCTTCAACCACCTCCTCGGCAAGCTGGGCGAGCGCGAGGAAGACCTGAAGGCCGCCATGCGCGACCTCGAGAGCGCCCGCGACGCGGCCAACGCGGCCAATGTGCTGAAGACCCAGTTCCTGGCCAACATGAGCCACGAGATCCGCACCCCGCTCAACGGGGTGCTGGCCATGGCCGAGGTGATGTCCATGGGCGAGCTGGCGGACGTCCAGCGCGAACGCCTGGGCATCATCCGCCAGTCCGGCAGCCTCCTGCTGGCCGTGCTGAACGACGTGCTCGACCTCTCCAAGATCGAGGCCGGCAAGCTCAGCCTGGTGAAGGAGGACTTCGACCTCGTCCCGACCCTCAGCGCCACCGCCGAGACCTTCCAGGTGCTGGCCCGTGGCAAGGGCCTGGGCTTCGGCTTCACCATCAGCGCCGAGGCCGAGGGCTGGTGGCGCGGCGACGCCGACCGCCTGCGCCAGATCGTCGGCAACCTGTTGTCCAACGCCGTCAAGTTCACGCCCGAGGGCTCGGTCGAAGCCTTCGTCGACATCACCGAGAACGCCCAGGCGCTGCGCCTGGTGGTCAGGGACTCGGGCGTCGGCATCGCGCCGGAGAAGCTGCCGGCGCTGTTCGAGAAGTTCACCCAGGCCGACAACTCCGCCACCCGCCGGTTCGGCGGAACGGGCCTGGGCCTGGCCATCTGCCGCGAGCTAACCCAGATGATGGGCGGCTCCATCGACGTGGAAAGCCGCGAGGGCCACGGCTCGACCTTCACGGTGGAGCTGCCGCTGTCGCGCGGCGAAGCGGCCGGCGCGGCCACCGAGGCGGCCGCCCACGACACCGGCGACCGCAACATCCGGCTGCTGGCCGCCGAGGACAATCCGACCAACCAGCAGGTGCTGGCCGCGGTGATGGAATCGCTCGGCATCGACATCGACATCGTGGGCGACGGCAAGCAGGCGGTCGACGCCTGGAAGGTCGGCGGCTACGACCTGGTGCTGATGGACATCCAGATGCCGGTGATGGACGGCATCGACGCGGCCCGCGCCATCCGCGACCACGAGGCCGCCGAGCAGCGCAAGCGCACGCCCATCGTGGCGCTCACCGCCAACGCACTGACCCATCAGGTGGACGAGTACCTGGCCGCCGGCATGGACGGCCACGTGGCCAAGCCGATCGAGATCGCCAAGCTCTACGAGGCGATCAGCGCCGCGCTCACCGCCGCGGCTACCGGCGCCTCGGGCCGCACGCCCCAGCCCGCCGCCACCCAGGTCGCCTAAGGCCGCCCAGCCCGCCGAGACGGCGCCGAAGGCTTTTCCACAGCCCATCCACAGGCTGTCCACAACAACCCGCCGCATGAACACCGGACAACACGGACCTCAGCTTCCCGTGAGCCGTTTCGTGGTCTCTTGGTCCCTGGCGCTGAACAGCGCCCCTTCCGGATCGAGGCTACGACGGTCCGCGGCTACGGCACGCGATCGACCGCCGAACCAACATCCGGAGTGCGGGAGCGCCCTGGGACCTTCGCGGTCCCGGGGCGTTTTCGTTTGTTCAGGCGGCGCCGACCCGCAGGGTCCCGTCCAGCACCGTCACCGCCCGCCCGCGCAGCAGCACCCGCTCGCCCGTCATCTCGCAATCGAGGTCGCCGCCACGGCCCGGATAGGCCTGGCGGAAGCTGACCCGCGCCCGTCCGAGCTTGTCGGCGTAGAGCGGCGCCAGGATGGTGTGCAGCGAGCCGGTGGCCGGATCCTCCGGAATGCCGGAGCCCGGCGCGAAGAAGCGGTCGACGACGTCGTAGGCCGCTCCGGCGTCGGCCAGGGCGGCCACGCCGACATTGCCGCGTCCGCCGGTGGCGCTGGAGGACACCGCCTCCAGCTTGACCAGGTCCGGAGCCGCGCCCAGCACCTGCGCCTCGTCATTCAGCACGGCCACCAGATAGGTCGAGGCCCAGACCTCAAGCGGCTCGACGCCCAGGGCCTCGGCCAGGCCGGCAGGCGTCGCGATCTGGCGTGGCGGCTGGGCGGGGAAGTCCATCTCGTAATCCTCGCCGAACCGACGCACGGTGAGCGGGCCGGACTTGGTGTCGAAGACCACGGCGTCGGCCGTCAGCCCCAGCTCCGCGAACAGGACGTGGCCTGAGGCCAGGGTGGCGTGGCCGCAGAGCGGGACCTCCAGCGCTGGCGTGAACCAGCGCAGGCCGAAGCGCGCGGGATCGGCGGTCCTGAGCAGGAAGGCGGTCTCGGCCTGGTTGTTCTCGGCGGCGAGGGCCTGCATCCAGGCGGCGTCCGGCCAGTCGGCGAAGGGCTCGAGCACACAGGCCGGGTTGCCGCGGAAGGCCTCCGCGGCGAAGGCGTCGACGGTCCACTGGCGCATGGCGGGCTCCTCTAGGGCGAGCTTGCACATAGCGACGGTAAGGAATTAGGCAAGCGGCTAATTGATCAGCTCAGCCGTCGATCACCGTCAGTTCCGGCCAGCGCGCGAGCGCCGAGGCCGCGGTGCGCGCAAAGCCGTTGGTCTTGCGGATCGGATTGGGCCGCAGGCGCAGGGCGAAGAGGTCCTCTAGGCCGAAAGGCGCGATGACGGTCAGGCCATCGTCCGCTTCCAGCCGCACGCCCACCGCGAAGGTCGTGCTGACGAACCGCTCCAGGGCCCCGGCGGTCTCCCGCAAGGGCGCGTAGGGCTCGCCGAACTTGCCCTCGAACCACAGGTGGACGCGGGCCTGGTTTCGCACCTCGACGAGGTCGCGCAGCGGCGGGTCGAAGGCGGCGGCCACGCGCCGGATCACCACGTCCTCGGCCTCGTAGGAGGTGTCGGCCGCGTCGAAATAACCGACGTCATAGTCCTTGATCCCATAGTCGGGATCGCGGCCGGTCAGCCGGTTCAGAACCCGCTGGTAGACCGCGCCGGAGAACACCAGCCAGTCGGGCAGGCCAAGGTCGCGGACCGTGCTCAGCACCCGCATCAGGCTGGGCGCGGCGCGGACGATGGCCTCCAGCCGGCGTTCCAGCTCCGGGTCGGCGAGGCTGGGGTCGGCGGGTTTCACGCTCACGCCTTGCCCCGCAGCGGCCAGCCGTGATCCAGCGGGCCGTGGCCGGCGCCGAAGCCCGGCGCGCGGGCGATGGCCTCCTGCACATAGGCCCAGGCGCGCGCGGCGGCGGCCTCCAGCGACATCTGCTGGGCGAGGCCGGTCGCCAGGGCGGAGGCCAGGGTGCAGCCGGTGCCGTGGGTGTGGCGCGTCTCGATCCGCTCGGCCTCGAACAGGGTCTCGCCATAGGGCGTCATCAGGACGTCGATGACCCGGTCGCCCGGAATGTGCCCGCCCTTCAGCAGCACCGCGCCGGCGCCGGCCGCCAGCAGGGCGTCGCCCGCGCGCCGCAAGTCGTCGGTGGTGGCGACGGTCAGGCCGGTCAGGGCCGCGGCCTCCGGCGCATTGGGCGTCAGCACCGCAGCCCGCGGCACGAGCAGATGCATCAGGGGCCGGTCCGCATCCTCGGCCAGCAGCCGCGCCCCGCCCTTGGCGACCATCACCGGATCGATCACCGCCGGAACCAACCCCTCGTCCAGCAGGCGCGCGACCGTCTCGACCATCTCCGCGTCGCCCAGCATGCCGGTCTTGATCACGTCCGCGCCGATGTCGCGCAGCACCGCGCGCGCCTGAGCGGCGACGAGGTCGGGGGACAGGGGCTGGACGGCGCTGACGCCCAGGGTGTTCTGCACTGTGATCGCGGTGACCGCCGTGGCCGCATAGCCGCCCAGCATGGTGACTGTCTTGATGTCCGCCTGGATACCCGCCCCGCCGCCGGAGTCGGATCCGGCGATGATCAAGACGCGGCCAGGCAGGGTCATGGCTCCCGATAGCGCGGCGCCGGCGGATTCGCACGTCTGAAGAATTTCCTTGACAGTTATATTTCCTGAAGAGAATATAAAGCCATGAGCCCCTTCGAAGCCATCGCCGAGCCGAACCGCCGCCAGATCCTCGACCTGCTGCGCGCCGGTGAGCGGCCGGCGGGCGACCTGGTGGCGGCCACGGGCCTGAGCCAGCCCGGCGTTTCCAAGCACCTGAAACTGCTGCGCGAGGCCGGCCTGGTCAGCGTTCGGCCGGACGGCCAGCGCCGGCTCTACCGCCTGGAGCCCGGCGAACTCGCCGCCCTCGACGCCTGGCTGAAACCCTTCCGCCAATTCTGGGCCGATCGCCTCGACGCCCTGGAAGAGCACCTGGAGAAAGAGCAATGAGCACCGCGACCGCACCCCTGCTGAGCGACGCGCCCCTGGGCGTGGTCACCGCCACCGACGACGCCTTGCAGGTGGTCTTCCACCGCCGTTATCGGCAGCCGGTGGAGAAGGTCTGGGCGGCGCTGACCGACCCGGACCGGCTGGCCGATTGGTTCGCCGTCGCCGAGGTGGATCTGCGGGTGGGCGGGACCCTCAAGCTGAACTGGAACGGCGGCGCCCACGAAGCCGAGATGACCATCACCGTCTGCGAGCCCCCCCGGGCGCTGGCCTGGCGCTGGACCATCGGCGAGCGCGAGACCCTTGTGCGCTTCGACCTCTCACCTGACGGGGACGGCTGCGCGCTGACCCTCACCCATTCGGGCCTCAGCCTCGACGGCGCGCGCGACGGCGGTGTCCGCAGGGGCTGGCACGCCCACCTGGAAGCCCTGCCCGACGCCATGGACGGCCGCGCCACGCCCTGGGCGACCAAGGTCGCACGGGAGGACGCCTTGGCCGGCCGCTACCCGAGCCTGGGGTCATGAGCCTCCTGCTGAACGACGCCCTGTTGAACGGGAAGGTGGGCGAGGTCCGCGAGGCCGGTGGCCTCTACGAGATCACCTTCACGCGCCGCCTGGCGCGGCCGGCGGAGAAGGTCTGGGCGGCGCTGACCGTCCCGGAACGCCTGGCGGACTGGCTGGCCGAGGCCGAGGTCGACCTTCGGGTCGGCGGCCGCTTCGCGCTCTACTGGGCGACCCACGACTACCGGATGGCGGGCGTCATCACCGAGCTCGACCCGCCCCGGGTCTTCGCCTGGACCTGGCCGTCGCCCGAACATCCGGACTCCGTCGTGCGCTGGAGCCTCGAGCCCGAGGAGGGCGGCTGCCGGCTCACCCTGCGGCAGACCGGGCTCAGCGCCCCGCCGCTGCGCAGCGTCGCCGCCGGTTGGCACACCCATCTGGAGGGCCTGCAGGGCGCGGCCGATGGCGCGCGCACGCCCTGGCGGGCCGAGCGCGAGCGCGAACTCGCGGGGCTCTACGCCGGCCTGCCCGCCTGAGCGATCGCCCGCCAGACGGCCAGCGCCTGGACCGTCTCGCGCACATCGTGGACGCGCACCGCCGCCACGCCGGCCTCGGCGCCCCAGAGCGCGCCCGCGATGGAGCCGCCCAGCCGCTGATCGGCCGGGACATGCCCGCCGTCCACCGCGCCGATGAAGCTCTTGCGGCTGACCCCCAGCAACACCGGGAAGCCGAGCGCCGTGACCCGCGCCAGGCCCGCCAGCAGCGGCAGGTTGTGGCGGATCATGTGCTTGCCGAAGCCCACGCCGGGATCGAGCCAGATGCGCGCCTGCTCCACGCCGGCGGCCATCGCCTCGGCGGCGCGGCGCGCCAGGAAGGCGGCCACCTCCTCCACGACATCGCCATAGTGCGGCTCGGCCTGCATGGTGGCGGGCTCGCCCTGCATGTGCATCAGCACGACCTCGCAGCCGAGCTCGGCTGCGACGGCCAGGCTGTTGGGGGCGTGGCGAAGGGCGGTGACGTCGTTCCACATCGTGGCCCCGGCTTCCACGACGGCTCGGGCCACGGCGGGCTTCATGCTGTCCACCGAGATCGGGATGGCGCTCTCGGCGCGGATGGCGCGGACCAGGGGGACGACGCGGCCAATCTCGTCGGCTTCCGAGACCGGGGCCGCGCCCGGCCGGGTGGACTCGCCGCCCAGGTCGAGGATGTCGGCGCCCTCGGCGATCAGCTTGCGCGCCTGCGCCAGCGCGGCGTCGAAACCGGCGAACCGGCCGCCGTCGGAGAAGCTGTCCGGGGTGACGTTGACCACGCCCATGACGCGGACGGGAGATGCGGGGGCGCTCATCGCCGGACCCCATAACGGAAAAGGGCGGCCCCGTCGCCGGAGCCGCCCCTGTCTTGGTTCAATTGGTCCCGATTACGCCGGCTCGGGGCGCGGCGAGATCGGCACGGCCACGGCCGGCCCGTTCGGGCGCTTGATGTCCAGGTCCTCGCGGTTCGGCGGCACGCCCTTCAGGGCGCCGATGATCTCGTCGCCGCTCAGGGTCTCGTACTCGAGCAGGGCCTTGGCCAGGGTGTGCAGGTCATCCAGCTTTTCGGTCAGGATGCGCTTGGCCTCGTCATAGCCGCCCTTCACCAGGCGCTTGACCTCGGCGTCGATCACATTGGCGGTCTCTTCCGAGACGTTCTGGGTGCGCGACACCGAGTGGCCGAGGAAGACCTCTTCCTGGTTGTCGCCGTAGGAGACCAGGCCCAGCTTGTCGGAGTAGCCCCAGCGCGTGACCATGTTGCGGGCCAGGCTGGTGGCCGCCTGGATGTCGCTGGAGGCGCCGGAGGTCACCTTGTCCTTGCCGAAGATCAGCTCTTCGGCGACGCGGCCGCCCATCATGATCGCCAGGCGCGAGGTCATCTGCTCGTAGTTCATGGAGTAGCGGTCGCCTTCCGGCAGCTGCATCACCATGCCCAGAGCGCGGCCGCGCGGGATGATCGTGGCCTTGTGCACCGGGTCCGCCGAGGGGACGGTCAGCGCCACCAGGGCGTGGCCGCCTTCGTGGTAGGCGGTGTTCTTCTTCTCGTCCTCGGTCATCACCATCGAGCGGCGCTCGGCGCCCATCAGCACCTTGTCCTTGGCCTGCTCGAAGTCGTGCATGGTGACCATGCGGCGGTTCTTGCGCGCGGCCATCAGGGCCGCCTCGTTGACCAGGTTGGAGAGGTCGGCGCCGGAGAAGCCCGGGGTCCCGCGGGCGATGATCTTCACTTCCACGTCGGCGGCCAGCGGCACGTTCTTCATATGCACGCGCAGGATGCGCTCGCGGCCGTTCACGTCGGGATTCGGCACCACCACCTGGCGGTCGAAGCGGCCGGGGCGCAGCAGGGCCGGGTCCAGCACGTCGGGGCGGTTGGTGGCGGCGATCAGGATGATGCCTTCGTTGGCCTCGAAGCCGTCCATCTCGACCAGCAGCTGGTTGAGCGTCTGCTCGCGCTCGTCGTTGCCGCCGCCCAGCCCCGCGCCGCGGTGGCGGCCGACGGCGTCGATTTCATCGATGAAGATGATGCAGGGGGCGTTCTTCTTGGCCTGTTCGAACATGTCGCGCACGCGGCTCGCGCCGACGCCCACGAACATCTCCACGAAGTCGGAGCCGGAAATGGTGAAGAACGGCACGCCCGCCTCGCCGGCGATGGCGCGGGCGAGCAGGGTCTTGCCGGTGCCTGGAGGGCCGATCAGCAGGGCGCCCTTGGGGATCTTGCCGCCCAGGCGCTGGAACTTCTGCGGGTCCTTCAGGAAGTCGACGATCTCGACGACCTCTTCCTTGGCCTCTTCCACGCCGGCCACGTCGTCGAAGGTGACGCGGTTCTTGTTCTCGGTGAGCAGGCGGGCCTTGGACTTGCCGAAGCCCATCGCCCCGCGCGCGCCGCCCTGCATCTGGCGCATGAAGAAGATCCAGACGCCGATCAGGAGCAGCACCGGCAGGCTCTGCAGCAGGAAACCCACCAGGGTCATGCCGCCGGCGGCCTTGAAGGAGATGTTGGCGCCCTGCGCCTCAAGCCGCTTGGTCAGGTCCTGCTGGTCGGTCGGCGTCACCGCCGTGAACGACTTGTTGGCGCTGTCGGTGACGATCACCTGCGGTCCGCGGAACTCCGCGCTTTTGACCTGGCCGCTGTTCACCTTTGTGAGCAGCTGCGAATAGGTGATCTCGCCGGCGCTCGCGGCCTTGCCGCCGCCGCCGGTGACCATCGAATAGAGGCCGATCAGGACGACGACGATGACGCCCCAGATGGCGAGATTGCGCAGGTTCATCGGTTAGGACCGCCTCGATTAGGGCTTGGCGCCGGATTTCCTAAAATAGGAGCCTCTTCGCCATTTCACCAGTTGGCTGGACGCCGCGCGACCGAAGACCGCGCCCAGCCTGACCATGCACCCCCAAACACGAAGGGCCGCGCCTGGTCGGACGCGGCCCAGATAGGCACGAATTCAATGAATTAAGCGCTACCGCGCGCTTGAATCTTCAGTCCTACCGCGGCGCCGGCTTCTTCGGCGCAGCGATCAGGCCTTCGCGTTGGGCGCGCTTGCGGGCCAGCTTACGGGCGCGGCGCACGGCCTCGGCCTTCTGGCGGGCGCGCTTCTCGGAGGGCTTTTCGTAGTGGACGTGGCGCTTCATCTCGCGGAACGAGCCTTCGCGCTGCATCTTCTTCTTCAGCGCCTTCAAGGCCTGGTCGACGTTGTTGTCGCGGACGAAAATCTGAACCAGAGGTCTCTCTCCCGTTGACCGTTACCGCCCGGCCCCCTGGCTCCCTCAAGCTTGGGGGCGGCGGCGAGCGGACCAAAAGAAAATTGATCCCGGAGGCGGGCGGCCTTCGGGACAGAGCGCGGCGAGATACCAGAAGAGCCCCGCCATGTCCACGCCGCAGGAGAGGCTTTTCAGTGTCACACGCAGGCTTTCCTCTGAGGGCGGGAGGTGGCTTAAGGTGGGCCATGGCCGAAGCCCACTCCACCGACACAGCCGCCGATTGGGCGGCGGCGACCGAGCAGCAGGTGCTGGACGCTGCGCTGAAGATCGCGCCGACCGAGGGCTGGACCGCCCGGATGGCGACCCTGGCCGGCCAGGCCTGCGGCCTTTCCGCCGGCGAGACGGAGCTTCTGCTGCCGCAGGGCCCCGCCGACCTGGCCGCCCTGCTCTCGCGGCGGCACGACGCGGCGGCTATGGTGGCGCTGGCGGCCATCGACCCCAAGGCGCTGAAGATCCGCGAGCGCATCGCCCGCGGCGTCGAGGCCCGGCTGGCCGCCGCGTCCGCCGACGAGGCCGCCGTGCGCCGGGCCGCCGGCTTCCTGGCGCTGCCGGACCACGCCGTCCTGGGCGCGCGCCTCGCCTGGGAGAGCGCCGACGTCCTCTGGCGCTGGGCGGGCGACACCGCCACCGACGAGAACCACTATACGAAGCGCCTGCTGCTGGCCGGCATCCTGACCGGCGCGATCGCGATCCAGCTCAGCTCCGGCCAGGAGGCGGCGCTGGCCTTCACCGACCGTCGCATCGCCAATGTCATGGCCTTCGAGACCTGGAAGCGGACGACGAAGTTCCGGCCGTCGGAATTCCTGGATAAGGCGGCCGGCGCGCTGGGCCGGATGCGATACCGCTGACTGCTCTTAGAGCGGCCGCACCCGGTTGACGTGCCCCATCTTGCGGCCGGGCTTGGCCAGGCGCTTGCCGTAGAGGTGGATGCGGGTCTCCGGCTCGGCGGCGTATTTCGCCCAGGCGTCGGCCTCCTCGCCCAGGAGGTTCAGCATCTCGACGTGGGCGATGGCGTGGGTCGGGCCGAGCGGCCAGCCGGCGACGGCGCGGATGTGCTGTTCGAACTGGTCGACCTCGCAGCCGTCCTGGGTCCAGTGGCCGGTGTTGTGCACCCGGGGCGCGATCTCGTTCACCAGGAGGCGGCCGTCGGCCATCTCGAAGAGCTCGATGCCGATCACCCCCACGTAGTCGAGGCCGGCCAGCACCCGGGCGGCGATCCGTTCGGCCTGGTCGGTGAGCGCCTGGCTGACCCGGGCCGGGGCGATGGAGCGGCGCAGGACGCCGCCCTCGTGGTGGTTCTCCGCCAGGGGATAGACCGCGGTCGCCCCGTCGCGGCCCCGCGCGGCGATCACCGACAGCTCACGGACGAACTCGGCGGCCGCTTCGACGATCACCGGGACGCCGCCCAGGGCCTCGAAGGCCGCCGCCGCGTCGGCGGCGTGCTCCACCCAGCGCTGGCCCTTGCCGTCATAGCCCTCGCGCCGGGTTTTCATCAGCGCGGGCACGCCGATGGCCGCCAGGGCCTGCTGCGCCTCTTGCGGCGTCCGCGCCGGGGCGAAGGCCACGGTGGGCGCCCCGTGGGCGTTCAGGAAGCTCTTCTCCTCGAAGCGGTCCTGGGCGACGGCCAGGGCGCGGGGACCGGGCGCGACCTCGACGCCGTGCTCCGCCAGCCAGGCCACCGAGGCGGCCGGGACGTTCTCGAACTCGTAGGTGACGAGGCCAGTGAGACTGGCCAGCTCCGCCAGCGCCGCCTCATCGGCGTAGTCGGCGACGATCAGCCTGGCCGCCGTGCGGCCCGCCGGGCTGTCGGCCTGCCGCTCCAGCACCACCACGTCGAAGCCCAGCCGGGCAGCGGCCAGCGCCAGCATGCGGCCGAGCTGGCCGCCGCCCAGGATGCCGATGGCCGAGCCGGGCGCCAGCGGCAGGTTCGCCTGGCTCATGCGTCCTCGACCGTTTCGGGGATGCCGGCGGTCTGGCTGGCGGTGAAGGCCTCCAGCCGCGCGGCGACGGCGTCGTCCGACAGCGCCAGGATCTTGGCCGCCATCAGGCCGGCGTTCTTCGCTCCCGCCTCGCCGATGGCAAGTGTCCCCACCGGGATGCCGGCCGGCATCTGGACGATGGAGAGCAGGCTATCCATGCCCTTCAGGGCCTTGGATTCGATCGGCACGCCCAGCACCGGCAGCTCGGTCAGCGAGGCGGTCATGCCGGGCAGGTGCGCCGCCCCGCCGGCCGCGGCGATGATCACCTTGAAGCCCGCGGCCTTCGCCCCCTTGGCGAACTGGTACATCCGGTCGGGCGTGCGGTGGGCGGAGACCACCTTGGCCTCATAGGCCACGCCCAAGCTCTCCAGCATCTCCGCCGCATGGCGCAGGATCGGCCAGTCCGAGCGGCTGCCCATAATGATGGCGACGGGCGCTGACGGCGCGCTCATGTCGATCCGACCCCCTTGTCCGAAGGGCGCGGAGTATAGGCGCCGACTTTGCAGGAGCAACCGAGGACGGCTAGATTCACCAAATCACCGCGCGTCTGTTTCGCCCACGCTCTCCCCAGGACTGAGCCTCATGAAGATCACCGGCGCGCGCAATGAACCCTTTTCTGCCATGCGACGACGCGCGCTGATCCAAGCGGGCGCCCAGCTGCCTTCGGCCGGACCCGTTGATTCCACGGAGTTCCTGGGCATTGGCGAGCTGGAGATGACGCCGGCGGTGAAGGCCGCCATCCAGGCCCTGCTGAGCGAGATCGACGACCTGCGCGGCGAGGTCGGCCGCCTGAAGGGCCGGCTGGCGGAGATGGAAGATCTTGCCGACCGTGACGCTTTGACCCCGCTGCTCAACCGCCGGGCCTTCGTGCGCGAGCTCGGCCGGATCCGGACCTTCTCCCAGCGCTACGGCTCGCCGGCCAGTCTGGTCTACATCGACCTCGACGACCTGAAGGGCGTCAATGACCGCCTGGGCCACGCGGCGGGCGACGCGGCGCTGAACGCGGTGGCCGAGCGCCTGCTCGCCCATGTGCGCG
This sequence comes from Phenylobacterium sp., assembly GCF_004799515.1. Classification (GTDB taxonomy): domain Bacteria; phylum Pseudomonadota; class Alphaproteobacteria; order Caulobacterales; family Caulobacteraceae; genus Phenylobacterium. Next base: position 42,735 of record NZ_SSMX01000020.1, on the reverse strand, counting down.
AGAGCGACATCGTGGGCCGCATGGGCGGCGACGAGTTCGCGGTGATCCTGGCGCAGGCCGACCAGCAGACCGCCGAGGCCAAGGCCGCGGCGCTGGCCCGCGCCATCGAGGCCGAACCGCTGCAGTTCGGCGAGTGGTCGGCGCCGCTGCACATCTCCTGGGGCGTGCGCGAGATCTCCGCCGACGCCGAGCCTGAGGCCCTGGTCGCCCAGGCCGACGCGGCCATGTACGCGCTGAAGCGCGGGCGGAAGAGCGCCTAGAGAAATTCCTCCCCTTCGGGGGGCAACTGATCAGTCAGGCGATGATGTCGGGGTTGAGCTGGTCCTCGATGCGGGCGATCTCGTCCTTCAGGGCCAGTTTCTTGCGCTTCAGCCGTGCGATCAGCAGCATGTCCGGCAGGGGCGAGAGCGCGATGGCCTGCACCGCGGCGTCGAGGTCGGCGTGGTCCTGCCGCAGCATGCTGAGGTGGGCGTGGAGGGCGGCTTCGGAGAGGTCGTCGTTCATGAGCGGGCCCTAACCCAGGGCTGCGGCGAGCGCCGCCAGGGCGTCGGCGGGCGCAGGCCTTCCCCAGGCCTTGGACGCCGCCTCCAGCGCCGCCAGGGCGGGCGCGCCGCCGGGTTCGCCGCCCAGGGCCTCGAGAGCTTCCATCAGCACCCGCTCGGCGCGAAGTTCGGCCGCCTTCACATCTTCGCGCAGGCCCTCGCGCTCGCGGTCCTCGACGCCCGCGAACGCCGGCTTCAGTGCGCGGCGCAGGTCGCGGAGCGGCCCGACCGCCAGGGCGTCCCAGCGGTGCGCGAGGTCGGCGGCGCGGGCCAGCAGGGCTGGATCGTCGGCCTCGGCCCAGACCGCCCAGAGCAGCAGGGGCGTGTTCTGGCCGTGCGCGTCCTGCAGCGTCAGGCAGGTGTCGGGGACGCCCGGCTGGCCATAGGCCCTCAGCGTCCAGTCCCAGAGCGCCATGCGCCTCAAGCCTCCGCCTGCAGGGGACCCACGTCCTCACCCCAGCGCTTAACCGGCGTCCATGACAGTCCGAAAAGGTCGAGGGCGCGGCCCACCGACTGGTCGACCATCGCCTCCAGCCCGGCGGGCCGGGCGTAGAAGGCCGGCATCGGCGGAGCGATCACCGCGCCCATCTCGGCCAGGCGGACCATGGTGCGCAGGTGGCCCAGGTGCAGCGGGCTCTCGCGCACCATCAGCACCAGCGGCCGGCGCTCCTTCAGGGTCACGTCGGCGGCGCGGCTGAGCAGGGTGGAGGTCACGCCGGTGGCGACCTCGCTCATGGTGCGCACCGAGCAGGGCGCGACGATCATGCCGAGCGTGCGGAACGAGCCCGAGGCGATCGCGGCGCCGATGTCGGAGACCTTGTGGACCACGTCGGCCTTGGCGTTGACCTCGGCCACCGAGAGCTGGCTCTCCTGCGCCAGGGTCAGCGCCGCGGCCTTGCTGAGCACCAGGTGGGACTCGACGCCCAGCTCGCGGCAGGCGTCGAGCGCGCGCAGACCGTAGACGATCCCCGAGGCGCCGGAGACGCCCACCACCAGCCTTGGCCGTTCCGCGCTCGCCATCAGGACCCGTCTCTACCGCCCGCCCGCCGACCGGACTCCGGAACAGGGTCCGAAGCGCGCCGGTTTGCAAACATATGTGATCTGACAGCCGCGCACAGCGGGTGTTCACTCAAGCATCCAACAGCAAGGAGATTTCTCGTCATGGCGTTGGAAGCCCGGATCCGCGAGCTCGGATCCCGTCACCAGTCCCTGGAACAAGCCATTCAGGATGAACTGAGCAGACCCGCCGCAGACGATATCCGACTGAAGGAACTCAAGCGACAGAAGCTGAAGCTGAAGGAAGAGATGGAAGCCCTGCGCGAGCGGATCCACTAGCCGAAGCGCCCATCCCTCCTCTTCAGGGGAGGGACAGATCGCGGAGCGATCAGGGTGGGGGGTTCGAGGCGGATGCTGACTCAGCGCTCCGGCCCACAGTTCCCCATCCGTCTCGGCTTCGCCTCGCCACCCTCCCCCAAAAAGGGGAGGGACGATTCCACTAATCCTCGTCGTCTTCGTCGTCGTGATCGGCGAAGACGGACTGGGCGGTGTGCGTCCGCTCGCGGTCGTCATGTTCGTCGTGCTCGGGCTCATCCTCGACCACGCCGGTTTCGGAGGCCGGCATCAGGGTCGGGCCTTCCGGCTCGACGATGCCCTTGCGCTTGTCGTCACGGGCCTTCTTCTCGGCGGCCTTCTTCACCACCGCGTCCAGCTCGAGCTGGGTCGAGAGGCCCAGCGTCACCGGGTCCACCGGCTTGATGTTGGCCGAGTTCCAGTGGGTGCGGTTGCGCACCTGGTCGATGGTGGCCTTGGTGGTGCCGAGGATGCGGGCGAGTTGGGCGTCGGCCACTTCCGGGTGGTTGCGCAGGAACCAGGCGATGGCGTCCGGGCGGTCCTGGCGGCGCGACACCGGGGTGTAGCGCGGGGTCTTCTTCTGCGGCTTCAGGTACTCGGCGTGGCGGCTCTTGAGCGCCACCAGCTTGTGCTTGGGGTTCTTCTCGGCGGCGTCCAGCTCTTCGCGGCTCAACTGGCCATTGGCGATCGGGTCGGCGCCGCGGATGTCGCGCGCCACCTCGCCGTCGGCGATGCCCTTAACCTCCAGCGGGTGCAGGCCACAGAAGTCGGCGATCTGCTCGAAGGTGAGCGAGGTGTTGTCCACCAGCCAGACGGCGGTCGCCTTCGGCATCAGGATGTCGGTGCTCATGGTCTCAAGTCTTTTCTGCGCGTGTCCGGCGCCGCTTGCGGGCGGCGAAAATGAAGGCGCCCGGCCTTTCGGCCGGGCGGTGTGACAAAATCTATAGGCCGGTTCCGCGACTTAGGAAACGGGATTATCGAATCCGGCGCGTCTGTTGGCCCCGGAAATCCGGGCCGGCTCAGTCCAGCGGCTGGCGGCCCAGGATGCGCAGGCCATAGCCGCCGGAGCCCGGCAGCACGGTCTTCGACGAGGACAGGAGCGTCATGTCGCGCACGCCGAGGTCGATGAGGATCTGGGCGCCCACCCCATAGTCGCGCAGCACGTTCTCGGTCTGGTTCAGGTCCGGGCGGCCGTAGCGCTCGGAGAGCCAGGCGGGATTGGAATCGCGGATGAACACCGCCGCGCCCGCGCCGTCGTAGGCGGCGATGGCGGCCAGCGCCTTGGGCACATAGTCCCGCCGCGCCTCGACGTGGCCCAGCATGTCGGCGGCCATGTCGACGCGGTGCATGCGCACCAGAGTGGGCTTGTCCGGATCGATCTTGCCCTTGGTCAGCACCACGTGCTCGGTGCCGTCCAGGATGTTGCGGTAGATCACCATCCGGAAGCGGCCGCCGTAGGAGGAATCGAACGGCGTCTCCAGCACCCGCTCGACCTGTCGCTCGGTGCGGCGGCGGTAGGCGATCAGGTCGGCGATGGCGCCGATCTTCAGGCCATGCAGCTGGGCGAAGGCGACGAGATCGGGAAGACGGGCCATGGAGCCGTCGTCCTTCATGATCTCGCAGATCACGCCCGCCGGGTTGAGGCCCGCCATGCGGCTGATGTCGACGGCGGCCTCGGTGTGGCCGGCGCGGACCAGCACACCGCCGTCCTTGGCCACCAGCGGGAAGACGTGGCCCGGCGAGACGATCTCGTCGGGGCCCTTGGTCGGGTCGACCGCCACGGCGATGGTGTGCGCCCGGTCGTGGGCGGAGATGCCGGTGGTGACGCCCTCGCGCGCCTCGATGGAGACGGTGAACGCGGTGCCGTGGCCCGACTGGTTGTCGCTGGCCATGGGCGGCAGGCGCAGGGTCCGCGCCCGCTCGGCGGTGATCGAGAGGCAGATCAGGCCGCGGGCGTGCTTGGCCATGAAGTTGATCTGTTCGGGGGTGGCGAACTGGGCCGGGATGATGACGTCGCCCTCGTTCTCCCGGTCCTCGGCGTCCACCAGGATGTAGGGCCGCCCGTTGCGGGCGTCCTCAATGATGTCCTCAATGGGCGAGATGGCCGAGGTGAACGCGTCCTCCGCGCCGGACCGGTCGCTGGGCGGGACGAGATAGGGGCGCTTCATGGCTTCGCCTTCGAAAGAGTGGCCCGCATGGTCGCGAACTCCATGACCTGGTCGGCCACCATGGTGATCTGCCAGGCGTCCTTGGCCTCGCGGCACTCGCCGCCGGCGTCGAACAGGTTGGCGGCGTTCAGCGCCGCGCCGAACGGCGTGGGCCAGCCCCGCATGGCATGTATGACGCCGCGCACCGCCATCAAGGTCGTCCCGCCCGCCTGAGCGCCGTCGGCGGTGATGATGATCCCCACCGGCTTGCCCTCGAAATAGGGGCTGGGATCGCCGCGGGTCAGCTCCAGGGTGTCCAGCGCGTTCTTGACCACGCCCGAAAGCGAGCCGTGGTAGCCGGGCGTCGCCAGGATCACCCCGTCGGCGGCGCGGATGGCGTCGGCCAGCTCGGCCTGCTCCGGGCTGGGTCCCGCCGGGCCGGGGTTGAAGTGCGGCAGGCGCTCCAGGAACTCGCCGCCGAACAGCTTCGTCCGCGCGCCGCCGGCTTCGGTATGGCGCAGCGCCAGCGCCAGCGCACGCTCGGTGGACGATCCCGGCCGTGGCGTGCCGCCGATGCCCACGATGAGGGGGCGCTCGCTCATGCGCCCGCGGCTTCCGGGGCGAACACCTTCTTGAGCTCGGTCTTGACGATCTTGCCGTTGGCGTTGCGCGGCAGCATCTCCGGCCAGAACACCACCTTCACCGGGACCTTGAAGGCCGCCAGCCGCGCGCGGACGAAGGCCCGCAGCTCGGCCTCGGTGGCCGAGGTTCCCGGCTTCAGGTGGACCACCGCGCCGGGCTCTTCGCCCAGGGTCTTGTGCGGGATGCCGACGATAGCCGCGTCCATCACCGCCGGGTGCTCGTAGAGGGCGTTCTCCACCTCAACGCAGTAGATGTTCTCACCGCCGCGGATCAGCATGTCCTTGGCCCGGTCGATGATGAACAGGAAGCCCTCCTCGTCGATCCGCGCCAGGTCGCCGGTGCGCAGCCAGCCCTCGACGAAGGTCTCGGCCGTGGCCTGCGGCTTGTTCCAATAGCCCTTCACCACCTGCGGGCCCTTGCACCACAGCTCGCCCACCGCGCCGGCCGGCAGGACGGTCGCGCCGTCGGCGGGGTCGCGGATTTGCATCTCGCCCACCGGGGCGGCGGGACCGGCGCTGTCGGGGCGGTTCTCGTAGTCCTTGCCGAGGTGGCTGGTGAAGGTGGCCGTGGTCTCGGTCATGCCCCAGCCGTTGCCGGGCTGCGAGCCCGGGAAGGTCTCGGCGATCTTGCGCACCAGCTCCGGCGCCGAAGGCGCGCCGCCGTAGGTCACCGCCATCAGGGACGACAGGTCGTACTTCGCCCGGGCCAGATGCTCGATCAGCTGCCAGGCGATGGTCGGCACGCCGCCGGTGGAGGAGACCTTCTCCGCCTCAATCAGCCGCATGGCGGGTTCGGCGTCCCAGCGGCGCATCAGCACGATCTTGCCGCCGCTGTTCATGGTCGGCCCCAGCGTCGCCGAGAGGCCCGTGGCGTGGAAGAAGGGCACGACCAGCAGGGTCACCCGTTGCGGCAGCTTGTGCGGGTCGCTCTCCGGCAGGGGCTGGCCGGCACGCAGGAAGCCGCGCATGGCCGCGATGCCGGTGGCGCCGACGTTGGAGGTCATGTTGCGATGGGTGCCGAGCGCGCCCTTGGGCTTCCCCGTCGTGCCGGAGGTGTAGAGGATGGTGGCGTCGTCCTCCGGCCCCAGCTCAATTTCAGGCAGCGGCAGGTCGGGGAGGTCCTTCCAGCCGTTCACCGGGCCGATGACCTCCTCCAGGCGATGCACCTTGGCGTGGGCGTCCGCCTCGGTCAGGCGCGAGGCATAGACCTTGGTGAGATCGCCCAGGCTGTCCAGGTGCTCGGCGATGCGGCCCAGGCGCTCGTCGTCGACGATGGCGACCTTGGCGCCGGAATCGGCCAGGCCGTACTCCAGCTCCGGCCCGGTCCACCAGGCATTCAGGGGCGTGACGATGGCGCCGGCCAGGACGCCCGCGAAGAAGGCCACCGGCCATTCGGGCAGGTTGCGCATGACGATGGCGACCCGGTCGCCCTTCTGGACGCCATCGGCCTGCAGCTGGCGGGCCAGGGTGATCGTGGCCCGGGCGAAGGCCTCGTAGGTGGCCCGCTCGCCCTCGTAGACCAGGAATTCGCGCTCCGGAAAGCCGCGGGCGTTCGCGAAGATATCGCGCAAGGTCGCCGGGGCGTTCTTCCAGACCCGGGTCACGATCCCGCGGATCGGGATCTCCTCGATCTCCAGCCGCTCGCCCGGCGCGGTCAGCCGCGCATGGGCCTCGGCGATGGACATCACGGGCCAGACTTGGTCGCTCACACCTTCACTCCAAAAAAGAGACGTCATCCCGGACGGCCGCAGGCCGACCCGGGACCCAGGAGGCGACGCTTGGGCCATCCTTCTGGGTCCCGGCTCTCCGCTACGCTCCGGCCGGGATGACGGCAATAGAACCGAGAAACCGGAACTCAGGCCGGCGCCTTGTCCCGCCGCTCGGCGTGGGCCGCTTTCAGCTCGCCCAGTTCCTTGGCGTACTTCTCCTGGGCCGCCTCGCGCAGCTTGGGGATGTGGTAGGCCGGGAAGAGGTCGTTGTCGGGGCGGTAGTCCTTCAGCACCTGCTTGGCGAGGGTGACCTTGTGCACCTCGGTGGGCCCGTCGGCGATGCCCATGACCAGCGAGCTCGTCACCATGTGCATGAAGGGCATCTCGTTGGAGACGCCGAGCGCGCCGTGCAGGTGGGCGGCCTTGGTGGCGATGTCGTTGTAGACGCGGGGCATCATCACCTTGATGGCGGCGATGTCCTTGCGGACCATCTGGTAGTCCTGGTGCTTGTCGATCAGCCAGGCGGTGCGCAGCACCATCAGGCGGAAGCTTTCCAGCTGGATCCAGCTGTCGGCGATGTCGGCTTGCACCATCTGCAGGTCGGAGAGCTGGCCGTCGCGGGTCTTGCGGCTGACCGCGCGCCGGCACATCAGGTCGAGCGCGTTCTTGCAGGCGCCGACGGTGCGCATGGCGTGGTGCACGCGCCCGCCGCCCAGCCGCACCTGGGCGATGACGAAGGCCGCGCCGCGCTCGCCCAGCAGGGCGTCGTAGGGCAGGCGGACGTTGGTGTAGCGGACATAGCCCTCTGTGCCGCCGCCGATCTCGCCGCCGCCGCCCACGGCGACGTTGCGGACGATTTCCACCCCGGGGGTGTCGGTCGGCACCAGGAAGATCGAGGTGCGCTTGTAGGGGTCCTTGGCGTCCGGGTCGGTGACCGCATAGAGCACCAGCACCTTGGAGAAGCGGGCGTTGGTGGAGAACCACTTCTCGCCGTTGATCACCCATTCGTCGCCCTCCAGCACTGCGCGGGTGCGGAAGGTCAGCGGGTCGGAGCCGCCGGTGGGCTCGCTCATGGAGAAGGCCGAGCGGATCTCGCCGTTCAGCAGCGGCCAGAGGTATTTCTCCTTCTGCGCCTCGGTGCCGTAGTGGGCGATGATCTCGGCGTTGCCTGAGTCCGGCGCCTGGCAGCCGAAGACGGTGGGGGCCAGGCCATTGCGGCCGAGCTTCTCGTTCATCAGGCCGAGCTTCAGCTGGCCATAGCCCTGGCCGCCGAGCTCGGGGCCCAGGTGGCAGGCCCACAGCTTCTCCGCCTTCACCTTCTCCTGCAGCGGCTTGATGAAGGTCTCGCGGCCGAGCGGGCCGTGTACGGCCATGCCAAGGTGCGAGAGCGGCTCGACCTCCTCGCGCATGAAGTCCTCGATCCAGTCGAGCTTCTTCTGGAACTCCGGATCCGTCTCAAAATCCCAGGCCATGGCGACCTCCCAATGCGCTCGGTTTTTCGAAATATCGGTATGAAATGAGCGTCCTGGCATTATCAAACGGCCGTTCGGATGACGCAACGCCGCTGTCGGTTTGAACAGCCCCCGCGCCGATCGGTTATAGGAAGGCGCCGCCGAGGGGAGCTTTCCGAACCATGCCGTCCTGGACCGCCGTCGCGCCGATCCTGATGCTGATCGGGTCCAACGTCTTCATGACCTTCGCCTGGTACGGCCACCTGAAGGTCGAGAACCGGCCGCTGTGGTGATCGTGGTGGCGAGCTGGAGCATCGCCTTCTTCGAATACTGCCTGGCGGTTCCGGCCAACCGGATCGGCCGCCACGTCTATGACCCGGCCGAGCTGAAGGCGATGCAGGAGGTGATCACGCTCTGCGTCTTCGCCGTCTTCTCGGTGACCTATCTGGGCGAGCGGCTGACGGTGAACCACCTGGTGGGCTTCGCCTGCATCGCGCTGGGCGCCTGGTTCGTCTTCAAGGGCCCCTTCTGACCCCGGAACTTCTGACCTCAGAACCTGCCGCCGCGGCCCTCGCCGGCGGCGAAGCGGGCCGCGCCCTCCTGGCTCTGGCCGGAGCGCAGGGTCTCCTGACCGAGCGCGATCTCCGCGGCCGTCGCCTGGTCCCAGTCCAGCGACCACTGGCCGATGGCCGAGAGCCGGTCGTTGCGCAGGCAGAGCTGCGGGAAGGCCGAGAGCTGGGCGGCCAGCTCGAGGGCCGCGTCCAGGGCCCCGCCTTTCGGCGCGAGGCGGTTGGCGAGGCCGATGGCGTAGGCCTCCTCCGCCGCCACCGGCCGGCCGGTGAGGATCAGGTCCATGGCCCGCGAGGCGCCGATCAGCCTGGGCAGGCGCACGGTGCCGAGGTCGATCAGCGGCACGCCGAAGCGGCGGCAGAACACCCCGAACACCGCCCCCTCGGCGGCGACCCGCAGATCCGCCCAGCAGGCCACCTCCAGGCCGCCGGCCACGGCGTGGCCCTCGATGGCGGCGATCACCGGCTTGCCGAGCGCCAGGCGCGTCACGCCCATGGGGCCGAGGTCGCCCTCGCGATGCACCGGATTGCCGCGCCCCTCGGCCACGCCCTTCAGGTCGGCGCCGGCGCAGAAGGCGCCCCCGCGCCCTTGCAGGATGGCCACGTCCAGGGCGTCGTCGGCGTCGAAGGCCTTGAAGGCGTCGTAGAGCCGGCGCGCCGTCGGCCCGTCCACGGCGTTGCGCGCCTGCGGCCGCTCGATGGTGACGACGAGCGTCCGGCCGCGGACCTCGGTGCTGACGGTGTGGGGGCTGACGGTTTCGGGGCTTGCGGTCTGCATGGCGGGTCTCCCTGAATCGCAAGCTGACGCTTGCGACCAGGCGGAAGGCAAGGGCAAGACGGAGAGACAACGGAGGACGCGCCATGAGCAAGGCCAAAGACCTGGGATTCTCGAAGGACCGGCTGAAGCGGATCGAGGCCCACCTCCAGGCGAAGTACGTGGGCCCGGGCCGCATCCCCTGCGCCCAGATCGCCGTCGCCCGAGACGGGGAGACCGCCTACGAGGCGGTCCTCGGCCTGGCCGACGTGGAGCGCGGGGTCCCGCTGAAGGACGACGCGGTCTTCCGCATCTACTCCATGACCAAGCCGGTCACCTGCGTGGCGCTGATGACCCTGGTCGAGGAAGGCCTGATCGCCCTGGACGACCCGGTGGCCAAGCACATCCCGGCCTGGAAGGACCTCAGCGTCTTTTCCGCCGGCGTCGGGCCCTACGCCACCACGCCGGTCGCCCGGCCGATGCAGGTGGTCGACCTGATGCGCCACACCTCGGGCCTGACCTACGGCTTCCAGAGCCGCACCAACGTCGACGCCGCCTACCGTAAGCTCAAGGTCGCCGACCAGTACGGCGACGACGACCTGGAAGGCTTCATCGAGACCCTGGCCAAGCTGCCGCTGGAGTTCTCGCCGGGGGAGGCCTGGAACTATTCGGTCTCCACCGACGTGGTCGGCTACCTGGTGCAGAAGATCGCCGGCAAGCCGCTCAGCCAGGTGCTGCAGGAACGCATCTTCGACCCGCTGAAGATGGCCGACACCGGCTTCTTCGTGCGCGAAGACCAGCAGAGCCGCTTCACCGCCTGCTATAGCGCCAGCCCCACCGGGCCGATGGACCTGCAGGCCAAGCCCACCGGCGTCCTGACCCTAAACGACGATCCGGCGAAGAGCCCCTTCCTCAAGCCGCCGAAGCTGGAGTCCGGCGGCGGCGGCCTGGTCTCGACGACGGCGGACTACTTACGCTTCTGCAACATGCTGGCGAACGGCGGCGAACTCGAGGGCGCGCGGATCCTCGCGCCGATGACGTTGCGGCTGATGGCGTCCAACCATCTCCCGGGCGGCCAGGACCTGACCCAGATGTCGCGGTCTCTGTTCTCGGAAAGCACCTATGCCGGGATCGGCTTCGGCCTGGGCTTCGCGGTGGTGTTCGATCCGCCCCAGACGCTGATCCCCTGCTCCAAGGGCGAGTTCTACTGGGGCGGCGCGGCGTCCACCGCCTTCTGGGTCGATCCGGTCGAGCACATCACCGTGGTCTTCATGACCCAGCTGATGCCATCGGCCACCTATCCGATCCGCCGCGAGCTACGGACCTTGGTCTATTCGGCGCTGATGGAGAGCCGGGCCTAGCGCCCATTAAATCGCGGCAATCCGCATCCACGGCGCCGCGCGCGGGGCTCTCCCCCACAGATTGTGCGTGGAGTGACGATGAACCTTCAAACGAGAACCGCGGCCCTGGCGGCGGCGGCCGCCTTCGCCCTGAGCGGCTGGAGCGCCCAGGCGGCGCCCGACTTGTCGGGAGCCAAGTTCCGCCAGATCCTGGGCGGCGCCCAGAAGATCGCCTCCGACCACGGAATCGACGAGGCCAGGGCGGTGATCATCGGCGGCATTCCGCAGTGGATCACGGTGCGCGGCCGCGACCGGCGCAACCCGATCCTGCTGGTGCTGCACGGCGGCCCGGCGGCGCCGGAGCTGCCAAACCGCTACCTCTTCGAGGCGCCGTGGACGGACTATTTCACCGTCGTGGAGTGGGACCAGCGCGGGGCCGGCGAGACCTACGCCCTGAACGACCCAGCGAAGATCGCGCCCACGCTCACTGAGGACCGGATGGTCGCCGACGCCGAGGAGCTGGTCGGCTATCTGCGGACGACCTACGGCAAGAAGAAGATCTTCGCGCTGGGCCACTCCTGGGGATCGATCCTCGGCCTGCGCCTGGCGCATGACAAACCGCAGTGGCTCTACGCCTACATCGGCATGGGCCAGATCATCGACATGCGGGCCGGCGAGCAGGCGGGCTACGACTTCGTGCTGAAGGCCGCCGCGGCCGACCACAACGACAAGGCGCTGGCCGAGCTGAAGGCCATCGCGCCCTATCCCGAGGCGGACGGCGCCCTGCCCATCGACAAGATCGACACCGAGCGGAAGTGGTCGGTCCACTACGGCGGCCTGTCCCACGGCCACGACAGCTACGACTACCTGTCCGACGCCCAGCGGCTGTCGCCGGACTATGCCGAGGCCGACGTGGAGGCGCTGGTGGACGCGGCCAGCGGCTTCTCGTTTCCCAAGCTGCTGCCGCAGATGGCGCGGACGGACTTCACCGGCGTGAAGGCGCTGGACTGCCCGGTCATCATCTTCGCCGGCCGCTACGACTACACGACGCCGACGGCCCCCGTGGAGCGCTGGTATGACGCCCTGAAGGCGCCCCGCAAGCGCTGGGTATGGTTCGAGAACTCCGCCCACATGATGGCCACGGAGGAGCCCGGCAAGGTGCTGGTCCACCTGGTGGAGGACGCCCGGCCGCTGGCCGCGGCGGCAGGCGACGTCGCTCCGGCGGAACGCGAGAAATAGCCCCGGGGCCTAGCCGCCGGCGGCCTCCGCCAGGCCCAGTTCGCGCTGCTCCTCGCCGGTGATGGCCTCGCTCTCGTCCATCATCGGCTGGCCGAGGCCGGTGTCGGGGGCGTCGGCGCTGGGGGTCACCTGCAGCATCCGCGCGCGGCGCCAACCGCCCCAGCCGTTCCAGAAGTAGTAGGCGCCGGCGAGGGTGAGGGTCGTCAGGCTGCCGGCCGGGAAGGCCAGCCAGATCGCGTCGGCGTTCAGGTGCGGCTCCAGGAGCTTGGCCAGCGGCACGCGCACGCCCCACAGCGATATCACCATCGCCAGCAGCGGCGGCCAGACCGCCCCGGTGGCGCGCACGATGCCGGAGAGGACGAAGGCCACCCCGAACGGGATGAAGCCCCAGAGCGCGATCATGTTGATGTGCACGGCGATCGGCAGCGAGGGGCTGTCGGCGCGCAGGAAGGCCTGCAGCACATAGGGATCCAGCGCCTCCAGGATCAGGATCGGCACGCCGGTGAACAAGACCGCGTACATCGAGCCGATCACGGCCACCCGCTCGACCCGGTCCATCTTGCGCGCGCCAACGTTCTGGGCGGCCATGGACGACACCGCCGCGCCCAGCGCCATGGCCGGCATCTGGACATAGGTCCAGAGCTGCGAGGCGGCGTTGTAGGCCGCCGAGGTGTGCACCCCGTAGCGGTTGACGAAGGAGAGCATGGTCGCCGCCGCCAGGCTGATGACCATCATCTGGATGCCCATCGGCGTACCCTTCACCAGCAGGGTCCGGATGATCTGGAAATCGGGGATCAGCAGACGCCAGTCCGAGGGGCGCAGCGCCAGGATCGAGCGCGTCCGGTAGAGATGGATCACCATCATCGCCAGCGTCACGCTCTGGGCGATGAGCGTCGAGGTCGCCGACCCGGCGATCCCCATCTTCGGGAAGGGCCCGAGCCCCATGAGCAGCAGCGGGTTGAGCACGATATCCAGGCCCACCTGCAGCAGGGCGAAGTAGAAGGGCGTGCGGCTGTCTCCCGCGCCCCGCTGGGCCATCATCACGAAATTGAAGAAGAACATCGCCGGCATGGCGCCGAAGATCACGCGCAGGTAGGCGATGGCGTAGATTTGGGCCGCCGGCGGCGTGCGCATGGCCATCAGGATTTTCGGGGTCAGGATCCCGCCGGCCACGCCCACCAGGATCGAAAGCGCCGCGAAGAAGATGGTGGCGGTGCCCACAATCTTGCGGGCCAGGGCCTCGTCCTTCGCGCCCACCGCCTGGCCGATCAGGATGTTGGCGGCCATGGTGATGCCGAACGCCGCGCCCAGCATCATGAAGAAGATCTGATTGGCGTTGCCGGTGGCGGTGACGCCGGCCTCGCCGAACACCCGGCCGACCCAGAACATGTTCGCCGTGGCGTTCAGCGACTGCAGGATGTTGGAGCCCAGCACCGGCAGGGCGAAGGCGATCAGCGTCTTGCCGATCGGCCCCACGGTGAGGTCGGGCCCCTTGCGGCCGCCCGGCGGTCCCGATCCTGCTGCTGGCCCTCGCGCCACGGCCTTGTCCTCCCCGGCAGCTTCAAACAGCCGTTTGTCCGGGGATAGACCGCAACCGCCGGTTAGGCAAAGCGGCGGTTGCGCACAGAGCTTGCCACCTCAGGCGCGGATGGCGGTGTCGATGGCCCGAAGACGGCTATGGGCGCGGCCGTAGACCAGGTAGGCCACCACGCCGATGGCGTTCCAGACGAAGAAGAACTCGATCGTCTTCGCCGAGAGGCTGGTGAACAGGTAGAGGCAGCCCAAGACCGCCGCCGGCCCGATCAGCCAGACGAGCGGGGTCACGAAGGGCCGGGTCAGCTCCGGCGACCGGCGGCGCAGCGTCATCACCGCCAGCGCCGTGGCGATGAAGGCGCAGAGCGTGCCGGCGTTGGCGAGCGAGGCGATCTCCGACAAGGGCATGATCCCGGCCACCGCCGCGGCGATCAGTCCGGTGAGGATGGTCACCGCCGAGGGCACGCCGCGCTTGTTGACGGTGGCCAGCGCGGTGGGCAGCAGGCCGTCGCGGGCCATGGCGAAGAACACCCGGCTCTGACCGAACATGAAGACCATGATCACGGTCGGCAGCGCCACGACCGCGGCGCCGGCGATCAGCGAGGCCGCGCCCGGCTGGCCCAGCTGGCGCAGGACGAAGGCCAGGGGCTCGCCGCTCTTGGAAAAGACGTCATAGGGCGAGGCGCCCAGGGCGCAGGCGGCCACCACCATGTAGATCAGGGTGCAGAGGATCATCGAGCCCACGATGCCGATGGTCAGGTCGCGCTTGGGGTTCTTGGCCTCCTCCGCCGCCGTGGAGATGGCGTCGAAGCCGTAGAAGGCGAAGAAGATGATCGCGGCCGCGCCCATCACCCCGTACTTCTTGCCGTCGATCTCGTGCGCCGCGAAGCCGAAGGGCGCGAAGGGGTGGAAGTGGCTGGCGTCGAAGCTCGGCAGGGTGAAGGCCACGAAGCCGGCCAGCGCCACCAGCTTCACGCAGACCAGGATGAAGTTGACCGTGGCGCTCTCGCGCGTGCCCACCAGCAGCATGCCGGTGACGACCAGGGCGATGAAGGCCGCCGGCAGGTTGACGATGCCGCCCGCGTCCGGCCCGGCCAGCAGGCTTTCGGGGACCGGGATGTGCGCCCCGTGGATCAGGCCCGCGGCGTAACCCGCCCAGCCCACCGAGACCGCGCTGCACACCAGGGTGTATTCGAGGATCAGGCTCCAGCCGACCACCCAGGCGATCAGCTCGCCGAGCGTCATGTAGGAATAGGCGTAGGCGCTGCCGGCCTGCGGGCTCAGCGAGGCCATCTCGGCGTAGCAGAGCGCCGCGCAGGCGCAGACCACGCCCGCCACCGCGAAGGACAGGATCACCGCCGGCCCCGCCAAGCCCGCCGCCACCCCGGTCAGGGTGTAGATGCCGGTGCCGATGATCGCGCCGACGCCCAGGGCCATCAGGTGCGGCCAGCCCAGGGTGCGCTTCAGGCGGCGGCCCTCATCGTCCGCCGTTCCCTGACCCGGCTGGCCAAGCTCGATGGACTTGCGGCGCGTGAGAAAGTTCATGGAAACGTGACCCCCGGGTCTTCGAAGCCGCGCACCATGGCCCACGTCGCCGGCCCGCGCCAAGCCCGGGGCGCCGGCGCCGGGCTCCGCGCCTTGGCGCAGATGACAAATTTGAAACCAAGCCGCGGTGGATTTTCCTGCCTGAACGGTGTTAAGTTAAGGCCTCGATAGGGCTCTGCGCCTAGGTTCCGCCGCGCGAGTCAAAAACGCCCGTTCGATGAGGAAAGCTCATGATGTCTGCGCGACTTGGTGTGTTTGGAGCGGCGGTCAGCGCCCTCCTGGTGTCCGGCTTCTCCGCTGCGCCGTCGGCCGACAGCGCCCAGCAGCAGGCGCAGAACGCCTCGGCCATGTCGGCCATGCCGGCGCGGGTCGACAACTTCATGCTGGTCGACGCCCAGCACCTGGAAGCCCACGAGCTTTACCGGATGGCCGACGACAAGGCGATCGTGCTGGTCTCCACCGGCGTGGGCTGCCCGATCGCACGCGCCATGACGCCGGCGCTGAAGGCGCTGCGCGACAAGTACGCCAAGCAGGGCGTCGAGGTCATGCTGATCGACTCCAACCTGCAGGACAGCCGCGACGCCATCGCCGCCGAGGCCAAGGAGTACGGGATCGACATCCCGATCCTGATGGACAGCAATCAGATCATCGGCGAGGCCCTGGGCGTCACCCGCACCGCCGAAGTCTTCGTGGTCAATCCGAAGACCTGGCAGATCGCCTACCACGGCCCGCTGGACGACCGCTCCGACTACGGGGTGCAGAAGGCCGCGACCAAGATGTTCGCCGACGACGCGCTCTCGGCGGTCCTGGCGGGCAAGGTCGCGCCGGCGGCGACGCAGGCTTCCAAGGGTTGCCTGGTCGACTTCCCGGCCCGCGATAAGAAGGCCGAGATCACCTACGTGAAGGACGTGGCCCCGATCCTGGAAGCCAAGTGCGTCGCCTGCCACGAGGAAGGCGGCATCGGCCCCTTCGCCATGAAGGACTATGCGACGGTGAAGGGCTTCTCGCCGATGATCCGCGAGGTCATCCGCACCGACCGCATGCCGCCCTTCAACGCCGACCCGCACGTCGGCAAGTTCTCCGACGACCGCAGCCTCTCGGCCGCCGAGATCAAGACCATCGTCCACTGGGTGGAAGAAGGCGCGCCGCGCGGCGAGGGCAAGGATCCCCTCGGCGTCGTGCATCACGTCGCCGCCGAATGGCCGCTGGGCAAGCCGGACGCCATCCTCGACGTGCCGGCCTACACCATCCCCGCCTCCGGCGTGGTGGACTACCAGCACCCGTGGGTCGCCAACCCGGAGAAGGAAGGCAAGTGGCTGCGGGCGTCGACCGTCAAGGTGGAAAGCCGCCAGGGCGTGCACCACGTGCTCACCGGCTACATGACCGACGTGCCGAAGCCGGGCGAAGAAGCGTTCGAGAACAAGTGGGGCGTCTCGGTGGGCGGCTACGCCGTCGGCGCAGAGAGCGAGATCGCGCCGAAGAACGTCGGGACCTACATCCCGCCGGGCGGCGCCATCGGGTTCCAGACGCACTACACGCCGTTCGGCAAGGAAGTGACCGACCACACCCAGATCGCGTTGTACTACTACAAGGACAACGAGAAGCCCGAGATGGTGATGCACAACTCGGTGCTGGTGAACAACACCATTGTCATCCCGCCGAACGACCCGCACCACAAGGAAACCACCTACCTCAGCTTCCCGAAGGACGCCCTGCTCTACGCGGCCTTCCCGCACGCGCACTACCGCGGCGCCTCGGCGGACCTGTGGATCCGCTATCCGGACGGCGCGGAGAAGCTGCTGCTCTCCCTGCCGCGCTATGACTTCAGCTGGCAGCGGGACTACACCTTCGCCGAGCCGATCAAGGTGCCGGCGGGTTCGAAGCTGATCGCCCACTTCGTCTACGACAACTCCAAGCGCAACCCGAACAACCCCGATCCGAACAAGACCGTGGTCTGGGGCGACCAGAGCTGGGAGGAGATGTTCTACACGGCGATCCGCTATCGCTGGGTCGACGAGACCTCCAAGCACATGGTCGACTACGACGACGCGCTGAACGCCGGCCACCTGATGGGCATGCTGGACACCAACGTCGACGGCAAGATCGAGAAGTCTGAACTGAAGGGCCAGGTCGGCGACCAGATCCTCAAGTACTGGGATGTGCTGGACAAGAACCACGACGGCGTCCTCGACCAGGACGAACTCAACGCGATGGAGAAGATGGGCCATCGCCGCGAGGCCGCGGCCGCCCCGAAGCCGGCGGCCCCGGGCGCGGCGCCCGCAGGCACGCCGACGGCGGGCGGCAAGTAGGCCCGAGCATCTGATCTGAGTTGGAAAAGGCCCGGCGGCGACGCCGGGCCTTTTCATTGGGGCGCTATTCCCACAGGTCGTGGATGTCGCCCTTGCGGTTGAGCATGCGCACGGCGCGCTTGACCACCGCCAGCAGGCGTTCCTTGCGGGCCTGCTCGTCATAGGTCATCGACCCGCGCGCCAGGCCTTCCAGCAGGAAGCGGCCAAGGTCGCGGCTGGTCTGGAAGCGCGGATCGGCGCCGGCCTGCACCAAGGCCCCGAAGCCGCCGCCCATCTGGGCGCGGTCGAAGGCGGCCTGGGCGGCGGCCAGGCGCGCGCGCAGCATCGGCTCGGTGCGCGCGGCGGCCTCCAGCTCGGCGAAGGCGATGAACGGCGCCTCGTGCAGCAGGGCCCAATAGGCGTCGATGGCCGCCTCCGAGGCGTCCTGGCCGGGTGCGGCCGACGCGCGCGCCGCCTCCTCGAACAGCCGCGCCCGGGCGAGGTCGATGTGGGTGACCGCGGCCTCCACCAGCTCCTCGCGGGTCGCGAAATGGTAGAGCATGGCGCCGCGGGTCAGCTTGGCCGCATCGGCGATCAGGCCGTTGGTGGCCGCCTGGTAGCCGATCTCGGCGAAGAGCTTCATGGCCGCATCGAGGATGCGCGTGCGGGTTCGCAGCGACTTCGGCGTCGCCTTCATCGTCGGGAGTCTGGCGTCCATCTGGACCAATTCGAAGGGCGACCTGGGGAGGGCCTGCTCAAGGCCGGAACCCCTACAGCTTCTGTAGGGCGCACAAAAGGCCGCAGCGTGGCCTTCGTAAAAGCGACACGGAATCAGGGCACGGCTGCCTGCAATATGGGCGATCCTGGGGCGTGACGTGACCGAGGCCGCAATCCGCCACTACCGCAGCGTGTTCATCTCCGACGTGCATCTGGGCACCCGGGGCTGCCAAGCCGACCTCCTCCTCGACTTCATCCGCCACATGGACTGCGACACCCTCTACCTGGTCGGCGACATCGTGGACGGCTGGAAGCTGCGTTCGGGCTGGTACTGGCCGCAGGCGCACAACGACGTGGTGCAGAAGATCCTGCGGATGGCCCGCAAGGGCGTCTCTGTGATCTATGTGCCCGGCAACCACGACGAGGTGGTGCGCGACTTCATCGGCGTCCACTTCGGCGGCGTGGTGGTGGCGCGCGACGCGATCCACGAGACCGCCGACGGCCGCCGCTTCCTGGTCACCCACGGCGACGACTTCGACGCGGTGGTGCAGCACGCCAAGTGGCTGGCCCTGCTGGGCGACTGGGCCTACCGCGCGCTTTTGGCCTCCAACACCCTGATCAACCGCATCCGCCGGCGGCTGGGCTTCGGCTACTGGAGCTTCTCGGCCTTCGCCAAGACGCGGGTGAAGAAGGCCTTGCAGTTCATCGAGAACTTCGAGCAGGCGGTGGCCGACGAGGCGCGCCGGCGCGGGGTCGACGGGGTGATCTGCGGCCACATCCACAAGGCCGAAAGCCGCGACATCGACGGCATCGCCTATCTGAACGACGGCGACTGGGTGGAAAGCTGCACCGCGCTGGTGGAGCACGCCGACGGCACGCTGGAGATCCTCGAGTGGCCGAAGGTGCGCGCCAGCCTGGCCGCGCCGACGCCGATCGGCCTGCCGGAACCCATCGCGGCCTGACCCCTTCACAAAAGAACCGCCGTTCGCGACAGCCCCGCTGCCGCCGCGCGGCATTGACATAGCAATACAACCTGGTGACAGTCCGGCTGCCATGAAAAGCCCGTCCCCGAGCCCGAACCTGCGCGACCGGCAACGGGAGGAGACGCGGGAGCAGATCCTGCGCGCCGTGGGCCGCCAGCTGGAGCAAGGCCCGCTGGAGGACCTGAGCTTCGCCGAGATCGCCAAGGACGCCAAGGTCGGCGAGCGCACGGTCTACCGCTACTTCCCCACCAAGGAGGCGCTGCTGGGCGCCTTCTGGTCGTGGATGCAGACCCAGGCCATCGCCCAGGCCGAGCCGAAGCCCCGCGCCTCCCGCGCCCTGCCGCGCATCCGCGAGGCGATCACCGCCCCACACGACGCCGGCCGGCCGATGCGTATCCTGCTCGCCACCGACGCCTGGGAGCCGCAGGTGAACGGGGTGGTGCGCACGCTCACCCGCGTGGTCGCCGAACTGCGGGCCATGGGCCATTCCGTCGAGGTGATCAGCCCCGACCAGTTCAAGACCTTCCCGCTGCCCACCTACGCCGAGATCAAGGTGGCGATCGGGGTCTATGAGCCGGTGCAGGAGCGCTTCAAGGCCTTCGAGCCGGAGGCCATCCACATCGCCACCGAGGGCCCCATCGGCCTGGCGGCGCGGCGCATCTGCGTGGAATGGAAGCTGCCGTTCACCACCAGCTACCACACGCGCTTCCCGGAATATGTCTCCGCGCGCCTGCCTTTGCCGCTGGCCGCCGGCTACGCCTACATGAAGTGGTTCCACAAGCCGTCGGGGCGGCTGATGGTGGCGACGCCCACCATGCGCGACGAGCTGGCCCAGCACGGTTTCCGCAACATCTCCTCCTGGTCGCGCGGCGTCGACACCGAGTCCTTCCACCCGCGCGGGGAAGGCGATGCGGACATCTTCGCCCACCTCCCGAAGCCGATCTTCCTCTATGTCGGCCGGGTCGCCGTGGAGAAGAACATCGAGGCCTTCCTGGGCCTCGACCTGCCGGGGACCAAGGTGGTGGTGGGCCCGGGGCCGCAGCTGGACGAGCTGAAGGCCAAGTACGCCAAGGTGGTGTTCACCGGCTCCAAGTCCGGCGAGGAGCTGGCGGCGGCCTTCAACTCGGCCGATGTCTTCGTCTTCCCTTCGCTGACCGACACCTTCGGCCTGGTGATCCTGGAAGCCATGGCGTCCGGCACGCCGGTGGCGGCCTATCCGGCGCCGGGGCCCATCGACATCATTCCCAACTCGGGCGCGGGCGTATTGGCCGCCGGCGCGACGGAGGGCCTGCGCGAGGCCTGCCTCGAGGCCCTCAACCTCGACCGCAAACAGGTGCGCGCCTTCGCCGAGAAGTTCAGCTGGCGCGCCTGCGCGGAGGACTTCGTGCGCAACCTGCAGCCCTATCCCGAGCCGGAAAAGACCCGCTTCTGGCGCCGGCTGCGCCGGCTGGCGCGGGTGCGCCGGCGCAGGCCGGAAGCGGCCTGAGCCGGCGGGTTCCGGGCGGCCGGCGGCTTCGGCCAGGGCCATGCAACTTCCTGCATCCCGGCGAACTTCGATGCAACTCAACGCATCGCGGACCCGGCGATAGGTCCGGGCGGCGCCCAAGTCGGGCGTGGAAATCCGGTGCAGGCATGAAACCCAGAACCTTTTCGGCGGCGGCCACGGCGCTCGCCCTCTCCCTGGCGGCGATCGCCGCTCCCCTGTCGGCTCACGCCAACGATGTCTTCCTGAGTTCCGCGCCCGGCGACGGCGGCCAGCTGCAAGACTTCGGCGGCCCCACGGGCCTGCTCGAGATGGGCGAGGTCTTCACCGCTCCGGTCACCGGCATGTTGAACAGCGTCGAATTCGTGCTGGCCAGCGGCGTCACCAACGTCAACGCCTATCTCGGCGTCTGGAACGGCGCGGCGACCTTCACCCCGGGCGCCGGGGTCTCGCAGCTCCTCTACCAGAGCGGCAGTTCGCCCGCCCCCACCGGCGGCGACTACACCTTCGCCCCCCAGATCGGCGTCGTCGCCGGTCAGCAATACGTCGCCTTCCTGTCGACCTATATGGAATCCTCCACTCAGACCGGAGGGGTCGAGACCGGCTCCACGCGCCCGCCAGGAATCGACTATGTGGTCTACAACACCGGCCTGCCGACCGACACCAGCTGGGACGGTCAGCCGACGGGGACCAACCTGCTCTTCACCGCCAGCTTTACGCCTGACACCACCTGCACGGACGCGCCGTCGGCCACCTGCGTCCCCGCCGGCCCGGGCGGGCCGAACGGCGGCAGCGGCGCGCCGGAGCCGGAGACCTGGGCCCTGCTGATCGCGGGGTTCGGCGCCGCCGGCTCGGTCCTGCGCCGCCGCCGTGTCCTGCGCGCCGCCTGAGCCGCCGCCCTACTCCGCCGCCGGCTCGGTCAGCTCCACGGCCAGGCGGATCAGTTCGCCGGTGCGCGAGACGCCGAGCTTCTCCTTCAGCTGGGTGCAGCCGTTGGCGGCGGTCTTGTAGGCCACGCCGAGGGCCTGGGCGATCTCGCTGAGGCTCCTGCCCTGGGCCAGGAGGCGTAGGGTCTCCAGGTCGCGCGGGGTGAGCGAATCCAGCCGCGCGCCGGAGCCGACGCCGAGCGCGATGGCCTGGGCGACCTTGGCCTCCACATAGCCCTCGCCGCGGGCCACGGCGCGGACCGCGGCGGCGATCTCCGAGGGCGCGGCGGCCTTGCTCACATAGCCCTTGGCGCCGGCCTTGAGCGCGCGCGCGGCATAGAGCGGCTCGGCGTGCATGGTCAGCACCAGGACGCGGACCGCGCGGTCCTCGCGCAGCAGCCGGGCCAGGATCTCCAGCCCGCCCAGGTCCGGCAGGTTGAGGTCGAGGATGACCAGCCCCGGCCGCTCGGCGCGGGCGAGGTCGAGGGCGGCGCGGCCGGTGGCCGCCTCCAGGATCGGCCCCGCGCCCAGGTCGGCCAGCAGGCGCTTCAGCCCGTCGCGGACGATGGCGTGGTCGTCGACCAGCAGGACTTTCATGGCAGGGCCTTCATGAGAGAGCCTCGGACAGGCGCAGCGGAACGCGCGCGGTCACCGTCCATCCCTGCCCGGTCCCAGGGTCGATGGAAAGCTCTCCGCCGAGGCCCGCGATACGTTCGCGCATGCCGGCCAGGCCGAAGCGCAGCCGCCCGCCCGGGCGCTCGGCCGTCGCGCCATTGTCGGCGACGCGCAGGACCGCGGTCTCGCCGGCCTCGGTGTCGAGAGCCAGGCTGATCCGCGAAGGGCCGCCATGGCGCACGGCGTTGCTGAGCGCCTCCTGGGCCACCCGGTAGAGCGCCTCGCGCAGGCCGACGCCGAGCGCCGCGTCGTCGACGGTCACCGCCAGATCGAAGGCGACGTCGGGCCGCCGCGCGCGCCAGAAGGCGACCAAGTCCTCCACCGCGCCGGTCAGGCCGAACTCGACGGCGCGCAGCGGCCGCAGGCGGCGCAGCATGTCGGTGACCTGGGTCTGCATGTGCGCCACGGCGGTCTGGATCAGCTCCACCCGCGGCGGCTCGGCGGCCGCGTCGATGCTGACCGCGAACAGGTAAGGCCCGATCTCGTCGTGCAGGTCGCGGGCGATCTCGGCGCGCTCCTCCTCCTGCACGGTGGCCAGCTGTTCGTGCAGGCGGCGGTTCTCGCGGTCGATGGCGTCGAGCTGGCCGGCCATGGCGTTGAAGCCCTGCGCCAGGCGCTCGATCTCCACCGTACCGGCCGCCGCCACCCGCGCCTCGAAGTCGCCGGCGCCCACGCGGGCGAAGGCCCCGGAGACCGCCTGCAGGGGCCTGAGCGCCCGGGTGACCGCCCGGCGGATCAGAACGAGCGCCAGGACCGACAGGAGGCCCACGATCAGGAGGGCGTCGCGCAGGCCCGTCCACACCTCGCCGATCTCGTTGACCGGCGTAGGCTCCAGGCGGATGGCGGCGTAGCCGGGGGCGGACACCTGGCGGGCGGGCGCGTGCGGGTCGATCAGGGCCACGAACCAGCCGGGCGGCGGATCGGCGGGGACGTAGGGCCGCGAGACGGCCTGCGGGACGCCGCAGCTGTTCAGCAGTATGGCGCGTACGTGGCGGTTGCCGTCGAAGACCCGCACCAGGCGCGGCAGGCCGGCGCCGGGCGCGGCCTCCTCCTGGACGCCGGTGCGCACCGCCTGGGCGGCGCTGGCCATGGCCGAGGCGAGCTCGGCGTCGACCGAGCGGCGGGCGTCCCAGACCAGCGCCAGTGCGCCCACCGCCAGGCTGGCGGCGAGGGCCGCGCAGGCCGCCAGCATCACCCGGCCATGCAGGGTCGCCGGCCCGCGCAAGAGCCGGGCGAACCGCCTGGAAACCTGGGGGAGCCGCGCCATTGCCGCTCTGAAGCACCTCTAGGACCGCACGGTCAAAAGATCATGCGGCCCGGCGCAAGGAAATGGGCCTGGGGAAATGGGCGCCGGAAACCGGACGCCGGCCGAGGCCCTAGCCGAAGCGGCCGGTGATGTAGTCGGAGGTGCGCTTGGTCGCCGGGCGGGTGAAGACCGCGTCGGTGGCCCCAAACTCCACCAGCTCACCCAGGTACATGAAGCCCGTGTAGTCGCTGACCCGCGCGGCCTGGCCCAGGTTGTGGGTGACGATGATGATGGTGTGGTCGGCCTTCAACTGCATCACCGTCTCCTCCAGCTTGGCGCTGGAGATCGGGTCGAGGGCCGAAGTGGGCTCGTCGAGCAGCAGGACTTCGGGGCGCACGGCGACGCCGCGGGCCACGCAAAGCCGCTGCTGCTGGCCGCCGGAGAGGCCGAGGCCGGGCGAGGAGAGCTTGTCCTTCACCTCGTCCCACAAGGCCGCGCGGTGCAGGCTTTCCTCGACGCGGGCGTCCATGTCGGCCTTGCCGAGATTCTCATAGAGCCGCACGCCAAAGGCGACGTTGTCGTAGATGCTCATCGGGAACGGCGTGGGCTTCTGGAACACCATGCCGACCCGGGCGCGCAAGCGGGCAAGGTCGACGCGCGAACCCAGGATGTTCTCGCCGTCCAGCACGATCTCGCCCTCGGCGCGCTGGCCCGGATAGAGGGCGTACATGCGGTTGAGCGTCCGCAGCAGGGTGGATTTGCCGCAGCCGGAAGGACCGATCAGCGCCGTCGCCTTGTTACGGGCGAAGGGGATGGTGACGTTCTTCAGGGAGTGGCTCTTGCCATAGTAGAAGTTGAGGCCCTTGACGTCGACCTTGACCTCGGCGCGGTCGACGTCGGCGATGCTGGTCTCGAATTCTTCCACGGCCGGATTGAGGGTGTTCATGAGCGTCGCTGCTCCTGGGCGACGATACGCGCCACGATGGTGACCGCCAAGACCGTGCCGGCAATCAGGAGGGCCCCGGCCCAGGCGAGCCTGCGAAGGTCGTCATAGGCGCTAAGCGCGCCGTTGAAGATCACCACCGGCAGGTTCGCGGTCTGCTGGCGCAGGTCGAACCAGGGGTTGTTGAAGAACTGGTTGTTGAGCGCCGTGAACAGCAGGGGCGCGGTCTCGCCGCTGATCCGGGCGAAGGCCAGGAGCGCGCCGGTGAGCAGGCCGCCACGCGCCGAACGCCAGAGCACCTGGCGAATCACATAGGAAAGCGGCGCGCCCAGAGCGACGCCCGCCTCGCGCAGGGTCGCCGACTGCAGGAGCAGCACGTCCTCGGTGGTCCGCGTGATCACCGGCACAGCCAGCAGGGCAAGGGCCACCGAGCCGGCGAAACCCGAAAACCCATGGAAGGGCGCGACCAGCAGCTCATAGACGAAGAGGCCGACGAGGATCGACGGCGCCGAGAGCAGCACGTCGTTCAGGAAGCGGATGGTCGCGCCGTAGCGCGAGCGGCCGCCGTATTCGGCGAGCCAGGTGCCGGCCAGAACGCCGACGGTGAGGGCGATGACCATAGCCAGCACGCACATCAGGATCGATCCAACGATGGCGTTGGCCAGGCCGCCGCGCGAGCCGGCCGCCGGCGTCGCCATGGTGAAGACATCGAGGTTCAGGCCGCCGAACCCCTGGACCATCAGCGACCAAAGGATGGCCGCCAGGGCGATCAGGGCGAGCGCGGTGACCGCCACGCAGAAGACCTTGAACAGGATGTCGCCGATCCGGCGGCGGGCCAGCTTGGCGGCGTTCACAGCTTGGCCCCCTGCTGGCGCAGCAACAGGCGCGCGAGGCCCAGCACCGCGAAGGTGATCAGGAACAGCACGAGGCCGAGCGAGATCAGGGCGGCGGTATGGATCGGGCTGGTGGCCTCGGTGAACTCGTTGGCGATGGTGGACGCGATGGTCGAGCCCGAGTCGAAGAGCGACTTCGGGAAGGTGTGCGAATTGCCGATGATGAAGGTCACCGCCATGGTCTCGCCGAGCGCGCGGCCCAGGCCCAGCATCACCGCCCCGATGGCGCCCTGGCGCACATAGGGCAGGGTCACCGACAACACCACCTCGGCGGTCGTGGCGCCCAGGCCGTAGGCGCTCTCGCGCACCGCGGCGGGCACCGTCAGCAACAGCTCGCGCAGGGTCGCGGCCATGAAGGGCAGGATCATGATCGCCAGGATGATCGAGGCCGGCAGGATGCCCGAGCCGTTGGGGATGCCGGTGGTCAGGGTTTCCAGCAACGAGCCCGGCTTGGCGGCGCTCATCAGCGGCAGCTGGATGAAGCGGGCGAACAGCGGGGCGAAGACGAACAGGCCCCACATGCCGTAGACGATCGAGGGGATGCCGGCCAGGAGCTCCACCGCCGTGCCGATCGGCCGGCGCAGGCGCGCGGGGCACAGCTCGGTGAGGAAGAAGGCCACGCCGCCGGCGATCGGCAACGCCAGCAGGAGGGCCAGCGCCGCGGTGATCAGGGTGCCGACGATCGGCCCGGCCGCGCCATAGACATCGGTCACCGGGTTCC
The DNA here is from genome assembly GCF_004799515.1 of Phenylobacterium sp. Classification (GTDB taxonomy): domain Bacteria; phylum Pseudomonadota; class Alphaproteobacteria; order Caulobacterales; family Caulobacteraceae; genus Phenylobacterium. The sequence goes on along the minus strand of NZ_SSMX01000020.1, from coordinate 17,040 downwards.
AGGCCGCCGAGAACAGGAACCCGACGCCGAACTTGGAGAGCGCCGGCCAGCCGCCGATCACCAGCGAGACGATGATCCCGCCCAGCGCCGCTAGCAGCAAAGTGGCCGCCCCGAAGCACAGGCCCTCGAAGACCTGACCGATGAGGGCTCCGCGCGGAGCGGATCGTCGGCGGACCGGAGCGGCGTCGGGAATGGCGGTTTCGGTCATCGCACGGGGTCTGGAGCGGGACTTAAGCGAGCGTACTTTAGAGACCCGGACGCTCCGCCACGGCGTGACCGCAGCGGAGCGCCGGAAGCTTTCGCGTCTACTTGTAGACGGGCTTGCCGTCCGGGCCGACGATCTTGGACCAGGACTTGCGGATCAGGTCCTTCACGTTGGCCGGCAGCGGCACGTAGTCAAGCTGTTCGGCGGCAGCGTCGCCGTTCTTGTAGGCCCAGTCGAAGAAGGCCAGGACGTCCTTGCCCTTGGCCGCGTCGGTCTGTTTGGCGTGCATCAGGATGAAGGTGGCGCCGGTGATCGGCCAGGCGTTGGCGCCCGGCTGGTCCAGCAGCAGCAGGTAGAAGCCGGGGGCTTCGGTCCACTTGGCGTTGGCCGCGGCCGCCTTGAAGTTCGCCGCCGTGGGGGCGATGAACTGGCCGGCCTTGTCCTGCATCAGCGCGTAGGTCATCGCGTTCTGCTTGGCGTAGGCGTACTCGACGTAGCCGATCGAGCCGGGCGTCTGCTTCACGAAGGCCGCGACGCCGTCGTTGCCCTTGCCGCCCAGGCCCACCGGCCATTGGACGCTGTCGTTGGCGCCGACTTCGCTGGCCCAGTGCGGGGCCTCGAGGCTGAGGTAGCTGGTGAACAGGAAGGTGGTGCCCGAGCCGTCCGAGCGGTGCACGACGGTGATCGGCAGGTTCGGCAGCTTCAGGCCCGGGTTGGCCTTGGCCAGGATCGGGTCGTTCCAGTTCTTGATCGCGCCGCGGTAGATGTCGGCGAGGTTCGCGCCGGTCATCTTCAGCTGGCCGGGCTTGAAGCCGGGCAGGTTCATCACCGGGACGATGCCGCCGATCACGGTCGGGAACATCACCAGGCCGTCCTTGGCCTGGTCTTCCAGCTTCAGCGGCTTGTCGCTGGCGCCGAAGTCGACGGTGGAGGCTTGGATCTGCTTGATCCCGCCGCCCGAACCGATCGCCTGATAGTTCAGGGCGGTCTGGGTCTGGGCCTTATAGGCCTCGGCCCACTTGTTGTAGACCGGGGCCGGGAAGGTCGCGCCAGCGCCCGAAATCGAACCCGCGGCGGCGGCCTGCGTGGCCACGCCAACGATCAAGGCCGCGCCGAACGCCGCCCCTAGAATTTTCAACATGGTTCTCTCCTGAAAAGAGCGCCCCATCCATGCCGCTCTCGCGACGGTGCTTACTGATCGGCGACGACAGTTTGGTGACACCGAGGGGCTTCCGTGACGGTTCTGAAACGTCCGCCCCCGGACTTTGCCGCCTACTGCAGGCGGCTGCGCATCAATTGCGACAGCAGGTCGATCAGCGTCACGGCCACGATGATCACGATCACGATCGCCGAGAGCTTGTGATAGTCGAAGGCGTTCATCGTCTCGAACAAGAGCTGGCCAATACCGCCCGCGCCGATTAGGCCGAGAACCGTGGCCGAGCGCGAATTGGACTCGAACCGATAGAGCGCGAATGAGGTCCAGTGCGGGGCGACCTGCGGGATGACCCCCCAGACGATCTCGTGCAGCCGGGTGGCGCCGGTGGCCCGCACGCCCTCGACCGGGCCCCGGTCGATGGATTCCACCGCCTCGGAGAACAGCTTGGCCAGGACGGCGCCGGTGTTGACGGCGAGCGCCATCACGCCGGCGAACGGGCCCAAGCCCACGGCGACCAGGAACAGGGTGCCCACCACCAGGTCTGGAACCGAGCGCAACAGGTTCATCAGGAGGCGCATCGGCTGCTGCAGCCAGGGCGGTGAGATGTTCTTCGCGCAGGCCAGGCCGAAGGGCACCGCGATGACCACCGCCAGACAGGTCCCCCACATGGCGATCTGGATCGTCAGCCACATCTTGTCGACATAGAGCCGCCAGTCGGTCCAGTCGGGATGCAGGAAGTCCTTGCCGTACTCGCGCATGTTCTCCGAGTTGGTGAACAGCTTGACGAACTGGCTCATGTTCACCGGGCCGAAGCTGATCAACAGCAGCACGATGACCGCGCCCCAGACCAGGATATCGGGGGCGCGTTGGGCCAGGGACCGCCGCGGCGGACCCGGGATCCCCGTGGGCGTCACCGCCGTCATGAAGCGTCCGGCTCCTTGGCCCGCTTGGCCTCGGCGGCGGCGTGGATCTTTTCGAAGGCCGCCTGGGCCGCGGCGGTCTTGGCCGGGTCGCCTCCGCGCTTGGCCTCGGCCAGGGCTTCGGAGGCCTGCATCTCGCGCACCGGGTCGAGATAGGAATTGTCCGCCGGGCGGAAGCCGCCATAGGCCAGGTTCTTGAGCACCGTGCGCTGCTTGTCGGCCACGGGACCCGTGCCGGTGCCGTAGGTCAGGAAGAACTGGCGCATCTTCTCCTTGACCGCCGGGTCGAGGTCCTTGCGCGCGACGATGGAGCTTTCCGGCAGGGGCGGCGACGTCCAGATGGTCTCGATCTTCGCGCCCAGCTCCGGCTTCTCGCGATTGAAGAAGACGATCCCCACCGTGTTGTTGGTGGCCACGTCCAGCACGCCGTTGGCGACGGAGAAGGAATTGGCCTGGTGGCTGGCGGAGCGCACCGCCTTGAAGCACTTGGTGGGATCGATGCCCTTGGGCGTGAAGAGATAGGCCATGGGCGCCAGCGTGCCCGAGGTCGACTGCGGATCGCCGATGCCGAAGTTGTACTTCTGGCCGCAGGCCAGGACCTTATCCAGGGTGATGCCCGAGCCCTTGCGGACGATGATCACCGACTTGTAGGTCGCATCGCCCCCGGCATCGATCACCCGGCCCAGCACCTCGCCGTCGGCGCGCTCCACGGCGTCCAGGGCCGGCAGGGCGGAGAACCAGCCCACCTGCACCTGCTTGAAGCGCATCGCCTCGATCTGGGAGGTGTAGTTGGACGAGAAGTAGGGCTTCACCTTCACCCCGATCTGCGCCGACATGTCGTCCAGCAGCGGCTGCCAGAGCGGCTGCATGGAGGCCTGGTTCTCCGCCGACAGGATGGAGAAGGTGATCTCCTTGGGCGTATCGCCGGCCGGGGATCCCGCCTTGGGGCTGCAGCCGGCCAGCGCCGCGGCGGCGAGGGCGGCCGCGGCCAGGCCGCGGAAGAGGCGACGCGCGATCATTTGGGGGCTCCTTCCCAGAACACGTCTTCGAATTCGGGACCGTAGATGTCGATCAGCTGCGGGGTCGAGAGCCCGTCGGCAGGGCCATCATAGACGATGCGGCCGGCTTTCAGCGCCACCACCCGGTCGCAATAGCGCATGGCGTAGTCGACCTGGTGCAGGGTGACGAGGACGGTGAGCCCGTCCTGGCGGTTCAAGTCGCGCAGGCTTTCCATGACGCGCCGCGCGGAAACCGGATCCAGCGAGGCCACCGGCTCGTCGGCCAGGACGATCTTGGCCTGCTGCACCAGGGCTCGAGCGATGGCGCCACGCTGCTGCTGGCCGCCGGAAAGGGTGTTGGCCCGTTGGCCGGCGTAGTCGGCGACGCCCACCCGCGCCAGCGCCGCCATGGCCGCGGCCTTGGTCTCCTCCGGCCACAACCCTAAGAGCCCGCGCCAGGTCTCGATACGGCCGAGCGAGCCCAGGGCCACGTTGGTGAACAAGGACAGCCGGCCCACCAGGTTGAACTGCTGGGCGATGAAGCCGATGCGGGTGCGGGTCTGCCGCACTCCGGAATGGATGTGGCCGTTCTCCTGCACCAGGCCGCCGAAGGCCTCGATGACACCCTCGCCCGCGTCGATGGTCTGCAGGCCGCTGATCGAGCGCAAGAGGGTCGACTTGCCGGAGCCCGAGGGGCCGATCAGCGCGATCATCTCGCCCTTGCGGACGTCCAGCGAGACGCCGTCCAGGGCGCGGCGCGGACCGAAGCTCTTGGAGGCCTTGCGGATGGAGAGGACGGCGGCGTCGGACATGGACGTCTTTTGAAGGCTTTCCCCGCTTGGCGGCGCCTGGATGCAGACGCTGCGCCGCCTGTCCTCGCCCCCGCGCTTCATGGCACGCCCGCCCGCGTCCGGTCTAGCGCGACCGGCGCGGGCCGGCGAGGGCGGCGAGGTCCTGGGCGAGCGCCGCCAAGGGGGCCGACCAGTCGCCGCGCGCGGCCTGCCGCAGGACGCGCGCGGTCGGATACCAGGCGCTGGCCTCGCCGGACACGCCCCAGCGCCAGTCCGGGTCGAAGGCGATGAGGATATTGACCGGACGGGCCAGGGCCCCGGCCAGGTGGGCGACGCCGGTGTCGACGCTGACCACCAGGTCCATGAGCTCGCAAAGGGCGGCGGTGTCGGCGAAATCCGTGAGGCGTTCGGCCCAGATGCTCACGTCCCGCGCCATGGCGGCGTCGCGCTCGGCGGCGGAGACTTCCTTCTGCAGCAGATGGAGCTCCAGCCCCTGGGGCGCGGCGGCCAGCAGATGGGCCAGCGGCAGGCTGCGCAGATGGTCGGCGCGATGGCTCGGGCTTCCGCTCGCCACCAGGCCGACGCGGGGGCGCGACGCCGGCCCCAGCCGCTCGCGCCAGGCCGCGCGGCGCTCGGCCGAGGGCGCGAGATAGGGGACGTCAGTCCGCGGCGGATCGAAGGCGCCCAGCGCCAAGGGCAGGCTCATCAGCGGGCATTGGAAGTCCGTGACCGGCGGCGCCGCGCTGCGCGGCGTGACTTCGGCGACGCCGTCGGCGGAGCGGAACAGTTCGATGAGCGTCGGAAAAGCCTCGACGATCACCCGGGCGCCTCGTGCGGCGGCCTGCGTCGCGAAGCGGATGAACTGGACGGAATCGCCCAGACCCTGCTCGCAATGGAGCAGAAGGGTCTGGCCCGTCAGCGGCTCGCCCTGCCAGAGCGGCGCGGCCAGGCCGCGCGGCCGGCTCTCCCGCGCGTCGCGCCGCCAGCGCCACTCATATTCGCGCCAACCGGCCTCGAAGTTCCCCATCAGCAGGTTCAGCAGGCTGCGGTTCCAGTGGGCGTCCACGGAGCCGGGATCGAGGGCCAGGGCGGCGGCGTAGCGGTCCAGCGCCTCCTCGCGCCGCCCCAGGTCCTGCAGCACATTGCCGGCGTTGGTGTGGGCCTGGTGAAGGCCTGGATCGAGCGCCAGGGTCTTTTCCAGACTGGCCAGGGCGGCGTGCGGCTGGCCCACGTCGCGCTGCGCATTGGCGAGGTTCAGCCAGACGATCGCGTCCTCCGGCGTCAAGGCCGCCGCCAGCTCCTGGGCCTCGAGGGCCTCAGCCGGCCGCCCCAGCCGCAAGAGCGCGTTGCCGCGGTTGTTCAGCGCAGGCGCGAAGTCGGGGAGCAGGGCGAGCGCGGTGTCGGCGCTGGCCAGGGCCGCCTCGAAGGCGCCGGCCTCGAAGCGGCAGGCGCTGAGCGCGTTGTGCGCCAGGACGTCCTGCGGCGCGGCGGCCACGGCCCGCTCCAGGAACGGCGCCGCACCGGCGAAATCGCCCCGGGTGGCCAGGATGATCCCGAGCTGCTTGTTCACCTCCGGATGGGCCGGATCGAGGGCGTGCAGGCCCTGGAACACCTGCGCCGCGGCGTTGGCCTTGCCGGAGTCCGCCAGGCCGCGGCCCAACGCCACCAGCTCGGCGATTTGGCCCGCCACGTCCGCCTCGGTCGTCATGCCTGGCCCCCTGTGGATAAGCTGTGAGGGGACCGTGCGCCGCCCCCGGCGTCAAACCCCTGGGACACCCGCGTCGAAAAGCCTGGATTCAATACTTTACATCCCCGTCCGATGACCCTATGTGGCGCCTTCCGGCGGACCCGATGTCCTGAAAAGCGCTGCTAACGCCGGATTGGGTTCAACTATCCGTTGGGGGTTACGTGAATTGCACACGTATCATACGCCCCTGGACCTGGTCCGCGATCGCTCCCCGGAACGTCCCGTCGCCCTTGCGCGACCGGATGCCGTAGCGACCGCGGCGCGCTGGTTCCAGGACAAGTTCAAAGGCGACGTTTTCTACGCCGTGAAGGCCAACCCTTCGCCGTGGGTGATCGAAACCCTTGCGGCCAATGGCGTGAACTCGTTCGACGTGGCCTCGGTCCCCGAGATCGAGCTGGTGTCCCAGTTCGCGCCCGGCGCGCGGATGGCCTTCATGCACCCGGTGAAGAGCCGCCGCGCCATCTCCCAGGCCTATTTCGACCATGGGGTGCGGACCTTCTCCTTCGACACCCATGACGAGCTGGCCAAGATCCTCGACGCCACCGGCGGGGCCAAGGACCTGAACCTGATGGTCCGCCTGGCCGTGCAGGCGGAAGGCGCGGCCTATTCGCTCTCCGGCAAGTTCGGCGTCGACGCGCATGACGCGCCGGCCCTGCTGTTGGCCGCGCGCCGCGCGACCCAGGAGCTGATGGGCGTCTCCTTCCATGTCGGCAGCCAATGCATGCGCCCGACCGCCTTCCAGGCGGCGATGAGCCAGGCCTCCCGCGCCCTCGTCCGCGCCGGCGTCTTCGCCGACGTGGTGGACGTGGGCGGCGGCTTCCCGAGCATCTACCCGGGCATGGTCCCGCCGGACATGGCCGACTATCTGGACTCCATCGACCGCGGCTTCGCCGAGATGATGGTCCACGAGACCACCGAGCTGTGGTGCGAGCCGGGCCGGGCCCTGGTGGCCGAGGCCTCCTCGATCCTCACCAAGGTCGAGCTGAAGAAGGGCGACGCGCTCTATCTGAACGACGGCAGCTATGGCAGCCTGTTCGACGCGGCGCACACCAAGTGGCCCTTTCCGGTGAAGCTGTTCCGCGGCGCCGACGGCCAGGCCTGCGAAGTGGAGGGCCCCCTGAAGCCCTTTCGTTTCTATGGGCCGACCTGCGACAGCCTCGACCACATGCCGGGTCCGTTCTGGCTTCCGGAGGACGTCCGCGAGGGCGATTATGTCGAGATCGGCATGCTGGGCGCCTATGGCGTGGCGATGAACACCCGCTTCAACGGCTTCGGCGACGCCGAGACCGTGGAGGTGTCCGACGCCCCCATGGCCTCGATGTTCGGCCTCGCCGGCCGCACCATCCGCCTGCCGCGCGAGCAGCAGGAGGAGGACCGCAAGGTCGTCCGCCTGTCGCGTCCGAAGGGCCGGGCGGGCAAGTCTCGCCGGCGGCGGTAACACTCGTCGCATTCTGCGTGTTAAAGGCGCGGCCGGTCGCTCCGTCCCGGTCGCGCCTTTCCTATGGACGGGCGATCACCTCTCAGAAGGGAACTTCCGAAGATGAACGCTGACGTTCAGAACTCGAACCGCAAGGCCGAACTGCTGGCCAACACCGTCGAGCACGTCGCCATCGACCAGTACGATGCGCGGCCCGTCATCGACGCCATGCGCAAGATGAGCTTCACCAGCCGCGACACGGCGCGCGCCGCCGACATCTGGTCGATGAGCCTGGAGGACGCCGACTGCTCCACCTGGCTGACGCTCGCCGGGTCGACCAGCGCCGGCGGCTGCATGCACATCTACCGCGACATGCTGAGCTACGGGATGATCGACGTGGTGGTGGCCACCGGCGCCTCCATCGTCGACATGGATTTCTTCGAAGCCCTCGGCTTCAGGCACTACCAGGCCCAGTCGAACGTCGACGACCGCGACCTGCGCGAGCTCTACATCGACCGCATCTACGACACCTACATCGACGAGGAAGAGCTGCAGAACTGCGACAGCACCATCTACGCGATCTGCGAGATGCTGGAGCCGCGCCCCTATTCCTCACGCGAGTTCATCTACGAGATGGGCAAGTGGCTGGCGGCCGGCAACGCCAAGAAGCCGGGCTCCCTGGTGCAGACCGCCTATGAAGAGGGCGTTCCGATCTTCTGCCCGGCCTTCGTGGACAGCTCGGCCGGCTTCGGCCTGGTAAAGCACCAGGTGGAGCGGATGAAGGCCGGCAAGCCGTACCTGACCATCGACGCCGTGGCCGACTTCCGCGAGCTCACCGAGATCAAGCTGAAGGCCGGGGCCACGGGCCTCTTCATGGTGGGCGGCGGCGTGCCGAAGAACTTCGCCCAGGACACCGTGGTCTGCGCCGAGATCCTCGGCCACGAGGTCGAGATGCACAAATACGCCGTGCAGATCACCGTCGCGGACGTGCGTGACGGCGCCTGCTCGTCCTCGACGCTGAAGGAGGCCTGCTCCTGGGGCAAGGTCGACGTGACCTGGGAGCAGATGGTGTTCGCGGAAGCCACCACGGTGGTGCCGTTGATTGCGTCGGACGCCTGGCACCGCGGGTCGTGGAAGACCCGCAAGAAGCGCCGCTGGGCCGAGCTGTTCGCCAAGTGAGCGAGGGCGGCCGCTATACGGGCGGCCGCCTCTGCGGCCAGGTGCGACGGCAGTTGTGGCAATGGCGGAGCCGCACATTGACCGGCTCGCACATCTGGATCAGCGAGAAGCTGGACTGGGTGACAATCGACGACAGCCTGCCGCAGTATCCGCACGGGAACTGAAATTCCTCCCCTTCGGGGGAGGTGGCGCGAAGCGCCGGAGGGGGTCGGCTCCAAAGCCGCTGACGACCCCATCAGTCAGCTTCGCTGACAGCTCCCCCAGCGGGGGAGCAATTCACCAACGAAAACGGCGGCCACAGTGCTGTGGCCGCCGCTTCGAATTTGCTGACGCTGGAACGCCTTAGGCGTCCGAGGCCTCGGGCTCCGGGGTTTCGGCGCGGGCGCCCATGGCGCGCTCGGCGATACGGGCCGACTTCCCGCGGCGGTCGCGCAGGTAATAGAGCTTGGCGCGGCGCACGACGCCGCGGCGCTTCACCTCGATGGACTCGATCATCGGGCTCATCACCGGGAACAGGCGCTCGACGCCCTCGCCGAAGCTGATCTTGCGCACGGTGAAGCTCTCGTTGATCCCCTGGCCGCCGCGGGCGATGCAGACGCCCTCGTAGGCCTGGACGCGCTCACGGTCGCCTTCCTTGATGCGCACGTTGACGCGCACGGTGTCGCCGGGCTGGAACTCGGGAATCTTGCGGAGACTGAGGAGGCGGTCGGCCTCTTCCTTCTCGAGGGTCTCGATCACGTTCATGGTCTTGGTCCTTACTGGGCTTAATCGCCCTTTGCCTGTTGATTGGCGGGAAGCTTGGCCCACAAGTCCGGCCGCCGTTCCCGCGTGGTCTTCTCCCGCTCCGCCCGCCGCCACTTGCCGATTTCGGCGTGGTTGCCGGAAAGCAGGACCTCGGGGATGTCCAGCCCTTCGAACGTCCGCGGCCTGGTGTACTGCGGATGCTCGAGGAGCCCGTCCTCGAAGCTTTCTTCACTCAAACTCGCGGCCTGGCCCAACACACCCGGGACAAGCCGTACGCACGCCTCGATCACCACCAGCGCCGCGGCCTCGCCACCGGCCAGGACCGCGTCGCCCACGGCGACCTCCTCGAACCCGCGCGCCTCTAGGACACGCTGGTCCACCCCTTCGAACCGACCGCAAAGCACGATCAGCCCCGGACCTTCGGCCCACTCACGCACCCGCGCCTGGGTCAGGGGCTCGCCCCGGGCGCTCATGTACAAAAGCGGACGCCCGCGCCGCTCCACGCTGTCGAGCGCAGAGGCGATCACGTCCGCCCGCATCACCTGCCCCGGACCGCCGCCCGAGGGGGTGTCGTCGAGGAAGCCGCGCTTATCCTTGGAAAAGCTGCGAATGTCCAGCGTTTCCAAGGTCCAGAGTCCCTGTTCGCGCCAGGCCGTTCCGATCAGGGAAACCCCCAGCGGGCCCGGGAAAGCCTCGGGGAACATGGTCAGGACGGTGGCGTCGAACGGCATGGCGCCTCAAAGGGCCGCAGACGGCCGATCCGTCAAGGTTGCGGGCCGCAAAGGTTGCGGGCGCGCCGGGGCCAGCGTAAGCGGCGCCTCATGGACATCGAGACCCTGACCGAGACGCTCCAGCTGGAGCGCATCGAAGTGAACCTGTTCCGCGGCACGACGGCGGACAACTCCCCCGGCCGCATCTTCGGCGGCCAGGTGATCGCCCAGTCGCTGCTGGCGGCCTACGAGACCGTCGAGGAACGCGTCTGCCACTCGCTGCACTGCTATTTCATCCGGCCGGGCGACCCGACCGTCCCGATCGTCTTCGAGGTCGACCGCAGCCGCGACGGCGGCAGCTTCACCACCCGGCGCGTGGTCGCCATCCAGCACGGCCAGCAGATCTTCAACCTCGCCGCCTCGTTCATGGAGGTGCAGGAGGGCTTCGAGCACCAGGCCGAGATGCCGCCGGCGACGCCCTGGCAGGACCTGCCCGACGACTTCGAGATGCAGAAGAAGGCCATGGAGAACGCGCCGGACGAGGCCAAGAAGTGGCTCTCGCGCCCCCGGCCCATCGAGATGCGCTCCATGGACGCGCGCAGCTACTTCCAGGACGGGCCAAAGGATCCGATCAGCCAGACCTGGTTCCGCGCCCGCGAGCCGATCGGCGCGGACCCTCACATGCACCAGGTGATCATGGCCTACGCCTCGGACATGAACCTGCTATCCACCGCCATGCGGCCGCACAAGGTCCACTGGCAGACGCCGGGCTTCCAGTCGGCCAGCCTCGACCACGCCATGTGGTTCCACAAGCCGACCAACTTCAACGACTGGCACCTCTATTCGCAGGACAGCCCCAGCGCCTCGGGCGGCCGCGGCTTCATCCGTGGTTCGATCTTCCACGAGGACGGCACCCTGGTGGCGAGCGTGGCCCAGGAAGGCCTGATGCGGATGCGCAAGGCGAAGGCGTAGCGCCGAAATTCCTCTCCCTCTGGGGGAGGTGGCGCCCCCGGACTCGGCCGAAGGCCCATCCGAGGACAGGCTCCGCGCCGGAGCGGGTCATCCACGGCGGATAAGGACCCCCTCAGTCGGCTTCGCCGACAGCTCCCCCAACGGGGGAGCAACCAAGCGGACGTTTTACTCCACCTCGTCCGGCCGCACAGCGACGATCCGGCCGGAGTCCATCTGGACCTCCGGCACGGCCTCGCGGGTGAAGGGCAGCCACCAGCTCTCGCCGGCGGGGACGGGCGTCACCTCCAGGAGGTCGCCGGCGCCGAAGTCGCGCACGGACCTCACCTGGCCCAGGAGCTCGCCCTCCAGGCTGACCACGTCCAGGCCGATCAGGTCGGCGATGTAGAATTCGTCCTCGTCCGGCTCCGGCAGGGCCGCACGCGGGACATGCAGCTTCAGGCCGCGCAGGGCCTCGGCCTCTTCGCGGGTGGCGACTTCCTTGGCGCGGGCCACAACCCCGCCCTTGGCCGCGCGGCCGGCGGTGAGCGTCAGCGCCGCCTGGCCGTCTTCACCCAGCAGGGTCTTGTAGCCCAGCAAGGCCAGCGGCTCGGCCGTGAAGCTGGTCAGCCGCACCTCGCCCTTGACGCCAAAGGCGCCCGCCACGCGCGCGACGAGGATGAGGTCGTCCCTCCCCACCGTCATCCTCCGGTCGCCCGAAAGGGCGATCCGGGGGACCCAAGCCGCTGTGGAAACATCACGGACTCAGCTTGGGTCACCCGGGCAAGCCGGGTGATGACAAACGATGGGGAGTTGGCTCGCAGATCAGCCTTCCGAGGCTTCGCCGGCTTCGGCGGCAGGCGCTTCGGCGGGCGCTTCAGCAGCAGGAGCTTCTTCGGCGGGCGCTTCGGCCGCGGGCTCTTCCGCCGGAGCGGCTTCAGCGGCCGGAGCCTCCTCAGCAGCCGGGGCTTCTTCGGCCGCGGCTTCGGCGGGCGCTTCTTCAGCCACGGCCTCGGCGGCCGGCGCTTCCTCGACGACTTCCGGTTCGGGCTCGGGGGGTGGGTTGTTCTTGGCTTCCTCGATGGCCGCCGCGCGGTCGGCGTCGCGCTGGGCGCGTTCCTCGGCGCGTTCCTTGGCCTTGGTCCCCGGCTCGCCCTTCTTCGGGTTGTTGCCGGCCTGCCATTGGGCGAGGCCTTGCTTCGAGAGCTCGCGCGCCACGCGGTCGGTGGGCTGGGCGCCCTTCTTGATCCACTCCTGGATACGCTCGACGTTCAGCGTCACCCGGGCCGGGTCGTCCTTCTTCAGCAGCGGGTTGTAGGCGCCCACCTTCTCGATGAAGCGGCCGTCGCGCGGCGAATGGCTGTCGGCGACGACGATCGAGTAGTAGGGGCGCTTCTTGGCGCCGCCACGGGCGAGACGGATCTTCAGCATTTCTCTTAGTCCTTGGTTTTCTAGCTATTTCTTGAAGGGGTTGAAGCCGGGGGGCAGGCCTGCGCCCCCAAGGCCGGGTAGTTTGAAGCCGCCGTCGCCCGACTGGAGCTTGGCGGCCATCTCTTCGATCTCTTTTTCCGAGGGCATGGGCATCTTGCCGCCGCCCAGATTCTTCAGGCGGTCCATGCCGCCGCCGGGACCGCCCCCAAGACCACCGGGGCCGCCCAGCATCTGGGCCATCTGGGCGAAGCCGCGGCCGCCGCCCTTGCTCATCATCTTGAAGGCGTCGGCCATCTGGCGGTGTTGCTTCAGGAGCCGGTTGACCTCGGCCACGTCGACGCCGGCGCCGGCGGCGATGCGGCGCTTGCGCGAGGCGGCCAGGATGTCGGGCTTGCGGCGCTCCAGCTTGGTCATCGAGGAGATGATCGCCGCCTGGCGGTCGACCATCTTGTCGCTGATGTTGGCCTCGGCGATCTGCTTCTTGATCTTCTGGACCCCGGGCAGCATGCCCATCAGGCCTTCCATGCCGCCCATGCGCTTCATCTGCTGAAGCTGCTCGGCCATCATGTCCAAGTCGAACTGGCCCTTGGCCAGCCTCTTGGCCATGGCCTCGGCCTTGGCGACGTCCAGCTCCTGGGTGGCCTTCTCGACCAGGGCCACCACGTCGCCCTGGCCCAGGATGCGGCCGGCGACCCGGGCGGCGTCGAACACCTCCAGCCCGTCGATCTTCTCCGAGACGCCGAAGAACTTGATCGGCAGGCCGGTGACCGCGCGCATGGAGAGCGCGGCGCCGCCGCGGCCGTCGCCGTCGGCGCGGGTCAGCACCAGGCCGGTCAGCGGCAGGCGCTCGTGGAAGGCCTTGGCGGTGCGCACCGCGTCCTGGCCGGTGAGCGCGTCGGCGACCAGCAGGGTCTCGGACGGGTTGGCGATGCGGGCGATATCGGCCGCCTCGCTCATCATCGCCTCGTCGAGGGTGGTGCGGCCGGCGGTGTCGAGGATGACCACGTCGAAGCCCTGCAGCTTGGCCGACTGCAGCGCGCGGCGCGCGATGTCGGGTGCGGCCTGGCCGGCGACGATGGGCAGGCTGTCGACGCCCGCCAGGCCCGCCAGCGTCGCCAGCTGCTCCATGGCGGCCGGGCGGCGGGTGTCGAGCGAGGCCAGCAGCACCCGCTTGCGGTCCTTGCCCAGGCGGAGGGCCAGCTTGGCCGCCGTCGTCGTCTTGCCGGAGCCTTGCAGGCCGGCCATCAGGATCACGGTCGGCGGATTGAGCGACAGGTTCAGGCCCTGGGCCTCATCCGCGCCGCCCAGCATCTCCACCAGGCCGTCGTAGGTGATCTTCACCACCTGGTCGGCCGGGCGGACGGAGCGGATCACCGCCTCGCCGGTCGCGGCCTCCTTGGCCTTGGCGATGAAGTCGCGGACCACCGGCAGGGCGACGTCGGCCTCGAGCAGGGCCACGCGGACCTCGCGCAGGGCCTCGTCGACATCCTTCTCCGACAGGACGCCCTTGCCGCCCAGGCGGTCAAAGACGCTGGAGAGCCGATCTGTAAGCGCGTCGAACAAGCCGAACTCCTAAAGCCCAAACGCAGTCGACCCCCGTGCACGATTGCGTGGACGGGGGGCCTCGCCGCCCTCGTCCTACATAAGAGCAGGGGTCGTGACGGTGGAGGGCGCTGACCGAGGTTGGCGCCGGAAGGGCGCGCTTATGCGCCTAAGAGGGGTGCTGGGTCAAGGAAGGGTCCTTCTAGGTCAACTCCCACAGAGCTATTCCCGCAGCGAGCGCCGCGCACGGCGCCAGCATCCACAGCAGGTATCGGTAGGTGTCAGCCCGATGCTGCAGTCCATCTTTGGTTAGATTGCGATCATCTAGGAACCATACTCCCGTCAGTCTCTGCGCCAGGGATGCATGAGATTCCGCGTGCATTCTCTTCGAACTGTGAGCGGCGGCTATGAGACCCAGAAACAGGCCGATGACGCCCAGGGCTTCAAGCATCAATCCGACGTAGTGCAAGAAAGTCATCTTTGCCTATGTGGCATCTTCCAGATGCCACCCGCCCTTAGATCTCATGGTCAGATGCGAGCCTTGGGGCCTCGGCTTGTCAAGGACGCGCCTGCGGCGCGCCGCGGAGCGGCTGGCCTTTGGCCAGTCCTTGAGAAGCCGAGACCCCAAGGCAAACTGGCCGCCATGAGATTTAAGCCGCAGACCGCGGGCTAGCTCTTCGCCCTCGGCGGAGCCGAAGAGAGGGCAGCGAACCGCTACCCCAGCATCCCCGCCAATTCGGCGCGCAGCGCCTCGACGTTGCGGCGGACCTTGGCCTTGTACATCCGCACCGCATCGCGCTCGACGGGGACGAACTGGCGCTGCGGCAGGTCGCGGCCGAAGATGTCGAGGAACAGGCCGCGGAACTTGCCGGAGGGCGCGTCGCCGCCATCCGAGCCGATCTGCTCCACATAGGCGACCTCCTCCGCCGAGGTCATGGCGCAGAGCAGCGGGTGCAGGCGCGGCGAGGCCACCCGGCGGCTGGCCTGGTAGCGGGCGATCAGCCGGTCCAGCGGCGCGTCGGCCAGGGCCTCCTGTCCCACCTGCAGGGTCTCGTCGCGCGTCCAGCGGGCCAGCGGGAAGGCCTCGATCAGCCAGTCGCCCAGGTGGCGCGCGTTGGCGCGGCCGCGGCCGTAGAGCAGCACGTCCTCCTCGGCGCGCGCCCACCAGCTGTCCAGCCGGTCGATCAGCGCCCCCAGGCGGTCGGCGTCCAGGCTCTGGCGGTACTGGGTGCCGAACACGCCCACGGCGCGGTCGGCGCGGCCGACCAGGCTGAGAAGCTCGTCGGTGAGCACCGGTTGGAAGAGGCTGTTGCAGAGGCCCAGGATCAAGAGGTCGGGCTTGCCGGCCGGGGCCGCCTCCAGCGCGCCCAGGTCGATGTGGGTCACCCGGGCGTGGTCGGGCAGCACCTGGGCCAGCACCTGGGCGCCCAGGCGGTCGCCGAAGTTGGGCAGGCTGGAATAGCTCACCACCCAGACGTCACGCTCGGGCGCGACGACGGCGGGCTGGGGCGCCAGGCGCAGGAGGAGCTGGCCCGGGCTGATCTCGCGGCCGGTGATGCGGGCGAAGCCGGCGGCGTTCAGCAGCGCGATGAGCTGATCCGTCGCGTAATCGTTGACCCAGCCCAACGCGCGGCGGTCGGCCGGGCCGCGCTCGGCCACGGTGCAGTAGCTCAACACGACGGGCCGGTTCAGGGCGTGCAGCCGCTTCAGGAAGCCCGGCGCGTCGTTCAGGTATTCCAGCACGCCCAGCACCGCGACCACGTCGGCCGAAACGCCGGCCGGGAACTCGCCGGCGTTGAAGTCGCAGACCAGGGTGCGTTCGTCGCGCGGAGTGAGGTCGCAGGGGATGTAACGGCACCCCTGCGGCAGGGCGCGCTCCAGGGCCATGGCGCCGCAGCCGAGGTCGAGCACCACCGCGCCCCTCGGCACGTGCTCCGCCGCCAGGACGGCGCGCCGGTCCCAGGCCGGATCGAGCTGGTCCCCGTCCGTCCAGCGGACGGTGTCGGTGCGGCCGGATTCAGCCACGGCCCGGCGGCGCGTCGCCTCGCGCTCCCTGGCCGCGTCGATCTCCAGCATCATGCCGCGGTGGTATCATGCCAGCGCTCAGGGGCCTTTTATGGGTTTGATATCCGAAAACCGCCAGCGGCCCCGGCGAACCGACCTATATTCCAAAGCATGACCCAGTACGCCCTTTTTGAAACCGCCATCGGGTGGGCGGGCCTGGCCTGGGGCGCCGACGGCCTGGTCGCCGCCCACCTGCCGGACGCCACGCCGGAGATCGCGCGCAAGAGCTTCACGCGCCGCTTTCCGGAGATCGTGGAAGGATCGCCGCCGGCCTATGTGCTGGACGCCATCGACCGCATCCGCGCCCTGATGCTGGGCAAGCCTGCCGACCTGACCGGCGTGCCGATCGAGATGGGCCGTGTGCCGGACTTCAACGCCCAGGTCTATGCCATCGCCCGCGCCATTCCGCCCGGCGAGACCCTGACCTACGGCCAGATCGCCGAAAAACTGGGCGACAAGCTGCTGGCCCGCGACGTCGGCGCGGCGCTGGGCCAGAACCCCTGGCCGATTGTGGTGCCCTGCCACCGGGTGACGGCGGCCGGCGGCAAGCTCGGCGGCTTCTCGGCTCGCGGCGGGGTCAACACCAAGGCCCGCCTCCTGGCCATCGAGGGCGCCAAGGCGCTGGAGCCCCCGCCACCGAAGCCCGCGCGGACCAGGGCCGCGGCCCAGGCGCCGCAGCCGTCGCTGTTCGATTGAGCCCTGTTCGGTGAGCCCGGCCGCCGAGCGACGTCTGCTGCAGGCCGCCATCGCCATAGCCGGGATCGTGCCGGTGGACGGCGGCCTGTGGGGCGTGTTCGGCCACATGAGCACGACAGGCGCGCTCTCCACCAGCAACGCCCGCTATCTCTCCGGCCTGCTGCTGGGCATCGGCCTGACCTTCTGGATCGCCATCCCGACCATCGAGCGTCGCGGGACCATCGTGCGCGGCCTGGCGGCCATCGTGGTGATCGGCGGCCTGGCGCGGCTGGCCGGCGCCCTGCTCGTCACCGGTTTCCCGCCGGCGGTCGCCCTGCCCTTGGTGATGGAGCTCGGGGTCACGCCAGCGATCGCGGTCTGGCGCGAACGGGTGGAGCGGCGGCTGACGGCCTAGGTGTCGTTTCCAAGAAGGTTGTTCACCCTGGCCCAGGGCGTGAGGCCGGCGATGCCGGCGTGGGGTCGGGTGAGGTTGTAAGCGTCGGTCCATGGCCC
>NZ_SSMX01000002.1 GCF_004799515.1 Phenylobacterium sp. | reverse complement strand
GACGACGTCATGGAGGAAGAGGTCGCCCGGCGCCGCCGGCGGCTGATGCGCAAGTACAAGATCCAGGAAGTGATCCGCCGCCGGCAGATCATGCTGGTGCAGGTCGTCAAGGAAGAGCGCGGCAACAAGGGCGCGGCCCTGACCACCTACCTGTCGCTGGCCGGCCGCTATGGCGTCCTGATGCCCAACACCGCCCGCGGCGGCGGCATCAGCCGCAAGATCGAGACCGCCACGGACCGCCGCCGCCTGAAGGGCATCGTCCAGAGCCTGGACGTGCCGCAGGGCATGGGCCTGATCGTCCGCACCGCCGGCGCCAAGCGCACCAAGGCCGAACTCAAGCGCGACTACGACTACCTGCTGCGCCTGTGGGAGAATATCCGCGAGACCACCCTGCACTCCATCGCGCCGGCCCTCATCTACGAGGAAGAGGACCTGGTGAAGCGGGCGATCCGCGACCTCTACGACAAGGACATCGACGGGGTGTTCGTCGAGGGCCAGGCCGGGTTCAAGGAAGCGCGCGACTTCATGCGCATGCTGATGCCCAGCCAGGCGAAGAAGGTGCAGCTCTACACCGAGCCGACGCCGCTGTTCGTCAAGCACCGGGTCGAAGACCACCTCAGCCAGATCTATTCGCCGGTCGTCCCGCTGCGCAGCGGCGGCTATCTGGTGATCAATCAGACCGAGGCCCTGGTGGCTGTCGACGTCAACTCCGGCAAGTCCACGCGCGAGCGCAACATCGAGGCGACCGCGCTGAAGACCAATATGGAGGCCGCCGAGGAAGCCGCCCGGCAGCTTCGCCTGCGCGACCTGGCCGGCCTGATCGTCATCGACTTCATCGACATGGATGAGTCGAAGAACAACCGGGCCGTCGAGAAGAAGCTGAAGGACTGCCTGAAGGACGACCGCGCCCGGGTGCAGATGGGCAAGATCTCCGCCTTCGGCCTGATGGAGATTTCCCGCCAGCGCCGCCGCACCGGCGTCCTGGAAGGCACCACCCACGTCTGCGAGCATTGCGGCGGCACGGGGCGCGTGCGCTCCGTGGAATCCAGCGCGCTCGCGGCCCTGCGGTCGCTGGAGCTGGAGGCCCTGAAGGGCGGCGGCGAGGCGACGCTGAAGACGCCCCGCGCGGTCGGGCTTTACATCCTGAACGAGAAGCGCACCCACCTGGCGCGCCTCCAGCAGACGCTGGGCCTCTTCGTCACCGTGGTGGTGGACGACGAGATGGCGCACGCCGACTGCCTGATCGAGCGCACCTCGATGGAGCAGCGTCCGGATCACGCGGCCGCCATCGCGCCGCCGTCGGCCGTGCCTTATGAGCCGGTCGCCGACGACTTCGACGACGAGGCTTATGAGGACGAGGACGAAGACGAGGAAGAGGACGACGAGAACGGCCTGGACCGCGAGGACGTCGATGACGACGAACCGCGTGACCGCGCTGAACGCGACGCCTTCGGCGACGAAGCCCGTGGCGGCGACGGCGAAGGCCGCCGTGGACGCCGCCGGCGCCGGCGCGGACGCCGCGACGGGGCGGAACCCCGCGAGGGCGCCGCCGCTCCGGCCGCGCCGCGTCCGGCCGAGGCGCGTGACGGCGACGACGAGGGCAGCCGCCGCCGGCGGCGCGGCCGCCGCGGCGGACGGCGTATGCGCGACGAGAGCCGTCCGGTCGACGCCTTCTCCTGGACCCGGCCCTGGGTGCCGTACGGCGACGATCCCTTCGTCTGGTACGACCCGGCGGAAGACATGAAGGCGGCCCTGTCGCCGGCGAACGACAGCCACGAGTCGCCCCGCGCCGCGGCGGAAGCCGCCGCTCCGGCGCCGGCCACGGCCGCCACGGCCCGAGCCGCCTCCGGCGATCAGGATGACCACGACATCTGGGTCGAGCTGCCCGCCGCCGAGGAACGGCCCAAGCGTTCGCGCCGGGGCCGTGGCCGCGGACGCGGCGGCGCCCAGGCGGACACCGACGCTGCTGAGACCACCGACCTCGTCGCCGAGGCCCCTGCGCCGATCGCGGAAGCGGCGCCCGAGCCGGAGCCCGTCGCCGAACCCGCGCCGGCCGAGGCCGCGCCGAGCGGCAAGAAGCCGCGGGCCAGCCGCGCCAAGGCCAAGAAGCCGGACGCCGCGGCCGAGGCCGCGCCTGCGGTGGCCGCCGAGGTCCCGGCTCCCGAGGCCAGCCCGGCGCCCGTCCCCGAACCCGTCGCTGCGCCGGAACCGGTCGCGGCTGTGGCTCCGGCGCCTCGCGAACCCGATCCGGCGGAGATTTCCGCGCCGCCCGCGGCGCCGCGGAGAGGCTGGTGGCGGCGCGGCTGACGCGTTAGGCTGGCGGCGGCTTGTCGGGGGGCGAAGTCGAGAGTTGAGAATGACCGCTCCCGTCCGCTCGGTCCTCCGGACAGCGCTGGCCGCCACAGTGACGCTGAGCATGGTGCTGCGGCCTGGCATGGCCGCGGCCCAGTTCGCGCCTGGCGACAGCCTGATCCGGGACACCGAGATCGAGGACGCCATGCACCGCGAGTCCGCGCCGATCTTCGCGGCGGCGGGCATCGACCCGACGGGCATCCAAGTCGTCCTGATCGCGTCCAAGGAGCCCAACGCCGCGGCCGCCCCCGGCGTCATGATGGTCACCACGGCCCTGATCCTGGAAGCGGACAATCCGAACCAGGTGCAGGGCGTCATGGCCCACGAAATCGGCCACCTGGCCGGCGGCCACAGTTTCCGCTCCGGCGAGATGCAGAAGGCCGGTCTGGTGCCGATGATCCTGACGCTGGGCCTCGGCGTCCTCGCGGCCATCGCCGGCTCCGGCAGCGCCGCCGCGGGCCTGATCTCCAGCGCGCCCTACTTCGGGGCTCTGGGCGCTATCGGCTACAGCCGCGAGCAGGAAAGCCGCGCCGACCAGGCGGGCGCCACCTACCTCGAGAAGGCTGGCCTCTCCGCGCGCGGCCTCGCGGAGTTCTTCGACAAGTTCCGCTACCAAGAAGTCTTCGCCCAGTTCCGGCGCTACAAGTTCTTCATCGACCACCCGCTGTCGTCCGACCGGATCGAGGCTCTGCAGGTCCGGGTCGCGGCGCTGCCGCACTACTATAAGAAGGACCCCCCCGAGGCCCTTGCCGAACACGAGATCATCAAGGCCAAGCTGGAAGGCTTCCTCAATCCGCAGGTCGCGCTCACCAAGTACGACGAGAAGGACACTTCCTATCCGGCCCGCTACGCCCGGGCGATCGCCTACTACCAGATGAAAGAGCCCGACAAGGCGTTGAAGCGGGTCGACGCCCTGATCGCCGAACAGCCGAACAACCCCTACCTTTACGAGCTCAAGGGCCAGATCATGTTCGAGTTCGGCCAGCAGGAAGCGGCCGAGGCGCCGCAGCGCAAGTCCGTCGAACTGATGCCGAACGCGCCCCTGCTGCGCATCAACCTCGGCCAGACCCTGATCGAGCTCGGCAGCCGGGCCAAGACCGAGGAAGGCATCGCCCAGTTGAAGGTCGCGCTGGGCCAGGAGAACGACAACGCCGCGGCCTGGCGCACCCTGGCCGAGGCCTATGACAAGCATGGCGACGAGGGCCTGGCCCGGCTGGCCACCGCCGAGTTCGAATACAGCATCGGCGACATGAAGCAGGCCCGCGAATTCGCCATCCGCGCCCGCGACCGCCTGCCGAAGGACGGCCCCGACTGGCGGCGCGCCACCGACATCGTGCTGACCTCCAATCCCAAGGGGGAAGATCTGCGCCAGATCGGCGGCGCGGGCGGCTTCACGCTGCAGACCTCGGTCCAGCCGGGCCGCTAGGGTGCGCCTCGCAAAAGTCGCCAATCCGTCTTAGAGGATCGGCATGACGCCCCGAACGCCCCTGCTCGCCGCCGCCCTCGTCGCCGCCGTTTCGCTCTCCGCCTGCCAGCGGGTCGACGACGCGGCCTTCGGCAACCGCGTCCACGCCTATCTGATGGCCCATCCCGAGGTGGTGCGCGAGGCGGCCGACAAGCTGGCCGAGAACGAGCGCATGGCCGCGACCAAGGCCTCCACCGACGCGATCTCGCGCTACCGCAGCCAGCTCGAGCGCGACCCGCGCGACTTCGTGGCCAATCCGGACGGCAAGGTGACGGTGGTGGAGTTCTTCGACTACCGCTGTGGCTACTGCAAACTGGCCGCGCCGGAGGTGGTGAAGCTGATCCAGGACAACCCCGACGTCCGCTTCGTCTTCAAGGAATTCCCGATCTTCGGCGAGGTCTCCGACACCGCCGCCAAGGTGGCCCTGACCCGCGAAGCCAAGGCCAAGGGCGTGCAGCTCTACCAGGCCCTGATGAGCGAAAAGGCGCTGGACGACGCGGCCCTCGACCGCCACCTGGCCGAGATCGGCGTCGATCCAGCCACCGCGCGCAAGGACGCCGAGCACCCGATGATCGAGCGCCAGATCCTCGATTCCCACGCCCTTGCCGAAGCGCTGAAGATCGACGGCACCCCGGCTTTTATCGTCGGCGACACCATGATCCCCGGCGCCGATATCGCCGCGCTGAAGACCGCCATCGCCGCGGCCAAGGCGGGCAAAGGCCCTGTCACCACCAAGAGCTGACGGCCGGCGCGCGTCCTCTGAGAGGTTGACCTCACGGCAGCGTGGAACTGTCGTATCGTTCCGGCGGGGCGCGTCGCGGAGTTCGAACCCATGACCGAACGGGTGCTGGTGATCGGCGCCGGCATGGCCGGGCTATGGACAGCCCTGGCGCTCGCGCCGACGGGACGCCAGGTCACCGTGCTGGAGCGCGATCCGCCGCCGCCCGTCGGTGGCCCGGACGAGGCCTTCGAGCATTGGACGCGCCGCGGCGTCGGCCACCTGCGCCACAGCCATGCCTTCCTGGCGCGCCTGCGCCTGATCATCCGCGACCAGCATCCGCAGCTCCTGGAAGAGCTACTGGCGGCCGGCTGCCGTGACCTGGGCTTCGAGGGCGGCCTGACCGACATCCACAAGCGCGACTACACGCCCGCCCCGATCGACGCCGACCTCGCCGTGCTGACCAGCCGGCGAACCACGCTGGAGCTGATCCTGCGCCGCTATGTCGAGCGGCAGCCTAACATCACCGTGCGGTCGGGCGTCTTCGCGAAGGGCCTGATGCTCACGCCGGGAGCGGTCCCCGTGGTCGCGGGCGTGCGGATCGAGACGGACGGCGCGGTAGAAGAACTTGCCGCCGACATCGTCGTCGACGCCGCCGGCCGCACCTCCGATTCGGTGGAGCAGCTGCGCGCCGCTGGCGCGGGCGTGCCGGAGGAGACCGAGGACTGCGGCATCCTCTACTTCACCCGCCACTACCGCCTGCGGCCCGGCCAGGCCGAGCCCGAGCGCGGCAAGGCGCCCGCCACCGGCGACCTCGAATACCTGAAGTTTGGCGTCTTCCCGGGCGACAACGGCTGCTTCTCCATCACCCTCTGCGTCCCGCAGGTTGAGGAAGAGCTGCGCAAGAAGGTGGTCGACCCGGCGGTGTTCGACGCCGCCTGCGGCCAGTTGCCGGGGCTGACGGCGTGGATCGAGCCGGCGCGTTCCGAGCCGATCAGCCGGGTGTTCGGCATGGGCGACCTGAGCAGCCGCTGGCGGGACTTCGCCCCCAACGGCCGCGCGGCGGCGCTGGGCTTCTTCGCGGTCGGCGACAGCCTGGTGCGCTCCAACCCGCTCTACGGCCGCGGCTGCTCCTTCGCCGCCGTGGAGGCCCACCTGCTGCGCGACGCCCTGCAGATGTTCGCCGATCCGGCGGCGCGGCTGGAGGCCTACCAACGGCGGGTCGGCAGCGAGCTGCGCACCTTCTACGACACCATGCGCGACGCCGACCGTTCGGCCATCCGCCGCGCCCGCCAGGCGCTGACGCCCGGCTACCAGCCCAGCCTGCGCAGCCGGATGCGCACGGCCTTTCTGGAGGACGCCGTGGCCATCGCCGTCCGCTCCGACGTGGAGCTGTTCCGCGCGGCGCTCAGGGGCTTCCACATGCTGGAGGACCCGCAAGCCTGGCTGAAGCGGCCAAAGAACATCGCCAAGGTGCTGGGCTACTGGGCCCGCGGCCGGCAGCGCAACGCCGAGGCTTACCGCCCCAAGGCCGGCCCGGACCGCGAGGAGATGCTGAACGGCCTCGGCCTCTCACCTGACCTCGACGTGCAACGCCTCGCCCAGGCTGACGCCGGCGCCTAGATCAATCCTGCCCAGGGCGAGGACGGATCGCCGTAGGTGCGCCTGGCCATGCGCCCGGCGAGCCAGGCTTCGCGCCCGGCGATGACCGCGTGCTTCATGGCCACCGCCATGCGGATCGGGTCCTTGGCCTCGGCGATGGCGGTGTTCATCAGGACAGCGTCGCAGCCCGCCTCCATGGCCAGAACCGCGTCCGAGGCCGTGCCGACGCCCGCGTCCACCAGCACCGGCACCTTGGCCTGCTCCAGGATCAGCCCGAGGTTCAGGAAGTTCTGGATGCCGCGCCCGGAGCCGATCGGCGCCGCCGCCGGCATGATCGCCGCCGCGCCCGCCTCCTCCAACTTCAGCGCATAGACCGGGTCGTCCGAGCAGTAGACCATCACCTGGAAGCCGTCGGCGATCAGCAGCTTCAGCGCCCGAAGGGTCTCCTCCATGTCCGGCAGCAGGTGCTTGGTGTTGGACAGGACCTCCAGCTTCACCAGGTCCCAGCCGCCGGCCTCGCGGGCCAGGCGCAGGGTGCGCACCGCGTCCTCGCCGGTGAAACAGCCGGCGGTGTTGGGGAGGAAGGTGAAGCGGTCGGGCTTCACATGGTCGACCAGCATCGGCTGGCTGGGGTCGGACAGGTTCACCCGGCGCAGGGCCACGGTGACGATCTCCGCGCCCGCGGCCTCCGCCGCGGCGGCGTTCTGGGCGTAGTCCTTGTATTTGCCGGTGCCGACGATCAGCCGCGAGCGGAAGGTGCGGCCCGCGACCGTCCAGGTGTCTTCCGTGGTGTGGGTCGACCCGTCCATGTCAGCCGCCTCCGATAAAGTGCACGATCTCGATCCGGTCGCCGTCGGCGAGCAGGGTCCTTCCATAGGCCGAGCGCGGCACGATCTCCAGATTGCGCTCCACGGCCACCTTGCGCCCGTCCAGGCCCAGCGCCGCCACCAGCCCGGCGATGTCCGCCAGGCCCTCGAAGCTGCGGGCCTCGCCATTGACGGTCAGCTGCATGCTAGGACGCCTCCAAGTCGGCAAGCTTGTGACCCCGTCGCCCGCCCGGTACAAGACGGCGGAATCGACGGCGGAGCCATATGTCGAAACCGATCTATGTGCTGAGCGGCCCCAACCTCAATCTCCTGGGGGTCCGCGAGCCGGAGATTTACGGACATCAGACCCTGGACGACGTGAAGCGCCTTTGCGAGGCGCGCGCGGCCGCCCTGGGGCGCAGCGTCGTGTTCCGGCAATCGAACCACGAGGGCGAACTGATCGACTGGATCCAGGAGGCCCGTACGGAAGCTTCCGCGGTGGTGATCAATCCGGCGGGCTATGGCCATACCTCGGTCGCCATCCTTGACGCCCTGAAGGCGGTGGGCGTGCCGGTGATCGAATGCCATCTGTCGAACCCGGCCTCCCGCGAGGCGTTCCGCCGTAAGACCTATGTGTCGCTGGCCGCGACCGGACTGGTGTCCGGCTTCGGGGCGGCGAGTTACGAACTGGCCGTTGAGGCCGCGGCTGGCCTTACCCGGCCAGCCTGACGACAAGACAAACCGACGACAAGACCAAGAAGAAGCGAAGGTAGTTCCATGGCTAGCCCTCCCAAGGCTCCCGCCCCCAAGGCTCCGGTGGGCGATCCGATCGACGCGCGCCTGGTGCGCCGACTGGCCGACATCCTGACGGAGACCGGCCTGACCGAGATCGAGGTCGAGCACGCCGGCCTGAAGGTGCGGGTGGCCAAGACGGTCGCCGCCGCGCCCGCCATGACCTATGCGGCCGCGCCGCCGCCCATGGCCGCGCCGGCCGCCGCGCCCGCAGCCGCCTCCGCCGCGGTCCCCGACGCAGCCCCGGCGCGCGCCGCCGGCGAGGAGGTCAAGTCGCCGATGGTCGGCAGCGTCTACCTGCAGCCCGAGCCGGGCGCGGAGCCCTTCGTGAAAGTCGGCGACAGCGTCGCCGCCGGCCAGACCCTGATGATCATCGAGGCCATGAAGACCATGAACCCGATCCCCGCGCCAAAGGCCGGCAGGATCCTGGAGATCCTGGTCGAGGACGGTCAGCCCGTGGAGTTCGGCGAGCCGCTCGCGGTCATCGGCTGAGACCATGTTCGAGAAAATCCTCATCGCCAACCGCGGCGAGATCGCCCTTCGCGTCCACCGGGCGTGCAAGGAGATGGGCATCTCCACCGTCGCCGTGCACTCCGAGGCCGATAGCGGCGCCATGTGGGTGCGACTGGCCGACGAGAGCGTCTGCATCGGCCCGCCCGCGGCGGCCAAGAGCTATCTCAACATCCCCTCGATCATCGCCGCGGCGGAGATCACCGGGGCCCAGGCGATCCACCCAGGCTACGGATTCCTTTCGGAAAACGCCCGCTTCGCCGAGATTGTGAACGCCCACGGCTTCACCTTCATCGGGCCCAAGCCCGAGCATATCAAGATGATGGGCGACAAGATCACCGCCAAGCAGGCGGTCCGCGAAGCCGGCATCCCGGTGGTGCCCGGCTCCGACGGGGCGGTGACCACGGAAGAGGAAGCCTTCGCCGCGGCCAAGGCCATCGGCTTCCCGGTCCTGATCAAGGCCGCGGCCGGCGGCGGCGGGCGGGGCATGAAGGTCGCCCAGACGCAGGACGACCTCTACGAGGCGGTCTCCACCGCCCGCTCCGAGGCCAAGGCCGCCTTCGGCGACGACGCCGTCTACATGGAGCGCTACCTCCAGACCCCGCGCCATATCGAGCTGCAGGTGATCGCCGACAGCTTCGGCAACGTCTGCCACCTGGGCGAACGCGACTGCTCCCTGCAACGCCGCCACCAGAAAGTGCTGGAAGAAGCCCCCTCGCCCGCCATCGACGCCGCCGCCCGTGAGAAGATCGGCAAGGTGGTGGTCGATGCGATCAAGGCCATCGGCTACCTGGGCGTCGGCACCATCGAGTTCCTGTACGAGAACGGCGAGTTCTTCTTCATCGAGATGAACACCCGCCTGCAGGTGGAGCACCCGGTCACCGAGGCCATCACCGGCATCGACCTGGTGCGCGAGCAGATCCGCATCGCCGCCGGCCTACCGCTCTCCTTCGCCCAGAAGGACGTGGTCTTCGAAGGCCACGCCATCGAATGCCGGATCAACGCGGAAAACCCGAAGACCTTCGCGCCCTCACCTGGCCTGGTCACCGACTTCCACGCCCCGGGCGGCTTGGGCGTGCGGCTCGATAGCGCCCTCTACGCCGGCTACACCATCCCGCCGTACTACGACTCCCTGATCGGCAAGCTGATCGTCCACGGCCGCGACCGCGACGAATGCATCGCGCGGATGTGCCGCTGCCTCGGCGAGATCGTGGTGGCCGGCATCGACACCAACATCCCGCTGTTCCAGGAACTGCTGGCCAACCCCGATATCATCGCCGGCGCCTACAACATCCATTGGCTGGAAAACTGGATGAAGGCCCAGGCCTCCGCCTAAGCTCGCGCGCGATGGCGCAGTTCGACGCCCGTGACCTCCTGGCCTGCTACGCGCGCGGGGTCTTCCCGATGGCCGACGCGCGGGAGGACGAGCGCGTCTTCCTGATCGACCCCGAACGGCGCGGGGTGATCCCACTGGACGGCTTCCACGTCGCCCGGCGGCTGGCCCGCACGGTGCGCGCCGAGCCCTTCGAGGTGCGGGTCGACACGGCGTTCCGCGCCGTGGTCCAGGCCTGCGCCGCCGCCAAGCCCGGCCGCACGGAGACCTGGATCAACCATCCGATCGAGGACCTCTATGTGCGCCTGCACGAGCTTGGCCACGCCCATACCGTCGAGTGCTGGACGGGCGGCGAGTTGGTCGGCGGCCTCTACGGCGTCTCGCTCGGCGGGGCGTTCTTCGGCGAGAGCATGTTCTCCCGGGCGCGGGACGCCTCGAAGGTGGCCCTGGTGCATCTGGTGGCGCGCCTGATCGCCGGCGGCTACCGGCTGCTCGACGCCCAGTTCATGACTGGCCATCTCAGCCAGTTCGGGGCGGTGGAGATCTCGCGGGCCGACTATCGCCGCCGCTTGGCGTCGGCGCTGCCCGTCGAGGGCGACTTTCAGCGCGCGGGCGGCGCCGGAGCCGGCGCGGGCGACACCACGGACGGATTGACCGGCGCCGCGGCCCTGCAGGTGATCAGCCAGGCGTCGTAGACCGGGTGCTCCAGCGGGTGCAGACCGGGCGATGAGGCGTACATCCAGCCCTTGAAGGCCTGCCGCGGGGCCAGGGCCGGCATGCCAGGCTCGGGCCGCGGCTGGCTGTCGATGGTCAGGTAGGCGATGGAGTCGTCCACCGCCTCATCGGGGGCGGAGCGCTCGCAGGCCTTCACGGTGAAGACCAGGCTCTTATAGCGCACCGGCCGGCCCACGGCGGCCTCGAAGCGCAGGCTCTCGGCGGTCACCTTGTCCAGGGCTTCGATGACCGCGACGTCGTAGCGGGCGCGCCGCGCCGGCGCGACGGGCTTGGGCGGGGCGGCGGGCGCAGCCGCTACTGGGGCCGCGGGCGCGACGGTGTCTGGCGCGGGAAGTGTCGCGGCGGACGCCGGCGGCATGGTCACCTCGGTCGACTTCGGCGCGGCTTCCTGCGGCGGGACGGCCAGCGGCGGCGCGGCGGGCTGGGCCGCGACCAGGGTCGCGCTCGCCAGCCCCGTGAGCAGCGCGAACCCGGCGGCGGGGAAGATCGGCTTTCGGCGGAACGGCATCGGGCGGCCTATTCCGGCGTCCAGGCCTCGTAGTCGGCCGTGGCCTTCTGACGGTCGCCGCCGCGCGAGATGGCGCCCTGCGGCTTGTAGGCGTGGATGGTGCCGGTGAGGTTGGGCAGGTGGTCCTTCTCCCAGGCCTTGATCCGCATGGGCTCGACCGTCGGCGGCTCGTCGAAGGTGTAGTGCAGCCAACCGTGCCATTCGGCGGCGACTTTCGAGGCGTCGGCGTAGCCGCGGTAGATCACCCAGCGGCGCTTGCGCTGGTCGTAGCTGTCGGAATTGTCCCGCGCCTCGTAATAGCGGTTGCCGCCCTCGTCCTGGCCGACGAACACGCCGCGGCGGCCGACGTGGAAACGCACGCCGACGGTGGCGCCGTTCCACCAGGTGAAGATCGACTTCAGGAAATCCAGCACGGGGGGTTGTCTCTTCAAAGGCAGGCGATGGGCGGGCGGACTATAGGCGGGGCGCCGGGGAGCGTCCAGCACCGCGCCGGACGCCGCCGAAGGGCAAGATGTTGGGGATGAAGTCCCCTGCGACCGCAACATCTATTGATCGCGCGCGCCGAGCCGCCCTACCCTTCCGCGAGGGAGTCGGCGAATGGGTCGCGAAGCGTCGCGGACGAGAATCGAGAGCCGGGCCGTCGAACGCCACGGCCGTTTCGTTGAGGTCCAAGCCCCGGCCCATTGGACGGCCGCCCGGGTCGAGGCTTGGCTCGACTGGGCCGGCGGGGCTGAAGACCTGCCCGCCGCGATCGCCGAGCGCGTCGAGACGCTGACCGGCCGGGCCCAGGCCAAGGGCTTCTTCAAGGACGTCCGCGCCCGCACCCGCTTCCGCGACGAGCTGACCGAGGCCCTGCTGTCGGGCGTCATCGCGCTCGCCGAACCCGCCGCCAAGGGCCCGCCCCCCGTGGTCGAGGCCGGCTCTGCTGAGGTGGCGGCGATGGTGGCGCGCCATCGCGGCGAAACCGCCGCCCAGGCCGCCGCCCTAGAGCTCGGCCGGCGGCTGCAGGCGGTGATGGACGCGATCCTGCGCTGCGAAGGCGACGCCGAGGCCTGCGCCGACCCCGCCGCCAATCCCAGCCTCGCCCGCGCCGCCGAGGCCGCCCGCGCCGCCGGCGCGCCCGACGCCCTGATCCTCGACGCCATGGCCCTGGCGCGCGGCGGCGAAAGCGCCTGGACGACCGCGCCGCCGCAGGTCTTCGACGGGGTGCGGCTGATCGCCGTGGGACCGGCGGACGCGGCCGTGGCCCGCGCCGCCTGGGCGACCGGCGCGCTGGCGGTGAGCCCGAGCGCCAGCGTCGCCGAGCGGATCGCGGCGGCGGAAGGCGCCGTCCGCGGCGGCCTCGACCTTATGGGCTTCTGGTCCGACGACGGCTTCGACATCGACGGCTTCGAGGCCGCCTGCGCCCTCCTGGCCGCGGCGCTTTCCGCCGCCAGCGACGCCCCGGCCATCGCGGGCCTGGCCGGGCTCGGCGACTGGCTGGTGGCCCACGGCCTGGACTACGACAGCGAGGCGGCCCGCGAAACGGCGCGCGAGCTCTATCTGGCGGCCCGCGACGCCATAGCCGAGACCGGCGCCGACGTGGGCCTAGCCCTGTTCCGAGACCCGGAGCTGGAGCTGCGGCTGGGCGGCGGGCGGCTGTCCGGCGCCCCCTGGGCTGGGCCGGTGACCTTCGCCGAGAGCGCCGACGGCGAGCCGATCCGGGTGCTCAGCGAGGCGGCGGTGCGCGGCCTGGCGCTGGCCGGCGTCGAGACCGCCGAGGCCCACGCCCTGCTGCTCGGCCGCGCCGACCTCGCCGAAGCGCCGGGCGTCAACCACGCCGCCCTGATGGCCCGGGGCTTCACCGACCACGAGATTGCCGCCGTCGAGGCCGCCCTGCCCCTGGTCGCCGGCCTGCCGCAGGCCTTCAGCCCCGCGGTGATCGGCGAGGGCTTCCTGCGCGACGTCATGGGCCTGACCGCCGACCAGCTGGCGGACCCGCGGTTCGACCTCCTGGCGCTGATGGGCTTCTCGACCGCCGACGTCGCCGCCGCCGAGGCCCACGCCCTGGGGGGCGACAGCCTGGCCGAGGCGGCGTTCCTGACCCCGGCCGCCCGCGACATCTTCCGCGACGCCCAGGCGCTGGGCGAGGCGCCGCGCCGCGCCATGACCCAGGCGCTCGATCCGACGCTGATCGTGCCGACGGTCGCCGAGCTGGACCTGGCCTGGAACGCCACGCCCGCCCAGGCGCTCGACGCGCTCAGCGAGGCCGTCGGCGCGGTGCGCCTGCGCCGCGCCAGCCCGCCGGCGCAAGTCTCGCTGGAGTTGCCCAGCCTGCCCGAGCCGCGGGCCGCGCGCCCGCCGGAACCTCCGCCGGAGCCCCGGATCGTGGAGCGGGTGGTCGAGCGCGAGCGCACCCGGCGCAAGCTGCCCGACCGGCGCAAGGGCTACATCCAGAAGGCGGCGGTGGGCGGCCACAAGGTCTATCTGCACACCGGCGAATACGACGACGGTGAGCTCGGCGAGATCTTCATCGACATGCACAAGGAGGGCGCGGCCTTCCGATCGCTGATGAACAACTTCGCCATCGCCATCTCCATCGGCCTGCAATACGGCGTGCCGCTGGACGAGTTCGTCGACGCCTTCGTCTTCACCCGCTTCGAGCCCGCCGGGCCGGTCACCGGCAACGACACGGTGAAGTCGGCGACCTCGATCCTGGACTACATCTTCCGCGAGCTCGGCATCTCCTACCTGGGCCGCGAGGATCTGGAGACCCGCGACCCTGGCGAGCTCAACGCCGACGGCATGGGCCGCGGCAAGGCCGACGCCCTGGACGGCTCGGGCGACGAAGACGCCGGCCCGCAGCCCGCCTCGCGCTTCATCTCCCGTGGCTTCTCGCGTGGCGCGGCCCCTGACAACCTGGTCTTCCTGCCCAGCGCCAACCGGGTCAGCGGCCCGGCGGCGCGTGACGCCGCCGACGTCTGCGCGGCCTGCGGCGACGTGGCTGTGGTGCGCAAGGGCGCGGCCCTGATCTGCGAGACCTGCGGCGCGCATGTAGGGCGCCTGAGCGAGGATCAGGGCGTCTGAAGCTTGACCTTGGCCAAGTCTTAGAGTGAATGCGCCTATGCCTAAGCCCTTAACAATTACCGCGAATTAAGTGGCGCCCCCGCGTTGTCGCAGGCACATGGAAGCTGTAACGCCAAGGACAATGCCGAAGTGACCAAGACGTCCCACCTCCTGCAGATCGCGCTGGCCGCCATGATGCTGGCCGCGCCCGTAGCCGCCCATGCCGGCGGCTCGGACAAGGAGGTGCCGCGGTCCAACACCTTTGGCGGCGACTGCATCAAGTGCGAGTTGTCCGGCCGGCGGATGCAAGGCGCGCACTTCCTGAACGCCAACTTCACCGGCGCGGCCCTGGTGGGCTCGAACCTGCGCGAGGCCCACCTCCTCGCCTCGAACTTCTCCGGCGCCGACCTGACCGGCGCCGACCTGACGGACTCGCAGATCATCAGCGTCAACTTCACCGGCGCGACGCTGACCCACACCCGCTTCCGCGACACCCAGGCGCAAGGCAGTATCTTCCAGGACGCCAATATGGGAGGCGCGGACTTCTCCGACGCCTCGGCCCAGGGCACGAATTTCAACCAGGCCCAGTTGGTCGAGACGATCTTCCGCTCCACGGACCTCACCGGCGCCAACCTCAACCGCGTGATCGCCCGCGGCGCGGACTTCCGCGACGCCAGCATGCGCGCGGCCAATTTGAGCTACGGCCGGTTCGAGAAGGCCATCTTCCGCGGCGCCGAACTCGAGTCCGCCGTCCTGATGGGCGCCAACTTCGACGGTGCGGACTTCAAGGACGCCAGCCTGCAGCACGCCAGCATCGCCGGGGCCGACTTCTCCCGCGCGCGCAACCTGACCCAGGACCAGCTCGACAACGCCTGCGGGGACAGCCGTACGCGGGTGCCGCCCGGCCTGAGCAGCAAGCCCTGCAACGGCGGCGGTGGCAGCCGCATTTCCATCCACGGCCACGTCGTCGTCTCGATCCCCGCCCCGCCGGCGCCGCCCGCCCCTCCAGCGCCGCCAGCGCCGCGCTACCTGGTCGAGCCGATCCCCGCCCTGCCCTACGAATAGGACCCTAGGCCTTTATCGGCGGCGCCAGGCGGATGCTGAGTTCCTTCAGCTGCTTGTCGGTGACCTCCGACGGCGCGTTCATCATCAGATCCTGACCCTGCTGGTTCAGCGGGAAGGCAATGACCTCGCGGATGGCGGTCTCGCCGGCCAACAGCATGACGATCCGGTCGATGCCAGGCGCCAGGCCCCCGTGCGGCGGCGCGCCGTGGCGGAAGGCGTTCAGCATGCCCCCGAACTGCTCCTCGACCACGTTCGGCCCATAGCCCGCGATCTCGAAGGCCTTCAGCATGATCTCCGGCAGGTGGTTCCGGATCGCGCCGGAGCATAGCTCATAGCCGTTGCAGACGATGTCGTACTGGTAGGCCAGGATATCCAGTGGGTCCTTGCTGTTCAGGGCTTCCAGCTCGCCCTGCGGCATCGAGAACGGATTGTGGCTGAAGTCGACGTGGTTCGTCTCCTCATTCATCTCGAACATCGGGAAGTCGACGATCCAGACGAATTCGAAGCGGTCCTCGTCGACCAGCTTCAGGTCGGTTCCGACCTTGGTCCGCGCGGTCCCGGCGAACTTGGCGAACACCTTCGGGTCGCCGGCGGCGAAGAACACGGCGTCGCCCTGCCCTAAACCCAGCTGCGCCATGACGGCGTCGGTCTTCTCCGGTCCCAGGTTCTTGGCGATCGGGCCGCCCCAGCCGCCCTGGTCCTCGCTCCAGAAGATGTAGCCGAGGCCCGCCTGGCCCTCGCTCTGCGCCCAGCTGTTCATCCGGTCGCAGAAGGCGCGGGAGCCGCCGGTGGGCGCCGGGATCGCCCAGACTGCGTTCTTGGCGTCCTCCAGGATGCGGGCGAAGAGGCCGAAGCCGCCGCCGCGGAAATGCTCGGAGACGTCCTGCATGACGATCGGGTTGCGCAGGTCCGGCTTGTCGGTGCCGTACTTGGCGATGGACTCGCGGAACGGAATGCGCGGGAACGGGTACGGCGTCACCGGCTTGCCGTCGGCGAACTCCTCGAAGACGCCGTGCATCACCGGCTCGATGGCCGCGAAGACGTCTTCCTGGGTGACGAAGCTCATCTCCACGTCGAGCTGGTAGAATTCCAGGCTGCGGTCGGCGCGCAGGTCCTCGTCGCGGAAGCAGGGCGCGATCTGGAAATAGCGGTCGAAGCCGGAGACCATCAGCAGCTGCTTGAACTGCTGCGGCGCCTGCGGCAGGGCGTAGAATTTGGTCGGGTGCAGGCGCGAGGGCACCAGGAAGTCGCGCGCGCCCTCCGGCGACGAGGCCGTCAGGATCGGCGTCTGATACTCGAGGAAGCCCTGGCCGATCATCCGGTTGCGGATCGAATGGATGACCTTGGAGCGCAGCACGATGTTGCGGTGCAGGGTCTCGCGGCGCAGGTCGAGGTGGCGGTTCTTCAGCCGGATCTCTTCTGGATAGTCGGGCTCGCCGAAGACCGGCAGCGGCAGCTCCGCGGCTTCCGACAGCACGTCGACCTTGCGCACCCGCACCTCGACCTCGCCGGTCGGCAGGTTGGGGTTCACGGTCTCCGACGAGCGGGCCACCACCTCGCCGTCGATGCGGATCACGCTCTCGGCGCGCAGGTGCTCCACCAGGTTGAAGCCGGGCGTCTCGGGCGAGAGCACCAGCTGGGTCAGGCCATAGTGGTCGCGCAGGTCCACGAACATCAGCCCGCCGTGGTCGCGCTTGCGGTGGATCCAGCCGGAAAGGCGGACCGTCCGGCCGGTGTCGGCGGCGCGGAGCGCGCCGCAGGTGTGGGTGCGGTAGGCGTGCATTTACCTGAGAAAATCGGCTGTTTTACGAGGCGCGGAAGGGCGCACGCGAGGGGCGGAAAGTCAACCTTTCCGCCCCGAAGGGCCGCGCCTGATCTTCAGCAACCCGCGTCACTTCTCCGGGTGCAGCAGCGCCTGGTAGGTGAGCGTGCGGGCTTGGGCACCCAGGTCGTCGCCGCCAGTGCCGCCCATGCGCTGGATCATGCCCACGAACAGCACGTCGTTGGTCGGGTCGATCCAGAACCAGGTCCCGGCCGCGCCGCCCCAGCTCATGGTGTTGTTGCCTTCGTTCATCCCGGCCTTGCGCGCGTCGTTGACCACCTGGAAGTCGAGGCCGAAGCCGACGTATTCGTTGAAGCTGGCGACGCCGGTGCCGTTGTTGTTCACCAGCACGTTCTTCGGGATCACGTTGGTGTCCATCAGCTCGATCGACGACGGCGACAGGATCCGGACGCCGTCCAGCTGGCCCTTGTTCAGCATCATCTGGCAGAAACGGGCGTAGTCCATGGTGGTGGAGACGAGGCCGCCGCCGCCCGACTCCATGGCCGGCGGCTTCGAATAATCGGGCATCTGGTTGCCGAAGAGGTCGTTGGCCTCGACGATCTTGCCGGTCGGCTTATTGTTCACCATCTCGCCGACGTAGACGGCGGCCAGGCGGTTCGCCTTGGCCGGGCCGGTGTAGAAGCCGGTGTCCTTCATCTTCAGCGGGCCGAAGACGTTCTCCTGCAGGAACTGGCCGAACGGTTTGCCGGAGAGCTTCTGGACGATGTAACCCTGGATATCCACGGCGCTGGAATAGGACCAGTTGGTCCCCGGCTGGTACATCAGGGGAATGGTCGCCGTGCGGTCGATCATCTCCTGCAGGCCGTTCGAGGACAGCACCTTCTTCTCGCGATAGAGCTTGTCCACCGGATGGCGGTCGCCCAGGCCGTAGCCGAAGCCGGCGGTGTGGCTCATGATCTCGCGCATGGTCGGCGGACGCTTCATGTCCTCGACCTTGGTGATCTTGCCGTCCTTGTCGGCCTCGACCATCACCTTGAGGTTCTTGAACTCCGGCACATAGCGGGTGACCGGGTCGTCCAGGCGCCACTTGCCCTGTTCGAACAGGATCATCATGGCCACGCCGGTCAGCGGCTTGGACATGGAGTAGACGCGGAAAATCTCGTCCTTCGGCATGGCCTTGCCGGTGGCGAGGCTGGCTTTGCCATAGGTCTTGAACTCCACGACCTTGCCGTGGCGGGCCAGCAGCGTGGTCATGCCCGCCACGCGGCCCTCGCTGACCACGCCGGCCATGTAATCGTCCAGCATCTTCAGGCGGCCGCTGTCGAAGCCCACGGCCTCCGGCGTGGTGGCCGCCGAAAGGTCACGGCCGGCGGCGGCCTTGGCTGGGCCCGGCTTGGCCTCGGCGGGCGCGGCGGCGGCCGGGGCGTCAGCGGCGAAGGCGGCCGAGCCCAGGACCAGCAGGCTGGCGCTCAGGGCCGCGGCGAAATAGGCGCGACGATGCATCTTCTAGTCTCCCCCCAATTGTTCTGCGCTGGAGCTTAGGGACGCGCGCCCGCCGCGCAAGCAGGCTTGCATTTCACCTCCGCAATGGAGGGCCGACGGAACAGGGCGCCGGGCCCCGAGTTAGGCTTGCCGAACAGGAGTTTCCCATGCCGAGCCAAGCCGAACTCACCGAAAAATTCTGGGACGCCGTGAAGTCCGACCGCACCATGATGGTGGGCCTGGCCGGCGTCGCCGAGAGCCTGTCGCAGCCGATGACCGCCCAACTGGAGGACACCCGCAGCGAAGGCCCGATCTACTTCTTCACCGCCAAGGACACCGACCTCGTCCAGGACATGGGCGGCGCCCACCGCGCCGTCGCCTACTTCACCTCCAAGGGCCACGACCTGTTCGCCGCCGTCGAGGGCGAGCTGATCGCGGACAACGACCCTGACATGATCGACCGGCTCTGGAACCGCTTCGTCGCCGCCTGGTTCGAGGGCGGCAAGGACGACCCGAAGCTGCAGTTGCTGCGCTTCGAGCCCGACCGCGCCCAGATCTGGCAGAACGACCACAGCCTGTTCGCCGGGGTGAAGCTGCTGCTCGGGAGCGATCCGAAGAAGGCGTACAAGGACAAGACCGCCGACGTGCGGTTCTCGTAGGCCGGCGCCCCCGCGCGCCTGAGGCGGGTCAGTTGGACTTGCCCGGGCGCAGCGCCTGCCAGCGCCGCACCTCCGCCTGGTCGATGTCGCGGCGTTCCTTCCGCTGTGCCTGGGTGGCGCAGACCTGCTTCGGGAACAGGCTGCCCAGCACCGGCTCGTCGTGACAGACCAGCAGGTACTTCTTGAGGTCCGGCGCCGGGGCCGGAGCCTGCGGCGCGATCACCAGGGGGCTGACCGTCTTGCCCTCGGGCGCAGCGGCCGCCGGCGGTTCGACCGGTGCGGCGGCGGACGGGTCCTGCGGCCGGGACGTCACAGCCGGCCCCGCCAGAGCGAGGACGGTCGCGGCGATCAGCGCGGTCAGCATGAGAGCTTCCTCCGGCACCCGGGGATACCATCGCTAGCGGTCCGAGTTCGCGACAATTGCGCCGGATCGGATGCGGCTGGAGCCTTGCGGCCTATTTGGACGAGGACGGGTCCTTGTAGGGGCGCAGCGCCTGCCATTCGCGCACCTCCTTCTGGTCCTCGCGCTGCCGCTCGGCGAACTGGGCCTGGGTGGCGCAGACCTTTTTCGGGAACAGCGTGCCCAGCACCGCCTCGTCGCGGCAGACCAGGACGTACTTCTTGAGGCTGGGCGCCGGCTTGTCCGTGGTGTCGGGGGCGATGACCAGCGGGCTCACCGTCTTGCCGGACTGGGCGGCCGCAGCGGGGGCCGGCGGCGGCGCGGCTTCCGGCGGGCCGGCTGGAAACGGCTGGGCCTGGGCCAACATCGCCCCGGCGACGAACAACGCGCTCAACATCTGGGACCCCCCGAAGTGTTGCAGAAGTTTATCGCCGATTTCAGCGCCTCCGCAATCACGGGTCGACGAACGGCGCCCGCGCGCCACCGGACGGACGGCCGTTTGATGAAATCCTTTTCACTCGCCATCGGCGCGGCGAGGCCTAGTCTGCGGCCTCGGCAGGTACCGCCGCCTTTCCGCTCCGCAGCCCCCCTCCGGAACCCGGAAAGACGCCCGCTCCGGACACCCCCCCAGCTCCGGAGCGGGCCTTGCCGCCCTCCGGCCGCAGCAAGCCGCCCTGCCCCAAACCCGTACAACCCAAGCCTGCATGTCTCGGAATTCATTCGGGGGTCCGTCGCAGGCC
This sequence comes from Phenylobacterium sp., assembly GCF_004799515.1. GTDB lineage: Bacteria > Pseudomonadota > Alphaproteobacteria > Caulobacterales > Caulobacteraceae > Phenylobacterium. Next base: position 110,802 of record NZ_SSMX01000002.1, on the reverse strand, counting down.
GCTTAGGTTTACGGCGTGAATCTTCCCTGCCCGACCCTGCCGATCGCCGCCGCTCTCTTCGGGATGGCGCTCGCGAGCCCCGTCCTCGCCGACGACGCGCGCGACCTGACCGGCGTCTGGACCACGGCCTCCTGGACCCAGCTCCAGCGGTCGAAGGACGCGCCGGGCCTGGTGATCACCGAGGCGCAAGGCGCCGCCCTGCACGCCGCGGGCCTGGCCCGGGCCAAGCAGGGCGACGCGCTGGGCCAGATGACCAGCGAGTTCGATGAAGGGGGCGAAGGCTATGCGCGCATCGGCGGCCAGCTCCGCTCGTCGTGGATCGTCGACCCGGCGGACGGCCGGCTGCCCTACCTCGACGCCGTGAAAAAGCCGCTGCAGGCCTATGGCCAGGCCGACGGCCCCGGCGCCTACGACCACGTGGAGAACCGGCCGACCGGCGAACGCTGCCTGACCGCCGAGGGGGCCGGCGCGCCGATCCTCAACTCGCCGGACACCAACCTGATAACCCTGGTGCTGACGCCCGGGACCCTGGCCATCGTCTCGGAGAAGAACCACGACGCGCGGATCGTGCGCCTGGGCGCCCCGCCGCCGGGGCCGGAGGAGCCCGCGAGCTGGATGGGGACCTCCGTCGGCCATTGGGAGGGCGCGACCCTGGTGGTCGAGACCAGCCGCCTGCGCCCCGGCCTGACCCACCTGTCCGACGCCGTGCCGCTGTCGGACAAGGCCCACATCACCGAGCGCTTCACCCGCAACGGCCCCGACGAGATCGCCTACGGCTTCACCGTCGACGACCCCGGCGTCTACGCCCGGCCCTGGCGCGGCGAGATGGTGTTCCGCAAGGCCAAGGGCCTGATGTACGAATTCGCCTGCCACGAGGGAAACTACGCCCTCCCCGGCATCCTGGCCGGGGGCCAGAAGCAGCAGGCGGAAGCGGCGGCGAAGGGAAACTGACCGCGCCTCAGGGGCCGCGGAAGGCGCCATCGGCGCTGCGGTCGCGGACCGGGCTCGGTTTGGGCCCGACCTTCGTCAGGACGAACGGTGGATGGGGATGGGATGCCCCGCCCTTAGCCCGTGTCCGCCATCGCGGGCCTGGTCGACGGCGGCGGGGCGGTGAGGACCAGCTCGCCGGAAAGGCCCATGTCGGCGGCGATGCGGCGGGCGAGGGTCTCGACGGGGGTGTCCTCGAAGCCCTCAGCCTCGGCGGCCTCGTCGAGGCGGGCGGTGAGGTCGTCGAGCAGGACCTCGTATTCGTCGGCGTCGCCCTCGGCCTCGTTCCAGATCAGCCGGTTGAGCAGGTTGCGCACGCGGCCCTTGCGCGCCTCGCAGGGACCGCGCGCCGGGATCAGGGCCGCCAGCCGGCCCTGCCGGGCGTGCTCCGCGGCCGCGGCCGCGTCCTCGCGCGCGGCGCGGGCGGCGTCGCGTTGCAGCTTGAAGTCGAGGGCGAGCGTCAGGCGCACGGTCCGCGAGGTCTTCTGGAAGGCGCCGACCAGGGCGACCTGGGTCTCCGGGTCCTCGGCGGCGCGGGCCTGGGCGGCCAGGTCGCGCGCCAGCATCAGGCCGAGCTCGGCGAGCTCCCCCAGGATGGCCTCGGCGCGAGCCTGTTTGTCAGCGGCGTGCGACATGAACGAAATGAGAACATCGGTCCAGGCCAAAGTCAAATATTTGGGTGGTTCCCTCCTGCGCCGCCTCGCCTAGGATCGCCGCAAAACCCGGAGGAGACGGCGATGCTGAGCTGGCAGGTGGGCGCGGTGAAGGTGACGCGGATCCTGGAGTTGGAGGCGACCGGCGGCACGCGGTTCATCCTGCCGCAGGCGAGCCCGGAGGCGATCCGCGAGATCGGCTGGCTGGCCCCCCACTTCGCCGACGAGAACGGCAAGCTGCGCATGAGCATCCACGCCCTGGTGGTCGAGACGCCCACCGCCCGGATCGTCGTCGACACCTGCATCGGCAACGACAAGCCGCGCAACATCCCCGCCTGGAGCCACCTGCAAACGGGCTTCCTGGCCGACCTGGCCGCCGCCGGCTATCCGCGGGAGAGCATCGACGTGGTGCTCTGCACCCACCTGCACGTGGACCATGTGGGCTGGAACACCATGCTGGAGGGGGACCGATGGGTCCCGACCTTCCCCCAGGCCCGCTACCTCTTGGCGCGCTCGGAATTCGAGTACTGGCGGGCGGAGGAAGAGGTGGAAGCGGACCTGTCGCGCTCGCCCTTCCACGACAGCGTCCGCCCGGTCTGGGAAGCGGGCCTTGTCGACCTGGTGGAGACCACGCACCAGGTCTGCCCGGAGGTGAGCCTGGAGCCGACGCTGGGCCACACCCCCGGCCACGTCAGCGTGCGCATCCGCTCCGAAGGCCAGGACGCCCTGATCACCGGGGACTTCATCCACCACCCCTGCCAACTCCATCACCCCGACTGGGCCACCCCGGCCGACTACGACGGCGAGGCGTCCACCGAGACGCGGCGGCGGATGTTCGGAGCCTTGGCGGAGAGCGGGACCCTGGTGATCGGCACGCACTTCACCGCGCCGACGGCGGGGCATGTGGTGGCGGATGGAAGCGTGTGGCGGTTGGCGGTGTGAGGGGTCTTTGAATCCTTGACGGTAGAGAGACGCCCATCGATCCCATCAATCGAAATCTCAACTACAATCGACCATTCCAGAGGCCCGGGATGTGGGAGACCGACTCCAGAGATTTTGGAGGCCGAGATGACCGCCACGCTGTTCCGCCGCAAACCCCGTCGCGCCGCGCGGAAGCCGGCTGAGGTCGAGGCTCTCCCGATCCATCAGGTCTAGTCTGACGCCCGCGTCGCCGCCAGCGCGCCGGCCGCCCGGCCGTTTGACGGGTCGGAGGCCGGCGCGGGTCACAGGGGCCTAGGCCGGGCTGGGGCCTTGGACCCTGGAGGCTTGGCGGGCGCGGAGCGCGCCGCCCGTGAGGCCGAAGCCCAGGATCATCAGCGCCCAGGAGGCCGGTTCCGGCACACCGCCGCCGACGTTGGCGAAGCCGGTGGTATGGAACTCGGTGATCGCGGCGGAGGTGTCGAGGGCGCCGGTGGCCGAGGCGCCGTCGCTTATGTTCACGATGGAACGGACGCCGTCATTGTTGTCGTTGGCGTTGTCGAAGGTGAGGAAGCCGAAGCCCGACCCGCTGACCGTCGCGGTGCTGGGGATCAGGAAATCCAACAGCAGGTTGCCGGAGGCCGGGTTGTAGGCGAAGGGCGTGGTGAAAGTCAGCGTGTAGTCGAAGGGCTGCGGTCCCGTCCCGGTGGCGGCGGTGGTCAGGGTGGCGGCGCCGGAGAAGACGGTGGTGGCGTTCGCGCCAAGGTTGGCGGCGAAGGTGGTGCTGGGCTGCAGGCCACTGGCCTCGTTGGCCGAGACCGCCGTGGAGGACAGCTGGACGTCGAGGTCGGAGACCGTGACGCTGTTCCCCGTGAAGAAGCCGGGCGCCGAGCCGGGGTAGGCGCGGAAGCTGATCCCGGTGATCTCCGTCGGGCCGGCGAAGAAGGACGAGGCGTAGATCTGCTCCACCTGTCCGCCGCCCGAGCCGTAGTAGCGCAAGGGCGCGGGGCCTTGCGCGTCGCCGGCCCCGCCGGGCGCGACGACCACGGTATCGGCGAACGCCGGCGCGGCGAGCGTGGCCGCTGCGAGTATCAATCCAGACAGTAATCTCATGGGCTCTTCCTGATGCCCCCGACACCTCGGAATAGCGGTCGCCAGGCCTCAGTAGACAAGGGTTTTATTTTTGATCTCAGAAGCAACCGCGAGATCAGACGCATCGTACGCGGTGGCGCTTGCGGGTTATTTGTTGGAGATTTTAGGATGTATTCGCGCGGGACGCGAGAATTTCCCCGGGTGACAACCAGGGCTCAGCTTGTTGTTTTCTTGGCGAGCGTTCACGGCATCTTCGGTTGGGATGAGACGCGCCCCTGGCGACCGTTCGCCGCTCGGCGAGCAATCCGCTGCCGCCGCTTTATGGGGAAATAGGGCGCGGCTAGGACCAAAGACCTAGGGCTTTGGTCCAATATCGCGAGCCCGTTCAATCGCTTACCCTCGGCTCCGCAACGTCCACACGGGAGCACGGGCGATGGATGCGCGGCGGCTATTTCGGCCTGAACCGCTTGCTCGCCGGGAAACCTCTCGGCGCGAGCTTGCCGGCCCCTGCCCGCTTGCCGAGCCACTCCCGCCACTCCGCCCACCCATGCGTGCGCCCGGCGGTGTCGATCCACGAGGCGCCGGCCTCGGCGGCGAAGGCGGTGGCGTCGCGCAGGCCGCCCTCGCGGTAGGACTGCAACTTGACGCCCTTGCCGCGCGGCATTTCCGGGAGTTCCGCAGTTTCGAAGATCAGAATCTTGCCGTTGTCGCCGATGACGGCGAGGCGGTCCTGGCCCTCGCCCAGAGCGAGGCTGACCAGGGCCGTCCCGTTCAGGACCTGCTTGCCGGCCCGGCGGAAGGCGATCGCTTCCTCTTCGGGCAGGATGAAGCCGTAGCCCTCCTTGCTGGCCAGGACGCGCTTGCCGCCGGGGCGGTGCACGAAGACGTCAATTAGACCCACCTTGTCGTCGAGGTCGATCATCAGCCGCAGAGGCTCGCCGTGGCCGCGGGCGCTGGGGAGCTTGTCGCAGGCGAGCGTGAAGAACCGGCCGTCGGAGGCGAAGATCAAGAGCTTGTCGGTGGTCTCGGCCGGGACCAGGAAGGCCAGCTTGTCACCCTCCTTGAACTTCAGCTCCGAGGGATCGTCGACCCGGCCCTTGGCGGCGCGGATCCAGCCGCGGTCGGACAGGATGACGGTGATCGGCTCGCGCACGATCATCGCCTCGATGGCGGCCTCGGCGTCGACCTGCGGGGCCTCGGCGAAGGTCGAGCGGCGCGCGTTGAGCTTGTCACCCAGGTCGGCCTTCACGCCGCGCAGGCCCGCGGCGACCAGCTTCCACTGCGCCTTCTCGTCGGCCAGCATGCCGACGATGCCGTCGCGTTCCTCGGCGAGCTCCGCGTGCTCGCGGCGCAGCTCCATCTCCTCCAGCCGGGCGAGCTGGCGCAGGCGGGTGTTGAGGATGGCCTCGGCCTGCAGTTCGGAGAGGTCGAAGGCCTCGACCAGCTTGGCCTTGGGCTCGTCCTCGTAGCGGACGATGCGGATCACCTCATCGAGGTTGAGGTAGGCGATCAAGAGGCCGTCGAGGATGTGCAGGCGGGCCTCGATCTTGCCCAGGCGATGGCGGGCGCGGCGGACCAGCACCTCGCGCCGGTGGTCGAGGAAGGCGCGCAGCACCTGTTTCAGGCCCATGACGCCGGGCGTGCCGCGGGCGTCGAGCACGTTGAGGTTGACGCTGAAGCGGGTCTCGAGGTCGGAGAGCTTGAAGAGGCTCTCCATCAGGACCTCGGGCTCGACGTTGCGGCTCTTGGGCTCCAGCACCAGGCGCACATCCTCGGCGCTCTCGTCGCGCACGTCGCCCAGCAACGGGGCCTTCTTGTCCTCGATCAGGCCCGCGATCTGTTCGACCAGGTCGGCCTTCTTCACCTGGTAGGGGATCTCGGTGACGACGATCTGGTAGGTCCCGCGGCCGGTCTCCTCCTTGTCCCAGCGCGCGCGCAGGCGAACGCCGCCGCGGCCGGTCGAATAGGTCTCGGCCAGCGACAGCCGCGGTTCCACGATGACGCCGCCGGTGGGGAAGTCCGGGCCCTGCACATGGACCATCAGGTCTTCGGTGGTGGCGGCCGGATTGGCCAGCAGCGCCAGGCAGGCCTCGATCAGCTCGGCGGCGTTGTGCGGCGGGATCGAGGTGGCCATGCCGACCGCGATGCCGGTCGCGCCATTGGCCAGCAGGTTCGGGAAGCCGGTGGGCAGGACGACGGGCTCGGTGTCCTGGCCGTCGTAGGTCGGCTTGAAGTCGACGGCGTCCTCGTCGATGCCCTCCAGCAAGAGGGTCGCCGCCTCGGTCAGCTTCGCCTCGGTGTAGCGCATGGCCGCCGGGTTATCGCCGTCGATGTTGCCGAAGTTGCCCTGGCCGTCGACCAGCGGATAGCGCTGGGCGAAGTGTTGGGCCATGCGCACCAGGGTGTCGTAGATCGACTGGTCGCCGTGCGGGTGGTAGCCGCCCATCACCTCGCCCACCACCTTGGCGCACTTGCGCGCGGCCGAGTCCGGGTTCAGCCGCATCTCGCGCATGGCGTAGAGCACGCGCCGCTGCACGGGTTTCAGCCCGTCGCGCACGTCCGGCAGCGCCCGGTCGGTGATGACGCTGAGCGCATAGGCCAGGTAGCGGCGGCTAAGCGCCTCGGAGAGCGGCTCGTCGATGATCCGGTCGCCTGGAGCGCCGGGCGGCGGGGCGGTAGCGATGTCGTTCATGGGAATCGGTAGTCCATCGGAGGGGACTATCTAAGGATGCCATGCGCGGGCGCCTACCGGGGACGCCTTCTCCTTCGCCATCCCCACAAATCGTCATCACCCGGCTTGTCCGGGTGACCCATGCGCCGGTTCCGGACCGGCTGCTCAGCTTGGGTCCCTCGGATCGCGTCTTCGTGCGACCGGAGGATGACAAGGGTGGGGAGTTGACATCGACGTTTACCGGTGTAATCGATAGCCAACGATTACGGGTGTAAACATGAAGATCAGCACGGCCGAGAGCGTGGTCATGGGGGCGTTATGGGCGCGCGAGCCGCTCAGCGCGGAGGACATCGCCGCCGATGTGGCCGAAGGCCAGGGCTGGTCGGACGCCACGGTGAAGACCCTGATCAACCGCCTGCTCAACAAGGGCGCGATCGCCGCCGAGCGGGACGGGCGACGCTACCTCTACCGGCCGCTGGTGGCCCGCGAGGCCTATGTGGAGGCCGAGAGCCAGGGCCTGCTGGACCGGCTGTTCGACGGCAAGCTGGCGCCCCTGGTCAGCCATTTCTCGCAGACCGGGGCGCTGACGCCCGAGGACATCGCCGAGCTGAAGAAGCTGATCGAGGGGTTCGAGCCATGATCGAAACCATCCTGATGGGTCTCCTGAAAGCCAACCTGGCGGCCGCCGCGGCCGCGGTGCTGGCGCTGGCGCTGCGCAAGGCGGTGCGCGGACGGCTGGGCGCGCGGGCGGCCTACGCCCTGTGGCTCGCGCCGCTGCTGGCGGCGGTCGCGGTCCTGCTGCCGCACCCTGCGGCCAGCGTCGCCGCGGCGCCGGCGCTGGCGCCCGTGGTGGCGGAGGCCGAGACCGTGACGGACGAGTTCGTCGCCGCCGCGACCCCGGCGAGCGGTCCGGATGTCCCGGCCCTGCTGGTGGGGATCTGGATCGCGGGCGCCTTGGCGGCGGCGGGATTGCTGGCGCGGCGGCAGGCGCGGTTCGTGGCCTCGCTTGGGCGATTGGAGCCGCTGTCCGAGCCCGGCCTGTTCCGCGCCGAGCGGATCGGCGTGGGCCCGGCGGTGGTCGGCGTCCTGCGGCCCAAGGTCGTCGCGCCGGCCGACTTCGAGAGCCGCTACGCGCCGGGCGAGCGGGCCCTGATCCTGGCCCATGAGCGGGCGCACCTGCGCGCCCACGACGCCCTTGCCAACGCCGCGGCCTGCGCCGCCCAATGCCTCTGCTGGTTCAACCCGCTGGTCCATCTGGCCGCCCGGCTGGCGCGGGTGGACCAGGAGCTGGCCTGTGACGCGGCGGTGATTGGCCGCTTCCCCGACGCCCGGCGCACCTACGCCGAACTGCTGCTCAAGACCCAGCTCTTCACCCAGCCCCTGCCGCTCGGCTGCCACTGGCCGGCGGGCGCGGAACACCCGCTGAAGGAGCGGATCGCCATGCTGAAATCTCCCCTGCCCGCCCGCGCGGCCCGACGGCTAGGCGCCGCCGTGGCGTTCACCGCCTACGCCGCCGCCGCCGGCCTCGCCTGGGCCAGCCAGCCCGCGCCGAATGCGCCGCAGGCCATCGCGACGGCCGCGGACCTCGCCGCCATCCCCAACAACGGCCACCTCGAGCCAGAGGACGCCCGCAAGCTCTGGCGCCCGGGCCTGTCGTTCCTGTGCAAGCCCGACGAGAACCGCGAGCTGCACAACTGCCGCATGAGCCTCACGTCCTTCGAAGCCTCCTACACCGCCGCCGACGTGCAGCGCGAGTGGCCGACGCAAGCGAAGAAGGCCGGCCTCACCGGCTCGGTCACCCTGCAATGCTCGACGGACCTCGCCAAACAGCGGCTGGACCAGTGCGTCGGCTACCACTTCGAGGGCGCGGCCGAACGGCCCGGGCTGAAGGCCGCCTTCCAGCAGGCCGCCTTGCGGGTGATCGCGCACGTCCGGCTGAAGGCCAACCCGGGCCCGGACGTCACCCCCATGCCGCCGCGCGGCTTCTACATCGTCGAGTTCAGCAAACACCCGGCCATCCCCGGCGGGCCGCCCGCGAACCCGCCGACGACGCGCTTCCCGGACTTCCTGCCTGGCCCGCCGGCGAAGACCTCTATGGCGGCGCCCGCCGGAGCCAAGGTCGCCAGGACGCTGGCGAGCTACGCGCCGGCCGAGGGCCCGGCACGCCGGCCGGTCATCACCAAGCCGGACTGGATCGAGAAGCCGACCGGCGCGGACTTCGCCGAGTTCTATCCGAAGGCCGCGCTCGCCTCGAACACCGAAGGGCGCGCCACGCTCCACTGCAACGTCGTCGCGACCGGCGGTCTCGCGGACTGTGAGGTGAACGGCGAGGCGCCGCTGGGCCAGGGTTTCGGCGATGCGGCCTTGGCCATGGCGGCGAAATTCCAGATGAAGCCGCAGACCAGGGACGGCGCCCCGACATCCGGCGGCGAGATCAACATCCCGATCCGCTTCATACCCTCCAACCCGGAACCCGGTCAGCCGGCGCCTCCGCAGCCGGCCGTCTGAACCCTCCATGATCCAGTCCGACACGCCGCCCGCCCAGGCGGCGACGCCCCCGGCTGCCTCGGTGGTGGTGGTCGCGCGCGTCGACCGCTCCGCCGTTGTCGCCAGCCTCGACCTGCCGCTGACCCTCGCCAAGGGCGCGCGGCGCGAGGCGATGGTGGTGCGCCGCGCCCTGTTCTTCACGTCCTCGGTCGCGGTGGCGCGCCCGGCGGTGAGCGGTGCGGATGGCGCAAGCGACCGCTATCGCTGGACGCTCGCCGGCTATCTGCAGCGGCAATACTGCGTCCAGTCCCTGGCTGGCGTCTTCGCCTGCACCGCGCCCGACGTTGAGGCCCTGCCAGACAAGGCCAGCGGCGAGGCCCCGCTGGCCAAGCCGGACGACTTCCCGCTGGCCCAGGCCGCCGAGCAGCAGCTCACCGACAGCCTGAAGGCCCGCGCCGACGCGGTGTTCGCTGCCGACCGCCAGGCCGCCGTCGATCCCCTGCTCAAGGCCGCGGGCGTGAAGCCGCTGTCCGCGCCCGGCGCCGGCGTGGGCCGCAAATGATCCGGCGAGGTCTGCGGAAACTGCTGCTGGCCTGCCTCGCCGCCGCGGGCCCGGCCTTCGCCGATCCGCCCGTCCCCGGCGCGCCGCCCGCGAACCCTGCGGCGCCGGCTGAGAAGTCGGTGGACGAGGTGGTGGTCACCGCCCAGTCGCCGTCGCAGGACCGCGTGGAGATCGACCGGCGCAGCTACGCGGTCGGCAAGACCATCCAGGCCCAGTCCGGCACCGTCGCGGACCTGCTGCGCACGGTCCCCTCGGTGGGCGTGGACCTGCAGGGCAATGTCAGCCTGAGAGGCGACCAGAACGTCACCATCCTGGTCGACGGCAAGCCGGCCGGCGAGTTCAGCGGGGCCGCCCGGGGGACCGCGGTGCAGAGCCTGCCGGCCGACCGCTATGAGCGCGTGGAGGTGATCACCAACCCCTCGGCGGCCGATCAGGCGCAGGGCGGCGCCGGCATCATCAACCTGATCACCAAGCAGGCTCATAAGGCCGGCTATTCGGGCTCGGCCAAGGTCGGCGTCGGCGAACGGGGCCAGGCGATCGCCGGGATCACCGAGAGCTACAACACCGGCAAGCTCAGCCTGTCCGGCGACCTCAACTACCGCGGGCGCGACCCGGCCTCGGGCAAGATCACCGAGCAGATCGTCTCGCCGCTGGCGGCGGGCGGATCGCAGACGGAGCGTCAGGTCGACAGCTATGACGCGACGGTGAACAGCGTGGTGGCGCGCCTGGCCGCCGACTACGACCTCGACGACCGCACCCGCATCGGCGCGCGGCTGCAAGGCGTCACCGTCCGGCTGGGCCAGACCGGCGATGTGCTGGCGACGCTTTCAGGGGCCAGCGACGGCGCGTCCGACGCCATCCTCCGCCAGCGTTACGACGACCCCGTACGCGTCGACACGCGGCTGGCCGGCGCAAGTTTCCGGCGCAAGCTCGGCGACGACCAGGACCTGACCGTGGACCTGCGCACAACGCGCATGGCCGTTCGCTCCGACGGCGCCTACCAAGATGCGCCGGTCCTGCCGGCCGGGCCCGACAGCTTCGAGCTGTCGGCCAGCGCCCAGACCACCGACACGACGGAGATCAGGACCGACTACAAGGACCCCTCGTTCGCGGACGGCGAGCTCAAGCTGGGCTACGACGGCGCGATCACCACCGCCGACCTGTCGAAGATCTTCGGCGAGGGGCCGTCGCCCGGCGCCATCGCAGCCGACCCCACGCGCAGCGGCGCCTTCGCCTACCGCCTGGAGCTTAACGCCGCCTACGCCACCCTGCAGGAGCAGTTCGGCGACCTCAGCGTGCTGGCCGGCCTGCGGCTGGAGAACAGCCGCACCACCACCAGCCTCGCCGACGGGAGCGAGCGGCGCGAGAGCGACCTCCTCCAGGCCTTCCCGAGCCTGCACCTGTCCTATCCGCTGGGCGAGGACCGCACGGTCAGCGCCAGCTACAGCCGCCGCATCGACCGGCCCACGCCGGCGCAGCTCAGCCCGCTGATCACCTTCGGCAACCCGCAGGACCTCTACGGCGGCAACCCCGACCTTCGGCCGCAGGAGACCGATTCCTTCGAGGCGGCCTACGACGCGCACAAGGGCGCATCCTCCTTTTCCGCCACCCTGTTCTACCGCGAACTGCACAACGCCTTCACGCCCGTGGTGCTGGATCGGGGCGGCGGCGTCGTGCTGTTCACCGAGGATAATCTTGGCGAGGCTCGCAGGGCTGGGCTTTCTTTGGCGGGCGCCCGTGCGCTCACCTCGACGGTCAGCCTCAACGCCAGCGGCGAGGCCTATTGGATGGAGGTTCCGGCCAGCGCCTTGGGCCTGGGCGCGGCGAGGTCGGGCTATGTCGTGAGCGGGCGCGGGACGCTCAGTTGGTCGCCTACGGCCAGCGACGTCTTCCAGCTGAATGGGAGCCTGTCCGGCCGGACGATCACGCCGCAGGGGTCGCTGGGCGCCATCGGCCTCCTGAACCTCGGCTACCGCCGCAAGCTCACGCCGGCGCTGTTCCTGGTGGTCACGGCGCAGAACCTGCTCGACAGCAACCGCCAGACGATCGAATACGGCCTGCCGACGCTACTGGGTCGCCGCGTCCTGGACGGCGTGGGACGGACGGCGCTCGTCACCTTGACCTACAGCTTCGGTTCGGGCGCCCAGAAGGGCCACGACCCCAGCATCGACTACAGCTCGGGGCCGGCGCCGCCGCGGTAGGCCGAGCGCCTACAGCCGCCCCGCGTCGCTCAGCCTGTCCACCAGCCACAGCCGCGCCGGCGGCAGGGGGCGGTTGAGCGGGTTGAAGATGAAGGCTTCCAGGAAGTGGGCGGTGAGGTCGAGGCCGGCCTTCACGTCGCCGGGTTCGAGGCGCGACTGGGACGACAGGAGGAAGGGCGGCAAGGCCAGCATGCGGTCCTTGTACGGCTCGCCGGCGGCCCGGGAGACGGCGCGGCCGGTCTTGGGGCTGACATAGATCAGGTCGTCGGTGACGCCGGTGGCGGCGCACCGGGAAAGGTCGAGGCCGAAGCCGAGCTCGGCCAGCAAGCCGGCCTCGAAGCGCACGAAGACCGCCGGCCAGTCGTCGGTGAGCTCCAGCGACCGGCTGAGCGCCTCGAAGGCCAGGTAGGCGCCCGGATGCGGCTCGCGCTCCGGCAGCGCGCCGGCGGCGATGGCGGCGGCGGCGGCGAGGCCCGCCAGCGCCAGGGGATCGTCGAACAGGGCGGACGGCCCCTCGCCCACCGGCTCCAGGCTGGCCGAGCCCAGTTGGTCTGAGACCCGGGCGCGGTAGCGCGCGGTGACCGGGGCGCCGGCCTGCAGGAAGGGCTTCATCCGCCGCGACGCCCCGCCGGCCACGTGGGCGGCGTACTTGCCGTGGCTCGCGGTGAGCAGCTCGACAATAGCGCCGGCCTCGCCGTGGGCGCGGGCGGAGAGCACGAAGGCGTCGTCTTCGAATTCCATCACGCCGTCCTACCATCCTCCGACCATCCCGGCGAAAGCCGGGACCCATGCGACGGGTGGTGGCGCATCGGGTTGGAGGACCTGTCTCAGCTTGGATCCCGGCTTTCGCCGGGACGAGCGGGATGAGGGCGGCCGTGTGCGGCTTGTCTGGCGCCGGGGTTCGCCTTAGGCGTGTGGGCCTGGAGTCTTGAGGGGTTGGCGATGGTTCGGGTTCGGTGGGGGGCGCTGGCCCTGGCGGCGGGCGTGGCGGCGTGTGTCGTGGCGGCGGGACCGGCGATGGCGGCGGGCGTGGACGCCGAAACGATCAACAAGATCGCCGACCAGGGCTTCAACCACGGCGAGGTGGGCGACACGCTGGAATACCTCTCCGACCAGATCGGCGGGCGGATGACCAACTCGCCGGCCATGCGCAAGGCCGAGGCCTGGACGCAGGGGCAGTTCAAGGCCTGGGGCCTGAAGGACGTGCGCCTGCAGCCCTTCGAGTTTGGCCGCGGCTGGTGGATCGAGGCCTCCAGCGTGCGGATGACCGCGCCCCGGCCGATCATGCTGCGCGCTATCCCGGTGGCCTGGACGCCGCCGACCGCCGGACCGGTGAGCGCGCCGGTGATCGTGGCCCCGCTGCGCACCGCCCGCGACTTCGCCGCCTGGCGCGGCAAGCTGAAGGGCAAGATCGTGCTGACCTCGCTGCCCACCGCGCCGAAGGACGCGACCGGCGCCCCGTTCGAGCGGCTGACCGACGCCGAACTCGCCAAGCTGAACACCTATCAGCAGCCGAACTTCGATCCCGAAGCCGCCGCCCGCAACGCCGAGCGCCGCCAGTTCCGCACCCAGCTCGACGACTTCCTGGCCGAGGAAGGCGCGGTGGCCTGGGCCTCGATGTCGCGCAGCGACGACGGGACGGTCCATGGCGAGGGCTCCGGCTACAAGGTGGGCCAGACCCCGAAGCTGCCCGGCGTCGAGATCGCCGCCGAGGACTACCGCCGCCTGGCGCGCCTGGCCAAGACCGGCGAAGTGCGGCTGGAGATCGACTCCAAGGTCAACTTCGAGGACGCCGACACCAAGGCCAACAACATCCTGGCCGACATCCCGGGCTCCGATCCCAAGGCCGGCTACGTCATGGCCGGCGCCCACCTGGACAGCTGGGTGGCCGGCGACGGGGCGACCGACAACGGCGCGGGCTCGGCGGTGGTGATGGAGGCCGCGCGAATCCTGGCGGCCCTGCACGTGAAGCCCAAGCGCGGCATCCGCTTCGCCCTTTGGGCCGGCGAGGAAGAGGGCCTCCTGGGCTCCTACGCCTACGTCGACCAGGTCCTGGCGCACCGGCCGGTCGATCCGAAGTACGCCAACCTCGGTCCCTATTACACCTCCGACAGCTATCCGATCACCACCCTGCCCGGCTTCAACGACCTGCAGGGCTACTTCAACATCGACAACGGGTCGGGGAAGATCCGCGGCGTGTTCGCCGAGGGCAATTTCGCCGCCGCCCCGATGCTGAAGGAGTGGCTGGCGCCCTTCGCGAGCCTGGGCGCCACGACCGTCGTGGCCGAACCCACCGGGTCCACCGACCACGTCTTCATGGTCAAGCTGGGACTGCCGGCGTTCCAGTTCATCCAGGACCCGCTGGACTACGAATCGACCACCCACCACACCAACCTGGACACCTTCGACCACGTGCGCACCGAAGACCTGCGCCAGGCGGCGGTGATCCTGGCCAGCCTGCTGCTGGACGCGGCCGACAGCGACAAGCCGCTGCCGCGCAACGTGCTGCCGACCCAGCCGAAGGCGACGGACGCATTCAAGTACGCGGAGCCGAATCCCTAAGCATCGTCATCCTTCGGTCACGCGAAGACGCGATCCGGGGACCCAAGCGGCCTCGCCGCTTCTTGCAACTCAGCTCGGTCCCCCGGATCAGCCTGTGGCTGACCGGAGGATGACGGATTGGGGTGGGCTACGCGTCGAAGTCCAGGCCGACGTCGCCGTAGAACTCGCGCTTGTCGGCCCAGCGTTCGTCGACCTTGACGGTCAGGAACAGGTGGACCTTGCGGTCGAGGAGTTCGGTGAGCTCCTCGCGGGCCTTCTGGCCGATCCATTTCAGGGTCTGGCCGCCCTTGCCGAGCAGGATCGGGCGCTGGCTTTCACGTTCGACGTAGATGGTCTGCTCGATGCGGGCCGAGCCGTCGGCGCGTTCCTCGAAGGCGGTGGTCTCCACGGCGGCGGCGTAGGGAAGCTCCTCGTGGACCCGCAGGTAGAGCTTCTCGCGGGTGATCTCGGCGGCCAGGAGGCGCGCGGGGATGTCGGCGGTCTGCTCGGCGGGATAGAACCAGGGGTTCTCCGGCATCAGCTCGGCCAAGCGCCGCTTCAGGTCGTCGACGCCCGAGCCGTCGGCGGCGGAGATCATGAAGACTTCCGAATAGACCCCTGTGTCGTAAAGCCTTTTCGACAGGCCGAGCAGGGTGTCGCGCTTCATGCCGTCGATCTTGTTCAGCGCCAGGATCGCCTGTTTGCCGCTGGTCTTCAGGCCCTCGACAATGGACTCCACGTCCACAGCGGCGCGGCGGTCGGCGGCCTTGGCGCCCTCGCCCGCGGCGGCCAGTTCGGCCACGGAATCCACCAGATGGACGATGACGTCGGCATCCTGCGCTCCGCCCCAGGCGGCGCGGATCATGGCGCGGTCGAGCTTGCGGCGCGGCTGGAAGATGCCGGGCGTGTCGACCAGCACGATCTGCGCCTCGCCCTCCATGGCGACGCCGCGCACCGGGAAGCGGGTGGTCTGCACCTTCTGGGTGACGATGGAGACCTTGGCCCCGACCAGCCGGTTGGTGAGCGTAGACTTGCCCGCGTTGGGGGCGCCGATCACGGCGGCGAATCCTGCGCGGGTCATAGGCGGGTGTCCGAAGGTTGGGCGTCTGAGGTTGCGATGGCGGCGGGTTCCGGGTTGTCGTGTTTCGCGAGCATAAGTTGGGCGGCGGCCTTCTCGGCGTCCTGGCGCGAGCGGCCCTGGCCGCGTTCGGCCGGATAGCCCTCGACGGCGACGGCGACGGTGAAGCGCGGCGCATGGTCCGGCCCGTCGCGGGCCACCAGCTCATAGGCCGGCAGCGGCAGGCCGCGGCCTTGCGCCCATTCCTGCAGCTGGGTCTTGGGGTCCTTGGCGCGCGGCTCGTCCAGGTGGGCGAACTCGTCGGCCCAGAACTTGAGGAAGAAGCCCCGCGCCGTCTCCAGCCCGCCGTCGATGTAGAGGGCCGCGATCAGCGCCTCGCAGGCGTCGCCCAGCACCGCGTCGGACTCCCGCGCGCCGACCTTGGTGGCGCTGGCGGAGAGGCGCAGGGCGTCCGGCAGGCCGCAGGCCCGGGCGGCGCGGGAGCAGGCGTGGTAGTTCACCAGCCCCGCCATGCGGCGCGACATCTCCCCTTCCCGCGCGTCGGGATCGAGCGCCATCAGACGCTCGGCCGCGCAGAGGTTCAGCACCCGGTCGCCGAGGAACTCCAGCCGCTCGTTGTGGCGCACGGCCTTGGCCCCGTCGCCGACGCTGGCGTGGGTCAGCGCCCGCTCCAGGAGATCGCGGTCGGCGAAGGTGTGGCCTATGCGGCGTTCCAGTTCAGCGATCGCGGCTGTGCGCGTGTTCATCACTGCAGCAGGTTGAAGAACCGCTTGGGCTGCAGGTTCATGACCCAGGTCCAGGGCTTGAAGATCGAGGCGCCCTTGGACCAGGACAGAAGGATGATCTGCGCCTTGCCCTCGAGGTTCTCCGCCGGGACGTAGCCCACCCCGCCGGCCTCGGGCGAGACGCGGCTGTCGGAGGAGTTGTCGCGGTTGTCGCCCATCATGAAGTAGTGGCCCTCGGGGACCAGGTACTCGTCGGTGTTATCGAGGTCGCCGTCGGGACCGAAGTCGTTGGTCATGAAGGTCTTCCCGCCCGGAAGCGTCTCCTGGTAGCGGGTGACGTCGTGCATGAAGCCGTAGCCGCTGTCCTCGCGGAAGGTGCCCTTGGCCACGCGCGGCACCTGCACCCCGTTCAGGTAGAGCAGGCCGTGCTTCATCTGGATGCGGTCGCCGGGGATGCCGATGATGCGCTTGATGTAGTCCACGTGCGGGTCGTGCGGCAGGGCGAAGACCACGATGTCGCCGCGGTGCGCCTTCTGCTCCAGCAGCCGGCCATGGAACAGCGGCGGGGCGAACGGGATCGAGTACTTCGAATAGCCGTAGGTCCACTTGGACACGATGATGTAGTCGCCCTCGTAGAGGTTGGGCTCCATCGACGCCGAGGGGATGGTGTAGGGCTGGAAGAACAGGACGCGCAGGAAGAGCGCGATCAGCAGGGCGTAGACGACCGTCTTCACGATCTCGACGATCTCGGCCATCGCGCCGGATTTCTCGGGGGGCGCGCTCGCCTGGGTGCTGTCGCTCATAGAGGGTCCTTGGTGTCTCGCCCGCCGTCGCGGACGGGCCGTTGCTACGCGTTGCGCCGCCCGCGAGCAAGTTCCGTGCCCTGCCGAGCCGCGCGGGAAGTGTCGCAGGCCGGGGCAGACGCGACTCTGCGGCGTCGGTAGATAGGAGCGATGCCGTCCGCACCCTCCGCGCGCGTCGAAGCCGCCCTGGCTGAGGGCCGGGCCCTGGAGCAGGCCGGCGACCTGGCCGGGGCGATCGGCGCCTATGAGACGGCGCTGGGCGCGGCGCCGGACGATGCGGAGCTGCTGGCGGCGCTGGCCGGCCTGGCGGGGCGGATGGGCTCGCACGCGGCGGCGGCGGGCCTCTGGGCGAAGGTGGCGGCGCTGGAGCCCGGGCGGCTGGAGGCGGTGGACGGCCGCGCCCGCGCCCTGCGCGAACTGGGCCAGTTCGACGAGGCGGTGGGCCTGCTGCGCCAGGCCCTGTTGGCCAATCCCGGCGAGGCCCGGCTGTGGAACAGCCTTGGCGTGGCCCTGACCCAGGACAGCCAGGCGGCGCTGGCCATCACCTTCCTGGACGAGGCGATCCGGCTGGACCCGCGCCACGCCACGGCGCTCTACAACCGCGGCAACGCCCGCTTCGACCTGGGCGAGCTGGCGGCGGCGGCCGCGGACTTCGCGGCGGCCGCGCGCTGGGCCGTGAAGCCCTCGGACGCGGCGATGATCGCGTTCGCGCGGGCGACGCTCTTGCTGGCGCAGGGCGACTTGGCCTTAGGCTGGGACGCCTATGAGGCCCGCCTCTCCCCCGACCTGGCCGATCCCCTGACCTTCGAGGTCCCCGGCGCGCGCTGGACGCCGGAGGCGGCGCTGGAGGGCAAGCGTCTGCTGGTGGTCGCCGAGCAGGGCCTGGGCGACGAGCTGATGTTCGCCAATGTCCTGCCCGACGTGGCGGCCGCGCTCGGGCCGCAGGGCCGCCTCAGCCTGGCGGTCGAGCCCAGGCTGGTCAGCCTGTTCCAGCGCAGTTTCCCGGATGCGCAGGTCAGCGCCTACGCCACCGAGCGTCGGCCGGCGGGACCGCTGCGCCGCGCCCCCAGCGTCGCGGGGCCGATCGACCTCTGGGCGCCGATGGGCTCGCTGTTGCGCCGGTTCCGGCGGCGGCTGGCGGACTTCCCGTCCACGTCCGGCTATCTGATGCCGGACCCGGCGCGGGTCGCGCATTGGCGCGGCTGGCTGGGCGACGGCGCGCCGGCGATCGGGATCAGTTGGCGCAGCGGCAAGGCCACGGGCGACCGGCGCCGGTTTTATCCGCCGGCGGAGCTGTGGGTCCCGCTGCTGGCGACGCCAGGGATGCGGTTCGTGAACCTGCAGTACGGGGACTGCGCCGCGGAGCTGGCGGCGTTCCGGGCCGCCGGCGCCACGATCCTGGAGCCGCCGGGGATCGACCTGAAGCAGGACATCGACGATCTGGCGGCGCTTTGCGCGGCGCTGGACCTGGCGGTCAGCGTGGGCAACGCCACCGCCGCCCTGGCCGGCGCGAGCGGCGCCGAACTGGCGCTGATCGGCGCGCCGGCGAGCTGGCCACGGCTGGGAACCGATGACTATCCGTGGGCGCCGCAGGTCCAGGTGTTGATCGCCCCGGGGTTCGGCGCGTGGGAACCGGTCATGGCGCAGGCCACAGCCCTGGCGGCAGGGCGCGCCCGACCCTGAGGCGCAGCGCGGCGCGCCCGACGCGCCAAGTTTTCTCGATATGTTCTCGAGTCAATAATCGCGATGTGACAATTTTTGCGCGGCAACTGAGAGTCTTCATTCATTACAATTCGCTCGAATATTTTCTGTCGAAAATAACAAGCTCTACCATATGCCGATTTCGTGACGGACCTGCGAAATAAATATTGGAACTCGACTCGAAGACGTGGGTTGGAGATTCGCCGGGGATTGCGGCTATCTGCGTCGGAGGGACACAAAATGCTCAAAATGATGCTTGTGGCCAGCGTGGCCGGGCTGTTGCTGGCCGGGTCGGCGAGCGCCCAGAAGCTCGACGCCAACGGGCGTTGCCATGACGCCAAGGGCCAGTTCGCCAAGGCTGAAGTCTGCGGCGGCGCTTCGGCCAAGGCCGCGCCCACCAAGTCGGCGATGGCCAAGGCCCCCGCCAAGGGCGCGGCGTCGGCCACTGCGGCGGCCGCGCCGGCTTCGGCCGTCGCCAAGGCCAAGTCCGGGAAGTGCAAGGACGCCAAGGGAAAATTCGCCAAATGCGACGCGCCGGGAGCCCATCCGGCCTGACGCGAACCCTCGCTTAGACGGCGATCACTCCGGCAGGGCCTCGATGATCACGAAGGCCTGGGCGTAGGGGTGGTCGTCGGTGAGGCTCAGGTGGATCGCCGGGCGGCAGCCGGGCGGCATGATCTCCAGCAGGCGGGCCTGGGCGCCGCCGGTCAGCGCCATGGTCGGCTGTCCCGAGCGCAGGTTGACCACCCCCATGTCGCGCCAGAAGACGCCGCGGCGCATGCCGGTGCCCAGCGCCTTGGCGCAGGCCTCCTTGGCGGCGAAGCGCTTGGCATAGGAGGCAGCGCGGTCGGCCTTGCGCTCGGAACGGACGCGCTCCAGCTCGGTGAAAATGCGGTTCGTGAAGCGCTCGCCGTGGCGCTCCAGGGTCTTCTCGATCCGGCGGATGTCGGAGAGGTCGGAGCCGATGCCGACGATCATGCGGCCCGCACGGACCGGGCTTCGTCCATCAGGGCGCGCATCCGCTGGATCGCAGGACCGAGGCCGATGAAGATCGCCTCGCCGATCAGGAAGTGGCCGATGTTGAGCTCCATCAGTTCCGGGATGGCGGCGACGGGCCCGACCGTCTCGTAGTCGATGCCGTGGCCGGCGTGGACCTCCAGACCCAGGCGGTGGGCCTCGGCGGCGGCCCGGCGCAGGCCATCGAGCAGATGGTCGGCCTCGGGGCGGCGTTCGCGCACCGCCTGGCAGTAGGCGCCGGTGTGCAGCTCCACCACCTGGGCCCCGGCGGACTTCGACGCGGCCACCTGGGCGAGGTCGGCGTCGATGAAGCAGGAGACGCGGATGCCGGCGTCGACGAGCTTTTGCACCACGGGGGCGATCGAGTTGTGGCCCTTGACCACGTCGAGGCCGCCCTCGGTGGTGACCTCCTCGCGCCGCTCCGGCACCAGGCAGGCGGCGTGCGGCCGGTGGGCGAGCGCAATGGCCTCCATCTCCGGCGTCACCGCCATCTCGAGGTTCAGCGGCCGGCCGCGGCGGCGGCAGATGACGGCCAGCGAATCGATGTCGGCGTCGGAGATGTGGCGGCGGTCCTCGCGCAGGTGGGCGGTGATCCCATCGGCCCCGGCGGCCAGCGCCATTTCCGCGGCCCGCACCGGGTCGGGATAGCCCTCGCCGCGGGCGTTCCGCACCGTGGCCACGTGGTCGATGTTCACGCCGAGCCTGAGCTTGCTCATAACCAACACCCCTTGGTGTCATCCCGGAAAGCGCGGCAGCGCTTGTCCGGGACCCATAGACTCAAATCCAAATGGGTTCGCAAGACGGCGCTGCAACCGGAAACGCCGCGCGTCTGGGTCCCGGACAGCCGCTGCGCGGCTTCCGGGATGACGAGAGCTAGGCCTTCAACCGCTTCGAGCCCGGCTCCTCCGCCGGGATGGCGGCCAGTTCCGGGGGGATTTCGTCAGGGGCGTAGGAGGGGACGTCGACGGTGGCGAGCGCCACCAGGGGGAAGCCCACATCCGCCTTGCCGCCGGAACGGTCGACGATGCAGGCGCAGCAGAGCACTTCGCCGCCGGCCTCGGCGATCGGCTGGACCGCCTCGCGGAACGAGCCGCCGGTGGTGATGACATCCTCGATCACGACGACCTTGGCGCCCTTCTCGATCTTGAAGGCGCGGCGCAGGCGGAAGGCGCCGTCCTCACGCTCCACATAGAGCGCCGGCACGCCCAGCCAGCGGGCGGTCTCATAGCCCGGGATGATCGCGCCCACCGCCGGCGAGACGATGACGTCGGGCTTGCCAACCGCCGCCTCGATCTTCTCGGCCAGGGCCTTGCAGAGCCGCGCGGTGCGCTCGGGGAACTGGAAGACCAGGTTCTTCTGCAGGAACATGGGCGAATGCCGGCCCGAAGCTAGGATGAAGTGGCCTTCGCGCAAGGCGCCGGCGCCGCGGAATTCGTCGAGGACCTGTTCGGTGTTCATGGCCGCTGGATAGCCCGGTTTCGCGGACTTGCGAAGATGGCGGCGGAGGCGCGCGACGGGGCGCGGTTGCAGCTGTGCGAATCACGGCCTTAGGTGGGGCCCATGCGCAGGGTTTTGATCCGGATGCTGCTCGCCGTTGTCCTCGCCGTCGCCGCCTGGATCGCCGCCGGCGCGGTGATCGCGGCTGTAGCCGGACCGTTCAAGCCGGCCGGGACCTATGTGGACATCGGCGGGCGAAGGCTGCGGCTGGTCTGCGCCGGGCCGCCAGCCGGTCCTACGCCCACCGTCTGGTTTGAACCGGGCGCGTTCGGCCTGGCGGCCGACTTCGCGGCGATCCAGGAGAAGCTGACCGCCAAGGGCCTGCGCTCTTGCGCCTACGACCGCGCCGGCATGGGCTGGTCCGACCCGGGCCCGCATCCGCGTGATGCGCAGACCATCACCGAGGACCTGGAGAAGCTGATCGCCGCCTCGGGCGAGCGTGGGCCGTTCATCCTGGTGGGCCACTCAATGGCCGGGCTCTATGTGCGGATGTTCGCCGGGCGCAATCCGGACAAGGTGGCGGGCCTGGTCCTGATCGAGGCCACCACGCCCGAGCAGATCGACAGTCCAGGGACCGAGAAATTCATCGGCGCCTTCACCACGCTGTCGAAGGTGGCGGCGGTGTCGGCGAGCGTGGGCGCCACCCTGCCCCTCTACTGGCCGGCCGGCGACCGCATCGGCCTGCCGCCGCAGGGCAGCGCGGAGAAACGCCATGCCTATGTCTCGGGCCACCACGCCCGCACCGCCGCCGAGGAGGTGGAGAACTGGGGCCGCAGCGCCCATGAGGCCGAAGCCGTCGCCCCCTACGACCCCAACTGGCCCGTCTCCGTAATCGTTGTCGACCGTGGCGAGGGCGACAATCCCGCCGACCCGCGCCGCGCGCCCGAACGGGCCGCCAAGTTCGGGACCTTCGAGGCGGTCAAGGGCGCCTCGCACACCACCATCCTGGGCGAGACCTATGGGGACAGCGCCGTACGCGGCGTCGAGTTCGTCCTGGCCCACCTGCCCGCCCCCGCCGCGACGGGGCGCTGAGTCGCCCTACGGGTCCCGATCGACAACCATTGATATCTTTCCGCGCGCAGCGATTGTGACTGTTGTGATTGTGTCTCGATTGTCGTGATAGTCTCCGGAGTGTTTCACCAGACGCCTAGCGGGCATCGCGTGTCTATCCAGCGTATCGGACTTATCGCCGCCGCCGCGGTGACCCTGGCGATCCTTGGCTTCTACGCCAGCCGGCTAGCCATGCCCCAGCCGATCTTCGCCGGCGACGAGGCGACCTATCTGATCCGAGCGATGTATGCGCCAGCCCAGGTGGCGCGCTACCCGGCGGTGGCGGCGGTGAGCAACGGTCTCGATTTCAGCGTGATCCGGGCGCTCTACTACCTGGGCGCGCCGCTGGTGGTCGGCGACCGGATGGTCAACGCTGCGGCCTATCTGGCGGGCCTGCTACTGGTCTGGCAGGCGAGCGTGCGAGGACTGCCGCGCCGCGACCAGGCGACGATGGCCCTGATTGCGCTCGCCTTCCCCTACTACCGCTTCGCCTTTTCCGACCTGGCCGAGGGGCTGTTCGTGGGCGTGCTGGCGCTCTTCTGCCTGGCGACCGGGCGCTGGATGCGCAGCCGGCCCATGGTCCATGCCGCCGTGGCCGGGGCGATCGGCGCGGCGCTGGTGCTTGTCAAGCCGACCGGGATCGCCGAAGTGGGCGCGCTCGCGACGGTGATGATCCTCGACACCGCGGTCCTCGACCCGCGTGACGCCACCGCGTGGCGGCGGCTGCCCTTGCGGCTGGCGTTGTTCGCCACGGCCTTCTTCACCGTTGGCAACCTCATCCAGTGGGCCGCCGAGGAGCACAGCGCCAGCGCCTGGACATTCTTTGTCGGCGCCTTCTACGGCGCGGCGCTTGGCCAGGCGCGGGCGTCGGAGGGCTGGGCCATGGCGGCGTTCGGCCTGGCGGCGATGGTCTCGTCGGTGGCCCTGCTGGCCGGCGCCCCCCTGACGATCGGCCTCGCGGAGGTCTGGAGCGGCTGGCGCGCCCAGTCCGGGCGGTTCAAGCCCGACGGGCGGCAACTGGTGTTCCTGATGCTGGCGCTGTCCATGGCCGCAACCCTGGCGATGACCGCGCTCTTCGTGCGCGAGGTCACCGGCGATCCGCACGAGATCCAGCACCTGTTCGGCCGCTACTTCGAATTCCTGATTCCGCTGCTGTGGCTGGCCGCCGCGCCGCCGCTGGTCCGGCCGCTGGGAGGGCGCCTGGCGTTTGCCTGCGCCGGGGTGATGCTGGCGGGGCTGGCGGGCCTGCTGGCCTGCTTCCGCGCCGGGGAAACGGTCTTTCCCTGGGACGCCGCCAGTCTGCTGGCCTTCTTCCACCCCGATCCGGTGCGGGCCAACCTGGGGACGAGCATCCCCTATCAGGCGCTGGCGGCGGCGGCTGGCGTCGCGGCGGCGGCTATCGTGGCGCTGCGGCGGCGCGTAGCGGCGGCGGGGCTCGGCCTCTTCCTGGCGCTCGGCGTACTGTCGACCTATCTGGACCACAGCTGGCTGGGCCCGCTGGTGGCGGAGCGCGCCGCCTTGGACCGCGACCTGCATGAGATCCACGCCGCCCTGCCGCCGCAGGGCGACATCCTGCTGCTGGCCAAGGAGGTCAATGAGGCCCACCTGGTCTTCCTGGGCCTGGAGGCGCGGCCTTGGGTGGAATTCGGCCCGTCCGGCCCGGCGGCGGCCTATGCGCTGGCCACCTCGGCCGCGGTGGTGGTGACCGGCCCCGAAACGCCCCCCGGCGGCCCCTGGCGGCGCACCGTCAAGGGCGAGCGGCTGTCGCTGTTCCGCCGCGCCGATTCCGCGGGCAGCACGGCGCCTTAGGGCGCGCCTCCGAGGATCGCCTCTTGCGGCGAAGGTTGCGGCCTGAAAGCCTGCGGCCATGGCGCTCGCCGAAACCGAGATCCCCCTCGCGCCGGAGGCCGCCCCGCCGGCCGCCGGGGACCGCGGCTTCGCGGGCCACCCGCCGGGCCTGGCCTATCTCAGCTTCATGGAGGCCTTCGAGCGGTTCTCCTTCTACGGCATGCAGGCGCTCCTGGTGCTCTACATGACCAGCCAGCTGCTCACGCCCGGGCATGTGGAGCATGTGGCCGGATTCGGCGCCTTCCACGCCCTCTTGCAGACGGTGTTCGGGCCGATGAGCCCGCAGGCCACGGCCTCGGAGGTGTTCGGCCTCTACGCCGGGCTCTGCTCGCTGACCCCGGTATTCGGTGGCCTGATCGGCGACCAGGTGCTGGGCCAGAAGCGATCAGTGCTGGTCGGCGGGACGATGATGGCGGCCGGCCACTTCCTGATGGCCTTCGAGGGGCCGTTCCTGCTGGCGCTCGCCCTGCTGATCCTCGGCTGCGGCCTCTTGAAGGGGAACATCTCCGCGCAGGTCGGCAACCTCTACCGCGGCGCGGACCGCAGACGCGCCGACGCCTTCCAGCTCTTCTACATGGCCGCCAACGTGGGCGTGTTCTCCGCGCCTCTGGTGTGCGGCACCCTGGGCGAGGTCGTGGGCTGGCACTGGGGCTTCGGCGCGGCCGGGGTCGGCATGCTGATCAGCCTGGGAATCTACCTGGCCGGCTACAGCCGCCTGCCCCCCGACACCCTGCCGCCGAAGGGCGCGCCCCGCCGCGCCGAGGCCGCGCGGCTGACGGCTCAGGACCTACCGGTGCTGGCGGCCATGGGCGTGCTCCTGGCGGTGATCGCCCTGTTCTGGATCGCCAACGGCGAGGTGCTGAACGCCTACATGATCTGGGCCAGGAGCCACCTCGACCGGCGGATCGGCGGCTTCGTCCTGCCGATCACCTGGCTGCAGTCTGTGAGCGCCATCGTCGGCATCACGCTCGCGCCCGTGTTGATCGGCCTGTGGAGCGTCCAGGCCCGGCGCGGGGCCGAGCCCTCGGCGCTCGGCAAGATGGCCACCGGCTGCGGCCTGGCGGTGAGCGCCTACGCCCTTCTGGCCCTGGCCTGCGCGGTGAGCGGACCCACGAAGGTGGCGCTGGTCTGGGTGCTGGGCTTCCACCTGATGATCCAGACGGCCTACCTGTTCGTCTATCCGATCGGCATGGCGCTGTTCTCGCGGGCCGCGCCGCCGGCGATCAATTCGTTGATGATTGGCGTCTATTTCCTGTCGGTGTTCGCTGGCTCCCTGCTGGTGGGCTGGGTCGGCCAGTTCTACGAACGGATGCGTCCAGAAGCCTTCTGGCTGCTGCACTGCGCCGCAGCCGGCCTGGGTGGGCTGATCATCCTGGCGCTCTGGAAGCCCCTCAGCCGGGCTTTCGTGGTCAAAATTATTTAACCGTCGATCTTAACTGGTCCGAAGACACCATCGTTTACAGCCTAAGCCGTCGACGTTGGACGCCACGGGCCGGTTGGGAAGCCCGACGCCCGGCTCCGGCGTCGTGCGGCCGCTCCCTTCGGCCGCTGGCTTCTAAGGAACGAGACCGTCACGTGACGCCGCCAAACGAGAGGAAGGCCTTCCCCGCAGACCTCCCCGAGGGCTTGAAGCCCCGTTTGCGGCTGTTCCTCAGCGTCGACCTGGTGGGCTCGACGGCGTTCAAGCAGTCGCGCCAGGCCTGGCTACCGGCGATCCTCAATTTCTACCGCGACTTCGACTACATCGTTCATCAGCAGTACCGGGCCTTCCGTCAGCGCAGCAACGCGCTCATCGCCCCGCCCGAATTCTGGAAATCCAACGGCGACGAGCTGCTCTACACCTGCGACCTGACCACGCGGGCCCAGGCGGTCGACGCGATCCACATCTGGCTGGCGGCGCTTTCCGCCTACCGCTGCGACCTGGCGACGCTCTCCGAGGACATGGACGTCAAGTCGACAGCCTGGATCGCGCTGTTCCCGTCGCCCAATTCCGAGGTCTTCTTCCGCCGCAACGGGGTGCAGTTCCGCGGCGACGGCAAGGACGACGCCATCCTGGTCCAGGCCGAGATGCGCGAGCAGTGGTACGAGGGCAAGAACCGCGGCGACATCATCCGCGACTTCGTGGGGCCTTCCATCGACACCGGCTTCCGTCTGTCCGGCTGGTCGACCCCGCGCCGGATGGTCATCTCGGCGGACCTGGCCTTCCTGCTCACCAGTTCCTACGGCCAGTCCGACGAGCCGCTGCCGCTGCACTTCTCCGGCGCCCAGAAGCTGCGGGGCGTGGTGGACAACCAGCCCTATCCGATGATCTGGCTGCCGGTGGGCGCGGGCGCGCGGACCGAGGCGCGCGATGACAGCATCGGCCGCCACCTGACCGACCCGGAGCTCTTGCGTTCGTTCTGCGAGGCGATCATCGAGCAGAACTACAAGGTGTTCACGCCGCTGTTCCTGGCCGACGACCCCGATGCCGACGGCGACTTCGGCTGGACCCCGCCCTACATCATCAACCGCATCATCAGCGACTGGCAGGCCGAGAAGCGCCACAAGCTGGCGGCTTAGATCAGATTCCTCCTCCACTTGTGGGAGGAGGTGGCGGCCGAAGGCTGACGGAGGTGGCGTCGCGCTCCCCTCTCCGCGCGAAACCTGAACATCGGACTCCGCCGAGAGGCCGAGGGACCCCACCTCCGACCTGCTTCGCAGGCCACCTCCTCCCACAAGGGGAGGACGCGTAAGGTTGAGGCTTCGGGCAAGGGATCACCGCCATGAAACTCTACCAGACCTACGCCTCGCCGTTCCCGACGCGGGTGCGGCTCCTGATCTACGCGAAGGGCCTTGAGGTCGAGATCATCGAGCCGCCGGGTTTCCACGCCTCGACGGAGGCCAAGGGCGACTACCTGCAGATCAATCCGATCGGCCGGGTGCCGGCGCTGGTGCTGGACGACGGCCGCACCCTGCCGGAGTCCGAGGTGATCTGCGAGTACCTGGAGGACGCCTATCCGGAGCCCGCCCTGCGCCCCGCCGACCCCTGGGGCCGCGCGCGGATGCGGCTGCTCAGCCGAATCTGCGACGTCTACGTGGTGATGGCCATGGTCCCGCTGTTCAACCTGTCCGGCCGCTCGCGTCGGCACTGGGACCCGGCGGTCATTGAGGCGGCGGTGGGCAAGGTGGCCGAGGCCCTGGGCTATCTGGAAGGCTACATCGGTGAGGACGGCTATGCCGTGGGCGGTGGGCTCACCCAGGCCGACGGCGCCATCGTCCCGCAACTGGTGCTGGCGGCGGAGTGGATCCCCGGCCTATTCGGGACGCCCGATCCCCTGCCCGGCCTGCCGAAGCTGTCGGCCTATTGGCGCGCGGTCCAGTCGGACCCCATCGCCGCGCGACTGATCGCCGAGACCCGTGACGCCGTCGCGGGCGTCGCGGCCCAGGCGGCGGCCCAGGCCAAGGCCGCGGCGGCCTCAGCCTAGGCCCGCCGCCGCAGGCCCACGGCGTCAGGCGACGCCGAGCTGCGCGCGCTCGCCCGTGCGGGGCGAGGCCAGGTCTTCGGGCGTCAGGTATTCGGCGATGTCCGCCACCTCGAAGAACGGCCGGATCACCATCCGGCTCTGGCCCGACGTAGGATTGGGGCTGCGCTTCGCCCAGGCGACGGCCTCGTCCATGTCCCTGACCTCCCAGATCGAGAAGCCGGCGACCACCTCCTTGGCCTCGGCGAAAGGCCCATCGACGACCATGATCTCGTCGCCGTCGAAGAGGAGTTCCTTGCCCTCCGAAGTGGGCTTGAGCCCCGCAGCCGCCACGAGGACGCCGGCCTCGGCCAGATCCTCCATGAAGCGGTCCATCGCCGCCCAAGCCTCGGCGGTGGGCGGCTCGCCCTTTTCGACGCCCTCCGTGGCCATTCCGAACACCATGACCCGCATCGTCTCTCTCCCTGTTCGAGCCGCCCCTCTTGGCGGTCTCATCGGAACGACGAACGAGGTTGGCCGAATCCGACATCCCCGTGCAGATTTTCTCCGAATTCCGAGGCCCTAGGCCTTCCGCCGTTCCACGGTCTCTACGCTGGGGTTGGCGCGCAGGGCGGCGGCGATGTGGGTCAGGTGGCGGGCGTCGTTGACGTCGACGTCGATGTCCACATCGAAGAAGTCGGCCTGGCGGTGGTGCATGCGCAGCTGGACGATGTTGCCGCCGGCCTCGCCGATGATGGTGCAGACCTGGCCCAGCACGCCGGGCGCATTGCGAATGGTGGCGATCAGCTTGGCGCGGGCGACGGCGTTGCGTTCGGCTTCCGGGGTCCACTGCAGGTCGCGCCAGACGTCCTCCTGGTCCTCGAAGGCGGCCAGACGCTCGCAGTCGATGGTGTGGACGGTGAGGCCCTTGCTGTCCGGCTCCAGGATACCGACGATCCGGTCGCCCGGCAGCGGCGAACAGCCCTCGTCGAAGTGGATGCTGACGCCGGGCGTCAGGCCGCCGCCCCGGACGTAGAGCCGAGCCGCGCGGCCGTCCTCAATGCGGTGGCGAGCGGACGCGGCCTTCTTCTCCTCGGCCTTGAGGCCCGGGAACAGGGCCTCCAGCACCTGGGCGGGCGCGACGCGGCCGCGGCCGACAGCGTCGAACAGCTCGTCCTCGGTGGCCACGGCGAAGCGGTCGAAGGCGGGGCGGAGCGAGACGTCCTTCCGCGAGCGGCCGGCGGCGGCGAAGGTCTGGTCGACGGTGGCGCGGCCGAGCCTCGTGAACTCCTCCTTCTCCGTCTGGCGGATATGGCGGCGGATCGCCGAGCGGGCGCGGCCGGTGACGGTGATCGAACGCCAGTCCGGCGGCACCACGGGCTTGCCGCCGCGGATCACCTCCACCACGTCGCCGTTCTGGAGGACCGTGCGCAAAGGCTTCAGCTCGCCGTTGATCTTCACCCCGATGCAGGTGTCGCCGATGTCGGTGTGCAGGGCGTAGGCGAAGTCCAGCGGCATGGCGCCGGTGGGCAGGCTGACCAGGCGGCCCTTGGGCGTGAAGACGAAGGCCTGGTCGAGGAACATCTCGAGCTTGGCGTGCTCCATCAGCTCCTCGGGGTCGCCCCCGTGCTCCAGCACCTGGACCAGGTGGCGCAGGTTCACCAGCGGATCGCGACCGCCGGCGGCCTGCTGGTGCTCCAGGTCGAAGCCGTAGGACTCGTCCTTGTAGCGCCAGTGGGCGGCGACGCCCTCCTCGGCCACCCGGTCCATGGCCTCGGTGCGGATCTGCATCTCGATGCGCATGCCGCGCGGCCCGACCACGGTGGTGTGCAGCGAGCGGTAGTTGTTGCGCTTGGGCGTGGAGATGAAGTCCTTGAACCGCTCGGGGATCGAGGGCCAGGCGCGGTGGATGACGCCGAGCGCGCGGTAGCAGTCCTCCTCCGTGTCGGTGATCACCCGGAAGGCGTAGATATCGGAGAGCTGGGAGAAGCCGATCGACTTGCGCTGCAGCTTCCGCCAGATCGAATAGGGGTTCTTCTCGCGCCCGAAGACCCGGGCCGGCACGCCGGCGGTGTCGAGCCGGGCGGAAATCTCCTGGCTGACCAGGCTGACCGCCCCGCCCTGCTCGCGGCGCAGGGTGTCGAGCCGGCGGCCGATGGCGTCGCGGGCCACCGGGTTCAGGTGCTCGAAGGCCAGCTCCTCGAGCTCGGTGGTGATGCGGTGCACGCCGATGGAGCGGGCGAGCGGCGCGTAGATGTCCAGTGTCTCGCGGGCGATCCGCTCGCGCTTGGCGGGGCTGGAGATGTACTGCAGCGTGCGCATGTTGTGCAGCCGGTCGGCGAGCTTGACCATCAGGACGCGCACGTCGCGGCTGATCGCCAGGATGAACTTCCGCAGGTTCTCCGCCTGGCGCAGGTGCTCGGAGGAGAGCTCCAGCTTGGAGAGCTTGGTCACGCCTTCCACCAGCTCGCCGATCTCCGCCCCGAACAGTTCGTCGATCTCGGCGCGGGTGACCGGGGTGTCCTCGATCACGTCGTGCAGCAGGGCCGTGACGATGGTCGCGGTGTCGAGGCGGTAATCGGTGAGGATGCCCGCCACCTCGATGGGGTGGGCGAAGTAGGGATCGCCGGACGCCCGCTTCTGCGCCCCGTGCATGCGCATCGCATAGACATAGGCGCGGTTCAGCAGCGCCTCGTCAGCGGTCGGGTCGTAGGAGCGGACCTTCTCGATCAGCTCGAACTGCCGCAGCATCTTGGGACGTTTGGCGGCGGCCGGCGTCTTGGACGCCGGCTTGGCCGAGGCTGTGTCGGAGGCCTCAGGCGTCCCGGACATGGGGGCGTCTTTCAGCGGGGCGGCGGGGTCGGGCGCCGCCTGGATTGGGAGGGGTTCTGCGCCTTCCGGGCTCAGTACCGCTCCTCCTGGCCGCCGTCGCGGTCGCTCTGCAGGGCGCGCACCAGTTCGAGCTCGCTCATCTGCATGTGGGTGGGATCGGCCAGCAGGGCCAGGGTCTCGGCCTCTTCCTCGGCTTCCGAACGCTCGTCGACGCGTTGCAGGGTG
This sequence comes from Phenylobacterium sp., assembly GCF_004799515.1. Lineage (GTDB taxonomy): Bacteria > Pseudomonadota > Alphaproteobacteria > Caulobacterales > Caulobacteraceae > Phenylobacterium. The sequence continues at coordinate 80,474 of NZ_SSMX01000002.1, read as the reverse complement.
CCGATCAGGGCCTCGCGCAATTCCTCGGCGTCGACCACGTCGTCGGCGATCTCGCGCAGGGAGACGACCGGGTTCTTGTCGTTGTCGCGATCGACCAGGATCTGGGCGCCGGCCGAGATAGCCCGGGCCCGGTGCGCCGCCAGGAGCACGAGGTTGAAGCGGTTCGGAACCTTTTCGATGCAGTCTTCGACAGTGACGCGAGCCATGAAATCCTCGGGACGGGGAGAGAACCTGGGAAAATAGAGCTTCGCGGCCCATTGTGCAACGCCGCAAAGGCCGCAGGCGCCTTACCCGACGTTCACCACGTGCGGTTGCAAAGGCTCAACGGTTGGTGGGCTAGGCTTCAGGCCTCGATCGGCCGGAGTCCGCGATGCCGCCTGCGCCAGTGCAACGCCAGGAGCGCTTCCCCTGGGAGCCGGAGTCCGTCACCCGGGCGAACCTGGCGACCTCGGCGGTGCGCCAGCTCCTGCTGCGCAAGATCCCCGCCACGGGCGCGCACGCCCAGAGCCTGCTGACCGCGGCCGGCGCCCTGGTGGGCTTCGCCGCCCAGAACTCGGCCCTGGAGCAGGGCGAACTGCTCACCGCGCGGCGCGACCTGGTGGCGCCGGAGAGCCTGATGCTGCGGCAGGACAAGGAGAGCCGCCGCTTCCTGGCCGGCCGCTGGATCAACGCGCCCCTGCTTCTGGGCTTCGGCCACGGCTTTCCGCTGCAGCGTTTCGTGGTGCAGGCCGCCGCGGCGGCGGGGGTCAAGCGTACGGAGTTCCCCGACTACTGGGAGCTCGAGCGGCGGATCGCCAAGACGGCGGCGGAGGGCCAGCTTGGCCGGCTCTCGCCCGCCAAGGGCCGCGAGGGCGTGGCCCGGCCGCAGGACCTGCTGCGCGTGCTGTGGCCGGCCGTACGGCGGATCGTCACCGCCCCCATGCCGCTTGAGATGGCCGACGAGCCGGGGCTGAACGAGGCGCATTGGCCGATCGCGCTGTCGGTCGTGGCCGCGCGGCTGATGGCTCAGACGGTGGACGTCGTGCCGCCAAGGATCGGCGCGGACCTGGTGATGGAGGCCGCCACCATCGCCTCCAAGCTCGACCCTGACCTTGTGGAGGCCGGCCGCTGGACGCTCGCGCCCGGGCCAAGGGGGTTGCAGATCGCGCGTGACGACCGGCGCCGGCGGGCGATAGCCTAGGCTGCGCGGGCCAGGTCCCGACGGACCCGCCCATGGCCTTCATCTTCCTCGTTCCGGCCTGGCTGCTGGCGCTCGCCGCCGCGGTGGGGATGCTGCGCCGACCGGCGAGCCGGGTTTCCGGAATCTATCTCGCCCTGGCCGCCACCGGCGCACTGGCCGGGTCGTTCCTGCTGCCGACAGCCCTGTTGCTGGCGGTCTCGAACCGCGCCTTGCCGCACTGGGCGGGGTTCGCCGCGCTGGTGGGCTACGTGGCGGCCCTTGTGGTGGGCGGCTTGCTGGGCGCGGCGGGCGGACTGTGGGTGGCGCAGGGCGTGGTGCGGAGGCTTAGGCCTTAGATACCCAAAATCCCGTCATCCTCCGGTCGCCCGAAGAGACGATCCGGGAGACCCAAGCAACCTCGCCCATTCCGCCCCTCAGCTTGGGTCCCCCGGATCAGCCTGCGGGTGACCGGAGGATGACGGGGAAGGTGTGGGCCGCGCATCCACGCCCACAGTTGCAGAAGCCGCCAATTCCGTCGCGGTCCGGCCCAGCGCCGGATGGCGCCACTCCGGCGCGATCTCGGCCAAGGGCCCCATGACGAACAGGCGCTCGGCGGCCCTCGGGTGCGGCAGGATGAGGCCGGGCTCAGCGCTCACCTGGCGGCCGTGGGCGATCAGGTCGAGGTCGAGGGTGCGCGGCGCGTTGGGCAGGCCGCGCGTTCGCCCAAACTGCCGCTCGATGGCAAAAAGCGCCTCCAGAACCGCGTGCGGAGGGTCGACCGTCTCGACAATCGCGACGCCGTTGCGATATTCCTTTCCCCTTGGGTCAGGCCAGGCGGCAGAGCTCCACCAGCCAGACCGGGCCAGCACGGGCAATCCTGCCTGGGGGAAGGACGCCAAGGCCGCCTCGAGCAGGTCTTCGCACGTCGGGTGATCGCCGGGCCTATTTGAGCCCAGGGCCACGATCACCGCCGCGTCGAGGGCTTCGGGTGCGGGGGTCCAGCGTCCGGCCTCCCTGGTCATTTGGACATTTGAGCTGATGACCTTTTATCCCACCGACCGCCTGGCGCTGTTCATCGACGGATCCAACCTCTACTCCGCGGCCAAGGGCCTGGGCTTCGACATCGACTACCGCAAGCTCCTGGAAGAGTTCCGCAAGCGCGGCGTCCTGGTGCGCGCCTACTACTACACCGCCCTCGTCGAGGACGAGGAGTACTCGCCGATCCGGCCGCTGGTCGATTGGCTGGACTACAACGGCTATTCCCTCGTCACCAAGGCGGCGCGGCAATACACCGACAGCCAGGGGCGCAAGCGCTGGCGCGGCGACATGGACGTGGAGATCGCCGTCGACATGATGGAGATGGCCGCGGCCTCGGCCGACCACCTGGTGCTGTTCTCGGGCGACGGGGACTTCAAGGCCCTGGTGGCGGCGGTGCAGCGGCGCGGGGCGCGGGTGACCGTGGTCTCCACCGTCAAGTCGCAGCCGCCGATGGCCTCGGACGATCTGCGCCGCCAGGCCGACAATTTCGTGGACCTCGCCGACCTGGCCGACATCATCGGCCGGCCCTCGCGCCTGCCCCGCTTCATCCAGGAAAGCCGCACCGAACAGCGCCGCCACGAGGACGACGCCGAGGCGGACGCCTGAACCTTCGCGACTCGGCTAAGGACGAGGCGTGGAAAAGCTGACCCCTCAGGCCGAGCCGCCGCGCGATTGTCCCCTGTGTCCCAGGCTGGTGGCCTATCGGGCGAAGAACGCCGCGGAGCACCCCGACTGGTGGAACGGCCCGGCGCCCTCCTTCGGCGATCCGGCGGCGCGGCTCTTGGTGGCGGGACTGGCGCCCGGGCGGACGGGGGCGAACCGCACGGGGCGGCCGTTCACCGGCGACCATGCCGGGATCCTGCTCTACGGCACCCTGAGGAAGACGGGCTTCGCGACCGGGAGCTACGACCCGAACGGCCGGGACGGCCTGAAGCTGGTCGACTGCATGATCTCCAACGCCGTGCGCTGCGCCCCGCCGGGCAACAAGCCGGAGACAAGCGAGGAGGCGACCTGCCGGCCGTTCCTGGCCGCGCGGATCGCCGCCCTGCCCCGCTTGAAGGTGATCGTCACCCTGGGCGACGTCTCACGCCGCAACGTCTTGAAGGCGCTGGGGCTGAGGGCCTCGGCGGGCCTGCCGGGCCATGGGACGGAGTTCCAGGCCGGGCCCTATGTGGTGCTGAACAGCTACCACTGCTCACGGCTCAACACGAACACCGGGCGGCTGACGCCCGCGATGTTCGAAGCGGTGTTCGAACGCGCGCGGGCGCTGCTGGAAGCCTAGATCCGGGCGAAGGCCGGGGTGCGGCGGCGGCGGAGCGCCGCGCCGGTCAGGCCGAAGCCGACGATCATCAGGGCCCAGGCGGCGGGTTCGGGCACGCCGGCGACCTTCGGATCGGTGATAGTGGTCGAGAAGAAGGCCTCGCCCGACGGGTCGCTCTGCGACCAGATCCATTGCGCCGAGGCGCTGACGCCGGCGATCGGGCCGCCGATCGCCGAGTCCCAGATATTGGAGCCGCCGTTGACGCCCCAGCTGGTGGGCGCGTCGGTCGGCGCGGTCCAGCTCAGCGGACCGCCGAGGTCCTGAACCGTGGCGTTCGGATCGGCGCGCCAGTCGGCGGTGTCGGTGCCAAGGGTCTGCTGGCCGTTGGCGAACTGGAAGCCGCCCGTGACCGCGAAGCTGCCCAGAAGGGCGTCGGGGTTGCCGCCGGCCATGTCGCCCGGGCCGTACCAGTTGTTGGCGATCACATGCAGGTAGTAGGTCTGCCCCGGGACCAAGGCCGCGGAGAAGGTCTGGGCGCTCTGCCAGTTGGCGCCGGAGGTCAGGAGCGTCCCCAGCGTGTTGTCGGAGGTCGACAGGAAGGCGGCGTATTCGTTGTCGGCGGTGATGGCGCCGCTCAACATCGGGACAGCGGCTTGCGCGCTCGTCCCCGCGCACAACCCGGCAAGGGCGATGGCGGAGATCAGAATCTGGTTGGATAAACGCATGGAAGTCACTGTCCTTTTTATACAATTCTTATTTCATCTAACAGTGTTACGTTAGGTGGGCCGCTCTGGGTGTCAAACCGGGACAACCTGCGGGGGAAGCTGCAAGACCGGGGCCGTCGGGTAGCCCTTGCCAGGTCCGGGCGGCGGCGCTTAGGTCGGCCAGCCGACGCTTCGGGGGGAGCCATGATCTTCGAACAGGTCGCCACGGGCGGCTGCCAATCGTACCTGCTGGGCTGCGAGGCCACCCAGGCCGCGGTGCTGATCGACCCGGAGCTCAGCCGCATCGACCACTATCGGGGCCTGCTCGCCCGGCACGGGCTCGCCGTGAAATATGTGATCGACACCCACACCCACGCCGACCACTTCTCAGCCAGCAAGGAACTCGCTCGCGCGCTGGAGTCGCCAGTGGTGATGCACCGCCTCTCGCCGGCGCCGCACGCGCAGATGCGGCTGGACGACGGGGAGATGCTGATCGCCGGCGGCCTGAAGCTGCGGGCGATGCACACGCCGGGACACACCCGCGATTCCATGAGCCTGGTCATGGACGACCGGGTGTTCACCGGTGACACCCTGCTGATCGGCGGCACGGGCCGGACCGACCTGCCGACCGGCGATCCGCACGACCTCTACGACAGCCTGTTCGAAGGGCTCCTGAAGCTGCCGGCGGAAACGCTGGTCTTTCCGGCCCACGACTACAAAGGCCGCTCGCACTCCACCATCGGTGCGGAGATCGCCGACAACCCGCGCCTGCAGAAGACCGACCGGGCCGAGTTCGTGGCCATGATGCAGGCGCTGGACCTGGCCGCGCCGACCCATCTGACCGAGGCCTTGCGGACCAACATGAGCGGCGGCAAGACGGTCGCGCAGTTGCTCGCCGAGGCCGCCGCCAAGGTGCCGTTCATGTCGATGGCCGAGGCCGCCGGGCGGCTCGGCGGCAACCGGCGCGATCTGGTCATCCTGGACCTGCGCGAGAAGGAGGCCTTCGAGGCCGGCCATGTGCCGGGCGCCCACCACCTGCCGCGCGGCCAGCTGGAGCTGCGGGTCAACGCCGAGCTGCCGGACCCGACGGTGCGTATCCTGACCTGCTGCGAGTTCGGCAAGATCTCGACGCTCGCCGCCGCCACCCTGCGCGAGCTGGGCTATGGCCGGGCGGCGGCGCTGGACGGGGGCATGAAGGCCTGGCGCGAGGCCGGCCTGCCCCTGGAGAGCTAGGCTCGACGCACCGCGCGCAACAGGATCAGGAGGAGGATCGCGCCGACCGCGGCGGTGATGATCGAGGAGATCCAGCCGCTGCCGATGTGGATGTGCAGGACGCCGGCCAGCCAGCCGCCGATGAAGGCGCCGATGATCCCCACCACGATGTCGCCGAGCAGGCCGAAACCGCCGCCCTTGACGAACGAGCCCGCAAGCCATCCGGCGACCGCGCCGATGATGAGCCAGGCGATGAGGCTGTGAGGTTCCATGGGTTCGTTTCCCCGCGCGTCCAGAGCTCCGCCGAAATCGGCGTGCCGGTTCGCCCGTGCAAACCTAAGCTTGGCCGCAGGAAAAGGTTCCGGGCCGCCATGACCCTCGCCACCCGGTTCCGGCCCCGCTAGGGTCGCCGCCACCCTCACCCTTCGATGGATTCCCCGACCTTGACGAAGAGCCTGCTCGCCGCCTGCGCCGCCCTGTCCGCTATCCTGGCCGCCGCGCCCGCCCTCGCCCAGGCCCCGAAGGTCGATCCCGCCCTGCATGACCAGGCGCTGGAGCTCCTGAAGAAGGGCGTCTCGTTCCACACCGTCATCCCCGGCGACCAGGTGAAGCCCTACGCCGAGTACCTGAAGGGCGTGCTGGTCGCCCACGGCTACAAGCCGGACGAGGTGCGCATCGAGGCGGCGGCCGGCAGCTCCATCCTGATCGCCCGCTATCCCGGGACGGACCCGTCGAAGAAGCCGATCGTGGTCATCGACCACATGGACGTCGTCGAGGCCAAGCCCGCCGACTGGACGCGCGACCCGTTCACCCCGGTGGTGGAGAACGGCTACGTCTTCGGCCGCGGCGCCATCGACGACAAGTTCGACGTCTCCATGGTGGTGACGGTGCTGGGCAAGCTGCGCCAGTCCGGCTGGAAGCCCGGGCGCGACGTCATCCTGGCGCTCTCCGGCGACGAGGAGACCGCCCAGCAGACCGCGCGCAAGTTCGCCGCCGAGCTCCAGGGCGCCGAACTGGTGCTGAACGGCGACGCCGGCGGCGGCCTGGTCGGCGAGGACGGCAAGCCGGTCTATTACGGCCTGCAGGCGGCGGAGAAGACCTACGCGGACTTCCAGATCACCGTCACCAATCCGGGCGGCCACTCCAGCCGGCCGGGCAAGGTCAACGCCATCAACGAGATGGGCCAGGACCTGGCGCGGATCGCCGCCTACCGCTTCCCGGTGATGCACAGCGACATCACGCTGGCCGGCTTCAAGGCCGCCGCCGCCCAGACGCCCGGCGCGGTGGGCGAGGCCCTGCGCCACTACATCGCCAACCCGAACGACCAGGCCGCGCTCGACGTGCTGTCGGCCGATCCGGACTTCGTGGGCCAGCTGCGCACCACCTGCGTGGCGACCATGATCGAGGGCGGCCACGCCACCAACGCCCTGCCGCAGAAGGTCACCGCCAACGTCAACTGCCGCATCTTCCCGGGCACGCCGTCCGAGCAGGTGCGCCAGGCGCTGATCCGGGCGATGGACGACCCCACCGCGACGATCACCCGCGCCGCCGACGGCGCCATCGACGCCGGCGCCTCGCCGCTCCGGCCCGACGTCCTGGCGGCGGTGACCAAGGCGGTGCAGGCGCGCTATCCCGGCCTGGCGGTCGTGCCGGAGATGTCGGCGGGCGCCACCGACAGCATGTTCTTCCGCGCGCTCGGCGTGCCGGCCTACGGGGTCTCCGGCGCCTTCATGAAGGCCTCCGACGACTTCGCCCACGGCCTGAACGAGCGCGTCCCGGTCGACACCATCGACGGGGCCCTGTTCCAGTGGGAGAGCATCCTGCGGGACCTGGCGAAGTAGCTAGCGCCAGTACCTGTAGGTCCAGATCTCCGAGAAGCCGGCCGCGCGGTAGATGCGGCGGGCCGGGTTGGGCTCTTCGACCTGCAGCAGGACGCGTTCGACGCCGCGGGCCCGGGCCTCGCGGGCCAGGGCGCCGAGGATGGCGCTGGCGTGGCCTTTGCCGCGGTGGGCTGGGGCGGTGCGCATGCCGTGGACGCCGGCCCATCTCGCGCCGAAGCTCATGACGCCGACGGCGTGGGTCGCCCCGCCCTCGCCGGCGGCGCCGTAGAGGGCGCCCGGCGAGCGGCTGAGCACGGCGACGCGATGGGCGCCGTCGGCCGGATCGAAGCCCTCGCCCAGGAAGACCCCGGCCCAGGCGTCGTCCGGCCGTTGGAGGAGGCGCGCCGGCGCGTCCGAAAAGGCGGCGAGTGTCGCGACCGATCCGGTCTTGAAGACCGTCGGCTGTTCGGGCGTGAAGCCGCGGCGGGCGAGCTCGGCGCGCACGGCGTCCAGGCCCGGCGCTTCGGCGATGCGGAAGCCGGGTTTCAGGCCCCGGTCGCGGTAGGCGGCCTCGATCTCGCCGAGGGCCTCAGGGCCCAGGTCGTGGCGCAGGGGCACGGCGCTCTTGGCCCGTCCGATGGTTCCGTTGTCCAGCGGGACCAGCCAGCCGCCGATCTCCAGGAGGCCCGGCGGGGCGACGGCGGCGACCGTGTCGCGCTCGATCGCCTCGATCTCGCCTGCGTCCACCTCAGCCCTTGTCCCGCATCAGCCGGGCCTTGTCGCGCTGCCAGTCGCGCGCGGCGGTGGCCTCGCGCTTGTCATGGGCCTTCTTGCCGGTGGCGACAGCGACCTCGAGCTTGGCGAGGCCCTTGTCGCTCCAGAACAGCTTGGTCGGGATCAGGGTGCGGCCGTCGCGCTGCACCGCGCCGATCAGCCGGTCGATCTCCTTGCGCTTCAGCAGCAGCTTCCGGTGGCGGCGCGGCTCGTGGTTGAAGTGCGGGCCGGCCTGGGCGTAGGGCGGGATGTCGGCGTTGATCAGCACGATCTCGTCGCCCTCCACCGCCGCATAGCTCTCGGCGATGTTGGCCCGGCCGTTGCGCAGGGACTTCACCTCCGAGCCGGTGAGCGCCAGGCCCGCCTCGTAGGTCTGCTCCAGGAAGTAGTCGAACCGCGCGCGGCGGTTCTCCGCGATCAGCTTGCGCGGCGTATCCGAGGCGGCCATCTCAGATCACCCCGGCGTCCCGCATGGCGGCGAGGACTTCCTTCCGCGAGGCTTCGGACGCCGGGACGAGCGGCAGGCGCATATCCTCGGCGCAGAGGCCGAGGCGGGCGAGCGCGAACTTGGTGGGCGACGGCGAGGCGTCGGTGAACAGCGCCTTGTGCAGGCGGATCAGCCGATCCTGGCCGTAGAGCGCGCCCTGCCACTGGCCGTTCAGCGCGTCGTTGTAGAAGGCCGAGACCTGCTCGGGCGCGACGTTGGCGGTGACCGAGATGCAGCCGTGGCCGCCGTGGGCCATGTAGCCGAGGGCCGAGGGATCGTCGCCGGAGAGCATGGTCCAGCCCTCGCCGCAGGCCAGCCGCTGCTGGCTGGCGCGGCCCAGGTCGCCGGTGGCGTCCTTGACGCCCACGATGTTCGGCAGCTTGGAGAGGCGGGCGAGCGTGTCGTTGGAGATGTCGACGCCGGTGCGGCTGGGCACGTTGTAGACCAGGATCGGCAGTTGCACCGCCTCGGCGATCGCCGCGTAGTGGGCGTACATGCCCTCCTGGCTTGGGCGGTTGTAGTAGGGCGTGACGATCAGGGCCGCGTCGGCGCCGATGGCCTTGGCGTGCTGGGTGAGCTCGATCGCCTCTTCGGTGCAGTTGGAGCCCGTGCCGGCGATCACTGGCACGCGGCCGGCCGCGGTCTTCACGCACAGCTCCGTGACCTCGCGGTGCTCATCGTGACGTAGCGTCGCACTCTCGCCCGTGGTGCCGACGGCCACGAGGCCGTGCACGCCGCCGGCGATCTGGCGTTCCACGAGGGCGACGAAGGCTTTTTCGTCCACCTCCCCGTCCCGGAACGGCGTGACGAGGGCGGGGAAGACGCCCTTGAACATAGGGTCAGGCATGGAGAGCAAATTGCCGTGATTGGACGCCTGGAAAGGCGTCGTTCAGATTCGTCGCGACAATATGGTGAGGTGGGCAGAGCCCGCAATGACGTATTGATTCGCTTTAGAGTTCCTTCGGGGGCGTCCGGTTGCACAAGATCGCACGCAAGGCCTTCCTGATCGCAGGTGTCTCCCTGATGGTGGGGCTGGGCGCGCGCGCCCAGACCACCGACCCGCTGGGCGACCTGCTGGAAAGCGTCACCAAGCCGTCGGCCCTGGGCGATGCGCCCCTGCAGCCGGCCAACGCCTCGCACCGCCTCAGCGACCGCGACGCGGGCCTGCTGCGCCAGGCCATCGAGGCCGCGCGGCGGGCGAATGTGAACGGCGCGCGCGACGCCATCGCCCAGATCGGCGATCCCTTGGCGCGCAAGACCGCGACCTGGGTGCTGGTGGACTGCGACGCCGACGCCGTGGGCTTCTACGAGGTGGACAAGGCCCGCACGGAGCTGGCCGGCTGGCCCCGCGCGCCGCGCCGCCAGGCCGCCGCCGAACGGCTGATCGAGACCTCCGGCAAGACGCCGCAACAGACGCTGGACTGGTTCGCCGGCTCCGAGCCCGCCACGGCCCAAGGCGCGATGGCTCTGGCCGCCGCCTACCGGGGCCTGGGCCGCACCGCCGACGCCACGGCGCTGATCAAGCATTGGTGGCGCGACAAGAGCTTCGAGGCCGACACCCAGCGCACCATGCTGGCCCGCTTCGGCGACGCGCTGACCGCCGACGACCACGCCCACCGCGCCGACGTCCTGCTCTATGGCTCGCAAGGTCCCGCGGCGCGGGAGATGATCCCGCTGCTCGCCGCCGACCAGCAGGAGGCGGCCCGCGCGCGCCTGGCCCTGCGCGCCGAGGCCCGCGACGCCAGCGAGCTGACCGCCGCCTTGCCGTCCGAGCTGGCGCAGTCGCCGGGCGTCGCCTTCGAGCGCGCCGCCTTCATGCGCCGCAAGGGCATGGACGTCCTGGCGCTCGGCCAGCTGCCCTACTTCCCGCACGAGGTGACCTCGGCCGACCAGGGCGACCGCATCTGGGACGAGCGCAAGCACCTGATGCTGGCGGCGATCCACGACGGCGACGCCCGCGCCGCCTACATGGCCGTCGCCGACACCGGCCTGACCTCCGGCTCCAGCGGCGCCGATGCGGAGTTCGCCGCCGGCTGGATCGCGCTCTGCAAGCTGCACGAGCCGGCCAAGGCCGCCCAGCACTTCGCCGCCCTGGAGAAGATCGGCACCTCGCCGGTCACCCGCGGCCGGGCGTTCTACTGGGAGGGCCGCGCCGCCGACGCCCGCGGCGACAAGGCCGCCGCCGACGCCTTCTACGGCCAGGCCGCGCAGTACAGCACCACCTTCTACGGCATGCTGGCGTCGGAGAAGATCGGGCGGCGGCTGACCCTGGCTTCCGATCCGATCATCACCCCGCAGGCGCGCTCGGCCTTCGAGGACAGCGATCCGATCGCCGCCACTCGCCTGCTCTACGACTACGGCGAACGCGACCTCTACAAGGTGTTCGTACTGAACCTCGACGACATCCAGACCACGGTCGAGGATGAAGCCCAACTCGTCGACCTGGCGCGCGGCTACGGCGACATGGAGCTGTCCATGAAGGTCGCCCGGGCGGCGGCGCAGCACGGCTTCATCCTGCCGCAACGGGCCTATCCGATGCGCGAGGCGCCCGATGGCGGCGCGGCGGAGCCCGCCCTGGTGCTGGCCATCACCCGCCAGGAAAGCAGCTTCGACCCCAACGTCCGCTCCGGCGTGGGCGCACGCGGCATGATGCAGCTGATGCCCTCGACGGCGAAGATCCTCGCCAAGCGGATCGGGGTCTCCTACTCGCCCTCGCAGCTGGACGAGCCGGAGTACAACATGCGCCTGGGCGCGAGCTTCCTGGGCCAGCTAGTGAGCCAGTTCTCCGGCTCCTACGTCATGGCCGCGGCGGGCTACAACGCCGGGCCCGGGCGGCCGACCCAGTGGACCCAGTTCTGCGGCGACCCGCGCGGCGGCTCGACCGATCCGGTGGACTACATCGAGTGCATCCCGTTCTCGGAGACCCGCAACTACGTCATGCGGGTGATGGAGAACATGCAGGTCTACCGCGCCAAGCTGGCCGGCGGCTCGATCCCGATCACGCTCAGTTCCGACCTGAAGCGCGGCGCCTATGGCGCGCCGATCACCGCCCAGCCCACCCTGGCCGACAGCGGCAGCCCGGTGGGACGCTAGGCCCTAGTCCGTCACCAGGCCGTTCAGCAGGGCTTCCAGGGTGACGGCGATCAGCTCGTCCGGTTCGGCCCAGCCGAAGTTGGGGCGCGAGGCGTAGAGGGCGACGACGCCGTGGCAGCTCATCCACAGCGCCTGGGCGGCCGAGTCCGCCGAGCCGGTGCGCAGGCGGCCGTTGGCGGCGATCTCTCGCACCACGTCGCGGAAGATGTCGTAGCACTGGGCGCCCATGTCCGATGTGCCTTCCGGCCACGGGGCGGCGGCCGGCGCGCCGGAGAACACCAACTGGTAGGCGTTGGGATGCTGCAGGCCCCAGCGCATGTAGGCCTCGAGCATCATCTGCGTGCGCACCACCGGATCGAGCGGCCGGGCGGCCAGTTCGCGGTTGCGCTCCAGCAGCAGCTTCAGGGTCGCCTCGCAGATCTCCAGCAGGATCGCGCCCTTGTCCTGGAAGTGCATGTAGAGGGCGGTGGACGAGACGCCCACCTCATCGGCGATCTTGCGGATGGTGGCGCCCTCGTAGCCCTCGGCGACGAAGATGCGCTCGGCGGCCTCGAGGATTTCGGCGCGGCGGAGATAGCCGTCGCCCTTGGCCTTGCGGGCCGAACGGCGCGGCGGAGTGATGACGACCGACAAACTGACGCTTTCTCTGGTTGCCCTTCCGCTACGGGACCCCAATTCCGCCAATGTGACAAGTGCGGCGCCTCAGCGCCCTGTGGACAGTCCAGGCGGCGCCTTGCGGCTGGACGGGGCGGGCCGCGACCGCGTAATCGCGAGGCATGAGCGGTTCGAAGCCCAAGGTCGCCGACCTGCCCAGCGTGATGCGCACGCGGGGTTGGGCCGGCTACGCCCTGCTGGACAGCGGGAACGGGCGCAAGCTGGAGCGCTACGGACGCTTCACGGTGGTGCGGCCGGAGCCGCAGTGCCTGTGGTCGCCCGCCCTGCCCGCGTCGGCCTGGGCGGCCGCCGACGCGGTGTTCGACCCCGCCGACGACGAGGACGCAGGGCGCTGGAAGCTGAAAGGCCAGGCGGCGGCGCTTGGTGACGGGGCGGCCTGGCCGCTCAGCTGGGGCGACGTGAAGTTCCACGGCCGCTTCACCAGCTTCCGCCACCTGGCCTTCTTCCCGGAGCAGGCGGCCAACTGGGCCTGGCTCGACACGGCGGTGCGCGGGGCGAAGGCGGCTGAAGGCCCGCCGAAGGTGCTGAACCTGTTCGGTTACACCGGGGTCGCCAGCTTGGTGATGGCGGCGGCGGGCGCGGCGGTGACCCACGTGGACGCGTCCAAGCGCGCGGTGGCCTGGGCGCGGGAGAACGCCGAGCTATCGGGCCTGGCCGAGCGGCCGATCCGCTGGATCACCGAGGACGCGCGCAAGTACGTCCAGCGCGAGGTGCGGCGCGGCTCGACCTACGAGGGGATCATCCTCGACCCGCCGAAGTATGGCCGCGGGCCGGGCGGCGAAGTCTGGCGGCTGTTCGAGGACTTGCCCGAGCTGGCGGGGCTTTGCGCGCAGCTCCTGGCGCCGGGCGCTAGCTTCCTGGTGCTGAACGCCTATGCCGAGCGGATCAGCGGGGCGGCGCTCTCGGGCCTCTTGGCCGACAAGCTCGCCGGGCGCGGCGGGCGCATCGAATGGGGCGAACTGGCGCTCTCGCAGGAGGACGGCGAGCGCGAGATCGGCATGAGCTTCTTCGCCCGCTGGCAGGCGCCGTGAGCCAGCGCGCGGTCACCTCGCTGACCAACCCGACGGTCAAGGCCGTCCGCGCGCTGCACCTGCGCAAGGAGCGCGACGAGACCGGCCTCTTCGTCGCCGAGGGGCTGAAGGCGGTTATCGAGGGGATCGAGACCGGCCACGCCCCGGCGATCCTGATGCATGGCCCCGACGCCACGGTCCATCCGCTGGCCAAGACGGCGGTGGCCGCGACCCTTTCGGCCAACGGCGAGGTGATCGAAGTCACCCAGGAAATCCTCGCCAAGGTCAGCCGCCGGGACAATCCGCAGGCCGTGGTAGGCGTCTTCCGCCAGGCGTTCAGGCCGCTCTCGGCTCTGGAGCCTGCCGCCTCGCCCTGCTGGGTGGCGCTGCACCGGGTGCGCGACCCCGGCAACCTCGGGACCATCATCCGCACCGCCGACGCCGCCGGCTGCGGCGGGGTGATCCTGGTGGGCGAATGCTGCGATCCCTATTCGGTGGAGGCGGTGCGGGCCACCATGGGCTCGATCTTCGCCGTGCCGCTGAGCCAGGCCAGCGAGGCGGAGTTCGCCGCCTGGCGCGACGGCTGGCCGGGCTCGGTGGTGGGCACCCTGCTCTCCGCCGAGGTCGACCACCGCGAGGCCGCCTACGCCAAGCCCGCCCTGATCCTGATGGGGAACGAGCAGCAAGGGCTGCCGCCCGACATGGCGGCCCTCTGCGATGTCAATGTGAAGATCCCCATGCGCGGCCGGGCCGACAGCCTGAACCTGTCGGTGGCCACGGGGATCATGATCTACGCGGCCACGTGACCGCTTCCGCTTGCGCGGCGTTGCGGCCATAAGGGCCGCCTTCCCGGAGAGATGGACGTGGCCGATTCCTGCCAGGGTTTGGACGTGGGTTTCATGGGCCTTGGCTACGCCAAGGTCGCGGTGCTGGGAGTGGTCCAGGGGATCACCGAGCTCCTGCCGATCTCGTCCACGGCGCACATGCGGGTGGTCCCGGCGCTCCTGGGCTGGCCGGACCCCGGCGCGGCCTTCTCGGCGACCATGCAGGCCGCGGCCCTGGTCGCCGTGGTCAGCTACTTCTGGCGCGACATCGCGGCGATCTGCGGCGGCTCTGTGCGGGCCGTGGCCAGCGGCCGCTGGTACGATCCGGACCTGCGGCTGGGCCTGCTGGTGATCCTGGCGACCATCCCGATCGGCATCGCGGGCCTCTTGCTGGCGCCGCTGCTGAACGCCTGCAACTCGCCCCTGCGCACCCTGCCGGCGGTGGGCGTGGCCTGCCTGGTCATGGCCGCCCTGTTGGCGTTGGCTGAGATCCTGGCGCGCCATCGCCGCCGGGTGGAGAACGCCACCATCGTCGACGCCCTGCTGGTGGGCCTGGCGCAGGTCGGCGCCCTGATCCCCGGCGTCTCGCGCTCCGGGTCGACGCTTACCGCCGGCCTGGCGCTGGGCTTCCGGCGCGAGGAGGCCGCGCGGCTGTCGTTCCTGTTGGGGACGCCCGCCATCGCGCTGGCGGGCCTGAAGGAGATTTGGGAGCTGCATAAGGCCCACCTGCCCGCGCACGGCTGGGCGATCCTGGGAGTTGGCCTAGCGGTGGCGGCGGTGTCGTCCTTCGCCGCCATCTGGGGCCTGATGCGCTTCCTCGAGCGCTTCTCCACCTGGCCGTTCATCATCTACCGCGCCCTCTTGGGCGCCTTGATCCTGGGCGGCGTGGCGGCCGGCTGGTTCGCGGCGGCCAGCGCAGGCTAGGCGGCGCGGGCGTCCAGGATCGCCAACGCGGTCGAGAGGACGGCGATCAGCTCTTCGGGACGGATCGGCTTGGCGAGGTGGCTGTCCATGCCGGCCGACCGGGCCTCGGCGATGTGTTCCGGCAGGGCGTTGGCGGAGAGCGCCACGATCCGCACCGGGGCGCGGCCGGCGTCGGCCTCGGCGGCGCGGATCTCACGTGTGGCGCTGAGACCATCCAGCACCGGCATCTGCAGGTCCATCAGGATCAGGTCGAAGGCCTCGCGCACGGCGGCCTCCACCGCCTGGCGGCCGTCCTCGACCATGGTGAGGTCAACGCCCAGGGGCTCCAGGATCAGCTCCACCACCTTGCGGTTGGTGGGATGGTCCTCGGCCACCAGCACCTTCAGGCCGGCGATATCGCCGGCCTCGGCCTCTTCGGCCACGTCGGCCGGCTCCGGCGCGGCGGCGGCCGGCAGCGGCAGGGTGAGTGTGAACACCGAGCCCTTCCCGAGTTCGGAACGGGCTTCGACCTTGCCGCCCATCATGGCCGCCAGCGAGGCCGAGATCGCCAGGCCCAGGCCCGAACCGCCGAAGCGGCGGGTGATCGAACCGTCGGCCTGCTCGAAGCGGCTGAACAGGCGCTCGCGGAATTCGTCGGAGAAGCCGACGCCGGTGTCGGTGACCGCCACGGTGACCGCCTCGCCCTCGCAGGCGACGTCCATGGAGACGCCGCCGACGGTCGTGAACTTCACCGCGTTGGAGAGCAGGTTGGAGAGGATCTGCGTCACGCGAACGTCGTCGCCGAGCCGCCAGCCGTGCGCCTCCGGCGCCAGGGTGACCCGGAAGTCGAGGCCCTTGGCCTCGGCGCTGGCCCGGTGCAGAGCGGCGATGGTGGCGATGCAGTCGGCGAGCTCGAAGGGCGCCAGGTTGACCGGAAGCTGACCGGCTTCGATGCGGGTGAGGTCCAGGATGTCGGTGAGCACCTGTTGCAGCAGGCGCCCCGAGGCCACCACCAAGTCGGCGGTCTGGCGCCCGCGCTCAGTGGTCTGTTCCTTCGCGAGCAGACTGGAAAGCGCGATGACGCCGTTCAATGGCGTACGCAGCTCGTGGCTCATGTTGGCCAGGAAGTCGGTCTTGGCGGCATTGGCCTGCTCCAGCTCGGCGGTGCGCGCGCGCACCCGCTCCTCCAGGCCCGCCAGGATCTCGTCGCCGCGCTCGCGTTCGTCGCGCAGGGTGCGGGCGAGCTGGCCGATCTCGTCGTCGCGCGCGGCCAGGACTTCGATGTCGTCCGATTGCGGCTGACCCAGCGCCTGCAGGGGCGAGATCACAAGCCCGCGGACCATCGCGAACAGGATCGCCGCGCCAATGGCGATGATCAGGAACTTGCCGGCGACATTGGGCGCCATCGCCGCCCATGGATTGCCCTGCGCCAGCGCTTTCGGAAAGGCCACCAGCAGCAGCCAGCCCGGACCGTCCAGGCGCCCGTAGGCCACCAGCATCTTGCCGTCGGCGCTGTCGATGACGCCGCTGGGTTTGCCCTGAGCGTGGATGCGCGCCACCAGGGCCGGCACGCCGTAGGCCTTCTCCAGGGCCGCGACCGAGTTGCGGTTCAGCGCCTGCGGGCGGGTGAAGCCCGGGAACGCCACCAGCTCGCCACGGTCCGAAGCGATCAGACTGGTGGCCCCGGCCGGGGTGTTGTGCAGCACCTGGGTCAGGTAGGAGCCCGCCATCAAGGTGGTGCCCCAGGCGCCGACATAACGGCCATCCACATAGACCGGGCTGACGCAGCCGGTGATCAGGGTTCGCCCGGTCTTGTCCTGCAGCAGCGGCGACAGCGGCGTGCAGCGCATCCGCCCGGAAGGATCGTTCTGCGGCAGGGCGAAGCTGCCCTGGTCGGTGCGGTCGAAGTTGACCCCGCCCGGCGCGGTCTTGCGGAAGAAGGACAGCCGCTCCTCGCGATGCGGCGCGAACAGGATCAGGCGATCCTGCGGGGCCAGGAAGAAGAAGTTCTCGAACTTGGCGAGGTCGGACTCGCCGATCCGGTTCACCACCAGGGTGGCCGCGGTCATCACCCGCTTCTGCTCGGGGGTGATCTGGTCGGCGTGGCCGATATAGGCTCCGACGCCGTAGAGCGCATCGCCGTCGGCGGTCTGTTCGCCGTCGTAGAGGCTGTCGCGGCTGCGGCGGGTGCCGTCGCCCTTCTCCGGGAACCATGCGTCGAACTGGCGGTCCACCTCCGGACCCGAGCGCATCAGGCTGAGGCGGCGATGCAGCGCCTCGGTGGCGGCGGTCTGGCGCGTCCGCAGGGTCTCGAACAGGTCTTCCTCAGTGCGGGTGCGCTCCTGCACATAGAGGGCCAGGTCGTGAATCCGGTGCTTCTCGACCTGGGCGCGATAGGACCAGTAGGTCACCACGGTGTCGGCGAGCAGCAGCACGGTCATGGCGGCGATCAGGCCGGCCAGGAGCTTGGTGCTGATCGAACGGAAACGCATGCGCCGGCCAGGGTCCTCGTCTTGAGGCTTCGCCGTAGCAGGAAATGCTTTCGGAACCCTTCTTCGGGGACCCTCGATTGGCGACTTTCCGCCGCATGGCGGCGTGGCGGCTCAGGCCTCCAGCGGCGCGACCCAGCGGTCCGGCGAGACCGTGACCCCGCCGCGCGCGCCCGGCGCCGCCGTTCCGAAACGCTCGGCGAAGACCGGCGGCAGGGCCTGCGCGTCGGGAGGGGCCAGCCACAGGCGCAGCAGGTGACGTCGCCGCTCGGGCTCGGGCCAGTCCTCGAAGGCGGTGCGGTCGTGGAAGAGGACGTGGTTGTTGACCAGCTGGATGTCGCCGGGCTGGAAATCGATCTCCAGATGCAGCGCCGGATCCTCGGCGAGCGCGTCCAGCAAATCGAGGGCGGCGACCTGTGTCTCCGTCAGCGGCGGGACCTCGGAGAAGCGGCGGGCGCTTTCGATGTACTGACGCTGGTACATGCCGGCGAAACAGCCTTCGAACCAGTTGAACACCGGGATGTTGAACCAGGGCAGCTCGCCGGCGGCGACCTCGCCCCGGCGGTCGGTCTCGATGGGCTGGAACAGCGCCGCGGCCAGCTCCGGCGCCCGGCGGCGCATTTCGTTGTAGAGGGTGACCGAGCTCACCAGACTGGAGCGGCCGCCGGCCTTGGCCGGCTTCAGGCAGTAGAGCCCGACCACGTCACAGCTGTCGGTGTGGTAGGTCTGCCGCTCGTGGGTCTGGTAGAGCCGCGCGTTGGGGTCGTCGCCGGAGCGGCCCAGGTCCTTCACATGCCCCAGGATGTGGCCCGCGGCGTTCTGCGGGCGGAAGGCGCCCAGGTGAGCGCCGATCCCGAGGAACAGCGCCCCGTTCTCGCGCCGGCTGAAGGCCTGAGGATCGAGGCCGCGGATCACCGCGAAGCCCCGGCCCTCCAGCACCTCGCCCCGATGCAGCGCCGCCAGGCGCGGACCGAAGGCCGGCAGCGGGAAGTCCGCGGCGGTGACCGTCGCCAGGTCGAGGTCTCGGGCGGCCAGGGCGCGGGCGGCGGCGGCGATCTCGGCGGCCTCGGCGACGCTGAGGACATGCGCCCATTCGCCCGGCGCCAGGTCGGCCGAGCGCCAGGCGGCGGGGGTGTCGAGATATCCGGGCGGCATCGGCGGCGTCTGGGTCATGGTCGTGGTTCTCATCAGGTCCCGCGCGGCTTGGCCCGCGCGGTGGGCTCGGCGATGGAGGGGTCTTCGGGCCAGAGGTGCTTGGGATAGCGGCCGCGCATGTCGTTGCGGACGTCCTTCCACGAGCCCTTCCAGAAACCCGGCAGGTCCTTCGTGGTCTGAATCGGCCGATGGCCCGGTGACAGCAGCGAAAAGGTCAGCGGCTGGCCGCCGACGGCGGGGTGACTGGTCAGGCCATAGACCTCCTGCACCCGGACATCGACGCGTGGACCGGCCTCGGCGGTGTAGTCGATGGCGAAGGCGTTGCCCGTGGGCGCCGTCCAGCGGGCCGGCGCCTCGGCGTCCAGGCGGCGCTGCAGCTCCCAAGGGATCAAGGCGCGCAGGGCGCCCTCCAGCACGTCGGGCCTGAGGGCCGAGAGCGCGCGCAGGCCGCCGAGCAGCGGCGTCAACCAGTCGTCCAGGCGTTCGGCCAGGGCGGCGTCGGAAAGGTCGGGCCAGGCGGGGTCGCGGGCCCTCAGGAACCCCACGCGCTGGCGCAGGCCCTGCGCCGCCACGCCCCAGGGCAGAACGCCGACGCCCTCGGCGCGGATGCGGGCCGCGAGCGCCGCGGCGATCAGCGCCGGATCGGGGTTGTCATCGATGGTCTCGCGCAAGGTCAGGCGGCCGAGGCGCGTCAGCCGCTTGGCGCGCAGCCGGCCGCCGCCGCTTTCCTCCAGCCGATCCTCGACGGTGATCTGGCTCTCGAAGGCGGCCTCGATCTCCTCGGCGGTCAGGGGCGCGGCCAGGAGGATGCGGTCGCGCCGCTCGCCGCCGCCGAGCTCGGCTACCGCCAGCCAGGTCTCGCGGGCCAGCGCGTCGGTGGCCTCCAGGAAGGCGCCGCGGCCGGTGGCGAGCTGGAACTCGCCCAGCGGCCCGCGGGCGCGGGCGACGCGCTCCGGATAGGCGAAGGCGAGCAAGAGGCCGTCGGAGAGCGGCTCGCCCCGCCCCTGTTTCCCTGCCTGGCCCGCCCAACGCTCCGCCAGGGCCTTGGCGTCGCGGGCGCGGGGGCCGCGGTCGCGCTCCAAACCGTCAAGGCGGTGGCGCAGGTCAACGTCGCGGCCGCCGAGGTTGCGCTCGACGATCACGGCGGCGATGCGCGCGGCGCGGGCGGCCTGGCCCGTCGCCGCCGCCTTCAGCACCATGTGCGCCAGGCGTGGGCTGAGCGGCATGTCGCTGAGCGCGCGGCCGTGGGCGGTCAGCACGCCGTCGCCATCCAGGGCCTCCAGGCGGACCAGCAGGCTGCGCGCCTCGGCGAAGGCGGCGGCCGGCGGCGGGTCGAGGAAGGCCAGGTCTGCGGGGTCCTTGGCGCCCCAGCGGGCGAGGTCGAGGGCCAGGCCCGAGAGGTCGGCGTCGAGGATCTCCGGATCGGCGTAGGCCGGCAGGGCGCGGGTCTCGGCCTCGTCCCACAGGCGGTAGCAGACCCCGGGCTCGGTGCGTCCGGCCCGGCCGCGGCGCTGATCTGCGGCGGCGCGGGAGACGCGTACGGTGGCGAGGCGGGTGAGGCCGCTGGCCGGATCGAAGCGCGGGACGCGGGCGACGCCTGCGTCGATCACCACGCGCACGCCCTGGATGGTCAGGCTGGTCTCGGCGATGGAGGTCGCCAGCACCACCTTGCGGGTTCCGGCCGGCGCGGGCCCGATGGCGCGGTCCTGGTCGCGCGGGTCGAGGGCGCCATAGAGCGGCGCGATCTCGACATGGGGTATTCCTGCTTTGGAAGGGGCGCGTTCGGCCAGACGCTCAGCGGTGCGCAGGATTTCGCCCTGCCCCGGCAGGAAGACCAGGAGGGAGCCGGTCTCCTGTGTCAGCGCACGCTCCACGGCGCGCGCCGCGCGGTCCTCCAGGCGCAGGCGTTCGTCCCGGCCGAGGTAGTGGGTCTCCACGGGAAAGGCGCGGCCGAGGCTCTCCACCACCGGCGCGTCCGCCAAGAGGCGCGCCACCGCCGCCCCGTCGAGGGTCGCCGACATGACAAGGATGCGCAGGTCCTCGCGCAGCAGGCCCTGGGCGTCGCAGGCCAGCGCCAGGCCGAGGTCGGCGTCGAGGCTGCGTTCATGGAACTCGTCGAAGATCACGCAGGCGACGCCGGCCAACTCCGGATCGCCCAGGACCATGCGGGTGAAGACCCCCTCGGTGACCACCTCGATGCGGGTCGCGGCGGAGACCTTCGAGGCCATCCGCACGCGGTAGCCGACGGTCTGGCCCACCGGCTCGCCCAGGGTGGCGGCCATGCGCTCGGCGGCGGCGCGGGCGGCCAGGCGGCGCGGTTCCAGGAGGATGATCTTGCCGCCCGCCATCCAGGGCTCGGCCAGCAGCTCCAGCGGGACCACCGTGGTCTTGCCGGCCCCCGGCGGCGCCACCAGCACCGCGGCGTTCCGGGCCGCCAGCGCCGCCTTCAGGGCCGGCAGAGCCTCGTGGATGGGGAACATTCGTGCGCTCTAACCGCGACTTGCCGCAACGCCAAGCCTTGGTGCTTGACCGGCGAGGCACAACCACGTCACGGTCCCGTCAAATTTCATCGGCGGACCCCGGGGGGCGCCGCTGTTCGGAGGCAAAATGTGGCGCGTTAAATCGCTCGACGCCATCCTGGCGACGGCGGAGAAGAAATCGCTGCACCGCTCGCTGGGGCCGGTGCAGCTCACGATGTTGGGCATCGGCGCGGTCATCGGGACCGGCATCTTCGTGCTCACCGCGACCGCCGCCCAGAAGGCCGGTCCGGGGATGATGATCTCCTTCATGATCGCCGGTGCGGTCTGCGCCGTGGCGGCGCTCTGCTACTCCGAGCTGGCCTCGATGGTGCCGGTGGCGGGGTCGGCCTACACCTATTCCTACGCCGTGATGGGCGAGCTGGTGGCCTGGCTGGTGGGCTGGGCGCTGATCCTGGAATACGCCCTGGGCGCCAGCGCCGTGGCGGTAGGCTGGTCCGGCCACATCGTCGGCCTGTTCGACGCCATAGGCTGGCACATACCGCACGCGTTGACCGTCGGCCCCAAGGTCACCATCGGCTCCTTCCTGGAAGGCGGCGAGGTCGGCGGCATCATCAACCTGCCGGCAGTCATTATCACCGGCTTGGTGACCCTGCTGCTGATCATCGGCACCAAGGAAAGCGCCACGGTCAACGCGGTGCTCGTGGCCATCAAGGTCGCCGCCCTCAGCCTGTTCGTGATCCTGACCGTTCCGATGATCACGGGTCATATGGCGAACTTCCAGCCCTTCACACCGCGCGGCTGGGGCAATCCCCTGGGGTCGTCCGGCACAGGGGTCCTGGGCGCTGCGGCCTCGATCTTCTTCGCCTATGTGGGCTTTGACGCGGTCTCCACCGCCGCCGAGGAAACCAAGAACCCGCAACGCAACGTACCCATCGGCCTGATCGGCTCGCTGCTGATCTGCACCCTCTTCTACCTGCTGGCCGCAAGTGGCGCGATTGGCGCCTATGGGGCCCAGCCGCTGACGGGACCGAACGGGGTGGCCTACGATCCGGGTTCGCCGGAGTTCTCGGCCGCCTGCACCGCCATCGGAGCGCACGCGCCGCTGGTCTGCTCGAAGGAAGCGCTGGCCTACGTCCTGCGCGAGGTCGGTCATCCCCTGTTCGGCAATATCGTCGCCCTGGCGGCGACCATCGCCCTGCCTTCCGTGGTGCTGCTGATGATGTATGGCCAGACCCGGATCTTCTTCGTGATGGCCCGCGACGGCCTGCTGCCGCCGGTGCTCTCCACCGTGCACAAGCGGTTCAAGACGCCGTGGATCATCACGCTCGTGACCGGCGTCGTGGTGGCGGTGTTCGCGGCCTTCCTGCCGGTCGGCCAGCTCGCCGACTACTCCAATTCCGGCACCCTGTTCGCTTTCGCAGCGGTATCCCTGGGCGTGATGATCCTGCGCTTCACCGATCCCAGCCGGGCGCGGCCGTTCAGGACGCCCCTGCTATTCATCGTGGCGCCGGCCTCGATCCTCGGATGCGCAGTGCTGTTTATGAGCCTGGACGGCAAGTCCAAGGGGCTGTTCATCACCTGGACCGCCATCGGGCTGCTCTTCTACTTCTGCTACGGCTTCTGGAAGTCGAACGTGCGGCGGGGCGTCGTCGACTCCGACGCCCTGACCGAGGGTCCGGGCGGCACGCCGATGTAGGGCGCAGCCCCTATCGATACGCGACCAAAGGCCCGGGTTTGCGCCCGGGCCTTTTCTTATCGGCGGGAAAGCCCGATCTTGTCGTAATGAACGCGCCGACCCCACCGCCCCAAAATCCGCAAGCCCGCGAGCAACTGGCGATCCGGGCGCTGATCGCGCCGGTGACGCCATTGCAGCAGAACTGCACCATCGTCTGGTGCGCCAAGACCCTGAAGGCGGCGATCATCGATCCCGGCGGCGAGGTGGACCGGCTGATGGCTGCGATCGAGAGCCAGGGCCTGACCCTGGAGAAGATTTGGATCACCCACGGCCACCTGGACCACGCCGGCGGGACGGCGGCGATCAAGGAACGGACCGGCGTCCCCATCGAGGGGCCGCATCCCGACGACGCCTTCTGGATCGACCAGATCGAGGCCTCGGGCGCCAAGTGGGGCATGCCGGAGGCGCGCGGCTTCACGCCGGACCGCTGGCTGCAGGACGGCGACGTGGTCACGCTGGGGGAGACCGAGTTCGAGGTCTATCATTGCCCCGGCCACACGCCGGGCCATGTGATCTTCTTCCACCGCCAGGCCCGCTTCGCACAGGTGGGCGACGTGCTGTTCCAGGGCTCCATCGGCCGCACCGATTTCCCGCGCGGCAATCACGCCCAGCTGATCGCTGCGATCACCGGCAAGCTCTGGCCCTTGGGCGACGATGTGCGCTTCGTGCCGGGGCACGGGCCGATGTCCACCTTCGGCCAGGAACGGCGGACCAATCCGTTCGTGGCCGACGACATCTTGTCGCCCTCGTGATTTCAGTCGCCGCCTTGGTGATTGCAGACGCGAAATCGCCGCGTCACCCCGCGACGGCAAGTTCGCGGCCATGGAGCAGATCCTCGACATGAACACTGCGGGCGCCCGCATCCTGATGGTCGACGACGACCCCGGCATCCGGGATGTCGTGTCCGACTTCCTGGGGAAGCACGGCTACAAGGTCGACACCGCCGGTGACGCCACCGAGATGGAAGCTGCGCTGGAGCGCGGGCCCGTCGACCTGATCGTCCTGGACGTCATGCTGCCGGGCGAGGATGGCCTGGCGATCTGCCGCCGGCTGGCCAATGGCGAGGGCGGCGCGCCGATCATCATGCTGTCGGCCATGGGCGAGGACACCGACCGGATCGTGGGCCTCGAGCTGGGCGCCGACGACTACCTGGCCAAGCCCTGCAACCCGCGCGAGCTGCTGGCGCGGGTGCGCGCGGTTCTGCGCCGGGCCGAGCAGCGCTCCAACGCCGGCGGCGTGGGCGCGGGCTGCGAGTTCGCCGGCTGGCGCCTGGACCTGGTGCGCCGCGAGCTGCGCTCCCCGGCCGGGGTGGTGGTGAACCTGTCCTCGGGCGAGTTCTCCCTGCTGCGCGCCTTCGTGGAGCGTCCGCAACGGGTCCTGACCCGCGACCAGCTGCTGGAGTTCGCCCGCGGGCCGGACTCCGACGCCTTCGACCGGGCCATCGACGTGCAGATCAGCCGCCTGCGCCGCAAGCTCGACGACGGCGGCGGCAGCCATGAGCTGATCCGCACCATCCGCAACGAAGGCTATATGTTCACCGCCAAGGTCAAGCGCACATGAGCTGGACCCGTCGCGGGCGGCCGACGGCCTCGCTGTTCGTCCAGCTCGCGACCCTGGTGGGCCTGGCCCTGGTCCTGGCCGAGGCGATCAACCTCTTCCTGCTGTTCTACGTCCCGCCGCCGACCCCGGACTTCTATCGGCTGTCGGAGATCGAGCAGAGCTTCCGCGGCCCCTCGCCGGTGTTCACCGAGCGGCGGCCGCTTCAGGTGATCAGCGTGGCCAAGGCGCCGGGACCGCCAATGGAGGGCGACACCGCCGAGCGCATCCGCGACCAGCTCGCCAAGGACCTCAGGACCCCCACCAGCCAGGTGGTCATCGCCGCCAATCGCGGGCCGTTCGCTGACCGCCGGGTCGGCCGTATCATCCGCGACCGCATCGCCCGCGAGGGGGTCAGCGAGGAGCACTTCCTGGTGGCGCCCTTCGATGTCGCCATCCATCAGGCGGACGGCCGCTGGCGGGTCGTGCGCCCGCAGCCGGCCTTCGGGCTCGACCCCTGGCAGATGCGGATCGCCCTGTGGTTCCTGGTCTCGGCGATCGCCATGGCGCCGATCTCCTACGTCTTCGCCCGCCGGCTCTCGCGGCCGATCAAGCAGTTCGCCGACGCCGCCGAGCGGCTGGGCCGCGACCCGCGCGCCGAACCCTTAGCCATCAAGGGGTCATCGGAGATCGGCGTGGCCGTGCGCGCCTTCAACGATATGCAGGAGCGCCTGCGCCGCTACGTTGACGACCGAACCGCCATGGTGGGCGCCATCGCCCACGACCTGCGCACGCCGCTCACCCGCCTGCGTTTCCGCATCGAAGGCCTACCGGACGACCAGAAGGCCAAGATGAGCGCCGACATCGATCAGATGGAGGCGATGATCTCCGCGGCGCTGACCTTCGTGCGCGACGCCAGCCGGCCCGGCGAGCGCACGCCGCTGGAGCTATCGTCCTTGCTGGAAAGCCTCTGCGACGAGATGGCCGAGACCGGCGCCTCCACCGAGGTGGAGAGCGGCGAGAAGGTGGTGCTGCAGGGCGACCCCATGGCGCTGCGGCGGCTGTTCTCCAACCTCTTGGAGAACGCGGTGAAGTATGGCGGCCGGGCGCGCACGCGGGTCTTCCTGGCCGACCAGAACGCGGTGGTGGAGATCGAGGACGACGGCCCAGGCATCCCGCCGGCCGAGCGGGAAAAAGTGTTCGAACCCTTCTACCGGCGCGAACCGTCGCGCAGCCGTCAGACCGGCGGGATCGGGCTCGGATTGGCGGTGGTGCGCTCCATCGCCCGTGGCCACGGCGGCGATGTGGACCTGGTCAACCGGGTGGGCGGCGGCCTGACGGCGCGGGTGCAATTGCCGCTCTAGGATGGGCTTTCCGGCATAGCTCGCGCGCTTGTGATTGGCGGCTAAGCCCTTCTGACTACAGCAAAGCTCGGCTCCGAAAAGCCGTCCGCATGCGAATAGCGGCGTTCCAAACGCAACCTTGGCAGCGATTCGTTGGTTAGCCCCACCGCAACGCCACTGACGCCTGAGGAGCGTACCCCATGCCCACCGCAGACACCGGAAAGCCGCGCGCCCGCCGGGGCTTCGCCGCGATGAACCCCGAACGCCGCCGCGAGATCGCCCGCAAAGGCGGCGCCTCGGTGCCCGGCGAAAAGCGCAGCTTCGCCAAAGACCGCGACCTGGCGGCTTCTGCCGGCCGTAAGGGCGGCGAAGCCAGCCGCGGCGGCGGCCGCACCCGCGGACGCGACCTCGGCTGAGCCGAGCTGGGGCCGCCGGACCCCTGGCGCTCAGGCGTCCGGGCGTTCGCGCAGGTCCCGGGCCATGGCCGCGAAGACGCCGCCCCAGTCGTTGAACGCCGTCTGGCGGTAGAGCCGGACGGTCGGATACCAGGGCGTGTCGGCGCGGCCGTCCATCCAGCGCCAGTCGGGGACCTGCGGGACCGCGAGCCAGGTCTTCGCGCCCAGCGCCCCGGCGAGATGGACAATGGCGCCATCCATGGCGACCACCAGATCGCACGCCAGAACGGCTGCGGCGGTGTCGAGATAGAGGTCCGAGCCGGGATCGAAGTCCTCGCCCAGGGTCTCCACCGTCATGCCGGCCGGCAACCCCGAGAGCTGCGCCAGGCCCGGACCCTTCTGCAGGCTGATCAGCCGCACGCCGGCCAGGCCCGCCAGCGGCGCGGCCGCGGCCAGCGGAAACGCGCGCGGCACCGGCGGCGCGCTGGAGGCCGCGCTCCCCTGCCAGACGACGCCCACCTTGAAACCGCCCTCGCCGACCCTTGAGCGCCAGCGGGCGACCCGCTCTGGTTCGGCCTGGAGATAGCGGCCGCGCGGCACGGTCGCGACCGTGGTCCCGAAACCGCCCGGCAGGCTGAGCAGGGCGCTCACGAAATCGTAGCCACCGTCGCCCGGAACCGCGTCCTCATCGGCCAATTGCAACCGGGGATCCATCGTCCGCAGGATGGCGTGCATGGCGCGCGGCGCGGCCAGGGTGACCTCCGCGCCGGCGACGATGGCCAGGGCGGCGTAGCGGCCGAACTGCAGGAGATCGCCCTGGAAGAACTCCGGATAGATGAACAGCCTCCGCCCCCGCAGCGACTGGCCGGCCCATTGGCGCGGCAGGGCGTAGCGGGGATCGTCGAATCCCGGGCTGGACTTGCGCCATTCGAAGGCCTGGAAGCCGGCGCGGTAATCGCCGAGCTGCAGCAAGAGGGCGGCGCGGTTGTGCTGGGCCATAGCGAAGCGCGGGTTGAGCGCGACCGCCCGGTCATAAGCCGCCAGCGCCTCGGCCGGGCGGCCGAGCAGGCGCAGGGTGCTCGCGACATTGTAGGCCAGCACCGGGTCGCCGGGGGCCAGCGCGGCGGCGGCCTGGAAAGCCTCCAGGGCCTCGGCATGGCGTCCCGCCGCCTGGTGCGCATCGGCCTGACGGTGCAGATCGCCCACAGCCGTGGCCGCGATTGGAATCTCGTCAGGCGTCATGCGCTGGTGTCGCGAAAGCCCCGCGCCTAGGCCATCAGGGAGACGACGGCGAAGGCGGGATCCTGACTAAGCCAGCTGGTCTCCAGCCGCCAGCCCGCCTTTTCCGCCAGGCCCGCGAACCGATCCACAGTGAACTTGGCGGAGTTCTCCGTGTGGATGGTCTCGCCGGCGGCGAAGCGGAACACCCGTCCGGCCACCCTCACCCGCTGATCCTCCAGGCTCTGCAGGTGCATTTCGATGCGGCTGTCGACGGCGTTCCAGATCGCGCGGTGAACGAAGGCGTCAGGATCGAAGTCGCCGCCCAGCTCCCGGTTGATGCGGGTGAGCAGGTTCTTGTTGAAGGCCGCGGTGACGCCGGCCGCGTCATCGTAGGCGGCCACCAGGATCTCCGGGTCCTTCACCACGTCGATGCCGACCAGGAAGCGCGAACCCACGCCGAGCAGCGCCCGGGCGCTTTCCAGGAAGGCCTGCGCCTCGTCCGGCGTGAAGTTGCCGATCGTCGAGCCGGGGAAGAAGCCAGTGACCGGCCGGCCCTGCGCCTCATGCGGCAGGACGATGGCGCGGGTGAAGTCCTCCAGCAGCGGGGCCACCGTCAGCCCCGGATAGTCCCGCCGGATCGCCAGCGACGCCTCGTCCAGCGCCGCGCCGCTGATGTCGATGGGGGCGTAGACCGCGATCTGCGGGGCGGCGTCCAGCAGGATGCGGGTCTTGACGCTGGCTCCGGAGCCGAACTCCACCAGGGCCGCGTCCGGCGAGATCAGCTGGGCGATCTCGGGCGCGACCCGGCTCAGGAGGGCGATCTCGGTGCGGGTCGGATAGTATTCCGGCAGCTCGGTGATCGCCTCGAACAGGCGCGAGCCCTCCGCGTCATAGAAGTACTTCGGCGGCACGGTCTTCTGCGGCCGCGACAGGCCCGTCAGGACGTCGGCCTCGAACTCGCCGGTCACCGAGGCGCCCGCGCCCGGCGCGCCGTCGCGGGCGAGCCGGAGCCCAGAGAACATCCAGCGCTGCTGCGGATAGAAGAAGTTGCGGTAGCTGGCGCGGGTGTGGCCGGTGGGCGTGACGCAGGCGCCGCCGCGCAGCACGAACTGGCCGGCCATGAACTTGCCGTTGTACTCGCCCACCGCGCCGGCCTCGGGCTTGAATCCCGGATAGGGCGCGTAGGCCGAGCGGGTCCATTCCCAGAGATCGCCGAACATCTGCCGCAGGCCCGAGCCTGGCGGCGGGGCTCCGGCGGCCAAGCGCCCAGACCCCGCGAAATTGCCCGCCACGGACAAGCCTTGGGCGGCGTGCTCCCATTCCGCCTCGGTGGGCAGGCGCGCGCCCGCCCAGGTCGCATAGGCCTCGGCCTCGTAGAAGCTGACGTGGCTGACCGGGGCGGTCGGATCGATGGGACGCAGGCCGTGCAGGCCCATGGCGCTCCAGGCGCCGGCGGCGTCCTGCTGCCAGTAGAGCGGCGCGATCCAGCCCTCCGCCTGGGCCTGCGCCCAGCCCTCGGAGAGCCAGAGTTCGGAGCGGCGGTAGCCGCCGTCGGCGATGAAGGCCAGCCACTCGGCGTTGGTCACCAGCCGGTCGGCGAGCTCGAACGGCTCAAGCCAGACCCTGTGGCGCGGTCCCTCATTGTCGAAGGCGAAGCCGGCGCCCGGCGCGTGGCCGATCTCCACCAGCCCGCCCTCGAAGCCCACGAACTTCAACGGGTCCGGCGCGACGCCCGCGGGCGCGTGGCGCGGCGGAGCGTAGGCCGGCTGCAGGGGCGACTGGGCAAAGAGGTGCAGGATGTCCATCAGGATCAGCTCCTGATGCTGTTCCTCATGGGCCAGGCCCAGGTCGAGAAGCGGGACAAGCCCCTCGGCCAGAGGCTGGGTGAGCAACTGGCCCATGCCGGCGTCGACGTGCGCCCGATAGGCGATGACGTCGTTCAGCGACGGGCGGGTGAGCAGGCCCCGCTCCGGCCGCGGCTGCCGGGCCCCCAGCGCCTCGTAGTAGGAATTGAACAGGTAGTGGAAGCGCGGGTCGAAGACCTTGTAGCCCGCCAGGTTGGGGACCAGCAGGAAGGTCTCCCAGAACCAGGTGACGTGCGCCAGGTGCCACTTGGTGGGGCTGGCGTCCGGCATGGACTGGGCGAGTTGGTCTTCCGGCGTGAGCGAGCGGG
Source organism: Phenylobacterium sp. (assembly GCF_004799515.1). Lineage (GTDB taxonomy): Bacteria > Pseudomonadota > Alphaproteobacteria > Caulobacterales > Caulobacteraceae > Phenylobacterium. The sequence continues at coordinate 50,987 of NZ_SSMX01000002.1, read as the reverse complement.
TCAGCGCCTCGGTGGCCTGGCGCACCGCGCGGTAGCGGTGCAGGTCGGCCGGAACGGACCGGACAGCCTCGCTTTGGGGCGCTTGCGATGCCGCAAGCGCCTGCGGCTCCCCGGCGAGCGGGTCGTTGGATTGGCTCATGTGCCTCCTCTCCGCGCGTCCGCACCCGGACACGCCTCTTCCCGCCTAGCCACAGCTAGTCATTCCTTCGCCGGGCGCAACCACGGTGGGAACGCGGTTCGCGAAAAACCTCCGCGGCGCGCCTCCGGAAGACCGGCCCAAAGACCGGAACGGATGAAGGGGGCTCGCGTTCATCGACCGGCGGAGAGCCGGAGGGCGCGGCGGTTTCCGGCGCAGTTGAGTGCGAGGCCCCATGGACGCGACGCTGAGTTGGCGTGACGAGGTGGTCGGCCTGATCCCGGCGCTACGGGCCTTCGCCTGGTCCCTGAGCCACAATGGCTCCGACGCCGACGACCTGGTGCAGGACACCCTCATCAAGGCCTGGACCAACCGCGAGAAGTTCGAACCGGGCACCAACCTGCGCGCGTGGCTCTTCACCATCCTGCGCAACACCTACTACACCGCCATCCTGCGCCGCCGGCGTGAGGTGCGCGACGAGACCGGCGAATACGCCGGCGCGCTGAAGTCGCCGCCGACCCAGGACTGGAGCGTGGCGATGCACTCCCTGCAGGCGGCGCTGCAGAAGCTGCCCGCCGAGCACCGCGAAGCCCTGATCCTGGTAGGCGCGGCGGGCCTCTCCTACGAAGAGGCGGCCGAGATTTGCGGCTGCGCGCTGGGCACCATCAAGAGCCGGGTGAACCGGGCCCGCGCCCGGCTCCTGAAGATCATGGACGCCGAGGACGCCACCGACGTCATGGCGTTGGAGACCATGGCGGTGGCTGTCCGCGCCTGAGACGGGGCCTGACGGCTACTTCCCGTCCGGATAGACCACCGGCAGCACCAGGGCCGAGGGGTGCGAGGCGTCCATATAGACCGAGTTGGTCGCCACCCGCGGCGCCAACTTGTGCTCGCCCTCCGCCTCGCCGGTGTTCGGATTGACATTGAAGCGCGGGCTGTTGGACGAGGTGATGTGCACCGCGATCCGATGGCCCTTCTCGAAGGTGATCGCCGTCGACCACAGGTCGATGTCCAGCTCCTCCGGCGCGCCCGGCGTCATCATCTTGATATCGCCCGGCAGGCGGCCATTGCGGAACTTGGCGCGGATCGGGGCGTCCAGCACGATGGCCTCGTAGCCGTCGGGATAGACGTCCACCAGCTTGGCCATGAAGTCGGTGTCGGGACCGTCGGTGGCGCCATAGAGTTCGACCTTCACCGGGCCGGAGACGGTGACGTCCTTGTCCAGCACCGGGGTCTGGAAGCGCAGGTAGTCCGGCCGGTCCTTGATCGCCCGCTGGTCCATCGGCCCGCGCTCGAAGGTCAGGTTCGCCCCGCCCACCGTCGGCACGGGATTGGCCGGATCGAAGCGGTAGCTGACCTTCGTCCCCTCGCCGCCCGGCGCCTTGGTCGCCAGCGTCTTGTCCGGTTCCAGGTAGTAGCGGACCTCGCGGTAGGCTGGCGGCCAGTTGGCCGAGGTCAGGATGCGGTTCTTGGGGCTGACCCGGCCCTTCTCGGCGCCCGCCATCATGAAATAGGTGACCGGCGGTTCGTCCATGATCCCGTTCTGCTCGCCCTTCAGCCAGTAGCTGAACCAGCGGATCTCCTGGTCGGTGGCGAGGTTCAGCCGATCGAAGCCGGGATAGGTCAGGTCTCCGGACAGGTTCCCGTGACCGAACGGCCCCATCATCAGCTTCTGGTTGCCGCGCGCCCCTCTTGCGCCCTGGTTCTGCAGGTATTCAAAGTTCGAAATGTTGCCGTGGTTGAAGATGTCGTACCAGCCGCCGACGTTGTAGATCGGAATCTGGATGTACTTGCGGTTCTCGCTCATCGCCGCGCGGTTCCAGAAGATGTCGTCCGTCACGCGCCGGCGCTGCTGATCGAGCACGTCGTCGGCGACGCCCTGGCCCTTCGACCAGCCGATGACGTCCTTCTCCTTCAGCACGCCGCCCATGTAGCTGTTCTGCATGAGGTCGTAGGGCGCCACGACGACATAGGCCGCCTTCAGATGCGGCGGGGCGGCCATGGCGGCCTCGTTGGAGGTGATGCCCATGGCCGAACCGCCGGAGAGGCCGATCTTGCCGTTGCTCCACGGCTGTTTCGCGGCCCATTCGACGCTGTCGTAGCCGTCCTCGACGTCATTCTCGAAGGCCGCGTAGAAGCCCTGGCTGCGCCCCTTGCCGCGCACATCCTGCAACACATAGACGAAGCCCGCGTCGGTGTAGTGCTTGGCCTGGGCGACCAGAGCCTGGCGCATCTTCGAGCCGTCCGGGTCGTGCTCCTTGTCGATGCGGCCGTCCTTCAGATAGGGCGTGCGCGTCATCACCGCGGGCCAGGGGCCGGCGCCGGCGGGCTTGAAGACGTTGGCGGCGAGCTTGGTCCCGTCGCGCATGACGGCGATCTCCTCGGCCGCGCCGGGCGGCAGGCCCGGCCACTTTTCCGCGGAGGCGGCGGCGGCCTTGGCGGCCGGCTTCGCGGGCGTCTGGGCGACCGCGCCAGTCGCGAGGCTCAGCGCCAGGGCCGAGGCCAGGGCGAAATGGGTCAGCTTGCTCATCGGATGGTCCCCCCGGGCGGGTCTTTCGCCCGCGCCAAATCGTGTGTTTGCAAATCGCGCGGGCGCGTGGCGCCGCGGGCGCCACTTAAGCACAGGCATGGCGGCGGCGTCAGCGCCCTTCCGGCGCGCGGCGCGGCGCTCTAAGAACTTGGCGATGCCCGACACCCGAGCCCTTCGGCCATGACCCGCGACGAGGCCCTGGCGCTGGACGCCGGCGATCCGCTGGCGCGGTTCCGCGCGGGCTTCGCCCTGCCCCACGGCCTGATCTACCTGGACGGCAATTCGCTAGGGCCTCCACCGCTGGCGGTCCACGAGCGGCTGGCGGAGGTTTCGCACAACGAGTGGGGCGAGGGCCTGGTGCGCAGCTGGAACAGCGCCCGCTGGATCGAGGCGCCGCTGCGGGTCGGCGGCAAGATCGCCCGGCTGATCGGCGCTCAGCCGCACGAGGTGACGGTGGCCGATTCCACCACGGTGAACCTCTTCAAGCTGGCCGCCGGCGCGCTGTCGCTAAAGCCCGGCCGCACGACGATCCTGTCCGAAGCCGGCAACTTCCCCACCGACCTCTACGCCCTGCAGGGGCTGGCGGCGCTGCTGGGACCGGGGCGGGCGCGGCTGCGGACTGTGCCGCCGGAGGATTTGGTCGCCGCCATCGGCGAGGACACCGCCGCGGTCGTCCTGACCCACGTGCACTACAAGACCTCGCGCCGCTGGGACCTGGCGGCGGTGACCGCGGCGGCCCACGCCAAGGGCGCGCTGATGATCTGGGACCTGTGCCATAGCGTCGGCGCGATCGCCGTCGACCTGAACGGCGCGGGCGCGGACCTCGCGGTCGGCTGCAGCTACAAGTACCTGAACGGCGGCCCCGGAGCGCCGGCCTTCCTGTTCGTGGCCGAGCGGCACCAAGCGCAGATCGCCTCGCCGCTCTCCGGCTGGATGGGCCACGCCGAGCCCTTCGCCTTCGAGGACGGCTACCGCCCGGCCGCCGATATCCGCGGCCAGATCACCGGCACGCCGCCGATCCTGGGGCTGGCGGCGCTGGAGGCGGGCGTCGACCTGCAGCTCCAGGCCGATCCGGCGCAGGTGGAGGCCAAGGGCCTGGCGCTGGCCGGCCTGTTCGTCCGCCAGGTCGAGGCCGCCGCGGCTGACCCGGCGCTGCGGCTCACCGGGCCGCGCGGGCCGACGGCGCGGGGCCTGCACGTCTCCTTCGCCCATCCGGAGGGCTACGCCCTGGTCCAGGCGATGATCGCCCGCGGCATCGTCGGGGACTTCCGCGCCCCCGACATCGCCCGCTTCGGCTTCTCGCCTCTGTTCCTGAGCTACGCGCAGGTCTGGGACGCCGCGCAGGCGCTGGCCGAGGTGCTGGCGACCCGAGCCTGGGACCGCCCGGAATTCCGCGCCCGCGCTGCGGTGACTTGACCCCTCGCACAACCCAAGACGCAACCGGGGGTCGTAACGATACGTCAGGAAATTATAGGCACCTTATTCGGCGAGAGGAGGACCACCCAGATGTCTCCCCGCCGAGGAACGCCCTTTGTCGCGCTGGACCTGTTCCCACGCGGCCTAGCTTTCGCCGTCCAGACGCACCGGAACCTGGTCGTCCAGGCCTTCGGGCTGGCGATGGTCATCCTGACGGCCCTGCCCGTCGTCCCTTGGCCGGCCATGATCATCTGGACCGCGCTGCAGGTGACGGTGATCGTCTCCGAGGACCGGCTGATGCACACGGTGCAGGCCGGCGGCCGAAGCGCCGCGGCCGCCTCGCGCATCGCGCCGGCCCTGCGGATCTGCGCCACCACGCTCTACGCCCTGGCGGCCTTCGCCCTGATCGTCCGCGGCGGCGCGGTGGAGCGGCTCTTCGCCTTCGCGCTGATGAGCGTCTCCATGGTCCATGTGCTGATGCGCTACTTCCGCTCGCGCTGGATCCTGGCGGCGAGCCTCGCCCCCTATATCGCCATTCTGGGCCTGATCGGCCTGGGCCAGGCCCGTCAGGAACTGCTGGTCGACCGCCCGTTGGGCGCCGTCGCGGCAGGCTTCACCCTCTTGCTGTTCGGTGTTCAGTTCTGGTCGGCGCGAGCCCAGCTCGCCGCCTCCTGGGAAGAGCTGGTGGCCGCGCAGAAGGCCGCCGAGGAGCGCGAGCGCGCCGCCGAGGCCGCCAATCGCGCCAAGTCCAACTTCCTGGCCACCATGAGCCACGAGCTGCGCACGCCGCTCAATGGCGTGCTGGGCATGGCCCAGGCGCTGACCTCCGAGCGCCTGACCCAGATCCAACACGAGCGGGTGAAGATCATCCGCCGCTCGTCGGAAAACCTGCTGGCGGTGCTGAACGACCTCCTGGACCTCTCCAAGATCGAGACCAGTGCGCTGGAGCTGGAGCTGGCGGAGTTCGACCTCGAGCACCTGGTGCGCGGCGTGGCCGCGGCCTACCAGCCGCTGGCCGACAAGAAGGACCTGAGCTTCCATTTCGAGATCAGCGAGGCCGCGCGGGGCCGCTATGATGGCGACTCCGCCCGCATCCGGCGCGTGCTGTACAGCCTAGCGGACAATGCGGTGAAGTTCACCGAGGCCGGCGGGGTGACCATGACCGTCGACCGGTTCGACGGCCAGGTGGTGTTCCAGGTGTCCGACAGCGGCATCGGCATCGAGGCCAAGGACATGGGGCGCCTGTTCGAAGGCTTCTTCCAGGCCGACGCCGGGCGCGACCGCCGCTACGGCGGCGCGGGCCTGGGCCTGGCCATCTGCCGCGAGATGACCCAGCTGATGGGCGGCTCCATCGAGGCGGCCAGCGAACCGGGCGCCGGCGCAACCTTCACCGTGCGCCTGCCGCTGGTCCCGGCCCGCGCCGTGGCCGAGCCGGCCGTCGCAGACGCCGCCGAGGCAGAGACCGGAGCCGCCGGCGAGATCCGCGTCCTGGCCGCCGAGGACAACGACACCAACCAGCTGGTGCTGAAGACCTTACTGTCGCAGGCCGGCATCAATCCCACCCTGGTGGAGAACGGCCGCCAGGCGCTGGAGGCCTGGGAGACCCAGCACTGGGACATCATCCTGATGGACATCCAGATGCCGGTCATGGATGGGGTCGCCGCCACCGTGGCGATCCGCGAGCGCGAGGCGCAGACCGGGCGTCCGCGCACCCCGATCCTGGCGGTAACCGCCAACGCCATGACCCATCAGGTGGCCGAATACGAGGCCGCGGGCATGGACGGAATGGTTCCCAAGCCCATCGACATCACCGCCCTCTTCCAGGCGATGGAGCAGGCCCTGGAGCCCGCCTACGCCGAGGTGGAGCAGAAGACGGCGGTCGCGGCGGCCTGATCCGGCCCGCGGGATTTACCTGAGCTGACCGCTCTCTATAGTGGCGTCAGCGCGCGATGCGCTTTTCAGGAGAGCCGCTGGTGAACAGACGTCTGCTCTTTGCTTCCCTCTTCGCCCTGATGACGCCGACATTGGCGTTCGCCCAGGAAGACAAACGCCAACAGCGCCCCGCCGGCGGACCGGGCGGCGGCGGCCAACGCCCTGGCGGCCAAGGCGGCGGCGGACGGCCGCCCGGCGGCGGCGGTGAGCGGCCTCCTGCTGGCGGCGGTGGCGGCCGGCCTCCCGGCGGCGGCGGTGGCGGCGGCCAACGCCCGCCCTCCGGCCAGCGCCCGCCCCCGCGTCCCAATCCTGGCGGCCCCAATCCTGGCGGCCCCAATCCTGGCGGCCGTCCGCCCGGCGGAGGCCGTCCGCCGCAAGGCGGCCATCGCCCGCCGCCCGGACCGCCCCCCATGGGGCCGCATCGGCCCGGTTCGGGCCGGCCCCCGGGCTTCCGCCCGATCCACGGGAGTCCGTGGCGCTATCCATCCGGGTTCCGCTATCGCCGCTGGGGTGTCGGCATGACCCTGCCGGCGATATTCCTCACCTCGGCCTACTTCTTCAGCAACTATTACCAGATGGGCCTCGAGGGACCGCCGTATGGCTACCAGTGGGTGCGCTACGGACCGGACCTGCTCCTGGTGCAGCTTGCCACCGGCCAGGTCTCCGACGTGATCTACGGGGCGTTCTACTAGCCACGCGGCCGACTGTTTCAGGGCGAATTACGCCAGGTCACAGTGGAGACATCCGCGTGTAGGCTGACCACGGGTATGCTGGCTCCAAGCATGGACCACGCCGTCGTCTCAGGAACCGACCCGGTCGACGCCGCGGCGGTCTCGGCGCTGATCGACGGCGTGTACGCCTGTGTGCTTGACCGCGGCCGCTGGCCTGGGGTGCTGGAGAGCCTGTGCCACGAGATCGGCGGCTGCGCGGCCAGCCTCAACATCCACAACCTGGCCACCCGCGTTCCGGAATTGCTTGTGGAGCACGGCACCGACCCTGTGGCCTCGCGGGCCTATGTGGAGACCTACGCCGGCCTCAACCCGCTGATCGATGCGATCCTGCTCTACATCCCGCCCGGACAGGTGGACACCGTCTACCGCACCGCGGACCTGCCCGCCTTCCGGCGCAGCCGCTTCTATCGCGAGTGGGTCGGGCCACAGGCCTGGGGCGACTGGCTGAGTTGCGTCCTGATCCGCACCACCTCCAGCCTGGCCATGCTGGCCGTAGCCCGTCGGGAGCGGGACGGACCGTTCAGCCCGCAGGACGTCGAGTTCGTGCGGCTGCTGGCGCCGCACCTACAGCGCGCGACCATGCTGAGCCGGGTTTTCGATGACCGCGACGCCAAGCGCGAGGGTCTGTCGGCCCTGGTCGACCGCATCCGCGCGCCAGCCTTCCTGGTCAACCCGGCGGGGACCGTGGCCTTCGTCAACGCCGCGGGCGAGCAGCTCCTGGCCGAAGGTTCGGTGCTGCAGGCGCGCGACGGGCGGCTGACGCCCTGCGACGGCGACACCCGCCGGCGTTTCGCCGAGGCGCTATACGCGGAGGCCGGCGCCCCGGTCAGCCTGGTGTTCGGACCGCCGCAGGACCGGCGGCTCCTCTGGGTGGCGCCGGCCTCGGCGGCGAGCGGCGGCCACAGCATCGTGCTGGTCACCTCCCGCGAGGACGACCTGCCCCTGCCCGGCCCGCTGCTGGTCGAGGCGTTCGGCCTGACCGCGGCGGAGATCCGCGTCCTGGTGGCCCTGCTCAAGCGCCGGACTATGGCGGAGATCGCCCAGGACCTGGGCATCACGCCCAGGACCGCCAAGGCGCACCTGCAACACCTGTTCGAGAAGACCGGCACGCGCCGGCAGGCCGACCTGCTGGCCGAGGTGATGGCCCTCGTCCCACCGATCAGCGTCTTCTAGCGGCTTCGCAGACGCCTAGGCCCGGCTCGGCTCAGGCTGGGGCGGGCAGCCTGCGCCGGCGCAGGGCCGCGCCCGCCAGGCCGAAGCCCGCGATCATCAGCGACCAAGCGGCCGGCTCCGGCACGCCCCCGGTTCCCGCCGGCGCCAGCGGCGTGGCCACGAAGCCGGTGTACTCGAAATTGAAGCCGTTGCCGCTGTAGAGGCTGCCCCCGATCACGCCGGCGTCGTTGATGGTGTCCGGACCCTGGTTGCTGTCCGGGTCGAAGGGCGGCAGGTCGAGGGTGCTGAACACCCCGCCCTGCTCGGCGAAGCTCACGCCATTGGCCGTGCCCACCACCTCGCCGAGGTCGTTGACGGCCGAGATGTGGGTGACGGTCGCGCTCGGGGGCGCGATGGTGGTGAAGACCCCATCGTCGTCCAGGAAACCCAGGTTCTTACCGCCGCTGAAGTACTGGCCGACGATCAGGCCGTTGGCGCTGACCCCAGAGATGCTGGTGGCGCCGGAGCCCGGCACGGAGACGACGCTGAAGACGCCGCCCTTGTCTATGAAGCCCACCCGCACGCCGCCAACCATGGCGGTGCCGACCACGTCGCCGGCGCTGTCGATGCCCGTGGGGACGATGCCGGAGAACCCGGGGGCCGACAGGGTGGTGAGCACGCCGTTGGTGTCGGTGAAGTAGGTGAAGACCCCATTGCTGGCGGCGGTCTCGTACTCGCCCAGCACCACGCCCGCGTTGTTGATGCCCAGTAGCTGGGTGTCGACGGCGCCCGGGGCGTTCACGAAGGTGTACTGGCCGCCCTTGTCGATGAAACCGACGAAGTCGTAGACCAGCCCCACGCCGTTGGTGGTCTGGATGTCGGTGCCGACCACCGTGCCCGAGGCGTTCATCGCCGCGACGCCGATGGCGCTGGTGTTGCCGCCGTTGTTGATCAGCGGCGGCGCGACGGGGGTCTCGACCCCACCCTGATAGATGAACGCGCCCTGAGAGCTGGGATTGCCGTAGCCGACCAGGATCTGGCCGGCGTCGTTGATCGCGACCACGCCGGTGTTCGACGATCCCGCCACGGGGAACTGGGTGAACTGGTAGTCGGTGGCCAAGGCCGGCCCGGCGGCGGCCGCGGCGATGGCGGCCAGCAGGTACATCGAACGACGCATCTCAACGAACTCCCGGACGAAAACGGAAGCTGAGCCTAGCGGCCGGGAAGATGCGCCACATTGTCCGAACGGACAGTTCTGCGGGGCTTTGGAGGTGTCGACAGCGTCGGTCGGCGGGCTGCTTTATGGACCATATTCAATGAGTTAGTCAGACAACCGAACCGCGTTCGTGCACTCGGGGAACGCGAATTCCAACGGGTCCTGGAGGGCATCCAGCTTCGCACCGGCCCCTCAGCCAATCCCACGAAGCTCGTATAGCGAAGCAGGATGGCGGTGACGGAGGGATTCGAACCCTCGATACCCTTTCAGGTATGACGATTTAGCAAACCGTTGCCTTCAGCCACTCGGCCACGTCACCTTGCTGAAAACGTTGGAGATTCCATCCAGCGTCAGCGTCCCTCCGCGAGCCTCGGCAAGGCCGGTCCGCAGCGGGATCGCGGTTTCTAGCCGAAGGCGGCGGCTCTGCCTAGACGGCTAGAGCCGTGCGGCGACGGCGCAGCGCCCCGCCCAGGCCGAAGAAGCCGCCCAGCATCAGCGCCCAGGACGCCGGTTCCGGCACGCCGAGGATGGATTCCCCCGAGCGTAGCTCGGCCACGTCGACGCCGGCGTCCGGCGTGAACTCGGTGGTGAAGGTGTCGAGCGCGTCGATCACGCCGCCGCGGTTGGTGAGGAGCTGTAGCCCGGCCACCACCAGCACCGTCTGGTTCGCGCCCAGGGTGATCGGGCCCGGTACGACCGAGGAGCCGCTGCAGGCTTCGGTCGTGGTGCTGATCGAGGGCGAACCCGAGCCCACCAGGGTCCCGCCGCCGAAAGCCACGCCCAGCACGCCGGGCGTGCCGCAGCCGGTCAGGAACACGTCGTCGAACAGGGTCTGGGCGTCCACTGGCCCTAGGCTGCTGATTACCGAGGGGTCCCAAAGGGCGACGTAGGTGGTGGCGATCGCGCCGCCGGGGAAGACCCCGCCCGCCGTGCCGCTGAAGCTGTCGATGTCCAGGTTGCCGGTGATCTCGAACGGTGTCGAGGACGCGCCTTCGTTGGTGTAGCTCTGATAGCCGAACGCGTTGATGCCCATCCGCGTCTCGGCGCCGGAGGACGAGGCGGCCTTCAGGACCGGCAGGTCGGCCGCGCCGAAGCCCACCGTGCCGCTCGCGGACGAGGCGGGGTCATTGGGCAGGGTCACGGTGTTGCCGAACAGGTTGACGATCGTCTGGCCGGTCAGGGTCAGGTTGGTGTTGGAGGTGGACGAGAGCCCGCCGCTGATGGCGCTGCCGACAATGGCCTGAGCCGGCTCGACGGTCCCGTCGCAGGCGCCCGCTCCAGCCGCGCTGCAATCCCGGTAGCTGGCGAAGGCCGCTGAACCATAGGCCGCCTGGGCGGCGGCCGGATTCGATCCCGCCAAGGCCGCGACGCCGAGGGCCGTCACCGCCAGCCATGCAAGTTTGTTGTCCACGTTCGGCAGTCCCTCTGTCGCCGCGCGCATCTGGCGCGGCCAGACGCGAGGGTGGCGCAACAGGTTACGGTTGCAAGGAGGTGCGCCCTGGGGTGGAAAACCTCGCAGCTGACGCGAACTCCGCCCACGGGGGAGAAGAACGGGCGTGGGCGAACGGGCAAGGAAAAGCCCGGACCGGCGGCCCGGGCGTTTCAACGTCGGTCCGCGCATCGCCCCGCGGGCGCGCCGAACCGGAGGCCGCCCGGAAGGCCGGGCGGCGGCTTGAGGCCTCAAGGCCTCAGCCGTGAGCGAGCCATTCGCGGGCCTGGCGCTGGGCTTCGGCGACCTCGTCGGAGGCCATCTCCTCGGAGAGTTCCTTGCGGTAGATCTTGGCTTCGACCGAACCGCGCATGGCGGCCAGGTTGAACAGCATGTGGGCCGACACATAGTCGAGCGGCGCGCCGCCCTGACCCGTGGAATAGAGCAGACCCAACCGGAAGAGTTCGTCGCCCGTGGCTTCCGCACTGGGGAGCGGGAGCCCTTCGCCGGCGACTTGCAATTGCGCAAGCATGACCTTTGTCCCTGTCTGAAGCCGGCCGCGTCCCGTTCTGGAACGCTTCATGCGGCTCACGTTACGCAGAGAAACAGCCTTGCGCTGAACACATGGTTAAGGCCGCTGTTGTCAGGCCTTCATCTTGCCCCAGGTGTTAAAGGGTCGCAGGCGGCCGCCGGAGGTGGTCGCGCGCCGCCCCCGCGTTCAGGCCGGGTTCAGGCGTGCGTGACATTGTAAGCATCGACCGAGCCTGCGTTTTTGAGGATGATTGGCGATATGCGCCGCCTGCTCTCCGTCCTGGCCGCCGCCCTGCTCGTCGCCGGACCGCTGGCGGCGACGGGCGGAGCTGTGGCTGGCGAGCGGCGTGAGGAAGGCCGGCGCGAGGCTCCGATGCCCAGTCGAGGCGAGATGGGGCGTGGCGGTGAGATGGGCCGGGGCGAGATGGGCCGCTGGGCCGGCGCCCCGCGCGCCGCCGCCGCGCCGCCGCCGCAGGCCTATCGCGGCGAAGCCTATCGTGGCGGCGCCGGCGGCGGCTACGATCCCCGCTATGATCCCAGGACCAGCGGCATGGCGAGGGCCCCCGACCCGCGATATGACCCGCGATATGCGCCGCGCGCCTACGCGGCCCCGGCCCCGCCGCCCGCCGCCTACAGCGCTGCGCCGCGCCGTGGCGGCTATCTGGGGCCGGAGGGCGCGCCGGTGATCGGCGACTATGGCCGTTACCGCCTGAGAGCGCCGCCGCCGGGCTATGACTGGGTGCGCACCGCGCGCGGCATGGCGCTGGTCTCGCGCGCCACCGGCCAGGTGTTCGACGTGGTGCCCTACTAGTCTGCCGGGTTGGAGTTCATCGTGACGATGTTGGCGCCGCCGTGGGTCGCCGCCCGGGCCGGCTCTGCGCCTGCGCCGATGACGGCGGCGGCGAGCGTGAAGGACACCAGGTAGGGCGCGAGCGCGATGAGTTTGCGCGGGATCATCGGAGCTTCCGTTAGCTGAGCGTGCGCCGTCGCAGGCTTCTCTAAAGCGGCAGGCGGACGGGTTGGATGCGGCGCGGGCCGGACGCCCGCCTGGGTTCAGTGGACGGACGGATGGGCCTGGCCTTGCGGCCAGGCAAGGTCGTCGTTGGCGGCGGTGGCCGCGACCGGCGAGAGGGTGAAGAGGCTCTGGCGTTCGATGCGGCCGCGCACCGCGACCCGGTCGACTTCGCGCCAGCGCGGGCTCGGCGCCAGCCGCTGGACAGTGGCCTCGCCGATCAGCAGGTGGACATCATAGGTCTTGGTCAGGTCGACCAGGCGCGAGGCGATGTTCACGGCGTCGCCGAGGGCGGAGTAGTTGAAGCGGCGGGCGCAGCCGATGGCGCCCACCAGGCATTCGCCGGAGTTGACGCCGACGCCGATCTGGATCGGCGGCAGGGTGCGGCCATCGGGCAGCGACAGGTCGAGGCTGGCGTTCAGGCCGTCGATCGCCGCCAGCATCGCCTCGGCGGCGGCGACGGCGTGGCGGGCGTGGTTGGTGTCGGCCTGCGGCGCGCCCCAGAAGGCCATGACGCAGTCGCCGACGTACTTGTCGATGGTGCCGCCGTGCGCCCCGACGATGTCGGCCAAGGCGCCCAGGACGGTGTTGATCAGTTGGCCGAGGCGGCGCGGGTCGTCCTTGAGCGCTTCCGACATGCTGGTGAAGCCGCGGATGTCGGCGAAGAGGATGGTGAGGTCGCGGGTCTCGGCGCACAGGTCGTTCGCGCCCGGATTGGCCATCAACTGCTCGACAACCTGCGGCGGGATGTACTGGCTAAAGGTCCGCTGGAGATCGCGGCTGCGTTGACGCTCGGCCCGCAGCAGCGGCCCCTCCGCGTCGTCCTCGGGAAAGAGGCCGACGTCGTTGGCCGACAGATACCTGCGGCGCTCGTCCTGCGGCGCCACGGCTTGTCCAGGTTCACGGCGCGAAGCCAGCTGGACAACCTTAGCGCCGGAGTATTCCCAAGCGTCGTAGGTTTGCTTTTCTGCATACCGGAACATTGACAGGCTCCCTAAGTCGCCAGTCCAAATTAACCATTATGTTCAGGTTTAAAATTCCGGTTGGCCCCATAAGTAGTTCACCTGATCGGGTTGTTCCCAAGATCACAGCTACGGTTACGCTCGTATTCGAGAACCTTTCTATAGAGTGAATACGGATAACTTATTGGTGATGGATCGTTCTAACGTTCGGAACACTCCCTACGTGTAACTGCGTATGTAGCCGTACTTAATTTCACGAGCCGGCGTTCCGGCTCATAAGGAAGCCATAACAACCCCAGGATCTCGCGGTTTTCACATGACCAGCCAATTGATCACCGGCCCCTTCGCGGGACATCAAGGCGCCGCCCAGACCTCGGTCCAGCCGCGCGCCGCCCGCCCGGTCCGTCTTCCGGTGGGCGTCGGCCTGCTGATCGCGGCCTCGGTGTCCACGGCGCTGTGGGTGGGCGGCGCCATGGCCGTCCATTCCCTGCTGGGCTGAGAACTCGGGGTCTGTAGACAGACCTAGTCCGCGCCGAGCTTGCTCTTCAGTAGCTGGTTGATGACGCCCGGGTTGGCCTTGCCGCCAGTGGCCTTCATCACCTGTCCCACGAACCAGCCGATGGCCTGGGGCTTTTCCTTCACCTGCTCGGCCTGACCGGGATTTTCGGCGATCAGCTTGTCGATGATCGCTTCCAATTCCCCGGTGTCCGACACCTGCTTCAGGCCCTGCTTCTCCACGATCTCTGAGGCGCGGCCTTCGCCGTTCCACATCCGCTCGAAGACGTCCTTGGCGATCTTGGAGGAAATCACGTTCTCCTCGATCAGCTGGACCAGCTCGGCGATGGCGTCGGGGAAGATCGGGCTCGCCTCGATCTCGATCCCGCCGGCGGTCAGCCGGGCGGCCAGGTCGTTGGTCACCCAGTTGGCGGTGAGCTTGGCGTCACGGCCCTTCGCGGCGGCCTCGTAATAGTCCGCCCTCGCCCGCTCGCTGATCAACACCTGGGCGTCATAGGCCGAGAGCCCGTACTGCGACTGGAAGCGCCCCTTCTTGGCGTCCGGCAGCTCCGGCAGGGTCGCCTCGATCCGCTTCACCCAGGCCGGATCCAGCTCCAGCGGAAGCAGGTCCGGGTCGGGGAAGTAGCGGTAGTCGTGCGCCTCTTCCTTGGAGCGCATGGAACGGGTCTCGCCCTTGGTGGGATCGAAGAGCCGGGTCTCCTGGTCGATCTTGCCGCCGTCCTCGAGGATCTCGATCTGGCGGCGCGCCTCGTACTCGATGGCCTGCTGGATGTAGCGGTAGGAGTTGACGTTCTTGATCTCGCAGCGCGTGCCCAGATGGCTGAAGCTGCCGGTCTCGCGGAACTTCTCATAGTCACCGGGACGGCAGACCGAGACGTTCACATCGGCGCGCAGGTTGCCCTTCTCCATGTCGCCGTCGCAGGTGCCCAGATAGACCAGGATGGTGCGCAGCTTCTTCACATAGGCCGCCGCCTCCTCCGAGGTGCGCATGTCCGGCATGGAGACGATCTCCATCAAGGCGGTGCCGGCGCGGTTCAGGTCGACGTAGGTGGCGTTGGGGTCCTGGTCGTGCAGCGACTTGCCGGCGTCCTGCTCCAGGTGCAGCCGCTCGATGCGCACGGTGAAGGTCGAGCCGTCGTCGTGCTCGACGATGACCTCGCCCTCGCCCACGATCGGGTGCTTGAACTGGCTGATCTGATAGCCCTGCGGCAGGTCGGGGTAGAAGTAGTTCTTCCGGTCGAAGTGGCTCTTCAGGTTGATCTGGGCCTTGAGGCCGAGGCCGGTCTTCACCGCCTGCTCGACACAGTGGCGGTTGATCACCGGCAGCATGCCGGGCATGGCGGCGTCCACCAGGCTGACCTGCGAGTTGGGGCTGGCGCCCGCGCCGACGGCGGCGCCGGAGAACAGCTTGGCGTTCGAGGCCACCTGGGCGTGCACCTCCAGGCCCAGGACGATTTCCCACGGGCCGGTGCGGCCTTCGATCTGCTTTGACTTCTCGCTCATAGGATTTCCCTAGCGCCGACCGGCCCAAAGGCAAAGCGTGACTCAAGCGTCACCTTGCGCGCGGGGGCAAATGGCGTCATCAAATCAAGGGCGGACGTGAAGGCTGGGAGCCGATCTCGACAGACTGACATAAACGAGCAACGTTCGTAATCTCGCCGCTTTTTCGGGCGAGCCAAATTGCCGCGCAGGTGCTTCGCGCTTGCCAGGCGTCCCGCCGTCGCGCTCATGCTTCGCGGGCAACCATTGGGGAAGGACCCTTCAAGCCATGAACACCAAGCTCGTTGCGGGCCTTGCGGCCCTCGCGACCCTCGCCGCCGTCCCGGCCTTCGCCCAGACGCCGGCCCCCGCCGCCGGCGGCCCGATGTCGGTGGACAAGACCACCATCGGCGCCCTGATGGCCAACCCCGCCGCCAAGGCCGTCCTGGAAAAAGACGTGCCGGGGATCGATCAGTACCTCGACCAGATCAAGGACATGACGCTGGCGCAGGTCGCTCCGATGAGCCAAGGCGCCATCGACGACGCCAAGCTGAAGCAGATCCAGGCCGACCTGGACAAGGCGAAGTAGATTCGAGCGAAATAAGCTTCGGCTGCACAGCCGAACCGAGCGGCCCCTCGCCTCAGCGGGGGGCCGTTTTGTTTTCGGGCGATCGTTCTGCTTTGAATTTAGGGCGCGGCCGCCGGCGCCGGTTCCTTCAGGAGCGGGCCGACCGTCGCCTCGAAACTGTCGTCGTTGAACGCCCCGGCCGCGGCGAACCGCACGATCCCTGAGCGGTCGATCACATAGCTGGTGGGCACCCCGGCCTTGATCCCATAGCCGCCGCCGAAGACCTGGAGGCCCAGCGGATAGGCCAGCTTGCCCTGCAGCGGCTTCAGCTTGTCCGCTGGAAACCCAAGCTCGGTCGTGACAGCGAAGATCTGCAGGTCGCTGTCCGGGTGGTTGTGCATATAGGTCTGGAACACCACCATCTCCGCCTTGCACGGCGTGCACCAGGTCGCCCAGCGGTTGATCACCACCACCTTGCCCTTGAGCTGGTCGGCGGTGACCACCGACCGGTCGAGCAACTGGATCTTGTACGGTTTGGCCGGCTTGCCGACCTCGTCGGCGGCCGCGCGCGCCGGAACGCCCCCGATCAGCGGAGCCAGGGCCAGCGCCCCCAGCATCGCGGCCATATCTGCCCGCTTCATCGCAACCCGCCCCCGCGCTGACTCAGCCCCGCGGAAAGGTCTACCACCACTTCTTGGGCTTGGCGCGGAAGTCGGCGGCCTTTTCCAGGGCCCCGCTCAGCGAGAACAGCGTGCCCTCGTCCAGGGCGCGGCCGATCAGCTGCAGGCCGAGCGGCAGACCGGCGGCGTCTAGACCGGCCGGGACGCTTATCCCTGGCAGGCCGGCCAGGTTCACCGTCACCGTGAAGATGTCGTTCAGGTACATGGCCACCGGGTCGTCCGACCGGTCGCCGAGCTGGAAGGCGGCGCTCGGCGCGGTAGGCGTCAAGAGGGCGTCGACCTTCTGGAACGCCTGGTCGAAGTCGTCGGCGATGCGCCGGCGCACCTTCAGCGCCTTCAGGTAGTAGGCGTCGTAATAGCCGGCCGAGAGCACATAGGTGCCGATCAGAATGCGTCGCTTGACCTCGTCGCCGAAGCCCGCGGCGCGGGACTTCTCATAGGTGTCGGTGAGCGTGCCGCCCTCGACCCGCAGGCCGAAGCGCATGCCGTCATAGCGGGCGAGGTTGGATGAGGCTTCCGCCGGGGCCACGATGTAGTAGGCCGGCAGGGCGTACTTGGTGTGCGGCAGGCTGACCTCGACGATCTCGCAGCCCGCCTCCTTCAGCCAGGCGATGCCCTGTTCCCAAAGCGCGTCGATCTCGGCCGGCATGCTGTCGACGCGGTATTCCTTGGGCACGCCGACGCGCAGGCCCTTGACCGAGCGGCCGACGAAGCTGGCGAAATCCGGGGTCTCCACCGGCAGGCTGGTGGAATCCTTGGGGTCGTGGCCGGCCATGGAGGTGAGCAGGATGGCCGCGTCCTCGACGGTGCGCGCCATCGGCCCGGCCTGGTCCAAGGACGAGGCGAAGGCCACCGTCCCCCAGCGCGAGCAACGGCCGTAGGTCGGCTTGATCCCAACTGTGCCGGTGAAGGACGCCGGCTGACGGATCGAGCCGCCGGTGTCGGTGGCCGTGGCGCCGAGGCAGAGCTCCGCCGCCACCGCCGCGGCCGAACCCCCCGACGAGCCGCCGGGGGTCAGCTGGGCGTTGCCGCCTTCCGCCCGCCACGGATTGACCACCGGCCCGAAGGCCGAGGTCTCGTTGGACGAGCCCATGGCGAATTCGTCCATGTTCAGCTTGCCCAGCATCACCGCCCCGTCGCGCCAGAGGTTGGCGGTGACGGTGCTCTCGTAGGTGGGCGTGAAGTCTCCGAGGATCTTCGAGCCGGCCGTGGAGCGGACGCCCTCGGTGCAGAAGAGGTCCTTGATCCCCAGCGGCGCGCCTTCCAGCGGCCCGGCGTTGCCGGAGGCCCGGCGCGCGTCGGAGGCCTTGGCCATCTCGAGCGCCTTCTCCGGGGTCTCCAGGACAAAGGCGTTGAGCGCGCGGGCGGCCTCGACAGCCTGCACGTGGGCCTCGGTGATCTCCACGGCGGAGAAGGACTTGTCCTTCAGACCGCCGAGGGCGGCCTTCAAGGTGAGCGCGGTGAGTTCGGACATCCTATTCGACCACCTTCGGCACCACATAGAAGTCGCCGGCGCGCCTGGGCGCGTTGGACAGCACCTTTTCCGGATCGCCGCCTTCGGTGACCACGTCATCGCGCATGGGCAGCGGAGTTTGGACGGCCGAGGCCATCGGCTCCACCCCGTCGGTGTCCACTTCGCCCAGCTGCTCGATCCAGGTCATGATGCCGTTCAGCTCCTTGGCGAGCTGCTCGATCCGGTCGTCCGGTTCGGCGATCCGCGCCAGCCTGGCGACCTTGCGCACGGTCGCCGCATCGATGGCCATGACCATCCTCCTCTTACTGAAGGCGTGGGTTAGCCGTGCGGGGGCGCCTTTTGCAAGCTATGGGTGGCCGATGCCCGTCGTCGACCTCCTCGAACTCCCCGCCCTGATCGGTGCTTACGCCCCGCTGGCCGGCCTCGACCTCGGCGAGAAGACCATCGGAGTCGCGGTCTCCGACACCACACGCACGGTGGCCTCGCCGCTGGAGCTGATCCGAAAGACCAAGTTCACGGACGACGCCGCCGCCCTCTTCAAGCTGATGGCGAGCCGGGACGCCGGCGGGATCGTCATCGGCCTGCCGGTGAACATGGACGGGACCGAGGGGCCGCGCTGTCAGTCGAGCCGCGCCTTCGCCCGCAACCTCCTGCGCCTCAGGCCCGACCTGCCGATCGCCTTCTGGGACGAACGGATGAGCTCGATGGCGGTCAACCGCGTGCTCATCGAGGAGGCCGACGTCACCCGCGCCCGGCGCGCCGAGCTGGTGGACAAGATGGCCGCCGGGTGGATCCTGCAGGGGGCGCTGGACCGGCTGCGGTCCTTGCTCAAATAGCAATGTTCTGGCAATGGTTCTCGAGAGGCAACTTTACGTTGTCCGCTCGAAGGGCCGAGCGAAATGGCCGACAGCGCCGAGCCACTGGACCAGGGTCCCGGAAGCGATGACGCGCGGCGCTACAGCGCCTTCATCAGCTACAGCCATGGCGATGAACGGTTCGCCCGGACTTTGCAGAGGCGTCTCGAGACCTATCGCCTGCCCCGGCAGTTGGCGAAGCGGATCCGTCGCGCGCGCCTGAAGCCGGCCTTCCGCGACAGCGACGAACTGTCGGCCGGTCATGACCTTACGGAAGCCGTTCGCGCCGCCCTGGCGCAGTCGGATTTCCTGATCGTGATCTGCTCTCCCCGTTCGGCGCAGTCGGCCTGGGTCGGCCGGGAAATCGAGATCTTCCGTCATCTCAACGGCGAGAAGCATATCCTGACGGCGCTGATCGACGGAGAGGCGGACCAGGCGATCCACCCAGCCCTGCGGCGTCGCCCCCATGGGCGGGCAACCGAACCGCTGGCGGCGGACTTCCGCCCCGGCGCGGCCGGCGGGCGGATGGCGTTCCTGAAGCTGATCGCCCCGATGACCGGCGTCGCGCTGGACGACCTCGTGCATCGCGACAGCCAGCGGCGGATTCGTCAGGCCGGTGTGGTCGCCGCCGGCGCGCTGTGGGTGACGGTGCTGCTGGGTGCGCTCACGATCGTCGCCTTCACTCAGCGTGGCGTGGCGGTGCACGAGCGCAACAAGGCCCAGGCCCTGGTCGGCTTCATGGCCACCGACCTGCGACAGAAGCTCAGGAATTCCAACAACCTGGATTTGCTGACCACCGTCAACAACGGCACCTTGAGCTACTACAGGGGTGAGGATCTCACCCACATGACCGACACAGCCCTGCAGGCGCGCGCCAAGCTGCTGCAGTCGATGGGCGAGGACGATGAGCGGCGCGGCGACCTGGATGCAGCGCGGAGCAAGATCGAGGAGGCCGCGCGGACGACCTCCGCCCTGCTCGCCAAGGCTCCTGGCGATCCGCAGCGCATCTTCGACCAAGCGCAGAGCGACTACTGGATCGGCTTCATCAACTGGCGCGAGGGCGACGGCGCGAAGGCCAAGGCGGGGTTCCAGGCCTATGCCGCGCGGGCGGCCCGCCTCGTACAGATCAATCCGCGCAACGACGATTGGATCAAGGAGACGGCCTTTGCGGCCAACAATCTCGGGATGCTGGCGCTGAGGCAGGCCGGCGATCCGAGAACCGCCGAACGGCAGTTCCAGACCGCACTGGACGCGCTGGGTGTCATCGCCCGCCACAAGCCGGACGATCGCGATGTCCTAAGCGCCATGGCCAACAAATATGCCTGGATCGCCGATTGCCGGCGCGTCGAGGGCGATTTCGCCGGCGCCCGCGCCAACCGGGAGATGCAGCACCGCATCCTCACCGATTTGAGCGCCAAGTGGCCGCGCGACATGGACGTCAGGGGTGATCTCCTTGGCCACGACCTGGCGATGGCGCGTATCGAGATCGCGGAGGGTCAGCTCAAGCCGGCCATCGCCGACCTGGAGGTGGGACACAGCGCGGCCCTGGACCTGGCGAAGAACGATCCGACCAACACCGATTTCCGCAAACAGGCCCGGATGTTCGAACTGTTCAAGGCGAAAGCCTGGTTGACGATGCCAGCGCACGCGCGTCCGGCCGATTCCGTCATCCAGGCCACCCTCGGCGACTGTTCAGACCCGGCGCTGAACCTTGCGAACGCGGAGATTGGCGACTTCTGCGCCGTGCTGACCGCCCGCCTTCTGCAAGATCGCGGCGACGCGGCGGGCGCTGCGAAAATCCTCGCGACGATGCGACGTCGGGCGATGAAACAACACGACGTCCTGACGGCCCACTGGGGCATCGACCTCGCCGACGAAACCCCTGCGATCCAGGTGGCGGCGACGGACGGACTTCATCGATGAGTCCGCCGTCGGCGGCGTTCCGGTCGCGCCCGACGGCCAGGCGATGATTGTACAACCTTCGGAAAGATGACACCGTTATCCGAGTTTCCGATGGACCAGCTACAGGGGGTCCCGACCGTCGGCGAAGTGGTCCTCAGCACACCAACGCGGTTTCGGCCTGCGGAAGCGAGGGGTGGCGGCGATGACGAAAATGGCCTTGAAAGTCGGGGTGGCGCTGGCGTGCGCCGCCTCCCTGGTTGGCTGTCAACGCGCCGACACCGTCGTCAAGTGCCCCCCGGCGAAAGCGCCGCCCAAGGTCGTCGCGCTCCCGGCGATCACCGGGGCAAACGACTACCCCGTGAGGGTGCAGTCCGAGTGCACGGGCGCCAACAAGCTGATGGACGTGGTCCACATCATCGTCTGGAACGTCGATGACCCTCAGCTCGAGTCCTCCGTGCTCCTGCACTACAAATCGGATCCGCTCGGCAACCAGCACAGCGGCCGCACAGCTCAACCCAACCCAACGGCCGTGCCGAACTCCATCACGCGCATCGATTTCGACGCCGGAGCCTATCTGGCCAATCCTGGCGACGTTGTGCTCATCGAATTGGAGCTCCAGGACGCGGCCGGCTATGTTTTCGCGCCCGGCAAGGACACCGCCGTCTTTACGAGCGACGCGGCGAACGGCCAGATGTTCTGCGTCAAGAAGCCAATGGTCGTCGGCAAGAACGCGAACCTGGTCCGCTTTTATGCGCGGTACATCGCGCCCGTGAATGGAAAGCCGGTGTTCGGGGCCTACAACTTCCACATCGTGACACCGACCGGCAAGGAGCGCCTCATCTCCGTCGATCCCGAGGTCAAGAACAACGGATAAGGCCCGCGTCCCTACAGCCCGCCCGCGAACAGGTCGACCTTGCCGATCTGCACGCCGTGGTGGCGCAGGATGCCGTAGGCGGTCGAGAGGTGGAAATAGAGGTTGGTGGTGGCGAAGACGGTCAGCCACTGGCCGGACGGCAGGGTCGGCTGCATGCCGGTCCCGATCTCGACGGTCAGCGGGACATCGTCGCGGCCGGCGAACTGCTCGGGGGTCAGCGCTTGCAGCCAGGCCTTGGCGTCGAGGATGGCGGCCTTGAAGCCGGCCAGGTCGAGATCGGCGCTGACGTCCGCGGGCAGCGGCAGGCCGGCGACGCGGGCCGGCCAGGCGCGCGCGAAGTTGCAGACCACCATGGCCTGGAAGCGCAGCGGCTGCATGTCCTCGATCAGCCGCCAGTCCAGCATCTCGGTCTCGGAGGCGCCGGTCGCTTTGGCGTGTTCGGCGCCCTTGGAGAGCAGGTGGTCCAGCGTCACCAGCTGGCGCATGAACAGGTCGACGAAGGTGAACAGGCTGACGGACATGGAAACTCCGGACGGGCGAATCTGCGCGGGGACTTGTGGCTGACGGTATGCAACGTCGGCCTCCCGACTCAAGGCCCCGCAAGCACGCGCTTCCCTCGCCGGTCAAAGCCGCCTAAGACCGCGCTTTAATGAGCGCTGCGCCCCCTGGTCTGAACGAGGTCCTGCAACGGACCTTCTCGTTTCCGAAGCGCCACTTCCTGTCCAGCACCGATCTGAACGAGGTCGAAGTCGCGAATTTGCTCGACCTCGCCGACGGTTTCGTCAGCCTGAACCGCCAGACGTCCAAGAAGCTCGACCTGCTCAAGGGCCGGACGCTGATGAACCTGTTTTTCGAGAACTCGACCCGGACCCAGAGCTCCTTCGAGCTGGCTGGCAAGCGGCTGGGCGCGGACGTGGTCAACATGAGCCCGCGCAGCTCGTCCATCGCCAAGGGCGAGACCCTGATCGACACGGCCGTGACGCTGAACGCCATGCAGCCGGACCTGCTGGTCGTTCGGCATTCCTCGTCCGGGGCGGCCAGCCTGCTGTCGCAGAAGGTGAGCTGCTCGGTGATCAACGCCGGCGACGGCCAGCACGAGCATCCGACGCAGGCGCTGCTCGACGCGCTTTCCATGCGCCGGGCCTTCGGGCGGATCGCGGGGCTGAAGGTGGCGATCTGCGGGGACGTGGCGCACTCCCGCGTGGCGCGGTCCAACATCGCGCTCTTGCAGATGCTGGGCGCGGAGGTGCGGCTGGTGGGGCCGCCGACGCTGATCCCGCCCGCGGCCGACCGCTGGAACGTCGAGATCTTCCACGACCTCCGGAAGGGCATCGCCGGCGCCGACGTGGTGATGATGCTGCGCCTGCAGCTGGAGCGCATGGACGGGGTGATGGCGCCCTCGCAGCGGGAGTACTTTCGCTTCTTCGGCCTCGACCGCGAGAAGCTGGCCTTCGCCGCCGACCACGTGCGGGTGATGCATCCGGGGCCGATGAACCGCGGCGTGGAGATCGATAGCGACGTGGCCGACGACCTGTCGGTCAGCCTGATCCAGGACCAGGTGGAGATGGGCGTGGCCGCGCGCATGGCGGTGCTGACCTCGCTCGCCGCCCGCCTCGAGAACGACCGATGACCCTGGTCCACGCGCCCGGGCGGCCGATCGCCTTTTCCAACATCCGGCTGGTGGACCCGGCCAGCGGCTATGACGGCCCCGGCGGCCTGATCGTCACCGAGGGCGTGATCGCCGATGTGGTGAAGGGCGGCGATCTGGGATCGCTGTCGAGCGATGTAGAAATGGTGGATGGCGGCGGCGCGCTCCTGCTGCCCGGCCTCGTCGACATCCGGGTGAAGACCGGTGAGCCGGGCACGGAAACCAAGGAGACGCTCAAGTCGGCGGCCCTGGCGGCGGCAGCCGGCGGGGTCACCTCCATCGTCGTCCAGCCCGACACCCATCCGGTGATCGACGAGCCCTCGGTGGTAGACTTCATCCTCCGGCGGGCCCGCGACATCGAACTGGTGAAGGTCTACCCGGCCGGCGCGGCCA
The DNA here is from genome assembly GCF_004799515.1 of Phenylobacterium sp. Classification (GTDB taxonomy): domain Bacteria; phylum Pseudomonadota; class Alphaproteobacteria; order Caulobacterales; family Caulobacteraceae; genus Phenylobacterium. Next base: position 27,552 of record NZ_SSMX01000002.1, on the reverse strand, counting down.
CCAAGGGCGCGGACGGCCAGCGGATGGCCGAGATCGGGCTGATGGCCGAGGCGGGCTGCCTCTACGTCTGCGACGCCGACCGGCCGATCGTCGATTCCAAGGTGCTGCGCCGGGTGCTGAGCTACGCCAAGGCCTTCGGGGTGCTGGTGGCGCACCGCCCGGCGGATCCCTGGCTTTCGGCAGGAGCCGCGGCCAGCGAGGGCGAGTTCGCCTCGCGCCTGGGCCTGCCTGGCGTTCCAGCCATCGCCGAGAAGATCATGCTGGAGCGCGACCTGGCCCTGGTGGAGCTGACCGGCGCGCGCCTGCTGGTCGACCAGCTGACCACCGCCGACGCCATCGAGAGCTTCCGCCGCGCGCGGGCCAAGGGCCTGCCGGTGACGGCGACGACCTCGATCAATCACCTGTCGTTCAACGAGATCGACATCGGCGACTACCGCACCTTCTGCAAACTCGACCCGCCCCTGCGCAGCGAGGACGACCGCCAAGCAGTGATCGAAGCCGTCGCCTCGGGCCTGATCGAGATCGTGGTCTCGGCGCACGCGCCGGCGCCGGCGGAAGACAAGCGCCTGCCGTATGACGAGGCTGCGCCGGGCGCCATCGGCCTGCAGACCCTGCTGCCGGCGCTGCTGACCTTCCACCACGAGGGCCGCATCCCGCTGATCGACCTGATCGCCAAGGTGACCAGCGCGCCCGCCGACCTGCTCGGCTTGCCGCAGGGCCGCCTGGCCAAAGGCGCCCCGGCCGACCTGGTGCTGCTCGACCTGAACGCCCCCCTGCTCATCGACGCCGACAAGCTGGTGTCGAAGTCGAAGAACTCGCCCTTCGACGGCCGCCGCCTGCAGGGCAAGGTGCTGCGCACGGTGGTGGACGGGCGGACCGTGTTTTCCGCCTAGCTTCTTCGGGAACGGGCCGGGCCGGCTTGTCGAGCCCGCCGTCGGGCCCTAAAGCACGGACGCCCATCGTGATGATTTAGCCATTTGGCAATATGCCTATCGTCGATGCCCTGAAAGCGCTCGGAAACGACCGGCGCCTCTTGATCCTGGACTGGCTGAAGGACCCGCGGGCCCATTTCCGGCCGCAGGTGGACGGCGACCTGGTGGACGACGGCGTCTGCGGCGTGCTGATCGCCGAGAAGCTGGGGATCAGCCAGCCGACGCTGTCGGAGCACATGCGCGTGCTCACCCAATCCGGGCTGGTCAGCGCCAAGCGCATCAAGCAGTGGACCTTCTACCGCCGCAACGAGGCGGCGATCGCGGCGCTGAAGTCGGCTTTCGCCAGCGAGGTCTAGGCGCTAGGACTCGGGTCAACGAGGGAGCGTCCATGTTCGCAGGCCTGAGCCTCGCCGAGATCGCGGCGGCCGTCATCGGCGGCTATCTGCTGGGCTCGATCCCCTTTGGCGTGATCGTGATGAAGGCCGCAGGCGCCGGCGACCCGCGGGCGATCGGCTCCGGCAACATCGGGGCGACCAATGTGCTGCGGAGCGGCCGGCGGGACCTCGCGGCGCTCACCCTGATCGGCGACGGCGGCAAGGGCGCGGTGGCCGTGCTGATCGCCTGGCTGGCCACGCGCGGGGCCGACGACCAGGCTCAGGCCCTCCTGACTTGCGTGGCGGGCGGCGCGGCCTTCGTGGGGCACCTGTTCCCGGTCTGGCTCGGCTTCAAGGGCGGCAAGGGCGTCGCGACGTTCTTTGGGACCCTGATCGCCGCGGCCTGGCCGGTGGGCCTGCTGGCAGGGGCGACCTGGATCGCCATGGCGGCCCTGTTCCGCTTCTCCTCGCTGGCGGCGCTCGTCGCCGTGGCGCTCGCCGGCGTCTATTCGGCCCTGCTGTTCCACCGGCCCCTCCCCGTGACGATCCTCTCCGCCGGCATGGCGCTCCTGGTCTACGTCCGCCACGAGGCCAACATCCGTCGCTTGTTGAAAGGCGAGGAGCCGCGCATCGGCGGGTCGAAGAAGGACGCGCCGCCCGACCTCGGCCACAACGGGGGTCCGAAGCTCGAGACCCAGGCCGACTATTACGGCGACGACAAGAGCGGCCCGCCGAAAGCATGAGCGGACTGTCGCCGGCCGAACGGCGCGACTGGCTCCGGCTGGCGCGCACCGAGAATGTGGGGCCGGTCACCTTCGACCAGCTGATCCGCCGCTTCGGGACGGCCCGCGGGGCGCTCGCCGCCCTGCCCGACCTCGCCCGGCGCGGCGGACGCAACATCCGGCTGGCCGACGAGGCGGCGATCGACAAGGAGCTGGCGGCCGGCGAACGGCTGGGCGCGCAGCTGATCTGCGCCTGCGAAGCGGCCTTTCCGAGCGCGCTCGCCGCGCTCGATCCGCCGCCGCCGATCCTCTGGGCGCGGGGGCGGCTGGAGATGCTGCACCGGCCGAGCGTGGCCATCGTGGGCGCACGGGTCGCCTCGGCTGCCGGCCAGCGTTTCGCCCGCGGCCTTGCGGCCGACCTGGGCGCCAGCAGCCAGGTGGTGGTCTCCGGCCTGGCGCGCGGCATCGACGGGGCGGCGCACGAGGGCGCCCTGGCCACCGGGACCGTCGCCGTCCTGGGCGGCGGGGTGGACGACATCTATCCGCCGGAACACGCCGACCTCTACCGCCGCATCGTCGAGGCCGGCTGCGTCGTGTCGGAGAGCGAGCCCGGCCGCACCGCCGTGGCCCGCGACTTCCCGCGCCGCAACCGCATCATCTCGGGCCTGTCGCGCGCCGTGGTGGTGGTCGAGGCCGAGCTGCGCTCCGGTTCGCTGATCACCGCGCGCCTGGCCGCCGAGCAGGGCCGCGAGGTGCTGGCCGTGCCGGGCTCGCCGCTCGACCCGCGCGCCAAGGGGACCAACGACCTGATCCGCCAGGGCGCGGCGATCTGCGAGGGCGCCGAGGACGTGCTGCGCGCGCTGGATGGCCTGCGCAATCTGGGCGAGCCCGACCGCACCTGGCCCGGCGCGCCCGCGGCCGAGCCGGACGACGCCCTGCGCGAGGCGGTCGCCGCCCTGCTCTCGCCCACGCCGGTCTCGCGCGACGAACTAGTCCGCGCCACGGGCGCGCCGCCCGCCCAGGTGTTCGCGGCCTTGGTGGAGCTGGCCCTGGCCGGGCGCGCCGAGCTATTGCCCGGCGGCATGGCCGCGGGCTGAGCGTCCAGGCGGTTTTCGCGCCAGAGGTGCTTGGCCTTGACCGGCGCCGGTGAAATGCGCTCGTCATAAAACCCTGTTGGGTTAACACGATCCGCGAGCGGATCGGCAGATCCTGGACCGCCCTGACCCATGCTCGGCGCCGAGGCCATCGACACCTTCTTCCGCGGCGCGACGACGCCCGGCCTGTGGCCGAGCGCGCTCGAGACCATCGCCCGCGACCTGAAGTCCGACGGCGCAACCCTGGTGGACGGCCCCGCCTGGCGCTCGCGCGTGTCGACCTCCACCCAGATCGCCAGCTTCGTCGAAGAGTACTTCAGCCTTGACGTGAACCAGTTCGACAGCCGTGAGGGCCGGGTCAATCCGACGACGGACAATAGCTTCGTCAGCGACTTCGACACCTACACGGCCGAGGAGATCGAGCACGATCCCTACTACGTCGAGTTCCTGCGCCCGCGCGGCTTCGGCTGGCACGCGGTGGCCTGCCTGCGCGGCGGCGATAGCCCGCTGGTGCTCAGCCTCAAGCGGCGGCTGAACCAGGGACCGTTCCAGCGGGCGGAGCTGGCGCGCATGGCCAAGGTCCTGCCCTACCTGCGCGCCGGCGCCCAGGCGGCGCAGATGGCGCTGAGCTTCCGCTCGCAGGATCACCTGGAGGCCCTGCGCCTGGAGGGCCATGGCGGGGTGCTGCTCAACCAGGACGGCCGGGTCCTCGCGATCAACGCCGCCCTGGGACTGGGCGACGGCCTGTCGATCGTCGACGGCCGCCTGCGGGCCGCCTATTCCGCCGAGCAGGGCGCGCTGGACCGGGCGGTGGGCGTCGCGGTCAGCCTGGCGGCGCCGCACGAGCTGCCGGTTCCGGCCCCCGCGGTCCTGCACCGCCCCTCCGGCCGCCGCCCGCTGATCGTGCGGGTCGCGCGCCTGTTCGAAGCGGCGCCGAATCCCATGGCCCTGGCGCGCGCGGTGGTGGGCGTGGTCGACACCGACGTCCAGCCCGTGCCGGCCGCCAGCCTGCTGCGCGACAGCTTCGGCCTGACGCCCAAGGAGGCGGAGCTAACCATGCTGCTGGGCGCCGGGCGGACCCTCAACGAGGCGGCCGACCTCTGCCACATCTCGCTGTCCCATGCGCGGCAGCGGCTGAAGGTGGTCTTCCAGAAGACAGAGACCTCGCGGCAGAGCGAATTGGTCAGCCTGCTGATGCGCCTCGCTTAGCCGTTGATTCCCCTGAGAGTTGAACCTTCGCCGCCACTCCCGGATGGGAGTGTCGGGCCGCCTCGCCGCGACGCCATGATCCCTTAACCAAGGCGCGGGTGGACCCCACGGAGCGCGCCTGGACTTCTGGTGAGGCAAATCATGGCGCGAGTGAAGACGGCAATCCTGGCGACGGCGCTGCTGGCGGGGGCGTTCGCGGCCACCACGGCGGTAGCGGGTCAGACCACGTTCACAGACACAACCTTCAACACGGCGAACTACACCCTGGGTTCGTTCAGCGATCCCAGCGTGACGATCAACAGCTATGGCCAGACCCTGACCGGCGGCGACCCGGGTGCGGCCCTGCAGGGGACGGTGTCCAGCGTCGGCGCCAACGCGCAGGGCGTGCTGCTGACCGCGCTCAACAACACCTTCGTCTACAACCCCTCTACCAGCGGGGCGATCACCTCCCTGAACGCCTCCCTCGACCGTTTCACCACGCCCACCAACGGCGGCGACGCGAGCCTGGTGGGCAGCTACAGCCTGCGGGTCCTGGCCGAGCAGGATGGCCAGCTCTACCAGGCGACCTTCGTCTTCGGCCCGATCAACCAGCCCGGTGGAATCTGGAACGACCTGGTCGAGAACGGCATCACCGCCAGCGACTTCAGCACCCTGGACGCCAGCAACTTCACCGGCGCCGGCGTCACCGGCGGCCTGAACTTCGCCGGCGACGCGATCACCTTCGGCTTCGCCATGCGCGGCTCCGGCGCGGTGGAACCTGACGGTTCGCTCTCGACCTTCGACCAGACCAACGACCTGCGGGCGGACAACTTCGACCTGACGATAAACTCAGGGACCGTGCCCGAACCCGCCAGCTGGGCGCTGATGCTCGTGGGCTTCGGCGCGGCCGGCGCCCTCCTGCGGTCGCGGCGGCGGCCCGCCTTCGGCTGATCTCCGTCGGCTGGGCGCTTCGCGGACGGTCCAGACCCGCGGGAGCCCCGAACCGCCGCGGCCGCAACCTTGCGGCCGCGGCGCGTAGCCGTCCGCCCGACGTCCGCCCCGCCCGCTTATCCGGCGGCATGGTCTCGACCCCATAGCGCCGTAATCTCACCGCACGGCCCGGAAATATTCCCGCCAGGGACAGAGTCTAAGTTGAAGACTCAAAACAGGTCGGAGACCACCTCTATGAAGCTCAGGATCGCTATCACCCTCGCCGCGCTGGCCGTCGCCGGTTCGGCCTTCGCCCAGCCGCCGGCCGGCGGTGGCGGCGCGCCCTCGCCCGAGATGCAGGCCGCCCGCCAGGCGATGATGCAGGCCTGCGCGGCCGACCAGAAGTCGCTGTGCGCGGATAAGCAAGGCCGCGACGCCATGATGTGCCTGCGCGACAACATGGATAAGGCCAGCCAAGGCTGCAAAGACGCCATGGCCAAGATGCGCGCCGCCCGTCAGGGCGCCGGCGGCGGCGGCGGCCACTAGGCCCCACCACGGTTGAAAACGGTTGGGCCGGCGCGGCTTTCAGGCCCGCCGGCCTTTTCGCGCCCGGCGCCCGAAAAAAGGAGCCCCTTTAGGGGGCTCGCCGAATGGCGGCTTCAAGGGCCGTTGACAGGCCCTAGCGGCCCACCCCACTTTCCGCGTCCTTTGGCGCCCCGGCCAAGCTGGGCCGCCGCGCTATGGATGGTCAGACCGCCCCCGCATGAACATCGTCGTCGTCGAAAGCCCCGGCAAAGCCAAGCCCATCAACAAGTACCTGGGCTCGGACTACAAGGTCCTGGCTAGCTACGGCCACGTGCGCGACCTTCCGGCCAAGGACGGTTCGGTCCGCCCGGACGAGGACTTCGACATGAGCTGGGAGGTGGACGCCAAGTCCGCCAAGCGGCTCAGCGACATCGCCGCGGCCGCCAAGGGCGCCGACAAGCTGATCCTGGCCACCGACCCCGACCGCGAGGGCGAGGCCATCTCCTGGCACGTTCTGGAGGTCTTGAAGAAGAAGAAGGTGCTGGCCGGCGTCACGGTCCAGCGGGTCACCTTCAACGCCATCACCAAGACCGCGGTCACCGAGGCCATGAAGGCCCCGCGCGACATCGACATGGAGCTGGTGGACGCCTACCTGGCGCGCCGGGCGCTCGACTATCTGGTGGGCTTCACCCTGTCGCCGGTCCTGTGGCGCAAGCTGCCGGGGTCGCGCTCGGCGGGCCGCGTGCAGTCGGTGGCGCTGCGCCTCGTCGTCGACCGCGAAATCGAAATCGAGAAGTTCCGCACCCAGGAATACTGGACCGTGGAGGCCGACGTGGCGGCCGGCGGCGACCCGTTCCTGGCGCGCCTGACCAAGCACGAGGGCAAGCGGCTCTCCAAGTTCGACCTCGGCAACGAAACGTCCGCTTTCGCCGCCCGCGACGCGGTCAAGGCCGCGACCTTCACGGTCGCCGCGGTGGAGAAGCGCCCGGCCAAGCGTTCGCCGCCGCCGCCCTTCACCACCTCGACCCTGCAGCAGGAAGCCTCGCGCAAGCTCGGCTTCAACGCCCAGCGCACCATGCAGGCCGCCCAGAAGCTCTATGAGGGCATCGACATCGGCGGCGAGACGGTGGGCCTGATCACCTACATGCGGACCGACGGGGTGCAGGTCGCGCCCGAGGCGCTGGACGACGCCCGCGCCACGATCGGCGGGCTCTACGGCAAGGACTATGTGCCGGAAAAGCCGCGCTTCTATTCCACCAAGGCCAAGAACGCCCAGGAGGCGCACGAGGCGATCCGCCCGACTAGCCTGGGCCGCAATCCCGGCAAGCTGCGCCTGGAGCCGGACCTGGGCCGGCTCTACGAGCTGATCTGGAAGCGGATGATCGCCTCGCAGATGGAGAGCGCCCGCATCGAGCGCACCACCATCGACCTGGAGTCCGGAGACGGCCAGACCGCGCTGCGCGCGTCCGGCGACGTCACCCTCTTCGACGGCTATCTGAAGGTCTACGAGGAAGGCCGCGACGACCCGGACGAGGAAGAGGTCGCCAAGCTGCCGCCGGTGGTCCAGGGCGCCGCCGCCAAGATGATCGCCAGCCGCGCCGACCAGCACTTCACCGAGCCGCCGCCGCGCTATTCCGAAGCCAGCCTGGTCAAGAAGATGGAGGAGCTCGGCATCGGGCGGCCCTCCACCTATGCCTCGGTGCTCGGCGTGCTGCGCGACCGGGCCTATGTGCGGATGGAGAAGAACCGTTTCGTGCCCGAGGACAAGGGCCGGCTGGTCACCATCTTCCTGGAGGAGTTCTTCCGCCGCTGGGTGGAGTACGACTTCACCGCCGGCCTGGAGGAACAGCTCGACCTCGTCTCGGACGGCAAGCTCAACTGGAAGGTCCTGCTGCGCAAGTTCTGGGACGACTTCTATCCGAAGACCGAGGAAGTCCTGAAGGTCTCTACGCGCGATGTGCTGGACGCGCTGGATGGGGCGCTGGCGCCCTTCCTCTACCCGCCCAAGGCCGACGGGTCGGATCCCCGAGTGTGCCCGAACTGCGGCGCCGGGCGGCTGGGCCTGAAGACCAGCCGGTTCGGGCCCTTCGTGGGCTGCTCCAACTATCCGGAATGCCGCTTCACGCGGCCGATCGCCGAGAGCGAGGACGGCCACACGCCCTCGGGCGACCGTGAGCTGGGCGTCGATCCCGAGACCGGCATGACGGTCTTCCTGAAGAACGGCCGCTTCGGCGCCTACGTCCAGCTAGGCGAGGGCGAGAAGCCCAAGCGTTCGTCCCTGCCCAAGGGCTGGTCGGCGCCGGACATGGACCTGGAGAAGGGCCTGCGCTTGCTGCGCCTGCCGCGCGAGGTGGGCAATCACCCGGAGGACGGCCAACCGATCCTGGCCGGCATCGGCCGCTTCGGTCCCTTCGTGCTGCACGCCGGCACCTACGCCAACCTGCCCACCGCCGACGAGGTGTTCGAGGTGGGCGTCAACCGCGCCGTGGCCCTGCTGGCCGAGAAGCGGGCGGGCGGACGCGGCGGGCGCGGCGAGGCCGCGGCGCTGAAGGACCTGGGCGCCCACCCGGCCGACGGCGCGCCGGTGAAGGTGCTGTCCGGCCGCTATGGCCCCTACATCAAGCACGGGTCCACCAACGCCAACGTCCCGCGCGGGACCGACCCGCAGGCCGTGACCCTGGAGCAGGCCGTCCTGTTGCTGGCCGAACGCGCGGCCAAACCCTCCGGCGGGGCGAAGAAGAAGCTGGCGCGGGCGGCCAAGGCCAAGGCCGAACCCAGGGCCGCGGCGGCGAAGAAGGCGCCTGCGAAGAAGCCGGCCGCCAAGAAGGCCAAGGAGACGGCCTAGGCCATCCCTTCTACCGAAACTGAAAAGCCTGGGTCCCCGCTTTCGCGGGAATGAGCGGAGGATTTAGTGGCTTACGCGCAGGCCAACGGTATCCGCATCCACTACGAGCGCGCCGGGTCCGGGCCGCCGCTGTTGTTCATCTCCGGCACGGGCGGCGACCTGCGCACCAAGCCCAACGTCTTCGACGGGCCGATCGCCAGGGCCTTCGATCTGCTGGCCTATGACCAGTGCGGTCTGGGACAGTCGGACAAACCCGACACCGACTACAGCATGGCCGACTACGCCGACGACGCTGCGGCCCTGATGGCCGACCAAGGCTGGGACGAGGCCTGCGTCATCGGCGTCTCCTTCGGCGGCATGGTGGCCCAGGAGCTGGCGATCCGGCATCCGGGACGGGTGAAGCGCCTAGTCCTGGCCTGCACCTCGCCGGGCGGGGCCGGCGGGGCGTCCTTTCCGTTCCACGAGATCGAGCACCTGAAGGGCGAGGCGCGCGCGAAGCACATGATCCCGATCAGCGACGTGCGCCGCGACGACGCCTGGGCCGCCGCCAATCCTGAGCAGTACGCCTTCTTCGTCACCCTGGGCTCCGCCGATCCGTATGCAGACGAACCCGGCCACGCGATGGGCGCCCACCGCCAGCTCGTGGCCCGCGCCGCGCATGACACCTGGGACCGCCTGGAGCAGATCGCCTGCCCGACCCTGATCGCCGCCGGCCGCCACGACGGCATCGCCCTGCCCGCGACCCAGGAAAAGATGGCCGGACGTATCCCTGGCGCGAGGCTGCAGTGGTTCGACGGCGGCCACCTGTTCATCATCCAGGACCGCACCGCCGCGCCCGCGATGATCTCGTTTCTGACCGAGGCCTAGCGCCGGGGCCGCCAGCCCCCCATATGGCTGTTGCGCATCGCGGGCCGAAGGGTTCGCGAAGAGCGCCGCCGAACGCCGGCGGCCGGGTGTCGCGCTCCCGCTCAAATCCCACCACAAGAAGAAAGCCGAACGGTGCTAAAGCACCCGCACATGCCTAAACCTAGACAACCGAAATCACCCCGTTTTCCCCAGCGGACGCCCCAGGGGCTTCCCGACAAAGACACCCTCATCAAGCACATCCGCGAGAGCGGCGAGACCAACAAGGCCGAGATCGCCAAGGCCTTCGGCCTGAAGGGCGAGGACCGCCGGGCGCTGCGCCACATGCTCCAAGACCTGGAGACCGAAGGCGCGTTGGGCCGCCGCGGCCGCCGCGGCTTCGCCGAGAGCGGCGCCCTGCCCGAGGTGGGCGTGGTCGACGTGGTCGAGCGCGATCCCGACGGCGACCTGCTGGTCCGCCTGACCAAGGGCGAGGACGCGCCCCTCGTCGTCCTGGCCCCGCCACGCAAGGGCGACGCCGCCGCGCCCGCCCCCGGCCTGGGCGACCGCCTGCTGGTCCGCTTCGCGCCGCTCGAAGGTGGCGGCTATGAGGCCCGCGTCATCAAGGCCCTGGGCGCCGGCGGCCAGCGCATCCTGGGCGTGATCCGCAAGGCCCGGCGCGAGGTCCGCGTCGAGCCCGTCGACCGCCGCTCCAAGGACACCCTGATCCTCACCGACCCCGCCGCCGAGGCCCTGCGCGACGGCGACCTGGTGCTGGCCCAGGCCAGCGGCCGCGAGGTCCGCTATGGCCCGCAGCACGGCAAGCTCTTGGAAGTCATCGGCCGCGAGGACGAGCCGCGCGCCTTCTCCCTCCTGGCGATCCACGCCCACGGCATCCCGACCGGCTTCCCCGCCGCCGCGGAGGCCGAGGCCGCCCAGGCGCAGCCGCCGACCCTGGCCGGCCGCGAGGACCTGCGCGACGTCCCATTCATCACCATCGACCCGGCGGACGCCCGCGACCATGACGACGCGGTCTATGCCCAAACCGACGACGATCCCAAGAACCCCGGCGGCTGGATCGTCTGGGTGGCCATCGCCGACGTGGCGGCCTACGTGCGCCCGAACTCGGCGCTGGACGACATCGCCCGCGAAAAGGCCAACAGCGTCTACTTCCCCGACCGCGTGGAGCCCATGCTGCCGGAGGTGCTGTCCAACGGCCTCTGCTCGCTCCGCGAAGGCGAGAACCGCGCCTGCATGGCCGTGCGCATGGTGTTCGGCGCCGACGGCCGCAAACGGTCCCACAAGTTCGTGCGCGGCCTGATGCGCTCGGCCGCCAAGCTCTCCTACGAGCAGGCCCAGGCCGCCGCCGACGGGACGCCGGACGACAAGACCGGCCCGATCCTGAAAGGCATCATCCAGCCGCTCTACGCCGCCTACGCGGTGCTGAAGAGGGGCCGCGACGCCCGCTCGCCCCTGCACATCGAGAGCGCCGAGCGCCGCATCCTGATCGACCGCGAGGGCGAGGTCGCCGCCATCACGCCCCGCGCCAGCCTGGAAGCCCACAAGCTGATCGAGGAGATGATGATCCAGGCCAACGTCTCGGCCGCCGAGACGCTGGAGGCCAAGAAGACGCCGCTGATCTACCGCATCCACGACACCCCGAGTCCCGAGAAGGTCCAGGCCCTCGTCGACTTCCTTTCGACGCTCGGCATCGCCTGGTCGAAGGGCGAGGCCCCGCGCACCGACCGCTTCAACAAGCTCCTGGACGAGACCCGCGGCGGGCCCAACGCCGACATCGTCAACGAGGTGGTGCTGCGCACCCAGATGCAGGCGGTCTATTCGACGGACAACATCGGCCACTTCGGCCTGAACCTGGCCAAGTACGCCCACTTCACCTCGCCGATCCGCCGCTACGCCGACCTGATCGTCCATCGTGGCCTGGTCAGCGCACTCGGCCTGGGCGCCGATGGCCTCAGCGAGCGCGACATCGCCAAGATGTCGGACACCGCCGAGAGCATCACCTTCGCCGAGCGCCGCGCCATGGCCGCCGAGCGTGACGCGACCGACCGCTATGTGGCCGCCTTCCTGGCCGAGCGCGTGGGCGCCGAGTTCGCCGGCCGGATCACCGGCGTCACCCGCTTCGGCCTGTTCGTCCGCCTGGACGACACCGGCGCCGACGGCCTGGTCCCGATCTCCAAGCTGGGCGGCGAGTACTTCATCCACGACGACCGCACCCACGCCCTGGTGGGCGAGCGCAGCGGGGCGCGCTGGCCGTTGGGCATGAGGGTGGAGGTGAAGCTGACCGAGGCGACGCCGCTGACCGGCGGCCTGCTCTTCGAGATGCTGAGCGAGCCCGCCGCGCCCGACCCGAACGCGCCCCGGCCGCGCCTCGGCATGCGCGCCCGCAGCGACCGCGGCCCGCACGGGCCTCGGAGCGGCGGCGGCGGCTTCAAGGGCCCGCCGCGCCCGGGCCAGCCCGGCCGGCCGAAGAACATCCGCAACGGCCGCAAGAAGGGCGGACCGAAGCGCTAGGATTGGCGCCCGCGCCGCGGCCAAGCTAGGCTCGCCGGATGAAGCGCGACGTCCGCCTGCTGTTCGGCCCACTGACGGCGGTGATCTTCTTGGTCGGCGTCGCCGGCCTGGCGATGACCGTTCCGGGCTACGACAGCGTACGCCAGACGGTCAGCGAGATCGGCGAGGTCGGCTCGCCGGCGCAGGTCCCGTTCTCCGTCATGCTATGGGCCGTCGCGGCGACGGCGATCGTCTTCTGCCTGGGCCTGCGCCGCGCCGCCCTGGACGCCCGCGCCACGCCGTGGCCGGCCTATGTCGCGGCCCTGATGGCGGTCTGCTCGGCCGGCATCGCGGTCTTCGCCTTCCCGCACCCGCTGCACAACCTGTTCGGCCTCTCCGAACTGGTCCCTTACCAGGCGCCGCTGATCCTGGCGCTGACCTGGCGGGGAAGGCCCGCCCTGCGCGGCGGCGTGGCGTTTTCCGCGGTCATGGCGGCCGTCGTCTGGCTGGCGATCCTGCTCAACCTGACCACCCTGCATCGGCACGGCGCGGTCTGGACGGTCATCCACCCGGTCTATGGCCTCGTCCAGCGCGGCCTGTTCGCCAGCTTTTTCGTCTGGTTCGGCGGCCTAGGCTGGATGCTGTGGCGCCGCAAAGCCGCCCTTCCCTCAGCCCCGCGCCCGGTCATACAGTTGTTCGATGAGTAGCGACGCCGCCGAGACCATGACCCGCAAGCCGGAGGGCCCGCCCAGGGTCCCGGGCGCCCGCGCCGTGCGGCCGAAGAACGCCGCCACGGTGATGATCATCCGCCGCGACGCCGCGACGCCCCGCGTGCTGATGGGCAAACGCCACGGCGGCCACAGCTTCATGCCCGACCGCTGGGTGTTCCCCGGCGGGCGCATCGACCGGTCCGACTACCGCGCGCCCTTCGCCACTGACCTCAGGCCCGAGACCGCCGCCCTGTTCGACCGCTACCTGCCAGCCGGGCGCGGGCGGGCGCTGGCCCTGGCGGCGGTTCGCGAGACCTGGGAGGAAACGGGCCTCCTGCTGGCGCTCAAGGCCCCGGAGCGCCCTGCTGTGGGGCCCTGGCGGGACTTCACCGCCCAAGGCGCCCTGCCCGACCTGGCGGCCCTGGAGGTGATCGCCCGGGCCATCACGCCCCCCAGTGTCGGCAAGCGCTTCGACACCTGGTTCCTGCTGGCCGACGCCGATCGCCTGGTCAGCCTGGACCGCCAGCCCGACTGCGGCGAGCTGGAGGAGATCGCCTGGGTCGACTTCGACGAGGCCCAGACCCTGCCGCTGCCCACCGTCACGCGGATGATGCTGAAGGAAGCCGTCCTGCGGATGGACGATCCGCAGCGTCCCAAGCCCTTCATGCGCTTCCGCCAGGGCGCGATGCGGCCGGACCGGCTCTAAGCAAGCCAAGCCCGTTGCTGACAGACAGTTGTCAGCAACCCTGTGTGAAACCGGGCGCCAAGGGAGACACGCCGTGACCATCCAAGGCAGCTGCCATTGCGGCACGACCAAATTCGAATGCGACGCGCCGCCGGAGACGGTGACCCGCTGCACTTGCTCGTTCTGCTCCAAACGTGGCGTACTTTGGGCCTACTACGCGCCGGAGCAGTTCCGGGTGATCGGTCCCGAACAGGACGCCACCTACCGCTGGCAGACTAAGACAGTGGCGCATCACTACTGCGCCACCTGCGGCTGCGGCACCTTCAGCCTGTCGCCGGACTGGTCAACGGGCCAGGCGGACTTCACCAAGCTGAAGGTCGGCGTCAGCGCTCATCTGTTTGACGACTTCGATCTGCGGGCCGTGCCGGTGGTGGTTGTCGACGGGAAGAACGAGTGGTGACGGGGCGTATCGTAGCGCGGCATTGACTTTGCGCTGCGGATTCGTATTTTCCGCGGCTCTTCGAACACCCGCCGTCGGCTAGTCCGTCCGGCCCCGCCCGTAAGGACCAGCCATGGCGAAGCCCGCCTCCATTAAGATCCGCCTGAACTCGTCGGCGGACACCGGCTTCTTCTACGTCACCAAGAAGAACGCCCGCACCAAGACCGACAAGCTGGTCATGAAAAAGTACGACCCCGTCGTGCGCAAGCACGTCGAGTTCCGCGAAGGCAAGATCAAGTAGCCATCGCAAACTTCTGATTTTGCAAGAAGACGCCCGGCGAAAGCTGGGCGTTTTTCGTTTCAGGCCGCGTGGGCGATGACCCGGTTGCGGCCGTGGGTCTTGGCCTCGTACATGGCCTCGTCGGCGCGCTTGATCAGCTTTACCGGGGTGTCGTCGGCGAGGCTGGCGGCCACGCCGATGGAGATGGTGACGGTCAAGAGCTCGGAGCCTTCCATCACCCGGAACGGCGAGCCGGCCACGTGCAGGCGGATGCGCTCGGCGATGCGGTGGGCGTCGGCCAGCTCGGTTTCCGGCATCACCACCACGAATTCCTCGCCGCCGAAGCGGACCGGCAGGTCGATGGCGCGCACGTTGGAGGCCAGGCGCACGGCGAACTCGCGCAGCACCTCGTCGCCCACGGCGTGGCCGAAGCCGTCGTTGACCTTCTTGAAGTGGTCGATATCGATGACCAGCAGGGCCACCGGGTCGCCGCCGCCGACCACCGCGCGGCGCACCAGGGCATCGAGCTGGGTTTCCATGTAGCGGCGGTTGTGCAGGCCGGTGAGCTGGTCGGTGACCGCCAGCTCGAGCGACAGGTCGAGGTTCTCGCGAAGGTAGTCGGTGTAGCGCTTGCGGCGGATCTGGGTCTTCACCCGCGCGGCCATCTCCTGCGGGTCGATGGGGCGCGGCAGGACGTCGTTGACGCCGATCTCCAGCGCCTTCACCAGCCTGGACCGCTCGTCGAAGTCGACGATGGCCAGGATCGGCAGGCTGCGGGTCGCCTCGTCTGAGCGGATCTGGGCGGCGAAGCGCAGGCCGTCAAAGCCCTTGGCCGCGGCGTTGACGATGATCAGGTCCACCGGCCCGCGGGCGGCCAGCATGGCGGTCTCGGGCGAGGTCTCCACCACCGGACGGTGCTCGATGGACAGTTCGGCTGCGATCCGCTCGGCCTGGCGCTCATGGTCGTCGACGATCAGGATGCGCCCGCCCGTCCCACCGAGGCGCGAGGCGACGCCTGCTATGACGCCCATGCGCCGGCCCGAGGCCTCGCGCTGGCGCAGTTCGTCGATCACCGACTTCAGCCGCGTCAGGCTGCGCACCCGGGCGAACAGGAGGACGTCGTCGATGGGCTTGGTCAGGAAGTCGTCGGCGCCGGCTTCCAGCCCCGCCACGCGGTCCGCGCGGCCGTCGAGGGCGGTCAGCAGCACCACCGGGATGTGGCGGGTCTCCAGATCGTCCTTCAGCCGGCGGCAGACGGTGAAGCCGTCCATGCCGGGCATCATGACGTCCAGGAGGACGATGTCGGGCTTCTCGGCGGCGGCCAGGGCGAGCGCGGTCGGCCCGTCCGAGGCGGTCAGCACCTCGTAGTACTCAGCCTCGAGCTTCGCCCGCAGCAGGCGGACATTGGCTTCGATATCGTCGACCACAAGGATACGCGCGGACATCTCTAAGGCCTCAGCCCATCAGACGACGGATGGTGTCGAGGAAATGTACGACTGAAATCGGCTTGGAGATGTAGGCCTCGCAGCCGCCTTCGCGGATCCGCTCCTCGTCGCCCTTCATGGCGAAGGCGGTGACGGCCACGACCGGGATCGCGGCTAGGTCCTCGTCTTCCTTGAGCCATTTGGTGACCTCCAGACCGGAGATCTCCGGCAACTGAATGTCCATAAGGATCAGGTCGGGGCGATGTTCCCTGGCGAGCGCCAAGGCCTGC
Source organism: Phenylobacterium sp. (assembly GCF_004799515.1). Taxonomy (GTDB): domain Bacteria; phylum Pseudomonadota; class Alphaproteobacteria; order Caulobacterales; family Caulobacteraceae; genus Phenylobacterium. The sequence goes on along the minus strand of NZ_SSMX01000002.1, from coordinate 11,760 downwards.
AACCCCTCGCGGGTCTGCAGGGTCTCATAGCCCTGGGCGTCGAGGAGATCATGAAACAGCTTCATGTTCAGCTCGTTATCCTCGACGATGAGGACCTTCTTCGCCATCTAGGACCTGGTTCTTTCCTTCGTGGACCGCGGTTGCGGACTTCCCCACCCTGGGGGTCTTCATCCCACGGGATATCCTTAAACTTCGTTAGCCCAAGGAGACTTAGTGGCGCAGCCCGGGCAGGTTCCCCCCATCGCCGCGCCCTCCCTGGAGCGCCCCTCTTTGGAGAAATTGGGGCTGTCGCCGGAGCGCCCCTTGGTGATCGTCGACGTGGACGAGGTGCTGGGCCTGTTCATGGCCGGCTTCGGCGCCTTCGTGGCCGAGTGCGGCTACGAGCTGCGGTTCGAACGATTCGCCCTCTTCCAGAACCTCTACCGGCCGGGCGCGCGCGAGCCGGTGGACATCGCGGTGGGGCGCGAGTTGTTCAACGACTTCTTCGCCATCGGCTGCGGCGAGCTGGAGCCGGCGCCGGGCGCGGTCGAGGCCCTGAGGCGGCTGAAACCCCACGCCGAGATCCTGATCCTGTCCAACGCGCCGGCGAGCGCCGAGCGGCTGCGCGGCGACTGGCTGAAGAAGCACGGCCTGCCGCACGCCCTGATCCTCTCCAGCGGGCCGAAAGGGCCGATCACCGCGGCGCTGACCGCCCAAAGCCGCGGCAAGAGCGCCTTCGTCGACGACCTGCTGCCCAACCTCGACTCGGTAGCCGAGCACTCGCCCCGCACCGCGACCTTCCAGCACGTCGCCGACCCGCGACTGCGCCCGCTCGCGCCGCGGTCCGACAAGCACCCGAGGATCGACGACTGGAGGGATCTCGGCGAGGCGATCGCGGCGGCGATTTCCTGATTCCGCTCACTCCCGCCTCCGCAGGGATGGGCGGGAGAAATCAGGCCAGCGCCTGGTCCAAGTCGGCGATCAGGTCGTCGACGTCCTCGACGCCGACCGAGAGGCGCACGAAGGCGTCGGAGATGCCCAGCTCCTCGCGCACGTGCGGCGGGATCGAGGCGTGGGTCATGATCGCCGGGTGCTCGATAAGACTCTCCACGCCGCCCAGGCTCTCAGCGAGGGTGAAGAGTTCGGTGCGCTCTAGGAACCGGCGCGTCCCGTCCAGGTCGCGATCGAGGGTCAAGCTCACCATTCCGCCAAAGCCGTGCATCTGGCGTTTGGCGAGCGCGTGCTGCGGGTGGCTCGCGAGGCCGGGATAGATCACCTGCTTCACCGCCGGGTGCTTTTCGAGGAATTGCGCGATGGCCAGCGCGTTGTCGCAGTGCCGCTGCATGCGCAGCGCCAGCGTCTTGACCCCCCGCAGCGCCAGGAAGCTGTCGAAGGGGCTGGCCACCCCGCCGACGGCGTTCTGCAGGAAGCCCATGCGCTCGGCCACCTCGCCGTCGGCGCCGGCCACCACCACGCCGCCCACGATGTCGGAATGGCCGTTCAGGTATTTGGTGGTCGAGTGCATGACGAGGTCGAAGCCATGCTCCAGGGGCCGCTGCACCCAGGGGCTCGCGAAGGTGTTGTCGGCGGCGATCCAGAGGCCGCGCCGCTTGGCCAGGGCCGCCAGCGCCTCCAGGTCGGCCAGGCGCAGCATGGGGTTGGTGGGTGTCTCGACCCAGATCAGCCGGGTCTTGGGCCCGATGGCGGCTTCGACCGCGGCCACGTCGGCCAGGTCGACGAAGCTGAACTCCAGGCCGGCGGAATAACGGCGCACCTTGTCGAACAGCCGGAAGCTGCCGCCGTAGAGGTCGGACGAGGCGATGACGTGGTCGCCGGCGTTCAGCAGCTCCAGGATGGTTCCGATGGCCGCCAGGCCGCTGGCGAACGCGTAGCCGCGCACGCCGCTTTCCAGGTCAGCGACGGCGCGTTCGAAGGCGAAGCGGGTGGGGTTGTGGCTGCGGGAATATTCGAAGCCCTTGTGCACGCCCGGGCTCTCCTGGGCGTAGGTCGAGGTGGCGTAGATCGGCACCATCACCGCCCCGGTGGTCGGGTCCGGATGCTGGCCGCCATGGATCGCGCGCGTGGCGAAGGCCAGGCGGTTGGAGCGGTCGGTCATGGAGCCTCCGTCGGAGCCGGCGTCAGGCGCGGCGCAGGTGGTTGATCAGGTCGACCCGGGTGATCAGGCCCAGGAATTCGCGGCCCTCGAGCACGATGGCCACCTCGTCGCGTTCGAAGATGGGGATGAGCGCGTCCAGCGGCTCGCCCGCCTGCAGGGTGTTGAGCTTGGCGACCATGGCGGTGGCGACCCGGTCGCTGAAGCGGCCGGGGCCGCGCTCGACGGCGACGAGCAGGTCGCTTTCGTCCAGGAGCCCAATCAGCCGTCCGTCGTCGAGCACGGGCAGCTGGCTGACGTCGGCGGTGCGCATGCGCTTGTAGGCGGTGTCGAGGGTGTCGTCGGGGCCGACGGTCTCGGCGCCGCCCTCCTGGGCGTTGCGGGCCACCAGGTCGCGCAGGGTGCCGGTGATCGCCCGGTCGGTCAGGCCCTGGTCGGCCAGCCAGTGGTCGTTGAAGACCTTGGACAGGTACTTGTTGCCGCTATCGCAGACGAAGGTCGCCACCCGCTTCGGCTCGGTCTGGGCGCGGCAGTAGCGCAGGGCCGCCGCCAGCAGGGTGCCGGAGGACGAGCCCGCCAGGACGCCGGCCTTGGCGAGCAGGTCGCGGGCCGCCTCGACGCTCTCGCGGTCGGTGACGGCGAAAGCGTTGCCCTTCTTCAACAGGGTCAGGTCGCAATTGTCGGGCACGAAATCCTCGCCGATGCCCTCGACGATCCAGGAGCCGGGTTCGACCCGCTCGCCGCGGTTGACCAGGGGCTCCAAGATCGAACCCGCCGGATCGGCCAGCACCATCTCAGTCTTCGGACTCACCTTGCGGAAATAGTGGCCGAGGCCCGTCAGCGTGCCGCCGGAGCCCACGCCCACCACCACCGCGTCTAGGTCGCCGTCGAGCTGCTCGAACAGCTCCGGCCCGGTGGTGGTCTCGTGCGCCCGGGGGTTCGCCGGGTTGGAGAACTGGTTCATGTAGACCGCACCCGGCATGTCGGCGGCCAGACGGTGGGCGATGTCCTGGTAATAGTCCGGGTGGCCCTTGCCGACGTCGGAGCGGGTGATCCGCACGTCGACGCCCAGGCCGCGCAGGTGCTGGATCTTCTCGCGCGCCATCTTGTCGGGCACCACCAGCACCAGCTTGTAGCCTTTGAGGATGCCCACCTGGGCGAGGCCCAGGCCGGTGTTGCCGGCGGTGGCCTCGATGATCACCCCCCCGGGCTTCAGCCGCCCATCGGCCTCCGCCTCTTCGATCATGGTGCGGGCGATGCGGTCCTTGATCGAACCGCCGGGATTAGCGCTCTCCAGCTTGGTGAAGAGCCGGCAGGGGCCGCAGTCGAACGTCCCGGTCAGCTCCAGCACCGGGGTGCGGCCGATCAGGTCGAGGGCCGAGGTCACCGGCTTCGGCGCGGGCGACAGGTTGGCGGGCTGGGCCGGCTCGGCGGCGATCATGGCGGCGACTCCCAAGGATCGGCCCATCACTACTCCACCTGGGCCCAACGCAACATCCTTGCGCGCGGCTGCAACAGCCCGGCGACTATCGCGCACTGCGGCGCAGGTGGTAGGGCACGCCCATGTCCGTCAACATCCGTATCTGGGTCGAAATCGCTCACCAGCCCGCCTATCGCGCCGGCGGCTGGGCCTATGTGCTGGCCGAGGGCGGCGCGCGCTCGGGCGCAGCCGGCGGCGAGCGCAGCGCAGAGGCCGGGCGGATCGCGCTGGCGGGCCTGGCGCAGGCCCTCGCCGCAACCCCGGCCGGCGCCGTGGTCGTGGTGCGCAGCGCAAGCCCCGCTGTGCTGGCCATCCCCAAGCGCCTGGCCGCCGCCGAGACCGAGCCGCCGGAAGAGGACCTCGACCTCTGGGCGCCGCTCACCAAGGCCCTGGCGGCGCGGCAGGTGCGCTTCGCCCCCGACACGGCGCAGCTCCGTACGCCCAGCGCCTTCGCCGCGGCCTGGGCGGACCTGGCCCGGGACAAGGCCAAGACCAAGCCCTTCCGCGCCATCATCCCCAAGGCCAACCTCGACAAGGTCGCCCTGCCCGCCTGAGTCCCATAGGGCGCCGAATCAGGGCGCGGGATCGAGGATCTTGTCGACGAGCGCCACCGCTCCGGGAATGGGCTCCAGGCGCGGGTAGCGGGGCGCCCCCGCCCCGATGACGCTCGCCGTGCGCGCGCGCCCGTCCTGCTCGAAATCCAGCCGCAGCGGGCCGCCGGCGTCGCGTCGCAGGGCCCCGGTCAGGGCCTCGTCACTGTAGGCCGTCCCGTCGACCGCGGTGATACGTGCGCCGATCCCAAGTCCCGCATTGAAAGCCGGCCCCTCCCAGGCGAGCCGGCGCACTACGCCCATCTTGCCCATCTGGACGCCGAGCGAGGTCATGAGGTCCGGGCCGCCCTCCTCCAGCTCGCCCTGGCGGAAGGTTTCGGTGGGGGCGGCCGAATAGGCCAGCCGGTAGCCGCCCCGGCGAACGCCGTCGAGCGCGCGGCCCGCGTCATGGGCGTCCAGCCGTTCGCGGAAGAAGGCGGCCCAGTCCAGCGGCGTGACCGCGTTCAAGGCGGCGCAAACGTCGGCCAGGCCGTAGGTGCGGGCGACCTCGCTGCGGCCGTCGACCGCGAAGAAGCGGCGCGCGAAGTCGTCCAGGCTGCGGCGGCCCGCGGTCCGCTCGAGGATCAAGGTGTCCACGTCGAGCCAAAGGAGGACCCCGTCGCCGTAGTAGTCCTCGCGGCCCTGCCAGTCCGGCCAAGCGGTCCCGTGGCCCGCGTCATAGATCGGGTCGTTGACGCTGTCCGAAAGCGGCTTCCAGCGCCGGCTGGCGCGGGCCTCAGCCCTCGCGGCCACCGCCGCCAGGAGGTCGAGGGTCTCGTTGCGGGTGCGCAGGCCCGACCGGGCGGCCAGCACGATCCCCCAATACTGCGTCTGTCCTTCATAGACCCACAGCAGGTCGTCCCGCGACGGCGTGTTGAAGTCGGGGGTCCACAGGCGCGCGGGGATGCGGAACTTGCCGTTCCAGCTGTGCGCCAATTCGTGCGCCAAGAGGTCGTGTTGCAGCAGATGCTGCTCGGGATGGGTGAGGTACTGCGGGCCGAAATTGTTCTCAGCCGACCGCAGGTGCTCAGTCCCGCCGTCGTCCGGGAGCGCGTCGCTCAACGAAACGAGGGCGTCGTAGCGGGAGAAGTGCGGCGGCCCGAAGACATGCTCCGCCTGATGCGCCAGCCGATCGAGCCGCGACCGCGTGTCCGGCGGCAGGGCCAGATCGCCCGGCGCGTCGGCGACCAGGTCCAGCCGCATGGGCGCGCCGTCCAGGGGCGCCAGCTCAACCCGGCTGAACCAGCGCCCGGCGTAGACCGGCGAGTCGACCAGGGTCTCCAGCGACACCGGGGCGTAGGCTGTGAGGCCGCCCGCCGTCGAGGTCACGTCCAGCGAGGTTCCCGCCTGGAATCCGTCCGGCAGCCGCACCCGGGCCTCGACGGGGATGTCCCGGACGTACCAGCCGGCGGGATAGAGCACGAGGCTCTGCCAGGGCACGGTGACGATGTCGGGCGTCATGGTGAGCGCGCCCGGCCGCGTCGGCGCCAGGAACTGGAAGTCGACCTCGAAGCGGCGGGCCGCGGGCGGCAGATCGAGATGGAAGGCGAAGACATTCACCGGGTCGCGGCGCCAGCGCACCGGCCGACCGTTCGCGGTCACGGTCAGGCCGGCCAGGGCGGCGACGGAGCCGGTGGGCGCGTGGCTCGCCGTCTCCCACTGCGGATAGAACAGGGTGACCGGCCGACCGGCCGCCAGGGTCACGACCTCGTGGACCCGATAGACCTTGTGATCGGTGTCCGTCGCGTCGACCGTCAGCTGCAGGCGGCCCGGAAAGGGACGATCCAACGGCGCAGCCGCCGGCGCCAGGGGGCGCGTCATCTGCGGCCCCGTCCCAACGGCGGCGGTTCCCGACGCCGCCACCGCAGCCGCTGCGATCAAGCTGAACCATTGCATGGCCAGGGCCTCGGCCGGTGCGCGCCTAGGGCTTCACCAGATCCGTACGCGGTCGGCGGGGGCCAGATAAAGCTTCTCGCCGGGCTTCACGCCGAAGGCGGAATACCAGCTGTCCATGTTGCGTGCGGTGTCGGCGCGGAACTCGGCGGGTGCGTGGCCGTCGGTGACCGCCCGCTGGCGGGCGGTGGCCTCGCGGGTCTTGGTGCGCCAGCTCTGCGAGAAGGCGACGAAGAACTGCTGATCGCCGGTGAAGCCCTGCTGGCTCGGCCCCTCCTTCCCGCCGTTGGCCGCGCGGTAGGCGTCGTAGGCCGCGTTGAGGCCGGCGATGTCGGCGATGTTTTCGGAGAGCATCTGCTCCCCGTTCAGGGTGATGTCCGGGAACGGGTGGTACTGGCCGAACTGCATCGCCAGCGCATGGCCCGAGGCCTGGAAGTGCGCCAGGTCCTGCGGAGTCCACCAGTTGCGCAGGCGCCCCTGGCTGTCGAACTGGGCGCCCTGGTCGTCGAAGCTGTGGCTGATCTCGTGGCCGATGGTTGCCCCTGTGGCGCCCAGGTTCATGGCGACCGGGTTCTTCGGATTGAAGTCCGGCGCCTGGAGGATCGCCGCGGGGAAGTTCAGCGCATTGCGCACCGGCAGGTTCACCGCGTTCACCGTCTGCGGCGTCATCGCCCACTCGCCGCGATCCACCGGCTTGCCGAACTTGGCGAGGTTGCGGCGGTATTCGAACAGCTCGGCGCGCTCGGCGTTGCCGAAGGCGTCGCCGGGCGTGATCAGGAGGCTCTTGTAGTCGATCCAGTGGTCCGGATAGCCCACGCCGACCTTCAGGGTGTCGAGCTTCTTCTTGGCCTCGAGTTTGGTGGCCGGCGCCATCCAGTCCAGCTTGTCGATCCGTACACGGAAGGCCGCGATCAGCTTGGCGACCATGGCTTCGATCTGGGCCTTGGATTCCGGCGGGAAGTACTGGGCGACGTAGAGCTTGCCCACCGCCTCGCCCAGCGCGCCATTGGTGGCGTTGACCGCCCGCTTCCAACGCGGCAGCTGCTGCGGCACGCCGCTGAGGGTGCGGCCGTAAAAGGCGAACCGCTCGTCGGCGAAGGCCTTGGGCAGGACGCTGGAGAAGTCGTCGAGCTGGTGGAAGGCCAGGTAGTCCTTCCAAGTCTCCAGCGGTTCGCTGGCCACCAGGGCCGACTCGCCGGTGGTGGCCTTCGGGTGCCAGACGATGAACTGCGGCCGCGCCGTCAGGCCCGCGGCGGCGAAGAAGGCGGCCCAGTCGAGGCCCGGCGCCTTCGCGGCGAAGTCGGCCCGCGCCCAGGGGTTGTTGGCCTTCAGCACGTCCTCGGATTCCGCGCGCGGCGCGTGGACCTTGGCGATCTTCAGCTCCAGGTCGTAGATCCGCTGGGCCTTGGCCTCGGCGTCGGGGATGTTGGCCAGGGTCAGGACCTTGGCGATGTGCGCCCTGTAGGCGGCCCGGTCGGCGGCCATGTGCGGATTGTCCGACAGGTAGTAGTCGCGGTCCGGCATGCCGAGGCCGCCCTGCAGCAGATAGGGCGCGTAGCGGCTCGGGTCGTTCAGGTCCTGCTCGACCCACAGGCCGAACAGGTGGTCGGTCTCGAAGTTGGTGGAGTTGAGCGCGTCCACGTCGGCGCGCAGCTCGTGACCGAGTTCGGCGGCCAGATGCATCTTGTCCTTGATCGCGGCGATGCGGGCGAGCGTCGGCTCGATGGGCTTGAGGCCCAGGCTCTCGATCTTCGCCTCATCGAGGTAGCTGGAATAGTAGTCGCCGATCTTGCGCGCCTCGGTCCCCGGCGCGGCCTTGGCGGCGGTCTGGATCAGGGTCTGGACCCGCGTGGTGGTCAGCTCGACGAGTTCGCCGCCGGTGCCCCAACTGGAGCGGTCGGCGGGGATCTCGGTGCGGGCCATCCAGCCGCCGTTGGCGTAGGCGAAGAAGTCGTCGCCGGGCTTGACCTTGGTGTCCATGCCGGCGGTGTCGATGCCGGCCGGATGGGTGTTCTCCAGGGACGCGGGCGGGGTTTGGGCGGTCGCGGCGGGAACGGCGACGGCGAGCGCGGCGCCGAGCGCGGCGAGGGTCCGGGTTTTCATGGTCCGCAACCTAGCGCCTCGGCCGCCGCTGTCCACGGGCGGCGCCGGGCTCGGTCAGGCCCGGGTCAGGCGGCGATGGTTGGCCTTCACCTTGCGGCGGTAGTGGGCCAGGGTCCGGGCCGTCGCCGACGCCGGCGTCGCGCCGAGCGCGCCGGACAGCGCCATGGCCTGCAGCGAGAGGCCCGCGGCGACCTTCTCGCTGACCATGCGCTCGGTCTCGGCGCCCGCCCGGGCGCCGCCCTGGGCGATGAGGAGGGTACGCAGGCCGATGACGGCGGTGGCCTCGGCCGCCAGGCTCCAGGCGTCGAAGCCGATGCCGATCCAGGGGTTGGCGCGGACGCGGGCCATTCAGAGTCTCCGGGGTTCGGAGGCCCAATCCCTCGCCGAGCCCGCCGTTCCCTACCGCGGACGATGGCCGGATGATAGGTCCGCCCCGCACCGCGCGCGGCGGGAACAAATCAGGTATTAAGCCCAGGATGATCCGGATCGGCGTGGACTTCGGCGGCACCAAGATCGAGGCGGCGGCGCTGGACGCCCACGGCCGCTTCCAGGCCCGCGTGCGCATCCCCTCGCCGGGCAGCTATGAGGCGAGCCTGGAGGCGGTGCGCGACTTGGTGGCCGAGGCTGAGCGGCAGGCCGGGGTTTCCGGCGCCAGCGTCGGCGCGGGCATCCCCGGCTCGCCCTCCCCGGCCAGCGGCCTGATCCGCAACGCCAACACCACCCACCTGAACGGCAAACCGCTGCAGGCCGACCTGGAGCGGGTGTTGGGCCGCCCGGTGCGGCTGGCCAACGACGCCAACTGCTTCGCCCTGTCGGAGGCCACGGACGGCGCGGGCGCAGACAGCCATGTGGTGTTCGGGGTGATCGTCGGCACCGGCTGCGGCGCGGGCGTCACCGTGGGCCGCCAGGTGCTGGCCGGCGGCAACGGCATCGCCGGCGAGTGGGGCCACACACCCCTGCCCTGGGCGCGCCCCGACGAGCTGCCGGGGCCAGGCTGCTTCTGCGGGCGGCTGAACTGCCTGGAGAACTGGATCAGCGGCCCGGGCTTCGTCCGCGCCCATGGGTCTGGAGAAGACGGGTCTCGGGAAGACGGGGCGGGCGAGGACGCCCGGGCCATCGTTGAGGCGGCGCTGGCGGGCGAGCCCAGGTCCGCGGCCTCGCTGGACGACTACGTGGACCGGCTGGCGCGCGGCCTGGCGGTGATCGCCGACATCCTGGACCCCGACGTCATCGTCCTGGGCGGCGGCATGTCCAACGTCGCGCGGCTCTATGACGAGCTCCCGCAAAAGATCGGCGGCTACACCTTCTCCGACGTCTTCATGACCCCGGTCAGGAAGGCGGTCCACGGCGACTCCTCCGGCGTACGCGGGGCGGCCTGGCTCTGGCCGTTGGAGCCCGGGCCGTGAAGGCCTTCTGCCGCGACTGCTTCTGGCGCGGCGAAGCGGCGGTGCGCCGCTGCCCGGACTGCGCCAGCCCGCGCATCGTGGCGCACGAGGATCTGGGAAGCCTCTCCATCGCCCACATGGACTGCGACGCCTTCTACGCCAGCGTCGAGAAGCGCGACCGGCCGGAGCTGCGCGACCAGGCGGTGATCGTCGGCGGCGGCAAGCGCGGGGTGGTGACCACCTGCTGCTACATCGCCCGTATCAAGGGCGTGCGCTCGGCCATGCCGATGTTCAAGGCGCTGAAGCTGTGCCCCGAGGCGGTGGTCCTGAAGCCGGACTTCAGCAAGTACCGGGCGGAGAGCAAGCGCATCCTGGGCATGGCCGCCGAGCTCACGCCCCTCGTCCAAAACCTGTCGCTGGACGAAGCCTGGATGGACCTCTCGGGCACCGAGCGGCTGCACGGCGCGCCGCCGGCCATCACGCTGGCGAAACTGCAGGCGCGGATCGAGGCGGAGACCGGCCTGACGGTCTCCATCGGCCTGGCGATCAACAAGTTCCTGGCCAAGGTCGCCTCCGACCTCGACAAGCCGCGCGGCTTCTCGGTGATCGGCCACGAGGCCCAGGCCTTCCTGGCGCCGAAGCCGGTGGGCATCCTGCCGGGCGTGGGGCCCGCGATGGTGGCGAGCCTGGAGAAGGCCGGCTACCGCACCGTCGGCGACCTGGCCCGCGCCGACATCAAGGCGCTGGCCGAGCGGTTCGGCAGCCACGGCCTTCGCCTGTCGCGCCTGTCGCACGGCCAGGACAGCCGCGCGGTCAACCCTAGCGAGGAGCGCAAGGGGATCAGCGCGGAGACCACCTTCAACGAGGACCTCTCGGCGCTGTCCGACCTGGAGGACGTGCTGGCGCAACTGGCCGAGAAGGTCGCCCGACACGCCCGCGCCGACGGCCTGGCCGGCCGTGTGGTGACCCTGAAGCTGCGCACGCCGGACTTCCGCATCCACACCCGCCGCCGGACGATCCCGGTGCCGACCCAGACGGCCAAGACCCTGTTCGCCGTCGGCCGCGAGCTGCTGGCGCGGGAGGCCGACGGCCGGTCCTTCCGCTTGATCGGCGTGGGTCTGGCCGAACTGATCGAGGCCGAGGCGGTGGAGGACGACTTCTTCGCCGGCGACGAGCGCCGGGCGCTGGCCGGGGAAAAGACCCTCGACGCCATCCGCGCCCGCTTCGGCGCCGACGCGGTGACCTCGGGGCGCATTTTTCAGGCAAGGCGCGGACCGAAAACCTCCTGACAGGCGAAATACAATCGCAGGCGGCGCCGAAACCGCCCCCGCTTGACGGTTTCACTGGCACCCGTGACGATTCGACCCTTCCAAATGGGTTGGGTTTGCATATCTAATTGTCTGGCGGCGATTACGGCGCGTCGCCAGGAGATCGATTGGATGGCCGAGCGTAAAATGGGCGACCAGGACACCGGCGTTCGGTCGGCGGTGGTCACCCAAACCAAGCCCAAGACGCAAAAGCCCTCGATGTATCGGGTGCTGATCTTGAATGACGACTACACGCCAATGGAGTTCGTCGTTTATGTGCTTGAGCAGTTCTTCAACAAGTCGCGCGAAGACGCGACTCGCATAATGCTCCACGTCCATCAACACGGCGTGGGGGTCTGTGGGGTGTTCACCTACGAGGTGGCGGAAACAAAAGTGGCCCAGGTCGTTGATACGGCGCGGCGGCATCAGCACCCGCTGCAGTGCACCATGGAAAAGGACTAGAGGCCTTTGCCTTCATTTTCGCGCCCACTCGAGGAGTCCCTTCATCGCGCAGTGGCCTATGCCAACCAGCGCAAGCATGAATACGCGACGCTCGAGCATCTTCTCCTGTCCCTCGTCGACGACGAGGACGCCGCCGGCGTGATGCGCGCCTGTGACGTGGACCTTGGCGCGCTTCGAACCACGCTCACCAACTACGTGGACACCGAACTGCGCTCGCTCGTCGTCGACGACGGCGAGGACGCCAAGCCCACCGCCGGCTTCCAGCGCGTGATCCAACGCGCGGTCATCCACGTGCAATCCTCCGGCCGCGAAGAGGTCACCGGCGCCAATGTGCTGGTGGCGATCTTCTCCGAGCGCGAGAGCCACGCCGCCTACTTCCTGCAAGAGCAGGACATGACCCGCTACGACGCGGTCAACTACATCGCCCACGGCATCGCCAAGAAGGCCG
>NZ_SSMX01000019.1 GCF_004799515.1 Phenylobacterium sp. | reverse complement strand
ATGGACGTTCATCCGGGGTCTCCCGGTTAGAGGTTGGAGCTTCGCAACCCCACTCTCTCAACCCGATCCCGGGTGAACAACCTTCGTAGCTTCGACACCTAGGCCGTGGGCTCATAGTCCGATCGCGGCCAGGCGACGCGGGCGAGCTGTCGCACAAAGGGCCGGTTGAACACTGGAGAGCGCCTTGTGGATTGGACCCATGGCGCTCAAACGGATGGACAACGTCGGGATCGTCGAGGACCTCGAAGGGACGATCGAATTCTTGTCCGAACCCGGCCCCGAGCTCGAAGGGCGAGCCGCCATCGACCGCGAATGGGCCGGACGTGTCACGGGGCTGGGCGACCAGCACGTCGAGATCGCCGTGATGCGCACGCCGGACGGCCACGGCCGGGTCGAGCTCTCCCGCTTCCTCAGGCCGCCCGCCGTTTCGGATCACCGCAACGCCCCAGTGAACGCCCTGGGCTATCTCCGCGTCATGTTCGCCGTGGACGACATCGACGAGACGCTTAAGAGGCTCCGCAAGCGCGGCGCCCAACTCGTCGTCGAAGTCGTCCAGTACAAGGACGCCCACCGGCTCTGCTACATCCGCGGGCCCGAAGGGCTGCTCATCGGACTCGCCCAGGAACTCGGCTGAGCGTCGGGCTTAGGCGTCCGGCCGCGCGTAGGGCTCGCCGTCGCTGGACAAGAGGACCGCCAGCGGCCGGGTCGCCTCGAACTCGGCGAAGATGGCCAGGGCGACCACCGTCAGCGGGGTCGAGAGCAGCGCCCCCACCACGCCCCACAGCGCGCCCCACAACGCCAGGGCCAGCAAGACCACGATCGGATCGAGGTTGAGGCTGCGACCCTGCAGACGCGGCTGCAGCACATGGCTGACCGCGAAGTGGATGGCCTCCAGGCCCGCGATCAGGACTATGGCCTGCCAGAGTTCGCCGAACTCCACCACGCCGAAGGTGGCCGGGAACAGGACGCCCACGGCCGCGCCGATGGCCGGGATGTAGTTGGTCATGAAGATGATCACGCACCAGAACGGCACGTGCGACAGGCCCAGCGCCGTCATCAGCACCGCCGAAAGCGCGGCGATCACCACGCCCACCAGGGTCTGCACCCAGACATAGCGCTCGACGCCCACCCGGATGCGCTCGAACACCCGGCCCGCCTCCTCGCGCTCGCCGTCGGTGCGGAAGAACTTCGCCGCCTTGACGCCGAAGCTGGCGCGGGAGGCCACCAGGAAGCCCAGGTAAATCAGCGCGAAGACCGCGCCCTCGCCGAAGCTGCCGAGCGCCTTGGCGGCGTCGCCGGCGAAGCGGGCGGGGTTCAGCTGATGCAGCAGGCTGGTCACCGTGGGCGTCGCCGAGACGCCGAGCTGCTGGGCGCCCAGCAGCAGCAGCGCGTTCAACCGCGCCTCGTAGACCGGCGTCCGCGTGGCGAAGTCGGCGATGTTCTGCGAGGTCAGCCAGATGGTCAGCCCCAGGCTGCCGACAATCACCGCGAGCGCGATGGGAACGCTGCTCCAGGCCGGCAGACGCGGCGCGCGCCGGGCGATCCCGCGCGCCAGGCCGTCGACCATGATCAAGAGGAAGACCGCCAGCACGAAGGGCTCGAGGATCCGGCGCAACGCCCAGAGCGCGCCGCCCGCCAGGATGACCGCGATGACGATATTGGTCAGCTTCAGCACGCGCATCTGGTCGATCCCCTGGCCGCCTTCTTCGACGCTCCCGCGGCCGCGGCCCCGCAGGCCGGTCTGGCGCGCCATTCCTATTTCCGATGCGAGGTGATGCGGAACACCTCGCCGCTCCCAGGGTCCCGCACCGCGGTTTCGAGCGACAGGCCGTCCGCCGAGATCCTGTAGGTGCGTTCGTTGACCGGCTTGCCGTGCGACAGCACCGTCTCGACGCGGGTGCGGGCATCGGGCTTGGTCACGGTGATGGTCAGGCCGGTCTGCTTCACGCCCAGCAGCGGCGCGGGCGGCCCGCCATAGGCGGCGGTGTAGCGGCCATAGCGGAAATTGCTGCGGCTGAAGGCGGCTTCCGTGTCCTTCAGATCGATCGACCTGTAGGCCTCGGGGACCTCGACGTAGCGGACCCCCAGCCAGGACCCGGACACCGGATGGCTCCCGGGCGGTGTGGGCGCCACCCGGCGCGCCAGGTATTCGGTCCTCAGCGGCGCCTTCACGCCCGGCCATCGGTCCAGGGCGACGTAGGTGGCGGTCTTGTCGTCGGGGGCGACGGTCATGGTCGTCTCGCGGACCATGTCGGTCTCGACGATGCGGGTGACGATGGCCCGCGGCCCGGCGACCCTCACCGACTCCGAGATGACCGAGGCGTCGCCGGGCACCGGACGCGGATGGCCGTCGGCGGGATAGGCCCGGGGCGGCTCGCAGCTGTCGCAGCGGTAGGCGCCGTCCTTCACCAGGTAGACGTCGGCGTGGTCGGCGGCGATCTGGCTCTTCAGATCGTCGACCCAATGGCCGTCGAACGGGCTGGCCGCCTGGGCGGCGCCCGCGCCGGCCGTCAGCATCGCCGCGAGGATCGCCGTGCGCATGGGGTCCTCTCCGAAGGCGCTCAGGCCGCGCGGATGCCGCTGGTCATCTGGGTCATGCCGACCACGGCGTCGAAACCCAGGATCATGTCCACCCGCTCGCCGTCCGAGGCCAGCGGCAGGCGCAGCCACAGGATCGACAGGTGCGAGGCGCCGCGCCAGGCCAGGCTGTGGACGCCCACCGCCGGGCGCCTGTCGCTGACCACCTTGCCGAGTTCGACGCGCCAGTAGTCGGCGGCCGAGCTGTTGTAGATCTCAGGCAGCCGCTTGCCGGTGATCTCGCGGCCGTAGACGCCGTAGAGGCCGGTGCCGGCCAGCCGCACGCGGAATTCCGGCGGCCCGCCGTCGCGGGCGTCGTGGCGCACGTCGATCAGGCTGACGGTGGGCAAGAGGCGCTTGATGCCGGCGGGGTCGAGATGACGCCGGCCAGGCAGCCGGGCGCCCTCGCGCAAAGACGTCCAGTAGGCGAAGAGCTCCTCGTGCGCGCGTACTGCCGCGCCCGGGGCCCCGACCTGCGCCGCCATGTGCAGATGCCCTAACAAGCAGTTGGATTCACAACGAATCAACTATCGCCGATCAAGCGAATCGGCGGCAAGCGGAAAAGGGTTAACAAGGCGCGATTTCGGCGCGAGTGCGGCGGAATTCAGCCGGTGCGGGTGACCGGCGAGGTCCAGTTCTGCGGGTCGATGCGCTGGGGTCCCTGCACCGTGTGCCCGTTCTCGCTCGGCAGGCACAGCATGTTCACCGACCCCACACCCGGGAACAGGTTCACGGCGTTGCCGCGGAAGTTCTCGGGATGGAACAGCGGCGGGGTGTGCCAGTAGAGGTCGTAGCCCAGGCCGGCGACCAGGGAGATCAGCTCCTGCTGGCCCGTCGGCCGATCGTTCTCAAGATAGAGAACGGGGCGGAACCTCGCGATGGTCTGGGCCGCGCCGCGGATCACCTGGGCCTCGAAGCCCTCCACGTCGACCTTGATAAGGTGGCAGGCGGGCAGGTCCAGGCTGTCCAGGGCCCGCACGCGCACCCGCGTTCCCGGCGCCGCCGGCCCCTCGACGTCCGCCGCCACCGAGACGCCGCCGAAATTCCCGCCGGCGGCGTAGTCGACGGACGGCAGGCGCACCAGGCCCTCGGCCTCGCCGCAGGCTTCCGGAAAGGCGACGGCGTTGGTGATCCCGTTGAGCACGAGGTTGGCGCAGAGGATCTGGAACACGCGCTGCTGCGGCTCGAACAGATAGAGCGGGCCCGGCGCGCAGGCGCGGGCGAGCGCGACCGAGTGGGCCCCGATGTTGGCGCCGGCCTCCACCACCACCATGCCCGGCTTCACCAGCTGGCCCAGCAGCATCCATTCTACGTGGCTGAACTCGCCATAGGCCTCCAGCGAGGCGGTGACGTAGCGGTCGCCGGCCAGGGCAAGCATCGGGCCGTGGCGGGTCTGCAGGGTCTTCGTGTCGGGGGCCGTCATCGGCCCCTCTTGGACCGAGTTCACCGCCCATCTCAAACGAAAACGCCCGCCGGAGCCGGCGGGCGTTCGCGTGATCCTGCCGTCCGGCCTCTCCCCAGAGCCGGCGCGAGCGGGCCTTAGCGCTTCTTGCGCGGCGCCTGACGGCCGCCTTGGCCCAGGCCCATCTGCTTGGCCAGGTCCGAGCGCGCCTTGGCGTAGTTCGGCGCGACCATCGGATAGTCCTTCGGCAGGCCCCACTTGGCGCGGTATTCCTCGGGGCTCATGTTGTACTTGGTGCGCAGGTGCCGCTTCAGCGACTTGAACTTGCGGCCGTCCTCCAGGCAGACCAGGAAGTCCGGCGTGATCGAGCGGCGGATCGGCACCGCCGGCTCCTTCGGCGCGACTTCGGCGGTCTCGGTTCCCGTCGAGATGCCGGTCAGCGCCCGGTGGACACTCTGGATCAGCGACGGCAGATCGGCGGCCGTGACGGCATTGTTACCCACATAGGCCGACACAATGTCCGCCGTCATTTCTATGACTTCCGACTTCTCATCCATTTCTAGTTTTCCTGAAGAACCGCGCCGTCCCCGGGCGCTGAAGTGACTCGCGAACAAGTAGCGGCCTCATTATAGGCTCTTTTTCCGACAGACAAGCACTGAAATAGAGGTGTTTTCATTCGCAGATCATGAAATCGCAGATTGAGGGATTCGCCGGGATTAGAAGAGACCGTTCCGCTCAGTAAGCTCGCGGACCCTCTACCTGAGGACGTGACGCCGCGCTTCGGCCCCTGGCCCGGCTCAGGAGAATTCCGGCGCCTGCCAGTGCGGCCAGATGTTGGGCAGATCGCTCGAAACCTTGTCCGGGAAGGCCGCCGCGCGTTTTTCCAGGAACGAAGTTACGCCTTCGCGCGCATCGCCGGACCCGCCGCGGGCCTGGATGCCGCGGCTGTCGGCGCGGTGGGCGTCCATGGGATGGGCCGCGCCGGCCATGCGCCAGATCAGCTGGCGGGTGAGCGCCACCGAGACCGGGGCGGCGTTGTCGACGATCTCCCGGGCCAGGGCCCGGGCGGCGGGCAGCAGGTCTTCCGGGGCGTGCAGCGAACGCACCAGGCCGCGCTCCTGCGCCTCGGCGGCGGGGAAGATGCGGCCGGTGTAGCACCACTCCAGCGCCGTCTGGACGCCCACCAGGTGCGGCAGGAACCAGGACGACGCGGCCTCCGGGTTCAGCCCGCGCCGGGCGAAGACGAAGCCGTAGCGCGCCTCGGTCGACGCCAGCCGGATGTCCATGGCGAGCTGCATGGTCGCGCCGACGCCCACCGCCGCCCCGTTCACCGCCGCGATCACCGGCTTCAGGCTCTCGAAGATGCGCAGGGTCAAAAGGCCGCCGCCGTCGCGCTGCGCCCCGTCGCGGGTGCGCGCCGCCATGGCTTCGCCGCCGCGGGCCTCGTAGTCGAAGGTCTGGGCGCCGCCGGACAGGTCGGCCCCCGCGCAGAACGCCCGTCCCGCGCCGGTGACGATCACCGCCCGCACCGCGTCGTCCCGGTCCGTCTCGTCGAACACCGCGATCAGGTCGTTCATCATCCGCGTGTTGAAGGCGTTCAGCTTCTCCGGCCGGTTCAGCGTCACAGTCGCGACGCCATCCTCCACGGCGTAGGTGATGGTCTCGAACTCGGGCGCGGCCATGAGATCCTCCTGGTGTTCCGCGAGGACGGCGGCCCCGCTTGACGGACCCTAGGTCTAGGCCCGCAATAGCGCCTGAACAAAGATAAGTTGGCGCGGCCGTCCCGGGCGGCGAGCGCCTTCGGGAGCGAGACCATGCATCCGGCGCACCACGCCAAGACCCATGCCGACAAGGCCGCCTACATCATGGCCTATTCCGGGGAGACGGTGACCTACGGCGAACTCGACGCCCGCTCCAACCAGGGGGCGCACCTCTTCCGGTCCCTGGGCCTGCAGGCGGGCGACTCCATCGCCCTCTTCATCGACAACCACCCGCGTTACTACGAGATCCTGTGGGCGGCGCAGCGGTCTGGCCTGCGCTTCACCTGCCTGTCCTCGAAACTCACCGCCGGCGAGGTCGAGTACATCGTAGGGGACTGCGAGGCGAAGGCGTTCATCGCCTCGGCCGCCCTGTCGGAGGTCGCCCTGCAGGCGGCCCCGCTGATCCCCGGCGTGGCGCTGTTCATGGTCGGCGGCGAGACCGAGGCCTACGCCAGCTTCGAGGCGGCCCGCGCGCCCATGCCGGCGACGCCCATCGCCGACGAGAGCGCCGGGCGCGCCATGCTCTATTCCTCCGGCACCACCGGCCGGCCCAAGGGCGTCAAGCGCATGGGCGAGGCGAGCTCGGCCATCGACGCGCCCAACCCCCTGGCCCAGCTCGGCCAGGCGCTCTACGGCTGGACGCCGGACACGGTCTATCTGTCGCCGGCCCCGCTCTATCACGCCGCCCCGCTGGGCTGGTCGATGGCGGTGCAGAGCCTGGGCGGCACGGTGATCCTGATGGAGCGCTTCGACCCCGAGGACGCCCTGCGTTTCATCGAACAGTACAAGGTGACTTCCGCCCAGTGGGTGCCGACCCACTTCGTCCGCATGCTGAAGCTGCCGGAGGCGGCGCGCACCCGCTACGACCTGTCGTCGCTGAAGGCGGTGTTCCACGCCGCCGCGCCCTGCCCGGTTCCGGTCAAGGAGCAGATGATCGCCTGGTGGGGCCCGATCGTGCACGAATACTACGCCGGCACCGAGGGCAACGGCTTCTGCATCATCAATTCGCAGGACTGGCTGGCCCACAAGGGCTCGGTAGGCCGCGGCCTGATGGCCCAGGTGAAGATCTGCGACGACGAGGGCGAGGCCCTGCCGCCGCGTACGGAGGGCCTGGTGTTCTTCGAGGGCGGCGGCCAGTTCGAGTACCACGGCGACCCGGCCAAGACCGCCGAGAGCCGCAACAAGCACGGCTGGACAACGCTGGGCGACGTGGGCTGGCTGGACGAGGAGGGCTTCCTCTACCTCACCGACCGCAAGAGCTTCATGATCATCTCCGGCGGTGTGAACATCTATCCACAGGAGCTCGAGAACGTGCTGATCGGCCACCCGAAGGTCGCCGACGCCGCGGTGGTCGGCGCCCCGGACGAGGAGATGGGCGAGAAGGTCGTGGCCGTCATCCAGCCCCTCGACTGGGCCGACGCGGGCGAGCCCCTGCGGGCCGAACTGATGGCCTACGCCCGCCAGCACCTGAGCCATGTGAAGAGCCCCCGCGTCATCGACTTCATGGCCGAGCTGCCGCGCCATCCGACCGGCAAGCTCTACAAGCGCCTGATCCGCGACGCCTATTGGGGCAAGGAAGGCTCGCGCATCGTCTAGGGCGTGCGAACGTTTCGCCCAGGGTGGAAAGCGGTCTTTGCGCCTTGCGGGTCGGCCCCTAAAGTTCCCGCAAGGCGAGTGGATGGAAGCTATGAGCGACGCTGTCGGCCCTGGCGATCTGGTTCTCTGCGTCAACGCGGCCCCCAACCATGTCACGGGACGGCCGGTGCCCCTCCAGGCCGGGGAAACCTACCGCGTCATCGCGGTCATGGAATTTGCCTGCCCGTGCGGACGGTCCGACGCTTTGCTCGACGTGGGCGTTGACTTCGCGTGGTGCCAGACGCGTTTCCGACTGTTGCCGAAGCCCAAGGCGCAGGCCAGGACGCGCCGGGTTTCGGCGCCCAAGGAGAAGGAAACCATTCGCTGAACAGCCGGCAAACGGCCGGTCAGTCCTGGGCCGGCCCGATGGCGCGGGGCAGCTCGCGCACCTCGATGACGCCGCCGGCCTCGTAGACCGGATTGCCGGCCAAGAGCGCCTGGGCGGCGGCCATGTCGTCGACTTCGATCCGCAGGTAGCCCACGATGTCGTGGCTGATCGGCGGCGCGTGGCCCTCCTTCTTCACACTCACGCCGCGCCCGATGGCCGAGCCGCCGCGCAACACGCCCTTGGCGTTCAGCTCCCCGACATAGGCCTCCCAAGCCGCGGGGTCGGCGGGTTCGGCCTCGTGCATCAGGTAGATGAAGTCGGCCATCGGCGGCTCCCATGCGGCTTGCCCAAGCGCTGCGGGATGCTAGACCCCATTCCAGCTAAACCAAGCAAGAGGAAGCGATCGATGAACCCGGTAGAGATCAAGGACCTGCCCGGCCTGGTGGGCACGGAGGTGGGCGTTTCGGACTGGGTCCTGATCGACCAGGACCGGGTCAACAAGTTCGCCGACGCCACCGGCGACCACCAGTGGATCCACGTCGACGTGGAGCGCGCCACCCGCGAGATCGGCGGCCCGATCGCCCACGGCTACCTGACGCTGTCGCTCATCCCGTTCCTGGGCGAGGGCATGCTGCCCGTGAAGGGCGTCACCCGCGGCATCAACTACGGCTCCGACAAGGTTCGTTTCACCAACATGGTGCGCGTCGGCAAGCGCGTGCGCATGCGCCAGAAGCTGATCGGCGCCGAGCCCAAGTCCGGCGGCATGCAGCTGAAGAACGAATGCACCATCGAGATCGAAGGCGAGGACAAGCCCGCCTGCATCGCCGAGACGATTTCCATCGTCTACGGGGGATGATGCGAAATTGCTCCCCCGCTGGGGGAGCTGTCAGCAAGGCTGGCTGAGGGGGTCCTCCACGAGCCAGGGGTGCCCCCCTCCGGCGCTTCGCGCCACCTCCCCGACAGGGGAGGAATTCATTCCGGCTGAGCGGCTTCTTCGGCGGAGGCGGCCTTGGCGCCGGAGATGGTGGCCTCGCTGGCCACCTCGGTCACCGGGGCGCCCGGGTCCTTGATCAGCGCGATGGTCTCGCGGATGAAGCGGGCGTTGGTGACGATGCCGATGTCCAGCCGCTCGCTGTTCAGCTCGACCTGCTGGGTGAGCAGGCCCGCGATGAACTCCACGTCCTGGCCGCCCTGGCCCTTGTCGTCCACCGCGTGGCGCGAAGGGCCGCTCATGAACACCGGGCCGCCGGAGTTGCCGGGGAAGACCGAGAAGTCGAGCAGGAAGGTCGGGAAGATCTTGGCCGGCGCGATGGGATAGGACGCCACGCGTCCGGCGCGCAGGATCGGGAAGCCGGCCGGGTTGGCCGCCAGGCCGCGCGGGAAGCCGAGCGTCATCATCTGGTCGCCGGCGCCCACCGCATATTTCGAGAAGGTGTCGTCGGCCGCGAGGTAGTCCTCCGGGATCGCCGCCTTGGCGAAGGCCGGCGGGGCGGTGATGGCGATGGCCGCCACGTCGCGCGACGGATGATGCGTCCAGAGCGCATGGCCCTGGGCGTCACGGATCTTCAGGGTCTGCGGCGAGTAGTTCCAGCTGCCGTCCGGATTGGCGAAGCGATAGCCGATGCGCGCATTCTGGTTCGGCATCTTGTCGAACACGTGGTTGGCGGTGACCAGGATGGTGTGCGGCTTGCCGTCCGCGGTGGTCTCGGTGATCAGGAAGCCGGTGCCGACCGTGCGGGTGCCGTCGCCCAGGGGCTGCTCAAGCTGGACGGTGGCCTGCATCATCTGGGCGGACAGGTCCATGACCATGCGCGGATCCCCGTATCTCTAGATGCCGTTCGCGTTCTAAGTAGACGCGATACCGATGACCGCAGAGTGAATCTGAAGCGGCTTTTTATGCAAGGCGCCAAGGCGTCGCGCCTTGACTGCAATGGACAGGCGCCCGGTCGGGCGGCATCTAGCGACCATGACCGTTCGCCAATCACCTTCCCACACAAAAACGCCTCCCGTCGCCCCCAAAAGGCCCCATCGGATCGAACAGCTGGGCCGCGTCCGCGTCGACGACTACGCCTGGATGAAGGACGAGAACTGGCAGCGGGTGCTGCGCGACCCCAAGACCCTGCGCGCCGACGTCCGCGAGCACCTGGAGGCGGAGAACGCCTACGCCAAGGCCCTGCTCGCGCCCACCGAAGCCCTGCAGGCCGAGATGTTCGGTGAGATGAAGGGCCGCATCAAGGAGGACGACTCGTCGGTCCCCAAGCCGGACGGCCCCTGGGACTACTACGTCCGCTACGACCTGGGCGCCCAGCACCCGATCCACGCGCGCCGGCCGAAGGGCCAGGCCGACGGCGAGCAGGTGCTGCTGGACGAGGAGGCGCAGGCTTTGGGCAAGGCCTTCTTCCAGGTGGGCGCGGCGCACCACAGCCCCGACCACGCCCTCTACGCCTGGGCCGCGGACGAGCAAGGCTCGGAGTACTACACTATCCGCGTCACCGACTTGGCGAGCGGGGAGGCGCTCGGGACGTCGATCGAGAGCGCCTACGGCTCGCTGGCCTTCTCGCCGGACAGCCAGTGGCTGTTCTGGGTCTGGCGCGACGAGAACGCCCGCCCGGCCAAGGTCTTCCGCCGCCCGGCGCGCGGGGGCGGCGACGTGCTGGTGTACGAGGAAGCCGACGACGGCATGTTCCTGGGCCTCGGCGTCACCTCCGACGACAGCCATATCGTCATCGGCGTCGGCAACCAGGAGACCACCGAGTCCTGGCTGATCCCCGCCGCCAATCCCACCGCCGCCCCCGTGGTCGCCGAGCCGCGGCAGGTGGGGGTGAAGTACACCCTAGACCACTGGACCGACCGCTGGGTGATCAACACCAACGCCGACGGGGCGGTGGACTTCAAGCTGATGGTCAGCACGGCCGAGGCGCCCGCCAAGGCCAACTGGCGGGAATGGATCGCCCACCAGCCCGGCCGCTACATAACCGGCTTCCAGGCGCTCGCCGGCCATCTGGTGCGCGCTGAGCGGGTCAATGCGCTGGACCGGCTGGTGGTCACCGCCCGGGACGGCGCCGAGCACGAGATCGCCTTCGACGAGCAGGCCTACGCCCTCGATCTCGACGGCGGCTATGAGTACGCGACCACGCTCACCCGCTTCGTCTACCAGTCGCCGACCACGCCCCGGCAGACCTACGACTACGACGTCGCCACCCGCGCGCGGACCCTGCGCAAGACCCAGGAGATCCCCTCGGGCCACGACCCCGCGCGCTATGTGGCGCGCCGGCTCTACGCCACGGCGCCGGACGGCGCGCAGGTCCCGATCACCGTCCTGATGCTGAAGGACACGCCCCTCGACGGCTCGGCGCCCCTGCTGCTCTACGGCTACGGCGCCTACGGCATCGCCATGGAGCCCAGTTTCTCGATCCGCAACCTCAGCCTGGTGGACCGCGGCTGGATCTGGGCCACGGCCCACATCCGCGGCGGCTCGGACAAGGGCTGGGGCTGGTTCCTGGACGGGCGCAAGGAGAAGAAGCCCAACACCTTCACCGACTTCATCGCCTGCGCCGAGCACTTGGCGGATGCGGGCTATGGGACCCGGGGCCGGATCGCGGCCTACGGCGGCTCGGCCGGCGGCATGCTGATGGGCGCCATCGCCAACCTGCGCCCCGACCTCTGGGGCGCGATCATCGGGGCCGTGCCGTTCGTCGACGTGCTGAACACCATGAGCGACACCACCCTGCCGCTCACCCCGCCGGAGTGGCCCGAGTGGGGCAACCCGCTGGAGGACCCCGCCGCCTACGACCTGATCGCTGGCTACAGCCCCTATGACTGTGTCTCGGCCCAGGCCTATCCGCCGGTGCTGGCCACCGGCGGCCTCTCCGACCCGCGCGTCACCTACTGGGAGCCCGCCAAGTGGATCGCCAAGCTGCGCGAGTTCCAGGCGGGCGATGCGCCCATGCTGCTGAAGATCAACATGGAGGCCGGCCACGGCGGCGCGTCGGGCCGATTCGACTTCCTGAAGGAGATCGCCCTCGATTACGCCTTCGCTGTCTGGGCGCTGGAGAAAGGCTGGGAGCAGGCATGATCATCCGTCCCGCGACAGAGGCCGACGCTCAGGCCCTGGCCGACATCTACGGCGATGCGGTGCTGCACGGCTTCGGCACGTTCGAGGAGGCGCCGCCTGGGCCCGCCGACATGGACGCGCGCCGCCGGACCATCCAGGAGCAGGGCCTGCCCTACCTGGTTGCCGAGGTTGACGGCCAGGTGCTGGGCTTCGCCTATGCCGGACCGTTCCGGCCGCGAGCGGCCTACCGCTACACCCTGGAGGACAGCGTCTATGTCTCACCCGCCGCCAAGGGCCAGGGCGTCGGCCGCGCGGTGCTGTCGGCGGTGATCGCCGCCTGCGAGGCCCTGGGCGTGCGCCAGCTGATGGCGGTGATCGGCGACAGCGGCAATGCCGGCTCCATCGGCCTGCACCGCGCGCTGGGCTTCGAGCAGACCGGGATCGGCCGCAGCGTCGGTTTCAAGCACGGCCGCTGGGTCGACATCGTCCACATGCAGAAGCCGCTGAACGGCGGCGACGGACGCCTGCCCGACGGCGGCGGCGTCACGCTCACCGGCCACTAGGGCCGGCCACTGAAGCCCATTTCCTACTAAAAGTTTAGTTGACGAGCGCGCCGCGCCGGGAGATCAACTCCGAACGATTTAGGAGATCCCGCGTGGCCACATCCCCCCGCAGCAGCCGGACGAACGGCGTCCTGACGCCGCTGGAGCTGGAGATCATGCAGGTGCTGTGGGACGCAGGTCCCGCCACCGTCAGCGCGGTGCAGGAAAAGCTGGGCGGCGACCTCGCCTACACCACCGTCCAGACCATGCTGAACGTGCTGCTGCGCAAGAAGAAGGTGCGCCGCGCCCAGGAGGGCCGCGCCTTCTCCTACCAGGCCGCGGTCAGCCGCGACGGCGCCACCAAGGCCGCGCTCAGCGACCTGGTCGCGCGGATGTTCGGCGGCTCGCCCGAGGCGCTCTTGATGGCGCTGGTCAACACCCAGCAGGTGACCGCCGAGCAGATCGAACGGGCCTCGCGCCTGCTGAACGACCCTGAGGGCGGTGGGCGGGACGAAGAGGAGCCGAAGGCATGATCCAGCACGCGCTCGCCGCCTATCTGATCAACGCGGCCTGGCAGGCGCCGGTCGCCGCCCTGGCCGCCGCCCTCGTCGCGCGCTTCGCGGGCCTGTCGCCCAAGGGCCGTCACCGGGTGTGGCTGGCCTTCCTGATCGCCGCGGTCCTCCTGCCCGCGGTGTCGCTGGAAGGCGTCCTGCCGCGCGCCACGCCGACGGTGGCCCGGGTCGCGCCCAACGCTGTCGTCGAGGCGCCGCTGGCCGCCGCGTCGCCGCCGGCCGCCGCCGCCCAGCCCGCGTTCAGCCTCGCGCCCTGGGCGGTGTGGCTGATGGCCGGCCTCTGCGCCGCCACAGCGGTCGTCCTGATCGCACGCCTCGCCGCCGCCAGCCTCGCCGCGCGTCGGCTGGTCCGCGAGGCCACGCCGGCGTCCCTGCCCGCCGAAGCGCGGCAGGCGGTGGAGGACCTGGCCCGCGCCCACGGCCGCGCCGTCCCGCCGGTCCTGGCCTCCGCCGCCGTGGCCAGCCCCGCGGTGGTCGGCGCCCTCAGGCCCGTGATCCTGTTGCCCAGCGACCTGGATGTCGGCGTGGACGCCCTGCGCGCGGCCCTGCTGCACGAGATGGCCCATGTGCTGCGCCGCGACTATGCGGTGAACCTGGCCTGCGAGGTCCTGACCCTGCCGCTCTCCTGGCATCCGGCCCTGCTCGGCCTCAAGGCCGGGGTGCGCCGCAGCCGCGAACTCGCCTGCGACGCCATCGCCGCCTCGGCCATGGCCTCGCAGAAGACCTACGCCCAATGCCTGCTGTCGCTGGCCCAGACCCTGGGCGCCGGCGGCCAAACCCAAACGGCTTGCGGGGGCTCAACCCAAGCTGCGCTCGCGGTCGGCCTGTTCGGCCGAAGCGACCTGGAGGACCGACTGATGCATCTGATGACGCCCAAGGACGCCGAGGGCCCCTTCGTCCGCGCCGCCCGCGCCTGTGGCCTGGCCGCGGTTGGCGCGAGCCTCTTGGGTTCCGCGGCCCTGCTGCACGTGACTCCCGTCTTCGCCCAGCCTGCGCCGGCGCAAGCCGTCCCGCCGGCCGCCGCCTCGCCCACCGTCCCGTCCCAGCCCGCGACGCCCGCCACCCTCGCCGCCGACCAGGCGCAGCATGACGCCGCCAAGCCGGGCCTGCGGCCGCATCGCGGCGGGATCATCTTCAACGACCAGGGTGTGACCCCCGAGGTCGGCGACACCGGCCACCAGCACAGCTGGACGGCCGCCAGCGGCAAGACCATGACCGTCGTCGACGACAGCGACGCCGAGCCCACCGCCGAACAGAAGACCCACTGGGAAGCCGTCGCCCACGACGCCGAGGCCAGGGCCGACGCGGCCCAGAAGCTGGTCAACTCGCCCGAGTTCAAGGCCAGGATCGAGAAGGCCAAGGCCGAGGCAGCCAAGGCCCAGGCGATGATAAGCTCGCCCGAGTTCAAGGCGAGGATCGCCAAGGCGCAGGCCGACGGCCGCGCCGCCGAGGCCATGGTCAATTCGCCGGAGTTCAAGGCCCGGATCGCCAAGGCGGCGTCCGAGGCGGCCCAGGCGCAGAAGCTCGTCGACTCGCCCGAGTTCAAGGCCCAGATCGCGCGGGCGACCGCCCAGGCCCAGGCGGCTCAGGCCATGGTCAATTCGCCGGCGTTCAAGGCCCAGATCGCCGCGGCCAAGACCGCCGGCGAGGAGGTGCGCAAATACATCGACTCGGCCGAGTTCCGGGCGGAGATGGCCCAGGCCCGCGCCGAAGGGCAGGCTGCCCGCGACGAGATGCGGCGCGAGCGGAACGAGGAGATGCGGGAACGGCGGCAAGAGGAGAGCGGCGGCCCCTCGACAACGCCGACGCCGTAGCCGACAACGGCGGCCCCATGCCGATGCGCCGCCGCGAGAGTCTGTTCCTGATCGCCGCCGCGTTCGCGGGCCTCGCCGCCCAGCGCCCGCCGCCGGTCCCGCGTGGCGGGCCGGCGCTCTGGCGGATCGAGCGCAACCGGGCGCAGGGTTACATCCTCGGCGTCGGCGACGTGAAGGACGCCACCTGGCTGACGCCCAGGATCAGCTCGGCCCTCGACCACACCCTGGAGCTCTGGCTGGAGACGGCGCAGCCCGATCCTACCGTGCGCCCCACGAACCTGCAGCAGCGCACCAGCCTGCAGCTCGAGAAGTCCCTGGGCTACGAGGACGACCACGACCTGTTCGAGGCCCTGGGCCCGGAGCTCTCGGCCCGCGTCCTGGCCGCCGCGGAGCGCCTGGGCGTGGCCCGCGCCGACCTGCGGACCGCCCGCGCCTGGATGGCCGCCACCCTCCTGGAGCGGGCCTATTGGGCCAAGCGGGCCGAGGCCGGCGCGGGCCTCGACGAGACGCCCAGCGCGGTGCTGGCCGGCCTGGCGCGCGCGAACCGCAAGCCGGTCCACGCCGCCATCGCCTCGGGCGACGACCTGACGCGCCGCCTGGCCGGCATGGCGCCAGA
Source organism: Phenylobacterium sp. (assembly GCF_004799515.1). Lineage (GTDB taxonomy): Bacteria > Pseudomonadota > Alphaproteobacteria > Caulobacterales > Caulobacteraceae > Phenylobacterium. Next base: position 22,886 of record NZ_SSMX01000019.1, on the reverse strand, counting down.
CGTGCAGCGCGAGCGGCTGGCCTTCCTGCTCGACGACTTCGACGACGCCCGGGCGGGGGACTCCGACCGCTACGCCTGGACCACGGGCCACGCCTCGTCCGCGGCGCTGGAGCGGATGCGCACGCGCTATCCGCAGCTCTACCAGCTGGAGCACATCGAAGGCGGGCTGGACTGGGCGCACCGCATCGACGGCCTGGTCTCGCGCGGCGGGGTCTATGTCTTCGCCGTCGACGTCGAGCGCACGCTGGGTCCCGACAACCTGCTCGACAAGCTGCGCGACCACGGCTTCCTGCCCGAGCCGGTCTAGGGGGCCGGTCCAAGGGGCCTCAAAGTCCGTTTTTGCAGGGGGAAACGTCCTGTCGGCGCTCCGCGGACCGACGGATGATGCGCCGCCACGCGCGTCCGCGTGGGAACCGGAGCCCGCCATGACCCACGCCTCCCGCCGTCACGTCCTGCAAGGCGCCCTCTTCGGCGCCGCCTGCGCCTGCGCCGGCGCGCGGATCGCCTTCGCCGCCGACGCCCCGCCGACCTCGCCGTCCGGCAAATGGACCTGCCCGCCCTGCGGCTGTTCCAACGACGGCAAGCTGTTCGACGCGCCCGGCGTCTGCTCTGCCCCCGACTGCGGCATGGACCTGATCCCCGCGCCGTCCGCCCAGCCGAAGCCCGCGCCTGGCGCGCCCAAGGCCGACGCCGCCAGCGCCAGCGCCGGCGGCGGCTTCATGGCGGCCTCGGACCGGGCGCCGATGTCAGCTTCGGGAAGGACTGGCTGGGGAACTAGGACTCGAACCTAGAATGACGGTACCAAAAACCGCAGTGTTACCATTACACCATTCCCCAGCAGGAATGGCCGCGAGCCCTGCCCGCGGGGAGGCGTCGAGATAGCGCAGGAGCCCCCCGGATGCAACGTCTCGCAAGTGTCGCATCCGGACGTCCCCAAGGCCGCCTTGCGGGGCTCCAACCCCTCCTCTATAAGGCGCCCTCCAAAGTCGGAGTGTGGCTCAGTCTGGTAGAGCACCGCGTTCGGGACGCGGGGGTCGCAGGTTCAAATCCTGCCACTCCGACCATTCTTCCCGCCGCCGGCCCGGCGGACACCATCCCCCAGCATTAAGCGCGGAAATTCCGCCCGTTAGCGCCGGATCGCGGCTCCGCGACAGCCGGTTTCGCGGCCGCGCACCCTCACGCCGCCGCGAAATAAAGTTCGGACCCGCCGGACGAAAGGCGCCGCCCCGCGTTGAGGCGTCAGAGATTGTTCAACCTGCCGACCGGGGACCCATAAGATGGCCAAATCCAAGGACGCGCCGGCGCGCGCGCCGAAGTCCGCTTCCAAGACCGGCAAGACCTCCGCCGCGAAGGCGCTGACCGCGACCCGGCCCGCCGGCGGCGAGACCCACCAGACCGCCACCGCGGCCGACGACCGCATCACCACCAATCACGGCGTTCCGGTCAGCGACAACCAGAACTCGCTGAAGGCCGGCCCGCGCGGCCCCTCTCTGCTCGAGGACTTCGTCCTGCGCGAGAAGATCCAGCACTTCGACCATGAGCGCATCCCGGAGCGGATCGTCCACGCCCGCGGCTCGGCGGCCCATGGCTACTTCGAGCTGACCAAGTCGCTGGCCCGCTACACCCGCGCCAAGGTGCTGACCGAGGTCGGCCGCCGGACCGAGGTCTTCGCCCGCTTCTCCACCGTCGCCGGCGGCGCAGGCTCGGTGGACACCCCGCGCGACGTGCGCGGCTTCGCGGTCAAACTCTATACCCGCGAGGGCAACTGGGACCTGGTCGGCAACAACATCCCGGTCTTCTTCATCCAGGACGCCATCAAGTTCCCCGACCTGATCCACGCGGTGAAGATGGAGGCCGACCGCGGCTATCCGCAGGCGGCCAGCGCGCACGACACCTTCTGGGACTTCATCGGCCTGATGCCGGAGGCCACCCACATGATCATGTGGGCGATGTCCGACCGCGCCATCCCGCGGTCCTTGCGGATGATGGAGGGCTTCGGGGTCAACACCTTCCGCCTGCTGAACGACAATGACGAAGCCACCTTCGTCAAATTCCACTGGCGGCCGAAGCTCGGCACGCAATCCACGTGCTGGGATGAGGCGGTGAAGATCGCCGGCGCCGATCCGGACTTCCACCGCCGCGACCTGCACGAGGCCATCGCCTCCGGCGCCTTCCCGGAATGGGAGTTCGGCGTCCAGGCGTTGAGCCAGGCTGAGGCCGATGCGCTCCCCTTCGACATCCTCGACGCGACCAAGCTGATCCCGGAGGAGCTGCATCCGATCGAGTTCGTCGGGCGCATGGTGCTGGACCGCAACCCGGACAACTTCTTCGCCGAGACCGAGCAGGCCGCCTTCCTGCCCACCAACATGCCGCCGGGCATCGACGTCTCGGAAGACCCGCTGCTGCAGGGCCGGCTGTTCTCCTATCAGGACACCCAGCTGTCGCGGCTGGGCACGGTCAACTTCCACCAGATTCCGATCAACCAGGCCAAGGGCTGTCCCTTCCAGAACTTCCAGCGCGACGGCCACATGCAGACCCACCTGCCGCAGGGCCGGGCCAACTACGAGCCCAACAGCCTGGACGAGGCGGGAGAGATCGAGGGGCCGCGCGAGGATCCGAAGGGCGGCTTCCGCACCGCGCCGGTGGCGGTCGAAGGGGCCAAGGTCCGCCTGCGCGCCGAGAGCTTCGCCGACCACTACAGCCAGGCGCGCCTCTTCTACCGCTCCCAGACCGAGATCGAGCAGGCGCACCTGGCCAGCGCCCTGGTCTTCGAGCTCTCGAAGTGCAGCTTCGACCACGTCCGCGCGAGGGTGCTGGGCAACCTGCAGAACGTCGACGCCGACCTCGCCCAGCGCGTGGCCGCCGGCCTCAATGTTCCCCTGCCGCCCAAGAACGCCGCCGCCGCCACGCCGCAGGACCTGGAGCTGTCGCCGGCCCTGCGGATCGTCGGCAAATATCCCGAGACCCTGATGGGCCGCGCGGTGGGTATCCTGGTCACCGACGGCGCCGATGGGGCTGTGGTGAAGGCGGTCCGCAAGGCCGCCGAGGCCGAGGGCGCCACCGTCAAGATCGTGGCCCCCAAGGTGGGCGGCGTCACCCTGAAGGGCGGCAAAACCCTGGCGGCCGATGGCCAGCTCGCCGGGACCCCGTCGGTGGTCTTCGACGCCGTGGCCCTGGTCATCTCCGCCGACGGCTGCGCCCAGCTGATGAACGACAGCGCCGGCGTCGACTTCGTCCACAACGCCTTCGTGCACCTGAAGGCCATCGGCTTCACGGCCGCGGCCCAGCCGCTGCTGGACAAGGCGGGCGTGGTCGCCGACGCGGGCGTCGTGGACCTGGCGGCCAAGGACGGCAGCGGGGCCGAGGCCTTCCTGCCGCCGGCGCGGACGCGGCAATGGGCGCGCGAGCCCAGCGTCCGCATGCTGGCCTAGCGGCTCCGGACATGGAGCCATGCGATGCGGTGGTCGTCGGCGCCGGTCCCGCCGGGCTGACGGCCGCCATCTACCTGGCGCGCTTCCGCCGCCGGGTGCTGGTGCTGGGCGCCGGCCCCTCGCGGGCGAGCTGGATTCCGGAGAGCCACAACACCCCGGGCTTTCCCCACGGGGTTGGCGGCACCGACCTCCTCGCGCGCCTCACCGAGCAGGCCCACGCGTTCGGCGTGCACATCCGCGAGGCCCTGGTCAGGACCCTGACGCCCGCCGCCGAGGGCTTCGAGATCTCCACCGGGGCTCGCACGATCCGGGCGCCGGCAGTGCTGCTGGCCACCGGCGTGCGCGACCGCATGCCGGAGCTGCCGGGGATCGAGGCGGCGGTGTGCCGCAGCGTCGTGCGGATGTGCCCGATCTGCGACGCCTATGAAGCCACCGGCAAGCGCATCGCCGTCCTCGGCGACGGCGGTCTCGCCCAGCGCGAGGCGGCATTCCTGCGGACCTATTCGGACGACGTCACGGTGATCGGGAGCGGCGACGGACGCCTGAGCTTCGACACGGCCGCCGTCCGCTGGACCCCGTCCGGCGACGCGGCGCCCCAGGTCTTCGACCACCTCTACCTGGCCCTGGGCTGCGAACCGCAGACGGAACTCGCGGTCCGCTGCGGCGCACGGTGCGACGACAGCGGGAACCTGACCGTCGACCCCCATCAGATGACCTCGGTCGAGGGTCTCTACGCGGCCGGCGACGTCGTGCGCGGCCTGAACCAGATCTCCGTGGCCACCGGCGAAGCCGCCATCGCCGCCACAGCCATGCACAACCGTTTGCGCGGCCAGGCCCCGTAGCGGCGGCCGCGCCTGGTCGCGGAACCAGATCGCCGCCGGCGGCTTTCAAGCTCGACCATATCCCGCGGCGACGCCGCGACATCGGCTTGAGGGCCCCACACCATGAAAATCCGCCTGTCCGCCGCCGTGGGTCTCTTGGCCGCCGCGGCCCTGCTCGGCGCGTGTTCGAAGCACAACGGCGACGGCTCGGTGCAGAAGGCGACGGGCCATCTGGAGTCGGCGGCGGGCGACCTGACCGGCAGCGACAAGCTGAAGCACGACGGCAAGAAGGACGAGGTCGAAGGCGGCGTGAAGAACGTCGTCGGCGACGTGAAGGACACCTTCCACGACGCGACCAAATCGCACTGAGCCCCACCCAGGGCTGGCTCCGATCCAACCAGGAGGTCCGCGTGGACATCACCCAACTCATCCTCGACGACCACCATGAGCAGCGCCGGCTGTTCGCGATCCTCGACCAGATCGACGATGGCGACGTCGCGAGCCTGGCCGCGGTCTGGGGCCGTCTGGCGACCTTCCTGGAGGTCCACGCCGAAGCCGAGGAAAAGCTCTTCTACCCGGCCCTCCTGAAGCTCGGCGAGGGCGCGGGCGGCAAGGCCAGCGCGGCGTCGGAGACCAAGGACGCGATCAAGGACCACAACGAGATCCGCGACGCTGTCGCCGCGGTCGCAGGCCATCGGGTCGGCACGGCGGCCTGGCGCGAGGCGGTCTCCGACGCCAACGAGGCGAACGGCGATCATATGGCGGAGGAGGAGCGCGAGGGCCTCACGGACTTCCGCCGCCAGGCGTCCCTCAAGGTGCGTCACGACCTCGCCGTCCGGTTCGCGGCCTTCGAGGCCGAGCACGTCACCGGGGTGAAGCCCGTCGACAAGGACCCGAAGGCCTACATCGCCGAGCACAGCTAGGTTCCCGAACGACCGCGAAGGCGCTCCGTTCGACTTTGCACCTGTAATTTCGCAAGCCGTGTTTCAGGACCGGAACGTCCGCCCCGGCCGGGGCTTAGGGCCGCATGGCTCGGTATTATTTCCACACAGAAGATGGTCGCCACTATCCCGACGAGGAAGGCACGGAGCTGCCGGACCATGAGGCGGCGCGCACGCAAGCCGTCCTGGTTCTGGGGGAAATGGTGAAGGAGGACCCCGCGGGCTTCTGGTCCACCGAAAGCTTCCGCCTCACCGTCACCGACAACCGCGGCTTGATCCTCTACATCCTCGATCTGGTCGCCACGGCCTCACCCGCCACCGGCCATCACCCGGCGCCCTAGCGCTCCGGCGGCGCCAGCGAGGCCAGGCCCGCCGCCAGCTCCACGGCCCGGAAGGGCTTCATGAGCCGCGGCAGGTCGGGCGCGATATCCTCCACCTCGGCGAAGCCGGAGATGATCAGGATCGGCAGGCCTGGCCGCTGGGACTGCGCCTCGCGGGCGAGCTCGGTGCCGCTCATGCCCGGCATCAGGTGGTCGGTGATCAGCAGTTCGATCCGCGAATCCCCGAGATGCGACAGGGCCTCGTTCGCCGAGGACGCCTCGATGACCGCATAGCCCATGTCGGCCAGCATCTGGGCGGTGGTGGTGCGGATGACCTCTTCGTCGTCCACCAGCAGCACCGTGCCGACTCCGGCCGCCAGCTCGCCCTCCGCCTCGCGGATCGGCGCCGCGACGGCGTCGCTCTTGGCTTCCGGAATCCACATCTCGACCGTCGTGCCCACGCCGACCGTGCTGGCCAGCTCCAGCGTCCCGCCCAGTTGGGCGGCGAGGCCATGGATCATCGACAGGCCCAGGCCCGTGCCCTTGCCGATCCCCTTGGTGGAGAAGAACGGCTCGACCGCGCGCGCCAGGACCTGGGCGTCCATGCCGCTGCCGGTGTCCGAGACGGCCAGGCGGATATATCGGCCAGGGGCCAGTTTGCGTCCGGCGCCGACCTCGGCGGCCCGCGCGCTGATGGTCAGGATCCCTCCGTCGGCCATCGCGTCGCGGGCGTTCACCGCCAGGTTCAGCAGCGCCATCTCCAGCTGGTTGGGATCGGCCATGGCCGGCGGCATGTCCTTGGCTATGTCGAGCACGATCCGGATGCTGGGGCCGAGGGTCCCGCCGATCAGGTCGCTCATCTCCGCCACGATGTTGCGGATGTCGACGGCGGAGGCCTGCAGCGGCTGGCGCCGGGCGAAGGCGAGCAGCCGCTGGACCAGCACCCGGGCCCGCTCGGCGGACTGCAGCGCGCCGTCGATCAGGCGCTGGCCGCGCTCGTCGCCGACCCCGCGCCGCTGCAGGATGTCCAGTCCGCCCAGGATCGGCGTCAGGAGGTTGTTGAAGTCGTGGGCGATGCCGCCGGTCAGCTGCCCGACCGCCTCCATCTTCTGGGATTGCCGAAGCTGTTCGTGCAGCCGCTCCAGGTCCGCCGTCCGCTCGCTGACCCGCTCCTCCAGCGTCTCGTTCAGGCGCCGCAGCTTCGCCTCGGCGTCCCGCCGCTCGTTCACATCGCGGAAGATCGCGGTGAGGAAGGCGCGTGATCCGCTGACCCAGAGCGAGGCCGACGCGTCGACGAAGGTGGTCGAGCCGTCCTTGCGGCGGACCGCCAGCTCGAGCGGCCAGTGAACCGAGCCGCCGGCGACCATCGTGCGCCAGCCCGCGGTCCAGGCCTCGTCCTCGCCAAGCAGGGTGTCGATGGACCGGCCCGTCATCTCCGCGGCGTCGAAGCCGAATTGCCGCGCCGCCGCCGGGTTGGCGAGCTGGACCGAACCCTCCGCGTCGAAGGTGATGATGGCGTCCGGCGCGCTCGCCACCACCGCGTCGTAGCGGGCGTTCTGCCGCTCGCGCAGCACGCGCTCCCGCTCGGAGGCCAGGGTCACGTCGGAGATCTGCACGATGCAGCGCTGGTAGGGCTTGTCGCCGATGGGCCGCACCGCGACGTTGTAGACCATCGGCCGCGCGGTCCGGGTCTTCAGCGGGAAGAGGTCGCGGTGCAGCGAATGGGTCAGTAGGCTGGAGGCGCCGGAATCGAGCGCCTGCTGCACCGCCGAGCGCAGCCGGTGCAGCCGCGCGTTGGGGAAGATCTCCGCCAGCGTCCGGCCTTCGGCCGCGTCGAGTTCGACGCCGCTGGCCGAGGTCATCCAGCTGTTCCAGCTCAGGACGCGGTGATCGTCGGTCAGCACGATCAGGCCGATGTCGAGCCCGTCTAAGGTCGCCTTGGCGAGGTCGGTCTCAAGCTGTCGCATCGGGATGCGCCGCGGATTGACCGGTCTCCCGCTCGATGAACTCACCCAGCAGGTGCTTCAGCGCTGAGAGCGACGGCATGTCCATTAACATGGCGATGTAGCCGCGGATGTCGCGCTCGTGGACCGCGAAGTTGATGTAGAGGAACAGCACCACGTCGCCGGCCTCGGGCGGCGGCTCCAGTTCGAAGAACTCAGGCCCCTGCCCGCGCAGGATTTCCGGCAGGGACATCTTCAGGCTGCGCTGCAGCATGTTGGCGATGGTCGCCAGGCAGCCGTTCAGGATGACATTGCCGGTCTCGGCCAGGGCCTCCTGCTCCAGCTCCAGGATGTCCTCGAGCGAAAGCTCTCCGCCGGTCACCGCGCGGACCAGCTCCAGGCTGTTGGTCTCCGGGAAGATCAGCAGGGCCCGGCCGGTGATGTCGCCCTCGAACACCTGGTGGACGGCGACCAGGCGGTTCGACTCCTGCTTGCTCAGCAGCGCGATGGCCTCGGTGCGGCTCACCACCACGACGTTGGGCACCGACAGGATCACCTCCTGACGGCCGACCATCTCGCGTAGGCTGGCGGCCGCGCGGCTGACGCCGATGTTGACAAGCTCAGTGAGCGCGTCGAGTTCGAGTTCCGTCAGGACCGTAGGCGGGTGCGGGTTCACTAGGACGTGGATTCCAACTGTGTTTCGGCCTTTGCCAGGAACGCGCCCAGGGCGGCTTCCGTGAGCGGCTTGGCGAGGAAGGCGGCGCCGACCTTGGCCGCCCGGTCGAGGATCTCCTGCTGCACATTGGCCGAGATCAGGGCGAGCGCGATCCGCGGGTCGAGGTCACGGATCTCGGCGGCGAGGCTGAGGCCGTCGCGGCCCGGCATGTTGAAATCCAGCAGCGCCACGTTGATGTCGGATTGCCTGGCCAGCGTCAGGGCTTCGTCGGCGTTGGTGGCTTCGATGCGCGTCCAGTCCGGACGCAGGCTGTTCAGCGCCTTGGCCACGGCCATCCGGGCAAGCTTGCTGTCGTCGACGATAAGGATCTTGTACGCCATCTAACCTCACGATTTGGCCGGCTTCTGCCGCCCGTCCCTGTCGACACCGAACGACGCTAGCGCCGGTTGAGCAGCGGCTCCACCCTATTCGCTAGAAAGCCGTCCGCCGGCGGCCCGGCAGGCGTGACGTTTGCAGCGATCAGGACCTGGATAACCGCCGTGTGAGCGCTCTCGCACGCCCGCCAGTCGACCCGCGCATCCGGCCGGGCGATCAGCTCCGCCAGCAGGGTCTCTGCGTCTTCGCTCGGGCAATGTCCCACCAGTTCCACGACACCGCCATCCGCAAGCCGAACCGTCATCCGAGCAATTCCTGCAGGTCCAGAACGAGGAGGACACGTCCGTCGCCGAGCAGAGTGGTTCCGGCGATCCCGGCCAAGCCGGAGAGAAGGCCTTCCATCGGCTTCAGCATGACATCAAGCCGGGCGCCGAGTCTGTCGACTTCCAGACCTCCCAGGTGGCCGCCAGCGGAGACGACCACGATATTGGCCTCGTCCGTCGCGGCGGGGTCCGGCCGGGCGCCCAGGGTCTGGCCGAGGTCGATGACCGGAACCGTCCGATGGCGCAGGACGAAGGCCCGCGACGCGCCGACCGGCTTGATGTCGCCGCGCGCCACCCGCACGGTCTCCAGCACCGCCTCGAGCGGGATGCCGAAGAGCTGGCCGCCGGCCTCGACGGTCAGGATCCGGCTCATCAGGACGGCGAAGGGCAGGATGAAGCGCACCGTCGCGCCGGCGCCCGCGCGGCTCTCCATGGTCACTCGACCGCCCAGCCGTTCGGCCGCGGCGCGCACGGCGTCCATGCCGACCCCGCGTCCCGAGAGGCTGGTGACCTGGGTCGCGGTCGAGAAGCCGGCGGCGAAGACCAGGTCGACAACTTCAGGGTCGGACATGGCCGCGAGCGCCTCGGGCGAGGCGACGCCGCGCTGGGCGGCCACCGCGCGGACGCGGGCCAGGTCGACGCCCGCCCCGTCGTCCTCCACCTCGACGATGACATTGTCGTTCAGCCGGCGGGCGCGCAGGGTGATGGTCGCGGCGGGCGGCTTGCCGGCCGCCGCGCGCGCCGCCGGGCTCTCGACGCCGTGGTCCAAAGCGTTGCGCAGTACGTGCAACAGGGGCTCGAACAGGCTTTCGACGATGGTTTTGTCGGCCTCCGTCTCGTCGCCCTCGGTGACCAGGTGCGCGGGCTTGCCGAGCGTCACCACCATCTCGCGCACCAGCCGCGGGAAGCGCTGGAACACTTGGCGCATCTGCAGCACGCGGATGCTGAGCACCGAGCGTTGCAGGTCGTCCACCAGGCGGTGCAGAACCGCGTGCTGGTCCTTCAACAGGGCCGCCAGGGCCGCCGTATCCAAGCGGCCCTGCGCCTGCGACACGGCATGGCCGAGCGCGTTCTTCGCCACCAGCAGCTCGCCGGTCAGGTTGACCAGGGCGTCGATCCGCTCGACGTCGACCCGCAGCGTCCGCGCCGCCGCCTCGGCGGGGGTCCGCTCGGCCGGCTGCGGTCCCGCGGGCGCCGCGTCCTCGATCGCCTCACCGGCCAGGACGCGCCCGACGGCGACGGACAGGCTCTGCGGCCCGCCGGCCGCCTGGCTCTGCGCCAGGGCGCGCTCCACCCCGGCGGCGGCGGCGGGCCGGCCCGCCCAGCGCAGGATGTTGGCGACTGCGCCGCCGGCCGATCCCATGCGGCCGGCCAGGCCCTCGGCCTCGGCGTTTTCCAACAGCAACAGCTGCGCTTCGATCACCGCCCGGGCCGTGGCGGACAGGCCGCTGGCCGCCTCTGGGGCCGCCGCGCCGAGCGCCAGGATCTCGACCTCGCCCGGCGCCGCACCCAGCGCCGCGCGCGCCTGCTCCGCCGAACAGCCCGCCAGGGCCAGGAACACCAGGCGGCAGGCGAAGGGGTCCAACGCCTCGAGCGGCGGCCAGGCCGGGCCGTCCTCGATCTCCAGCACCCGCAAGTCCGGCACGCCGGCGAGCAGGGCCAAGGGGTCCTGGCCGCGCAAGAAGGCGTCCGGACCAGGCGCGTAGCGCAGGACGATGGCGGCCGCGGCCTCAGGATGCCGCGCGATCAGAGCGTCGCGCCAGGCGGCCGGCGCCCGCGGCGTCGCAACGGCTGCCGGGCCCGCGCGCCGGAACCGCTGGATCACCGCCTCGGCTGCGGCGTCGGCGCCGGCCGGGATCTCACCGTCGGCCTGCATGGCGTCGAGCCACTGGACCACCTGGTCCAGGCAGGTCAGGCAGTCGCTGATCAGCTCCGGCGTCACCGGCTCGGCGCCGGCGCGCAGCGAGGACAGCACCTCTTCGGCGGCGTGCAGGGCGCGGCCCATGGCGTCGAAGTCGACGATCCCCGCAGCGCCCTTCAGGGTGTGGAAGGCCCGGAACGCACCGTCCAGCCGCTCGGCGTCGTCCGGCCGGCCCTCCAGGGTCAGGAGGTCGTCGGTCGCCTGCTCGATCAGCTCGCGGCATTCGATCAGGAACTGTTCGACGAACTCGTTCACGGCGCCGCCCCGCAGAACATGGCGGCGTACTCGACCAGAGTCTCCTGGCTGACCGGCTTGACCAGATAGAAGTTGCCGCCCGCCTGGCGCGCGGCCTCGCGGTCCTGCGCGCCGGCCTCGGTGCTGATCACCAGGGCCGGGATGGCCGCCACCGGCAGGGCCTGGCGGCGCAGCACCTTCAGGAAGGTGAAGCCGTCCATCTGCGGCATGTTCACGTCGACGATCAGCAGGTCGGCCGGCGCCGCGTGCAGCTTCTCCAGCGCCTCAAGGCCGTTCAGCGCCTCGTCCACCTGATAGCCCGCGCGCTCGAGGGCGTCGCGGTAGTAGAGGCGCACCAGGCTGGCGTCGTCGACCACCAGCACGCGCTTGGATGAGGCCTCAGCCATGGGCCGCCCGCGGCCGCTGATAGACGATGGCGTCGTCGAACCGGCGCACCTCGAAGAGCGGCGAGATCCGGCTCATGGATTCGGTGTGCCCCAGGCAGATGAAGCCGCCGGGCGCGAGGTTCTCGTAGAGGTTTTCCGCCGCCACCCGGCGCGAGGCGTCATCGAAGTAGATCAGCACGTTCCGGCAGAAGATGACATCGAACTGACCGTGCGGCCGGGTCTCGGCGGTCTCCACCAGGTTCGCCGCGGTGAAGCGGACCGAGCCCCGGATGTCGTCCAGGATCCGCCACTGCTCGTCCCCGAGCTCCTCGAAGTAGCGGCCGATCAGCTCCGGGCTGAGGCGCATCAGCGCGCGCTTGCCGAACACGCCCTCGCTGGCGGCCTTGAGGGCGCGGGTGTCGATGTCGGAGCCCACGATCTCAATGTCGTAGGCGTCGACCTGGGCCCAGTTCTCCAGCAGCCAGAGCGCGATCGAATAGGGCTCTTCGCCCGTCGAGCAGGGGACAGACCAGATGCGGATCGCCCGGTCGCGCGGCCGGCGCTCGACGCGCTCGGCCAGCAGGTCCTGCGTCAGGCAGCGGAGCTGGTGGTCCTCGCGGTAGAAGTAGGTCTCGTTGACGGTGAAGGCGTTGATGAACTGCTCGACCTCGCCGGCGGCGTCGCTGCGCAAGCGGGCGAAATAGCTGGCAAAGGAGGTCGCGCCGGTGGCCTCCATGCGGTCGGTGATCCGGCGCTGGACGTAGTAGCGCTTGGTCTCGGTGAAGATCATGCCGGTGCGCCGGTACAGGAACTCCGAAAGCCGGCGGAGCTCCTCCTCGGTGACCGGCTGGGCGTCAGCCATCTTGGACCGGCGTCTGGGCGCGGATGCGGTCGCCCGCGACCCTGAGGGCGAAGACCAGGAACGGCACTTGGACGAAGCGCTCGGCGCAGGCGGCCAGGGCCGGCAGGGCGTCGGGCTCGCCGCACTCGGCCAGCACGTCCGCCGCCGCGGCGCAGACGTTGGCCTCGGGCTCACGGGCCAGGAGGCCGCAGAGCAGACGGGTCGCCTGCGGCGCCGGCAGCGCGCGCGCCAGGTCGCAGGCGAGGATGCGCACATCCGTCTCGGGGTCGCTCAGCAGGCTGTCGAGGGGGCCCGCCAGCGCCGCGGCCGGCATCACCCGCAGCGCGTCGATCGCCCCGGTGCGCAGGCTGGCGTCGTCGGAGCGGATGAGCGGGACGATCGCCGCGGCGCCCTGCGGCGTGCCGATCCGCGCGAGGCCGGTCAGCAGGGCTTCGCGGACGCGCGGGTCCTGCTCGGTCGCTAGGGCGGCGGTGAGCGAAGCCAAGGCCTCGGGCCGGCCGGAGAGCGCGCGCGCCGCGGCCCAGCGCTCGTCGGGGCTCGTGCTCCGCAGCTTCCCGGCGGGCTCATCGCCGCCGGTGGGCGCGGGCGCGTCGCCGCCTTTACGGATCAGCGGCATGCTAGGGGACCATCTTCCGCAGATGAGTGGCGATCTTGTCCAGCGGCAGGACGGCGTCGGCGCCGCCGGCCTTCACCAGCTCGCCGGGCATGCCCCAGACGACCGCGGTTTCCGCGGCCTCGGCGATCGTGCGCCCGCCCCTGGCGTGAAGGTCTGTCATGGCGGCCGCCCCATCGTCGCCCATGCCGGTCATCAGCACCCCTATAAGCTGGCTAGGGGCAACCTGTTCCATCGCCGTGCGCACCAGCCGGTCGGTGCTCGGATGCCAGGGATAGTCCAGCGGCGGGGCGGCCAGCGCGGTAAGCCCCGCGGGCCGGCGCGAGACGACGAGATCGGCGTCGCCACGGCCGATGTAGACGCATCCCGGCTCCAGCAAGGTTGGGCGCACGACCTCCTTCACGCCGATCGCGCAGAGGCCGTCGAGACGCCGGGCCAGCGGCCCGGTGAAGGTCGCCGGCATGTGCTGGGCCACCAGGATCGGCCACGGGAAATCCGCCGGCAAGGCGGACAAGAGGGCTTCGAGCGCCGGCGGCCCGCCGGTCGAGATCCCCAGCAGCACCAGCCCGTCGCCGGTCGCCGCCACCGCGGGCGCGTTCGTCCCCGCCGGCGCGTCGGGCGCTGGGCGGCGCGCGGGCGACACGCCGCCGCCGATCCGGTGACGGACGCGGTCCTTCAGCCGCAGGCTCGAACGCAGCTTGGCGCCGGCCGCCGCCCGGACCTTCTGGACCAGCTCTGGGGCGACTTCGCCGATGCGCAGCGACATCGCGCCCCCCGGCTTGGCGATGAAGTCGATGGCGCCGAGCTGCAGGGCCTTCAGCGTCGTCTCCGCCCCCTCGGCCGTCTGGGTCGAGACCATCACCACCCGCGTCGGCCGCTCGATCATGATCCGGTCGAGGCAGGCCAGGCCGTCCATCTGCGGCATGTGGATGTCCAGGGTGACGACGTCCGGCTGGAAGGCCTTCAGCTGTTCCAGGGCTTCGAAACCGTCGCGGGCCACCTGGACCTCGAAGTCCGCCTCGGCCGCGAACACCTGGGCCAGCAGCTTGCGCGCGAGGGCGGAGTCGTCGACCACCAGGACCTTGATCACGCCGGCGCCTGTCCCGTCTCCTGGAACGCGTCGAGCAGACCCCGCTCGGCGCGGGTCAGCAGCTCCGCCGGGTCGAGCAGCATGATCATCCGGCCGGCCGCCTCGATGTTGATAACGCCATGCACCAGGCGAGTGATCTCGCCGGCCAGGTCCGGCGCGGGTTCGATGGCCTCAGCCGGGCTGCGCAGCACCTCGGAGACCGCGTCGACGATCAGGCCCGCGCGATGGCGCTCGGTGCGCACCACGATCAGCCGGCGCGCGTCGGGGTTCGGCGCCGGGGGCATGTCGAAGCGTCGACGCTGGTCCACCACCGGCAGGACCTCGCCGCGCAGGTTGATCACCCCTTCCAGGAAGGCCGGGGTCTTCGGCAGGCGGGTGACCCCCTCGGGCGCGCGGGCCACCTCGTCCACCGCCTCGATGGGCAGGGCGAACTCGTCGCCACCCAGCTGGAAGACCAGGAACTGCCGTATCTCGCCGGCGCCCTCCGCCGCCATCTCGGCCGCGGGGGCGGTCTCGCCGGCCTGGCCCAACCTCGCCATGACGTCCTCCCGGAACAGCTGATCGGGCGCGAGGATGGAGACCAGCCGCGCCCCGCCTTCGCCGCGGTAGATCGCGGCGATCTGCGTCTCGCCGCCGGTGCGCGCGGCCAGCATCGCCGGCGTCGGCTCGATCAGCGCCGGGTCGGCCGAGATGATGTCGCGCATCCGGTCGGCGACCAGGCCGACCAGCACCCCGCCGACCGCCGTGACCGCCACCTTCTCGCGGCTCCCGTCGCCCTCCCGGGCCGGAAAGCCCAGCAGGCCGCGCAGGGACAGGAGCGGCAGCAGGGTCTCGCGGTAGGCCATCACGCCCAGCACCAGCGCCTCGCTGCGGGGAACCTGCGCGAGGCTTTCCGGCGCGGGCACGATCTCCCGGACCGCCTCCAGCGCCAGTGCGAACTCCTGGCCGGCGACGTCGAAGGTCACCAGCTTGCGGCGATCGCCGGCCTCGTCCGCCGCCACGCCGGCGCCGGCGAGCGCATCGGCCGCGACCGTGGCGCGCGCCTCGCGCGGACGCTGGACAAAGGCCGCCGCGATCAGGGTCCTGATGTCGAGGACCTTGGCGACGTCCGAGCGGCCGTCCGGCTGGAAGGCGCCCGACAGGCGCTCGCCGGCCAGGGCCGCGAGCTCCGCCTGGCGCGTCTCGATCCTGCCGGCGTCCACCGTCACCAGGGCGTCGACGGCGTCGACCGCGAGGCCGACGGGCGCATCGCCCTCCAGCACGATCGCCCGGCCCGCCGCGCCGCCCACGGCCTCCTCCTGGCCGAGCAGGCCGCGCAGGCTGGCGATGGGCAGGACCGCGCCCCGCAGGTTGGCGAGGCCCAGCAAGCTCTTCGGGCCCTGCGGCACGCGCGCCACCTGCGGCGTGCGGATCACCTCGGCGACCTGCTCGGCGGCGATAGCGTAGAGGCGCTCGCCCATCCGGAAGGTCAGGAAGCGCCGCGCCGTCCCGTCGCTATCCGCAGCAGGTTTGGCGTCAGCCATGCGACGCCTTCAGCTCGTCGGCCAGGGAGGCGATCTCCTCGATGGCGGCGGCGAGGTCCTCGGCGCCGCGCGCCTGCTGGCTGGAGGCGGTGGCCGCCTCGCGGGAGGCCGCGCCGGCCTCCTCGGCGGCGGCGGCGATCTGGCGCGCGCCGGCCGCGGTCTGGACGGCGGCGGCGAGGATGGCGGCCGCGCCTTCGCTGATCGTGCGGTTGGCGGTCGTGAGCGCGGCGATGTCCTCGTCGAGCTTTTCCAGCGAGACGATGATCGCCCGGTTGTTCTGGGTCTCGACCTCCGCCTGGCCGATCGCCTGCTCGATGTCGCGGCGCAGGGTGGCGATCTGGTCGAGGATGCCGGTGACCGTCGACTTGATGCGGCCGACGCTCTCCGATGACTCCCGCGCCAGCGCCCGGATGTCGCTGGAGACCACCGCGAAGCCGCGGCCGGAGTCCCCGGCCCGCGCGGCTTCCACCGAGCCGCTGACCGCCAGCATGCTGGTCTGGACGGCCACCAGGGTGATGTCGTCGACATTGGCCGAGATCTGCCGGCCGACGGCCTCCAGCCGGCCGATGGTTTCCAGGCTGCCGCGGGTTTCGGCCAGCGCCTTGGCGACCCCCAGGACCAGGCCTTCGACCGCCGCGCGGCTTTCCCTAAGGGCCGCGGCGGTGGCGCCGACGCGTTCGTCGGCGGTGGCGGCGTTGGACTGGGCGGTCCGCGCGCTGGTCTCGATGTGGGCGAGCGCCGCAGAAGTCTCCTGGGTCGCCGCCGCCTGCTGTTGCGACCCGCGATTGATCTGCTCCACCGCCGCCATGATCTGGCTGGCGGCGCTGGAAAGCTCCTGGATGGTCGCCGACAGCTCCTCCGCCGTCGCGGCGATCTGTTCGGCGGCGGCCGCGTCGACGCTGCCGGACCTGAGGCCTTCGGCCACCGTGGCCAGGGCCTGGGCCGCGATCTGGCCCTGTTCGAGCGACTGCGCCTGCTGCTGGATCGCCGACTGGGCCTCGCTGGCGCCGGCGGACTGCTCCTCGGCGGCGCTGGCCACCAGCTCGGCGCCGCGCTGCGCCTCCTGCGCCGCCCGCTCCGCCTCCAGGGCCGCCGTCAGGGTCCCCTGGGCGCCCTCGGCGACGCGGGCGAGGTCGTCGCGGATCGCGCCCAGGGCCGCCACCACCGCCGCGCCGGCCCGGGCCTCGGTGACCGCGTTGTCGGCCGAGGCCTTCACGGTCTCGATCACACCGCGCACGTCGGTCTGGATCGCTTCGGCCAGCCCCTGGACGTTCTGGGCGCTCTTCTCCGAGGTCTCCGCCAGCGCCCGGACCTCCTCGGCCACCACCGCGAAGCCGCGGCCGTGGTCCCCCGCCCGCGCCGCCTCGATGGCGGCGTTCAGCGCCAGGAGGTTGGTCTGGTCGGAGATGCGGCTGACCGTCCGGGTGATCTCGCCGATGTCCCGGGCGCGCCGCTCCAGCTCGGCGATCAGCTCGACGGACGCGGTCTGCCGTTCGGCGTTGCGCTCGATGGCCCGCACCGAGGTGGTGATCTGGACCGCGGTCTCGGCCAGCACCAGCTGCACCGCCTCGGTGCGCCGGCGCGAGGCGTCGGCCTGTCCGCGGGCCGAGACCAGGGCGGCGAGCGCGCTGCCGATGGAGACGACCTGTTCCTGTGACCCGCCCGCGGCCTCCTCGGCTCCGCTGGCGATCTGCTCCATGGAGCGGCGAAGCTCCTCCGCCGCCGCGGACGCCTCCGCCAGGCCCGAGGCCATCTCCTCCGTGGCCGCCGCGATCCGCTCGGACAGCTTGTCCTTGCTCAGCGGCGCCCCGCTGCGCGCCGCCGGCTTGACGGCGGCCGCCGGAGCCTCCGGAGCCGACGCCTTCGGGGCTCCGGAGCCGGCGGCGATCTTCGAGGTTTTGACCAGGGCCATGGGCTTCCCAACAAGTGACCGGCGTCCGGGCCGAGGCCCCAGTGAGCGTGCGGCGTCAGTTGTAACCCATTGCGCCCCTTTCGAAACGGCTGAAGCGACGGCCTGGAGCCGTCTGCCTCCATTGCGGCCTATCGACAGGCCCGTGGATCAGAAATAGAAATCACACCATCTGATCGTTGCGGAATTTAGCATGTCGAAACTGCCGGATTTCGAGGGCCTGGCGATCTTCGCCAAGGTCCTGCAGATGCAGTCCTTCGCGCGGGCGGCCGCGGAGCTGCAGCTCTCGAAGGCGACGGTGTCCAAGGCGGTCAGCCGCCTGGAAGCCAAGTTCGGGGCGCGGCTGTTCAACCGCACCTCGCGGCGGCTGTCGCTGACCGAGGCCGGCAAGCAGCTCGCCGAGCGGGCGGCCCACATCCTGTCGGAAGGGGAAGCCGCCGAGGCCGAGGGCATCGCCAACGCGGCGTCGCCCCGCGGCCATATCCGGCTGGCGGCGCCTATGTCCTTCGGAGTCCTGCGGATCGCGCCGATCCTGCCGGAATTCCTGGAGCGCTATCCCGAGGTCTCCATCGACCTGCACCTGAGCGACGCCCACGTGGACCTGATTGGCGAGGGCTACGACGCCGCCATCCGCATCGCCAGCCTGCCGGACTCCTCGCTGTTGGCGCGGACCCTGGCGCCCGTGCCGCGCTACCTGGTGGCCGCCCCGAGCTACCTGGCGCGGCACGGGCGGCCCAGCCACCCGCTGCGCCTGACGGAGCACCGCTGCATCGGCTATGCCTCCACGGTCGGCGACACCTGGCACTTCAGCCACGGGCAGGGCGACACCGCGACGGTGCGCCCGACCGGGCCCCTGAGGGTCAACAATGGGGACGCGATGATGCCGCTGCTGGTCGCCGGCAGCGGCCTCGGCATCCTGCCCGACTTCATCATCCGCGACGCCCTGGACGACGGCCAGCTGGAGATCGTGCTGCCCGACTGGAAGGTCAGCGGCGGCGCCGTGCACTGGGTCACCCCGCCCGGCGGCCGGCGGCCCAAACGCGTCGACGCCCTCAGCGACTTCGTCGCCGAGAAGCTGTCGTCGCGCCGCTCACGGGCGCCGGCCGGGACCTAGCGCGGCGCTCAGGCCGCCAGGCGCCGGCCGACGAGGCTGGCGATCGCGGTCTGGGCCTCGGCGATGGAGGCGGCGCGCGCCTCCGGGCCGAAGGCGGTCCCTCCGGCGTGGACGACGTCCACCTCGGTGACGCCGATGAAGGCCAGCAGCTCGCGCAGGTAGGATTCCTGGTGGTCGGGCTGGCCTTCGACGTAGGGGCCGCCCCGGGCCAGGGCCAGGATCGCCCGCTTGCCGGTCACCAGCCCCTTCGGGCCGGTCTCGGAGTAGCCGAAGGTCACCCTGGGCCGCAGCACATGGTCGAACCAAGCGCGCAGGGTGGTGGGGATGCTGAAGTTGTGCATCGGGGCGCCGATCACCAGGGTGTCGGCGGCGAACAGCTCGGCGATCAGCCGGTCGGAGACCTCGCGCGCTTCGATCTCGGTGTCGGTGACCGCGTGCGCGCGCACCCCGTCCACGTTCATCGCGGTCAGGTGCGGCAGCGGCTCGGCGTCGAGGTTGCGCTCGGTCACCGCGACGCCGGGATCGAGCTCGCGGTGGCGCGCGACGATCTCGTTGACGAGGGTGTTGGACACCGACATGGGGCCGGTGGGCGAGCTCTTGAGGACCAGTAGGGACATGAGGGAAGCTCCTTGTTCTTCCCACAACTGGCGCTGCCGCGGACGGCGAAGTAGCTTCGCCTTCCGCCCCGCCGCGTCGCCGAAACCGGAACGCCGATGATCGACACCGACGACCTGAGGACCTTCCTGGAAGTGGCCGAGGCGGGGGGTGTCACCCCCGCCGCGCGCCGCCTTGGCCTGTCGAAGTCCATCGTCAGCCGCCAGCTCACCCGCCTGGAGTCGGCGCTGGGGGCCCAGCTCCTGTCGCGCACCACGCGTGGGGCGGTGCTGACGGAGGCGGGCGTGGTGTTCCGCGAGCACGCGGCGCGGGTGGTGAGCGAGCTTGACGCCGCGCAGGAGGCGATTTCCCCGGACGGCGAGGTGCGCGGACGCCTGAGGATCGCGGCGCCGCTGTCCTTCGGGCCGACGCATCTGGCGCCCGTGCTGGCCGACCTCGCCCTGCAGCATCCGCGGCTGCACATCCACGCGGCCTATGCGGACCGCTTCGTCGACCTGGTTGGCGAGGGCTTCGACGTGGCGGTGCGCCTGGGCTACCTGGCGGACTCCAGCCTGGTGGCGCGGCGCATCGCGCCCGTCCACGGCCGGCTGGTGGCCAGCCCCGACTACCTGGCGCGCGCCGGCGCGCCGAAGACGCCGGCCGATCTGCACGATCATGATGCGATCATCGCCCAGCGCGGCGAATGGCGCCTGCGCGACGGGGCTGAGTTTGTGACCGTGCGGCCGAGGGCGCGGTTCTCGGCCGACAATGGCGAGGCCTCGATGGCCGCCGCCCTCAAAGGGCTGGGCGTCTTCCTCGCTCCGGATTTCCTGGGCGCCGCCCATCTGGCGTCGGGCGCCCTGGTCGAGGTGCTGCCTGATTATCCCTCGCCGGAGGGCGGGCTCTATGTGGTGCGCCCGCCCGGCGAGCATGTGCCGCGCAAGGTCCGCGTCCTGACCGACCTGCTGATCGAGCGGTTCGGCGAACGCAGCGGCATCCGCCTCTAGCGCGAGGGGATCTGCGCGGTTGCGACGGCCGCCGCCGGCTCGCGCCAGCTGTCGGCGTACATCTGATGGGGCCGCGTCCCCACCGCCGCCATGACGATGACGACGACCAGGCTGACCACGGAGATCACGATGTGGGGCATGGAGTGGACCATCGGCCGGGCTCCCGTTCAGTGGGCCAGCAGGCCGCGGCGTTCGCGGTCGGCCAGGGCCTGCAGGCTGCGCCCGCGGCCCAGGAGGTCTTCGGAGAGCCGGCTCGCGAGGTCGCGCAGGCCCACGCCATAGAGCTCGCCGCCGGCGGCGACGGAGTCTGAGAGGGTGCGGGCGGTTTCCAGGGCGGCGACCAGCTCGGTCAGGTTGTCGAAGGCGGCGGACCGCGCCTCGGCCATCAGCTGGCGCGCCCGGACGGCGGCGGCGACGGCGGCGGGGTCGATGTGGTGGACTTTCATGATCGTGCTCCTGGCGGCGGGGTGATGCTGCACAGCTGTGGGCGTCACGGCGCGGCGAGTAGGCGCGGTTCGCGGAACGGTCTGTCGCCGATGGCGGACGGCGGCGCCGGCGAAACCCTGTGTTGCGGAATCCGCCGCTGCCTAGAGCGGCCCGGCAGCCCCAGATGACTCTCGTGGCGAGCGTCCCGCCCGCCTCACGGAGGTCCCGCAGATGTCTGGACACCTTTCCAACCGCCCGCCGATCACCCCCCACGGCGCGCTCAACCGCTTGACGGTCCTGTCGCTGGCCGTCTGGGCCCTGCTCTTCCTCGCCAGCCTGGTCGCGCACGGCCGCTGACGGCCCGCGCCGAGCCCTCCTCAACCCGCATCCTCAGGAGCGATCCCCATGTCCGGACGCCTCGCCGGCAAGGTCACCCTCATCACCGGCGCCACCGGCAGCATCGGCCGCGCCGCCGTCATGGCCTTCGCGCGCGAAGGCGCGCGGATCGTCGCCAGCGGACTGGACCCGGTCGCCACCGGGGCCTTGGCCGCCGAGGTCCGGGCCTCCGGCGGCCAGATGGTGGCCATGGCGCCTTGCGACCTCACCAGGTCCGCGGACGCCCAGGCGCTGGTCGACCTGACGATCGAGACCTACGGGCGCATCGACGTGCTCTTCAACAACGCCGCCATGGCCTCCTTCAACTGGCTGGAGGACATCTCCGACGAGGAGTGGGACCGCAACCGGCGCGAGGAGGTCGACCTGGTCTTCTACCTGACGCGCGCGGCCTGGCCGCACCTGAAGGCCAGCCACGGCGTGGTGGTGAACACCGCCTCGCTCAACGCCCTCCTGAGCTTCAAGGGCCACGCCTCCCTGGCCCACACGACGGCCAAGGCGGGCATCATCGGCATGACCCGCCAGCTGGCGATGGAGGGCGCTGATCACGGGATCCGCGTGAACTCCATCTCGCCCGGCGTCATCGAGACCAACCAGACCCGCGAGCAGCTGAAGGACCCGGAGTGGTCCGGCTACATGCTGGGCAAGACCCTGCTGGGTCGGCTCGGCAAGCCCGAGGAAGTCGCCAACGTCGCCCTCTTCCTGGCCTCCGACGAGAGCTCCTACGTCACCGGGGTCGACATCGTGGTCGACGGCGGGATGAGGGTCTGGTGAGGCGGGTTCCCGCCGGACGCCGTCAGGCCGCCAGCACCGGGGTCGGGTCCCCGGCGGGGGCCAGGCTATTGAGCAGCGGCTCGCCGGCCCCGGGGCGTTTCAGGGATACGAGGTCAGGGACCTAGAGCCGGCCCTTGGCGGCCAGGCCCTCGCGGATCTCCTCGATGCGCGCCTCGCCGGCCTCGAGGGCCTCGGCCGAGGTGTGGACCGAGTAGTAGCCGAGGGCCAGCGGGTGCGGGTGCGGGACCGCCGAGCCGATCACGAACTCCGCGTCGCCCTTGGCGGTGAAGCTGATCCCGCCCGGCGCGCGGTCGAAGACCACGATCTCGCCGTGGTCGAGGACGTCCGGGACGGCGACCGCCCCCTTGCCCACGGCCAGCCACAGCGCGGTGTGCCCGGCCGGCGGGTCGTAGCGCCA
This sequence comes from Phenylobacterium sp., assembly GCF_004799515.1. Classification (GTDB taxonomy): domain Bacteria; phylum Pseudomonadota; class Alphaproteobacteria; order Caulobacterales; family Caulobacteraceae; genus Phenylobacterium. The sequence goes on along the minus strand of NZ_SSMX01000019.1, from coordinate 792 downwards.
GGTCTCGCCGGCCTTCAGGGTGACGGCGAGATAGGTGATGTCGGAGGGTGGCGCGATGGCGTTGGCGGCGCCGCCGAATTCGCCCAGCAGCACCCGGGCCGGCCCCACCTGCGGGATGTCGGCGGCGCTCTGGTAGAGGCTTTCCGACTCGCCGAGCTCCAGGTGCGGCGGCAGCGCGATCCACAGCTGGAAGCCGCGGGTCAGGCCGGGATCGCCTGCGCCGCCGGCGTGCCAGACGCCCTTGCCGGCGCGCATCCACTCCACGCCGCCGGCGCGCAGGACGCCCGTGGCGCCGTTGGTGTCCTCGTAGCTGACGCTGCCCTCGGCCACATAGGTCAGGGTCGCGAGGCCCGAGTGAGGGTGCAGGCCGAAGGTCGGGAAGGTGTCGCCCCTGTTGTCGAACAGGTCGAGGAACACGAAAGGCTTCAGCACCTCGCCGATGTCGCCGGGGCTCATCAGGCGGGTGATATAGCCGTGGCTGCGGCCCCGGCTGCGGAACACCACGCGCCGGTCGGCGGCGGAGGGCGTGGGCGTGGGCGTGGGCGTGGGCGTGGGAGATGATGAGAGGTTGGCGACGGACATGGCGGGACTCCGAGGGGAAATGGTGGACTGGGGATGTTGAGCGCCATGAGGGCGCCGGGCCTTGGGGATCGGCCCGACGCCCCTGGCGACGGCAGGGGGCGGCTGCGGCCTAGGTGTCGTTTCCAAGAAGGTTGTTCACCCTGGCCCAGGGCGTGAGGCCGGCGATGCCGGCGTGGGGTCGGGTGAGGTTGTAAGCGTCGGTCCATGGCC
>NZ_SSMX01000018.1 GCF_004799515.1 Phenylobacterium sp. | reverse complement strand
GCGCCGCCACCTGTTCCGGGTCTCGGTTGACGGTGGCGCGCCGGTGGAGCTGACCGGCGGGACGACCCTGGAATGGGGCCCGGCGGCGCTCTCCACGGGCGTGGCCTTCATCGCCGCCGACGCGCGCCGGCCACCGGCGGTGGACGTGATCGCCGCCAATGGCCAGGGCCGACGCGAGCTGGCCGGCCAGGCGCCGCCCGCCGAGTTCGCCGGGGCGAAGTTCTTGGTTCCGAAGAAGGTGACCTGGAAGGCTCCGGACGGCTGGACCATCGAGGGCCAGCTCTTCCAGGCGCCCAGCGCGAAAGCGACGCCCGGCCTGATCTTTGTCCACGGCGGGCCGCCCCGGCAGATGATGCTGGGCTGGTCCTACATGGACTACTATTCCAACGCCTACGCCATGAACCAGTACATGGCCGCCCACGGCTTCACCGTCCTGTCGGTGAACTACCGCCTGGGCATCGGCTACGGCTGGGACTTCCAGCACGCCGAGCACGGCGGGGCGGCCGGCTCGTCGGAGTACCAGGACGTGGCGTCTGGCGGCCGTTTCCTGCAGGGCGTCCCGGGCGTGGATCCGGCCAGGATCGGCATCTGGGGTGGCTCCTACGGCGGCCTGCTGACCGCGCTCGGCCTGGCGCGCAACTCCGACCTCTTCAAGGCCGGCGTCGACTTCCACGGGGTGCACGACTGGTCGCGCACCGTGGCGCGGCAGTACGGGGCGCGGACCGACCGCTTCGAGAAGGGCGACCTCAGCCAGGCCCTGGAGGTCGCCTTCAAGGCCTCGCCGGACGCCGACGTCGGGACCTGGACCTCGCCGGTGCTGCTGATCCAGGGCGACGACGACCGCAACGTCCACTTCGCCGAGACCATCGACCTGGCGCGGCGGCTGGAAGCCAAGGGCGTCGACCTCGAGGAGCTGGTGATCCCTGACGAGATCCATGGCTTCCTGCGCTACGCCTCCTGGCTCAAGGCGGACAGCGCGACGGCGGAGTACCTGACCCGCAAGCTGGGCGCCCAGCCGGCCAAGTAGGCCGATTGGGATGAGGCCGAAGGCCCGGCCGGACGCCCAGCCCGCTCCGGCTTCAGCTCAGCGGACACTGAAGCGGATCGGGATGTTGACGCTCGCGCCGTCTACCGGGCGGCCGTCCTGGGTCTGCGGGCTCATCCGGAAGAAGCGGGTGAGCTTCAGCGCCGCCTGGCCGAAGCCGTTGTCGGCGGGGCTTTCGGCGGCCACCCGGCAGTCGCGCACCGCGCCGGACGCCCCCACCGTGCAGGCCAGCGTGGCCGATCCGCCGAGCCTCTTGCGCTGCGCGCGGTCGGGATAGACGCCGGCCATCTCCTCGCCGGTGGGCTTGCGCAGCCAGTTGGGGGAGCTGACCACGTGCGGCGTCGGCGGCGGCTCGACGGCCTGGGGCGCAACCTGGGTGGGAAGCTGGTCGATCGGATGGAAGTCCGCGGGCGGGTCAACCTTGAGCGGCGGGACGGGCAGGCTGTCGATCGGCGGCGACTCGAGGGTCTTCGGCGGATGCAGGGCGATGGGCGGCTTCTCCACCGGCTTGATCGCGGGCGGCGGCTTCTGCGGCGTGAAGATGGTCGCGAAGGTCACGGGATCGGGCGTCAGGTCGCGCGGCTCCGCCGGCGGAGCGAAATGGGCGTAGGCCAGGTAGAGCAGGGCCGCGGCATGCAGGCCCAGCGAGGCGATGACGGCGATGCGGACATGCGGCGGCAGGCGGCGTCCGGCGTGCGCCGGAAAGCCGAAGGGCAGGACCTGACGGATGACCACGGCGGGACTCCTTCGTATCACGTGTGTAATAAATTACGCTCGTGATACGTGACGTCAAGCGCCCACGTCCGAAGCTCGCGATCTCGTGAAACGGTCTCCGTTGGGGCGCCGTTCATGTCACATCGGCGAGGTTACGCATGAGGAACGGGAACGGTGAAGCTCATCGAAGGGTTTGACGGCCATGTCCTATCGCACGTTCCTCCTGACCGCCGCGGCGACCAGCCTTGCCTTGGCCGCCTGCAACCAGAACTCCGCCCCGGCCACCGGCGCGCCGATCGCCAGCCTGCCGCTGGCCACCGCCGCCCCGCCACCGGAAACGGACGCGCCCCCCGCCTCGGCCCTGCCGCCCGCGCCGCCGATCACCCGGGTCTCGACGCCGCCCCGGCCGGTCTACAGCTATGTGGATAGCGCCTATCAGCTGGACGACGCCTTCGGCGACAGCCCGCCGGACTACACCGTGCCCTACGACGGCGAGCAGCCCTACGTCTGGCGCGCCTCGGACGGCGAATACCGGGTGGTCGAGGACACGCCCGACGGCCCACGCGAGTATTTCTATTCAGGCGACAGCGACTATCCCTTCCTGATCCGGGACCCGCACTATTGCTACGCCTATGACGACAGCGGCGACCTCGTGGAGGTCTATGACGACTACGGCCGGCCCTATCCGAATTATGGCGCGGCCATGGTCGAGGTCGCGGCCCAGTACCTGTTCCGCGCCCGTAGCCTGCACTATGCGGCGGTCCACGAGCAGCGGCAGGCCGCCTACGCCGCCGACTGGCGGGCGCAGCGCCAGGCCGTCCTGGCCCCGCAGCAGCAGTGGGCCGCCGAGCAGCAGCGCAATCCGCAGTGGCGCGCCGTCCACGACCAGGCCGTCCAGAGCCGGCAGCCGCAGGTCGCCGCCCTGCAGCAGGAGCGGACCCAGCGCCAGGCCTATGCCCAGCGCACCGCCCCGGTGATCGCCGCTGCCCCGCCCGCGCCGCGTCGCCTGCCGCCGGGGACGCCACCTGCGAACCCGGGCGCCAACAACGCCTTCGCCAACCGCGCCCAGTCCAACGCCGCCGCCCGCGCCCAGGCCGACCAACAGCAGCGCCAGGCGCAGGCCCAGCAGGTGCAGCAGGCGCGCGCAGAGCAGGCGCAACAGGCGCAGGCCGCCGCCGCCCGCGGCGACCAGCTCCGCCAGGCCGGCCTCGCCAAACGCCAGGCCGCCGATCAGCAGCAGGCCGAGGTCGCACAGCGCAACGAGGCGCAACAGCGGCAGGCCCAGGCGCAGCACGCCCAACAGGCGCAGGCCCACGCCCAGCAGGCCCAGGTCCAAACCCAGCAGGCCCAGGCGGCCGAACGCAACGCCCGCCAGCAGCAGGCGCAGGCCGCCGCCGCCCACAACGCCGCCGCCGATCAGCAGCGCCAGGCCTCGGCCCAGGCCGACGCCGGCCGCCGGGCCAGCGAACAGCAGCACCAGGCGCAAGCCCAGGCCCTGGCGCAGCAACAGCGTCAGGCCCAGGCGCAGCAACACCAGGCCGAGGCCCAGCAGCAGCACGCGGCGATGGCCGCCCAGCAACACCAGCAGGCGGCGCAACAGCAGCAACAGATGGCCCAGCAGCATCAGGCGCAGGCCCAGGCGCAGCACGCCCAGGCTCAGGCCATGGCCCAGCACGCCCAGGCCGCCGCCGCCCACGCCGCGCCACCGCCGAAACCGGCCCCGGCCAAGCCGGAAGACAAGAAGTAGCCGCGACCGCCGTAAGATTTACCCGGGCTCGACGCCCTTCACGATTGGCGCAATGATCGGACGATCGGGGAGGGCGCCTTGCGCAGACTTCTGACGGCGCTCAGCGCCGGGCTCTTGGTCCTGAACGCGACCGCTCCGGCGCGCGCCCAGACGCCGCCATCGCCCCCGGCCGTCGTGCCATGGGCCACGCCCAGCGATGCCGAGATCCACGATATCCTCGTCCAGCGCATCGATGTGGAGCATTCCGGCGTCGGCGTCGTGGTGGGCGTCATCGACGCGCGTGGCCGGCGTTTCGTCTCCTACGGCGTCAGCGACAAGCGCGATCCGAAGCCGGTCGGGCCTCGCACTGTCTTCGAGATCGGCTCGATGACCAAGGTCTTCACCTCGCTGGTGCTCTCCGAAATGGTCCAGGACGGCGAGGTGAAGCTGGACGATCCCGTGGCGAAGTACCTGCCGCCGGGGACGAAAATCCCCGAGCGCAACGGCAAGCAGATCACGCTCGTGGACATCGCGACCCAAAGCTCGGGCCTGCCGCGGATGCCGAGCAACTTCACGCCGAAGGATTGGGACAACCCCTACGCCGACTACGGTGAGGCCCAGCTCTTCCAGTTCCTCGCCGGCTACAGCCTGCCGCGGGATATCGGCTCAAAATACGAGTACTCGAACCTCGCCGTGGGCCTGATGGGCGATGCGCTCGCCCGCCGTGCGGGCGTGGATTACGAGACCCTGGTGAAGCGGCGGATCATCGAGCCGCTGCGCATGACCAGCACCACGATAACCCTATCGCCGGCGCTCAAGGCGCGGCTGGCTCAGGGGCACGATTCCGCCCTCGACCCCGTCGCCAACTGGGACTTCGGGATCCTGCCCGGGCAGGGCGCCCTGGCCGGGGCTGGCGCCCTGCGCTCCGACGCCGAAGACATCCTGACCTTCCTGGGCGCCGAGCTCGGCTATGTGAAGACCCCGCTGGCGGCGGCGATGAAGGCGGAGTGGACGTCGGTGCGGCGGCCCGCCGCGCCTGGCCTGTCGGTCGCGCTCGGCTGGCACATCTCGTCTCCGCCCGGCCGCGACGAGATCGTCTGGCACAATGGCGGCACCGGCGGCTACCGCACCTACATGGGCTTCGACCCGAAGACCGGCGTGGGCGTCGTGGTGCTGACCAACGCGGCCACCGGCCGGGGCGGCGACGACATCGGCGCGCACATCCTGAACGGCGCGCCGCTGCAGCCGCCGCCACCGGATCCGGCGGCGGGGCGTCACGCCGTCGCGCTCGATCCGAAGGCGCTGGACCTCTACGTCGGCCGCTATCAGCTCGCGCCGCAGGTGTTCCTGACCGTCACGCACGACGGAGATCGCTTCGTGACCCAGATCACCGGCCAGCCCCACGCCGCGATCTTCCCGGAAAGCCGTACGGATTTCTTCTACAGGATCGTCGACGCGCAGCTGCGCTTCGACCTGCCGGCGTCCGGCCCGGCGAGCGGGGTCACCCTGCACCAGGCCGGACGTGACCTGGTGGCGAAACGTGTCGTCGAACCCTGAGGCCAGGGCGCGATCTTCATCATGGTTAGCGGCGCATTAACCACGATGGTTCAGGACTCGCAGGCATGGCGGCGGTCGAAGGCATACGCAGCGTAGTTGAGCAGGCGATCCAAAAGGCCGCCCAGGCGACCGGAGTCGACTTCTCCTTCCTGCTGAAGACGGCTGGGCGCGAGAGCGGGCTGAACCCTGGCGCCAGGGCGGGCTCATCCTCGGCGGCGGGCCTCTTCCAGTTCGTGCAGCAGACCTGGCTGTCCACGCTGAAGCAGCACGGCGCCAAGCACGGCTACGCCCGCTACGCCGAGTTGATCGAGAAGGGCGCCGACGGCCGCTATCACGTGAACGGCGAGGAGGCGCGCCGCGCGGTGATGGACCTGCGCCTCGACCCGCACGCGGCCTCGCTGATGGCCGGCGAGTTGACCTCCGATTCGGCGGCCTATCTGAAGGGCCGCACCGGGCGCGACCCGACGGCGGGCGAGCTCTATGCCGCCCACTTCCTGGGCCCGCAGGGCTCGGCCAAGCTGATTGAGGCGGTGGAGAAACAGCCCAGCGCCACGGCCGCCCACCTGTTCCCCGACGCGGCCCACGCCAACAAGGCGATCTTCTACCCCGGCGGCCAGGCCGCGACCGTGGGCCAGGTCTACGCCAACCTGACCAAGGTGGCGGGCTCCGCCGCGCCGATCGAGCCCGCGCCCGCCCAACCCTCCGAGGACGGCGGCTTCATCCAGTACGCCTCGGCCCGCGCCCTCGACCACCAGGCCCAGCAGGCCGAGCTGGTCTCGATGATCCTGCGCAGCGCGCAGTCCAGCGACGAGATGGGCGTCGGCGCCCGGCTCACCGGCTCGTTCTTCACCACCGAGATGCTGAAGGTGCTGTCCGAGAGCCGCCACAGCTGAGTTCGGCGCCCTTGGCCGGGGCGGCCGCGAGTTTTCGCTTCTAAGCCCTTGATTGCGCCTCTAGCCTTGGCCGTCGCCCGACCGCCAAGGATCATCATGCGCCCTATCTTCGCCGCCGCCTCGGCGCTCGCTTTCGGACTGCTCGCGCTCGCCGCGCCTATGGGGGCCGGCGCCCAGACCGCCGCCACGGACGCCGCCGATCCCTACATCTGGCTGGAGGACGTGGGCGGCGCCAAGGCCATGGATTGGGTCAACGCCCATAACGCCAAGGCCGTCGCGGTGCTGGAATCCGACGCCCGCTACCCAACGCTCTATCAGGAAGCCCTGACCATCGCCGAGGCCAAGGACCGCATCCCGGCCGGCCGCTTCTTGCAGGGCGAAATCTACAATTTCTGGCAGGACGGCGACCATGTGCGCGGCATCTGGCGCAAGACCTCCATGGCCAGCTACCAGACCGACGCACCGCAATGGACCACCGTCCTGGACATCACCGCGCTCGGCAAGGCCGAGGGCAAGAGCTGGGTGTTCAAGGGCGCGAACTGCGCCCGGCCGCGCGAGACCCGCTGCCTGATCCACCTGTCCGAAGGCGGCGAGGACGCGGTGACCATCCGCGAGTTCGACCTCGCCTCCGGCAAGTTCGTCGAGGGCGGCTTTACGATCCCGAAGTCCAAGGCGCGTGTCGACTGGGAAGACGAAAACACCCTGCTGATCTCCAACGCCTGGGCGCCGGGCGAGCTGACCGCCTCGGGCTATCCCTACATCGTCAAGCGGCTGAAGCGCGGCCAGCCGCTGGACAAGGCCGTCGAGGTCTATCGCGGCGACAAGGCGGACGGCGGCTATGGCGTCTCGCCCGACGTGCTGCGGGATGCGGCTGGCCGCACGCTGTCGGTGATCACCCGGCCCTTGGACACCTTCCGCCACGAGACCTACGTCCTGACCGCCAAAGGCGCCGAACGGCTGGGCATACCCTCGAAGGCCAGCGTCGACGACCTGATCGATGGACGGGTGCTGATCCGCACCGAGGAGGACTGGACCGCGGGCGGCAAGACCTTCGTGGCCGGCAGCCTGGCCTGGACGACACTGGCGGCGCTGAAGGCCGATCCGGCCCACCTGAAGCCGACGCTTCTCTATGCGCCCGGCCCACGCGAGTCGTTGGACGAGACCGCGACCACAGAGGGCAAGCTGCTGGTCACCGTGCTCGATAACGTCAGAAGCCGGGCCTACGTCTACACGCCCGGCGCCGCCGGCTTTTCCCGCACCAAACTCGACCTGCCGGACAACGCCACCATCCGGCTTTCCACGACGGACGAACACAGCGACCGGGCCTTCGTCGACGTCACCGGCTTCCTCACGCCCACCAGCGTCTGGCTGGCCGACGCCGCCAGCGGCGCGCTGAAGGAGGTCAAGACCACGCCTGCGAAGTTCGACGCCTCGAAGGACGTGGTCGAGCAGTTCGAGGCGACCTCCAAGGACGGGACCAAGGTGCCGTACTTCGTCGTCCACCGCCGCGACATCAAATACGACGGCTCCAACCCGACCCTGATGACCGCCTACGGCGGCTTCCAGGTCAGCGAGACCCCGGCCTATAGCGCCAGCAACGGCAAGCTGTGGCTCGAGCGGGGCGGGGTCTATGTGCTGGCCAACATCCGCGGCGGCGGGGAGTTCGGGCCGAAGTGGCACGAGGCCGGCCTCGTGGAGAAGCGCCAGGCGATCTACGACGACTTCGCCGGCGTCGCCGAGGACCTGATCCGCCGCAAGATCACCTCGCCGCGCCGCCTGGGCATCCAGGGCGGCTCCAACGGCGGCCTCCTGATGGGCGTGGAATTCACGCAGCGGCCGGACCTCTGGAACGCCGTGGTTATCGACGTGCCGCTGCTGGACATGATCCGCATCTCGAAGATCGCGGCGGGCGCGAGCTGGCAGGGCGAGTACGGCGACGTGAACGCCAACCCGAAGGCCATGGCCTTTTGGCTCAAGACCTCGCCCTACCAGAACCTCAAGGCGGGTGTGAAATATCCCGAGCCCTTCATCTTCACGACCACCAAGGACGACAGGGTCGGCCCGCAGCACGCGCGCAAATTCGCCGCACGCATGGAAGAGATGCATCTGCCCTATCTGTTCTACGAGAACACCGAGGGCGGCCACGGCTCGGGCGCGGACCTGAAGCAGCAGGCCCACACCCAGGCCCTGACCCAGACCTACCTGCAACGCAAGCTGATGGATTGAGACTCAGCGCCTAGGCCGCCGCGTCCGCCGCGAAGATCGCCTCGATCTCGCCCTCGGAGTAGCCGATCTCAGCCAGCACCTCGCGGGTGTGTTCGCCTAGGCGCGGCGCGCGGGGACGCGGCGCTTGCGGCTCGCCCGGGAAGACGGCCGGGCTGGCCGGGGAGCGGTAGGTGCCGCCCTGGCCGTCGTCGACCTCCACGAAGGCGCCCGCCGCGGCGACCTGTGGGTCGGCGTCGACGTCGGCTGGCGTCTGGAACGGCGCCCAGACGAGGTCGGCCGCGTCGAGCCGGCGGGCGATCTCATCGAAGGGAAGTTCCGCAAAGGCGGTTTCCAGTTCGGCGGCCAGGTCTCGGGCGTTGGCGCGGCGCTCCTTGCCGGTGGCGAAGCGCGGATCGGTGACTAGGTCGGGCCGGCCGGCGACGCCCATGAACTTCTCCCACCCCCCGGAGCCGCCGCGCGGGTTGTGGACGAACCAACGGCCGTCGGCGCTCCGGAAGTGATTGGCGACCGCGTTGATGGGATTCTCCCGCGGGCGGATCGACGCCACCCGTCCGAGTTTGAGCTGCACCGCCAGGTCCGAACCCCAGAGATAGACCCCGGTGGCCAGCAGCGAGGTCTGCACCATGCGGCCAACGCCGGTCCTTTCGCGTTCGTAGAGGGCGGCCAGGATGGCCGAGACGGTGGCCAGCGAGGTCGAGTGATCGCCCATGCCCGAGGTGCGCATGAAGGGCTCGGCGCCCTTGGGGGCGGTCATGTAACCGATGCCCGAGCGCGCCCAGAAGGCGGTGACGTCGAAGCCGGGCAGGTGGGCGTCAGGGCCTTCCAGGCCGTAGCCGGTGATCACGGCGTAGACGAGCCTTGGGTTCGCCTTGCGCAGCGTCGCCTCATCCAGGCCGTACTTCCTCAGTGACACGGGCCGGGTGTTGGTCAGGAACACGTCGGCGGTCTCGGCCAGCCTGGCCAGGGCGTCGCGGCCGGCCGGTTTGGTGATGTCCAGCACGATCCCGCGCTTGCCGCGATTGTCGAGCTCGAAGGTCGGGTTCGCGCCGATGTCGTTCTTCAGGTCTGCGAAGACGTGGCGCATGGTGTCGCCCTCGCGCCGCTCCACCTTGATCACGTCCGCGCCCCAATCGCCCAGGATGGCCGCGGCGCCCGGTCCAGCGATGTAGGCAGTGAAATCGACGACCTTCAGGCCTTGCAGCAACACGTTCGGGATCTCCGGATTTTGGCCCATGCTAGAACATCCGGGTCGGCTCAAGGGAAGGGTTTCTGGCCTCGGTTCGAGGGGCGGGGATTAGGCGGCCCACTGGCTCGCACGCGACAGCGCGTTCGCGGTCAGCGGCCGAAAGGCCTTGGGCGCGGAGTCAGCCTGAAGCTGGATCACACGGCTGAGGGCCTTAGCGATCTGCTGCGGCCGGAAGGGCTTGGCGACGAATTCCGACCCGGCCACGCCGGCCAGTTCATGGCGGCCGTTCGAGTTCGCGGACATGAACACCACCGGCAGGCGCGGCGAGAAGGCGCGGGCATAGCGTGCGACATTGATGCCATCCGGCCCGGGGCCGAGGTCGACATCGGTCAGCAGCGCGACCATGTCTTCGTGGCGATCTATGATATCGAACGCGTCTTTCCCGCAGTATACGCTCTTGATCAGATGGCCTTCCTCGCGGAGGAATTCGCATACATCCTGGTTCAGAATGTAGTTATCTTCGACGACCAGAATTTTCTTCATAAACATGTCTTTTCACCCTTCACCAATATCAACCCATGGGATCGGTTTTGTTTCCTATCAACTTAAAATTGATTTTCTAGATCGGAATTAATACTTGTCCAATCCTTGTCCTCTGTTTGTCTGAATTAAGGTCGTCGGCCGAGCGGCGCGTATAAATCGCTTGTCGTCGCCGAGGGCGGCGTCATCCACAGATTCGAGTCCTAACCGCGCGTTAAGCATGATCCGCGACAGTCGGACTCGTGAGATTTGGGGGACGTCAGGGCCGACGCGGGTCCTTCGAGACCCCTTGCGTCTGAACCTGTGCGGGACCCGAACGAGCCATGGCGACCACCCACTCGGCGTTGACGGAAGAGGATATCCGCACGCTGGTGAAGGGCCAGAGCGCCGACGAGCGCGCCGCCGCCGCCTTCAAGCTCTGCCGCGCGATGGAGGGGACGCCGCTCTCCGACGACGAGCGCGAGACCGCCGCGGAGATCCTGCGGGTGATGGCCGGCGACGCCGCCGAGCTGGTGCGCCGCGCGCTGGCCGTGACCCTGAAGGACAGCCCCCTGGTGCCGCGCGACGTGGCGCTGCGCCTGGCCCGCGACGTGGAGACCATTTCGCTGCCGCTGCTGGGATTCTCGCCGGTGTTCACCGACACCGACCTGGCGGAAATCGTGCGCCTGGGCGGGCCGGTGCGCCAGCTGGCCATCGCGCGCAGGCCCCGGCTGTCGCGCACGGTGACCGACGCCCTGGCCGAGCATGGCGGCGAGCGCGCCGTGGCCGCAGCCTGCGCCAACGACAACGCCGACTTCGCCGAGAGCGCCCTGCAGCAGGTGATGGCCCGCTTCGAAACGCACGAGAAGGTGCTGGCCGCCGTCGCCTATCGCCACGTCCTGCCGCTGTCGGTCAGCGAGAAGCTGATCGACCTGGTCGGCGACCAGCTGCGCGACCACCTGATCACCCACCATGCGGTCTCGCCGCAGATGGCGCTCAGCATCGCGGTGGGCGCCGCCGAGCGCGCCACCGTCGACCTGGTCGACCAGGCCGGCCGCGCCGCCGACGTGAAGGCCTTCGCCGTCCACCTGGCGGGGCAGGGCCGGCTCACCGCCTCGCTGCTGTTGCGCGCGGTGGCGCAGGGGCACATGACCTTCTTCGAATGGGCCGTGGCGGAGCTGGCCGGCGTGCCACACCACCGCACCTGGCTGATGATCCACGACGCAGGGCCGCTTGGCCTACGCGCCATCTACGAGCGGGCGGGTCTTCCGGCGCGGCTGTTCCCGGCCTTCCGCGTGGCGGTGGACACCTATCACGCCATGGAATTCGACGGCGGCGCCCGCGACCTGGAGCGCTTCCAGGAACGCATGCTGCAGCGCTTCCTCACCCAGCCGCAGACCGCCTCGCGGGAGGACGTCGACTATCTGATCGACAAGATGGACCGGATCTCCCAGGCCGCCCGCGCCGAGGTGGGCGAAAGCCAGAGCGCCTGAGCTTGCGTGCGCCGCCGCAGCGCCGCAAGCTCTCCGGCATGCCCGACACACCGCCCACCGCCGACATCAAGCCGGCCGCCACCATCCTGCTCCTGCGCGACGTCCCGGCGTTCGAGGTGCTGATGGTCAAACGCCATCACCAGATCGACTTCGCCTCAGGCGCCCTGGTGTTCCCGGGCGGCAAGAGCCACGCAGGCGACCACGACCGCAACTGGGAAGTCCACACGGTCGGCTGGGAGGCCTATGACGCCAACCAGCGGGGCTTACGCATCGCCGCCATCCGCGAGGTGTTCGAGGAGGCCGGCATCCTGCTGGCGCGCCGCCGCGACGGCCAGCCGATGAGCGGCGAGGCCTGTCCGATGGCCGTGCGCCAGGCGGTCGACGCGGGCACGATGCGGTTCATCGACGTCGTCTCCCGCCTGGACGCCTATCTCGATCTCGACGCCCTGACCGTGTTCGCCCGCTGGATCACCCCGCCCTTGACGCCAAAGCGGTTCGACACCTGGTTCTACGCGGTGACCGCGCCGGCCGAGCAGCTGGCGGCCTGCGACGGGCGCGAGACGGTGGACGCCGAATGGATCGCGCCGGCCGAGGCGCTGCGGCTGGCCGCGGCGGGCGAGCGCAAGGTGATCTTCCCGACGCGGATGAACCTGCAACTCCTCGCCGAAGCCAGCGGGGCGCAGGACGCGGTGGCGCGGGCCGCGGCGCGCCGGCTGGTCACCGTGCAGCCGAAGATCGAGCAACGCGCGAACGGACGGGTGCTCACCTTGCCGCCCGACGCCGGCTATGGCGCGGTCGCCGAGCCGCTGGAAAACGTCATGTGACGAAGGCCGCCGCGGCCGCATGACCAAAGGTTAAGTTGCGCCGGCGCGGCGGCGTTGGTGTCTTGCGGGCGAACTGAAGGAGTTCGTCCATGCGCCTCGCTTCCCTCCTGGCCGCCGCCGCCCTTGTCACCGCGCCCGGCCTCGCCGCGGCGCAGACCGTCGTGCCGGTCGCCAGGTTCACCGGCGTCGAGCTGCGTGGCGGTGGGACGATCAATATCCGCCAAGCGCCGGTGCAGCGCGTCACCGTGGTTCAGGGCGACGCGGCCGATATGGGCTTCGACGTCGATGGCAGGGGGCGGCTGGTCATCCGGTCCTGCCGCGGGAGCTGCTGGGGACCGCATCGCCTGGAAGTCGATATCGAGACGCCGGACCTGAACGCCATCGACATCATGGGCGGCGGCCACATCGTGGCGAAGGGCGCGTTTCCGGCCCAGCCCACCATCTCGGTGGCGATCCACGGGGGCGGCGATATCGATATGAGGGACGTGCCGGCCCAGTCGGCGACCGCCGCCATCATGGGCGGCGGCAAGATCATGGTCACCGCGCAGAACAGTCTGGAGGCGGCGATCCACGGCGGCGGTGAAATCCGCTACGCGGGCCACCCCGCGGTCAATTCAGAAGTCCATGGCGGCGGCGCGGTGTCGCCGATCCACTAGGTTTGGCGCCTAGGCGGTCATCGCCTTCACGCGGCGTTCCAGCTCTTCCACCAGGACGCGGCCCACGGGGTGCTCGTCCGACTTGATGTCGTCGCGCACGGCGGCCTTGATCGCGTCGATGTGGGCGTCGACCAGGTCCAGCTGGGCCGAGGCGCGCTTTTCCTTGTCGTCGATCATCCGGCAGAGCGAGCCGGCGATGCGGGTGATCAGCTGATAGCCGTAGGTGGTGCCGAGGCCCTTCAGGTCGTGGGCGCGGAGATAGAGGTTCTCCATGGTTTCGGCGGTGACGCCCTGGGCCTTCACCGTCTGGCGGGCGGCCTCGAGCTTGACGATCTCGTCGTTCAGCCACTGGGAGAAGTTGGAGGCCAGGCTCTTGAGGGCGGCTTCCGCCTTGGCGATGGCCGCCGGATCGATCGCGCCCAGACGCCCGCCGCCAACCTTCAGGCGCAAGGCGTTGTTCGGCTGGATCATTTGGCCGGAATTCTGCTGGCTCAAGGGACGCCCTCCAGGTGACTACACCCACACATAAGCGCCAACCCGTTAATAAGGGGTGAGAAGCAACCTACGGTATTGACTGACTTTCCACAAACGGGCGCGCAATTGGGCCGCGCGATGCGGCCAAACGCCGCGAAGTTCAGGTCAGTCGGAGAACTGCTCGGCGAGGACCCGTTCCTCCAGGCTGCGGCCTTCGTCGAACAGCATGTTGAGCGCGATCTCGCGGTCCTCTGCGATGTGTACGTCCAGCACGTCGCGGACCTCGATATTGTCGGCCACCGCGCTCACCGGCCGTTTGGCCGCCTCCAGGATCTCGAAGGTCACCTTGGCAGTGTGGGCGAGCAGGGCGCCGCGCCAGCGCCGGGGGCGGAAGGCGCTGATCGGCGTCAGCGCCAGCACTCGGGCGTCCAGGGGGATGATCGGCCCATGCGCCGAGAGATTGTAGGCCGTCGAGCCCGCGGGGGTGGAGACCAGCGCCCCGTCGCAGGAGAGCTCGCCTAGCCGCAAGCGCCCGTCGATGGAGATGCGCAGCTTGGCCGCCTGGCGGGTCTGGCGCAGCAGGCTGACCTCGTTGATCGCCAGCGCCACATGGGTTTGGCCCTCGACGTCGGTAGCGGTCATCCGCAGCGGATGGATCACCGCCTTCTCGGCTGCGGCGATGCGCTCCGGAAGGCCCACCTCGCTGTAATCGTTCATCAAAAATCCGACGGAGCCGCGGTTCATGCCATAGACCGGCAGGCCGCTGGCCATATGGTCGTGGAAGCACTCCAGCATGAAGCCGTCGCCGCCCAGGGCGACGATGACGTCGGCCTCCTCGATGGCGGAGTCGCCGTAGCGTTTGACCAGCCGCAACAGGCCCTCCTGGGCCTCGGGCCGTTCGCTGGCGGTAAAGGCGATGCGCGTCACTTAAGGCTGCCCCGGCCAAGGTCTTCGCTCGGCAGAAACCGCTAACCGCCGGGGCTTGTCAAACCGAGAGCGCGGCCTGGCGGAAGGCGGTGGCCGCGACGTGGGCGCTCACCGGGCCGAAGGCGCCGATGGCGCGGCGCGCGCCGTCCAGGCCGCCGCCGGGGAAGCCACCGTTCAGTCCACGGACCAGTTCCAGGATGCTGGGGAAGACGCTGCGGTCGATGCCCACGGCCGCGCAGGCCAGGCCCAGCAGCTCCGGCCGCTCGCTGTCGATCACCCGCTGGATATGGTCGGTCTCGAAGCGGCCCAGGGTGGCCAGGGCGATGACGAACAACGAAAGGCGGCCTTCCTGCAGGGCGCGGACCAGGTAGCCCGGGCGCAGCTGGCCGGCGGCGTGCAGCTTTTCGATCAGCCGCTCCTCCATGGCCTCGCGCTCGCCGTCGCGGGCCATGACGACGGCGCCCCGGTCGTCGGCGGCGCCGTGGTAGGCCTCCTGCACCGATTGGGCGACAGCGGTTTCGATGGCCTTGGGATCCAGTCGGAACCGCTCGGCCAGCGCCTGGCGGAGCGCGATGCCCACCCAGGCGTAGAGCTGCAGGGCGAGCTCGTCGGTGAGCTTGGGATGGCGCGACAGGGGCGAGCGCAGGGCGGCGATCTCGCGCGCGGCGTCCACCAGCCGCTTCAGGTCGGCGGGGACCACGTCGGCGGTCTGGTTGCCGGCGAGCGCGGTCATCACCGCGGGTTCAGCGGCCCGCAGGATGGCGGCGATGACCGCCGGGCTGAGGTTCGGGCGGCGCGCCACCTCGATCTGGTGCTCGATGGTCGCCTCGACCAACAGGCGGATGAGGTCGCTGTCCTTCAAGAGGGGGCTGGCGGCGATCACCGGCCGCGCGATCTCGATCTCGTCCAGGGCCAGCACATTGATCAGCGCCGGCGGGGCCCAGGTTGCGGTGGCGAGCTTGTCGGCGAGCCGCTTGCGGATCTCCCGCTCTGCGCCGGCCACGAGGCCCAGGAAGATGGAGTTCAGGAGGGCTTGGATCTGCGGCGAGGCCGCAGCCCCGGCCCCGTCGCCCGCGTCGCACAGTTCGACAACGCCCAGCAGCAAGCGCTCGCGATCCGCCGGGGTCCGGCTCTTGGCAAGTTCAAGCAGACCTTCGCTGCTTATCGCGACGCTCAAGCCCATCCCTCCATTCTGTCGGTGAGGCTTTCGAAGGGCGAACATGGGCGAGGGCGGTGAAAACATGTTTAAACCCCTCGCAACGACGCGAGGGAACTTCACCGGGAGGGAAAATGGCCGATCCGCTGATCCTGGCGCTGGACCAGGGGACCACCAGCACGCGCGCCATCCTGTTCGACGTCCAGGGCCGTGCGCTGGCTGAGGCGGGGCGACCGCTGGAGCAGTTCTATCCGGCCGACGGCTGGGTCGAACATGACGCCGAGGCGATCTTCGCCGCCTCGGTGGAGGTGCTGCGCGAGGCGGTGGCCAAGGCGGCGCGGCCGATGGCTCAGGTGGCCGCCATCGGAATCACCAACCAGCGCGAGACGGTAGTGGTCTGGGACCGCAGGACCGGGGTCCCGATCCATCGGGCGATCGTCTGGCAGGACCGCCGCACCGCCGCCCTCTGCGACAAATTGCGCGGGGAGGGCCGCGAGCCGCGGGTCACCGAAATCTCCGGCCTGCTGCTCGATCCCTATTTTTCCGGGACCAAGATCGCCTGGCTGCTGGACCATGTGGAAGGCGCGCGGGCGCGGGCAGAGGCCGGCGAGCTCCTGGCCGGCACCATCGACGCCTGGGTGATCTGGAAGCTGACCGGCGGCCCAAGCCATCCAAGGGCGGTGCACGCCACCGACGCCACCAACGCCTCGCGCACCCTTCTGTTCGACATCCGCCAGCAGGCCTGGTCGGAGGAGATGGGCGAGATGCTGGGCGCGCCGCTCAGCCTGATGCCGGAGGTCCGAGACTGCGCCGGCGACTATGGCGAGACCGACGAGGCCCTGCTGGGCCGCGCCATCCCGATCCGCGGCGTGGCCGGCGACCAGCAGGCGGCGCTGATGGGGCAGGGCTGCATCCGGTCCGGCGAGATGAAGGCGACCTACGGGACCGGCTGCTTCATGCTGGTCAACACCGGCGAGGCCGCGCCGGTCTCCAAGGCGCGGCTCCTCACCACCGTGGCAGCGCGGATCGGCGGGAAGACGACCTTCGCCCTGGAAGGGGCGATCTTCATCGCGGGCGCGGCGCTCCAGTGGGCCAACGAGGGCCTGAAGATCGGCGGCGGGCCGCAGGGCGTCGAGACCCTGGCGAAACAGGCCAACGACGACCTGGGCGTGGTGCTGGTGCCGGCCTTCACCGGCCTGGGCGCCCCCTGGTGGGACGCCGGCGCGCGCGGCGCGATCGTCGGCCTGACCCGCGACGCGGGCCTCGCGGAGATCGCCCGCGCCGCCTTCGACGCCAGCGCCCTGCAGACCCGCGACCTGATCGAGGCCATGCGCGCCGATGCGCCGGGAGCCTTCCACGACAAGGTGGAACTGCGGATCGACGGCGGCATGTCGCGCAGCGCCTGGTTCAGCCAGCGCCTGGCGGACCTCACCGGCATCGCGGTGGGCCGCGCGACCTATGGCGAGACCACAGCGCTGGGCGCGGCTCTGTTCGCAGGGGTCGGCGCGGGCCTCTATCGCGACGTGGCCGAGGCCGCCGCGGCCCGGCCCAAGACCGAGGCCTTCGCGCCTGCGATGGAGCTCCACCGCCGCGAGGCCGCCTACGCCCGCTGGCTCGACGCGGTGGGCCGCGTCCGCAGCTAGCTTGACGCGCTTTCGCCACGGGCGGATTCTAGGGGTGACAGAAGATCAAGGGAGCGAGCCATGGCGGACGGATCGGTGGCGGGTGTCGCCTCGCTGAAGGGCAAGGTGAGCGCCGATGAGTGGCAGGCCCGCGTGGAGCTGGCGGCGCTCTACCGGCTGGTGGCCCTCTATGGCTGGGACGACCTGATCTACACCCACATCTCCGCCCGCATCCCCGGGCCGGAGCACCACTTCCTGATCAACCCCTACGGCATGCTGTTCGAGGAGATGACCGCCTCCTCCCTGGTGAAGATCGACCTGGACGGGAACATCCTCCAGGAGACGCCCTACTTCATCAATCCGGCGGGCTTCACCATCCACTCGGCGATCCACGCCGCGCGCGAGGACGCCCGGTTCGTCATGCACCTGCACTCCGACGACGGGGTCGCGGTGGCGGCGCAGTCATCCGGCCTGCTGCCGCTGTCGCAGCACGCCCTGATCGTGCTGCCGAGGCTCGCCTACCACGACTATGAGGGGATCGCGCTGAACCACGACGAGCGCGAGCGTCTGGTGGGCGACATCGGCGACAAGACCCTGATGTTGCTGCGCAATCACGGCACTCTGGCGGTGGGCGACACCGCCGCCAACTGCTGGGTCGGCATGTACTATCTGGAGCGCGCCTGCACCATGCAGGTGAAGGCGCTGAGCGGCGGCGCCGAGGGCGTGCTGATCGCGCCGGACGCCTCCCAGGCCGAGGTGCGCAGCCAGGTCGCCCGCGGCATCGGCGGCGCTCTGGCCTGGCCCGGCTGCCTGCGCAAGCTCGACCGCGACCTGCCCGGCTACGACGCCTAGGGGATCTTCGGCGGCGCGGCCTCCTTCAGGAAAAAGGCCTCCCCCGTCACCGGGGAAGGCCTCCAGACCTGCGCGCCGGACCGCGGACGTGGGGGACGCCGCCGCCGGTGAGGCGCAAGAGCGCCGCCGCGATGGGGTCACGGCGCCGCCATGTCGCCTGCTGGGGGTTCGACCCGCTCAGCGACGCGGGTACGATGCGCGCGCTTTCCGCACTCGTCAAGGTTGTGTGAGACCTGATCGCTCTACCTGAGCGGCCGGGGTCTAGGGCTGGTAGCCGGTCTGCACCATCAGATAGGCGATGACGTCGGTGCGGTCCTTGGGATCCTTGAGGCCCGCAAAGGTCATCTTGGTGCCGGGCACGGCCACCTTGGGGTCGGTGATCCAGGTGTCGATGTGCGCCGCGTCCCAGGTCCAGCCGGCAGCCTTCAGGGCGTCGGAATAGCTGAAGCCCGCCAGGCTGGCCGCCTTGCGCCCGAATATCCCGTGCAGGTTGGGGCCGGTCATGTTCGGCCCTCCGGCCACCAGGGTGTGGCAGGTGGAGCAGAGGGCGAACTTCGACTCGCCGTTCGAGAGGTCCGCGGCGTTGTAGGGCGCGGGCAGGGACGCCTGCGCGGCCTTCATCTGGTCGTCGGTGAGCAGGGGCGAGGTGGGGCCCGAGGCGGAGGCGGCGCTGCCTCCAGCGGGTGGGCTGGCGGACTTGTTGCAGCCGGCGAGCGCCGTGACGGCGGCCAGGGCGGCGATCGACAAACCCATCCAACGCATCGGCAAGCTCTCCAAAGACGGCATGGCCCAGCCCATACCCGCGCCGGGCGGCGGGACGCAAGGCGGCTAGCGCCGACGGCGGCGTTCGCGGTTCACCGCCTCGTCCAGGGCCTGCAGGAAGCGCGAGCGGTCGGCGGCGGCGAAGGGCTTCGGCCCGCCGGTCATCTCGCCCATGGAGCGGATGTGCTCGGCCACGGCGCGCGAGGCCAGCGCCGCGCCGATGCTGTCGGTGGTGAATAGCCGCCCGTTGGGCGCGATCGGCGTCCCGCCAGCCTTCAGCACCCGCTCGGCGAGCGGGATGTCGTTGGTGACCACGATGTCGCCGGGCTCGGTCCGCTCGGCGATCCAGTCGTCGGCGACATCGGGGCCGGCGTCGACGATCATCCGGTCGATCAGCTTCGACGGCGGGATGGCGATGAAGCTGTTGGAGACCACGGTGGTGGTCAGGCCATAGCGCGCGGCGACCTTGTAGGTCTCGTCCTTCACCGGACAGGCGTCGGCGTCGATGAAGATGCGCATGGGCTAGGCGGGCTCCGCGCGGCGGGCCGGAGCGGCGGGACGGCGGTCGCGCAGACGGCGGATCGGCTGCTCCAGGAACCGCCAGGAGACCTCCGCGACGGCTAGGGAGGCGGCCACATAGATGCCGGCGCGCAAGGGGCCGGGCGCGTTGGCGACCGCCGGAACCCAGCGCGCGGCGATCAGCGGCAGAAAGTAGTGGTAGACATAGATTCCGTAGCTGATCGTCCCGATGTGGCGCAGGATCGTCGCCTCGAGCCACCGGACGCCCGCGCCGCCGCCGGCCTTCGAGCCGATCGCCACGGCGCTCGCCGAAGCCAGGAAGACCAGGCTCGGGAACACTACCCGGCGCGCCAGGTCGGGCGCGGCGGGCAGGAGCAGGCCGCCGGCGGCCGCCGCGCTGGCCGCCAGGACCCAGGGGCTGGAGAGCATCCGCCAGACCGCGCCGTGACGGTGGCTGAGCGCCAGCAAGGCGCCCAGCGCCAGGCCGTCGATGTTCCCCGGCAGCAGCACCTGGGCGAAGCTGCTGACTCCGGCCCAGGCCAGGGCGAGGCGATAGGCCGGACCCAGGAGGATGAAGCCCGCCACGGCGGGGATCAGGGCCCGGCGCGGCAGGAACAACGCCAGCAGCGACCACAGCAGGTAGAACTGCTCCTCCACCGCAAGCGTCCAGAAGTGGCCGACCGGGCCGAAGGTCTGGCGGACGACGACCAGGACGTTGCTGAGGTAGAGGGCGTGCCACCACCAGTCCTGGCGCATCAGGCCCACGCCCAGGAGGACGGCCGCGGCGATGGCGGCGTAGAGGGCCGGCGTCAGGCGCAGGATACGGCGCCAGTAGAATCGGGCCGCGGCCTCGGGCCGGGACATGTCCGCCTCGCGCAGGCCCAGCAGGACGGCGGTGATCAGGAAGCCGCTCAGCACGAAGAACAGCTTCACGCCGACCGCGCCGGAGGCGATGGCCGAGGCGAAGGGTTCCGGCCCGAAGTGCTGCAGCAGCACCAGCCCGATGGCCAGCGCGCGCAGGCCGTCGAGCTTGGGCATGTAGCGCAGGTGGCCCGGATCGGACTCAAGAGCGGTCATGCCCCGCGCTTAGCACGCTGACGGCTGGTCCGGCGATCTACGGTGGGGCGGACCTCGCCGGTGGGCCTCCCGCCTATTCCTGCTTCTTGTAGACCTTGTGGCAGCTGGTGCAGGTGTCGGAGAGGTCGTTGGCGGCCAGGGCCAGGGCCTTGGCGTCATGGGCGGCGGCGGCTTTGGAGGCGAGGGCGGATTGCGCGCTCATGGCCTTGGCGGCGGCCGTCCAGTTGGCCTCGGTGGTCTTGCCGTTGGCCGGTTGCAGCATCCAGTCGGCGACGCTTTTCAGCTTGTCGGCGTCGGCCTTGAGCCGGGCCCAGGCCGCGGCGTTGGGCGCCTTGGCGTCGGGGCCGTTGGCCGGGTCGGCCTCGCCGGCGGTGTTGAAGAGGTCGGTCGAGGTCCTGTCGACGACGTCCTTCATCTGCGCCTGCACCTTGGGCATAGGCGTCGGCGTATTCGGCTTCACCGCGGCGAGCGCGGCGCCGGCCGCGAGCGCCAGGGCCAGGGCGGCGACGGGGGTCTTGCGAAGCATGGGCGGCCTCCTCAATTGGAACTCAGGACGTGGTGGGGGCGGGATCGCGTCCATTAGGCGAAGGCGATCCATCGTCCGGCTGCGGCGCCCATGACCCAGACGAGCATGGTGGCGTAGGCGATGAACTTGGTCAGCGGCCCGCCTTCCTGCTCGGTGCGTCC
>NZ_SSMX01000017.1 GCF_004799515.1 Phenylobacterium sp. | reverse complement strand
ATGTCGTTGACGTAGAGCCGGCGCCCGGCCAGCCGCTCGCGCCAGCCGGCGTCGAGGGCGGCGCAGAACGGCTCCTCCGGCGCATCCGGGAAGGCCGGCGTCACCCGGCGGCGGATGACGTGGTGGTAGATGGCCAAGCGCGAACTGGCCGCGCCGCGCAGCACGGTCTCGCGGATCGCCTTGCGGTAGTTGAGCTCGTCGTCCGGCGCGGTCTCTGAGGGAAAGCCGGCGAGGTGTAGGGTCTGCACGAGCAGTCCGTCGCGGGTCTGCAGGGTCACGTCGTCGAGGTGGCCCAGGTAGGGCAGGCGCGCGCCGACGGCCACTTCGCGCGGCGCGATCCTCGCCAGGCCGGCGGTGAGGAAGCTCGGGCTCATGGGCGGTACGAATTCCCGCGCCAGAAGCCGAAATTGGGCACCCGCGGGCAGGTGCGCAGCCTGGTGATCCAGATATCGAAGAACCTGGGCTCGCGCAGGCAGCCCAGGTAGCCCACGGCGTGCAGCACGCCCGCCAGGCCCAGCGCCCAGAACGAGCGGGTGATCAGGAAGGCCTCGACGGTGACGATGAGGTTGAACACCGCGAAGGCGTAGGTGACCCCGCCGATCATCTGCGGCCGGGTGAGGGCGGCGAACACCGGATCGGAGTCGAGCCGGGCCATGGCGCTAATGCAGCCCGCCGGCCAGCGAGCGGATGCCCGCCACGATGGAGACCGCGCCGAAGATGATGAAGCAGCCGACCACCACAGTCAGGCCGCGCCGCCAGTCCATGCGCCCCGTCAGCATCAGGAAGCCCACTGCCGCCACGGCGATCACCGCCGCGGTGGTCGCCAGGTTGCCCAGCAGGGTGCCCTGCACCCAGTCCAGGGCGGCGATCAGCGGCGAGGATCCGGCCGGGTCGCCGCCCGCCTGGGCGTGCGCCTGGCCGGCCAGGGCGAGCGCGGCGGTCGCGGACAAGGAAAGGGCGGCGGCTCGTCTCATGGTCACTCCGTGCGGACGGCGGGCGCGGTGACGGCGCCCAGCCGGTCCAGGATGGCGCCGACATAGGCCTTCGTCTCCGCATAGGGCGGCACGCCGCCGAAGCGCTCCACGGCCTCGGGGCCGGCGTTGTAGGCGGCGAGCGCGCGGGGCAGGTCGCCGCCGAACCTCTGCAGCATCTGGGAAAGATAGGCCACGCCGCCCTCGATATTGCCCTTCAGGTCCAGGGCGTCGACACCCAGCGTCCGGGCCGTGCCCGGCATCAGCTGCATGACGCCCATCGCACCCTTCGGCGAGACAGCGGCCTGGTTGAAATGGGATTCCTGCCAGGCCACGGCCTCGACCAGCGGCAGGCTCAAGGCGTGCCGCGCCGAGGCGTCCTGGATCGCCTGGCTGACCGCCTGCGGCGTGGCGCGCGCCGCCGCAGCGGTCGGTTGCGGCGACAGCGACCGGACGCCTTCGCTGGAATAGACCGCTGGCCCGGAATAGGTCGCCACCGCGCCGTCGTCGCCGATGGCCAGCACCTGGGCGGCCGCCGGCGAGGCCAGCGCCGCCGAGGCCAGGGCGGCGGCGATCCTGAGGATCGGCAGGCTGGCGAGGCGTCTCATCGTGCGTGCTTCCCCCGCATCGTCCCGGCGGCGCGCATCGTCGCCCTTCGGAAGTTCCTCCGACTCTTCTGAGACATTCAAGGACCTTCGCCCAGCCCCTTCTACGATTTCGCGGCGTTTGGTCTCCAGCAAAGCCGACGCCGGCCCTGGCGCCGGCCGCCGGTTGGGGTAGTGGTGAACAGGATGGGACGGATGGCGCGCGGGAGCCTGATGGCAGGGTTGGCGGCGGCGGTTGCGCTGCTGGCGACGCTGGGTGTGTTCGCCGCGAGGGGCGCCCCGCCGGTGGGCGATCCCTACGCCCGGCCGGGCCAGTTGGTGAGCCTGCCCGACCACCGTAAGCTGAACTTCCGCTGCGCGGGCCGTGGCGCGCCCACCGTCCTGCTGGAGTCCGGCTACAACGCCGGCTCGAACGCCTGGGGCAAGGTCGTCCCGCGGATCGCGCCGGTGACCCGGGTCTGCGCCTATGACCGGGCGGGCTACGGCTTCAGCGATCCGGGGCCGATGCCGCGCGACGGGGCGGCGATCGCCCGCGACCTGGACTACGGCCTGCAGGCGGCCAACATCTCCGGCCCCTTCGTGGTGGTGGGGCATTCGGCGGGCGGGCTCTACGCGCGGCTGTTCGCGGCGCGCCGGCCCAAGGACGTGGTGGGCCTGGTGTTCGTCGACAGCTCGGTCAGCCATCAGACCCAGCGCTTCGAGCTGCTGTTCGGGCCGAACGCGGGCAGCCTGGCGGGCACGCGCGCCCAGGCGCAGCGGTGCCTGGATGCGGTCAGCGGGCCGCCGAAGACCGTCGACGATCCCGCCGTCGCCTCTTGCGCGCCGCCAATTCTCGACGCTCCCGCGCGCCAGGCCGCGCTGCGGCCTCTGACCTGGCAGACCCGGCTCTCCGAGCTGGACACCCTGTTCACCAGCACCTCCGACGAGGTCGACCGGGTCGGGGACCTGCTGCAGGACATCCCCGCCATCGTGTTGACCGCGGCCAAGGGCGACGGCGACGCGGGCGTGGCGACCGATCCCGGCGGCCGCGCCTGGCAGGAGTTCCACCGGCAACTCGCCTCAGGCTTCCATCCCAGCGAGCAGCGGTTCGTGAAGTCCTCGCACCTGATCATGATCGAGCGGCCCGAGGTGGTGGCCGACGCGGCGCTGCAGCTGGTGCAGGCCGCGCGCAAGCCCGCGCCGCCGCACGCCCGTTAGCGGCCGTAGTAGTCGCGGTACCAATCGACGAAGGCGCCGATGCCGACCTCGATGGGCGTCGAAGGGGCGTAGCCGAGCGCCGCCTTGGTCTCGGCGACGTCGGCCTCGGTGCGGGCCACGTCGCCGGGCTGCATGGGCAGGAGCTTGAGCTCCGCCTTCATGCCGAGCTTTTCCTCCAGGACCTGGATGTAGCGCATGAGTTCGACGCGCTGGCTGTTCCCCAGATTCAGCACCCGCCAGGGCGCGACGCCGCTGGTGGCCGGGTCGGGATGCTGCGGGTCCCAGGTGGTATTGATCTGCGCGGGGCGGTCGATGGCGGCGATCAGGCCGTCGACGATGTCGGCGACATAGGTGAAGTCGCGTTGCATCCTGCCCTGGCCGTAGACGTCGATGGGACGCCCCGCGAGGATCGCCTCGGTGAACTTGAAGAGCGCCATGTCGGGCCGGCCCCAGGGGCCGTAGACCGTGAAGAAGCGGAAGCCCGTCGAGGGGATGCCGAACAGGTGGGCGTAGCTGTGCGCCATGCCCTCGTTGGCGAGCTTGGTGGCGGCATAGAGGGTGATCGGGTGGTTGGCGCCGTTGTGGACGTTGAACGGCAGGTTGCCGTTCGCGCCGTAGACCGAGCTGGTCGAGGCGAAGACCAGGTGCTCTGGCTGGGTCGCTCGGCAGCCTTCCAGAATGTTCAGGAAGCCCACGACGTTGGAGTCCACATAGGTGCGCGGGCTCTCCAGGCTGTAGCGGACGCCGGCCTGGGCGGCGAGGTTGACCACCGCCGAGGGCCGGGTCTCGGCGAACAGGGCCGCGACGCCGTCGGCATCGGCCAAGTCGAGCTTGGCGTGGCGATAGCCGCGGTGGCTTTCAAGGATCGCCAGGCGCGCGGCCTTCAGCGCCGGGTCGTAGTAGGCGTTCAGGCTGTCCAGGCCGACCACCTCGTCGCCTCGCTCCAGCAGGCGGCGCGACAGGTGAAAGCCGATGAAGCCGGCGGAGCCGGTGACCAGGATCGCCATTTTCGCCGTCAACTCCTGCCTCGGATCGACCCGCCGCGCCACCGCGCGGGGTCAAGTTCAAACACGCCTGCAAAGCCCAGTCCGGCGGCTCGACTCTGCCGCCAGGGGTCTTAAGACTAGGCCATTCTCGAGTTTCGCGGGGGCGATATGAAGATTTCCACCCTTCTGGCGGCCGCCGCCGTGGCCGCCTCGGCCTTCGTCCCGGCCCAGGCGGTCCTGGCCAAGACGCCCCTGACGCATGAGGCCCTGTGGATGATGAAGCGGGTCGGCGCGCCCGTGGTCAGCCCGGACGGCAAGTGGGTGGTCTTCTCCATCGTCGAGCCGTCGTACGAGAACGACAAGACGGTGAGCGACCTGTGGCTGGTCCCGGCGGCCGGCGGGGCCGCGCCACGGCGGCTGACCAACACCAAGGCGGGCGAGAACGGTGTGGTCTGGTCGCCGGATTCAACGAAGCTCGCCTTCACCACCAAGCGCGAGGGCGACGAGGTCGACCAGGTCTATGTGCTGGACATCGCCGCCGGCGGTGAGGCCCGGCGGGTGACGAGCCTGTCGACGGCGGCGGCCAACCCCAAGTGGCGGCCCGATGGCCAGGCCATCCTGTTCGAGACCATGGTCTATCCGAATGCGCTCGACGACGAGGCCAACAAGAAGGCGATCGCCGCGCACAAGGCCCGTAAATACAACGTCCGCACCTACGAGCACTTCCCGATCCGCTATTGGAACGAGTGGCTGGACGAGCGCCAGCCGGCCATCGAGGTCGTGGGCCTGGAGCCGGGCGCGACGCCCAGGGACATCCTGTCGCCGACCAAGCTGGCGCATACCTCCGGCTTCTCGGGCCCCGAGGGCGAGACCAGCATCTCGCTGTCGCCGGTCTGGAGCCCGGACGGCAAGGAGGTGGTGTTCTCCGCCACCGTGGAACGCTGGAACGCAGCCTACAGCGAGGTGAACTACCAGCTCTATCGTTTGCCGGCCGACGGCGGCGGCGAGGCGACGCCGATCGCGCCGGAAAAGGGCGGCTTCCGCGAGCCCACCTTTAGCGCCGACGGCAAGACCCTCTATTTCAACTACAATCCGCGCGTCGAAGGCGAGGTCTACAACCTGGCCCGCTTCTCCAAGGTGGCGTGGCCGGCCGGCGGCGAGATCGGCCAGGTCGCCAAGGACTTCGACCGCGAGCCGGAGCGGTTCCAGATCACGCCCGACGGCAAGACCGCCTATATCCTGGTTCCCGAGGCCGGGAAGACCAACCTCTACAGCGTGCCCACCGCCGGCGGGAAACCGGCCCTGGTGATGGCGCCGGCCTATGGCGGCTATGGCGCGCTGACCATTCCGCAGAAGGCCGCCAAGCCGGTTCTGATCGCCAACTATTCGAGCTCGGTCAGCCCGCAGGAGATCGTGCGCATCGATCCGGCGGCGAAAACGCACGCGAACCTGACCAACGTCGACACGGCCGAGGCCGCCAACATCGACTGGGCGCCGCCGATCCACTTCGATTTCGTCAGCGCGGGCGGGCGCAAGATCCACAACATGATCTTCCTGCCGCCGAGCTTCGATCCGTCGAAGAAGTACCCGCTGTTGGTGTTCATCCATGGCGGGGCGGCCAGCATGAACTCTGACCAGATCAGCCTGCGCTGGGACGCCCACCTGCTGACCGCGCCCGGCTATGTGATGCTGATGAGCGACTACACGGGGTCGACGGGCTATGGCGAGAAGTTCGCCCAGGCGATCAAGCTCGATCCCCTGAAGACGCCGGGCCTGGAGATCGACCAGGCGGTGAACGAGGCGCTGAAGCGCTACGCCTACATCGACGGAAGCAAGATGTGCGCGCTGGGCGCCAGCTATGGCGGCCACCTGGTCAACTGGCTGGAGGCCACCACCACCCGCTATAAATGCCTGGTCAGCCACGCCGGCGAGGTGGATCTGGAAAGCCAGTGGGGCATGAGCGACGGCATCTATGGCCGCGAGGTCACCAACGGCGGTCCGCCCTGGGAGGGCAACCCGGTCTGGCGCGACCAAAGCCCGATCACCTACGCCAAGAACTGGAAGACCCCGATGCTGCTCTCCATCGGCGAACGCGATTTCCGTGTGCCGATCGGGAACACGCTGGAGAACTGGTCGACCCTGCAGCGGATGAAGGTGCCGAGCCGCCTCCTGGTCTGGCCGGACGCCTGGCACTGGATCCTGAAGCCCGAGGACAGCCGCCATTTCTACGGCGAGGTGGCGACTTGGCTGGCCTACTACCTCAAGGACGGGCCGCCGCCGCCGGAGCCGGGCGCCATAAAGTGATCGCCGCCGGCGCGTCCGGCGCCGATCCAATCCGCAGACAAGGCGTTAGGGCTGTGGTCCGGAATCGCTGGCCCGTAGTATGCAGGCCGGCTTTCTGCGTTTAAGAGATTGTTCAATTTTGGCCGCGCCAGGGCGTTGATTCCGCGCGGTTCTAGGGGCCAGGAGCTTTAGTATGAGCCGAACCAGCGTCCCGGGACTTGAGCCCGCGCCGACGAAACACGCGAAGCTGATCGAGTGGGTTCGTGAGATCGCTGCGCTGACCGAGCCGGACCGGGTCCGCTGGTGCGACGGCTCCGAGGGCGAGTGGACGGAGCTCACCGACGAGCTCGTCGCGGCCGGCACCCTGAAGCGGCTGAATCCGGCCAAGCGCCAGAATTCCTTCTATGCCGCCTCCGATCCGCGCGACGTCGCCCGGGTCGAGAGCCGCACCTTCATCTGCTCCGACACGCCTGAGGAAGCCGGCCCGACCAACAACTGGCTGGACCCCGACGAGATGCGGGCCGACCTGAAAGACCTGTTCAAGGGTTGCATGCGCGGGCGCACGATGTACGTGATCCCATTCTGCATGGGCCCGCTCGGCTCCAAGATCAGCGCCATCGGCGTGGAGATCAGCGATTCGGCTTACGTCGCCGTATCGATGAAGATCATGACCCGCATGGGCCAGGCCGCCCTCGACGAACTCGGCGAGGACGGCTTTTTTGTTCCCGCGGTGCATTCGGTGGGCATGCCGCTGGTCGATGGGACCAAGGACGTCGCCTGGCCCTGCAACGAAATCAAATACATCGTCCATTTCCCCAACACCCGGGAGATCTGGTCCTACGGCTCGGGTTACGGCGGCAACGCGCTCTTGGGCAAGAAGTGTTTCGCGCTGCGCATCGCCTCGGTGATGGCCCGCGACGAGGGCTGGTTCGCCGAGCACATGCTGGTGCTGAAGCTGACCTCGCCGCAGGGCGAGGTGCGCTACATCACCGCCGCCTTCCCGAGCGCCTGCGGCAAGACCAACATGGCGATGCTGCAGCCGACGCTGGCGGGCTGGAAGGCCGAGACCATCGGCGACGACATCTGCTGGATGCGCTTCGGCGAGGACGGCCGGCTCTATGCGGTGAACCCGGAAGCCGGCTTCTTCGGCGTGGCGCCGGGCACCGGCGAAAGCACCAACGCCAACGCCGTGGCCGCCCTGCACGCCAACTGCATCTTCACCAATGTGGCCCTGACCGACGACGGCGACGTCTGGTGGGAAGGCCTGACGGACGAGACGCCGGCGCACCTGATCGACTGGCGCGGCCGCGACTGGACGCCGGAGAGCCTGGAGCCCGCCGCCCACCCGAACGCCCGCTTCACGGTGCCGGCCTCGCAGACCCCGGTGATCGCCCCGGAATGGGAAGACCCGGCCGGCGTGCCGATCTCGGCCATCCTGTTCGGCGGCCGCCGCGCCAGCGCCGTGCCGCTGGTCAACGAGGCGCGCGACTGGGCGCATGGCGTGTTCATGGCCTCCAACGTGGCCTCCGAAGGCACGGCGGCGGCGGAGAACGCCATCGGTGAGCTGCGGCGCGACCCCTTCGCCATGCTGCCGTTCTGCGGCTACAACATGGGCGACTACTTCGGCCACTGGCTGGAGATGGGCGCCAAGGCCAAGGACCCGGCCAAGCTGCCGCGCATCTATTTCGTGAACTGGTTCCGCAAGGACGAGCGCGGCAAGTTCGTCTGGCCGGGCTATGGCGAGAACGCCCGCGTGCTGAAGTGGATCGTCGAGCGGCTGGAAGGCCGCGCCGAGGCGGTGGACACCGCCATCGGCCGCCTGCCGGCGCCGGGCAGCCTGGACGTCACGGGCCTGGGCCTGACGCAGGCCCAGCTCGACCTCCTGCTGACGGTGGACGAGGAGATCTGGCGGCAGGAGGCGGCCCTGGTGCCGGCCTTCTACGAGCGCTTCGGCGACCATCTGCCGGCCGCGCTCTGGGCCGAACTGGATGCGCTGACCGCCCGCCTAAAGACCCCGGCGATGGTGGCGGCGGAATAGCGCCGCCGACCGTCGAGACTGAAGCAAAAGCCAAGGGCCGCGGGATCGCCGCGGCCCCTTTTTCGTGTCCGGAATGGTAGCTGGCTGGGCGGCGGAGCCGCCTCAGGCGTTCGCCACCACCCGCAGGTTCGGGGCGCCGGCCACGCGTTCGCTGCGGATCTGGGCGATCAGGTCGAAGAGGGCGCGGCGCAGTTCGCCGTCCTCGCCAGCCGTGGCCAGGGTCTCGAGATGGCGGATGTGGTCGGTCGTCAGGCGTAGGGCCGAGTCCGACACCACCTCCATGACGCTGGGCGCGCAGGGCAGGGAGCGCTCCATGTCGTCGAGCAGGGCCTCGGTCAGCTTCTCGCCGGGACGCAGGCCGGTGATCTTGATCTCGATGTCCCGGTGGCCGGAGAGCGCGATCATCTGGCGGGCCAGGTCCATGATCCGCACGGGCGCGCCCATCTCCAGCACGAACAGCCGGGCCTCGCGGCCCGGGCCGTCGGCGCTGGTGGCCGTGGCGTGCAGCACCAGCTGGGCGGCCTCCGGAATGGTCATGAAGAACCGTTCCATGTCCGGATCGGTCACCGTCACCGGGCCGCCACGCTCGATCTGCGAGGTGAAGATCGGCACCACAGAGCCGGCCGAGCCCAGCACATTGCCGAACCGCACCACCGAGAAGCGCGTGCCGGCGCCGATCGACTGCTCCGACTGAATCAGGGTCTCGGCAAGCCGCTTGGTGGCGCCCATGACGTTGGTGGGGTCGACCGCCTTGTCGGTGGAGATCAGCACCATCTGGGCGGCGCGGCAGGCTTTTGAGGCCTCGGCGACATTCCAGGTGCCGATGATATTGGTCAGCACGCCCTCGCAAGGGTGGCTCTCCACCAGTGGCACGTGCTTCAGCGCCGCGGCGTGGAAGACCAGGTCCGGCGCCTCGTCCTTGAAGACGGCGTTCAGGCGCCGGGCATTGCGGACGTCGCAGAGCACGGCCTTGACCGGCGCTTGCGGGAAGTCCTCGGCCATCTCCCGCTCGATCTGGAAGAGGGCGGCTTCGGAATAGTCGACCAGGGTCAGGCGCGAGCACTGGAAGGCCGCGACCTGGCGGCAGAGCTCCGAGCCGATGGAGCCGCCCGCGCCGGTGACCAGCACGCGCCGGCCGCGGATCAGGTCGCCCACCGCCTGGCGGTCGAGCTGGATCGGCTCGCGAGTCAGGAGCTCCTCGATGTTGATCTCACGGATCGGGAGCAGGGTGACGCCGTCGTGCTGCGCCAGCTCGACGATGGAGGGCAGGCGCAGGAGACGGATGCCGTCGGTCTTCAGCCGGCCGAGCTGGTTGGCCGTCAGCCCCTTCAGGCGGCCCGGCTCTTCCAGGAACAGGATAGCGCGCGGATAGCGGTTCCAGCGGCGCAGGTCGGCCAGGGCCTCGTCGAGGTTCTCCAGGCTCTCGATGATGCAAACGCCGCGCACCTGCTGGCCCACGTCACGCGCGTCGGTGCCGACGATGCCCACTGGCGTGTAGGAGCGGTCGTGGCTGCGGGCCATGTCGCGCAGATAGGTGTCGGCCTGGGCGGGCGGGCCGATCAGCAGCAGCGACGGCGACTGGGTCATCCGGTCGGCCTTGAGCGGCGAGAAGGACTCCAGCGCATGCTCGTGCAGGGCGCGGCGCAGGATGCGCACGCCCATGGAGCCGGCCATCTGGAACAGAGGCGCGAGGAACAAGGTTGAACGGAAGAGGCCGCGACCCCGGTCGATGATGAAGACCCAGATCAGGAAGACGCTGACGGTGAGCACGGCGATCCGCGCCAGCACCAGGGCGTCCGGAATGGAGGTGTAGCGCCAGGGCGAAAGCTCCCGGCGGAACAGCATGGTGAAGCTGCCCGCCAGGACGGTGTAGAGCACCGTCAGCTGCACCAGGTTGAGCGAGGGCAGGCTGGTGACCACGTCCAGCGACGGGGCGGCCGAGTAGGCGACGGACCAGGCGAGGACGAAGGCTACGGCGGCCAGGACCACATCGGCGACGATCGTCTGGGCTCGAAAGGCCATCCGCTCCATGCGCCGCACTCCGTAACTCTGCGAATCGTCAACATAGACACGAGGGGATGATCGTCCACCGAAACCCACCGGTTCCGGAATTCCCGGGCGTCATGTTGCAGGGTGCGCACATTCTATGCACAGCCGCGAAGGGCCGGGACCATAGAAAGGCGCACTCTGTTGCGCAATGGAAAAGCCGCCGCCCTCCTGGGAGGACGGCGGCTTGCCAGGACCGCCCCCGCGGCGTCGCCCCCAAAGGACGCGCAGCGACGGTCGAGGTGGCGGCCTTGAGAGGAGGGGCCGCGACCCGGTCAGACCTCAGAGGCTCAGAACAGCACCCCGGTTTCGATCATGGCGCGGGACTGCTCGTCCTTGTTGCCGAAGACGCCGAACTCGAAGCCCTTGGTCCCCTTGTCGACGTTCACATAGGCCAGCTCGGCGCGAACGAAGTAGGTCTTGAACTGGACGGTGGGCGTGATGGTGAAGGACCAGGCGTCGCTCTTGGGACCGTAGAGCAGGTTCACGCTCGAGCCCGAGGAGGAGATGTACTCCACCCGCCCGGCCAGGTTGAACATGGAGTTGAACGCGTATTTGCCCAGCACCGCCGCGCCGAAGGTGGACCCCGAGCTCGGCAGGCCGAAAGACACCTCCTTGGGCGTCGTGGTGTACTGAAGGTACGGGTTGATCATCCACGGCCCGTCCGTGTGGGTGTACATGACGTTCCAGACCGAGCCGTTGTTCTGGGCGATCGGGGTGACGAAGCTGGAACGGTCGGTCTTGTCCAGGTTGCCCGAGCCCGCCACCGCGAAGGTGTCCTTCATGGTGGCCGTATAGGTCACCAGGCCCGACAGCGTGCTGTAATGATTGGAGAAGTAGCCGTCGTTCAGCGAGCCGGAGATCGCCAGCGGCCCATGGGTGTAGTTCACCTGCACGCCGCGGCTGATCGCCGGCTCCTGGTTCCACAGCAGGCCTCGGTTGATGTTCAGGTTCTGGAAGCTGAAGGTGTATTCCGCTCCGATCAGGGTCGGCAGCTCGCCCAGCTCGATGTTGAAGTCGGCGTTGGGCGCGATCTTCACATAGGCCACCGGCACGTATCGGAAGGTGCTCTCGGTGTAGCGCGGCGAGGCCAGGATCGGCGTGCCCAGCGACGGGATGTCGTAGACGCCCGCCTGGACGTAGAACTGGAAGATGCCGTCGGTCTTCTGGATCTCGATCTGGGCGTTGGAGATGTCCGCCTTGCGCTGATCGGTGCCGCCATGGGCCGTCTCCACCGAGCCGAAGCCGCTGAGCTGGCCGCTGACATAAATCTTGCCCAGCGGGCCCCAGTCCATGTTGAGCGGGTCGGCGTTGGAGGACAGCGAGGCGGACATGGACGGCGACGAAAGCGCGGTCGGTCCGGCCGGCGCCGCAGCCGCTGCGGCGGCCGGCGGGGTGTCGTCGGCGTAGGCGGCTCCGGCGGCCCCGAGGGCCAGGGTCGCCACACCGGTCAGGGCGGCTAGTCGGTTGATCATGTCTTATCCCCTTGTCTCGGCCTTACCGTCCGGGTTCACCGGATCCGACCGTGCGCGGACATCCTCGCGGGCCGTCCCCTCGGATCAATGTTCGCAGACCCGGCACGGCGGAGCTTCCCAACGCTGATCGATGTTTGAGCGCAACGGGATATGGGCGCCGCTCTTTTGGGCGCCCGAGGCCATCAAGGACGCATATAGGCCGAGCTCAGGCGATCCTCAGCGGGCCACCTGGGCGGCGTAGCCGAGGTGTGTGCCCGCATCGACCAGCAGGGTCTCGCCGGTGACATGGCGTGAGGCGCGCGAGGCCAGGAAGACGGTCGAGGCGGCGATGTCGTCCGGTGTGGACGCCGCCTTCAAGGGCGTGCTGGCCGCGGCGTTGGCGCGGATGCGGTCGGCGGCGGCCTCGCCCAGGCCCTTGCCGAACCAGGGCGTGTCGATGAAGCCCGGGCAGACCGCGTTGACCCGGATCTTCGGCGCGAGGGCGCGGGCCAACGACAGCGTCATGGTGGTCAGCGCGCCCTTGGAGGCCGCGTAGGGCACCGACGAGCCGATGCCGGTGACGCCGGCGATGGAGGCGGTGTTGACCACCGCGCCGGGCTGCGGCGCGGCTTCCAGCAGCGCGCGGCAGGCGCGCACCATCTGGTAGGCGCCCACGACGTTCACCGCGTAGAGCTCGAGGAAGTCCTGGGCTGACACCGCGTCCAGGTCGGCGTGGCTGGCGAAGCGGGTCGTGCCGGCGTTGTTGAACAGGGCGTCCACGCGGCCGAAGGCCTCGGCGGCCGCGGCGATCTTCCGGCAATCCGCATCGTCGGCCACGTCCCCTTGGACCAGCACGGCCTTGGCGCCTTCGGCCTCGACGAGGCGGGCGGTGTCCTGCGCTTCCTCGGCGCTGCGGGCGTAGTTGACCACCACGGCCTTGGCTCCCTGACGGGCGGTCTCGACGGCGATCGCGCGGCCCAGGCCGGTCGATGCGCCGGTCACCACCACCACGAAGTCCTCACAAGCCCCGGCCATCGCTGCGTCTCCCTGGTGTTTGCTCATCTGGCGTTTTGCCGATCCTGATAGCCGCTGGCGGCGGGCCTGTCTCGGTTGCGGGGTGGCGAGCCGGGGTCTAAAGCCGCCGGCATGGACGACACCCACCTGACCCAGCTGGGCCGCGAGGTGCGAGGCTTCGCCAGCCCCGACGCAGCCGTGCTGGAGCGCGTGCCCAACCCGCAGGCCGACACGCTCTACCTGGCCCGCTTCACGGCGCCGGAGTTTACCTCGCTTTGCCCGGTAACTGGGCAGCCGGACTTCGCCCACCTGGTGATCGACTACGCCCCGGGCGACTGGCTGATCGAATCGAAGTCGCTGAAGCTCTATCTTGCCTCGTTCCGCAGCCACGGCGCGTTCCACGAGGACTGCACCGTGGCCATAGGGCGGCGGATTGTCGCGACGGCGGAGCCGCGCTGGCTGCGGATCGGCGGCTATTGGTTCCCGCGCGGCGGCATCCCGATAGATGTCTTCTGGCAAAGCGGCCCGGCGCCGGAAGGCCTGTGGCTGCCCGACCAGGGCGTGGCGCCTTATCGCGGCCGCGGCTGAGGGCCAGGATCAGAAGTCCCGCTGGGACTCTGGGCGACTACACGGCAACCATTACTTGTAGAGACGGTTGCGGTTGCTTGTGGTGACGGTAGAGATTTTGGCCGGCGTTTGATCTCGCCGATATGACGACTTCGGGCGAGCATTTCTCCTCTGAGGGGAAAAGCCGCGCCTGCTCTAGGACGCCCCGGTTCGGGCTTCCCAAACCCCTTGATCCATCTTATAAAAACGCGCCCAAACTCTCCTCGGGCGTGTCACTTCTGGCCGGACGGCGCCCCGCGCCGTCCGGCCGTTGTGTTTCTGGGCGCTAGCCGCCGTCGCCCCAGCGGCTGACCAGGGGCGCCAGGTCCGGGCGCTCCCGCTCCAGCGGCGGCTCGCGCATGGAGCCCATCAGCAGGAAGCCGGCCACCTTCTCCTCACCGGAGAGGCCTAGGATGGCGGTCGCCTCTTCGTCGTAGGCGTACCAGTCGGTGATCCAGTTGGCGCCATAGCCCAGGGCCAGGGTCGCCAAGAGCAGGGTGGTGCACACCGCGCCGGCCGAGAGGCGCTGCTCCCACTCAGGAATCGCGGCGGGCTTGGGCGAGGAAATCACCGCCACGCAGAGCGGCGGGACCTTCAGCTTGCCGAGCTTGGCCGCGGCCTGCGCGTCGTTGCGGGTCAGGGCGAGCGCCTCCAGCCGGGCGGCGAAGGCGGCCTTGGCCTCGTCCCGCAGAACGACGAAGCGCCAGGGCGCGAGCTTGCCGTGGTCGGGCGCCCGCGTGGCCAGGCGCAGCAGCATGTCGAGCTCGTCCGCATCGGGCGCCGGCTCCGCCAGGGTGATGGCCGACGGCGAACGGCGGGTGGCGAGGAAGCGCAGCACCTCGGGTGCGGACGCCTGCGGGACAGGCGCGCCGAATTCCGGGGCGGGCGGCAGGACGACGGTCAAGAAGGCGCCTCTTGGGTAAGGACTGCGACGGGCGTCTCCTTTATGGGGGCGTCAGCGCGCACCGCAAGGCGAGGGCCGAGCCATGACCGACAAACCTGCCTGGCTGCGCCCGCATGGCCAACCCTGGACACCGGGGACCGAGCGCCTGGCCTTCGAGAGCGGCTGGATTCGGGTGACCGAGCAGACGGCGATCGCGCCCACCGGACGGCCGTCGCCCTATGGCCTAGTGCGTTTCAAGAACCTGGCGGTGGCGATCCTGCCGATCCATGACGACGGAACGGTCACCCTGGTAGGCCAGCACCGCTTTCCTTTGGGCGACTACAGTTGGGAGTTGCCGGAGGGCGGCGCGCCGCTGGACGAGGACCCGCTGGAGGGCGCGAAACGCGAGCTGGCCGAGGAAACCGGCCTGGCCGCCGCCGACTGGCGCGAAATCCTGCGCACCCAGCTCTCCAACTCGGTCACCGACGAGCGGATGATCGGCTACCTGGCGACCGGCCTGAGCGCGGCTGTCAGCGGCCACGCGGCGGACGAGACCGAGGCCATCGCGCTGGCCCGCGTGCCGTTCCGCGAGGCGCTGGATGCGGCGATGGCCGGGCATCTGCCCGATATGCTGACGGTGGCGATGTTGCTCCGCGGCCACCATATGGCTGTCGAGGGGTCTTTGCCGGGCGCGTTGGCGCGCCCCATGCTAGGATGAGGAGACGCCCGATGCGGCGGGAGGACCAGATGAGCCAGCAACGCCTGGAAGTCGTCGACCTGGCCAGTCCGCCGGTCTGGGCGGCCCTGCGCAATGAAGCCGAGGCTGCGGCGCAGAAGGAGTCGGCGCTCGCCAGCCTGCTCGCGGCGGTGATCCTGAACCACAAGACGCTGGGCGGGGCGCTGTCCTACCAGCTCGCCCGCAAGCTGGGCGACCAGGAGCTGCGCGCCATGAGCATCCGCGAGATCGCGGAAGACGCCTATGAGAGCGACCCGGGCCTGGTGGAGATCGCCGAGGCCGACCTGCGCGCCGTGTTCGAGCGCGACCCGGCCTGCAAGGGCTATGTCCAGCCGTTCCTGTTCTTCAAGGGTTTCGCCGCCCTGCAGACCCAGCGGGTGGCCCACTGGCTGTGGGGCGAAGGCCGAGAGACCCTGGCGCTCTATCTGCAGAGCCGGATGAGCGAACTCTTCCAGGTGGACATCCATCCGGCGACCCGCATCGGGCGCGGGGTGTTCGTCGACCACGGCACCGGCATCGTCATCGGCGAGACTGCGGTGATCGGCGACGACGTCTCCATGCTGCAGGGCGTAACGCTCGGCGGCACGGGGGCCGAGCGCGGCGACCGGCATCCGAAGATCGGCAAGGGCGTGCTGCTGGGCGCGGGCGCCAAGGTGCTGGGCAACATCACGATCGGCGACTACGCCAAGATCGCCTCGGGCTCTGTGGTGCTGAAGCCGGTGCCGGCGGGCTGCACCGCGGCGGGCGTGCCGGCGCGGCTGGTCAACTGCCCTACCTGCGACGAACCCGCCAAGAGCATGGACCACACGCTGGCGGAAACCGTCTACGACTACGTCATCTAAGGTCCGCGGCGGGTTTTCCGAACCGCGACAAGCGGCTAGGTTCGCGCCGCCTCATGGACCGAAGGAGTGTTGGCGTGCTGGACGAGAGAATGATCCGGAAGATCGAAGGCCACCTGCGGGGAACCTTCGCCAACGCCCGCATCACCCTGACGCCGCGCCCGAAGCAGAAGGATTCCGCCGAGGTCTATATCGGCGAGGAGTTCGTGGGCGTGGTCTTCGAGGACGAGGACGGCGACGGCTCGTTCATGTTCGAGATGGCGATCCTGGCGGAAGACCTGCCGTAGAGCGCGCGCGCCGCTAGCGGATCCGCACGACATTCAGGCTGCCGGCCGGCAAGGGCTGGAAGACGGGCTGCGGCTGGCTCGTGTCGAGCCACTGCGCCCACTGGCCGCGCGGCAGGATGACGATCTGCCGGTCGTGGAAGTCCGCGATGTCCGGGCCAGGAGGCATGGTCAGCAGGGTGAGCCTGTCATCGCGCACAAGGCCGGCGATGCAGAACAGCTCGGCGTCGGCGGCGGTGAACAGCCATTTGGACTTTGGCGGTCTCGAGCCCGTGAACTCGTAGAAGCCGTCGGCTGGGACCAGGCAGCGGCCGGCCGGGAAGCGGCGGCCATCGGAGCGGAAGTTGATGATCGGCCCACCTTTGTGTGGATTCGGGAAACCCCAGCGCAGTTGTTTCAGCTCGACCCCGCCCGGCGCGCCGACCAGGATGGGCGCGGGATCGGCGGGCCGGATGGAGTCGCGCGGCTCGGGGTTCGGCGCGCCGCCGGCCCAGTGGATCGGCAGGGTCAGCTTGGAAAATTCTTCGACCAAGGTGTCGAGGGGCTGGCGATTGCGGAATTCATTGCACATCGCTCAGGACTACGACCCGGGGAACCCGGAGGGCCGTCGCGGCGGACCGCCCAGCCGGCTGCCACCCTGTAAGGCGGGGCAGATAGCGCGCGTCGATGCGCGGGGGAGGCTTTTAGAGCGCGTTCGCCATTTGGCGTCCGCGGCGGGTGAGGGCGAACCAGCCCTCCTTCTCGTATCCCCAGCCGCCGTCCATGGCGCGGATCAGTCCGAGGTCGTCGGTTTCGGTGAAGGCGAGTTCGCGGCCGGAGAGGCGATCGTCACCGACGTGGATTTCCCCGCCCCAGGCGAGGATGTCGGCGAGGAGCCGCCGCGCGGCGGCGGACGCGGACAGCGAATGCGGCGTCTCGGCCCAACCGAGCCACGACCATAGCGCTATCATTCCGAATGATTCCCTCATTCCGCGTGCAGCTGGCCGCCGCAAGGACGCAAGGTCAAGTTGTAGGTTTCGCGTCGGCCGCGATTTATGGTGAACGTCAAAGGGCGACGGAGGTTGCCCGCGCAGGCGAAGTTGCGTTGAGCACCTGCTTACGGGGCGGGCGCGCCCGGGGCCTGGAAAGAAGGGGGACGGCGACCCCGACGCTACCGGAGATCGTCTAGGGATTCCAGGGCTGGAGCGCCCCCAGCAGGGCCAGAAGGGCGCTGAAGCCCGCGAAGACCAGGACCGTGGCCGTGAAGCGGATCTTGCGCCAGAGCCCCCAGCCGCCGGAACCCAGCCAGGTGAAGGGGGTCAGAGCCGCGACGGTTGCGCTGAGGACGGCGGCGATCAGGCCGCTAATGGACGCCAGCAGGACCGAGGGCTGAGGCCAACCGTAGACGACGCTGTTCTGATCGTTCAAGGCGGCCTGCAGCTTGAGGATAAAGAGGACGGGCGCCAGCAGCAGCAAGACCGCGATGGGCGCGCGCAAGGCGCCGGCTATCCGCTGGACCGTGGTCTGCTGCGACCGCCAGCGGGCGGGGCTCAGCAGGCCGAACAACACGCCGATCGCGACAAGCGCGCTGACCAACGCGGCCAGTCCGAGAGTACGGTTCTCGTGCAGCACATCGCGTCCCCAAAGCTCGCCGCCGTCCAATACAAGCTTTGTGGCGCGGCCGTGGTCGATAACCGCCCGCAGCTTGATGTGCGGGTTGTCGACGTCCTGGAAAAGCCCGGGCGGGCCCGCGAGAACGAAACGCTCGCCGTCGAGGACCAGGTAGCCCGGGGCGGCGACGGAGACGGACGATCCGCGGAAGGCCAGGGCGAAGGCCTGCAGACCGTGGAAAGGCCGTCGAGCCGGGCTGTACTCGCCCTGATAGGTCGCGGCTTCGCTGAGGAGGCTGGGTTGTGGCGGCAGGGGCGGGTGCTGCGCCTGGTAGAAGCGGCGGACGATGAGGCCGGGAAGGGACTGAGTCAGAACCTCGGCGCTTTCGGTGTTGCCCGCGACGAAGACGCCCAGGCGCAGGGCCGGGACCAGCACCAGGTCCGAATGAAAGTCGATGGTCGCGCCGTTGTGGCCATAGGTGAGGAGGCCATCGCCGAGGGTGTTCTGGAAGAAGCCGCCGTCGATGGCGGACTCGTCGCCGGGATAGGTCCGCATGGGCATCCGGATCGCCTGGGCCGTTCCGGGGCCGTAGATGGTGTGTCCGTCAATCACGCCGCCGGCCAGCAGCAAGGTCATGTAGCGGGCCATGTCGCCGGCGGTGCTGGAGATCGCGCCGGCCGGCGCGAAGCGGCCGACCAGTTCGAAGGGATCGGCGGCGAAACCGAGGCCGGCCCAATGATAGGGGCGCGACATGTCCGGCTGCAGCGCGGGGGGCATCGGCGCGGGCAGGCCGGGCCGCGGCGGATAGATTTCCCGGCCGGTGGTCCGGTCCATGCCGGCGGGCCGCAGGATCTCGGTCTCCAGAAGGTCCGCCCAGGCCTGGCCCTCGGCGTGCGCCACGGCGTCGCCGGTGAGCGCCGCGCCATAGTTGGAATAGGCCATGACCTCGCCCGGCGGGAACACGCGGGCCGGCCGCTGGGTCGCCAGCCCGTCGTCAAGGGATTGCAGCCGTGCGGGGTCGCGCAGGAAGAAGGCCTTCAGGACGAAATCCTCGAACCCCGGCGTGTGGGTCATGAGGTCACGCAGTTCGACTTGGCGGTAGCCGGGATGGTCAGGGACGCGGACCTTTGGCGGC
Source organism: Phenylobacterium sp. (assembly GCF_004799515.1). GTDB lineage: Bacteria > Pseudomonadota > Alphaproteobacteria > Caulobacterales > Caulobacteraceae > Phenylobacterium. Next base: position 35,077 of record NZ_SSMX01000017.1, on the reverse strand, counting down.
AGGTAGTCGTTCACTGGCGCGTCGAGCCGCATGCGCCCATGTTCGATGGCGTTGAGAGTCATCAGCCAGGTGAAGGTCTTGGTGATGGAGCCGACGCGAAACAGAGTGCGGTCCGGATCGACGGGTTTGAGCGCCGCGACGTCGGCGTAGCCATAGCCCTTCTTCAAGATGACCTTGCCGTCCTGGACCACGGCGACGGTGACGCCGGCGATGTGGTCGCGGTCCATGGCCTGGCGGACAGCGGCGTCGACGAGGGCTTCGAGCTCCGCCGGCGGCATGGATTGGATCGGCGCCAGGCGCGCCGGGGCGGTCGCCGTGGGCTGGGCGAGGGCGACGCATGGCAAAAGCAGAAGGAAGGTCGCGGCGAGGCGGGCCAGTCGGGCGGCTAGGTTGGCCATCGGGCGCCTCGCAGAAGATACTGGAGTATTTTATACCGTGGTATATTCTGTGAATGTGGTCAAGCCGCAGCTCAGTCCCAAGCGCCAGCGCACGCGCGCAGTCCTGGTGGAGGCGACCGCCGCGATCATCGCCGAGCGCGGCCTGGCGGCGGTGAGCCTGGATGAGGTGGCCGCGCGCGCCGGGGTGACCAAGGGCGCGATCTATTCCAACTATCGCAGCAAGGGCGAGCTGATGTGGGCGGCGGTCGATCGGCGCCGCCTGCACCTTCAGCCGCAGATCATCCCCGGCGACAGCCAGGGCACCGTCCGCGCTGTCGCCAAGGCGTTTTTCGCACAGCTTCCACAGGCGGAGCGGGAGGCGGCGTTCTATCTGGAACTCCAGGGCTATATCCGTACGGACCCGGAGCTGCGGGCGGATCAGGCGGCGCAGCAGACGGCGCAGTTCGACGAGATGGCCGGTCTGATCGAGGCGGCCTTCGGCGACGACCTCGCCCTGCCGCCCAGAGCGCTGAGCCTCGCCGTGCAGGCCCTGCTGTTAGGGTTCCTGTCACAATGGGAGCGGACGCCGGACGAGGTCACCGAGGAGGTGGTGACCCAGGCTTTCGAGGCGCTGGCGATCGGCGCCGACCGGCGGCGGCGGCGAGATTGACGCAGCGGCAGCCTGAGGTTTCCGGCCTCCGATCGCCGAGTCTGTCACGAAACCGTTGAACGCCAACGACATGGTTGCCGCCTGGATGGAGGGGACCATTATTATGTCTGAGGCCGCAATCAGTCTTGATCCGCAAGGATCCATGCCCGGCGGCCCAGCCGCGGCCAAGCCGAAACTCGACAACAGGCCCAATCCGCTAGGCGCGATCGTATTCCTGCTCGTGCTGGCCGCCGGGCTCGGCTATGCGGCCATGAGCGTCATGCATGACACCTCGGTGGCGGGCGAGCCGCTGGCGATCGGGGTCTTCGCCACCCTGGCGCTGGCGCTGCTGATCGCCCTCGGATTCGAGTTCGTCAACGGCTTCCACGACACCGCCAACGCGGTGGCGACGGTGATCTACACCCACTCCCTGCCGCCGCTGGTCGCGGTGGTCTGGTCCGGCGCCTTCAACTTCCTGGGCGTGCTGGTCTCCACCGGGGCGGTGGCCTACAGCATCATCACCCTCCTGCCGGTGGAGCTCATCCTGCAGGTCGGTTCGACAGCCGGTTACGCGATGATCTTCGCCCTCTTGATCGCGGCGATCATCTGGAACCTGGGCACCTGGGCGCTGGGCATCCCCAACTCCTCGTCGCACGCCCTGGTGGGCTCGATCATGGGCGTCGGCCTGGCCAACCAGCTGATGGCTCCGGCCGGCCAGGCGACCTCCGGGGTGGACTGGTCGCAGGCCACCAAGGTGATCCAGGCGCTGCTGTTCAGCCCCTTCGTGGGCTTCGTCGCCTCGGCGCTGCTGTTGCTGGCCATGAAGGCGCTGATCAAGAACCGGACGCTCTATGAGGCCCCCAAGGACGACAGCCCACCGCCCTGGTGGATCCGTGGCCTGCTGATCCTGACCTGCACCAGCGTCTCCTTCGCGCACGGCGGCAACGATGGGCAGAAGGGCATGGGCCTGATCATGCTGATCCTGATCGGCGCCGCGCCCACCGCCTATGCGCTGAACCGCACCATGCCGGACTCCACGGCGCCGGCCTTCGTCGCCACCGCCCACAAGGCCGAGGCGGTGTTCGCCGCCCACGCCCAAGGCCAGCCGGTCATGCCGCTGCCGCAAGCGCGGGCCACGATCGGCGACGCTCTGAAGACCAAGAAGCTCGATCAGCCGGCGGTCTATGCCGCCCTGTCGACGGTCTCAGGCGATATCGAGCAGCAGGTCCGCGACTTCGGCGCCATCCGCAAGGTCCCGGCCGCCGAGACGCCGAACCTGCGCAACGACATGTACCTGGCGGGCGACGCCCTGCGTGTGCTGACCAAGTCGAAGACCGTCAAGTTCGCCGGCGACGAAGGCGTGACGATGAAGGCCTTCCAGAAGGGTCTGGAATCCGGCACCCGGTTCATACCAACCTGGGTGAAGATCTCGGTGGCCATCGCGCTCGGCCTCGGCACCATGGTGGGCTGGAAGCGGATCGTGGTGACGGTCGGCGAGAAGATCGGCAAGGAGCACCTGACCTACGCCCAGGGCGCCTCGGCCGAGCTGGTGGCGGCGGCGACGATCTCGATGGCCGAGCTCTACGGCCTGCCGGTCTCGACGACGCATATCCTCTCGAGCGGGGTCGCCGGTGCCATGGCGGCGAACGGATCGGGCCTGCAGTGGTCGACGATCCGTTCCATCGCCATGGCCTGGGTGCTGACCCTGCCGGCCGCCATGGCGATCGCCGGTTCGCTCTACTTCATCCTGCGCCACCTGATCTGAGGTCAGGACTTAAGACTGACCGCCGGGCTGCGCGTCGGTGCAGCTCGGCGCCACTTCCTGCATCCGCCAGCGTGTGGCGGGATAGACGTCATAAGGGGGCGGGCCAATGTCTGCCCCCGATGCGTCGTGGAGAGAAGCCTTGGCGACCTATTTCGTCCTGACCCTGGTCTCGGCCGGAGTCGGGGCGCTTGAGTCCTGGCTGTGGCTGGTGGCGATCTTCGGCATCGGGTCGTTGGGCGCGGCGATACGGCTGTTGCGCGACCGGACGCAGCCCTTGCCGCCGACCCGGCACAGCCGGCGGGTGCTGGTTAACGACGCCCTACTCTAGCGAGGTCGGCGCCTAGGCTTGTAGCGCCAAGACCTGTGCCGGGGTGGCGCGCCGCCGGCGAAGCAGGCCGCCCACGGCGCCCAGCCCACATAGCATCAGGCTCCAGGCGGACGGCTCGGGAACCCCCGGCGGCGGCGCTGCGGCGCCATCGAGCTCGAAGCCGAGGGACACATCGGTCACCTGGGTGTTGTTCGGGAGAGTGAGAACCACCTCGTGGCGGACGCTCGGTGGGAATAAGGGGCCGTCATCCTGATAGACCGGCCCGGAGTCGCTTCGGAAGATCGGCAGGACAAAGTCGTTGCCGTAGAAGGAGATTGTGTAGTCCTGACCGCCCTGCAGAAGCAGCGAGGGCAGGGCGAAGGTGAAGATGGCCGTCTGATAGGGTGTCGGGTCCGGCGTCCCGGGCAACTCGCCGGGGTAGACACCGACCTCGGGCGTGCTGAACGACTTCTCGTAGATCAGCGACCCCGCCGTCGCGGCCATCGGGCCGGTGTCGTAGATCTGTAGCGAGAATCCGGTTGGGAAATCTGAGACGGTGCTCAGCGCCACCGAGACCGAGGTCACCACCGAAGCGGTCGGGAGCGTGAAGCCCTGGAAGGCTTGGAACCGGCTGTCGCAGTTGCTGCAAAGGCCGTTGCTGGCCGGCTCTGCCGACAGATTGGGCACGGTTTGATAGAGGACGTCGGCGACCGCCGGTGAGCTGATCCAGCCGAACGCCGCCGCGACTGCGGCCGACGCCAAGAAGCGACGCATCTGATTCCCCCCGAACAGACCCCGACCCGGCTACGCTTGGCATTCCATGCGCGCCGTCCGCAACGGAATTCCCGTCTCGCGCGATCCGGACCCCGTCGGGCTATTCGTCTTCGACCGGCCGGCGGGGCTTGCCGGGCGCAGGACGGCCGACCACGAGGCGCCGGCCGTCGGGCAGGTCAGGCGAACGGGATTAACGACGCCGCGCGGACGGTCTGGCGTCCACCCGGATCGGCGCGAGCGCGGGGCGCGCCTGACGGCGCAGCATGGCGCCGGCCGCGCCGATGCCGAACAGCATCAGGACCCAGGTCGACGGCTCTGGAAGCGGAGCGGCCACCGACGCTGCTTCAGCCGGAGGCGTCGGCGGCGCAAGGATCGGCTCGGCGGGACTTGGCGCGTCGGAAACGGCCGCGCCCGTCGCCGCCGGAGGCGCAGAGAGGCCGCTGGAGCTGGCGCCTAGGGCGGCGCCGGGCCAGCCGGCCGACGCCGGGGCGGCCGCGAAAGCCGTGGCCGCAAGGCTGGCCGTTTGCTGACCGCCGCCAAGGGTCGAAGCCGCGGTGGCGGGCCGCGCGCCGATTGTGGAGACGTCGGTCGGAAGCGGGCTGCTCACCGGCGCTTCCGCAGTGGCGGGAAAGGCCAGGGCCTCCGCGGGCGTGAAGACCGCTGGCGACAGCTGAGCCTGGACCGGTGCGGCGACCCGCAAGGATCCGGCGTCGTCGTGCGCATCCGTTAGGCTGGTCGCCGTCTGAGGCTGGACCTGCCAGGCCGCCCCGTCGTCGGCGTCGATGATGGATTGTGACGCGCCTTTGCTGGAGCAGGGCGCATTCAGGATCAGAGCAAAGGTCAAGCTGGCCGATTGGCCGATGTTCGGTGATCTGGCCGCTGACGAACCGCGGCCGCCAGCGAAGTCCGCCAGGGTGGCGACATCCGTCATCGCCAGTCCGGCATAGGGCGAGGCCTCGAGGCGGCGCCGATGGGAGAGCCAGGCGGGAAGGCTGATCTCGAGGTCGCTTTGGCAGACGGCGGACGAGGCCGAGAGGACCGCCGCGGGGGCGACGGCGGCCGCTGCGGACGAAGCCTTGGCGGCGGTCGCGGCCGAGGCCGGGGCGGCGTAACTTGCGAGCGCCGCCACCGCGGCCGCGCCGCACATCCAGGCCGTCAGACGGCCGGCTTCTCGGCGGGATTGGGCGAAATTTGAGGCGTCATGGCGACGGCCAAGGATGCGATCCGACACAGCACAGCTCTCATTCGAACACCGCATCCCCAGCAGTGTCGCGAAAACTCGCTATCTAGAATCGAGTTCCACCAGCTCGACTATTCAAGATTATTGACCACGGTTTCGTCCGTAACTGAATTGCGGCGATTATTTGTTTAATGCGACGCAAGCGCGACTGGATGGGAACCGCAATGGCGGTTTGAGCTTTAGAGACCCTTCGCGCTTTTTGAGAGACGCCGGCGCCGCCCCTCGCTAGTGGCGCGGCGCGGCTAGCGACGCTCAGCGGCCGGCGTCGGCCTGAGAGACCTGTTCGACGAGATCGAGGCTGGTCTTGTGGAAGGCCGGCCGCGGGGCGACGCCGTCGGCGCCGAACTCGAGTACGGTGTCCGTGGCGTCGTACCTCGGCCAGACCGGGCCGCCGGCGGAGCCCGGATCGCCGGTCTTGGCGAAGGCCGCCCAATAGTCGGTCATGGCTGTGCTGATCTTGCGGTCTGCCGGCGTGGCGGCGGGAATGGTGCGCGAGCCCTGGACGCGGTCGCGGTCGGGCAGAGTGCCAAAGACGTAGGCCAGCTCCGCGCCATGACCCAGGCCGTGCAGCGTCCCGCGTTGAGAGGCTGGGATGTAGCTGTCGTAGTAGACCCAGGCCTTCTGGCCGTTCTTGACGTGCAGGCGGGCGAGGAGGCGGTCAGGCTCGATGACCATGGCCTCGGTGCCTAGGTCCCACTGGACGTTCTGCATATTGGCGCCGCCGCCGTAGGCCGCGATCAGCTTGTCCTTGAGCGGCCCGGCGGTGTCGAGCGGCTTGCGGTCAGGGAAGAGGCTGGCCTCCCAGCTGTTGCCGCCGGCGATGTAAGGCACCTTCAGCTCGCGGCCGGCGGCGAAGGCCTTGGCCGGGCCTTCCGGCAGGATCTCCCCATCGAGGATGGGCGTGACCGCGCCGGCCGGCTTGGAGAGGTCGGCGGCGCTGAGCGCGCGCAGGGCCTTCATGGCCTCAGGCCCGGTCGCGGTGACGCCGAGGCCCTGAGCGTAGGTCACGCCCGCCGTCTCGGCCTGGGCCATGGGCTGACCGGGGATGCGTCCGAAGCCGCTCTCGGAGATCGCCTTGGCGAACAGGCCTTGCGCCTTGGGCGAGGCCATCAGGTCGTTGATCAGGATGCCGCCGGCGCTTTCGCCGAAGGCGGTGACGTTCTTGGGGTCGCCGCCAAAAGCCGCGATATTGGCCTGCACCCACCTCAGGGCCGCCAGGTTGTCCATCATACCGTAGTTGGCGAGGGGCTGGCCGGGCTGTTCGGCGGTGAGCGCCGGATGGGCGAAGAAGCCCAGGCGGCCCAGGCGGTAGTTGACGGTGACCAGCACCACGCCGCGCTTGGCGAACTGGGTCCCGTCGTAGAGCGGCATGGTTCCCGAGCCGCCGGTGAACGAGCCGCCGTGGATCCAGACCATCACCGGCAGCTTGGCGCCGGGCTTGAAGCCGGCCGGCGTCCAGACGTTGAGCTGCAGGCAGTCCTCGGACTGGTTCACCTGGCCGGTGACCTGGCGCATCTGCATGCACATCGGGCCGTAGTCGACCGCCTCGCGCACACCGCTCCAGGGTTTGGCGGGCTGCGGCGGACGCCAGCGCAGGTCGCCCACGGGCGGCGCGGCGAAGGGGATGTTCTTGAAGCTGGTGACGTCGCCGACAGTGGCGCCGTGCAGGGCCCCTTGCGCCACCTTGACAGTGTCGGAGGCGGCAGCCGGAGCCGCGACCGCGACCAGCGCAATGACTGCCGCGGCGGCGGCGAAGGCCTGACGAAGCGCCATGCGTTGTTCTCCCCATGTCCCGCGTACTTGCCGATGGCCCGCCGCCCGCGGGTGGCGAGGGCTGTTTTGCCAAGCTTGAGCCGGGCGCGGCGGCGCGGTCAAGGCGCGGTTAGATTGCGCCGCATTTCGTTCAGCCGGATTGCGTCGGCGAGACGTCGGAAGGTTTCGGGCGCAGCATTAACCTCGTCTTGGCCGAGCGCGGGCCATGGTTTCCGCCGATTTTGGGGCCCGAATGCTGGACGACTGGTTCGACGAGCGGTTTGCGGCGGCCGGTGCGAGGAGCTTCCACTTCTCCATCGTTCGACTGCTCATGGCCGGCGTTATCTGGGCGGTGATGGGCCTGGGCGCGGGCTGGCGAGTGGCCGGCGTCTGGGTGATGGTGGTCCTCCTGCTGGAGTGGCCGCTGCGCGAGATTACCCGTCCCATGGCCCGGGGCCTGAAGCTCAGCCGGCTCGAAGCTATCCTCTGTATGCTGATCTACGCGGCGGCGACCCTGGCCTGGAGCGCGGCGGGCGCGATCCTGTGGGACCAGCCGCATGCGGCCAGCCAGCTGGTGGGCGCGGCCTTCTTCGCCGGCCACCTGCTCTATCTCGACACCCACCATGGCCGCTCGATGGGGGCGCTGATCCCAGCCTTGCCGGCGCTGGCCGCGCCGGCCTTGGCGCCTCTGCTGATCCCGCACTACCACGGCGTCGACCAGGCGCTGGTCGAGGTCACCATGCTGGCGGTGGTCGGCCACGCGGTGATCAGCATCGCGGTCAACTTCCACGAGGCGCGCCAGCTGAAGCGCGCCAACGCCGGCCTCGTCGCCGCCCGTGACGAGGCCGAGACCGCGAGCCGGGCCAAGAGCGCCTTCCTGGCCACCATGAGCCACGAGATCCGCACGCCGCTGAATGGCGTGCTGGGCATGGCCCAGGCGATCGCCGCCGAGCGCCGACTGCCCGGCCAGGTGCGCGAACAGGTCGAGGTGATCCGCACCTCCGGCGAGGGCCTGCTGGCGATCCTGAACGACATCTTGGACCTGAGCCGCGTCGAGGCTGGCAAACTGGAGTTGGAGGCGATGGACTTCGACCTGGGCGAGTTGGCCGCCGGCGCGCGCCAGACCTTCGCCCCGTTGGCCGAGGCCAAGGGCGTGGCGGTGGTGCTGGAGATGGGCGAGGGCGCGGCCGGGATCTATCGCGGCGACCCGACACGGGTGCGCCAGATCCTGCACAACCTGATCTCCAATGCGCTGAAGTTCACGGAGAACGGCCGCATCGCGGTGCGCGTGGCGCGCGACGCGGGCGGCGCGGTGCGGTTGAGCGTGGCCGATCAGGGCGTCGGCATCTCGGCCGAGGCCCTGTCGCGGCTGTTCGCCAAGTTCGAGCAGGCTGACGCCTCGACCACCCGGCGCTATGGCGGCGCGGGCCTGGGACTGTCGATCTGCCGCGAGCTGGCCGAGCTGATGGGCGGCTCTATCGGCGCCGAGAGCGAGCCCGGCCACGGGTCGACCTTCACGGTGCTGCTGCCGTTGCCGCGGGTCGGCGACGCCGTGGCGCGGGCGGCGGCGGCCGAAGCCACAGACGCGCCGGTCCGGCCGCTGCGGGTGCTGGCGGCGGAGGATAATGCGGTCAACCAACTGGTGCTCAAGACTCTGCTGGCCCAGGTGGGCGTCCAGCCCGTGCTGGTGTCCGACGGCCGCGCGGCCGTGGAGGCCTGGACGCGGGAGCCCTGGGATCTGATCCTGATGGACGTGCAGATGCCGGTGATGGACGGCCCCACCGCCACGCGGGCGATCCGCGCGGCCGAGGCCAGGACCGGGCGCACCTACACGTCCATCGTGGCCCTGACCGCAAACGCCATGAGCCACCAGGTGGCCGACTATGCGGCGGCGGGAATGGACGGCCACGTGGCCAAGCCGATCGAGGCGGCCAGCCTCTATGCGGCCCTGCGGCTGGCCGAGCTGGACGGGCCGGCCGACGCCGCCCAAGCTGGCGAGGCGGCGCGGGCCTGAGGCAGCGTTCGCCGCCTGTGCGCGTTCACGGACCACGGCGCCGCTTGGCGCATGGGCGAGGTGAGGCTTGGCCGGGACGGCGAAGACGAAAGCGAAGGGCCAACTGGGTGCGGCGGCCCGCGACCTGGGACGGCTGGAGAGCGAGGCAGAACGCCACGCGCCGCCGCTGACCACGCGGGCGGCGCGCTGGCTGTGGCCGGTCCTGTTGCTGGCGGGCCTGAGCGCGCTCGGCTTCGTGGGCCTGTTGGCCGACGAGATCGAGCACGGCCACGCCTTTCGGCTCGACGAGCGGATCCTGCTGGCGCTGCGCCGGCCGGGCGAGCTCGGGACGCCGATCGGGCCGGCTTGGATGACCCAGTCGGCGATCGACCTGTCGGCGCTGGGCGGCTTCACCCTACAATGGCTGCTGGGCGGGGCGACCGTGGGCTATCTGGTCCTGGCGCGGCGCCGCGCCGAGGCGGCCTGGCTGGCGGCCTCGGTCCTCGGCGCCTCGGTCCTCAACGCGGCGATGAAAGAGGTGCTGAAGCGGCCGCGGCCGGAGCTGGTGCCGCACCTAGCGAAGGTGAGCAACGCGAGCTTCCCCAGTGGGCATGCGATGATCTCCGCGGCGGTTTACCTGACGCTGGCGGCCATGCTGGCGGAGAGCCACCGCCGCGCCTCGGGCCGGGCCTACATCATGGCCGCGGCCGGCGCCCTGGTAGTGCTGATCGGGTCGAGCCGGGTCTATCTCGGCGTCCACTGGCCCTCCGACGTCCTGGCCGGCTGGTGCCTGGGCGCGGTCTGGGCCCTGGCGGTCTTCGCCGCCAACCGGGCGCTACGGCGGCGCGTGGCGCATCAGCCGGTTCTGGCGGAGATGGCAAAGGCCTAGCAGCGATGCCTTTTACGGCTAGCTCCGCTTTTATCGCCCGCAGGCTTGCTCAAATTTGACAGGGCGCTCCCTCGAAAGGCTTGGCCACCTACAGAATCCTGCCGATCACCCTCAGGCAGGTCGCGCGAATTCACGATTTCGCGCGCGAATTCACCCCGAATCTTGCTTCCGCCCTGCTTCCGTCGCGCCTAAATCGGGTCCCCCGAGGGGGATTAATTTCGCTAACTCATTGAAAATATGGTGCCGCCGCCGGGACTCGAACCCGGGACCTCAGCCTTACCAAGGATGCGCTCTACCACTGAGCTACGGCGGCGAAAGGCGAGGCGGGGGCTATAGCCAAAGCCGACGGGCGCGTGAAGCCCCAATCCGCGCGGGGCAGGCTTGACCGGGGAGACCGAGCGCCGCACCCCTTCGATATGACGTCACCACCGAGCCCGCCGAAGGACCCCGTCAGCGATCGCGAGGCCAAGCTCGCCCAAGCGTTGCGCGCCAACCTGCGGCGGCGCAAGACGGGCGCGAAGCCACAAGCGCCGGGCAAGGACGATTCGGAACAGCCTGAAGAGACGTGAGGGCCTTTGCGGCGGGGAAGCCGCACGCTAGATAACAATCTTGAAGGCTGCCCCCGCGACTCCCGAAAGCGCGGCCGTTTCGAAGGATTGGGATTGGACCGCATCGCCATTACCGGCGGCGCGCGGCTGCAGGGGGAAATCCCGATCAGCGGCGCCAAGAACTCCGCCATCAAGCTGATGGCTGCGAGCCTTTTGACAGAAGACACCCTGAGGCTAACCAACATGCCGAGGCTGGCGGACACCCGCTTCCTGGGCAAGTTGCTGCAGCGCCTGGGGACAGAGGTCGTGGAATCCGAGGGGGAGGATGGCCCCGAGACCCTGTTGCGTACGCGCGAGATCGTCAGCGCCATCGCCCCCTACGACCTAGTCCGGCAGATGCGGGCCTCGTTCAACGTGCTGGGGCCATTGGTGGCCCGCACGGGGCAGGCGAAGGTCTCGCTGCCCGGCGGCTGCACCATCGGCGCGCGGCCGGTCGACCTGCATCTGAAGGTGTTGGAGACGCTTGGCGCGCGGATCGATCTGCATGAAGGCTATGTTTACGCCCAGGCCCCGCGTGGCCTGAGCGGCGCGCACATCGACTTCCCCTTCGTCTCGGTCGGCGCCACGGAGCACGCCATGCTGGCGGCGGTGCTGGCGGACGGCGAGACGACGATCACCAACGCGGCCTGTGAGCCGGAGATGATCGACCTGGCCAATTGCCTGAACGCAATGGGCGCCAAGGTGAGCGGGGCAGGGACCTCCGCCATCCGAATCCAGGGCGTCGGCCGGCTGCATGGGGCGACCTACGCGGTGATGCCCGATCGGATCGAGACCGGCACCTATGCGGTGGCCGCGGCCATGGCCGGCGGGGAAGTGCGGCTGACCCGCACCCGCAGCGACTTCATCCAGGCGCTAATCGACAAGATGGTCGAGGCCGGCGTGGAGGTGACGCCGCACAACGATGGCCTGACGGTCCGGCGCAACGGCGCGCTGTTGAAGGCCGTCGAAGTAGAGACGGGCGTCTATCCCGGCTTCGCCACCGACCTCCAGGCCCAGTTCATGGCGCTGATGACGCTGGCCGACGGCGAAAGCGTCATCAAGGAGAACATCTTCGAGAACCGCTTCATGCACGCGCCGGAACTGTCGCGGCTGGGCGCCGATATCAGCGTGCAGGGCGGCGAGGCCCGGGTGCGTGGCGTGGCCTCGCTGGAAGGCGCCCAGGTGATGGCCACGGATCTGCGGGCCTCAGTGAGCCTGGTGATCGCGGGCCTCGCGGCCCATGGCGAGACCATGGTCAACCGCGTCTATCATCTGGATCGGGGCTTCGAACGCCTCGAGGAAAAGCTCGGCGCCTGCGGCGCCAATATCCGCCGCATCAAGGGCGACGGCGAGGGCGGCGAGGATTGAGCCGATGGCCAAGACCGCGCCGCTCCGTCTGCTGGCCCAGGACGCCGACGATCTAGCGATCATCTCAGCGGCCATGCAGGACGCCGTCGCCAAGGTGGGCGACATCTCCTACGAGCCAAAGGCGCGGCTGCTGACGGTGGCCTTCAACCGCTTCTGCTGGGAGGCGGGCGGCCATGAGCGGGTGCGTTCGGGCGTGCAGTTCGGCGGCGTCCTGCAGGTGCAGACCCGCAAGATCCGCAAAGGCGCGCGAGACGCGGTGCTGGACGTCCTGGCGGTGACGTTCGAACCGGGTGAGGCGCCGGGCGGCACGATCACCATCAGCTGCGCGGGCGGCGGCGACCTGCGGGCTGTGGTGGAATGCGTAGACGCCGTGCTGGCGGATGTGTCCCAGCGCTGGCCCACGCCGCGCACGCCAGCGCATCAGGACTAGCCGCGCGGGGCCATGGCGCTCGCGGGCCCGCGCGGCTAAAGAAGCCGCGCATGCGCCGCTTCCGCCTTACCGATCCCGATTTCGAGACCGCATTTTCCGCCTTCGTCGATGAACGCCGCGAAACGCCGGAAGATGTCGACGCCGTCGTCCGCGATGTGATCGCCGCGGTGCGGGCGGACGGGCTCGCCGCCTTGCTGCGCTTCGCGAGGGATTTTGACGGCCTGGACCTGGACGAAAACTCGCTGCGGGTCAGCGAGGCGGAGATCGAGGCGGGCGCCCGGGCGTGCCCCGAACCGGTCCGCGAGGCCATAGCCTTCGCCGCCGAACGCATCCGCAGCTATCACGCCCGCCAGCGGCCGGCGGATCTGCGCTTCACCGACGAGGCCGGCGTGGAGTTGGGCTGGCGCTGGACGCCGCTGGAGGCCGTCGGAATCTATGTGCCGGGCGGGCGGGCCGCCTATCCTTCGACCGTGCTGATGAACGCGGTGCCCGCCGCGGTGGCCGGCGTCGAACGCATCGCCATGGTCACCCCGCCGGGCCGGTTGCAGCCGGCGGTGCTGGCCGCGGCGAAGGCGGCGGGCGTGCAAGAGATTTGGCGGGTTGGAGGGGCTCAGGCCGTGGCGGCCCTGGCCTATGGCGCGGGGCCGATCCGGCCTGTGGACAAGATCGTGGGGCCCGGCAACGCCTTCGTGACCGCCGCCAAGCGGCGGGTCTATGGCGCGGTCGGCATCGATGCGCTCGCGGGGCCCTCGGAGATCGTGGTCGTCGCGGACGGCGCGAATCGCCCCGACTGGATCGCCGCCGACCTCCTGTCCCAAGCCGAGCACGACCCGGCGGCCCAATCCATCCTGATCACCGACGACGAGGTGTTCGCCAGCCGGGTCGAGGCCGCCGTCGCCGATCAGCTGACCACGCTTTCGACCGGAAAGGACGCCGCCGCCTCCTGGCGCGACCATGGCGCGGTGATCATCGCGCCGTTGCACGACGCGCCGCGCCTGGTGGATCGGATCGCGCCGGAACACGTTGAATTCGCGGTGGACGACCCCGAGCGGCTGGCCGACCGGGTGCGGCATGCTGGCGCGATCTTCCTGGGCCGTCATGCGCCGGAAGCTATTGGGGACTATGTAGCGGGCTCCAACCACGTGTTGCCCACCAGTCGGGCGGCGCGGTTCTCGTCAGGGCTCTCGCTCTATGACTTCCTCAAAAGGACCTCGATCGTAAGATGCGACGAAGCGGCGTTTGCGCGCCTGGCGCCGGCGACGGTGGCCTTGGCGGAAGCGGAGGGGCTGCCGGCGCACGCCCGTTCGGCGGCGATTCGGATGGGGCAGGGATGAGCGCCGAGCCGGACGCCCCCAAAACCGCGGCGAGCGCCTGGTTCAAGATCCTCGCGCCCTATCGCGAGCCGGTGACCGGCCGCAGCATCTTCGAGATCGTGGTCACCGTCGCCCCATTGCTGGCGATTTGGGTTGTCGCCTGGGCGCTGCATGCGCATGGGCTCTGGTGGGCGGCGTTGTTGCTGACGATTCCGGCGTCCGGCTTCCTGATTCGCCTCTTCATGATCCAGCACGACTGCGGCCATGGCGCATTCTTCCGCCAGCGGCAGGCCAACGAGTGGGTCGGCCGGATCGCCGGCGTCTTCACCCTGACGCCCTATCACTACTGGCGCCAGACCCACGCCCTGCATCACGCGACCTCAGGCAACCTGGACCGCCGCAGCGGCCTGGGTGAGATCGAGACCCTGACCGTCGCGGAGTATCGCGCGCTCCCGCCCCTGCGCCGGTTTGGCTATCGGCTCTATCGCCATCCGCTGGTGATGTTCGGCCTGGGCCCGATCTATGTGTTCCTCATCAGCCAGCGGCTGCCGATCGGCATGATGCGTCAGGGCTGGCGGCCTTGGGCCAGCGTGATCGGCAACAGCCTGGCCGCGCTGGTGGGCGTAAGCGCCCTGGTCTGGATCTTCGGTGTGGCGCCCGTGCTGATCGTCAATGTCGTGACGATGGTGTTGGCGGCGACCATGGGCGTCTGGCTCTTCTATGTGCAGCACCAGTATGAGGGCGCGGCCTGGGCGCGGACCGGCCAATGGAACCGTGACGAGGCGGCCTTGGCCGGCAGTTCGCACTATGACCTGCCGCAACCGTTGCGCTGGTTCACCGGCAACATCGGCATCCACCACGTGCATCATCTGTCGAGCCGCATCCCCTTCTACAAGCTGGACAAGGTGCTGCGGGACCACCCCGAACTCGACGCCATGGGACGGCTGGGTTTCTGGGAGAGCTTCCGTTGCGCGCGCCTGACCCTTTGGGACGAGGCGACTGGGCGGCTGGTCTCCTTCCGGGAAGCGCGCCAGGCGGTCTGAGCGCGCCTGTTCGCAGGTGCGGGATGACGGCGGGGGGCGGAATGCCATAAAGCTGGGGCACGCCCCCGGGACGCCATGGCCGACGACGACCGCCAGATCCACCGCTTGCAGAGCGTCGAGCTCGACGAGGAGTCGCTCGCGGCGGTGTCGCGCGACCAGGAGCAGGAACGGCAGATCGCGATCTTCGACCTGCTGGAGGAGAATCGATTCCATCCAGAGGGCGCCGAAGGCGGCCCCTACGATCTCAGGATGGGGCTGGTGGAAAATCGCCTCGTGCTCGATGTGCGCGGGCCGGACTACGAGCGGCGGCACATCCTGTCGCTCTCGCCATTCCGCGGGCTGATCAAGGACTACTTCCTGATCTGCGAGAGCTACTATCAGGCGATCCGCAACTCCACGCCGGCGCAGATCGAGGCCCTGGATATGGGCCGGCGCGGCCTGCACAACGAAGCCTCGCAGCTGTTGCAGACGCGGCTTTCGGGCAAGGTCGACACCGATCTCGACACGGCGCGGCGGCTGTTCACGCTGATCTGCGCTCTGCACTGGCGAGGCTAGGGGCCGATGTCGGCAGACGCCCCGCCGCCGCTGATCGGGGCCGTGCTGTTCGCCTGCAACCTCAACCAGGTGCGTTCGCCCATGGCCGAGGCGCTGCTGAAGCGCCTAGTCGGCACCCGGATCTATGTGGACAGCTGCGGCCTCAGGCGGCCGGCCCTGGTCCACGACGATGTCCGAGACGAGGACGTGGAGGCGGGCGTCGATCCTTTTGCCCAGGCGGTGCTGGCCGAAATCGGCTGCGATGTCGGGCGCCATCGCCCCAAGACCTTCACCGAGCTGGAGGACTCCTCGTTCGACCTCGTGATCTCGCTGACGCCGGAGGCCCAACACCGCGCGGTCGAGTTGGCGCGCGGGCGGGCAGCGGAGATCGAGTACTGGCCAACCCACGATCCAACGTTGGCGGACGGATCGCGCGAGGCGCGCCTGGAGGCCTATCGCGAGGTTCGCGACACCCTGGCCCGGCGCATCGCCACACGCTTTGGCGCGGCCTGAACGCCTCGCCCATCGACCTCTCCCCGAACCGTGCGCTATAGTTCCAGCCGCTAGATACGGCTCGCGACCTGGTTTAAGGCGCGGGCCGTCATTTTATCCTCGGTTTGGAGCCTGCATGGCGAAAGAAGAATTATTGGAATTCCCGGGCACGGTGAGCGAAGTCCTGCCCAACGCGACGTTCCGCGTGAAGCTTGAGAACGACCACGAGATCATCGCCCACACGGCCGGTAAGATGCGCAAGAACCGCATCCGGGTGTCGGCCGGCGATAAGGTGCTTGTGGAGATGACGCCCTACGACCTCACCAAGGGCCGCATCACGTTCCGCGTCCGCTAGACGCGTCCGGCTAAGTGCCGCAATCGCCGCAGCGCCTGGTGCTGGCCTCCGCAAGCCCGAGGCGGCTCGACCTCCTGCGCCAGATCGGCCTTGAGCCGGATCTGGTCGACGCCGCCGAGGTCGACGAATCTCCCTTGAAAGATGAGACGCCACGCCAGCTCGCCGGGCGTCTAGCCGCCGATAAGGCTGCGAGCGTCCACGCGCGCCACGCCGACGTCCATGTGCTCGCCGCCGACACGGTGGTGGCCTTAGGCCGTCGCGTGTTGCCCAAAGCCGAGGCGGCCTGCGAGGTGGAAGCTTGCCTGCGGCTGCTGTCCGGCCGCGCGCACCGGGTGCTGACCGGCCTCTGCGCGATCGCGCCGGGCGGGCGGCGGGCGAGACGGTTAGTCGAGAGCCGCGTCCATTTCAAACGGCTCACCGATGCCGACATCGCCGCCTATCTCGCGGCCGGGGAGGGCGAGGGCAAGGCGGGAGGCTATGCGATCCAGGGCCGCGCCGGCGCCTTCGTAACGGCCTTGCAGGGCTCCTATTCCGGCGTCGTCGGCCTGCCGCTTTATGAAGCGGCGAGTCTGCTGACCGGCCTGGGATATCGTCGGCCATGAACGAACGGCGCGCCTGGCTGGACCGCGGGATTGGGGAGACGCGCGGCGTCGTGACCCTCGACGGGCGGCCCGAGCGGCTGCTGATCCGCCGCCATGACGACGAGCCGCGGCTTCTGCTGGGCGCGCGCTTGGTGGCGCGGGTCGCCAGCCTGGAGCCGGCGCTCTCTACGGCCTTCCTGGAGCTGGGCGGCGGAGCGGAGGCGATCCTGCCCTTCAAGCCCGACGCTCGCCCGGTCCGCGGCCAGGCGCTTGAGATCGAGATCCGGGGTGAGCCGCGGCGGGGAAAGCTGGCGGTGGCCCGAGTTCTGGGGCCGGCCGAGGGCGAACCGCGTCTGTTGTCCGCGCCTGACCTGCTCGCCGACCTCGCGGCGCTCTCGCATGGCGCGGCGCTGACGCAGGGCGGGCCGGCGCGCCAGGTCGCCGACGAGGCTGAGGCCGAAGCCCTGGAGATCCTGCATCCCCTTCCGGGCGGCGGCCTGATCGCCATCGAACCCACGCGCGCCCTGACGGCGGTGGACGTCGACCTTTCGGACCGCAAGGGCGGCGACGCCAAGCGCGTGACCCGCCAAGCCAACCTCGCGGCCCTGGCCACCGCGGCGCGCTTGCTACGGCTCAAGGGGCTGGGCGGCATCGTCGTCTTCGATCTCGTCGGGCGTGGCCATGACGGGAACGCCCTGATGGCCGCCGCCCGCGCCGCCTTCGCGCCGGACAATCCTGGTGTGGCGATCGGGCCGGTCGGCCGCTTCGGGACCATGGAGCTGTCGCTGCCCAGACGCGTCCAGCCGCTCGCCGAGCGGCTCCTGCTGGAGGACGGCGCCTTGTCCGACCGCACGCTCGCCCAGCGCCTCATCCGCCGGCTGGAGGCGGAGGCCGCCGCACAGCCCGGCGCGCGCTTGACCGCAACCTGCGCCCCGTCTGTGGCCGAGGCCGCCACACCGCTGGGCGCCCTGCTCGCCGAACGGATCGGCGCCCGTTTCACCATCGCCGCCGAAGCCGGACGACCGCGGGAGCGCTGGGACGTGAGGACAACGCGGTGAGTGCGGCGAAATGCCCGGTCTGCGGGCGGCCTGCTGCGCCGCAACACCGGCCGTTCTGTTCGCCGCGCTGCGGCGACCTGGACCTGCATCGATGGCTTAGCGGCGGCTATGTGGCGCCGGCCGCAGAAGAGCCCGACGAGCCGGCCGAACCGTCCGATGAGGACTGATAAGGCCCTCGCTGGACTTCCGCAGGCGCCTCTTCTATAGACGCGGCTCCCCGCGATAGCGGCTTCGCCTGGGTAGCTCAGTTGGTAGAGCAGCGGATTGAAAATCCGCGTGTCGGTGGTTCGAATCCGCCCCCAGGCACCATTCCCCGCAGAAAATCAAATAGTTACGAGAATTTTGGGGGCCGCGAGGGGGGCTTTTGTGCTAGCCTTTGAGTCTAGTGAATCGAATAAATGTCTCGAAATTTCAATGAGATGTTCCGATTTCCGGAATGGAAAACGGCCGGGGCGTAAATCTACCTAGAGTCGGCGTTCGGTAAGGGGCAGGGGGGACGCTCGCAGAATCGCCAACATCTGGAAATTGCGAAAGAATCGGTTCCGCTGTGGATCAGCGGATGCGCTTTACGAGACAAGCGGATGGTCCGCCTCGCCAAGGGCGGCGGTCGGTGCAGGAGACTGATGTCTCAACGGGCAGCGCTAGTGATGTTACGCGCCTGTATGGAGGATTTTCTTCGGTCGCTTCTGAAATGGCGGGTTCCCGGGCATTCATGCCCGCCTCGAACCGCAGGCTCGTTCGTCCGCTCCCCTGCTACTTCTCGCCGACTTCGCATGACGCGCAATCTGCCGCCGAAGGTCCGAACTCCGGCGCGAACCCAACTTCCGCATCTGGCGCATCGCAGACATTCGACCGGCCTAGTCGTCGGACTGGAGGATCGTCACCTCCGACGCTAGCCCGCGCTTCGCTTTGGGCGACCGCCGCGCTTTCCGTTCTCGCGGGAGGCGAGGGCGCGGGCTTCACGCCGGGTCCAATCCATAGGGCCGAGAAAGCCTTCGAGCAGACGCGACACTGTGAAATCCGCATCCATTCGCGGGAAGTGCAGGGTGCTGCCGACACCCTCGACCGTGACACCAACAAGGTCCTCGGCGGCCGCTTCCGCCAGCCCTGGGGCAAGCCGAGGGTCGAAAGCGAATTCGATTCCCGTATCCAGCCCCACCACGACCCGCTCTGAGCGGCGATCAAATCGGGCTTTTACTGCGCGAGGCGTCGCGTGAGCGAACCGGCCACGGACGCCCGCAGCCTTGAAGGCCGTCTCATCAACCAGTTTGAACTCAGCCATGGATCTCATCCCAAGTCTTGCAGCAGTCGGCTAGGTTGGGAGACGTCGATGTCGATCCGTCCAAGCCCTCCGCGAACGTGAAGGCCGCCGTTCGGTGCTCGGCAAACCCATTCGGGTAAGGGAATAGTGTGTCGGCCAAAGGTCGTTGACGGATAGGCATGGGGATCCAGCCGAACGCAATCAGCCGTTTCCGGGGTGAACCAGAGCCAGCGATGCTCGTGCCGATCCGAGATGCCCAATTCACCCGTCGCTACTGCGGTGGAGGTGCGTTTTCCAATCAGAAGTGACCCGTCGGTGATGTCGGGCGCGGTTTTCCATTGATCCGGCGAGCAAGCCTTGATTTCGCAAGTGGAAGCTGGCGATTGAAAATCCGCGTGTCGGTGGTTCGAATCCGCCCCCAGGCACCATCCTTCCTGAACAGGGTTCAGCTGGCGTCTCCGGCCTCACCGGCGGCAGAGGCGGGCGGTCCGTCGCCCGGCGGATGAAACCGCTGGCGACTGTTCCTCAGCCGCCTTCCCGCCCAATTCGCTTGCAATCTGTGCAGATTACAGGCGTGAAATACATGCCGCAGTGCAACATTAATTTCCCGTAAGGGTAGAAAAGCGGCGGCCGCCTCTTCGATGAAGATTTGTGCACCGCAGTACGTCCTAGGGCGCCATCGAACTTTCGCAAGACCCCGTTATCGTGTGCCCCCTTGACGCCTCATTAAGGGGTTGCCAAAGGACCCGAGCCGCAAGTCTAAGATAGCGGTAAGACCTCAGACGCCCCCCGGGGCAGAAGAGATCGCCTCGCGCCTTCGAAACGTTGCCCCTTCATTCGTGTTGGGAGCACGCGTTGCGGGTCGCGGCGCAGCGACAGCGGCCCGACGTCACGGACCGAGAAATCGGTCCACGGTGTCGGGATTGTTTCAACTAGGGTGGAGACGCTCTCGCGCGACGACCCTCCGGCCAATCGTGCTAGACCAACCAGGAACTGGCGACAGATGTTCGACAACAAACTGAAGACCCCTTTCATCGCTCTCATCGGCGCTGTTGCGCTGTTGGCGAGCGCTCCGGCGTTCGCCCAGAACGCCGCCCCCGCTGCTGCGGCGCCCGCCGCCGCAGCTCCTGCGGACGCGGCCGCCGCGCCCGCCGCCGCTCCGGCTGGCGACGCCTCTTCGGCGGACGCCAGCCTGCCCCCGCAAATGAAGCACGCGGGTAAGATGGGCATCGGCACCATGTTCATGGACGCCAAGCCCGTCGTGAAGGTCGTGATGACCGGTCTCTTCCTGGCCTCGGTGTTCTCCTGGGCCATGCTGATCATGAAGCTGGTGGAATTCCGCTCCCTCAACCGCACCTCGGACAACTTCCTCGAAGCTTTCCGCGGCGCGAAGTCGATCAACGACATGGGCCGCATCGCGGTCTCTGAAGAGTTCGACGGCAACCCGCTGGCCGACATGGCCGCCGCGGCCGCCCAAGAGGTGGAACTCAGCCGTCAGGCTGGTCTGCACGTCGCCGGCGAACACCGCGAAACGACCCTCAACCGCGCCGAACACGCGGTGTCGGCCGTCCAGGCCTCGCTGACCCGCCGCCTCTCCAGCGGCATGCAGTTCTTGGCCTCGGTCGGTTCCAACGGTCCGTTCATCGGCCTGTTCGGCACCGTGTACGGGATCATGGACTCGTTCATCGGGATCGCGAACACCAACACCACCAACCTTGCGGTTGTGGCGCCCGGCATCGCCGAGGCTCTGCTGGCCACGGGTCTGGGCCTGTTCGCCGCCATTCCGTCGGTTATCTTCTACAACTACTTCCAGACGCGGATCTCCGCCTACGGCGCCCGTACGGAAGGCTTTGTGGCTGAGCTGATGAACGCGATCTCCCGGCAGCTCGACAAAGGAGCCTAAGCCAGATGGGAGCCAAGCTTTCAGGCTCTGGGGGCGGCAAGTACGAAGAAGAAGCGAACAGCAGCATCAACGTCACGCCTTTCGTGGACGTCATGCTGGTCCTGCTGATCATCTTCATGGTGGCGGCCCCTCTGGCGGCCGTCACGGTGAAGGTGGAGCTTCCTCCGGCGGTTGCCAAACCGGGGACCAACCCCCCCAAGCCGATCTATATCTCGATCCAGTCCAACGGCCGGATCTTCGTTCAAGACTTCCCGACTGACCTCGCCACCCTGGGTGACGATCTGCGTAAGCAACTGGGTACGCACCGAGACACGACCCACGAGCGGATCTTCATCCGAGGCGACAAGGATGTGACGTACGGCGACTTCATGGGCGTCATGAACATGCTGCAGGACAACGGCTTCTACAGCGTGGCCCTGGTCGGCGAAGACAATAACAAGTGAGGCGGTGACGAATGGCTGACACTTCACCGCAAGGCATCGACACCGCCCCGCTGCGGGGTAGCCACAATCCGTTTGACGATCCGCGTCCGAAAACCCGCAAGGGTCTGTGGATCGCGGTTTTGGTGGCGATCCTGGTTCACGCCCTGCTTGCCCTCTATCTCTGGAAGAGCAAGTTCGAGCCGAACTTCAAGGAGTACTCGGACGATGTGACGGACGTGGCCATGATCAAGCCCGTGCCGCCTCCGCCGCCGCCTCCGCCTCCGCCTCCGCCTCCGCCGAACACGCCTCCGCCGCCGCCGCCCAAGCTGCAGCCCAGGCCGCCGGTCGCCGTGCCCGACGTCCCCACGATCCCGCCACTGCCGGTTCCCCCGGTGGAGAAGCGGATCGAGGAGCCGAAGCCGCCGGCCCCGCCGCCGCCTGAGCCGCCGCGTCCGTCGGTGATCACGCAACCGGACTGGGTGCACAAGCCCTCCGGAGAGGACTTCGCGAAGTACTATCCCGACCGCGCGCTGCGGATGAACGTGGGGGGCAAGGTCCTGCTCCACTGCACGGTCAACGCCCGCGGCACCCTGGATAACTGCCAGGTGCAGTCGGAAGAGCCCGCGGATCAGGACTTCGGCAGCGCCGCGGTCAAGATCAGCAAGCTGTTCAAGATGCGTCCCCAGACCAAGGACGGGGCGCCGGTGGACGGTGGGCAGATCAACATCCCGATCAGCTTCGTGGTGCCGAAAGGCTGATCTGGACTCTCTGCGACGAAAGACGAGGCCCCGGCGGCGAAAGCTTCCGGGGCCTTTTCTTGCGCCTTCACAGGAAGCGGCGGGCGAACCATTCTCCGGCCATGGAATCCCAGGTGACGAAGTCAGGCGAGGAGGGTGATCTGGAGCCCGCGACCTCCGACGTTGTTCCGCCCAATCGCCGCCTGGATGCCCAGTTCTTCGTCATCACCGCCGCCTTCATGGCGGTCTTTCTCTACTGCAACGTCCTGAACATCATCTATGAGCACCACCGGGGCGGCGGCCGGATCGCCTTCTGGCGGCCGATGGTCTCGGAAACCAGCAGCGGCCTGATCTTCCTGGTCATGGTCCCCGCGATCCAGGCCATCACCCGGCGCGCCTGGCCGACGCGGGGCCCCTGGGTGCGCAAGGCGCTCATCCATATCCTGGCCGCAACGGGCGTCTCCCTGATCCACGTGCTCGGCGCCGGCGTTTTGCGCTGGGCGGCTTATCGTTTGGCCGGCGACCACTACGATCCACTCTCGCCGCTGGGCGACTGGCCCTACGAGGCGCGCAAGGACGTCTTCGTCTATGTGGCGATCGCCGGCGCCTATGTGCTTGTGCGGGAGGTGATGAAACGACCGGCCGCCTCGCCGGCGAGCGGGACGGCGGACGTGCTGGAGGTGCGTGACGGGGCGCGGCGCCATTTCGTGCCCCTGGCCGAGGTCGTCTGGGTCGAGGCGGCCGGCAACTATGTGGAGCTGCACCGCAGCGGTTCGGGCCTGCTGCACCGCGCATCGCTGAGCGACATGGAGCGCAGGTTGCGCGGCGCTGGCTTCGTGCGCATCCATCGCTCGCGCCTGGTGCGGCGTGAGGCCGTCGCGGCGGTGGAATCCAAGTCCACCGGCGACTTCGTGGTGCGCCTGCGCGGCGGCGGGGAACTGGCCGGCAGCCGGCGCTATCGCCGTCCGCTGCTCGCCGACTGAGGCTGTGACTTGATCGCGGGACGGCGCCCGACTAGAACCGCCCCTCGCGATGCGCCGCCTTAGCTCAGTTGGTTAGAGCGCTAGATTGTGGATCTAGAGGTCCCCCGTTCAAGCCGGGGAGGCGGTACCATCGCACTCTTCCCAATTCCTATACCTAAGGCCGAGACCGCCGGTTGTTGTCCGCACCGCGCCGTTCACGCCGATTTTCGCCGCACGGCGTGGTCGGGAGCCGGCGGCGTGCTACATCTTTGGGCGATTCCGGCCGCCAGGGCGGCCGTGGCCATGGAGACCGACAGGTGATGCGCCCAGCTTGGACCGGACGTCGGACCGGACTTGGGCTTGCGCTCGTCCTCACAGCCACGCTGCTGGCGTCCTGCCATCGGCCGGGGGCCAACAACGTCGCGGCCGCCCCGACGCCCATTGGTGTGGAACGGGCGGGCCCCGCCCGCTGGAACGCGACCTCCGGCGGCTTTGAGCTAAATGGCAAGCCGGTGAAGACCACCAAGCTCTGGACCTTCGACGGGTCCACGGATGGCTTCACCACGGTGGGCAGCACCATCCTGCCGGCGCCGGGACAGGGCGCGGCGGTGACGATCGCCGACCCGACCCTGCGCTCACCCAAGGGGCTCAGCATCCCGGGCGGCCAGTACAATCTGGTGCTAGTACGGCTGACCCGCGTCGCGCAGGGGGCCGTCTGGGACGGGGCGCTCTACTACTCGACCCCAGCCCATCATGAGGCGACCGCCTACTTCGGAAAGCCGCTTTCCGGCGCTAACCCTAAGGTGGGCGAGACCACGACCCTGGTCTACGACATGGCCCATCAGGCGAACGGCGCGCCGGACTGGATGCAGTCGAGCATCGACCAGATCCGGCTGGATCTCGAGGACAAGCCGGGCGGCATCTTCGTGATCCGCCAGATCGCCATCGGCGAGAACCCCGATCCGACCACCGCGCCCAAAGCCGCCGCGCCCGCCGCCAAGACCGCGCCGCCGCCTGCCGCCAAGTCCTGATCACCCAGGACGGGCTGGGACCCTAGAGCCGCGTGGTCTTCAGCTCGGTCATCTTCATCTTCGACTTCCTGCCGCTGTTCCTGCTCGGCTACTACCTGTCGGGCTGGCGGGCCGGCGTGCTGCTGGCGGGCAGCGCGGCCTTCTACGCCTGGGGCGAGGGCGGCTACCTCGTCCTGCTGCTGGGGCTCATCGGCCTCAACTACGCCGGCGTGCGGTGGTTGGACGCCACCGCCGAGCAGCGAGGCCGGCTGGCCATCCTCGCGGCCCTTGCGGTCACGGACTTCGCGGTCCTGGGCTTCTTTAAATATTCGGCCTTCCTGGCGCACAACCTGAACCAGCTGCTGCCGCACACGCCCCTGCCGGAGGCGCCGCGACACCTGCCGCTGGGCATCTCCTTCTTCACCTTCCAGCTGGTCAGCTACGCCGTCGACGTGCACCGCGGCGCGGTGAGGGCGGAGCGCGGCCTAATCCGCTTCGCCGCCTACATCCTGATGTTCCCGCACCTGATCGCCGGGCCTATCGTCCGCTACGCCGACATCCGCGACGAGATGCACGCCGACCGCCGGCGGACGGGCCATATCGGCCTGGGCGTGCAGTACTTCATCGTGGGTCTCTGCCAGAAGGCGCTGATCGCCAACACGCTGGCGCCGCTCGCCGATCACGCCTTCGGCCTCAGCCCGGCGCATCTGGACGCCGCCACGGCGTGGCTCGGCGCCTGGGCCTACACGCTGCAGATCTATTTCGACTTCTGCGGCTATTCGAACATGGCCATCGGCCTGGCCTTCCTGCTCGGCTTCACCTTCCCGAACAACTTCGACTACCCCTATTGGGCCCAGTCGATCACCGAGTTCTGGCGGCGCTGGCACATGAGCCTGTCGTCCTGGTTCCGCGACTACGTCTACATCCCGCTGGGCGGCAACCGGCGCGGCCGCGCCCGCACCGTGCTCAACCTGCTGATCGTCTTCCTCCTGACCGGCCTGTGGCACGGCGCGGCCTGGAAATTCGTGATCTGGGGCCTCTACCACGGCGCGTTCCTGATGCTGGAGCGGGTCGGGCTCGGCCGGCTGCTGGACCGTGCGCCGAGGCCGCTGCGCCATCTCTACGCGGTGCTGGCGGTGGCCATCGGCTGGGTGATCTTCCGCGCCGACGACCTGCCCCAGGCGGTGCGATACCTGGGTGCGATGACCCGGCCGGCCCCGGTCGCCGCCGATCCCGCCCTGGCGATCCTGCTGAACGCCCAGACGCTCGCCGCCCTGGCCGCCGGGACCCTGTTGGCCGCGCCCCTGTTGCCGGCCTTGATGAGTCGGCTCAAGGCGCCGCGCGCCGAGCCGCCGCGCCCCGACCTGCCGGGCCGGCTGGAGACCCGCAGCGTCCACGCCCTGCCGGTCCCGCTCCTGGCGGCGGGTCTCGCGCTCTCCGTCGCCGTCCTGGCCGGATCGAGCCTCAATCCCTTCCTCTATTTCCGGTTCTGAGCGGTGCTGGCCTCCCGTCTCCATTGGCGCCTTCTGGTCGGGACCATCCTGGTCCTGATGGCGGCGGCCTGGTTGGCCCCCCTCGTGGCCCGCCCGCCGGAGCTCCGGGAAAACCGGCCGCTGGCTCCAGCGCCGGCCTGGCCACGCCGGCCCGAAGACCTGGCCGCCTTGCGCAAGGCCGCCGACGCCTATGTCGCCGATCATTTCCCTGCTCGGCCCTATCTGATCGCCGCGCTCAACCGCGCCCGTATGGCGGCGGGAGTCAGCGGCTCTGGCCGGGTGATCGTCGGACGCGACGGCTGGCTGTTCTTCGACAACGGCAGCCATCTGGGCGAGGCGAGGGGCGATCCGCCGTTGAGCGCCGCCGAGGCGCGGGCGTGGCTGGCGACGTTCGCCGCGCGCCGCGCGTACGCCGCCCAACAGGGTGCGGCCTATCTCGTGGTCGTCCCGCCGTCGAAGGAAACGGTCTATCCGCAGCATGGCCCGGCTTGGTACCGCGGCCCCAATCCGGATCGCCCTGCCGCGGCCCTGGCGCGGATTGCGCAGGCGGGTGGCGCGGGCGATCTCCTCTACCTCTACGCGCCGGTGAAGGCGGCCGCCGATGCCGGCCAGCCAGTGTTCAGCCGCCACGACACCCACTGGACCGGCTACGGCGCCTACGCCGGCTATGCGGCGCTGATGGACCGCCTACATGCGCTCGGCCTGACGGACGGGCCGCGCCCGCTTTCCGCCATCCCCATGCAGCCATCCGGCGCCCGCGGCCCGCGTGACCTGGCCGCCATGCTGGGCGTTTCCAGCCTGGTCAGCCTGGACGCCCCGCACTTCGACTATGCGGCCGCCGTGGCGGGCAAGCCGATCAGCTACCTCGGCCCACGCACCGACTGGACGGCGCCGCAGGTGATCGACACCGGCGTGGCCGGGAAGCCGATCCTGCTGCTGCTCCGGGATTCCTTCTCCAACGAGATGCTGCCGCTCCTGCTGCCGCACTTCAGCCGGATCGTCCTGGCCCATGTGCAGGACGGCTTCTGGCGGCCGGACCTCATGGCGCGCTTCCGGCCGCAGGCGGTCGTGCTGGAGGTGACTGAGCCCGGCCTGCCGGACGCCTTGTTGCAGGGCCCCGCGACGGCGCCGGCCCTGCGGGTTGTCGATGCGCCGACGGCGGCGATTATCGCCGGGGCTAAGGCGACCGGTGTCTGCAACGTCGAGACCGCCGCCTTCGGCAAGGTCGCGGGCGGCGTCGCGGACTTCACCGCCTCCGGCTGGATGACGGAGCTGGCGCCGCGCGTCACCTCGCCCCTTGGCCTGGTCGTACTCAAGGGCGCGGGCGGCGCCTTCGCCGGCGACCTGGCCATGGACCGCCCGCGGCCAGACGTCGCGGCGCACTTCCGGCTTCCGTCCGCTGAGGCCAGCGGTTTTGCCGCGACCTTCGCCGCCGACGGCCTGCCGCGCGGCCTTTATACCATCGGTGTCTACCGCCGTTCCGGCCCCGGCTGGATCGCCTGCGCTGCTCGCCAGGCGGTCGTCGCGCCCTGACCGGCGGACAGGCGCCCGCAAGCGGGCATTAGAAAATTCTTCCCCAGCCCCAGCTTTCCGCCCATCGACAAGGGCCGATCTTGCCGGGTAAATGCCCCCGATCACGGCCAGCCTCTCACGATTGCGAGGTTCGGCCGCGTTTTGGCGTGCGTAGACGGCTGCGGTCCGTGGCTGGGTTGGAAGAGGACGAGATGGGGTTCCCCGGTAAGCAGGGACTGTACGATCCGGCGAACGAGCATGACTCGTGCGGCGTGGGCTTCGTGGCCAACATCAAAGGCCGCAAATCGCACGAAGTGGTCGACGCGGGCCTGCAGATCCTGGTCAATCTCGACCACCGCGGGGCCGTGGGCGCTGACCCCTTGGTCGGCGACGGCGCCGGCTGCCTCATCCAGATCCCCGACGCCCTCCTGCGCGACTGGGCGGGCAAGGAAGAGCTGCACCTGCCGCCGGCCGGCGAATACGCCGTGGCCATGTGCTTCCTGCCGCAGGACGAGGCGGCGCGCACTGTCGCCATGGCCCAGCTCGGCCACTTCCTGACCGTAGAGAAGCAGCCGTTGATCGGCTGGCGCGACGTGCCGATCGATACGACGGGCCTCGGCGAGGCGGTGCTGGCGCAGATGCCGGTGATCCGTCAGGCGATCATCGGCCGTGGACCGAACGTCAAGGACCAGGACGCCCACGAGCGCAAGCTCCTGGCGGTCCGCAAGCAGACCCAGAACCCGCTGACCGAGCTGGCCCGCAAGCACAACCTGCCGGGCGTCGCGCAGCTCTACATCCCGTCGATGTCGACGCGCACGGTGGTCTACAAGGGCCTGCTGCTCGCGAACCAGGTGGGGACCTTCTACAAGGACCTCGCCGATCCCCTGACGGAGTCGGCGCTGGCCCTGGTCCACCAGCGGTTCTCGACCAACACCTTCCCGTCCTGGCGCCTGGCGCACCCCTACCGGTTCATCGCCCACAACGGCGAGATCAACACGGTGCGCGGCAACGTGAACTGGATGAACGCGCGCCGGCGGACGCTGGAAAGCGACGTCCTCGGGCCCGACCTCAACAAGATGTGGCCGCTGATCCCGCACGGGCAGTCGGACACCGCCTCGCTGGACAACGCCCTGGAGCTGCTGGTGGCCGGCGGCTATCCGCTGGCCCAGGCGGTGATGATGCTGATGCCCGAGGCCTGGGCCGGCAACCCGCTGATGGACGCCAAGCGGCGCGCTTTCTACGAGTACCACGCCGCCCTGATGGAGCCCTGGGACGGCCCCGCCGCCGTGGCCTTCACCGATGGCCGCCAGATCGGCGCGACCCTCGACCGCAACGGCCTGCGCCCCGCCCGCTTCATCATCACCGACCAGGACCATGTGATCATGGCCTCCGAGGTCGGGGTGCTCGACGTCCCGGAAGAGCGGATCGTGCGCAAGTGGCGTCTGCAGCCCGGCAAGATGCTGCTCATCGACATGGAAGAAGGCCGCATCATCGAGGACGAGGAGATCAAGCGCTCCCTGTCCGAGGCCGCGCCCTACGAGGAGTGGCTGGCCGACACCCAGTTCAAGCTCGAGGAGCTGGGGCTCGCCGCCGAGCCGCAGGCGCCGGCGCTTTCCAACGATCCGGCCACCCTGCTCGATCGCCAGCAGGCCTTTGGCTACACCCAGGAAGACCTGCAGTTCTTCCTCGAGCCCATGGCCAGGTCCGGCGAGGATCCGATCGGCTCCATGGGGTCGGACACGCCCATCGCCGTGCTCTCGCGCCGGCCGAAGCTGCTCTACGAGTACTTCAAGCAGAACTTCGCCCAGGTCACCAACCCGCCGATCGACCCGATCCGCGAGGAGTTGGTGATGAGCCTGGTCTCGATGATCGGGCCGCGGCCGAACCTGCTGGGCCGCCAGGCGGGCACCCACAAGCGTCTGGAGGTCGCCCAGCCGATCCTCACCGACGAGGACCTGGCCAAGATCCGCGCGATCAACGAGCTCCTGGACGGCGCCTTCCGCACCGCCACCCTCGACACCACCTGGCCGGCGGGCGAGGGCGCCAACGGCCTGGAGCCGGCGCTGGAGCGCCTGTGCCGCGAGGCCACCGATGCGGTGCTGGCGGACATGAACATCCTGATCCTGTCCGACCGCGCGGTTGGGCCGGACCGGGCGCCGATCCCCGCGGCGCTGGCCACAGCGGCCGTGCACCACCACCTGATCCGCCAGGGCCTGCGCATGCAGACCGGCCTCGTCATCGAGACCGGCGAGGCGCGCGAGGTGCACCATTTCTGCGTGCTGGCCGGTTATGGCGCGGAGGCGGTGAACCCCTACCTGGCCTTCCAGACCCTGGAGGCGCTGCGCACCCAGAACGGGTTGACCCAATCGGCCTATGAGGTCCGCAAGAACTACATCAAGGCCATCGGCAAGGGCGTGCTGAAGGTGATGTCCAAGATGGGGATCTCCACCTACCAGTCCTATTGTGGGGCGCAGATCTTCGACGCGGTCGGCCTGTCGTCGGCCGTGATCGAAAAATACTTCACCGGCACCGCCTCGACCATCGAGGGCGTGGGCATGGCGGAGATCGCCGGCGAGGCGGTGCGCCGCCACCGCGACGCCTATGGCGACAACCCGATCTACCAGACCATGCTCGACGTGGGCGGCCAGTACGCCTGGCGCCTGCGCGGCGAGGCGCACGCCTGGACGCCGGAGACCATCGGCAATCTGCAGCACGCCGTGCGCGGCAACCTGCCGGACGCCTACCGGACCTTTGCGCGCAGCATCAACGAGCAGTCGGAGCGCCTGCTCACCCTGCGCGGCCTGATGCGGCTGAAGCCCGCTGAGGGCGGCCCGATTCCCATTGAGGCGGTTGAGCCGGCCAGCGAGATCGTCAAGCGCTTCGCCACCGGCGCCATGAGCTTCGGCTCGATCAGCCGCGAGGCGCACACCACGCTCGCCATCGCCATGAACCGCATCGGCGCGCGGTCAAACACCGGCGAGGGCGGCGAGGAGAGCGACCGGTTCGTGACCCTGCCGAACGGCGATTCCATGCGCTCGGCCATCAAGCAGGTGGCCTCGGGCCGCTTCGGGGTGACTGCCGAGTACCTGGTCAACGCCGACGACATCCAGATCAAGATGGCCCAGGGCGCCAAGCCCGGCGAGGGCGGCCAGCTGCCCGGGCACAAGGTCGACAAGAACATCGCCAAGGTCCGCCACTCGACCCCGGGCGTCGGCCTGATCAGCCCGCCGCCGCACCACGACATCTATTCGATCGAAGACCTGGCGCAGCTCATCCACGACCTTAAGAACGTCAACCAACGCGCCAGGATTTCGGTGAAACTGGTCTCCGAGGTTGGCGTGGGCACCGTCGCCGCCGGCGTCGCCAAGGCGCGCGCCGACCATGTGACAATCTCCGGCTTCGAGGGCGGCACCGGCGCCTCGCCGCTCACCTCGCTGACCCACGCGGGCTCGCCCTGGGAGATCGGCCTGGCCGAGACCCAGCAGACCCTGCTGCTCAATGGCCTTCGCACCCGCATCGCCGTGCAGGTCGACGGCGGCCTGCGCACCGGCCGCGACGTGGCCATCGGCGCGCTGCTCGGCGCCGACGAATTCGGCTTCGCCACCGCGCCGCTGATCGCGGCGGGTTGCATCATGATGCGCAAGTGCCACCTCAACACCTGCCCGGTGGGCGTGGCGACGCAGGATCCGGTGCTGCGCGCGCGCTTCACCGGCCAGCCCGAGCACGTGATCAACTACTTCTTCTTCGTGGCCGAGGAGCTGCGCGAGATCATGGCGCAGATGGGCTTCGCCACGGTCAACGAGATGATCGGCCGCGTCGACCGCCTGGATCTCAACCCGGCCCTGGAACACTGGAAGGCGCAGGGCGTCGACATCAGCCGCATCCTGCACGCCGTCCCCGCCGAGGCCGCCAAGGGCCTCTGGAATCAGGACCGCCAGGACCACGGACTCGGCAAGGCGCTCGACAACACCCTGATCGAGCAGGCCAAGGCGGCGCTGGAAGAGGGCAGGGCCGTCCGGGCCGAGCATACGGTGCGCAACGTCAACCGCACGGTGGGCGCCATGCTCTCGGGTGAGGTGGCCCGGCGCTATGGCCACGCTGGCCTGCCCGACGGGACGATCTCGCTCACCTTCAAGGGCAACGCCGGGCAGAGCTTTGGCGCCTTCGCCGCGCGCGGGGTGTCGCTGGAGCTGATCGGCGACGCCAACGACTACGTCGGCAAGGGCCTGTCCGGCGGCCGGGTGGTGGTGCGCCAACCGCCGGAAGCCCGGCGCGAGCCCACCCGCAACATCATCGTGGGCAATACCGTCCTCTACGGCGCCATTGCCGGCGAGGCCTACTTCGAGGGCGTGGCCGGCGAACGCTTCGCGGTGCGCAACTCCGGCGCCGTGGCGGTGGTCGAGGGCCTGGGCGACCACGGCTGCGAGTACATGACCGGCGGCGTCGTCGTGGTCCTGGGCGACACCGGCCGCAACTTCGCAGCGGGGATGAGCGGCGGCGTGGCCTATGTCTACGACCCGGCCGGACGCTTTGAGACCCTGTGCAACCCGGCCATGGTCGAGTTGGAGAAGATCGCGCCCGCCGCGCCGGTCGCCGCCAACAGCGCCGACGAGCCGCGCCGGCCGCAGCCCAAAGCCCCCTCGGTCGAGGATAACGGCATGGGCGACATGCTGCGCTTCGACGCCGAGCGCCTGCGCATCCTGATCGAGCGCCACCGCGAGCACACCGGCAGCGCCCGCGCCGCCGAGATCCTGGCCAACTGGGACCGCGCCCTGGGTTCCTTCGTCAAGGTGATGCCGGCCGACTACCGGCGCGCCCTCCAGGAGCTTGCCTCCGCCCGCGAGACGGCCGCCGCCGTCGCCGCGGAATAGCCCTTCAAGTTCCGGAGTCCCCACCGATGGGCAAGCCCACCGGCTTCCTCGAGATCGAGCGCCTCGACCGCAGCTACGACAAGGTCGCTGAGCGCCTGAAAACCTGGAAGGAATTCGTCCAGCCGTTGCCGCTGACCGAGGTCTCGCGGCAGGCGTCACGCTGCATGGATTGCGGCATCCCGTTCTGCCACCAGGGCTGCCCGGTCAACAATCAGATCCCCGACTTCAATAACCTGGTCTACCGCGACCAGTGGAAGGCGGCGCTGGATAACCTGCAGTCGACCAACAACTTCCCGGAGTTCACCGGCCGCGTCTGCCCCGCGCCCTGCGAAGCGTCCTGCACGCTGAACATCCCGGACACGCCGGTGACCATCAAGACGATCGAATGCCAGATCGTCGACCGCGGCTGGGAGGAAGGCTGGATCGTCCCGCAGATGTCGCCGCGCGGCACGGGCAAGCGGATCGCCATCGTGGGCTCCGGCCCCGCCGGCCTGGCCTGCGCTCAGCAGCTCGCCCGCGCCGGCCACGCGCCGACGGTGTTCGAGAAGTCCGACCGGATCGGCGGCCTGCTGCGCTACGGCATCCCCGACTTCAAGATGGAGAAGTTCCTCATCGACCGGCGCATCCGGCAGATGGAAGCCGAGGGCGTGATCTTCCGGACCAACTTCGAGGTCGGCGTCACCGTCTCGGTGCAGCGCCTGCTGGACGACTACGACGTGCTGGTGATGGCCGGCGGCGCTGAGGCCGGCCGCGACCTGGAGATCCCGGGCCGTGAGCACAGCGGCGTCCACTACGCCATGGAGTTCCTGACCCAGCAGAACCGGCGCAACGCCGGCGACAGCGAGGCCGTGGCCGCGCCGCACGGGACCCTCTCGGCGGCGGGTAAGCATGTGGTGGTGATTGGCGGCGGCGACACCGGAAGCGACTGCATCGGCACCTCCAACCGCCAGGGCGCGGC
This sequence comes from Phenylobacterium sp., assembly GCF_004799515.1. Lineage (GTDB taxonomy): Bacteria > Pseudomonadota > Alphaproteobacteria > Caulobacterales > Caulobacteraceae > Phenylobacterium. The sequence goes on along the minus strand of NZ_SSMX01000017.1, from coordinate 2,441 downwards.
TTCGGTGACCCAGCTGGAGATCATGCCCTTGCCGCCGGAGCGGGAGAACAAGGCGCTGACCTGGCCCGACTGGCCGCTGAAGCTGCGCACCTCCTCCAGCCAGGAGGAAGGCTGCGAGCGCGACTTCGCCGTGGCCACCAAGCGCGCCATCGGCGAGGACGGCCGTATTGTCGCGCTGGAGTGCGTGCGCCTGGAGTGGGTGGTCGGCGACGACGGCCGCCTGCAGATGCGTGAGGTCGAGGCCTCGGAATTCACTCTGAAGGCCGACCTCGTCCTCCTGGCCATGGGCTTCACCGGCCCGCGTCACTCCGGCCTGTTGGAGAACGCCGGCGTCGAGCTGGACGCGCGCAGCAACGTGGCGGCCGACACCACCGGCTACCAGACCTCGGTCCGCAACATCTTCGCCTGTGGCGACATGCGGCGCGGCCAGTCCTTGGTGGTCTGGGCGATCCGCGAGGGCCGCCAGTGCGCGCGCGCCGTCGACGAGGCCCTGATGGGGATGTCGAAGCTGCCGCGCTGAGGCCTGGGCGCGCTCAGGCGCCCGGCAGGTCGTCCAGCAGCGACAGGCGCTTGGCGGCCATCAGCTCGGCGTGATGGGCCGCGCTCTTCAGCACGCCATCCTGGCCGTGGCGGGCGTAGCCCCGGTGCAGCGCCAGAGCCTCTTCACCGGCCGAGCGCTGCTGCTCGATGAAGATGCGGTCGAAGTCGGGGCCGGACGCGGCCTGCAGTTCGCCCAGCATGACGATGCGCCGGTCGTCCAGCGGCGGCGGCGGGATGTCGCCCATCCCGGCCAGCTCCAGGTCCCGCTTCATCGCGGCCTCTTCAGTCTTCTGTCCGGCAAGCAGGCGGCTCGCAGCCGAGCGCACCTCCGGTGAGTTGGCGTGGGTCTGGGCCAGCTGGGCGGCGCGAATCTCGTAGACGTCGTCGCGGCCGGCGGCGGCGAGATAGTCCGCGGCGGTCATCGAGGCGATGGCGTTGGCCTCGACGGCGTGGTCGTCATAGCCGGGCCCAGCGTAAGCGGCACAGGCAAAACCAAGGGCGGCGGCCAGGGCGGCGGCGGAAATCCAGATCGGGCGCATAGGGACATCTTTCGAGCAAAGACCGGATAATGCCGCTCAACACCCGCAAGCGACCGCGGTTCCGTCAGCCCCGCGCCCCTTAGAAGGGGGCTGCCGTGCCAGACGAATTGCGCTATCTTTCGGAAGCCTCAGGGCAATCCCCCCGAAATCTTCCCGCTAAGGGAACTCCACGCCGGTTTTATCCGTTCGACGGAACGGCGGGGTGTGTGCCTGGTTCCTGGCCTGACGCAGAGGGAGCGTTGAGGTCGGCGGCTCGCATAGCCCCGGCGCCAGGCCAACGCTCGCTCCCGGGGGAACCCATGACCGCATCCGCCACCGTCGCCAAGAAGACCGCTGTGCGCAGCCGCGCCGCCAAGGCCGATGACGGCCATGTCGAGGCCGCTGAACTGCTGGCGGCGCTCCGGGCGTTCCGGCGGGGCGACTTCTCGGTGCGTCTCCCGCGCGGGCGCGGCATGGCCGGGGAGATCGCTGAGGCCTTCAACGACGTGGTCGAGCTGAACGACCGCATGACCAAGGAATTCGAGCGGCTCGGCGAGACCGTGGGCCGCCAGGGCAAGATCAACCAACGCGCCCGCCTGCCGTCCGCCCAGGGCTCCTGGGCCGCCAGCGTCGACGCGGTCAACACCCTCATCGCCGACATGGTGCACCCCACCGCCGAAATGGCCCGGGTGATCGGCGCCGTGGCCAAGGGCGACCTGGCGCAGACCATGGACCTGGAGAACGAGGAGCGGCCGCTGCGCGGGGAGTTCCTGCGGATCGGCAAGGTGGTGAACACCATGGTGGGCCAGCTCGGCTCCTTCTCCTCGGAAGTGACCCGCGTGGCGCGTGAGGTCGGCACCGAGGGCAAGCTGGGCGGCCAGGCCCAGGTGAAGGGCGTGACCGGCGCCTGGAAGGACCTCACCGACAACGTGAACCTGATGGCCAACAACCTCACTGGCCAGGTGCGGAACATCGCCGAGGTGACCACCGCCGTGGCCAACGGCGACCTCTCGCGCAAGATCACCGTGGACGTGAAGGGCGAGGTGCTGGAGCTGAAGGACACCATCAACACCATGGTGGACCAGCTGAACGCCTTCGCCTCGGAAGTGACGCGCGTGGCGCGTGAGGTGGGCACCGAGGGCAAGCTCGGCGGCCAGGCCCAGGTGAAGGGCGTGACCGGCGCCTGGAAGGACCTGACCGACAACGTGAACCTGATGGCCAACAACCTCACCGGCCAGGTGCGGAACATCGCCGACGTGACCACCGCCGTGGCCCGCGGCGACCTCTCCAAGAAGATCACCGTGGAGGTGCGCGGCGAAATCCTGGAGCTGAAGAACACCATCAACATCATGGTGGACCAGCTGAACGCCTTCGCCTCGGAAG
>NZ_SSMX01000016.1 GCF_004799515.1 Phenylobacterium sp. | reverse complement strand
CCTGCTCCTTGATGTCCTTCACGGAGCGGGCGCCGGTCTCCTCGTCGGTCTCGAACACGATGAGGCGCAGCTTGACCTTCAGCGGCGCGGCGTAGGTCATGTCGCGCTGGACGCATTCCTCGACGTCGTACTTCGGCTCCTCGAACTCGTAGGAGACGTATTCGAGCACGGCGCGCTCGTTGAAATCCTTGATCGGGAAGACGGACTTGAAGACCGCCTCGATGCCCTCGTCCTTGCGGTCCGCCACGCGGGTCTCGCGCTGCAGGAACTGCTCGTAGGAAGAGCGCTGAACCTCGATGAGGTTCGGCATCTGCACGGCTTCAGGGATGCGGCCGAACGACTTGCGGATCCGCTTCTTACCGGTGAAGGATTGCGCCATGTTTGTCCCTTGAGGACGTCGGGGAACGGAGTCCCCGCGTCGGAATTTGTGTCCTGCGTCCACCCTCAACCGCCCGAAAAGGGGCGGCCGGACGCTGGATGAGCCCCTTGTCTCGCCAGGGGCGTCCCCTCGCGTGGTCGGAGGGCAACTGACCACGCCTCGGAACATTTCGCGCGCGGAACGCCGGATCACAGGAGCGCACGCAAGGGCGCTGCCGGAATCAGGGGATTTCGCGAAGGGGCTGAAATAGGACGTTTCCCGTAAGAAGGGAAGTCCCCTGCGCTAAGAAAAAATGGGGCGGCGCCGGATCCCTGCCGCCGCCGCCCCCAGGGGAGCTCGAAAAGGAGCCAATCGGCGCTCAGGCGTCCGCCAGCTGGGCCTTCGTCCGCGGGCCGCCGATCCGCCAGGCCGCCGCGGCGTAGCGCGCGTGGTAATCGGGGTGCTCGGTGCCCATCCAGCGGTCCCACCAGGTGAAGTAGAGGCCGTGATTGTAGCCCGCCTCGGCGTGGTGCAGGTCGTGATGGGTGGTGGTGGTCAGCCAGTCGATCAGCGGCCGGCCGTCGGCCCGCGCCGGCATCAGTTCATAGCCGCTGTGCAGCAGGGTGTTGCGGAAGATCTGGTGCACGATGAACAGCGGGATCACGCCCCACGGCGTCGGCGTGACCAAGGGCCACAGCACCACGAAGGAGACCATCATCACCGCCTCGCGCACGTCGAAGCTGTAGGCGGTGAAGGGCGACGGGTTATGGCTGCGGTGGTGCCGGCGGTGGAAGGCGCGGAACCGCCGCGGATGGTGCATCCAGCGGTGGACCCAATAGTAGTAGGCGTCGTGGCCCAGGATCATGCCCACCAGGCTGACCCCGAACCATACTGGCCCCCAATGGGTGGCCATGTCGGCCAAAGGATAGGCGCCCAGGCGGTCCAGCACGGTGATGCCGATGCTGATGGTCGAGAAGATCAGGATCGAGCGGATCGAGAACAGGAACTCGAACGCCATCTGCCGGGGCGCCGGCCGCTCGGCGCGGATGCGGCGGCGGCGCAGCAGCCAGGCCAGCGCGACCCACAGGGTGAACCAGACCGCCGCGGCGAAGACCACATAGCGGCGGGTGTCGGCGAAGGCGTCGGACAGCCAGATCCCGGGCAGATCGGAAAGCCAGGCGGGGACCGTCGGCATGGGAAGCTCCTTTCGGCGTTTGTCGCCTGGAGCAGACCGCGGGGCGCCGGGACCGTCTCGCCGAAGCCTCGGAAAGCCTCGCCGATTCCGAAATCAGACAGCTTCTTGCAAATCCGGCGAGGCCGAGAGCGCCTGGCGCCGCCAAGCGGTGGGCGTGACGCCGGTCACGGCGCGGAAGGCGCGGTTGAACGGCCCGAGCGAGCCGTAGCCCAGGTCGAAGGCGATCGCCGCCACCGTGGTCCGCGCCTCCGCCGGATCGGCCAGCCGGCGCTTGGCGGCCTCGATCCGGTGGGCGTTGAGGAAGTCGGCGAAGTTGCGGTGGCCGAGGCGTGTGTTGATCAGCCGCCGCAGCCGGTGCTCCGGCAGCGCCATCTCCTGGGCGAGCTGGCCGATGGTCAGGCCTTCGCGCCGCCAGCCCTCGGCCGCCATGATCGCATCGAGCTTCTGCAGCATCGCCCGCTCGACCGCCTCGCCCCGCGCGTCGGCCAGCTCGGCGCGCCGGCCGGCGGGCCCGAACACCGACGGCCGCGCCTGCAGGAAGACCGCGCCGAGCGCCAGGGTCAGCAGCGCCATGATCGCCGCCCCATAGACCTCGCCGGCCTCCAGCAGCATCCAGCCGCCGCTCAAAGGGTGCGCCCGGTTGATCAGGGACATCACCGACACGAACACGCCGAACACCGCGCCGAACCCCAGCAGGGGCGCCCTCGCCCACCGCCGGCCCTGCATCAGGTCGCCCCGCCAGCCGCGGGCCACCACCACGACGGCGTGGAGGGACAATAGGGCGCTGAAGCTGTTGCGCACGACCCAGACGGTCGCGGAGAATCCCGACGGCGCCTCGACCCACATGACCAGGCCGGACACGACAAGCAGGATCGTGGGCGTCGCCGTAAGCCAGGTCAGCGGCCAGTCCTCGAACACCACCATGACCAGCAGCCAGAAGGCGCTGCCGCTCGACAGCGCCAGGAACATAGGCGCCGGGCTGTGGCCCAGCGCCGCCCACAGCGGCTCGGATTCCGTCGTCATCCAGGCCGCGAGCGTCACCGCGGCGTAGACGCCGACGATCCTGGCGTCGCGGCTCACCTGGCTGCGCCCGATCGCCAGGCCCAGCATCAGGATCGCGCCCACGGCGAGGCCGCGGGTGAACATGTCGATCAGCAGCATGGAGTCGCTCGCCACACGCTGACGCTATCACGCTCGCCGCCGAGGAAAACGTGACGGTTAAGCCATGTTGGGCGCGCGGCCCCAGGAACGTCGCGCGCACAGCAAAAGGGCCGGAGATCGCTCTCCGGCCCTTCGCATTCCGTACCGCCCAATGGACGGCGCGAGGCTTACTTGATGGTGACGGAGGCGCCGGCTTCTTCCAGCTTCTTCTTCACTTCTTCGGCTTCCTGCTTGGAGACGTTTTCCTTGACGTTCTGCGGGGCGCCTTCGACCAGGTCCTTGGCTTCCTTCAGGCCGAGGTCCGGGCGGACCGAGCGGACTTCCTTGATCACGTTGATCTTCTTGTCGCCGCCGGCGGTGAGGACCACGGTGAACTCGGTTTGCTCTTCAGCCGCTTCGGCCGGAGCGGCGCCGGCGCCACCGGCGCCCGGCGCGGCGGCCACGGCCACCGGCGCGGCGGCGGAAACGCCCCACTTTTCTTCGAGGAGCTTGGACAGTTCGGAAGCTTCCAGGACGGTCAGCTTCGAGAGTTCGTCCACCAGGGTGTCGAGATTAGCCATGTGATGTTCCTTTGAGGTTCGGTTGTTTTGCGAAATTGACGATCAGGCGGCGTCTTTGGCGGCGTAGGCGCCGATGACGCGAGCGATCTGACCAGCCGGCGCCTGCAGGATGCCCGCGACCTTGGTCGCCGGAGCCTGGAGGAGGCCGATGATCTTGGCTCGGAGTTGGTCAAGCGACGGCAGGCTCGCGAGAGCCTTGATCGAAGCCTGGTCCAGCACCTGTTGACCCATGAGGCCGCCGACAATGGTGAACTTCTCATTGTCCTTGGCGTACTGGGTCGCGACCTTGGCGGCGGAGACAGCGTCCGGAGCGAAGGCGATCGCGACCGGGCCCTTGAAGAGGGCGTCGCCCGCTTCGCCGACCGAGCCGTTCAAGGCCTTTTGCACCAGGGTGTTCTTCACCACCTGCAGCTGGGCGCCTTCCTGACGAAGACGGCCCCGCAGATCGGTCATTTCCGCAACGGTCAGACCCATGTAGTGGGTCACGACCACGGCGCCGGCGCCGTCGAACACGCCTTTCAGCGTCTCGATGGCTTCCTGCTTTTGAGCGCGGTCCATTGCGGTCTCCAATACTCAGGTTCAGCGCGCGCGAGAGTGCGTGCGCCATCTACTCACCTGTCCGGTTTGGAAAGCCGCGGCCTCGCGCCATCCGCAAGGGACGGCCGGAGAACCTCATCTTCCCGTCTCCCCGCGGCTGAAGGTGGGCCCACCTTCACGTTCCGGCCGCCGGTGACCCCGGCGGCTACGCGGTTCTTGGACAGGATGGGGCGCGGTGTCCTGCGCCCCGTCCATCACGGGCCGAGACCCATGAAAACTCTAAGAGCGGGGGCCTTTACAGGAAGCGCGCGGGAAACTCAACTGCCGGCCTCGACGTGTCAGGGGGCTGACCATGCGTTTCCTCGCCATGACCGTGCTGGCCGCGGCCCTGATCGCGCCGTCCTTGCTGACGCCATCGGGAGCTCGCGCACAGGATACGCCGCTCGATCCCAACCCGGCCACCTGGCATGGCGCAGCCTTCGGACCGGAGCAGGTCTTCGAGGGCGACTACGCCAACGACTTCCAGACCAGCCGCTTCCACGCCGAGGGCGCGCCGGCGGGCCAGGACGACTGGCTGGCGGGCTGGCAGGACCGGCCGGGCGACGGCGGCGGCATCCTGCGCCGCTATCACCTGAAGTTCGTCGGCCGCCGCACGGCCGCGCCCGGCCAGTACGGCGGCCTCGGCAAATACCCGAATGAGGTCCTGATCACCCGCCTGGTCTCGGCCCGGCTGCTGATCGGCGACCCTAAGCCCTGAACCGCACGATCGGCCCGTCCCAGAGCGCGTCGTCGCGCTCGATCTCCTCGACCGAGGCGCCCACGACCGCGGCCGCCACCCGCCGCCAGAACGGCAAGGCCGCGGTGTTGCGCCGCGCCACCGCCATCTCCCAAAGGCCCGGCCGCGCCCGGATGATGTTCGTCGCCGCGGCGAAGCCCACGCCCGCTCGGCGGTGCTTGCGGACCACGAAAAACTCGGCGACCGCGTGATCCAGCGGCAGGCCGGAATGCGAGAAGCGGTTGATCAGGGCGAAGCCGGCCAAGTGGCCGCCGGCGCGGATCAGATAGGGCGTGCGATCGGCGTCCGTCCAATAGCTGTCCAGCCAGACGTATTGCGGGAAGCGGCCGTCTTCCTGCAGCTCGCCGTCCTCGCGCCCGCTCCACTGCTCGGAGAAGTCGTGGGTGTAGAGCTGGAAGAGGGTCTCCAGCACCGGTTTCTGGGCCGGCGTGGCGATCTCGAGCGCGACCTTGGCCATGGCGGGCTCCACGAAAAAGGGGAGCCGCGTCGCCGCGGCTCCCCCGATCTCTAGCCTATCGGCGATGCTTTAGGCGCCGGCCGAGGCCGTATCCACCTTGAAGCCCGGGCCCATCGTGGACGAGAGGCTGATCTTCTTGATGTAGATGCCCTTGGCGCCCGAGGGCTTGGCCTTGTTCAGCGCGTCGACCAGGGCCTTCACGTTTACCAGCAGCTGGTCGTCGGTGAACGAGGCCTTGCCGATGCCGGCGTGGATGATGCCGGTCTTCTCGGTGCGGAACTCGATGGCCCCGCCCTTGGCGTCCTTCACGGCCTGGCCGACGTTCGGCGTGACGGTGCCGACGCGCGGGTTCGGCATCAGGCCGCGCGGGCCCAGCACCTTACCGAGACGGCCGACCAGCGCCATCATGTCGGGCGTGGCGATCACGCGGTCGAAGTCCATGAACCCGCCCTGGATGCGTTCCACCAGGTCCTCGGCGCCGACGATGTCGGCCCCGGCGGCGGTGGCTTCGGCGGCCTTGGCGTCCTTGGCGATGACGGCGACGCGGACGTCGCGGCCGGTGCCCGAGGGCAGGCTGACCACGCCGCGGACCTGCTGGTCGGCGTGGCGCGGGTCGACGCCCAGGTTGACGGCGATCTCGACGCTTTCGTCGAACTTGGCCTTGGCGTTGGCTTTGACCAGCTTCACGGCCTCTTCGACCGGATGGGTGACGGTGCGGTCGCCGGTGAAGGCCTGGACGCGCTTGGGTTGCTTAGCCATCTGGTTCAGGCCTCCACAATGGTGAGACCCATCGAGCGCGCGGAGCCCTCGATGATCTTGGCGGCGGCCTCAACGTCGTTGGCGTTCAGGTCCTTCATCTTCTTCTCGGCGATGTCGCGCAGCTGGGTGCGGGTGATCTTGCCGGCGTTCTCGCGGCCCGGAGCCTTGGAGCCGGACTTAATGTTGATCGCCTGCTTGATGTAGTAGCTCGCTGGCGGAGTCTTGGTGATGAAGGTGAACGACTTGTCCTGATAGACGGTGATCACCGTCGGCAGGGGCGTACCCTTCTGTTCCTTCTCAGTGCGGGCGTTGAATTCCTTGCAGAAGCCCATGATGTTGACGCCGCGCTGGCCCAGCGCCGGCCCGATGGGCGGCGAAGGGGTGGCGGAGCCCGCGGGCACCTGCAGCTTGATATAGCCCAAGATCTTCTTGGCCATGCCTGTCTCCAATGCGGCGGCTAGTGAAAGCCGCCTATGTGGCCGTGGTGCGGGCAGCCCCTCCCACGGATTTGAGCTCGCAAGTCTCCCTGCGAAGCGGGCGCGTGTAGCAGGTCGCACCCTCCGGGGCAACCGCGCGGCGGCTGGCGCATCCCAAGCGCCTCCGTTATGGCGGGCGCCATGACGTCCGACCAGACCTCCGCCGACGCCCTTCGCGCCCAGGCCCGCGCCGCGGCGTCCGCCCGCCGCTACGCCGAGGCCGAGGCGCTGTTCCGCCAGGCGGTGGAGGCGGAGCCCGGGTCCTGGGGCGCCTGGCATGACCAGGGCGCCTTCCTGAGGATGGTCGGCCGATCGGCGGAGGCCGAGCAGAGCCTGCGCCAGGCCCTGGAGCTCTCCTCCGGCGATCCGCGCAGCCGCCACGCCCTGGGCATGGCCGTCCTCAGCCAGGGCCGCTACGTCGAGGGCTGGCCGCTGGTCGACGCCCGTCATGAGGTCCCGCAGTTCGGCCTGACCAAGGCCAAGCTGCCCTATCCGGAATGGAAGGGCGAAGATGTCGCCGGCCGGAAGTTCTTGATCTACCCCGAGCAGGGGTTCGGCGATGTGATCCAATATGTGCGCCTGGCGCCGTGGCTGAAGGCGCGCGGCGCCGACGTGACCCTGTTCACCCATCCGCTGATGACCCGGCTGATGGCCGGCAGCCTGGGCGTGCGGGTGATCGAAGCGGCCGGCAATGTCGAGTTCCCGATCCCCGACTACTGGGTGATGTCGGGCTCCCTGGTGGGCCGCTGCGGCCTGTCGCTGGAGGAGATCCCGAACGCGCCCTACCTCACCGCGCCCGCTGGCGCGCCCACGACGGGCGGCGGCATCGGCGTGGTCACGCGCGGGCGGCCGGAGCACCCGAACGACGCCAACCGCTCCCTGCCCCCGGACGCCGCGGCGCGGCTGATGGCCCTGCCCGGCGCGCGCAGCCTGCACCCTGACGACACCCAGGCCGCCGACTTCGCCGACACGGCCGCCCTGATCGCCCCGCTGGATCTGGTGATCTCGGTCGACACAGCCGTCGCCCACCTGGCCGCGGCCATGGGCAAGCCGACCTGGATCCTGCTGCCGGCCTTCATGACCGACTGGCGCTGGATGCAGGGCCGCGCCGACAGCCCCTGGTATCCTTCGGCGCGCCTGTTCCGGCAACCCGGCCTCGACAGCGGCTGGAACCCGGTGCTGGACGCGGTCGAGGTTGCGCTCGCCGGCTAGTCCTCGGCCACGAGGCCGATCAGCCGACCTTTTCGACCTGGTTGTATTCCAGCTCGACCGGGGTCGCGCGGCCGAAGATCGAGACGGTGACGCGCAGGCGGGCGCGCTCCTCGTCCACCTGCTCCACCGTGCCGTTGAAGCCGGCGAAGTTCGAATCGGTGATCCGCACGCTCTCGCCGATTTCGAAGGTGACGGTGGGCTTGGGCCGCTCCACGCCTTCCTCGATGGCGCCGATGATGCGGGCCACTTCCTTGTCGGAGACCGGCATCGGCTTGGAGCCGCTCCCCAGGAAGCCCGTCACCTTCGGGGTGTTCTTGATGAGGTGATAGGCCTCGTCGGTGAGCTCCATCTTCACCAGGACGTAGCCCGGGAAGAACTTGCGCTCGGCGTTGACCTTGCGGCCACGGCGGATCTCGACGACGTCCTCGGTGGGCACCAGGATGTCGGAGAAATTCTCCTCCAGTCCTTGCGACTTGGCCTGTTCGCGGATGCTCTCAGCCACCTTCTTCTCGAAGTTCGAGTAGGCGTGGACGATGTACCACTTGTGGCGCGGGTTGGACGGAGCGGTGGTTTCAGCAGCTTCAGACATGTCTTTGACCTTAACCCCCCGCGGCCAACTTGAGGATCTGATTGACGCTCAGGCTCACGCCCGCGTCGACCAGCCAGAAGAAGACCATGGCGACAACGACCATGATGGCGACCATCACCGAGGTGATCCAGGTTTCGCGACGGCTCGTCCAGGTGACCTTCCTGGCCTCCGCACGAACCTCGCGGGCGAACTGCGCGAGGGTGACGCGCTTCTTCGGTGTCGCCAGCGTCGCAGCCGACGGGCTCGCCATGACCGCGGCGGTTTTGGCGGCGCGGTTGCGAATTGCTTGCGGGCTGTTGCCCGGTTTCTTCGCCATGGCGGCTCTTTGAACTCTCGCTTTAGGGGCGGCGGACGTCGCGCCCCGGTCTTTCACATATATAGGGTGGCAGGAGTGGAGGGACTCGAACCCCCGGCCCTCGGTTTTGGAGACCGATGCTCTACCAGCTGAGCTACACTCCTAAGGCCCGCCCAACGACGGCCTCCGACAATGAAACAGCGCGCCGGAAGGCGGCAAGCCCTTCGGCGCGCGCGGCTCTTCGCCGGAGCCGGGTCGTTTAGCAGGGGCGCCCCCTTCGGGCAAGGCGGATCGCCAAGAGCTCCGGCGGGATCGCCAAGTCGCGCAGCGGGGATCGGATGCCGCCACCCAGCCGTTCGGATAGCGACGCTCGCCCTCATCCGGAGCCTCCCCATGGCCGACACCGACGCCCGCTACAACCGCGACGACGACCAGAAGCCGGGCTCTCCGCCCCGGTCGGCGACCGAGCCCGGCGGAGCCAAAGGCTCAGGCAAATCGCCCAAGACCCAGACCGACCCGTCGACCGGCAAGCCGAACAAGACGCCGCCCCGTCCGAACTGAGACCCGTCCATCGGGATGCCGGCGAATTGCGCCGTTCGTCGCGCGCGCTTTGTCCGCGGTCGCAAGGCCCCTAGACTGGCCGGATCATCCTTGGGGAGGTTCCGACCATGACACGCGCCCTCGTTCTGGCCGCCGCGATCGCCATGACCCTGGCCGCCGGCGCCGCGCAGTCGCAGCCGAGGGGCGCGCAGCCGCCGCCGGGCAACTACTTCCAGACCTGCCGAAACGTCTCGACCGCCGGCTATGGGCCCGGCGCGACCATGACCGCCGAGTGCCGCGACCGTAACGGCCGCTGGCGGCCCACCTCTGTCCGCTTCATGGGTTGCGACCGGATCGACAACCGCGACGGCCAGCTCGTCTGCCTTCCGCCGGGACCGGGCGGCCCACCGCCCTACGGACCGCCTCCGGGCCCGCCGCCCTACGGCCCGCCACCCGGCCCCGGCATGGGCCATGGACGCCTGACCCTATTCAGCGCTCCGGGCTTCGGCGGCCGGCCCTTCTCCACCGAGCGTGAGATCACCAACCTGCCGCGCGAATACAACGACCGGGCCATGAGCCTGCGGATCGAGGGCCGACGCGCCTGGATGGTCTGCACGGACAGCGACTTCCGCGGCCGTTGCCAAGTGTTCGACCGCGACGTTCCCGACCTCGGCCGCGTCGGCATGGCCGGCCAGGTCAGCTCCATGAGACCTGTGAGGTAAGGAATGGCAGGACGCGGCCCGGATCGACGCCGGTTCCTCGGCACGGCGGCCGCCCTCGGCCTGGCCGGCGCCTGGAGCCGGGCCAAGGCCGCGCCCTCGGCCCTGACCTGGACGGAGCGCCGCGACCTCTTCCCCGAGGGCGTGGCCTCCGGCGATCCGCAGGGCGACAGCGTCATCCTCTGGACACGGCGCCCGCCGGGCCCCGACGGCGCGGCCGCGCCCGGGCTCACTGTCGAGGTGGCCGAGGACGAGGCCTTCCGCCGGGTGGTGGCCACCGCCCCCGCCGCCGGCACGGCCGACAGCGACTGGACCGTGCGGGTGCTGGTGGGCGGGCTGAAGCCGTCGCGCGAATACTGGTACCGCTTCACTGGCGCGGACGGCTTCGGCAGCCGCATCGGCCGCACCACGACGGCGCCGGCCCTGGACGACCCCCGCCAGGTCCGCTTCGCCTTCGTCTCCTGTCAGAACGTCAACCAGGGCGCCCAGAACGCCTGGCGGCGGATGATCTGGGAGGATGAGCGCGCCCAGCCCGACCAACAGCTCGACTTCGTCGTCCACCTCGGCGACTTCATCTACGAGATCGTCTGGTACCCTGAGGATCGGCCGCAGGGGATGTACGACCGGCGGATCCGCGACATCGTCCGCTATCCCAACGGGGTGAAGTTCCAGGACCTGCACCTGCCGACGACGCTCACCGACTACCGCGCCGTCTACCGCGCCTACCTGGCCGACCCGGACATCCAGGACGCCCGCGCCCGCTTCGCCTTCGTCAACATGTGGGACAATCACGAGTTCTCCTGGCGCGGCTACCAGGGCATCGAGAAGTTCGGCAAGGAGGTGGTCTGGAGCCAAACCCGCAAGGTGGCCGCCAACCAGGCCTGGTTCGAATACCAGCCGGCGCGGGTGATCCACGCGGGCACGCTGCAGCAGTTCAAGGCGCCCAGGGTGGTCGACGCGCCGGTCACCGTCTTCGACGAGCACGGCCTGGGCCAGGAGCCCAACAACCTGGCCGCCATCGAGAGCCTGACCGGCTATCGCGCCCTGCGCTTCGGCCGCCACGTGGAGCTGATCCTCACCGACCAGCACAGCTATCGCACCGACGATCCGTTCGACGGGCCGGAAGCCGCCACCGTCAGCTTCGCCGACTTCCCGGACTTCTCGGCCTGTGAGGTCACCGAGGCGCTGGACGCCGGCCGCGCCTACGATGGCGGCGAGCCGCCCGCGACCCTGCCGCTCGGCGGCAAGCTGGTGGCCAACTACCGCAAGGACAGCCCGCCGGTGACCATGCTGGGCGCCCGGCAGAAGGCCTGGTTCTTCGACACGCTGAAGGCGTCCAAGGCCACCTGGAAGGTCTGGGGCGCCACCAACGGCACCCTGGAGCTGCGCGCCGATTTCCAGAACCTGCCGGCCGGCATGCCGAAGTGGCCCGGCGCGGGCTACGCCGACGGCGGCGGCGGCGACTGGTCCGGCTGCCTGCGCGAGCGGGCCGAGGTCTACGACTTCGTGCGCGACCACAGGATCACAGGCTTCGCCACCGTGGCCGGCGATCGGCACAGCTTCTGGGCGGGCCTGTCGGCCAAGGCCCTGCCGCCCAAGGCCTTCGAGCCGGTGGGGATCGCCTTCATCACCGGCTCGATCTCGGCGCCCGGCATGGTCGAGGCGATGAGCCACAACCTGCCCAAGGACCTGCCCACCCGCGCCCTTTACCTGCGCGACCGCCCCGACGGTCCGCCGGAGCCCACGGTCAACATGCTGATGCGCCACGGAGTGCGTTCGGCGCTGGAGTACGTGAAGAGCGGCGACGTCCAGGCGGCCCGCGCGCTCTCCAACCCCGACCTTTCGCCGCACCTGAGCTTCGTCGACATGGGCGGCCACGGCTATGCGGTGGTGCGCGCCTCGGCCGAAGCCTTCGAAACCGAGTTCGTCTGCATTCCGCGCCCGCTGGAGCGCAGCCCCACGCCGGACGGCGGCCCCCTGCTCTACCGCGTCGTCCACCGCGCCCCACTTTGGGCGGCCGGAGAACGTCCGCGGCTGGACCGGAAGGTGCTCGAGGGCGATCCGAAGCTGTCGATCTAGCGCCCAAGCAAAAGGCCGCCGGGGGTGGTCCCCGGCGGCCTGATGTTCAGCTTGGTCCCGGCTCGGCCTACGGGCTTCGCCCTTCGTTGGCCGGATCGCCTACTTGATGATCCGCGCCACGACGCCGGAGCCGACCGTGCGGCCGCCTTCGCGGATGGCGAAGCGCAGGCCCTGGTCCATGGCGATCGGGGTGATCAGCTCGACGT
>NZ_SSMX01000015.1 GCF_004799515.1 Phenylobacterium sp. | reverse complement strand
ACGAGCTGAAGTCGAACTCGTGGCTCGACCAGTCGGGGTGGGCGTCATACTGGAAGATCTGCGCCGGGTTGACGGTCAGCGGCTGGCAGACGGCCGGTCCAAGGCTCGCGCAGGTGCCGCCCGCCGCCAGAGGGACCTGGAACGAGGTCACCGGCGAGTTGTCGTTGTTGAAGTAGGCGGTGTGCAGATCGTAGTGATATTGGCTGTAGCCGCCGATGTACTTCAGGTCCCAGCCGTCGAAATGGTGGGTCCAGTGCAGGGTGATGGTCGGCGCGGCGTTGACCACGATGTCGGTCGGGACCGCGTGGGCGAAGGTGCGGATGTTCTGCAGGGCCGGGTTGTCGGTGAGCCCGGCGGGGATGCCCGTCACCGAGCCAGGGACCGCGCCGCCGCCGAACGGGAAGTTCGGGTTGAACACCAGCTGGCCCGGCTGGGTCAGCGAGGTGTCGTAGTGGCCGCTGGTCGGGATGCCCAGGAGGCCGCCCGGGCCGCCGCGGTCGTTGTTGAACCACACCGCATAGGCGTCGAGCCAGATGTCGTCCTTGTCGGTCTTGTACTCCAACTGGCCGTCGACATAGGGGTCGTGGCGGACATCGCCTTCCGACGGGCCGGTCAGGTTCTTGAAGTAGCCCTCAGTCTGGTTGAGGTCGTAGGCGCTCAAGCGGAAGGTCAGGCCCTCGATGCCCGTGGGGCCGGACACCGTGCCCTCGAACTTGGTGTAGCCGAAGTTGCCGACCACGGCGCGGACCTCACCGGTGAAGTCCTCGCTCGGCCGCTTGGAGATGGTGTTGATCAGGCCGCCCACGGCGTTGCGGCCATAGAGGGTGCCCTGCGGACCCAACAGCACCTCGACCTGGTCGATCAGCATGTCGTCGCGCCCGACCAGGTAGGTCGAGTTGGAGAAGAAGTCGTCGTAGTAGACCGCGACCGCCGAGTCAGAGAGGTAGATGTTGTTGTTCCGGGCCAGGCCCCGGATCACCGGGCGGTCCAGCTGGCTGGAATAGGTCAGGCCCGGCGTGAAGTTGGTCATGTCCTGGACGGTGGTGATGCCGACCAGGTTGCGTTGCCGGGCGCTGAAGGCGGTGACCGCCACCGGCACGTCCTGCAGGCTTGCGGTGCGGCGCTCGGCGGTGACCACCAGCTCCTCGATGGTCGTTGTCGCGGAGACCTGAGAAGCCGGTCGGGCCGCCGTCTGGGCGTGCGCAGTTGTCGCCAGAGCAGCGACCAGCACGGCGCCAGACGCCAAAAGAGAGCGTTTCCACAGCATTCGAAGTCCTCCCAGCGTCTTAGACGGCGCTTATTTATTGCGCCTGAGACACAAGGCTGGAGCTGTCGCCGGGAAGCGTCAACGGCATAGGTTTATATTATCATCGATAAGTAACTGTAACTCACATAGGATTGCGCGAAGGCCACAGTTTTGACGGGAGTGAATAAGGGCTTTGTCGGTGATGACAGCCGCATGCTGCGGTGCGATAACTGTCAGAATGGTGCTTGTGGCGAAATGTCACCTTTTCACCAACTTCAGTAAGAGCTACCTTGACTTGAATTTACATACAAACCTGATTTTCGAATTCGCGAATTTTCTCCAAACAAACATCAGCTTACGGAATACGCCTCTTACGGTTGCAAGAACGCGGGTCTTCGGGAGCGGTTCCCGCTCACGCGGCGCCGCCGCGTTTTCGTGGCGTGACCCACATAAATCTCTGGGCCCGGAGGGCCTTTCCCACGCTGCGCCGCACGCTTAAGGAAGCAGCCTCGACGAGGAGGCTATTCGATGCACCGCAAGCCGGACGGAAGCTGGGACAAGGCCGGGCTGCCCAGCCGTCACGTGACCGAGGGGCCGGCCCGCGCGCCGCACCGCTCCTACTACTACGCCATGGGCCTCGGCAGCCGCGAGATCGCCCAGCCGTTCGTGGGCGTCGCCTCCTGCTGGAACCAGGCCGCGCCCTGCAACACGGCGCTGATGCGCCAGGCCCAGGCCGCGGCCGTGGGCGTGAAGCGCGCCGGCGGCACGCCGCGCGAGTTCTGCACCATCACGGTCACCGACGGCATCGCCATGGGCCACGAGGGCATGCGCTCCTCCCTGGTCAGCCGCGAGGTCATCGCCGATTCCGTCGAGCTCACCATGCGCGGCCACGCCTATGACGCACTGGTGGGCGTGGCCGGCTGCGACAAGTCGCTGCCGGGCATGATGATGGCCATGCTGCGCCTCAATGTGCCCTCGGCCTTCATCTATGGCGGCTCGATCCTGCCGGGCTCCTGGCAGGGCCGGGACGTGACCGTGCAGGACGTCTTCGAGGGCGTCGGCAAGCATTCGGCGGGCCAGATGAGCCTGGAGGATCTTTGCGACCTGGAGCAGCACGCCTGCCCCGGCGACGGCGCCTGCGGCGGCCAGTACACCGCCAACACCATGGCCTGCGTCTCCGAGGCGATCGGCCTGGCCCTGCCGCTGAGCTCGGCCCTGCCGGCGCCCTACCTCGAGCGCGACCAGTACGCCGAGGCCACCGGCGAGGCGGTCATGGCGCTCTTGGAGCGTAACATCCGCCCGCGCGACATCTGCACCCGCGAGGCCTTCGAGAACGCCGCGGTGGTGGTGGCCGCCACCGGCGGGTCGACCAACGGCGGCCTGCACCTGCCGGCCATGGCGCATGAGGCGGGGATCAGCTTCACCCTGCGCGACGTGGCCCACATCATGAAGAAGACGCCGTACCTGGCTGACCTGATGCCGGGCGGGCGCTATCCGGCCAAGAAGATGGGCGAGGCGGGCGGCGTGCCCATGCTCCTGAAGACCCTTCTGGAGGCCGGCCTGATCCACGGCGACTGCATGACCGTCACCGGCAAGACCATCGCCGAGAACCTGAAGGATGTGGTCTGGCGCGACGACCAGGACGTGATCCATCCGGTCTCCAGTCCGCTGTCGCCCACTGGCGGCGTGGTCGGCCTGTGGGGCAGCCTCGCGCCCGACGGGGCCATCGTGAAGGTGGCGGGCCTCGGGCACCGCCAGCACCGCGGACCCGCGCGGGTGTTCGACGGCGAGGAAGCCTGCTTCGCCGCCGTCGAGGCGCGAGACTACAAGCCCGGCGACGTGCTGGTGATCCGCTACGAGGGGCCGAAGGGCGGGCCCGGCATGCGCGAGATGCTGTCCACCACCGCGGCCATCTACGGCCAGGGGATCAGCGACAAGGTGGCCCTGATCACCGACGGCCGCTTCTCCGGCGCTACGCGTGGGCTCTGCGTCGGCCACGTCGGCCCAGAAGCCGCTGATGGCGGCCCGATCGGCCTGGTCAAGGACGGCGACATCATCACTATCGACGCCGACGCCGGGACCATCGAGCTGGAGGTCGATCCGGTCGAGCTGGAGCACCGCGCCTATCTGCTGGCGCAGGAGGAGCCGCGGAAGAGCTTCTATGGCTCGGGCGCGCTCTGGAAGTTCGCCAAGGCGGTCGGGCCAGCCCACCTGGGCGCCGTCACCCATCCGGGCGCGGCGGGCGAGGCCCACGTCTACGCGGACATCTAGGCCATGAAGGTCGTGGGCCTGATCGGCGGGATGAGCGCGGAGAGCACCACCGTCTACTATCAGCAGATCAACCGCCTGGCGCGCGAGCGGCTGGGCGGGCTGCACTCGGCGAAGATCGCGCTCTGGTCGCTGGACTTCGCGCCCATCGCCGAGCTGCAGGCCCAGGACGACTGGGCCGCCACGGGCGGCATCCTGGCCGACGCGGCGCGGCGGCTGGAGG
The DNA here is from genome assembly GCF_004799515.1 of Phenylobacterium sp. GTDB lineage: Bacteria > Pseudomonadota > Alphaproteobacteria > Caulobacterales > Caulobacteraceae > Phenylobacterium. The sequence goes on along the minus strand of NZ_SSMX01000015.1, from coordinate 3,309 downwards.
GCGTGGGGGCGGAGGCGGTCCTGATCTGCGCCAACACCATGCACCTGAACTACGGCGAGGTGTCGAGCGCGGTGTCCGTCCCGGTGATCCACATCGCCGATGCGACCGCCGAGGCGCTGAAGGCGGCGGGCGTGAGCAAGGCCCTGCTGCTCGCCACCCGCTTCACCATGGAAAAACCCTTCTACGCCGAGCGCCTGGCCGCCCACGGGATCGAGACCGTCACCCCGCCCAAGGCCGACCGCGACCGCCTGCACGCCATCATCTACGACGAGCTGGTGCTGGGCGTGGTCACCGAGGCCTCGCAGGCCGCCGTGCTGGCGATGATCGAGGACGCCAAGGCCGCCGGCTGCGACGGTATCGCCTTCGCCTGCACCGAGATCGGCCTCTTGCTCGATCCGGCGCAGATGCCGTTGCCCACGGTGGACACCGCGGTCGCCCATTGCCAGGCGGCGGTGGCGTTCGCCCTCAGCTAGAGTCTGAGGCTGCGGATCTCATCTTCCTCTTCCTTGGCGTCCGCCTCATCGCCAAGGTCGGTGTGGTCAAATGGCTCGTGCGGCTCGTCCAGGTGGGCGAAGAGCGGCGCCAGCGGTGTGGCCGGCTTCGGCGCGAGGGGTTCTGGCGCAGCCGACTCCGGTTCAAGCGGCGTGAACTGGGGTTGGCCGGAGACGGGCGCCGCCGCGGGCCGCCGGGGATTGGTCATCGGCCGCCGCAGCAGGGCCTCGATCCGGGCCAGCCAGCGGTTGGCCTCGGCGATGGCCTCGGCCGGCGGCAGCTCGTCGCGGCGGCCTTCGTCCTCCGGCAGCCACAGGTCGAGGGTGAAGTCGGGGCTGCCCAGGTCGTCGAACACCAGCCGCAGCGCCACGCGCTCGGCGGCGTCGAAGGCGTTCAGGGCTACCCGCTGCTCGCCGCGGTGGACCCGGCCCACCACCAGGCCGTCGACGATCACCTCGGCGCCGACCAACTCGTCCAGCGAATAGACCAGACCCCAAGCGCCGGCGTCCCAGACCACGGCCAGCTGGTTGGCGGTGAAGTTGAACCCCAGGCCGCGGCCTCGGCCCAGGGCGGCCAGGAAGCCGTGGGTCTCGCCACCCAGCACCACCTTCAGGCCCCGGCGGATGCGGCGGACCTCATTGCCGTGCCAGCGGGCGATCCCGGCCAGCACCGTGACCGCAATCCCGGCCAAGCCCAGCAGCATCAGGAGGCGGGTCACCTCGTCCATGGAACGAAGCTACGCCGATTGACTGAGTCTGCCCAAACCGGCCCGCCTAGACGTCAAGTTCGATCACCAGCGGCACGTGGTCGGAAGGCTTTTCCCAGCTGCGCACATCGCGGTGGATGGTGACGCCGGACAGAGCGTCGGCGGCCTGGGGCGAGAGCAGGGCGTGGTCGATGCGGATGCCGTTGTTCCGCTGCCAGGCGCCGGCCTGGTAGTCCCAGAAGGTGTAGGCGCCGGGACTGCCGTCCGCCTCCAGGAAGGCGTCGGTGAGGCCCAGGTTCTTCAACGCCCGGAACGCCTCGCGGCTCTGCGGCTGGAAAAGGGCGTCGCCCGTCCAGTTGGCGGGGAATTCCGCATCGCGCGGCTCGGGGATGACGTTGTAGTCGCCGGTCAGCACCAGCGGCTCCTCCAGCGCCAGCAGGTCATGGGCGTGGCGATGCAGCCGGCCCATCCAGCTTAGCTTGTAGCCGAACTTCTCGGTGGCCACCGGATTGCCGTTCGGCAGGTAGATCGAGGCCACCCGCACAGGGCGGGGCCCCGAGACCACCGCCTCCAGATAGCGGGACTGCTCGTCCTCGCCCGGGTCCGGCAGGCCGCGGCGGATGTCCTCCAGCGGGGCCTTCGAGAGCAGGGCCACGCCGTTGTAGGTCTTCTGGCCGTGGACGGCGACATTGTAGCCCAGCCGCTCGAAAGCCTCGGCGGGGAACTTCTCGTCGACGCACTTGATCTCCTGCAGGCAGGCCACGTCCGGCTTGGCCGCCTCGAACCATTTCAGCACCGTCTCCAGGCGCGCGTTGACTGAGTTCACGTTCCAGGTGGCGATGCGCATCGGGGCCTTACTTCTTGGTGAGGGTCGGCGGCATGGTCGCGCCCTGGCTCCACGACCCGGTCAGGGTCTTGCCGTCGTCCGAGAGCCTGCCCACGAACTCGCCGCCGACCTGCATGAACAGGATCGAGACCTGGCCGCCCTCGGTCTTCACCGCCGAGGCCGGGATGCTCGCGCCCTGGTCAAGGCTGTTCAGCACGGCAGTGGCTTGGCCGTTCTCGGTCTTGACGTGCAGCACCAGGTGCAGGGTCTGGCCGCCGGCCGACAGCGCGCCGGCCCAATCGCCGTCGTAGCTCTGAGCCAGGGCCGGCGCGGCGAAGGCCAAGGCCGCGGCGAGGCCCAAGGCTAGCCGGCGGCCGGATTTGATGAAGGTCATGAGCGCATCCTCCTGACGGTGTTTGCGCGGAAGGTGGACGCGTCGTGCGACGTGCGCAAGGCGGGCGGCTGTGGCCTTGGAGGACCTGTCGGGGGCAGATGAACTATGGCAGCATCCGCGCCGCGTTGGGGAGGCCGTATGGATTGGGAGCTAAAGCGTGAGGCGGGACGGTTCCTCGGGCGCGTCCGGGGCCGCGTCGACGAGACCACCTGGGAGGCCTTCTCCGAGGCCCTGACGGCGGCGGTGCGCGAGGCCAAGGCGGCCGGCGACGCGCCTTTAGTGGTCGACGTCTCCGGCCTCGACTACATGTCCTCGCGCGGCCTGCGGGCGCTGACCATGGCCAAGCGCGAGGCCGGCGATTCGGTAAAGATCACGCTCGCCTCGCCCAACGCGCGGATGCGCGAGATCCTGGCGATCAGCCGCTATGACAAGCTCTTCGAGGTGGTTCCTTGAAAGTCCGCTTCTGGGGCACCCGCGGCTCCTTGCCGGTGGCGCAGACCGCCGGCGCCATCCAGTCCAAGATCGCTCAGGCCCTGGTCGCCGCCGGCGGCCGCGTCTTCGAGGATGAGGCCGAGGCCTCGGCCTTCGCGGCCGCCAACCTCGACTTCGCCACCTACGGCGCCTACGGCGGGGCGACCTCCTGCGTGGAGATCGAAGGCGCGGACGGCGCCTTCCTCGTCTGCGACCTGGGCTCGGGCGTGCGCGAGTTCGGCCTCGACGCCTTCCAGCGTTGCGCGGCGGGCCATCCGCGGACCTTCCACATCTTCCTGTCCCACCTGCACTGGGACCACATCATGGGCTTCCCGTTCTTCGGGCCGGCCTTCGATCCGAATTCGACCGTTGTCATCCACTCCGGCCATCCGGATGCTGGCGGCGCAGGGCCTGCTCAGC
>NZ_SSMX01000014.1 GCF_004799515.1 Phenylobacterium sp. | reverse complement strand
TGGACGTTCATCCGGGGTCTCCCGGTTAGAGGTTGGAGCTTCGCAACCCCACTCTCTCAACCCGATCCCGGGTGAACAACCTTCGTAGCTTCGACACCTAGGCCGCCCGGCGCAGCTCGGCGTCGACGATGCGTTGCAGGGCCACGTAGTCGGTCTTGCCGGTGCCGAGGACCGGGATTTCTTGGACCTTGATGATCTTGCGCGGCACGGCGATCTCCGGCGCGCCGATCGACTGGGCGTGGGCGATCAGCGGGCCGGCGTCGGCGTCGCGCCAGTCGGTGACCAGGATCAGCCGCTCGCCCTTCTTCGGGTCGGGCATGGAGACCACGGCGTGCCGGGCGTCGGGCCAGACCGCGCAGGCCAGGTCCTCCGCCGCGGTGAGGGAGACCATCTCGCCGCCCACCTTGGCGAAGCGCTTCACCCGGCCCAGGATCCTGATCCAGTCGTCGGGGGTCATGGAGACCACGTCGCCGGTGTCGTGCCAGCCGTCCACCGGGTGCTCCACGCCGCCGCCGGGCGTCAGGTAACCGGCCATGATGTTGGGTCCGCGGACATAAAGCTTGCCGCCGCCGGGGATGCCCTCCACCGGCTCCAGCCGCGCCTCCATGCCGGGCACCAGGCCGCCCACGGTGCCGCGGCGGTTGTCCAGGGGCTTGTTCACCGCGATCACCGGCGAGGCCTCGGTCGCGCCGTAGCCCTCCAGCACCGGCACGCCGCCGAACCGCTCGGCGATCAGGTTGTGGGTCTCCTCGCGCACCTTCTCCGCGCCGCAGACGATGAACTCCAGGCCGGAGAGTTCGCCGGGCTGCGCCGAGCGGGCGTACTGGTTCACGAAGGTGTCGGTGGCCAAAAGGACCGAGGCGCCTGTGTCCTTGATCAGCGGCGGGATCTGCTTGATGTGCAGCGGCGAGGGGTACTGGAAGGCCTTCATGCCGGTCATGATCGGCAGCAGCACGCCGGCGGTCAGGCCGAAGCAGTGGAAGGTCGGCAGGGGGTTGAAGAACACCCAGTCCGGATTGAGCGGGATGTGGGCGGCCACCTGCAGCACATTGGCCATCAGGTTGGCCTGGCTCAGCACGACGCCCTTGGGCGCGCCGAAGCTGCCGGAGGTGAACAGGATCACGCCGGGGTCGGAGGGCCTGCCGGCTGCTCGGAACTGTTTGGGGAAGGCCCCGGCGGCCGCGGCGAACAGGCGGTCGGCGGTCCCCACCGTGGCGCGCACGTCCTCCAGGTAGGTGACGACGGTCAGGGTCTCCAGCGCGTCGATCAGGTCGTGCAGCTTGCCCTGTTCGACGAAGCGGTGGGAGGTCAGCACCCGTTTCACCCCGGCCAGCTCGCAGGCGGCCTTCAGGTTGCGGATGCCTGCGGTGAAGTTGAGCATCGCGGGGGTCCGCCCGAAGGCATGCAGGGCGAAGAAGGTCACCGCCGCGGCCGAGCTGGCCGGCAGCATGACGCCCACCCGCTCGCCCGGCTTGGTCATGGCCGCGATCTTGCGGCCCAGCGCGAAGGCGGCGCGGATCAGATCGGTGTAGCTCAGGGGGTTGCGTTCCTGGTCTTCCAGGATCGGCTTCTTGCCGCCGTAGGTCTGGCGCGCCGCGATCAAGGCGTCGAACAGCGTCGTCTGGGCCTGGCGGGCGTCGAAGGTGCGCGACAAGAGCTACGGCCTCCCAATCTTTTTTCGTTACAGCGAGCCTATCGGCTGGTCACACGGATGAAAAGATTGGTTACGGAGCGTGAACCCGCGCGCTCCGACTGTGACGCTCCGCGCCGCGCTGGGAACTACGGCTTGATCCGAAGGCCGCGACCGCCGATCTAGGGGCCATGGCCGTGGTCATCGACAACCTCTCCGGCGCGGTTCGGCCGCGTCACCCGGAAAAGCAGACGAACCCCGAGACGCCGCTCTTACGCAAACCCGACTGGCTGCGGGTGCGCGCGCCCGGCTCGGCCGGCTACAACGCCACCCGCGACATCGTGAAGGCCAACGGCCTGGTCACGGTCTGCGAGGAGGCGGCCTGCCCGAACATCGGGGAGTGCTGGTCGAAGAGCCACGCCACCATGATGATCATGGGCGAGGTCTGCACGCGGGCCTGCGCCTTCTGCAACGTCGCGACCGGCAAGCCCAAACCGCTGGATCCCACCGAACCCGCCCGCGTCGCCGACGCTGTGGCCAAGATGGGGCTGAAGCACGTGGTCATCACCTCGGTGGACCGCGACGACCTGGCCGACGGCGGGGCAGGGCACTTCGCCGCCGTGGTGGCCGCCATCCGCGCCGCCGCGCCGCTGACCACCATCGAGATCCTGACGCCGGACTTCCTGCGCAAGCCGGTCGAGGCGGCCTACACGGTGATCGACGCCAAGCCCGACGTCTTCAACCACAACCTGGAGACCGTGCCGCGGCTCTACCTCTCCATCCGGCCGGGCGCGCGCTACTACCATTCGCTGCGCCTGCTGGAGCGGGTGAAGGAGCGCGATCCCGCCCAGTTCACCAAGTCCGGCGTCATGGTCGGCCTGGGCGAGAGCAAGGAGGAGGTCATGCAGGTCATGGACGATATGCGCTCCGCCGGCGTCGACTTCATCACCATCGGCCAGTACCTGCAGCCGACGCGCCGCCACGCGCCCATCGACCGCTTCGTCCATCCCGACGAATTCCGCGCCTATGAGGAGATCGCCCGGGCCAAGGGCTTCCTGATGGTGGCGGCGAGCCCGTTGACCCGCTCCTCGCACCACGCCGGCGAGGACTTCGCCCGCCTGCAGGCCGCCCGCGCCGCGCAGGAGCAGCGCGCCTGAAGCACCACGTCTCCAAGCACCTGCCCTACGCCCCGGACCAGCTGTTCGCCCTGGTGGGCGACGTCACGCGCTATCCCGAGTTCGTGCCCTGGATCACCTCGATGCGCACCTGGAACGCCCGCGACCTGGGCGAGGGCGTGGAGACCCTCGACGCCGAGGCCGGCGTCGGCTTCAGCTTCCTGAAGGAGCGGTTCTCCACCCGGGTGCGCCGCGACGCCGGCGCGCGGCAGATCGACGTCACCCTGCTGGCCGGGCCCTTCAAGCGCCTGGCCAACCGCTGGCGGTTCTTCGAGGCGGGCGAGGGCGGCGGGACGCGGGTGGAGTTCGACATCGACTTCCAGTTCAAGTCGCGCCTCTTGGAAGCCCTGCTGACGGCCAATTTCGCCCACGCCGTGGAGCGGCTGATGACCTGTTTCGAGGCCCGCGCGAAGGCGCTGTATGGGGGCGCGCAGGCGACGGAGACCCGGAGCGACTGAGGCGGGTTCCGGCCTAAACTTGGTGGATATCACCTTCACTATGCTTGTTAGCGGGTTTGCAACGCGCGGGGTTAAGACTCCAGCCTAATACATGGGCGAAGGAGTTGCCTGGGTGCTGTTGTTCCTCAGGATCTACGCGGTCATCTATCTGGTGATATTCGCGACGGGCTTGCCCGGGGCGTTGGCGCGGATCCAGCATACCTCCGCGATCGATCTCATCGATATGGTGATCTTCACGCCGATCGCCATCATCGGCCTGTGGTCGGCGGCCTATCGCCACATCAACCTGCCGAAGAACAGCTGGAAGGGCCTGCTGTTCGTCTCGGTGTTCTGGCGTCCGATCACGCTCGGCAACGCGGTGCTGTTCGAGGACGCCGTCCCGAAGTTCCTGGCCCGCGTGGGGTCCTTCAGCAGCGGGCTGAACAGCGGGGCGGCCGATGCGGTGATGCTGGCCGCGGTGGCCGGGGCCTGCATGGTCGAGAGCCTGTTGATCCTGACGCCGCTGGTGGCGCTCTATCGCAACGCCTACGGCGACGAGAGCCTGCTCAAGCTGATGTCCCCGGGCCGCGCGCCGTCGCAGCAGACCGCGGCCTGAGCGCCCGCGACGCCCGCCGCGCTAGGTCATCCGGTCGCGGAGCATCTCCAGCGCCGATTGCACGGACGCCAGCTGGATCTCGATCCGCTCGTCCAGTTCGAAGAATTCCTGGCGGTGCTGCAGGCCGTGGTTGGTGCGCGCCGTGGCGATATGCACCGTGCCTACCGGCTTCATCGGCGTGCCGCCGCCCGGGCCGGCCACACCCGTGATCGCCACCGCCACATGGGCGTTGGAGTTCTCCAGGGCGCCCTCGGCCATCATCCGCGCCACGGGCTCCGACACCGCGCCCAGGTCGGCGATCAGGTCGCCGGGAATGCCCAGCAGCTCCTGCTTCGCGCGGTTGGAATAGGTGACGAAGCCGCGCTCGAAGACGTCCGACGCGCCGGCTACCTGGCAGATCGCGCCGGCCACCAGGCCGCCGGTGCAGCTTTCGGCGGTGACGATGCGCAGGGACCGCTCGCGGGCCTCGTCGACCAAGAGGCGCGCCAACGTCACGATCTCCAGCGAAAACATCGGCGGGGCTCTCCAGGCGCACATGAACGGCTTACTGGACCAGAGCATCGGATAGGCTGCACGTTCAAGGCGATTCACGGCGCGCGCCGTCGGACCGCCGCCCAGGGAGAGCCGGCCTGACATGACGACCCTCGCGCCCGACGCGGCGAGCCGTCCGCGGCCGTCCGACGCCCTCTTCGCCGTGACCGTGTTCGCCAGCGCCGCCCTGGTGTTCATGGTCGAGCCGATGGTGGCCAAGCTGGTGTTGCCGAGGCTGGGCGGCAGCCCGTCGGTGTGGAACACCAGCCTGGCCTTCTTCCAGACCGCGCTCCTGGTCGGCTACGGCTATGCCCACGCCCTGCAGCGGCTGCGCTCGCTGAAGGCGCAGGCCGCCGTGCACGCGGTCGCCATGATCGCCGCCGCGCTGGCCTTGCCGCTGCGGATCAACGAGCTGATCGGGCCGCCGTCGTCGAACCACCCGGCGCTGTGGCTGCTGGGCGTGCTGGCAGTCTCCATCGGCGCGCCCTTCGCGGTGCTCTCGGCCACCGCGCCCATGGTGCAGGCCTGGCACGCCCGCGTGTTCGGCGAGCGGGAAGGCGCCGAGCCCTACGTCCTCTACGCCGCCTCCAACCTCGGCAGCCTTCTGGCGCTCCTGGCCTATCCGCTCATCGTCGAGCCCGGGCTGACGCTCTCAGCCCAGCGGTTCGGCTGGACCGGCGGCTACCTGGCTTTCGCGCTGCTGATGGCCGGCCTCGCGGTGATGGTGATCCGAGCCGGCGCCGCCGGCCCAACGGCGGCGCAACCGCAGGCCGCCGAAGGCACGCCACCGACCTCCTGGCGACAGCGCCTGACCTGGACGGCCCTGGCGGCGATCCCGTCCAGCCTGATGCTGGGGGTGACCACCTACATCACCACCGACGTCGCCTCCGCGCCCTTCCTCTGGGTGCTGCCCCTTGCGCTCTATCTCCTGACCTTCATCGTCGCCTTCCAGGCCCGGCCGGCGATCCCCAAGGACGTGACCCTGGTCCTGCAGGCGGCCTTCGTGGCGATCTGCCTGGCGCTGCTGCCGTTCCATGCCAGCCCCTTCGCCCTCTTGCTACCGGTGAATCTGGGGGCCTTCTTCTTCACGGCGCTGATGTGCCACCAGGCCCTGGTCGCCCGCCGGCCGCCGCCGGAGCGGCTGACCGAGTTCTATTTCTGGATGTCCCTGGGCGGGGTGATCGGGGGCAGTTTCAACGCCTTCCTGGCGCCGGTGATCTTCGACAACGTCTGGGAATATCCGCTGGTGATGGTGGCGGCCGCCGTCGTGCGGCCCTGGGGCGACACCAAGTTCGACGCCCTGACCTGGACCATGTTCATCGTCGGGATCCTCGCGGGGGTGGCCATGCCCATCCTCAACCACTTCGTGGCGCCGCACATCTACACGAAGGTGGTGTTTGCCGGCTTCACCCAGGCGGACCTGTTCGACCTGGGCGTGAAGGCCTGCATCGGCGCCGGCGTCATCGCCGCCTACATGGTCCGCCGCGACGGGCTGATGTTCCTGGCGATGATCATCGTGCTCTGGGTCGGGGCGGAGGCGGCGGCGGACCGCACCGACACCAGCCACACCTGGCGCAGCTTCTTCGGCGTGCTGCGGCAAGGCGAGACCCAGGTGCCGGCGCTGGGCGGGCCCACGCGGATGCTGAGCCATGGCACCACCCTCCACGGCGCCGAGGCCCTGACGCCGCGCTGGCGGTGCAATCCGTTGGTGTACTACGCCAACTCCAGCCCGATCGGGCAGGTGTTCCTGGCCGAGCAGAAGGTCCAGCCGCACTTGCGGATCGGCGCCGTCGGGCTCGGCACCGGCTCGGTCTCGGCTTACGTGCGCGCCGGCGACCGGCTGACCTTCTTCGAGATCGACCCGCTGGTGATCCGCATCTCCAGCGACCCGCGGCACTTCGCCTACACCACCCGCTGCGCCAAGGGGCCGGTGGACTACGTCCTGGGCGATGCGCGCCTGACCCTGGCGAAGCAGCCCACGGGCGTCTTCGACATCCTCCTGATCGACGCCTTTTCGTCGGACGCCGTGCCGACCCACCTGCTGACCGAGCAGGCGGTGGCCGGCTACATGACCCACCTGACGCCGAACGGCGTGCTGATCCTGCACCTGTCGAACCGCAACCTCGACCTCGACGGTCCCGCGCAGGCGGTGGCCAAGGCGGTGGGCGGAGCGGCGCTGATCCAGCACTATCGGCCCAAGCCCGGCCAGGACCGGGGCGGCTGGCCCTCGCCGGAGAACGCGGTGATCATCGCCAGGTCCCGCGCGGCGCTCGCGCCCTTCATGGCCGATAGCCGCTGGAAGCTGACCGACGCCGGCCATGTGCGGCCCTGGACCGACGACTACACCAACCTGGCCGGCGCGCTGTGGCGGCGCCTGCTGCAGAAGCTGGACCCCAACAGCGAGGGCTAGACCGGCGTTTCCACGTTCACCACCGCCTGGGCCATCAGGCCTTCCTCGCGGCCGGTGAAGCCCATGCCCTCCGTGGTGGTGGCCTTGACGCTGACCCTGTCGATGGGAAGGCCCAGCAGCTCGGCGATGCGGGCGCGCATGGCGTCGCGGTGCGGCCCGATCTTCGGCCGCTCGCAGATCAGCGTGAGGTCGGCGCTGATCATCCGCCCGCCCTTGGCCTGCACCAGCCCCACGGCGTGCCGCAGGAACTGGTCGGAGGACGCCCCCTTCCACTTGGGGTTGGAGGGCGGGAAGTGCTGGCCGATGTCGCCCTCGGCCACCGCGCCCAGGACCGCGTCGGTGAGCGCGTGCAGGCCAACGTCGGCGTCGGAATGGCCGATCAGGCCCAGGTCGTGCTGGATGCGGATGCCGCCCAGCCAGACCACGTCGCCGGGCCCGAAGCGGTGGGCGTCGACCCCGAAGCCGGTGCGCACGATGCGGCGCGAGGCCGCCAGCTGTTCGGCCATCAGGAAGTCCTCAGGATAGGTCAGCTTCATCAGCATGGGATCGCCGGGCGCCATGGCCACGCTGCCGCCGGCGCGCTCCACCACCCGGGCGTCGTCGGTCGGTTCCTCGTTGGCCGGCCAGCGGGCGTAGGCGGCCTTCAGCTTGCCGAAGCGGAAGGCCTGCGGGGTCTGGGCGCGCCACAGGCCCTCGCGGCTGACCGTCTCGTCCACCAGGCCTTCGCCGCGCTTCAGGGTGTCTGGAACGGGCAGGGCGGGCACCGCGCCGTCGGCCACGTCGAGGGCGGCCAACAGGCGGTCCACATGCGCCCGTGTGACGAACGGCCGCGCCGCGTCATGCACCAGCACCGGCTGGGTCTTGCCGCAGGTCAACGCCGCCAGCCCCGCCTGCACGGAATCGGCCCGCGTCTTGCCGCCGGTCACCGCCCGCCAGCCGGTCAGGCCCGCCAGCGCCTCGTCCACCGCGCCCAGCCGGTCGCGGGCCACGACGATCACCACCTCGCGCGCGCCGGCGGAGAGAAGACCCTCCACCGACCAGCGCAGCACCGGCCGGCCCCCCAGCATCCGCCAGGCCTTGGGCTCGCCTGGACCCGCCCGCAGGCCTTCGCCCGCCGCCACCACCACCGCCGAAAAACTCATGCGCCGCTGTTTAAGGCCGTGGTTGCGCTTGTCCAGTTCAGGCGGGCTTTACCGCAGCGCACAAAGTGCCTAAAAAGCTAGCGGTGGGGATGATTATAAAATGAGCAGTGCGCTCAAGCTTAACGATGTGGACGTCGGCGGCCGCGTCTGGATCGCGCCGATGACCGGGGTCTCCGACCTGCCGTTCCGCCGTGCGGCGAGCCGGCTCGGCGCGCCTTATGTGGCCACCGAGATGGTCGCCTGCGCCGAGCTCTCCAAGGGCCGGCCCGACGTCGTGCGCCGCGCGGCGGTGGGCGAGGGCCTGCCGCTCATGGTGGTCCAGCTGGTCGGCCGCGATCCGGTCCATATCGCCGAGGGCGCGCGGATGGCCACGGCGGCGGGGGCCGGGATCATCGACCTCAACTTCGGTTGTCCGGCCAAGGAAGTCACCGGCGCCCAGTGCGGCTCGGCCCTGATGCGCGAACCGGAGCTGGCCATGGCGCTGATCGGGGCGGCGATCGGAGCCGTCGACGTGCCGGTCACCGTGAAGATGCGCCTGGGCTGGGACGACGCCTCGAAGAACGCCCCTGACATCGCCGCGCGCGCCGAGGCCCTGGGCGTCGCCGGCGTCACCGTGCACGGCCGAACCCGCTGCCAGTTCTACAAGGGCAAGGCCGACTGGGCCGCCGTCCGCGCGGTGAAGGACGCCGTCAGCGTGCCGGTGATCGTCAACGGCGACATCGTCGACGGGGCAAGCGCCCGCGCGGCCCTGGACGTCTCAAGCGCGGACGGCGTCATGGTCGGCCGCGGCGTCTATGGCCGGCCCTGGATCGCCGCCCAGATCGAGGCCGAGCTCGAGGGCCACGCTTTCGACGAACCCGACGCCGAGACCCGCCTGGCCATCGCCCTCGACCATTTCCAGGATTCGCTCAGGTTCTACGGCGACCGCCTGGGCCTGCGTATCTTCCGCAAGCACCTGGCCTCCTACGTCGAGCAGGCGCCCTGGCCGGCGAACGCCGAGGCGCGGCGGCAAGCGAGGGGCGAGCTCTGCCGGCTGGAGGATCCCCGTCAGGTCGAAGCCGGCCTCGCGACGCTCTGGACCCAGCCGGACCGGAGGCTGGCGGCATGAGCTGGCGCACGCTTCCACAGTCCCTCGGCGTCGACGTCTTCGCCCTGAAGTCGGCGGCCTTCGACCTCAGCCCCGATCCGGCCCTGGTGGTGGACGCCGACGGCGCGCTGGTGGCGGTCAACGAGGCCGCCGAGGCCCTGTTCGGCCAGGGCCTCGGCCTGCTGGCCCGCGGCCGGTTCAGCGCCGCCCTGCCGCCGGGCTCGGCCCTGGTCTCGCTCCTGACCCGGGCTGTCGAGGAACAGACGCCGGTGCGCGAGCGCGGCGTGCAGATCACCCTCTTCGGTCTCGCCCCCTTCGAGGCGGACGGGGCGGCCGCGCCGCTCGGCGACGGCTCGGTGCTGCTGACGCTGAGCGTGCGCCACCACCACGGCCTGGGCCATGAGCGCGCCGGGGCCGAGGTGGCCGGCGGCCTGCGCTCCATCGTGGGCCTGGGCCGCATGCTGGCGCACGAGATCAAGAACCCGCTGGCCGGCATCCGCGGCGCGGCTCAGTTGTTGAAATCCGGGGCCAAGGCCGAGGACGCGCCGCTGGCCCAGCTGATCGTCGACGAGACCGACCGCGTGCGCCGGCTGGTCGACCGCATGGAGGCCTTCTCCGACGACGCCCTGCCGTCGAAGACCCCGCTGAACATCCACCAGGTGCTGGACCGGGTGCGGGCGCTGGCCGCCAACGGCGTGGCCGACGGCCTCAGCCTGCGCGAGCAGTACGATCCCTCGCTGCCGCCGGTGCTGGGCGACGAAGACCAGCTGATCCAGATCTTCCTGAACCTGGTCAAGAACGCCGCCGAGGCCGCCCACGCCCGCGGCGACGGGCGCGGCGCGATCAGCATCACCACGGCCTACCGGCACGGCGTCCGCGTCCGCGCCGCCAAGGGCCAGACCCTGCGCGGCGCGCCGTTGGAAGTGCGGGTGATCGACAATGGCCCGGGCGTGCCCGACCACCTGCGCGAGCACCTGTTCCAACCCTTCGTGACCTCGAAGGCCAATGGCGTAGGCCTGGGCCTGGCGTTGGTCACCAAGCTGGTCGCCGCCCACGGCGGCCTGCTCGACTTCGAATCCGAGCCCGGTCGGACCGTGTTCCGGGTCCTGTTGCCTATCGCTTCCGAAGAGGACGTCCCGGCATGAACGCCGCGAGCAAGAAGATCCTGATCGCCGACGACGACGCCTCGATCCGCCTGGTGCTGTCCCAGGCCTTCACCAGACTGGGCTACCAGGTCCGGGCCACCGGCAACGCCGCGACCCTCCTGAAATGGGTTTCCGAAGGCGAGGGCGATCTGGTGGTCACCGACGTGGTCATGCCCGACGAGAACGTCTTCGACGTCCTGCCGCGTATCCGCAAGGAACGGCCGAAGCTGCCGATCATCGTGATGAGCGCGCAGAACAACCTGATCACCGCGGTGAACGCCGCCGAGGTCGGGGCCTTCGACTACATCCCCAAGCCCTTCGACCTGGACGACATGACCGCCGCCGCCCGGCGCGCGCTCTCGCGGCCCGCCGACCCGGAAGCCGCGCGGGCGCAGGCGAGGGCGGTGCGCGACGACCGCCTGCCGTTGATCGGCCGTTCCGGGCCGATGCAGGAGGTCTACCGCACCATCGCCCGCCTGGTGGGCGCGGACCTGACCGTGCTGATCACCGGCGAGAGCGGCACCGGCAAGGAGCTCGTCGCCCGCGCCCTGCACGACATGGGCCGCCGGCGCGACGGCAAGTTCGTCACCATCAACCTGGCCGCCGTGCCGCGCGAGCGGGTCGAGGCCGAGCTGTTCGGCAAGGAGGACGGCGAGGTCGGCAAGCTGGTCGACGCCGACGGCGGCACCCTGTTCCTGGACGAGATCGGCGACATGCCCCTCGACGCCCAGACCCGCCTCCTGCGGGTCATCGACGGCTCCGAGCCGGCGTTGAACCCCAAGACCGGCCGCAGGCCCAACGTGCGGATCATCGCCGCCACCAACCGCGACCTGCGCGGCCTGATCCGCGAGGGCCTGTTCCGCGAGGACCTGTTCTTCCGCCTGAACGTGGCCCCGCTGCGCCTGCCGCCGCTGCGCGACCGGCCGGATGACATCCCCGACCTGGCGCGCGCCTTCCTGTTGCGCGCCAACCGCGAGGGCCTGCCGTCCAAGACCATCGACGCCGCCGCCCTCGACCGGCTGAAGCAGCATGCGTGGCCCGGCAACGTCCGCGAGCTGGAGAACCTGGTCCGCCGCATCTGCGCCCTCTACGGCGAGGACCTGATCACCGCCCGGATCATCGAGCGCGAGCTCGCCGACCAGCAGCCGGTGGTCCAGGGCGACGAGGGCCCCGCCACCCTGGCCCAGCTTGTGGAGCGCAAGCTCTCCAGCTACTTCGCCGACCAGCCCGACGGCCTGCCGCCCGCCGGCCTCTACGACCGGGTGCTGGAGGAGGTGGAGCGGCCGCTGATCCAGCTGACGCTCTCGGCCACCCGCGGCAACCAGGTGCGCGCCGCCGAGATCCTCGGCCTCAACCGCAACACCCTGCGCAAGAAGATCTCCGACCTCGGCGTGGAGATGCAGCGCGGCCGGCGCTAACCGCCCTCGGCGGACGCCACGCGGCGACGTGACGCATCCTTGCAACAAGGCTGTTGAGTTTGGGGCACAGTCGCTTAGGCTCCCTCGGGTCATGGCCTTGAATCTTCGACAATGGCTGGCTCGGGCCGGCGCCGGCCGTGTGTGGCAGGCGCTACAGTCGCGCGTGCTGCTGGGCTGCGGCTACGGCCTGGCGGCGCTGCTCACCGGCGTGGCGATCCTGCTCGCCGCCTCGCCGCCCTCGACGGGGCCTCTCGGGCCGGCCAGCGACCTGATCCTGACGGTGCTGGGCTTCAACCTGGTGCTGATCGCGGCGCTGACCCTGGTGGTGTTCCTGCGGTTCGCCGCCCTCCTGGAGGCGCGGGAGCGCGACGCCGGCGCGCGGCTGCAGGTGCGATTCGTCACCCTGTTCGCCATGGCCGCTCTGCTGCCGGCCATCGTCGTGGCCCTTTTCTACGGCGTGCTGGTCAGCCGCGGCGTCGACAACTGGTTCTCGATCCGGGTGAAGACCGTGGTGGAGAATTCCGCCACGGCGGCCCGTTCCTATGTCGGCGAGCAGAGCCAGTACATCCAGGACCACATCGCGCTGATGGCGGGCGACCTGAACCGCTATGCGCCGGGCCTGGAGGCGAGCCCGATCACCTTCAACCAGTTCTTGGCCGCCGAGGCCGAGCGGAACGGCTTCATGGCCGCCTATCTCATCGACCGAGACGGGCGGTTGCTGGCGCGGGCCGAGGCGCAACAGGCGCCGCCCTTCACCCTCTTGCCGCCCTCCAGCCTCAAGGCGGCCGACCAGGCCGGGACGATCTGGGTCTGCAACGTCAAGTGCGGCGACGCCTGGCGCGCGCTCTACCGGCTCCGCAGCTATCCGGACGCCTATCTCTATGTGGTCCGCCCCGTGCAGAAAGGAATCGTCGCCGACCTGCTGGGCGCGGAGGCCAGCCTGGTCGCCTACCGCGACGCGGCCGGGAACCGGCAGAAGATCCAGACCATCTTCGCCCTCAGCTATGCCGAGACCGCGCTCCTGGTGCTGGTGGGGGCGGTGTGGCTGGGCTTTGGCGCCGCCAACGCCATTTCGGGACCCGTCGCGCGGCTGGTGCAGGCGGCGGGCAAAGTGGCGGCCGGCGATCTCGACGCCCGGGTGGACGCTAGGAACGATCCTGAAGAGATCGCCGTCTTGTCGCGTGCTTTCAACAGTATGACGCACGATCTTCAGGTTCAGCAGGTGGCGATCCGAACTGCCCACGAGGAGGCCGAGCGGCGGCGTCAGTTCATCGAGACCGTGCTGACCGAAGTCAGCGCCGGCGTCATCGGCCTGGACGCCGAGGACCGCATCTCCGCCGCCAACCGCCAGGCCCAGCTGTTGCTGGGGCTCGCAGGCCCCGGCTTCGGCCGCAAGCTTTCCGAGGTGGCGCCGGAGCTGGCCGCCGTCGTCGCCCAGGCCGGCCGCGAGGAGACGGAAGAAGAGGTCGACGTGGCGCGGGGCCGCGAGACGCGGCGCCTGCGGGTGCGGGTCAGCCGCATCGAGGATGGCCTGGTGCTGACCTTTGACGACATCACCCGCCTGGTCGCCGCCCAGCGCAACGCCGCCTGGCGCGACGTCGCCCGCCGCATCGCCCACGAGATCAAGAACCCGCTGACCCCGATCCAGCTTTCCGCCGAGCGCCTGCGCAAGAAGTACCGCAAGGACATCGCCACCGCCGAGCTCGAGACCTTCGACCGCTGCAACGACACCATAATCCGCCAGGTCGACGCCATCCGGAACATGGTCGACGAGTTCTCCGCCTTCGCCCGCATGCCGGCGCCGAAGTTCGCCGACCAGGACGCCTCGGAGCTGATCCGCGCCGCGGTCTTCGCCCAGCGGGTGGCGAGCCCGGAGATCGACGTGGAGCTGCTGGAGCCGATTCCCGAGATTCGTGTGCTGGCCGACGAGCGGATGCTGACCCAGGCGCTGACCAACATCCTGAAGAACGCCGCCGAGGCGGTGGCCGCGCGGCGCATGGCCAGGGCCGAGAAGGGCTGGATCCGGGCGCGCCTGATCTCCGACGAAGCGGGCGTGGCCTTCGAGGTCGAGGACAATGGCGTGGGCCTGCCCGCCAAGGACCGCGACCGTCTTACCGAACCCTATGTGACGACGCGCGAAAAGGGCACCGGCCTGGGCCTCGCCATCGTCAAACGCATCCTGGAAGACCACGGCGGCGAACTGGAGCTCACCGACGCCCGCGAAGGGCCCGGCGCGCTCGCCACCTTGCGTCTTCCTCCCTCCTCGGCGCGCGCCCGGCCCGCGCCGAAATCTGCAACCGTTTCCGCGTGAAGGACTAGACGATGGCGTCCGATGTGCTGGTGGTCGACGACGAGGCCGATATCCGCGAACTGGTGGCGGGGATCCTCGCCGACGAAGGCTATGCGGTGCGCACGGCCAACGATTCGGAATCCGCCCTGGCGGCGATCCGCGCCCGCAAGCCCGCCCTGCTGATCCTCGACATCTGGATGGCCGGCGGCGGCATGGACGGGCTGGAGCTGCTGGACATGGTCAAGGCGCTCGACGCCGACCTGCCGGTGATCATGATCAGCGGCCACGGCAACATCGAGACCGCCGTCTCGGCCATCAAGCGCGGCGCCTACGAGTTCCTGGAGAAGCCGTTCAAGTCCGACCGCCTGCTGCTGGTGGTGGAGCGTGCGCTGGAGGCCGTGGGCCTCAGGCGCGAGAACCGGCGGCTGCGCACCCAGGCGATCATGCCCGACGGCATGACCGGCCGCTCCATGCCCGCCCAGCAGCTTCGCCAGATGATCACCAAGCTGGCCGGGGCCAATTCCCGGGTGCTGATCTCCGGCCCGCCGGGCTCGGGCAAGGAGACTGTGGCGCGGCTGATCCACGCCGCCTCGGGCCGCGCGCGCGGCGAGTTCGTGCCGATCAGCGCGGCGGGCATGACGCCCGAGCGCATGGACGTGGAGCTGTTCGGCCAGGAGAGCGGCGACGGCCGCCCGGCCAAGATCGGCGTCTTCGAACGCGCCCACGCCGGCACCCTCTACCTCGACGAGGTGGCCGACATGCCGCGCGAGACGCAGGGGCGCATCCTGCGGGTGCTGGTGGACCAGAGCTTCCGAAGGGTCGGCGGCGACCAGGACGTGCAGGTGGACGTGCGCGTGGTCTCCTCCACCTCCCGCGACCTGCGCGAGGAGATCGCCGGCGGCCGCTTCCGCGAAGACCTGTTCCATCGCCTGAACGTGGTGCCGGTGAACGTGCCGGGCCTGGCGGAACGGCGCGAGGACATCCCCGAACTCGTCGAATATTTCATCGAGCGGATCAGCGAGGCCACCGGCATGCCGCGCCGCCGCCTCGCCGACGATGCGCTCGCAACGCTTCAGGTCCGCGCCTGGCCGGGGAACCTGCGCCAGCTGCGCAACAATGTGGAGCGGATGTTGATCCTGGCCTCGGGCTCGCCCGCCGAGCCGATCACCGCGGGCATGCTGCCGGCCGAGGCCATGGTCACCGACCAGGCGGTCAGCCTGGGCGCCGAGCGGATGATCGCCCTGCCGCTGCGCGAAGCCCGCGAGGTGTTCGAGCGCGAGTACCTCAACGCCCAGATGCTGCGCTTCTCCGGCAACATCTCGCGCACCGCCGCCTTCATCGGCATGGAGCGCTCAGCCCTGCACCGCAAGCTGAAGTCCCTGGGGCTGTCGGGCGCGCGCGCCCTGGAGGAAGACGTCGCCTGATGGGCCGCATCGCTTACGTCAACGGCCGCTTCGTCCCGCACGGCGAGGCGATGGTCCACATCGAGGACCGCGGCTACCAGCTGGCCGACGCGGTCTATGAGGTCTGGGCCCTGTTCGGCGGCAAGCTGGCCGACCCGGAGGGCCACTTCGCGCGCCTGAAGCGCAGCCTCGGCGAACTCTCCATCGACATGCCGATGAGCCGCGCGGCCCTGACCCTGGTGCTGAAGGAGGCCGTGCGCCGCAACCGGGTCCTGAACGGCCTCGTCTACCTGCAGGTGAGCCGCGGCGTCGCCCCGCGCGACCACGCCTTCCCGAACCCGCCGGTCCGGCCCGCCGTGGTGATCACCGTCAGCCGCACCGACCTCGCCGCCAGCGAGGCCCGCGCGGCCAAGGGCGTGGGCGTCGTCACCACGCCGGAAAACCGCTGGGGCCGCTGCGACATCAAGACCGTGGGCCTGCTGCCCAATGCGCTCGCCAAGCAGAAGGCGAGGGCGGCCGGCGCCGTCGAGGCCTGGTTCGTCGACGACCTGGGCTTCGTCACCGAAGGCGCGTCGTCCAACGCCTGGATCGTCGACGCCGATGGCCGCTTACGCACCCGCGACACCAACGCCAACATCCTGCGCGGCGTCACCCGCCTGACCCTGCTCGACGTGATCCGCGCCGAAGGCCTGGAGGTCGAAGAGCGGCCCTTCACCCCGGCGGACGCCCTCGCCGCGCAGGAGGCCTTCATCACCGGCGCGGGCAGCCTCGTGCTGCCGGTGGTGACCGTGGATGGCCGTCCCGTGGGCGACGGAAAGGTGGGACCGGTGGCGGCGAGGCTCCGGCGTCTCTATATCGAGCAGGCGAAGGCGACGGCCATCTAGGTCAACCTAGGCGATTGCGCCCGTCGCCGATCCCGGTCTAGCTAACTTCCGTGTGTGGGCGCGCCTTGGTCGCCCGAAACGAAAACAAGAGGCGAAAAGCCATGAGCGAAAAGAAACAGAACCTGCAGGACACCTTCCTGAACAGCGTGCGCAAGTCGAAGACGCCGCTCACCATCTTCCTGGTCAACGGCGTGAAGCTGCAGGGCGTGGTCAGCTGGTTCGACAACTTCTGCGTGTTGCTCCGCCGTGACGGGCAGTCCCAACTTGTCTACAAGCACGCCATCTCCACCATCATGCCGGCGCAACCTGTTCAGCTCTATGAGCCCGGCGAAGACGAGAGCGATTGAGTTCCTCCAAGCTCGTTGACCGCGAGGCGCCGGTCCAGGGCGCCATCGTCATCCATCCCGACCGGGAAGGGCGCAGCTCTTCCCGCGGCCCTGAGGCGCGCCTGGAAGAGGCGGTCGGCCTGGCGCTCGCGCTCGACCTGGAGGTTCGCGAGACCCTGGTCGCGCACCTGCGCCAGCGCACGCCCGCCACCCTGTTCGGCAAGGGCAAGGTCGAGGAGATCGGCCACCTCGCCGAGCTGACCCACGCCGACGTCGCCATCGTCGACGACGCCCTCACCCCAGTGCAGCAGCGCAACCTGGAGAAGGCCTGGCAGGTGAAGGTCATCGACCGCACCGGCCTGATCCTCGAGATCTTCGCCCGCCGCGCCCGCACCCGGGAGGGCCGCCTGCAGGTCGAGCTGGCCCGGTTGTCCTACGAGCGCTCGCGCCTGGTGCGCACCTGGACCCACCTGGAGCGCCAGCGCGGCGGCTTCGGCGTCATGGGCGGCCCGGGCGAAACCCAGATCGAGACCGACCGCCGGCTGCTGGCCGAGAAGATCGGCAAGCTGAAGCGCGAGCTGATCGAGGTGCGCCGCACCCGCACCCTGCAGCGCTCGGCGCGCAAGCGGCATCCGTATCCGACGGTGGCGCTGGTGGGCTACACCAACGCCGGCAAGTCGACGCTGTTCAACCGCCTGACCGAGGCCGAGGTGGTGGCTGAGGACATGCTGTTCGCCACCCTCGACCCAACGCTCCGGATGCTGAAGCTGCCCGATGGCCGCCCGGCGATCCTGTCGGACACCGTGGGCTTCATCTCCGACCTGCCGCACGAGCTGGTCGAGGCCTTCCGCGCCACCCTGGAGGAGGTGAAGGAGGCCGACGTCGTGCTGCACGTCCGCGATATCGCCAGCGACGAGAGCGCCGCCCAGGCCGCCGACGTGCGCACCGTGCTCGACCGCCTCGGCGTCGACATGGAGGAGCGCAACATCCTGGAGGTCTGGAACAAGCTGGACCTCGTGCCCCCGGACGCCCGCGCTACGGTCGAGGGCGATGCGCGCCGCGCCCATCCGCCGGCCCTGCCGGTCTCGGCGGTCACCGGTGCGGGCTGCGAAGCCCTGCTGGAGGCGGTGGCCGGCCTGGTGGACGAAGCGCCGCCGGTGGACGTCTACACCCCGGTGGGCGAGGGCGCGGCCATCGCCTGGCTCTATCGCCACGGCCGCGTGCTGCAGCGCCACGACGGCAAGGACGGCACGGTCCGCCTGGCCGTCAGCCTGTCAGCCCAGGCCCTGGGCCAGTTCGAGCAGCAATTCCCGGGGGCGGAAGTGCGGGGGCGCTAGCCGTCGGCGGCCGCCTTCTCCGCCGCCTTCGCCTCGTCCCAGAGCGCGTCCATCTCGGCCAGGTCCGACTGGTCCGGCGTCTTGCCGCGCTCCGCCAGGCGCGCCTCGATGTACTGGAAGCGGCGCTGGAACTTGGCGTTGGTGAAGCGCAGGGAGTCCTCCGGGTCGACCTCCAGGGTGCGCGCCAGGTTGGCCACCACGAACAGCACGTCGCCCAGCTCCTGGCGGGCCTTCTCCAGGTCGCCGGCGGCGATCTCGGCCTCCAGCTCGCCGACCTCCTCGTGCAGCTTGGCCATGACGTCCTGGACGGTCGGCCAGACGAAGCCGACGCCGGCCGCGCGCCGGGAGAGCTTCACCGCCCGGGTGAGCGCCGGCAGGCCCACTGGCACGTCGTCCAGCAGGGAGGCAACGCGACCCTTCGCCCCGTCCTTCCGGGCCCGCTCGGCCGCCTTCAGCGTCTCCCAGCCCTGCTTCTGCTCGGCCAGCGAGCCATAGGTCTCCTCGGCGAAGACGTGCGGATGGCGGCGGACCATCTTGTCGTTGATCGCGCGGGCCACGTCGTCGAAGGCGAAGGCGCCCTGTTCCTCGGCCATCCGGGCGTGGAACACCACCTGCAGCAGCAGGTCGCCCAGCTCGTCCTTCAGGTCGGCAAGGTCGTTCCGCTCGATCGCATCGGCGACCTCATAGGCTTCCTCCACCGTATAGGGCGCGATGGTGGCGAAGCTCTGCTCCAGATCCCAGGGGCAGCCGTCCGCGGGGTCGCGCAGCCGTGCCATGATCGCCAGCAGCCGGTCGATGGGCGCGAGCGTCTCGGGCGGGGCTGGGCGGGTCATGGCGCCGATGAGACCCTGCGCCGCGGAGGCTGGCAAGGCCGCGCCGCGCGCTCGAGCTCAGGGCCGCGGGTCGTCCGCCTCGGCCTTCGGCTCGGGGCGGTAGACGTCCGCCAGCACCGTCTCCGGATCGGCCGACAGCGCCTCCGGAATGGTCTGGATGGGCGGTTCCCTCGACGTCGTGAAGGTCATCCGATACGCCGCCACAGCCCGCCCCTGGAGGCTCATGAACAGCGGCAGGGGCGGTGAGGTCTGGCCGGTCACGGGGTTGAGCCAGAAAGTGAAATGTTTCCCGGGCTCCACGAAACAGGCCACGCGGATCGTCCTGCGGTCGAGGCTCATCAGGAAGTTCTGCGCCTCGCTGGGGCAGGGGTTCTGGCCTTCCGCGGTGAAGGAGCCCGAACAGCTCATCGGCCGGTCGAAGGTCACCCGCATGATCAAGAGGCCCTGGCGCACCGCCTGGTCCTGACGCGGATAGGTGCTGACCACCTTGGGGTAGCCGCCGCCCTTTTCCACCACCTTCGGAGGCAGGCAGGGCGGGTGAGCCACCACCTCGAGTTCATCGACGGTCGCCGGGCGATCGGCGATGACGGCGGCGCCGGAAGCGGCCTTTCCGTCCTGCGGATCGACAGCCGCCTGCGCCCAGGGCGCGGCCACAAAGCCGCCCAAGGCCACGACCCCGAGCAGGGCGCTCCGCAAACCGGCCGTCTCGAACTTCAGCCGCATGGCGCCCCGATGAAAAAACGACTTTGTCGCCGCGCCTTAGCGGTCGTTCGGCGCCTTGCCGTGACCGAGTTGGTCGGCGAACATCTGGAAGGTCTGTTCCGCGTCGCCCCAGGTGCTGTTGCCGCGCGCGAAGCGGATGTCCGGCTCGGTGTAGCTGTAGCGCAGCGGGGTCACCTGGCCGTCGGGCGAGACCGCGCGGCCCTCGATGGTGGCGCCGCCGACCCCGAAGCTGCGCAGGGACAGCCCGGTGTTGTCGGAAAGCTGCTTGAAGGTCGGGTGGTTCGGCTTGGCGTCCACCAGCACCAGCTCGATCCGCGCCCCGTCATAGGCATTGGACTTGGCGAGCCGTTCGGCGACGTTCTTGCGAAGCTGCTGGGCGAGGTCGTCGACCTCGCGCACGCCCAGGGTTTCCTGCGCCTTGGCCTGCAGCTTCGCGCCGACGACGACGGAGATGTCCGCGGGCGTGGCGGCGGCCTGGGTGGCGATGGCGGCCGTGGCCAACAGACCCGCCGCGGCGATGGTGACGATCCGCATGGTGATCCTCTTCAGTCTCGCCCTCACGCTCAAGGTAGGTTGTCCCTCGCGCCGCGCAAGCGCCGAACAGCCCGCGCCTGTGAAAAGGAGCCGCGACCTCACGCCCCGTGCGGCGGGACCGGGCCGTGGGTGCGGTGGAAGCCCACGCTGCGGCCCAGGGCGGCGCTGTCGTAGAGTTCGCCGGCCCGCACCACCTTCACCACCCGGCGCAGGTCGCTGATGTTGGCCAGCGGGTCGCCCTCCACCAGCACCAGGTCGGCGCGCTTGCCGGCCTCCACCGAGCCGGAGTCCTTGTCGAGCCGCATGGCCCGCGCTGCCCCGAGGGTCGCCGTCTGGATCGCGGCCATCGGCGGCAGGCCGGCGGCGACGTAGAGCTCCAGCTCGCGGTCGATTCCATAGCCGATCAGGCCGGTGTCGCTGCCGGCCACGATGGGCACGCCGGCGTCATAGAGCGCCTTGATCACCCGGCCGTTGGCGGCGATCCGCGCGCGTAGGCCCGCCGCGTCGCCGGGGCCGCCCATCGCCTCGAACTTTGAGGCCAGGGTGAAGGGCGCGGCGTCCAGGCCGGGCTCCAAGGTCCGCGCGCTGACCGCCTTCGGATGGCCGCCCATCTCGCCCCAGCCCTCGGTGGGATCGATCACGATCTGGCGCTCTTTCATCAAGGCGATCAGTTTCTTGGCGCGATCGCTTGAGAGATCGACCGGGCCGTTGGAGCCTTCCGGAAGCATGGCGCGGGTGACGAACTGCAGGTGGTTTATCTGGTCCATGCCGTCGGCGATGCCGCCGAAGGCGTCGACCGCGGCCGGCACATGGCCGGTGACCGTCAGGCCGCGCCGGTGCGCCTCGGCGGCGATGGCCTTCAGCACGTCCGGCTGGATCTGGGTGTAGACCTTGATCTGCAGGAAGCCGGCGTCGGCGTAGCGGTCCACGGCGGCGACGCCTTCCGCCGGGGTCTCGGCGTCGACGGCGCCGAAGCCGAGGGGACCGCCGGAGTCGATCAAGCCGGCCAGCAGCAGGCGCGGGCCCAGCGCATGCTCCCGGTCGATCTTGCGCCGCACGGCGGTCAGGAAGCCGAACTCGCCGCCGCAGTCGCGCGCCGTCGTCACGCCCGCCGCCATCAGCGCCGGGCCGAACTCCACGCCGGAGTAGTGCGAGTGCATCTCCCAGAGGCCCGGCAGCACCGACAGGCCCGCGGCGTTAACGACTTTGACGCCGGCGGGCAGGGCGACGGCGCCTCGCGCGCCAACCGCCGCGATCCGGCCGTCCCGCACCAGCACCACCGAATCGGCGATCGGCGCCGCGCCGGTCCCGTCGATCAGCCGCGCGCCCACGATGGCGAAGGTCCCGGTCGCCTCGGGGCGGACCTGGCGGTCCAGCTCATCGAGGTCGGCCATCTCCTGGCGCACGCCGCTGGCCACCAGCGCGTCGAAGGCCGGACGATAGGCCTCCAGCACCTGCTCCTGCGGCAGGCCGCCGGCGAAGGTCATGACCGCGGCGAGGCGGCCCTGGGCGTCCATCCACAGGACCTCGCGCCCAAACAGCAGGTTGGCCACCGTGTAGCGGGTCAGCCGCGCAGCGCCGGACGGCAGCTTCACCTTGTCCACGCCGGCCTGGCGGATCTCCAGCGGCGGCGCCAGGTCGCTGGCGCGCAGGATCGGCAGGTCCGCGGGCCGACCGTGCGCCAGCCAATAGCGCATCATGGTCATCTGCAGCGCCGCCGGCATGAGCGGAAAGCCGACGTAGGCCGTCGGGGGCGGGGCGAAGGCGCGGCGGCCGCTCGGTTCTTCGACGGTGGCCGCGCGCCCATTGACCTCGGTGCGCCAAACCTCGTCAGCCGGCGCGCCGTCGCGTTTCTGCTCCAGGACGACCGGCGCGAAGCCCGGGCCGGTCCGCAACGTCCAGGCGCTGGCCCGCGTCGCGCCGCGGTCGGACAGCGTGGCGCGGACCGTCATCTCGGCGCCGGCCGGCGTGGCGGTCAGGTCGTAGGTCTCCGAACCGATCTCATGCAGCAGCGAATAGGTGGCGTAGCGGCCGTGCTCCTGCGCCGCCCGGGACGCGCCCGCCACGGCGGCGAGCGAGAGGATGGCGGCGGCGAGGACGGTGCGGCGCATGGGTCTCGAAACACCTTTGTGCGGTTCGTGCGCTATGAGGCCTATCCCAGATCGTAGCGGCGCGGGAGCCCGCAGCGTGGTGAGGCGAATATGCGGACGTCATGGATCATACCCGGGGCTTTCGCCGCCGCCGTGCTGGGCGTCGCGGGTGCTTCCAGGGCGGCGCCGGAGACAAAAGCGACGAGCCCGGTTCCGTTTGTAGGCTGCCGCTCGGACGGCCAGCTCGGGCCGCAGGCGGCTCCGGCGGCGCCGAAGGTCGCGCCCAGGGCTCCGGCGGCGGTCGCCGGGCGGCTGGCCTTCTACGCCGCGGGCGAGGACGTGGCTCTGGGCGTGCTGGCGCCCCGGGGCTGGAACTGCTTCGGCCTCTACGGTTCGAACGGAAGCAGCCTGTACGTCACGCCGGAGCCGCATGACGGCTCGGACCTCCTGAAATCCGGCGCGCCCGGCTTGTCCGGCGCCGCGATCCAGCTCAGCGTCTCGGACGGCGGCACCTCGGGCCGCTTCGAGGTCGCCGCCATCGCCGCGCGGATCTTTCCCACCCAAGCCACCTATGTGCGGCAGGTGATCGCCAACCAGCTCGATGTCGACAAGACCTTCGATGCGGCGCGCGAGTTTCCCAAGGGGCCGTACCCGAGCGACCGGATGGTCCGCCTCAGGCCATTGCTGGTCGAGTTCGAGACGCCGGCGCGGAAGGATGGCCTCGGCACGCACAGCCGGCTCCTGAAGAGCGGCCAGCCGATCGTCGGTTTCGCGAAGATGGAAAAGGACGGCGACAACAGCCTGACGATGCTCACGATGCGGTTGCCGCCGTCGCTGCGCGACCTCGCGCCGACCATCCTCAAGGCCGCCGAACGTCAGTAGGGCCGGGGTCGGCGAAAGGGACATGCCTGCCTCGGCCCCGGTATTTTGCGCCTAAGGAAGATTATCGGAAATTATGAGACAGGCCATCGGGCGGTTCCGGGCCGCCCTTGGGCCCCGATCCTCACTTCGGCTTGCGGAACTTGAACAGGAACTGGTCGGTCTGGCCCCGCAGGCCCGGCGCGAAGACGTTCTTGGAGCGGTCGTCGGCCGGATTGGCGAAGATGTCGCTCTGCGCCTCCAGCTTGAAGCCGGCCTTGACGACATCGGCGATCACGCGGTCCGGATCGATCCGGTGCAACGTGTTGGTGGCGTCGACGCCCGAACCCTTGGCCGCCGCGTGGTCCAGGATGACGAATTCGCCGCCGGGCTTCAGGGCGTCATAGACCGCCTTGTTGAACCCCGGCACATCGGCCGGCCCCATGAACGGGTCGTAGAGATCGTGGTAGTTCTGGCGGATGAACACCGCGTCCAGGCCCTTGGGCAGCGCCAGGGCGTTCACCGGCGGCGACGTGACCTCGAGGTTCTTGTCCGGGACCGCGGCCGCCAGGGCCTGCATGCCGGTCAAGGCGGCCGGATGGACCTTGACCACCTCGGCGACCTCAACGGCGTAGACCTTGCCCTTCGGCCCGACGGTCACGCTGAACAGGCGCGCGAACTTGCCCGGCACGATGTCGGCGACCTTGTCGCCGGGCTTGAGGCCCATGAACTTCACGACGTCGGGGCCCTTCAGCGACGGGTCGCTGACCGCGTCCGGCGGCGGCCCGGCCGGCGTCTGCGCCACCGCGGTCGCCGCGGTCATCGCCAGCGCCAGGCCCAAGGCCGCCGCTGTCGCTTTGATGGGGTTCATGTTCTGTCCTCCCGAAATGTTGGCCGTTAAGCTGTTACGGATGTGCGCGCCGCACAAGCCGCGCTTCAGAGGACGATCTCGCCGGCCGCGATCCGACTGAGGGTCTCCACGAAGAATCCCGGCTCCAGCCCGGTGACCCGGGCTTCAAGGGTCTCGGCCGTATCGCCGGGTTCGACGGGCACGGTGCGCCGCGCGATCGCCGGGCCTCGGTCGTATTCGCCGTCCACCAGATGGATGACGATGCCGCTCTCGGCTACGCCGGCGGCGATCACCGCCTCATGCACACGGCGGCCGTACATCCCATGGCCGCCGAATTGCGGCAGCGGGCCCGGATGGATGTTGAGGATACGGCCGGCAT
This sequence comes from Phenylobacterium sp., assembly GCF_004799515.1. Lineage (GTDB taxonomy): Bacteria > Pseudomonadota > Alphaproteobacteria > Caulobacterales > Caulobacteraceae > Phenylobacterium. The sequence continues at coordinate 180,165 of NZ_SSMX01000014.1, read as the reverse complement.
AGCGCGCCTGGATCTGCGGCCCGAGCTCGCGCAGGTAGCCGGAGAGCACGATGAGCTCGACTCCATGCGCCGTCATGGCTTCGGCCAGCCTGGCGTCGGCGGCCGGTGGGTCGGCCTGGGTCGGGACCGAGAGCGCCGCGATCCCCTGCTCCGCCGCGAAGGCCAGGGCGGGGGCGCTGCGGTTGTTGCTGACCAGAAGGCGCGGTTCGGCGTCCAGGGTCCCGGCCCGCGCCGCCGCCACGATGGCGCGGGCGCTAGAGCCGTTTCCGGATGCGAGGAAACCAAGCTTAAGCGGCTTTGAAATCACGAGAATTTGCCGCTGAGTTCATGTGAAAAGGAAAGGCCGTCGAAGGCCGGTTCCACACCCGGCGGCAGCTCGGCCTTGAGCGCCCCATAGTCGAGGTCGATGTGCAGGTTGGTGAGGATCGCCCGCCTCGGCTTCAGCCGCGCGATCCATTCCAGCGCCAAGGCCACATGCGCGTGGGTCGGGTGCGGCCGGTGGCGCAGGGCGTCGACGATCCAGACGTCCAGGCCGGCCAGGGCTTCGAAGGCGCGCTCGTCCAGGGCCACCACGTCGCTGGAATAGGCCACGCCGCCGAACCGGTAGCCGACTGAGCGCACCCCGCCGTGGTCCTGGTCGAAGGTCACCACGGGGATAGCCCCCGACGGGCCGTCCACGGCCCAGGGCGTCCCGTGCGCCGGGATCGGCCGCCGCTCGCAGATCGCCGGATAGCCGCCCTCGGCTTCGAAGATGTAGCCGAAGCGCCGCATCATCGAGGCGTCCGTCGCCGCGTCCATGTGGCAGGGGATCTTGGCCCGCTGGCGGATGAAGAAGGCGCGGACGTCGTCGACCCCGTGCACCTGGTCGGCGTGGTCGTGGGTCAAGAGGATGCCGTCCAGCCGCTTTGCGCCGGCCTCGGCGGTCTGCAGCCGCAGGTCGGGCGAGGTGTCGACGATCAGCGTGGTTTCCGCCTCGGGCCCCTGCCCCTGTCCCCGCCCCGCGCGCCGGACCAGCAGGGAACAGCGCCGGCGCGCATTGCGGGCGTCGGCGGGGTCGCAGGCGCCCCAGTCGCCGTCGGCCCGCGGCACGCCGCCGGACGAGCCGCAGCCCAGGATGGTGAAGTCCAGCATCCCGCCGCTCATGGCCGAGGGATCCGGTCGAACAGGGCGAAGAAGGCGTCCTCGGTCCGCGCCTCGGCGTCCTGCAGCGACCAGCCGCGCACCTCGGCCAGCTTGGCCAGGATGTGCGGCAGAAAGGCCGGCTCGTTGCGCCGGCCGCGGTAGGGCGTGGGCGCGAGATAGGGGCAGTCGGTCTCGACGATGATCCGCTCGGCGGGCATGTCGGCGATCACCGCGCGCACGTCCTCGGCGGCCTTGAAGGTGGCGATGCCGGAGACCGAGAACCAGGCGCCCAGCGCCGCGGCCCGCCGCGCCAGCTCAGGTCCCGACGTGTAGCAGTGCATCAGCAGGCGAAAGGGCCCCTTCGCATATTCCGCTTCCAGGATGTCGCCCATGACGTCGTCGGCCTCGCGGGTGTGGACCACCAGCGGCAGGCCGGTCTCCCGCGCCGCGGCCACATGGGCGCGGAACACCTGGGCCTGAACCTCGCGCGGGCTCAGGTCATAGTGGAAGTCGAGGCCGCACTCGCCGATGCCGACCACCCGCGGATCGGCGGCCAGCGCGATCAGCGTCTCCGGCGCGAGGTCCGGGTCCTCCTTGGCCTCGTGCGGATGGGTGCCCACCGTCGCCCAGATGTCCGGCTGATCGGCCAGGGCGCGGACCTTCTCCCAGTTGGAGACCCGGTCGCAGATGTTGACCATCAGGCCAACGCCGCCCGCCCGGGCGCGGTCGATCACGGCCTCGCGGTCCTCGTCGAACTGCGGCGCGTGCAGGTTCACATGGCTGTCGATCAGCATGGGCAGGCTCTAGGCCGCCCGCGCCGCCTGGCGCAACTCCCCAAGGGCGGTGAACAGCGCGTCGGCCCGGTCCAGGTTCAGCGCCTCGGCCTCGCGCGGCAGGCGCTGCAGGGTCTCCCAGGCGCCGGCCCAGCGGTCCAGGCCGCCGATCCCCTGATGCGCCCGCTCGGCGGCGAAGCCGTGCACCCGCTCGGCCAGGCGGTCGAACAGCAGCTGGAACTGCGCCATCCCCTCGCCGCCGCGGAACCTGTCGGCCAGGGACAGCGCCAGCGCCTCGTCCAGCCGCGGCAGGTCTTCCAGGAGGCTGCGCGCCGCATCGTCCATGGCGATGGCGCCGGCGCCGGCCAGCGCCCAGGCGCGGCCCGGCGCGCCATTGGCCATCTTGGCGAGCCTGAGCGCATCCTCGGCGCTGACGTCCTCGCGTTCGCGGACGAAGGCGGCGGCGGCTTCCAGCGGCAGGGGTTCGAAGGCCAGCCGGCGGCAGCGCGAGCGGATGGTCGGCAACAGCCGCCCCGGCGAATGGCTGACCATCAGCAGCACCCCGTGCGGCGGCGGCTCTTCCAGGGTCTTCAGGATGGCGTTGGCGGCGTTGACGTTCAGGTCGTCGATGGCGTCGACAATCGCCACCCGGTGCGGCGCCGAGGCCGGCGACTTGGAGAAGAACTCCGAGAGCGCGCGGGCCTCGTCCACCGGGATCACCTTGCGGACCTTGCCGTCCTCGCCGACGCGCTCCAGCACAAAGAGGTCGGGGTGCGAGCGGGCGATGACCTGGCGGCTGACCGGATGGTCGGGACTGGCGCCCAGCACGCCATAGGCCGGGTCGGCGGGCGCGCCCAGCAGCCGCCGCGCCGCGCGGTAGGCGAAGGTCGCCTTGCCCGCGCCTTCCGGCCCGGTCAGCAGCCAGGCGTGGTGCAGCCGGCCCCGCGCCCGCGCGGCCTCGAAGGCCTCTTCCGTCGCCTCATGGCCGGTGAGGTCGAAGACCTCGCGGGGATGGCGCGGCTCAGCCATGGACCGCCAGCCGCCCCTCGACGGCGGCCCAGACGCGGGCCTCCACGTCCTCCAGCGACCCGGAGGCGTCGATCGCCGCGCAGCGCTCCGGCTCGGCCTCGGCGATCGCCAGGAAGCCCGCGCGCAGCCGCCGGTGGAAGGCCAGGCCCTTGGATTCGAACCGCATCTCCGAGCCCGCCCGCGCGGTCGCCCGCGCCAGGCCCTCCTCGACCGGCAGGTCGAAGATCAGCGTCAGGTCCGGCCGGGTGGCCTCCAGGATGTGGGTCTCCAGCGCCGCGATCAGCGCCGGGTCCGCGCCGCCGGCCGCGCCCTGATAGGCCCGCGTGGAATCGGCGAAGCGGTCGCACACCACCCAGGCCCCGCGCGCCAGGGCCGGACGGATCACCCGCTCCACATGGTCGCGGCGGGCGGCGTACATCAGCAGCGTTTCGGTGACCGGGCTCCAGCGGTCGGCGGCGCCGTTCAGCACCAGTTCGCGGATCGCCTCGGCGCCGGGCGAGCCGCCGGGCTCGCGGGTGCTCACGACCTCGCGGCCGGACGCCTGCAGGCGCGCGGCGAGGCGTTTGAGCTGGGTGGATTTCCCAGCCCCCTCGCCGCCTTCGAATGTAATGAACCGTCCATCGACCACCCGTCCAAGATGGACGGTTCGTCCACGAAGTCCAGTAAGCGCAGGCCTACTGCAACGGCGTCTGCGGGCGCAGCACCCGCGCGTCGGCGAAGCCCGCGCCGGCGATCTTGTCGCGGAAGGCGTAGGCCTCGGCCTCGTCCGCCGGCCCGGGCAGGATCACCAGGTAGAGGGTGACGCCGCCGCGCTGGAACGGCTCGATGGTCGCCGCGCCGGCGGGGGCGAGCTGGGCCGCCGCGCGCCGGGCGTTCTCCTGGTCGCCGAAGGCGCCGGCCTGGATGCGGAAGGCCTGGGTCGCCGGCGCCTCGTGGAAGCCGTCGGCCTGGCCGCCCTGGTCGGGAACGTCGGGCGCCGCGGCGATGGCCGGGCGCGCGCTCGGCAGGGGCGCGAGCGAGCTCACCGACACCGGCTGCGGCCGCGGGACCAGGGGCGTGACCGCGATGGCGACCGCCCCGGCCGCGGCGGCCGCCGGTCCGGCGTCGGCGAAGATGTCCTCGTCCGCCGGCCGGCGCCGATCGGACGTCGGGGCGAGATCGTCGGGCCCTGCGATCCGCGGCGTGGAGACCCTTTGGACCGCCATGGGCGGCGCCGCCTGGGCGTAGCGCACGCCGGCGTCCGGCCCGGCCAGCGGCGCGGGCCCGACGTAGCGCACCCGCACATGGGCGATCCCGGCGCGGTCGTAGCCCAGCTCGCGCGCGGCGGCATGGCTGAGGTCGATGATCCGCCCGCCCACGAAGGGCCCGCGGTCGTTCACCCGCACCACCATCTTGCGGCCGTTGTCGAGGTTGGTCACCTCCACCATCGAGGGCAGCGGCAGGGTCGTGTGCGCCGCGGAGAACTGGTTCATGTCGAAGATCTCGCCGTCGGCGGTCGCCTTCAGCTGGAAGGCGTCGCCGTACCAGGAGGCGATGCCGGTCTCGTCATAGTGCGGCTGCTCGTGCGGCACGTACCAGATGCCGCCCACCTGATAGGGGGCGTTGGTGCCGGTCTTGCCGTTCGACGGCGGCCGCGCCGCCTGGGCGCCCGAGCCCGGCCCCATGCCCACGGCGTACTTCGGCGTGACGCCGCCGCAGGCCGCCAGCGACGCGCCCGTCATCAGCAGCGCAGCCCAGCGCCCGGTCTTGGCCAACAGACGGCGGTCCATGCGATTCCCCTGCCCTGTTTGCGGCGTCGCTCCAGGGTGCGGATGGAAGCTTTCGCCAGGGTTAACCGAAGCTTGCCGCGCCGCCCTGGGGCCAGTTGCCGCAGCCGCGCCGCCCCGCTACCCATGGCGAAGGTTGGGAGACGGATCGCATGGTCGGAAAAACAGGTCTTTGGCGGGCCCTGGCCCTGGGCGCGGCCGTCGCGGCCGCCTCGGGCTTCGTCGCCGCGGCGGCCCCGGTCAAGCCGCCGGCCCGTCAGCCGCCGAAGCCCTGCCTTGAGGCCTCCGAGGCCTGCGTCCAGTGGGTGGCCCTGGGCAAGAGCGGCGCGCGGTCGATGGTCTATTCGACCTACCCGCTGAGCGCGCCCAACGCCCATGTGCGCCGCGCGCTGATCATGGTCCATGGCACCCTGCGCAACGCCGACCACTACTTCACGACCGCCACCGGCGCGGCCTTCCTGGCCAAGGCGCTGGACGACACCATCGTCATCGCGCCCGCCCTGCGCTCGGCTGACGGCGGCTGCAAGGACGCGCTGGCCCCCCACGAGGTGAGCTGGAGCTGCGGGGGCGACAGCTGGCGCTCCGGCGGCAAGGCGGCCAGCGACCCGGCGCTCACCTCCTTCGACTTCGTCGACGAAATCCTGCGCCGGCTGGCCGACAAGAAGGTGTTCCCCAACCTGAAGGTCATCGTGGTCGCGGGCCATTCGGCCGGCGGCCAGTTCGTCTCGCGCTACGAGATGGCCAACCGCGTCCATGAGACCCTGGGGACGCCGGTCGTCTACGTCGTCGCCAACCCGTCCAGCTACGCCTGGCCCGACGCCACCCGGCCGCTGCCGGTGGACGACGCGGCCCCCGCCAACGCCGTGCGCGGCTGGGAGAGCGAAGAGGTCCACACCCATTTCAGCTACGGCCCCTTCGCCGCCGCCGACAAGGCGCCGAAGTACGACCAATGGCCCTACGGCTTCGCCGAACGCAGCGGCTATGCGGCCCAGGAAAGCGACGCCCAGTTGCGCGGCCAGCTCGCCGGGCGGCCGGCCACCTATCTCTTCAGCCAGGTGGACACCCTGCCGCTCGGCGGCTTCGACGGCTCGCCCAGCGCCATGGCCCAGGGCGCGACCCGCCGCGCCCGCGGGGAAGCCTTCGTGAAGTACCTGAATGAGCATTTCGGCGGCCACGCCAAGAGCCAGATCGTCCCGGAATGCGGCCACAACGACCGCTGCGTCTTCACCACCGACGACGTGCTGAAGGTGATCTTCCCACCGGTCTAGCGAGGCCGGCTCAGGCCGCCGGCGCCACATCCTCCGCGGCCAGGGCGGCGGCCAGGAAGAAGCAGCCGAGTTCGATCTTTCCCCCCGGCGTGGCTGGCGAGGCCCTGCGCTCGGACCGCGGCGCGGACCCCAGCCGCGCGAAGACCTCCGGGCTGAGCCTGAAACCCGGATCGCTCCGCCAGACGGCGCTCAGCAGCATCGCGCCGTAATAGAGCCGGCTCACCTGCCGCATCAGCGCCAGCCGCGCCCGTTCCTCCGGCGCGGCCGGCCGGCCGAAATACCGCGTCAGGAACAGGGTCAGCTCTGCCTCGCCCTCGGCATGGAAGTTCGCCGCCGTCGCCAGGTCCAGATAGCGGTCGGCGGCGAAGGCCGTTTCCCAGTCGAGCAGCATCGCCCGGCCGTCCGCGAAGACCAGGTTGGCGGGATTGAGGTCGTTGTGGCTGGAGACGACGTCCTCCGCCGCCAGCCTGTAGGCGCCCCGGATCCGGCCGAAGAGCGCGGTCAGCTTCGCCGACAGTTCCGCTGGCGCGATCTCCGCCGCCACGAAGCCCGCCATCAGCCGCTCCATGGCCTCCAGGAACGGCATCAGCGGCGGGAACAGCGGCGCGTCGTGCAGTGTGCGCAGCGACCGGGCCAGCGCCGCCAGCCGGTCCGCCTTGGCCTCCGCGGGCCCTTCCACCAGGAAGGCCGCGACGGAAATGCGCGTCTCGACATCGGCGTACAGCAGCCTGGGCGCGACCCCTGCCTGGGCGGCGATGGCGTGGCAGGCGTACTGGCGCGCGGGGTCGCGGAACCCGTCGCCGGGACCGTCCAGCCGCAGGACATACCGCCCCGCGCCGGCCTCGACCCGCAGGACGCTCGCCCCCGACGCGCCCGCGGTCAGCGGTTCCACGCCGGTGATCTCCACATCGCCGACCACCGCGCGCAGGGCGGCTTCCGCCGCGGCCCGGCGCTCCGCCGGAACCCAACGCGCCAGCGGCGAGGCCGCGAACGCCTCCTCGGCCAGCGCCAACGCGTGCGCCCGGACGTCCTCGGGCCAGGCGTCGAGCCGCGACCGGAACCCCTCCGCATCCCCTGCGAACAGCGCCCGCACCGCCGCCTCATAGCCCGGCGCGTCGCCGGCCATGACGGTGATGAAGCGGTGCAAGGCCTCCTGCCCGCGACGCCGGGCGTCCGCGCCGGCGCCCTCCCGCTGGGCGGCGCTCACCAGCTGGCGCAAGGCCGCCGACGCCCCGCCCCGCTGCGTCGCCAGCCAGTCCCATTGCCGGGGCAGCAGCGTGACCTCCCGCGCCACCACCCCCAGTTTCGGCCGCCCCCTCGCCGGGACCGGCTGGGCCTCGGGCTCGGCCCGCGGCGCCAGGCGGGCGCGGATCGCGGCCTCGTCTCCGCGGAGATCCAGTTCAACCGGCTCGCTCGTCGCGGCGTCGAACACCAGCATCGGCCGCGCCTCCCCGCCGTCGAGCCGCCGCTTCGCCGCGAGCGCCACGTCGATGGGGTCGCCCGCCGCGATGCGTTGATCCCCCGCGAAGGCGATGATGGACGGCATGAATCTGTTCCCCCGCGAAGCGCAGAGCGGGGCTTATACCCGGGTAAATATCGAAATCAATATACCCGGGTAAATATAGCGCGTCGGCAACGCCGCGTCAGCGCCCGCGCCGGTGTGACCGCGAGCTCGGACGCAGACACCCAGCCTGCCCTGCACTGGCTTGAGGGCTGTTTGAAGCTCGTTGTCACGCCGGCCTGGCCGGCGACGTCAGGAGCCGTAAGGGCGCCGATAGCGCTCGGTCGCCGAGATCTTCCAATGCAGCCGCCGGAAGGCGCCCATCAGCCCCTCGGAGTGCACCGTCTCGCTGGACAGGAAGGCGCCGACGAACGCCGCCACGACCCCAAGGCCCCCGACCGCCAGAATCACCAAGAAATTGTCCATTGCGCGTCCCCGTTCCGCGACGGACAGCTCGCACCTTAACCATGTTGAAGTCGACTCGGATTCCGCGCCGCTGAAGCGAAAAATTCACTTTACAGGGCAATCCCGCAGCCCTGGGTAGCAGGCGTACCGGAGTTCAAATTACGCGGGTATAAATCGCGCCGGGCTGGCTGGCGGACGGGGTGGGATTCGAACCCACGGTGGGCTCGCACCCACGGCGGTTTTCAAGACCGCTGCCTTAAACCACTCGGCCACCCGTCCGGAGCGCGGTGTTTAGCAAAGGGCGGCGCGCGCCGACAGGGCGCCGACGGCGAGCCGATCTCAACCGGCCCTCAGGACTTGTCGATTGCCGCCGCGCCGCCCGGCGCTAGGGTCGGCCTCCCCCAGCGTCAGGATGAGGTCCCTCCGATGTACCAGCTCCACTACTGGCCGACCCCGAACGGCAAGAAGGTGACGATCCTCTTGGAGGAGCTGGGCGTCCCCTACGAGATCGCGCCCATGAACATCGGCCGCGGCGATCAGTTCACCGACGCCGCCCTGAAGATCAGCCCCAACAACCGCATGCCGGCCCTGGTCGACACCGCCCCGGCCGGCGGCGGCGAGCCGGTCAGCGTCTTCGAGAGCGGCGCGATCATGCTCTACCTGGCCGAGAAGGAGGGCCGCTTCTGGCCGCAGCAGGATGTCCGCGCCAAGTACGAGGTCGTCCAGTGGGTGATGTGGCAGATGGCCAACCAGGGCCCCAAGACCGGCGAGCGCGGCCACTTCTCCCGCGTGCCGCCCGAGGCCGGCGACCAGTCCTACGCCCAGCGGCGCTTCAACGACGAGGTGCACCGCATGTACGGCGTCCTGAACAACCGCCTGTTCGACCGCCGCTATGTCGCGGGCGCCGACTACTCCGTCGCCGACATGATCTGCTACCCCTGGACCGCCAGCTGGAAGCTGCAGGGCATCGACCTCGACGAGTTCAAGTACTTCAAGCGCTGGTTCGACGAGCTGTCCGAGCGCCCCGCCGTCATCAACGGCATGGCCGTCACCGCCGGCGTCCCCGCCGAGGATCCCGCCACCCTGCCCCCCGAAGAACAGGCCCGCCGCCGCAAGCTCCTCTACAACCAACGCGCCCGCCCCGCGCCGGAGGGCGGGTTGTTGGAGGTGTAGGGGGCCAAATCCGGCCAGGTCAGGCCGGTTGCGGCTCGAAGCGGACCGACGACGGCGAATGGTGAAGGCAGAGTTGCGCCAGCTGCGGTCATTGGCATCCGTCCGGAAACTCACCGTTCGCGTGGCTCCGCAGGGAGAGATCGCCAACGGCGCGTTTCGGGCGGCGATCCAACGCGAAATAACGACCCATCTCGGACCTTCAAGACCAAGCCGGTCGGCGCGGTTGGCGCTAGCGAACCGTCGCCGCGATGGCCCTGCAGTCATAGGGCGCTGACGGGCCGGCGCAGAAGTCCGGCCAGACGCCGGTGGCGCGCCAGATCGCGACCAGGCCGCGTCGGGCCGCGAGGCTCATGAACCTCGGGTCGCGGCGAAAGGTTGTCGCGCTAGCCCGGAACAGCAGCCCGTCGTTCTCCTCGTCAGCCCCTCCTGGGGCTGCGAGCGCGTTGCGGTAGGCGGCGTCGATCTTTCCCATCTCGGAAAGCCGGAGCGCATCCGGCAACCGGTCATCTCCTGGCGCGGCGGCAGCCCTGGCGTCCAACTGCGCCGTCACCGCGGCGATGTTCGCGGCGCTGGGATCCTGCCGCATCCGCAGCCAGAGCAAGACAAACGACAACCGATCCGGGTCACGCAGGCTGGGACGTTGCGGGTCGTCCAGCATCGCGCGCGCCTTCTGCGGATCGCCGATCTTGAGCTCAACCCCGAACGCTTGGTCCCATATGATCGCGTTTTGCGGCCAGAGGCGCAGGGCTCGATCAATTAGGGTCTGCGCCTCATCCGTCTGGCCGTCGAAGGCCAGGGCGGAGAACAGAGTGGCGGTTTTCACAGGGTCCAATGGGTCCGCCGCCATCGACCGCCGATAGTAGACAATCGCCTCGTCGGACCGGCCGACGCGCTTCAATTCCTTCGCCATGGCATTGTTCAGCTCTGAGCTGTCAGGTTCGACCTTGAGGCCCTGTCCAATCGTGTCGACCCGACGCTGCCAGTTGGCGATCCCCGGCAGGGTCTGGGCGATGGCGTAGTAGGCGATGCCGGTCTTCGGATCGAGCGCCAGCGCCCGCCTCGCGTTCGCGGTGGCCTCGCGGAAGGTCGCGGCGTCGCGCGCCGGGTCAGACCCATCGACGGTCAGGGCCTGAGTTGTCGCCAGATCGGCCCAGGCGCGCGCGAACCGAGGCTCCAGCACCGTGACCTGCCGCAGCGGTTCGAGCGCTTCGTTCAGCCGGTATTGTTCGATGAAGTCGCAGGCCCGCAGATACAGCCGGTTGGCTTCGTCAGAGATTCGCGCGGCGCCGCCGTGCCGGGTGCTTAGCGCGCAATTGATCACGGCGTCGGACTTGGTGGCGATCTGCTCGCGCAGGACGTCTGGGCGGCCAGGATCACCAACGAAATCGTTGGCCCAGAGGATCGCCCCGCCGCGGGCGTTGGTCAGTTGCACATGCGCCTGCAGCCGGCTGGCGATTGTCGCGACATTGCCGGAGACGATCAGATCGACATCCTTGGAGCGCACCGACGCCTCGCCCGCCTGACCCACGACGATCTGCGCCGGGTTGCCGACCAACGCGTGGGTCAGGTCCCCCGACAATCCCAGCATCACCTCCTGGGCCGGCGCATCACCCCCTGCGGCGTGCAAGGGCTCCACCGACAGCACCCGGTGGACCGCGTTGGATCGCAAGCCCCACGCCGTGGCCGCGCAAGCGCAGACCATCAGGAGAGCTGCGGCGGCCAGCAGGCCAGTCCGGCGTCCCGGGACGCCCATCATCGGCCTCTCCGCCCGTGGCCCCGCGCCGAACGCTATCGGCGACGCCTCGCCCGCGGCCGCGGCCGTGACCTCAAGCCGATAGCCGACGCCAGCGACCGTCATGATCTTGAACGGAGGTTCGCTCCAGGTCGCCGCGAGCCGGCGAAGCTCGGCGATGCCTCGGCGGATCGCGTCATCACCGACCGCGAGGCCGGCCCAGCAGCGTTGAACCAGCTCGTCCTGCGACACCACCTCGGCCGTCGGATGCGCCAGGGCGACCAGCACTTGCATGATCCGGGGCTGCAGAACATGCGCCGCGCCGAGGCCTTCCACCTCGCGCCGCGACGGGCGAACCCGCAGCGCGCCGAGGTCGAAATCGGGCTCCTGTGACAGGTCGATGCGGCCGGCGTTGACGGAGGAACTCATGACGGATCAAGCGTCGACGCCCGCGATTGCACTCGCCGGTCACGCTACCACAACTCCTGGCCGGACGAAGATCGGCAAGAAATCGGCCTCTGACCACGCATCGATCACAACCGGATTTTCGCGTTGCAGCGGACACTTCTCGTGACGCCCGAGGTCGGGCGAGAGTTCACGGGAGTATCTTATGAGCCATTCACGTCGCGGCGCATCGCAGGCCATCGGGGGCGTGGTGGGAGCTGCACTGGCGGCGACCGCCCTTCTCACCGCCGCAGCACCGGCCAATGCGCAGACCTTGATCGACGTCGCCGATAACGGGACCGGCTCCATAGGCTTCTTGCTATCCAGCAACAACGTCGCCATCGCGCAGAGCTGGACCCAGACCATCGCCGCCTCCAATGTGTCGGTCGCCGCCGTCGTCAACACCAACGGCGACACGGTCGCCGCGCCCAGATGGTGGATCACGACCGAAATCGGTCTCGGCACAGGCATCGGCGATGTGGTGGCGTCAGGCGTCTATTCGCCGCCGGCGTCCTCGCCCATCGGCTTTGGCGACGCGGACTATACGACCCTCGCCACGGGGCTCAATCTCGCGGCCGGGACCTACTACCTCGTCCTCGGCGGTGACATGGGCGCCGCGCTTATCGGCGACGAATGGGAGGGCGGCTTTCCTTCGGAGCTGACGGTCAGCCAAGCGCCCGGATTTACCCTTGGCGACGCCTACGGCAGCTCAACGAGCGCCGGGTTTGGGCCCAGAGGCGTCTTCACCGACGAAACGACGAGCGTAGACGACAACGGCGTACGAGAGAGCCTTCGCCTCGAAAGCGTGCCCACCGGCGCCACCGGCGGAGCCGTCCCCGAGCCCGCAGCCTGGATGTTGATGATCACCGGTTTCGGTCTCGCTGGCGCGGGGCTTCGGTTTCGCCGGCGCCGGCGCGGGCAAGTCGCGCGCATGTCGATGAAAACCAGGACGCGGCTGCTGGCGGGCGCCTCTATCGCGAGCGCGTTGAGCGCGGCCGGCGCAGCCGGCGCGGCCACTTATGATTTCACCGTCACCTTCGAGGCCTCGGGAACGCTCGACGGCGCGGCGTTCACCGACCAGGCCTTGGTGATGACCGGCCAGGCCACGAAGACCTCACCGGTGGAGACCTACGCGCCGAACGAGGTCTACAACATCGCGCTGTCGTCCGAGGGCGTGACCGGCACGCTGGACTCCGGTTCGGCGTTCGACGTGCAGTTCGAGCACCTTGGCGTCGCCTATGCCTTCGGCACGACGGGCGGGGCGGGCCTTGCGGGCATCTATTTCACTATCGTCGGCGTCGATGAGGTGGACGCGCTCCGCGGGTTTGACCTCGGGCGATCGATCGGGCCGCTAACCAGCCCGGTCAACTACGAGGCCAGCTCCATCGCAACGACGGGCGGCGAACTCGAGCTCGACACGTTCCAGGGCGCCGCCACCTTCCAAGAGACCGTGACGCCAACGGCGGGCGTTCCGGAGCCGGCCTCCTGGGCGCTGATGATCGGCGGCTTTGCGCTGGCGGGCGCCGGGCTTCGGCACAGCCGCAGATCGCGCGCGCCGGCCGCGAAGGCCGCGTCCCAAGAGCTGGCTGGACTTCCCTTGGCGATGGTTACGATGGGCGCCCGCTAACCACCCATTGCCGACCTGTGGCTAGTCCGCCTACCGTGACTGCTCAGCTATCTGCCGGGGGGGCGGCATGGACATCCACAAGCCTAAGCCGTGGCATGGCCTTCGGGAGTTCCTGAAAGAGTACCTGATCATCGTCGTCGGCGTGCTGACGGCGCTGGGAGGCGAGCAGGCGGTCGAAGCTTCGCACTGGTCGCGGCAGACGGGCGAGGCCAGACACGCCCTCGGACGGGAGTTCAGCATCGACATCGCCTATCTGGACAGCAACGCCAGCCAAAATGACTGCATGCGCGTGCGCCTGGACCAACTCGAGCAGTGGGCTCGCGGCGGTCCGCGCCCTGCCGGAGAAACGCTCCGGCCGATCCTGTTCTACCTACAGACCAGCACCCGGAACGTCATCAATTCGGGCCAGATCACGTCGCATTTCCCCCTTGGGGAGCAGGTCAGAAACGCTCAGCTCGCCAGCATCCTGGATAACCAGATCGGCATCATCGTCGATGAGCGAAAGACCTGGATGACCATCAGCGCCCTTGCGTCACAGCCGGTTCCGGATGAGGTCGAACGGCGAAGTCTGCGTCAGGCCGTCGGAGAGGCCCGCGCTCTGCTCATTCGGGACGAGAACAATGCCGCAATCATTCGTCGCGCGCTGACGCCGCTGGCGATCAAGGGTGAATTGCCTCTAGCGCTCGCGGCCGGCAAACCGGGCGCCTTCTGTCGCGCCATGGGGATGGAGCCTCCTTCTTCCAGCTCGACTGGACCGGCTCAGCGTCGGTGACACACCGCCGGCTGGCTAACGTCCGCTTTCCCCCAATTCTCCACCGTTCGGAACGTCCGCTGACGGGCGTCGCCGCTACGAGGTCTAGAATGCCGCTAGCTGGGCGGGCGCTGCCCATCGGAGGCGAGCCATGGCTCAACTCGATCTTTTCCGAATTCCCAAGCGGCCCTGGAACTCAGGTCGCATTATCGGCGCGAAGCCCCCGCTTAAGCCGAAGCACGTCTGGGGCATACGCCAGTACCTGAGAGCCGCAGGCAAGATTCGCGACTTGGCGATGTTCAATTGCGCAATCGACGCCAAGCTTCGCGGGTGCGACCTGGTCAAGCTCAGGGTGAGCGACGTGGCGCCGGGTGGTGTCTTGCGCCAGCGAGCAACGGTCATCCAGCAGAAAACAGGGCGACCCGTTCCGTTCGAGATTACCGAGCCCACTCGGGACTCGCTCACAGCGTGGCTGGCGCGCCGGGGCAAGCGGCCAGACGATTGGCTCTTCCCCAGCCGATCGCGCCCCGGCGACCATGTGACCACCCGGCAATACGCCCGTCTGGTCGGCCAATGGGTCGCGAGAATCGACCTGGAGCCTCACGCGTATGGCACACACAGCCTCAGGCGGACGAAGGTGGCCTTAGTCTACAAGAAGACCGGCAACCTGCGCGCCTGCCAGCTGCTGCTCGGGCATCGAAAGCTGGAGAGCACGGTTCGCTACCTTGGCATCGAAGTCGACGACGCCTTGGAGTTGTCGGAGCAGATTGAGATCTGACATGGTCGTGCCCGCTTGGAGACATTCGAGCAGCTCCAGAAAGGCGCCGCTCCGCTAGGGACCACATCTCCCTTACCCACAACGCCGCTGCCCGCGCGGCCGCGCCGCCTTTCGCGAGCGCCGCCGCAAAGGTCCGCATCAGCCTTCGGCCGGCGCAACGGGCACGAAGATGTGCTGGTGGCCGCGCGCCACGAGCAGCAGCACCGGCTTGCCGCCCGCCTGGGCGGTCTTCACCGCCCGCGCGAGATCGGCCGGCGCCTGGACCGGAAGCGCCCCGGCCTGGACGATGACGTCGCCGGGACGCAGGCCCTTGCTCGCCGCATCTGATCCCGGCGCCACACCGGTGACACGGACGCCCTGCCCCGACGCCTGCGGCGCGACCCGTAGGCCGAGCGCACTCGCCCCTGACCCGTGGCCATCCGTGAAGGCCCCGTCACTCGCGGCCAGCGCTTCCTCCGAGGGCCGGACACCCGAGGTCACCGCGATCTGGCGCGTCTGCCCGTCGCGCCGGACTTCGAGCCGCACCGAAGCGCCGGCCCCGTCCTGGGCCACCTGGCGGGTCACGTCCGCGGCGCCGGCGACAGGTTGGCCATCGACCTTCAGGATCAGGTCGCCCGAGCGCAGGCCCGCAGCCTCCGCCGGCCCGCCGGGAACGACCTCGGCGACAAGGGCGCCCTTCCCGGTCAGGCCGAGGCTCTCGGCGATGTCCGGGGTGACGTCCTGCACCGTGGCCCCGATATAGCCGCGGCTGACCCTGCCCTTGGCGATGAGTTGCTTGCTCACCGAGGCCACGACGTCGGCCGGGATGTCGAAGCCGATGCCGACCGAGCCGCCGGAGGGCGTGAAGATCGCGGTGTTCACACCGACCACGCGGCCCTCGAGGTCGAAGGTCGGCCCCCCGGAGTTGCCGCGATTGATCGGCGCGTCGATCTGCATGTAGTCGACGTAGTTGGAGTCCGAGACGCCCCGCCGACCCAGCGCCGAGACGATGCCGGCGGTCGCTGTCCCGCCGAGATTGAAGGGGTTGCCGATCGCCACGACCCAATCGCCGACCCGCGGCTTTGCACGGTCCTCGAAGCTCACGAAGGGCACGCCGGTCGCCTGCACCTTGAGCACCGCAAGGTCGGTGGCCGGGTCGCGGCCGACCACCTGGGCTTTCAGCGTCCGGTCGTCGGCGGTGTGGACGGTGATCCGCTCGGCGCCCGCCACGACGTGGTTGTTAGTGACGAGGTATCCGTCACGGGAGATGAAGAATCCCGACCCGGCGCCGCGGAAGGGCGTGCGCGACGGAGCCTGCAGCCCCGGCCCGAAGAAACGGCGCAGGTCGAACGGCAGCCCGTCGCTGTCTGAATCGTCGGGATCGGCGAAGGGCGAGGTTTCGTCGGGCGCGAGTCCGATGGCCTGCGGACCGCGCCGGCCTTCGACCTCGATGGAGACCACCGCCGGCGCGACGCGCTGGATGATGTCGGCGAAGGTGTTCGGGGTCGCCGCGGCGGCGATCGGATGGGCGTTCACCGCGCCGTCGGCGGCGATGCCCGCGTGGGCCATGTAGCCGCCGGCGGCGGCCAGGCTGAGGGCGATCGCGCCGGCGCCAGCGCCAGCGAGCAGCTTGCGGGATATCGTCATGTTCAGGTCCTTCAACTGATCTGGGCCGCGGCCGCGTCGCGCCACGGCAGAGGATGGGATGCGGTTGGATGGGATCGGGCGCGCCTAAGGGCCCCTGAGCGCAGCGGCCAGCGCCACAAGGCCCGCGGCGGCCGGGATAAGGACCAACAAGAGCTTGCCGAGGCTAGTGAACCTCACCGCCATCGGCGCCCTCCCAACGGTCCAGCCGCGCCAGCGCCTCGCGCACGTCGTCGAGAGGAACGGGCTCTGCGGTCCCGAGCAACCAGCGGAGCTTCGGCTCGTCCTGGACGGCCGAGGCGTCGGAGGCCCAGGACGCCAGGATGGCGCGTTTGTCAGGGAGGTCGAGGTGCGGGTCCTTGAGCACATCGCGGGGATGGCTAAACCCGACGGCGGGGCGAAGCCACCGCTCAAGGGCGGCGCCCAGGCCTTGCGATTGGATGAGCTGTTCTGACGTTGCGAGCCGCATAGGCCCATCTCCTGAACCTGTCCTTTCTCGTTCGCCCGGACCGGGCGATCCCGCCGGGCGGCGAATTATTTGGAAGCCGCCGAAAAGGTTTCAAGGGGTCTCATGCGAAGAGGCGCGCTCCGCGAAGACCGTCGAAAATGAACTGCACGGCGAGCGCCGCGAGGATCATGCCGGAGAGCCGCGCAACGACATTGGAGGCGGTCGTGCGCAGAATGCGATGCAGGATGTCCGTAGACACCAGGCAGACGTAGGTCAGCGCCAGGCAGGCCAGCATGCAGGCCACGACCACCCCGGCCTTCACCGGGTCCGCCTCCGTGCGGCCCATGAGCAGGACCACTGCGGTCAAGCTGGCCGGGCCGGCGATCAGCGGGAACGCCAGGGGAAAGACCGCGATGTCGCCGGGTTCCAGCGCTTCCCGCTCCTCGGTACGGGTCAGCGCCGACAGGCCGATCCCATGGGCGAAGATGAGTTCGGTGGCCTGGATCAGCAGCAGGATGCCCCCGGCGACGCGGAAGGCGTCGAGGCTGATATGCAGGGCCGCGAGCATCGCCACCCCAAACAGCGCGAAGGCGATCAGCACGGCGCCCGCGATCATGACGGCCTGCCAGGCGAGCCGCAGGCGTTCGGGGCGATGCACGCCGGCGGTCAGGCTCCCGAAGACCGCGGCGGTTTCCACCGGCCCGAACGCGACAAGCAGGGTGGCCACCGCCGTCGTGGCGAGCTCCGCGATAGTCATCAGTCCACCGTCTCACGAGACCAGAGCGAGGCCTGAAGCAGCGAGGGCCCGTCGAAAGACGCCGGCCGCGCCGGGATCCACCCGGTCCAATTCCGCGAGGGCCGGCGCCGCCTCCGCGCTCAGAAGGCCGTCGCGACCCTCAACGAGAAGGGCGTGCAGCCATGCGCAGAGCGCGACGCGTTTTTCGTCGGGCGACAGGCTGACGTGACGCGCGAGCCACTCCGGGCGGCTGAAGGCGTCGTGGGGAGCGCGCAGTATGTCGGCGAGACGCGGCGGCGTGACCGGCGTGGCGATATCGTCTCGCCACGCCGCCGAATGCGCCCGCGGTTCGAAGGTCGATGTCATGGCTTGTCTCCTGGAAGATCGGGCGCCCGGCCCCTGCAGGACCGGGCGCCACCTCGGACGGCGCGAGCGATCTGGACCGCCGTCGCGCCCTCATCACCTCACCAGCGGTGTCCGTAGTAGCGCCAGTGCGCCGGGCGCCAGTCGGGCCGCCAGTAGGCGTTGTGGTCCCAGTACCAGTAGCGGTAGGGCCGATAGACCCAACGGCCGTCCACCCACACCCAGGGCTGGTACCAGTCCGGGCCGTAGACCGCCGCCGGGGCGACCGGGGGTCCAGCGTAGGCGAACACCGGCGCGCCGGCGGCGACCGCATAGCCGGGCGGACAGGCCGCGCCCGGCGTCGCGCTGGCCCCTAGGGCCGCGCCAGCGGTGGCGCCCAGGGCGCCGCCGAGCACGGCGCCGCCGACCTTTTCGCCATGACCGGCGAGGCCAGAGCCGGCGATCGCGCCCAGCACGCCGCCGATGGCGGCGCCGGCGGCGGTGTTGTTGCGCTTGTCGACGCAGTACTGCGCGGCCCACCTGCTGTATTGGTCGGCATAGGTCCGATCGGCGTCCTGCGCGGCGCGGTCGTAGATCGATCCGGTCGCTTCGGCGCCCGCCGGCGGCGGGGCGTATTGGCCGCTCGGCGGCGCGGTCGCCTGCGGCGTGGGCTGTGCGGCTGCAGCGGTCTGCAGGCCGACGCTCAGCGCGAGGCCAGCGGCCAAGGCCTTCGCGCTTGCGGAGCCCAGGCGTTCGCGCCCGGTGCGGGGTTTCGACGAGACATGCACGTTCATGGCGATCCTCCTTTCAGGACGTGCAAAAGGGAGCCCTGGCCCGGTCGGGCCGAGCCAAGGCGCCAAGCTATGGAGTCGGAGTTGGGACTAGGCGGCGCGGCGGCGCGGTCGGGTGTCCTGCAGTTGCCGCTCCGCGCCCGCCGAGGCTTGCGCGGCGATCTCGATCCGCCGCGGCTTCATGGCCTCCGGCACCTCGCGCGCGAGGTCGATCGACAGCAGGCCATTGGCGTAGTTCGCGGCGCGAACGACCACGTAGTCGGCAAGCTCGAAACGATGCTCGAAGTTCCGGCCGGCCAGACCGTGATGCAGGAACTGGCGGCCGTCGTCGGCCTCGCCCTTGCGCCCGGCCACCACCAGAAGGTTGGGCTGGGCCGTGATCTCCAGGTCTTCGGGCCGGAAGCCCGCAGTGGCGATCGTGATCCGGTAGGCGTCGTCGCCGATCTTTTCGATGTCGTAGGGCGGATAGGCCCGATCGCTGGCGGTCTTCATCGACATTTCGATGAGGTCTGCCATCCGGTCGACGCCAATCATCGACCCATACAGGGGAGAGAAGTCAAAAGCCGTTCTCATTTCCATCTCCTCGAACGAGCAAGTTGGACGTGAAGAGCGCCCGGACGCGGACGCCCTGACCTTTGCCGAGCCCTTCCGGCGCTCGACGGCGGGGGATTTAATTCAAGGCGTTTGAGCGTCAAGAGGCCTGCCGAAAAAATTTCTTGGGGCGGAGAACGGCCCAACCGTGCCCTTGATCGCGCCGAGCCAGTCTCGTGAAAGCGCGCTTGGTTCGCGACCGGAACCAGACGTCCCGAAGGTGTCCTTAGAGTCAGGGCCGGTCCAAGCGCCAACGTCTCAGATGCGCCACGAGCGGACCTTAGGACCGGTCCGGAAACAGGACGTCCGCCGCGGCTAACAGGGCTGATAGTCGGAATGCTGCATCGACAATTCAAAATTGGCGCTTCACCTCTGCGATGCAACTCGCCCATGCGAGTTCCACCTCGTCCTTCGTAACGCCCGCGACGATCTCGTGGTTGTTGCGGTGACGCGCGGTCCCGAACTGCTCGAGAACGGCCTGCTCCATGCGGAAGGCGGCCATGGCGGTAGGCCAAAGATGCTTCATGCCCGGGCCATAGGTCAGCCCGCCGAGCGCCGGCATAGCGGCATGATTGAACGTGCGCATCCGAGCTTCCCAGTCGAAGGCCCAGCCGATCTTGTAGCCGAGCTGCGTGGGCATCCGCGCACCCAGTCCCGGCGCGGTTAGCGCCAGCGCATAGGTGAAGGCGGGGGCTCGGCGCATGTGCATCACGCCTGCGCGGGTGGTTGTCGGCGGCGGAGCCCCTCTCCGTCGGGCGACATCATCCCCTTCGATCCGAGCCGTCTCCACGATCGACTGCGCCAGGGCCGCTGGCGTGCGTGGCAGCGCCAGCACCCGTGCGGCTTCATCCGGCGTCAGGGGGACGATCCCTTGCGCGGAATCCATAGCAAACGATCTGTCGCTAATGTCCGCCAGCTTTACGCGGGGCTCATCGAACCGCCACGCCGCCCTGTTGAGCAGGCCGAAGGGCCACTTGTATTCGCCGCGTTCGTTGAAATCCTCCGCGCGGTCGGCCTTCAAGTAGTCGAGCGCCATGACCGGCTCGGTCGTCGGCTCCATGAGGCCTAGGAGCCTATTTTGCTCGCCTTCCTCGGTCTCCGGACCCATGGTCCCAACGAGCGCGACGGTGTCGCCAGGCTGCAGCTGCGAGCGCGCCCGCCGGCGCCAGCCTTCGGTGGAAAACTGTAGAGGGCCTACGGGCTCGCCGTACCCCCAGACCTTAGTCATCCAGACCGTCAACGTCGCCGCTCCGGAAAGCCTAGCCTGGTGCAGGCAAAATCCACCATAGAAGACGGAATTCACCGCCACTATGCCAGAACGCACCTAGTACGGATACGCGCGTTCCGTATGCGTGCCGCCACTTTGGCGGCTGACCCGGCTCTCTAGAACTTTGGAAGTCACCATCCACACCTTTTTCCACTGAAATTCCGCTCAATCCTCGGCCGCGGCGGGACTCGTAACGAGCGAATCGTGTATGCGTGTATTCGTTCGCAGGAGGCTCGGGATGGCTCTCAAAGATTTGGTCGCGCAGAAATCGGCTCTGACTGAAGAGGCTATCGAGGCGATCATCAAGGACTTCGTGCGTTATGATCCGGAGGAGCGCGACATTGCGTTCACCCCGGAGTTCGCCGCCCTGGGCAACAAGGGGAAAATCCTTGTGTATCTCGTTGCCCTCCAAGGCTGGTCGTTCGTCGTCGACGATCTGGTCACGGTTGAAACGAAGCCAGCCGACCTCGACGAAAAGCTAGGCATCCCTGGTGGGTCACTGCGCCCTCTCCTTAAGGACCTGAAGGACCGCCACTTGGTGGTCTCCAAAGGCGCTGGATACTCGGTCCGCGCTTCCAGCCTCGCGGCGATCCAACGTGAACTGGAGCAGAAGGCGGGTTTATCTGCCCCGGCCCGCCGCCGGAAAAGCCAGAAGCGCACGAAGTCGACCAATAATGACGACGCTTCGTCTCGCGAGGATGCGCAAAAGCCGGACATCAAGGGCGATCGGAAGCGGGCCAGTGGCAGTGACTTGGGGGAGACCTTCCGCAGCTGGATCGCCGAAGGATACTTCGACAAGCCAAAGACCCTGTCCGACGTTCAGGCCCGCTTCCACCAAGAAGCCATTCTGATCCCGCGCACGAGCATCCCGAAATATTTGCTGTCGGGTGTAAGGGACAAACTGCTGTCCCGCGAAAAGCAGGACGTTAGCGGTAAGCAACTTTGGGTCTATCAGACGAAGAAGAAGTAGCCATTGCGCTCCGTCATTCAAAAAAACCTGTCGTCGAAGATTGATCCTGCGGTCGTCAAAGCCCTTCTCGACACGTACGAGAAGATGGTGGCGGAACGTCGTAAATGGGCGGCTGCCCCGTGTTCATGTCGTTGTAGACTTCGACGTCCGTAGATAGCTGCACGCAGTCTCCGACAATCTGCTCCCGGCGCTGCACAAACGCCTTCTGCATATGCTCGCGCGGGGCCTCGCCCATCATGGCCCAGAAGGTGAGCTGCACACCGCCCTTGGTGACCCTGACAGCATGGTTCTTGCGGTAGCGCCGACCCAGGTGATCGGTGCCGTATTCCTCCCGCAACGCCCGCGCCATATCTTCAGCAAGCTTGTCGTAAGGGTCGGGCGGCCCGACTACGATCATCCCCCGCTCAACGCCCCATTTCACGGCGTCGCGCGCGGACGATGGCAGGAAGCCATTGGCCTCCTCAAAGGCGTGCCAGACCCGCTGTAGCTGTTCGTTATAGGTGGCCACTTTTGGCTCCTAAAGGGTTACGGGCGCCGCAACGCCCCATCCGTCAACCATGCTCCCAGGCAGCAGGTGCTGCCTGATCTTGACCTTGTGCCGAGTGAGGTAGTCGTAGCGGCCCATCCGGCGCTGTAGTTGTCCGACGACAATGCCGGGATGCCGCTGCAAGCGCCGCGCGAACCCAAGAACATCGCGCTCGTAGAAGTAGGGGTTCTTCCGAATATAGAAGGACTCCAAGTCATCAGCGGGCACGCAGAGGTTCGCCGCCGCAGCGTTTGCCTTCCGCTCTTCAAGCGGCAAGTCATCGCCCTGGCCGGCGGCTTCCCCTTCAAGATCCACGTCAACCATGGGTTCATCTCGCCCATCTCCGTTCAGGGCATGGGCGCACTCATGCCCCAAGACGAACCAGAAGTTGTCGATGCGGTCGAAGCGCGTCGTCAGGCCAATGACAGGTGCGTCGTCGAGCCAAAAGCAGACGCCATCAATGTTGGCCTTGGGCAGCGTTTCCACGACGGCGAAACGCACTCCGCAGTCGCCCAGAAGCCGCGGAACATGGCGGATTTCTTCGGGGTCCATCATGTACCGAGGAAACTCCGCGACGAGCGCCTTGAGTTTACTTTCCGAGTAGGTCGGGACGACCATCTCGGCTGCGATCTGCTTCACGCGAAATAGCCACGCCAGCTGCGAAGGCGTCGTTTCGGTGTAGTCCTGCTTCTTGGCGGCATGCGCCAGATGGGGGATTTGCCCCACGTCGTTGACGTGAAAGAAGCGCATCATCTGCGCTTCGAGCATGGCGACGTCGGTATCCTCCAGCCAGCCGCGCCTGATCATCTCGCGGATAGGATAGGACCCCTGAAGCAGTGCCCGGCGCGCAATGGCCGGGTCAGGTTCCCTGGCGTTCGCCATCTCATACATCTTCTGGAGATTGGCGAAGTATTCCGCCGACACATCCAAGGCCCCGCCAAGGGCCTTGGCCATCTCCGGGCTGATGCCGCGCTTACCGCCCAGGATCAGATTTATCGTCTGTTCCGGCACACCAAGGATGAAGGCGAAGTCGCGTTGCGACCACCCACGCTCCTCCAACTCCTCCCGAAGAAATTCCCCGGGATGAGGGACGTCAGTAAGACAAGATGCGAAACTCATTTTACCTCCTCCTCAGTGCGGGTCGCCGATGAAATTGATGGTGACGACATGCGGTCTTTGCGTGTCGTCGAGCGTAAAGCGTATTCTGTACTGGTCGTTCACTGCAATCTGAGTTTCATTCTCGGCTAGGTCTATATTACCAGCCAATAGAAATAGGTTTTCGTGAGTGGTCTTAGTAATTGTCGCGGGCTTTAGAGGATTGCCAGTTGCCTTAAATATGGGATCCAAAGACTCGGCGATATTGGCGTTTGGATTATTCTTGTAGAAATCACTGAAATCTTCGACCCCATCAAACCCAAGAACCGTTCCAGTCAGGTTACATTGGGGATCGCCATCTACTATTAGTACGCGACGACCATGCTCGGCCATGGCCCAGCCAAGATTGAACGTGGTTGTAGTCTTGCTGACGCCGCCCTTGTGGTTGAACAACGATACAATAGGAACCATTTTTCGCACCCCCCTCACCCTGGGGGAAAACCTACCACCTTTGCGCGCATGACGCCCAGCAATGTCTGAATCGGCGATCATTTGCGAACGGCACCAACATCGCGGAGTGGGTGCGCACCGTGACGGCCGTTTCGCAGCTGAAATTCAAACTGACCCACTACCCCGTTTCATCGGAAAAACAGGCCCGGGCGGAGGCCATGCTGGGCGAGGTCGCCGAGCTGGCGCTGGCGATGGCGCGGGAGTTGGCGGTGCGGGCGCGGGCCAGCGAGGATCTCGACGAGACCCTCGCGCTGACCGAGGCCTTCCAGAAGACCACGCGGGTGCTGCGCCTGACGCTCGCGCTGGACGTCAAGCTCGAGCGCGCGGCCGCCCGCGACGCGAAGGACGCGGCCCGCGAGGCGGAAGCCGCCGCGGCGCGGGTCGAAACCATCGCCGCCATGGCCTCGGCGCTGCCGGTCCGCGATGACGTCTGGCGCCGCAAGGGCCGGGTGAAGAACCTCCTGAACCGCCTCCTCTGGACCGAGTCCGAGGGCGACGAGGAGGACTTCGAGGTGCTGACCGACGACCTCGCCGCGCGCCTCGACGAGGCCGCGCTCAGCCCAGATTTCGAGGCGCTGCCCATCGAGGTCCTGGCCCGGCGCATGATCGCCGACATGGGGCTGTCCGGCGCGGTGACCCTGAGCCTCTGCGAGCCGCCCCTTCAGGACGCCGGAGGCTCCCCGCCCCCGCTCGCCGACACCGGCTGAGGCGCGAGGCCCTAGTATACCACCACGCTGCGGATGCTCTCCCCCCGATGCATCAGGTCGAAGGCCTCGTTGATGCGGTCGAGCGGTAGGGTGTGGGTGATCATCGGGTCGATCTCGATCTTGCCGTCCATGTACCAGTCGACGATCTTCGGCACGTCGGTGCGCCCGCGCGCGCCGCCGAAGGCCGTGCCTTTCCAGACCCGGCCGGTGACCAGCTGGAAGGGCCGCGTGGCGATCTCCCGGCCGGCCTCGGCCACGCCGATGATCACGCTCTCGCCCCAGCCGCGGTGGCAGGCCTCCAGCGCCTGGCGCATGACCTCGGTGTTGCCGGTGCAGTCGAAGGTGTAGTCGGCCCCGCCGTCGGTGAGCTGCACCAGATGCGCCACCAGGTCGCCGTCGACGGTCTTCGGATTGACGAAGTGGGTCATGCCGAACCGGCGGCCCCATTCCTCCCGCGCAGGGTTGATGTCGACGCCCACGATCATCCCCGCGCCCACCAGCTTGGCCCCCTGGATGACGTTGAGGCCGATGCCGCCCAGGCCGAACACCACGACGTTGGCGCCGGCCTCCACGTCGGCGGTGTTGACCACCGCCCCGACGCCCGTGGTCACGCCGCAGCCGATGTAGCAGGCCTTGTCGAAGGGCGCGTCGGTGCGGATCTTCGCCACCGCGATCTCCGGCAGCACGGTGTGGTTCGAGAAGGTCGAGCAGCCCATGTAGTGGAAGACGGCCTGGCCTTTGTAGGAGAAGCGGCTGGTCCCGTCGGGCATCAGGCCCTTGCCCTGGGTGGCGCGGATCGCGGTGCAGAGGTTGGTCTTGCGGGAGAGGCAGCTTTTGCACTGGCGGCATTCGGGTGTGTAGAGCGGGATCACGTGGTCGCCCGGCTTGACGCTGGTGACGCCCGCGCCGACCTCGACCACCACGCCGGCGCCCTCATGGCCCAGGACCGAGGGGAACAGGCCCTCCGAATCCAGGCCGTCCAGGGTGTAGGCGTCGGTGTGGCAGACGCCCGTCGCCTTGATCTCCACCAGCACCTCGCCGGCCTTGGGGCCCTCCAGGTCCAGCTCCACGATCTCCAGCGGCCTCTTGGCCTCGAAGGCGACGGCGGCGCGGGTCTTCATGGCGGCTCTCTTTTGTTTGATGGCTTTGGGGGGACGGTTTGGGGCGATTTGCGCGGCGCGACCATTTCCCATGCGCACGGGCTTGTGAAGACCTTCCGGCGGTCCGGCGCGCTTCAAAGGCCCCGCTTCGGCAACAGAGCAGCCCGATCGGCGTTAGCGGAACATGAGCGAGCGCCAAACCCCATCCCAGCCGGACCTCACCGAGACCGAACGCAAGGTCCTGCTGGAGGCTTTGCGGGCGCCGGTGTTCGACAACGACCCGGCCGTGATGGGCGCCTGCCTGCGGCTCTGCGGCCGGCGGCTGCTGCAGCGGGCCGGCGGCGCCTCGGCCGCCAACGGCTGGCGCGGCTCGCTCCACGCCTTTGTCCTCACCCGCGACGGCTGGAACCTGCTGAAGGCCGAACGCGGCGGGATGCCGATCCGCCGGGCGGGCTGAGCCCAGGAGACCTGCCATGACCCAACGCCCTGTCCGCCTGACCCTCTTGGCCTCGGGCGCCGCGCTCGCCGCCGCCGCCCTGCTCGCGGCCGGCTGCTCGCGGACCAGCTCGGACGCCGCCGCCACCCAGACCGCCGTCAACGCCCCCCCGTCCGGCGGCTATGGCTCCGGCGGCATCGGCGCCAGCTCCGCCGGCCCGACCTCCGTTCCAACGGGCACGGCCGGGACGACGCCCGCGGCGACGAACA
This sequence comes from Phenylobacterium sp., assembly GCF_004799515.1. GTDB lineage: Bacteria > Pseudomonadota > Alphaproteobacteria > Caulobacterales > Caulobacteraceae > Phenylobacterium. The sequence goes on along the minus strand of NZ_SSMX01000014.1, from coordinate 154,385 downwards.
CGGCGGTGGACGGCGGCGCCAATGTCGCGGCCAACGCCGCGGCGGCCTCGGCCAACGCGCCCACGATGATCAGCGAAGCCAGCCAGACCGCGGCGGTGACCCCGCTCAGCAGCGCCAACGGCACGGTCCCCGCCAGTCCTGGGGTCGGCGTCGCCGGCGGCTTCGTGATGGCGTCCGCCGCGCCGGGCTCGGCGGCGGCCTCGACCAGCGCCGCGCGTGGCGGCGCCGCGGGCGTCGGCGCAACCAATTCCGGACGGACCGGCGTCATTCCCGCCGTGGGCGGCGCGCGCGGCGGCAGCGGCGTCCTGGGCGCGCCCGGCCCCACCGCCGCCGGCTCATCTACGACCACCCTGGGCGGGGCGCCCGCCGCGGCCGCCGCCAGCACCGGCGTCCCAGCCTCGGCCTCGGCGCCCGGATCGGTCGCGGCCGGGTCCGTCGCGGGTGGCGCGGCCCCACGCTGATCCGGCCTCCGGAAGGGCTATTTAGGCCGGACCCAGTCGGTTCAACCGGTGTTCTTCACATTTTCGGGAACCGGATCCGCCTAAGACGGTTCCAGCTCTGCAGGGGGCTGACGTCGGTCCACTGATCGAAACAATGGAGACTTGCGAAATGCACATCGGGTTCTCACGCGGCGCCATGGTCGTCGCCGCCGGCCTCGCCGCCGTCAGCCTGGGTCTGGCCGGCTGCCAAAAGAAGGCCGACGACAGCACGACGACGAGCAGCACCACCACGCCGGCCACGGACAGCACGGCTCCGGCCGCGACGCCGCCGGCCTCGGGCGATGCCTCCTCGACCACGACGACCACCACGACGCCGCCGGCCGACGCCAGCGCCACGCCGCCTCCCGGCGGGTCTTCGACGACCAGCTCCACCACCACGACCACGCCGCCGAAATAGGCGAAGGGTCAGCTTCCTCCCCTGGAAGCCGACGGGGCGCGGACCGATCCTCAAGGGGGTCGGGCCGCGCCTTTTGCGTTTGGGCGCCGGCGGTGTATGCGCCAGGCCATGACCTCCGAAGACATCCTGGTCGACGCGCGCGGCCACCGCTGCCCGGTGCCAACCCTCAGGCTGCGCAAGGCGCTGGAGGCCGCGCCGGCCGGGTCGCGGGTGCGCCTGCTGGCCGACGATCCCATGGCGCGGATCGACGTGCCCCACTTCGCCGCCGAGGCGGGCGCCCAGATCCTGGCGCGCGAAGAGGCCGACGGCGGCTTCAGCTTCCTGGTGGCGAAACCATAGGCGCCTCGCCGCGCAGGTCCTCCAGAGCCGGAGGGCTCTCGTATTCATCCAGGACGATCTCCGCCTCGGTGGCGAGCGCGCCGCCGAAGAAGATCGCGTTCACGTTCCACGACAGCCAGATCAGGAAGATCACCACGGTGGCGATCGAGCCGTAGGTCGCCCCCAGATGGGCGATCTCCTGGACATAGAAGGCCGTCGCCCAGGAGGCGAACAGGCAAAGGATCGCGGCGCTGAAGCCGCCCAGGATCGAGGCCCGCCAGCCGATCGGCCGGCGCGACATCGCCCAACGGTAGATCAGCCCCATGCCCAGCGTGATGGCCGCGCTGCCCCAGGTCCATTCGCTGTAGAGCCAGGATACGCCCCGCAGAGGCCGCAGGTCGAAGGCCGAGGCCAGCACCCGCAGGCTGAAGAAGGCCGCGGAAACCACCGCCAGGAGGGCGAAGGTCGCCAAGAGCACCGCGAAGGCCAAGAGGTTGAAGCCTACGAAACCGTGCGGTTGATCCTCGTCGTGGATGAAGGAGAGCCCCGCCAGCATGGCCTTGAAGCCGCGGTGCGCGGCATAGAGGCCGATCAGCAGGGCCAGGCCCCCCTGGGTCGACATGGCCAGGTGCGGCGCATGCGCCAGGCGCACCAGCTCCTGCTGCACGATGCTGCGCGCGCCTTCCGGGATGAACAGGGCCAGCACCTCGCCCTCGCGCTCGGCCTGCTCCGGATTGGAGAGCAGGCTGTAGAGGGTCACCAGGATCGCCAGCGCCGGGAAGATCGCCAGGAGGCTGAAGAACGAGACCCCGCCCGTGTAGAGCATCACGTCGCGGCCCCAGAGCCGGGTCAGCGCGCGCCACACCGTGCGCAGCGAGAGCCGCAACCAGAGCAGCGGATTCCAGCGGACCGCCCTCAGGCGGGAGATGATCCGGGGCGGCGCCATCGCTCGCGAGGGTGCGGAGGAAGCTGCGCCAGCGCAAGGCGGGGCGTCCAAGAATTCCACTCGACCTGTCGGGCCGGGCGGGTTTGGTTCGTCGTTCCGGTCGAAAGCCGGGCGCAACGGCCGGTTCGAGACCAGTGGGAGAGATCGCGATGCGGGTGATGGTGATCGTGAAAGCGAGCGAACAGTCGGAAACCGGCGCCCTGCCCGACCCCAACCATTTGGAGGCCATGGGCGCCTTCAACAACGAGCTGATCGCCGCCGGTGTCATGCTTGACGGCGGCGGCCTGAAGGCCAGCGCCAGCGGTGCGCGGGTCAGCTTGCAGGCCGGCCGTGCGCCGATGATCACCGACGGCCCCTTCGCCGAGACCAAGGAATTGATCGCCGGCTACTGGATCTGGCAGGTCGATTCACTGCAGGCGGCTGTCGATTGGGCCAAGCGCATCCCGCCAGGCGACGGCGAGTTCAACGCCGAGATCCGTCCTTACTTCGAGCCCGAGGACTTCGCCGGCGTCGCCTCGCCGGAGGAGATCGCCCAGGAACAGGCCTGGCGTGAAGAGCAGGCCCGCAAAGCGCCCAAGGCCGACGCCTGAGCCCAAATGGAAACGGCGCGCCACCCGGTCGGGTGACGCGCCGCCGATGGGCGTGTCGTTCCATCAGGCTACTCGACGCTTCGAGGGACGGGAGAGCGCGCCGAACAACCTGGAGCCACTCTGGCGGGCGGCGGCTGAACCCAACCTGAACGTGTCGGTCAGGAAACCGAATCCGCGACCGGTGTGTCCGCGCCGATCACCGCGGCGACCTCGCTGGGCGTGAAGCCCCAATCCAGCAGGGCCTCGCGGTCGTGGGCGCCGACGGCGGGCGGCGGGCCCTGGATGGCGCCGGGCGTGGCGGAGAAGCGCGGCGCGGGCGCAGGCTGGGTGACGCCCGCCACCTCCACGAAGGTCTGGCGCGCGGTGTTGTGCGGATGCCTCGGCGCCTCGTCGAGGTCGAGGACCGGAGCGAAGCAGACATCGGTGCCGTCCATGATCGCGCACCACTCGGCTTGGGTCTTGCCGGCGATCGCCGCCGCCAGCTTCTCGCGTAGCTGCGGCCAGGCGGAGCGGTCCATCTGGCGGGCGAAATCCGGGTCGTCGATGCCAGTCTTCTGGAGCAGCAGGGCATAGAACTGCGGCTCGATGGAGCCGATCGAGATCCACTTGCCGCAGCTGCACTGGTAGGTGTCGTAGAAGTGGGCGCCGCCATCCAGCAGGTTGGACCGCCGCTCTTCCTGCCACATGCCCGAGGCCTTGAAGCCGTAGAACATCGCCATCAGCGAGGCGGCCCCGTCGCTCATGGCGCAGTCGATCACCTGGCCCTCGCCGGTTTCGCGCGCATGGATCACCCCGGCCAGCAGGCCGAAGGCCAGGTAGAGCGCGCCGCCGCCGAAGTCGCCCACCAGGTTCAGCGGCGGGATCGGCTTCTCGGCCGTGCCGATGGCGTGCAGGGCGCCGGTGATGGCGATGTAGTTCATGTCGTGGCCGGCGGCGTTGGCGTAGGGGCCGTTCTGCCCCCAGCCGGTCATGCGGCCGAACACCAGCTTCGGGTTGCGCTTCAGCGCGACGTCGGGGCCCAGGCCCAGCCGCTCCATCACCCCGGGGCGAAAGCCCTCAATGATGGCGTCGGCCTTTTCCATCAGCTTCAGGCAGGCCTCGATGGCGCCGGGGCTCTTGAGGTCCAGCGCCACCGAACGGCGGCCGCGGGCGGTGATGTCCGAAGGCGCGCCGCCCCGCCCGCCCTTGCGGTCGATGCGCACCACGTCGGCGCCCAGATCGGACAACAGCATGCCGCAGAACGGCCCCGGCCCAATGCCGGCGAACTCCACGACTTTCAAGCCGCTCAGCGGTCCCTGGCGCATAGCCTCACTCCCTTACTTCGTTGACGCGCGAGTAAAGCGCCCTACCCCCCGGTCAGCCAAGAGGGGGCAGCCAAGGCGGTTCAACCGCCGCCCGGCAGGGTCTGACCGTCGTCGATGATGATCAGCTGGCCGGTGATCGCCGAGGCGGCGGGGCCGGCCAGCATCAGGAGCGCCGCGTCGAGGTCGGTCTCCTGCATCAGCCGCCGCTTCGGGAACCGCTTCAGCTGCGCCGCGCCGCCCTCGGTCTCGAACCAGTCGGCGTTGATGTCGGTGAGTACGTAGCCGGGCCCCAGCGCATTGACCGAGATGCCGCGCCGGGCCCACTCGCGCGCCATCACTCGGGTCATCATCGCCACCGCGGCCTTCGAGGCGCAGTAGGCGGACAACCCCGGCAGGCTGGTCTGGGCGGCCACAGAGGCGATGTTGACGATCCGCCCTACCCCGCGCTCCGCCACGCCCGAGGCCATCATCAGCCGGGCCGCAGCCTGGGCGGCGAAGTAGACGCCGCGCACATTGGTGTCGAAGGTGGTGTCGAAATGCTCGACAGTCATGTCGAGGGCGAGGCCCTCGCCGCCGACGCCGGCGTTGTTGATCAGGATCGAGATCGGGCCCAGCGCCGCCTCGATCTCGTCGAAGGCCTCGGGAATCGTCTCGGGCTTTGCGACGTCCAGGCGCACCGCCATGGCGGTGCGGCCTTGCGCCGCAAGCTCGCCGGCCAAAGCCTCGATCTTGTCCAGCCGCCGCGCCGTCAGCGCCACCCCCGCGCCCTCCGAGGCCAGGACCCTCGCGAAATGGGCGCCCAGGCCGCCCGAAGCGCCCGTGACGACGGCAACCTGGCCTTGTAGACTTGCGCCCATCTTCAACCTCCTTAACCCTTCGCCCGCTGTCGCGACTTACGGTGTCCGTCTATCCTGACGTGTCGGAGTCGCCTATGCGGACGTGTTGGTCGGGCGTAGCCGGGTTGCAAGGAAGGGAGTTGATGGCGTGAACGTCCAGGCGCGGATTCTGATCGTCGCGCGGGACGACACCTTGGCGGGGCCCCTCGCCGAGGGGCTGGACCGTCTCGGCTGGCGCACCATCACCGCCCGCGGCCGCTTCGCCGCAGTCACCGCCATCTCCGACCTGCAGATCGAAGGCGCAATCATCGACCTGCGCGGGGTGGGCGAAGAGGCCCTCGGCCTGGCGCGCCGCCTGAAGGCGGCCTGCGCGCCGCGCCGCCTGCCGGTGATCGCCATCGGCGACCCCGACCCGATCCTGGAGACGTACGGTTTCGACGTCACCCTGGCCGCGCCGCTGCATCCCGCCCAGGCTGCCATGCGCCTGGAGACCCTGGTGCGCACCGCCGTCGCCGAGGAGGAATTCGAGCTGCGCTCGGAGACCTTCGCCGAGTTCGGCCGCACCTTCGCCGCCCCGGAAGTCGACACCAGTCCTTACCGCGTCCTGGCCATCGGGGAGCCCGCGCCGCAGTTCCTGGCGCTCTCCAACGCCCTGCTGCGCAACGGCGCCGACGTGGTGGGCGCGTTCACCGCCTACACCGCCTTCGACTACCTGCATGAGCGAATCTTCGATGCGGTGGTGCTGTGGGCGGGGGACAATCCGCAGGAGGCGCTCAGCATCGCCGCGGGCCTGCGCCGCAACACCCGCCTCTACCACACGCCCGCCCTGCTCTACATGCGCAAGGAAACCTACGTCACCACCTCGGAGGCCTTCCACCGAGGCCTGTCGGACGTGGCCTCGCCGGAGACGCCGGAGAGCGAGACGGCGCGCCGCATCGTCGAGCTGGCCCGCAGCTACCGCCGCCAGATGGGCGTGCGCCAGGCGCTGGAGCAGGCGCGCACCTCCGGCCTGATGGACGCCGCCACCGGCCTCTTCACCCGCGACCTGTTCGCCGCCCACCTGGGCCGCCTGGCCCAGGCGTCCAAGCTGCGCAACCGCGCGCTGAGCGTCTGTGTCCTAAAGGTCGCCGACAAGCCCGAGCTTAAGGCCCCGCGCGCCGCCGGTTGGCTGGACAAGGCGGTGCCGCAGATCGGCTCCATGGTCGGCCGCCTGGTGCGCGTGGAGGACACCGCCGCGCGCCTCGGCCCCGAGGTGTTCGCCCTCGCCTTGCCCAACACGCCGGGGCCGAAGGGCCGCCTGGCCGGCGAGCGGATCGCCGCGGTGATCGGCTGCACGGCCTTCGAGGCCGGCGAAGGCAATACTCCGTTTGTGGTGGAATTCGACCTGGGCGTCGCCCCGGTGACCTCCGCCGAATCCGCCGGGCGCGCGCTCGAAGAAGCCGCCGCCCATGCCCAAGGCCTCAAGGCGAGCTAGAACATGCCGACACCGCCCCCGAATGGCTCGCCCATGGCGACCCTGGTCCCGGTTGCGATCGTGATGGTGCTGGTGATCCTGCGCAATTCGCGGGCGCGGCGGCTGCGGATCGAAGCCATGTGGGTCGCCCCGGTGATCATCGTGGCCATGATCGGCTTGGCGCTCTTCCAGGAAACCCGCGTTTCGGTCGCCAACGGGGGCCCGTCGATCTCGCCGCTCAGCATCAGTCTCGACCTCGCCGCCGTGCTCGTCGGCGCGCTGCTGGGCTGGTGGCGCGCTCGCTTCACCCACATCACCATCGACCCGGTCACCCACGAATTGACCAGCCGCGCCTCGCCCATCGGCATGGTGGTGATCCTGGGCATACTGGTGCTGCGCATGGCCCTGCGCACCTATGTGACGCAAGGCGCACTCGGCGAATGGGGCCCGCCTGTCGCAGACGCCCTCCTCGTGCTGTCGGTCGGCCTGGTCTGCGCCCAGCGCCTGGAGATCTTCCTGCGCGCCAACCGTCTGCTCCAAGAGGCCCGCGGCAACGCCGGGCTCTAGCCGTCCTCAGGCGGCGGCGCTGCGGCGCGGGTCCGCGGCCAGGATCTCGGCGATGATGTCCACCAGCGCCTCAGGCCGGATCGGCTTGGCGAGGTGATGGTCGGCCCCCGCGGCGCGGGTGGCGGCCACGTGCTCGGCAAGCGCGTCGGCGGTCAAGGCCACGATCGGCGTGCGCGACGAGCCCCGCGCGGTCTCCGCGGCGCGGATGGCGCGGGTGGCGCTGAGGCCATCCACCCGCGGCATATGCAGATCCATCAGGATCAGGTCGAAATTGCCGGCGGCCTCCGCCTCGATCGCCTCGGCGCCGTCGCCGACGGTGGTCAGCACGACGCCCAGCGGCTCCAGGATCAGGGCCACGACCCGCTGGTTCACCGGATGGTCTTCGGCCAGCAGCACCCGGGCGCCGGCCAGGAGCGCGCTGTCATCCTGCGCCGTGTCCGCCTCGCCATCCGACAGCAGACAGAGTTCCGGCAGGACGAGCTGGGCGTAGAAGGCCGAACCCACGCCCGGCTCTGATTCCGCCCAGACCCGGCCGCCCATCAGCTGGGCCAGGGAGGCGCAGATCGCCAGGCCCAGGCCTGTGCCGCCGAACCGCCGGGTAATCGAGACATCCGCCTGCTCGAAGCGTTGGAACAGCCGCTGCCCCACATCCGGCGCGAAGCCGATCCCGGTGTCGCGCACGGCGAACAGCACGCCCTCGGCGTTGCGGCTCACCTCCAGGGATACCTGGCCGTGCTCGGTGAACTTCACGGCGTTCGAGAGGAAGTTGGACAGCACCTGGGTGATGCGCAGTTCGTCGCCCAGCACGCCGCCGACCGCGTTCTCATCCACATGCCAGGACAGCGCCAGGCCCTTGGCCTCGGCGGCGGCGCGGTGCAGCGCGGCCACCCGGCGCACGCAGACCTCCAGCTCGAACGGCGCCTCGTCCAATGAGAGCTGCCCCGCCTCGATCTTGGAGAAGTCGAGGATGTCGGTAAGCACCTGCTCCAACAGGCGGCCGGAGGAGATGATCAGGGCGGCCATCTCCTTGTCCTCGGGCGTGGTCTGCCGTTCGGCCAGCAGGTGCGATAGGGCCACGACGCCGTTCAGCGGCGTGCGCAGCTCGTGGCTCATGGTGGCCAGGAAGGACGACTTGGCCTGGTTGGCCCGGTCCAGCTCGGCGGTGCGCTCACGCACGCGGTCTTCCAGGCCGTTGGTCAGCTCCTGGGTGCGTTCGCGCTCGCCGGTGAGCGCGCGGGCCAGCTCGCCGATCTCGTCGTGCCGGGCCTCGAGCCGCGCCGACTCCGCGCCCTGGCCGCCGGTCTTGGCGTCCTCCACGAGCTGCTCCAAGGGTTTCACGAAGAGGCTGCGGGCCCACAGCAGGATCAGCGCCGCCTGAGCCATGGCGCCGAACAGGCCGATCACCAGCAACGGCAGGGCCGAGACCGAGGCGGCCCGATCCACCACCGCGTGCGGCAGGGTCATTAGGAAGTACCAGCGCGCGTCGATATGGCCATAGGCGACGAGGTCGCGGCCGTCGGGGCTGGTGACCACCCCATATTCGCGGTTCTGGGCGCGGATCACCTTGGCGACGTCGCGCAGCTTCAGCTTCGTCTCGTAAGTGTGGATCGCCGGCGCGGTGACGTACTTGGTGGTCACGAAGCCGGGATAGGCGATCAGCGAGCCCTGCTCGTCGATGATCAGGTTGGTCGCGCCGGGCACGGTGTCGCGCAGGGCCGCCAGGAAGTGCGAGCCCATCTGCATGGTGTCGGCCCAGGCGCCCACATAGCGGCCCTGCAGATAGATCGGCGTCACGCAGGCCGACACCATGGACTTGTGGCTGCGGTCGGTGAGCAGCGGGGTGAGCCGGGTGCAGCCGGTGGCGCCGGTCGGATTGTTCTGCGGCAGGCTGATGTTCACCAGGTCGACGTGGCCCACGCTGAAGGTCGCCGGCGCGTCGTGATTGTAGAAGCTGATCTTCTCCGGATGGTCCGGCGTGAACATGATCAGCCGGTTCGACGGCGCGGCGTAGTAGAAGTTGTCGAAGCCCGACCGGTCGGCCTCGCCCGAGGCGCGGATGACGTAGGTCATCGCCATCATCAGGCGTTTGTCGTCGTCGCTGACGCGCGCGCCGTCGCCGATGAAGGCAGTCAGGCCATAGAGCCGGTCGCCGCCCTCCGCCACGCCCTTCGCCAGGGCGCCCGAACCGCGCCGCGTGCCGTCGGCCTGCAGGGGGAAGAAGCGGTCGAAGTCGCGGACCGCCTGTTTCGGGTCCTGACTCTCCAGCCGGACAGCGAGCGCGCGGGTCGCCGAGAGATGCTTGGTGCGCACCTCCTCGAAGACCGCCTGCTCGGCTTTGGTGCGTTGCTCGACATAGAGCTTGAGGTCGGCGACGCGCATCTGCTCGGCGCGGTCGCGGAACATCACATAGGCGGCCACCGTCCCCGTCGCCGTGAAGGCGAGCGAGATCGCCAGCAGGCCGCCCAGCAGCTTCTGCGACAGAGACAGGGACTTAAGCCGCATGGTCGAACAGGTCCCCCAAGGACCGGCGGATCATGCGCCCACAAGCTTTGCGATTGATTTAATGGACCGCCGTTCATCGAGTGCGGCAATTTGTCCGCCTGCGGACGTCAGGCGGCGAGCCTGGCCAGCTCCGTCAGGATGCGCTCGGCCGCGCCCAGCCGCTGCTCCGGCGTTTCCCACTCACCCTTCACGACCACCTTCTGGTCAGGCCGCACGCGCCAGGCGACCTGGTTCTTCTGCACGAACTGGACGAGGCCCATTCCGTTCTTGAAGTCGTCGTTGCGGAAGGTGACGACCGCGCCCTTCGGCCCGACGTCGATCTTGGCCACGTTGGCCTCGCGGCAGAGGCCCTTGATGGCGACGACCTTCAGCAACTGGCCGGCCTCCGGCGGCAACGGGCCGAAGCGGTCGATCAGCTCGGCGGCCAAAGCCTCGCGGTCCTGCGCCTTCTCGGCCTCGGACAGCCGCCGGTAGAGCGACAGGCGCACGTTGAGGTCGGGGATATAGTCCTCGGGGATCAGCACCGCAGCGCCGGTGTTGATCTGCGGCGACCAGCCCCGGTCGGAGTCGGCGGTGTTCTCGGCCCCAGCCAGGGCCTTCAGGTCGTTGACCGCGTCCTCCAGCATCTGCTGGTAGAGCTCGACCCCGATCTCGCGGATGTGGCCGGACTGCTCCTCGCCCAGCAGGTTGCCGCCACCGCGGATGTCGAGGTCGTGGCTGGCCAGTTGGAAGCCCGCGCCCAGGCTGTCGAGCGACTGCAGCACCTTCAGCCGCTTCTCGGCCGACAGCGTGATCTGCTTCTCAGCCGGCGTGGTCATGTAAGCGTAGGCGCGGCTCTTGGCCCGGCCTACCCGGCCGCGCAGCTGGTAGAGCTGGGCCAGGCCGAACATGTCGGCGCGGTGGATGATCAAGGTGTTGGCCGTCGGGATGTCGAGGCCGCTCTCCACGATGGTGGTCGAGAGCAGCACGTCGTACTGGCCGTCGTAGAAGGCGCTCATCACCTCCTCGAGCTGGGTCGGCGCCATCTGGCCGTGGCCGACCACGAACTTCACCTCCGGCACCTGCTCGCGCAGGAACCGCTCCAGCTCCGGCAGGTCGGAGATGCGCGGGGCGACGTAGTACGCTTGGCCGCCGCGGTACTTCTCGCGCAGCAGGGACTCGCGGACCACCACAGGATCCCACGGCGTGATGTAGGTGCGCACGGCCAGGCGGTCGACCGGCGGGGTGGCGATGATCGACATCTCGCGGATGCCGGAGAGCGACATCTGCAGGGTGCGCGGGATCGGCGTGGCGGTCAGCGTCAGCATGTGCACGTCGGCGCGAAGCTCCTTGAGCTTCTCCTTATGCTTGACCCCGAAGTGCTGCTCCTCGTCGACGATCACCAGGCCGAGGTTCTTGAAGCCCACCTGCTTGGAAAGCACCGCGTGGGTGCCGACGACGATCTCAACCTCGCCGGCCTTCAGCGCCTCGCGCGTCTCGCCGGCTTCCTTGGCCGGGACCAGGCGCGACAGGCGCCGCACCTTCACCGGCCAGCCCTCGAAGCGCTCGGAGAAGGTCTTGTAGTGCTGGCGCGCGAGCAGCGTGGTGGGCGCGACCACGGCCACCTGCTGGCCGCTCATGGCCACCACGAAGGCCGCCCTCAGCGCCACCTCGGTCTTGCCGAAGCCCACGTCGCCGCAGATCAGCCGGTCCATCGGCTTGCCGGCGCCGAGGTCCTCCAGCACGTCGCCGATGGCCGACAGCTGGTCGTCGGTCTCCTCGTAGGGGAAGCGGGCGCAGAACTCGTCGAAGACCCCGTGCGGCGGCTCGACCGGATCGGTGGTCTTGGTGGCGCGCTCGGCGGCGATGCGGATCAGGCCCTGGGCCATCTCGCGCAGCCGCTCCTTGGCGCGGGCCTTACGCGCCTGCCAGGCCGCCCCGCCCAGCCGGTCGAGCACCACGCCCTCGCTGTCGGCGCCGTAGCGGGTCAGGAGATCGATGTTCTCCACTGGCAGGTAGAGCTTGGCCTCGCCGCCGTAGTGGATCTCCAGGGTGTCGTGCGGGGCGCCGGCCACGTCCAGGGTCTTCAGCCCCTCGTACCTGCCGATTCCGTGGTCGATGTGCACCACGAGGTCGCCCTGGGTCAGGGCCGAGGCCTCCGCCAGGAAGTTGGACGCCCGCCGCCGGCGCCGGGGCCGCGACAGCCGGTCGCCCAGGATGTCGGTCTCGGAGATGACCGCCAGGCTGTCGGTCTCGAACCCGGCGTCGAGTGGCAGAACCACCCGCTGCGGGACCTTCGGGCTCGCCGCCTTGGCCGCGTCCCAGTAGGGCGCGTAGGGGATGTTGGAGAGGCCGTGGTCGGCCAGCATCGAGCCCAGGCGGTCGGACGAACCCTCCGACCAGGAGGCGAACAGCACCCGCTTGCCGGCGGTGGACAGCGCCTCAGCGTGCTGGGCTGTGGCCTCGAACAGGTTGACGCTGTCGCGTTGGCGTTCGGGGGCGAAGCTGCGCCCGGCGCGCGCGCCCATGTCGATGACCGTGTCGCCCTCGGCTTCCTGGAAGGACGAGAACCGCCGCGTGGCGCGCTTGGCCAGCCGCTCGCCCCATTCGTCGGCGGTCAGGTAGAGCTGGTCCGGCTCCAGGGGATGATAGTGGATGCGCCGCTCGGTGTTCGAGCGCGCGTCATAGGCGTCGGCGATCATCGCCAGCCGCTCGTCGCGCGCCTCGCGGGCCAGGTGGTCGAGCGCGATGGCGGCGGCGTCCGGCAGGTAGTCGAAGAGCGTCGCCATCTTCGGATAGAACAGCGGCAGCCAGTGCTCCATGCCGGCGCGCCGGCCGCCCTCGGAGACCGTGGCGTAGAGCGGGTCGTCGCCCGCCGCCCCGAAGGTCTCCAGATAGCCGGACCGGAATCGGGAGATGGCCTCCTTGTCAAGCAGGGCCTCGCTGACCGGCAGCAGGCTGACGTCCTTCAACTGCCGGGTCGAGCGCTGGGTCTCCGGATCGAAGCCGCGGATGGATTCCAGGGTGTCCCCGAACAGGTCCAGGCGCACCGGCTCCTCGGCGCTGGGCGGGAAGACGTCGATCACCCCGCCGCGGATGGCGAACTCGCCCTTCTCCGACACGGTGGAGGCGCGCTGGTAGCCGTTGATCGCGAAATAGGCCTCCAGGTCGGCGATCTCGACGACGTTTCCGACCTTGGCCGAGTAGCCGGCGCGCTTCACCGAACTCTGCGGCGGCACGCGCTGCAGCAGGGCCGGCACGGTGGTCATCAGCAGGCGCGGCGTCTTGTCGTCCGCGCCGTCGACCAGCCGAGAGAGCGTGGTCATCCGCAGCGCCGCGATCCCCGCCGAGGGGCCGATCCGGTCGTAGGGCAGGCAATCCCAGGCCGGGAAGATCAGGACCTCGACCTCGGGCGCGAAGAACCGGAAGGCCTCGGCGAAGGCCGAGAGCCGCGCCCCGTCGCGGGCCACGAACACCGTCAGGCCTTTGCGGGCGCGCACGACGTCGGCCATCACCAGGGCGTCGAAGCCCTCAGGCGCGCCGACCAGGTCGAGGCGTCCGGGGTCCTCGGCCACCCGGCGCATATCGGCGGCGCTTAAGGGCCGGGCCGCACTGGGGCGGGAAGCGTCATCCGCCACGGGGTTCGCCTGCGCCAATTTCGAACCGGAACGCCTTGATCTGGTTCATGATCGGGTGGTCGAACTGAGCCGGGGTCGCCACCGTGCCGATGATCCAGGCGTAGAGATCCTGGTCCGGCTGCTCCAGCAGGTCCTCGAAGATGTCCAGGTCGGCGGGGGTCATGGCCGCGACGTGCTTGTCCGCGAACGGCCCCAGGATGAGGTCCGCTTCCCGGAAGCCCCGGCGCCACGCGCGGAACTTCAGCTTCTTCAGCCGGGCGTCGTCGTTTGTCGTCATTGAAGAGGCGCCGGATATAGAGCGCGCGTGGGGTCAGCGCCAGTCGAGTATGCTGCAATCATGCGGCCGGAGATTCTGTTCCCGCTTTTCGCGCCTGTGGGCACGCTGAAAGGCGTGGGCCCGCGTGTGGCCCCGTTGCTGGAGAAGCTGGCCGGGCCGATCGTGCGCGACGTGGCCTTCCTGCGCCCGCATTCACTGGTCCGCCGCACGCCCGCCGACCTCTCCGCGGCCCTCGACGGCCAGGTGATGACCTTCGAGGTCACGGTCGACGAGTATCAGCGCCCGCGCAGCCAGGCCCAGCCCTGGCGAGTGCGGGTCAGCGATCCCACCGGCTTCATGACCCTGGTGTTCTTCGGCCGCTACGCCGACCAGCTGGAAAAGCGCCACCCGCCGGGCGCGAAGCGGATCATCTCCGGCAAGGTCGAGGACGACCGCTTCGGCCGCCAGATGGTCCACCCCGACTACATGGTCGCCCCCGACAAGCGCGAGGAGATCCCGCAGCTCGAGGCGATCTATCCGGCCACCGAGGGCTTGCCGGCGCGGCGGGTGCGCACTTTCGCGCTCGAGGCCCTGGAGCGCGCGCCGGAGCTGCCGGAGTGGCAGGACCCCGCCTGGCTGGCCCGCGAGCGGTTCCAGCCCTGGCGCGAGGCGCTGGAGCGCCTGCACAATCCGCAGGGCGAGGCCGACATGTCGCCCACCGCCCCTCACCTGCGCCGCCTGGCCTACGACGAGTTGCTGGCCCAGCAGCTGGCCATGGCCCAGCGCAAGGCCGCGCGGCGCCGCGAACCCGCCGCCCGGATCGCCGCCAGCGAGATCGCGGCCCGCATCCAGGCCGACCTGCCCTTCGCCTTCACCGGCGCCCAGACCCGCGCGCTGGGCGAAATCCGCGCCGATCTTTCCGCCGGGGAGCGGATGAGCCGGCTGATCCAGGGCGACGTCGGCTCCGGGAAGACGGTGGTGGCCATGTGCGCCATGGCCGACGTGGCCGCGGCCGGCGGCCAGAGCGCCCTGATGGCGCCGACCGAGATCCTGGCTCGCCAGCACTACGAGACCATCTCCGGCCCGCTGACCGACCATGGCACAGGCGTGATCCTGCTGACCGGCCGGGACAAGGGCGCGGCGCGCGCCGAGAAGCTGCGGGCGCTGGCCTCGGGCGCCGCCAAGGTCGCGGTCGGCACCCACGCCCTCTTCCAGGACGACGTGGTCTTCGACCGGCTGGAGCTGGCCGTGATCGACGAGCAGCACCGCTTCGGGGTCAGCGAGCGCCAGCGGCTGCAGACCAAGGGCCAGGCGGTCCACCTGCTGGCCATGTCGGCGACACCGATCCCGCGCACCCTGGAACTCACCATGTACGGCGATCTCGATGTCAGCCGTATCGACGAGAAGCCGCCGGGCCGCACGCCGGTCGCCACCCGCGCCGCGCCCATGACCCGCATCGCCGAGGTCGAGGCGCGCCTGCAGGAAGCGGTGAAGGCCGGCGCCCAGGCCTTCTGGATCTGCCCCCTGGTCTCCGAGTCCGAGCTCATCGACCTGAAGGCCGCCGAGACCCGCGCAGCGGAGCTGCGCGAGACCCTCGGCCCCAGCGTCGGCCTGATCCACGGCAAGATGCCCCCGGCCGCCAAGGACGCGGTGATGGCCGAATTCGCCGACGGCAAGCTGTCGGTCCTGGTGGCCACCACGGTGGTCGAGGTGGGCGTCAATGTGCCCAACGCCACCATCATGGTCATCGAACAGGCCGAACGCTTCGGCCTGGCCCAGCTGCACCAGCTACGCGGCCGGGTGGGCCGGGGCGTTCGCGAGAGCTCCTGCGTCCTGCTCTACGACCCGCCGCTGTCCGAGACCGCCCAGAAGCGGCTCGACATCCTGCGGCGCACCGACGACGGCTTCCTGATCGCCGAGACCGACCTGGAGCTGCGCGGCGGCGGCGATGCGCTGGGCCTCAAGCAGTCCGGCTTCCCCGACTATGTCTTCGCCGACGTCCTGGGCCCGCACCGCGACCTGATCGCCGCCGCCGGCGATGACGCCCGCCTGATCGTCACCCGCGACCCGGAGCTGAAGAGCGAGCGGGGCAAGGCCCTGCAGGTGCTGCAGGAACTGTTCGACTGGAAGGCCGGCCTCGGCCTGCGCGACGCCGGCTGACGGCAAGTGTCGGATCGGGGCGCGCCCGTTCGACCTAGGGCCGAGCCCAAGCGAAGGAGCAACGCTCATGAAGTACGTCTGCCTCGTCTACGCCGTCCCCGGCGCGCTCTCCGGCCTCAGCGCTGAGGAGAAGGCCGCGCTCGACCGCGACTCCCTCGCCTACGACCGTGAGCTTGAGGCCCGTGGCCATTTCCTCGCCGCCTCGGCGTTGCAGGGCGTGGACACGGCCAGCACCATCCGCGTCCGGGGCGGCGGCGTGCTGGTCAGCGACGGCCCGTTCGCCGAGACCAAGGAAGTGCTCTGCGGCTTCATCTTCATCGAGGCGGCGGACATGCAGGAAGCCAAGCGTATCGCAACCGGCATCCCGATGGCGCGTCACGGCTCGATCGAGGTCCGGCCCGAGCTCGATTTCGGCTAGCCGCCGCCTCAAAGCTCGGGAGTTCAAATCAACTTCCGGGCAGGCGCTGCCAGCAGGACGCCAGGCTCAACGCCGCGTCAACGCCGCCACCCGGGCGCGGGCGTCCGCCTCCAGGTCGGCGTAGAAGAGGTTGAAGTCCGGCGCCATACGCTGCTCGATCCATGAGCCGGATGGCTTCAGGGACGCCGACTTGGGCGAAGACACCCTCAGCACCCCGCCTTCGCACTTTGCCGAGACTTGGCGGGTCAGGAAGGCCGGGCGCAGACCCCACTCCAGCCCGGTGGCGTTGGCCGCGCCCTCGTGCATGCGCGCGGGCGCCGGCTCCTCGGTCGTGGCGCCCAGGATCGGGTTGAAGCAGAGCGCCGGGCCTTCGAGGTTCACCAGCTCGCCGCCCTGGCCCCAGACCAGCGCCCGCTCCAGCAGGATGCGGCCGCGGTCGATCTCCATGGCCGGCACGCTCGCCCAGGCGGCGATGCAGCCGGCTTCGTCCCGGCGCATGCAGGGCTCCAGCGGCGGACGGGTCGCCGGGACCACGGTTTCGATCAGATAGGCGCCGGCCAGCCGCGCGCGCAGCGCCGGATTGGGCGCGACCTCCTCCGCCACCAGCCGCGCCGCCAGCGTGCCGCCCTGCTCCACGCCGACGACAAGGAACGGCCGGTTCCCGCCGTCATGGTCGCGCCACTCGCGAAAGGCCGCCGCCACGTCGCCATAGGCGAAGCGCCGCGCATCCTTGGCATCGTCGCGCAGGGTCATCAGGCTGTAGAATCCCGCCTGCCGGTAGCGCGGAGCGAAGATCCGGCCCACCCGATAAAAGGGCCCGGCGTAGTTCGGCGCCATGACCCGCCGGAACACCCGCTCGGCGCGCGGGTCGTCGATCCGGTCGTTCCACTGCTTGCCGCCTTCGAAGGTGGTCGACCCGACGAAGAAGACGTCGACGGGCGGGTCGCCGGCGGCCGGGGTCTGCGGATGGTCCGGCAACAGGTACCAAGCCTGCTTCTGGGCGTAATCCGGCGCGGGCGGCGGCCGATAGGTCTGGTAGGGCGTCTTCGGGTCCAGCGACCAGCGGATCAGGTCGCCGCGGAAGATGTCATAGGCCATGACGAAGAGCGCGATCAGCACCGCCAGGCTGCCCAGCAGCCACCGCCGCGGCCGTGGCCGGGCCTCGCTCATGCTCAGCGGTAGGGATCGGGCTGGCTGAGGTAGTTTCGGACGTAGTCGCCGATGCCCTCCTCCAGCGGGGTCATGGGCTTGGCATAGCCGGCCGCCTTCAGCCGATCCATCTTCGCCTCGGTGAAGTACTGGTACTTGTCGCGGATCGCCGGCGGCATGGGCGTGTAGTCGATCCGGGCGTCCTTGCCGGCCGCGGCGAACACGGCGCGGGCCATGTCCTCGAAGGTGCGCGCCTCGCCGGAGCCCAGGTTGAAGACGCCGCTGACCTCGGGCGCCTGGACCAGCCATTCGGTGATGTCGGCCACGTCGCGGACGTAGACGAAGTCGCGCTTCTGGCCGCCGTCCGGCACGCCCTGGCGGTAGCTCTTGAACAGCTGCACGCTCTGGCCATCGCGCACGTGCGGCCAGATTTGCGAGGCCACCGACTTCATGGAGCGTTTGTGCTCCTCGTTCGGGCCGTAGACGTTGAAGAATTTCAGCCCGACCCACTGCGGCGGGGCGTAGTCCCGGGCCGCCTGACGCACGGCGAAGAGGTCGAACAGCGCCTTCGACCAGCCGTAGGTGTTGAGCGGCCGCAGAGCCGCCAGGGCCTCATAGCCGTTGTCGTCGTCAAAGCCACGATCGCCCGCCCCATAGGTCGCCGCCGAGGAGGCGTAGATCAGCCGGCGCTGCCGGTCAGCGCACCATCGGAAGAGGTCGCGGCTGAGCGTGAAGTTGGAATGGACGATCTTGTCGGCGTCCGGCTCGGTGGTGGACGAGACGGCGGCCATGTGGACCACCACCTCCACGTCGCGCCAGCGCTTCTCCAGCCAGTCGAACATCGCCTCGGGCGCCACGAAGTCGCCGATCGGGTGCTTGGCTATGTTGCGCCACTTGCCGAGTTCGGCCTCGCGCAGGCGGTCGCAGACCACCACGTCGAGGCCGCGGTCCTCGGCCAGCTTGGCGGTGATGTTCGAGCCGATGAAGCCCGCGCCGCCGGTAACGAAGGCGATGCGCCGGGTCATCTCGAGCCCACCTTCAGCTTGGCGATGGCCGCGGTGGTGGAATAGCCCTCGACAATGGCCGCCAGCTTCACCTCGCCGCCCCAGCTCTTCACCTGCTCGCCGCCGACCACTTCGCTTTCGGCGTAGTCCGCGCCCTTGATCAGCACGTCCGGCCGGGCCGCCTCGATCAGCTTCAGGGGCGTATCCTCCTCGAACGGCGCGACCAGGTCGACCGAGCCCAGGCCCGCCAACACCAGGGCGCGGGATTCCAGGTCATTCACAGGGCGGTCGGGGCCTTTCAGCCGCCGCACGCTCTCGTCGGAGTTCAGGCCGACGATCAGCCGGTCGCACCAGGCGCGCGCCTGGGCGAGGTAGGCCACGTGCCCCTTGTGCAGGATGTCGAAGCAGCCGTTGGTGAAACCCACCTTCAGCCCCTTGGCGCGCCAGCGGGCGACCTCGTCGACCATCCGCTGCTGGGTCGCCACCTTGGCCTCGGCCGGGGCCATGTGGGCCGAGAGCGCGGCCTCCACCAGCTCGTCCGGCGAGACTGTCGCCGTGCCGACCTTGCCCACGGCCACGCCGGAGGCGAGCTGGGCGAAGGCGATGGCGTCCTCGATGGGGACGTCGGCCGCCAGCGCCAAGCCGAGCGCCGCGATCGTGGTGTCGCCGGCGCCGGAGGCGTCGAACACCTCGCGCGCCAGGGTCGGGAAATGCCGGACATCCTCGCCGCGCACCGCCAGCGAGATGCCCTTCGAAGCGCGGGTGACCAGGATCGCCTTGGCGTCCCAGAGGCCGAGCGCGGCCAGCAAGGCGCCCTCGATCTCTTCATCCGTCTCGGTGGGCATGTCGGTGGCGTGAGCCAGTTCGGCGGCGTTGGGCTTGATCATATCCACCGCGCCGTAGCGGGCGAAGGAGCGGGCCTTGGAATCCACCACCAGCTTGCCGCCGCTTTCCGCCGCGGCTTCGCGGCAGGCGGCGATGACGGCGTCGGTGATGACACCCTTGCCGTAGTCGGAGAGCAGGATAGCGCCGGCGTCCTTGGCCGCGTCGCGGATGGTGCGCACCAGGCGCTGCTCGACCTCGCCGCTGACCGCGCGGCTGGTCTCCAGGTCGACGCGAAGGAGCTGCTGGCCGCTGGAAACGAAGCGGGTCTTGAGCGTGGTCGGTCGCTCTTGGTCGGTGACCAGATAGCCCTCGACGCCAGTCTCTTCGCCCACCAGGCGCAGCGCCTCCTTGCCCTCGCTGTCAGCGCCGATCACGCCCACCAGCGAGACCTCGCCGCCCAGGGCCGCCACGTTGCGGGCCACATTGCCCGAGGCGCCCAGCATCATCAGCTCATGCGAACGGGCCAGGACGGGCACGGGCGCTTCGGGCGAGACGCGCGTCACCTCGCCATACACGAAGCGGTCGACCATCAGGTCGCCGACGCAGGCGACACGCCGGCCGGGCGCCAGGCCCAGAAGGTGCTGCAGCGCGGAGAGATCCATGGCGTTCAGGGTGTGCGGCGCGTTGGCGGCGGGGTCAAGCGGGCTGCACGGCGGCATGGACCGCCTTCAGCGTCGCCAGGAGCCCCCGGGCGCTGTCCAGCGGCAGGCAGCTCGGTCCGTCGCAGAGCGCCTTGTCCGGCTCAGGATGGAACTCCAGGAACACGCCGTCGGCGCCGGCGGCCACCGCCGACTTGGCCAACAGCGGCACCCCGAACCGCCGGCCGCCGGTGGAGGCTGAGTTGCTGCGCGGATCGGCGCCGGGCAGCTGCACGGCGTGGGTCGCGTCGATGGTCACCGGCGCGCCGAGCTCTTTCATCTCCTGGATGCCCAGCATGTCGACCACCAGGTTATTGTAGCCGAAGGAGACGCCACGCTCGCAGAGGATGGTGAAGTCGCGGCCGGTCGCCTCGCGGATCTTGTCGAGGATGTTCTTGCAGTCCCAGGGCGCCAGGAACTGGCCCTTCTTGACGTGCAGCAGGCCGCCGGCCGCCAGCGTCGCCCTGGCCGCGGCGATCACCAGGTCGGTCTGGCGGCACAGGAAGGCGGGAATCTGCACTATGTCGGCCACGGCGGCGACCGCCTCGGCCTGGTCGATCTCGTGCAGGTCGGTGACGATCGGCACGTCGAACTCGCCCTTCACCTTCGCCAGGACCTTCAGGCCGGCCTCCAGCCCGGGGCCGCGGTAGCTGTGGATCGAGGAGCGGTTGGCCTTGTCGAAGCTCGCCTTGAACACATAGGGCAGGCTGAGGTCGGCGCAGACGTCCTTGAGGTGGCGCGCCGTCTCCAGCGCCAGGCCCTCGTCCTCCAGGACATTGAGGCCCGCCAGCACGACCAGTGGTTGGCCGTCGCCGATGGCGATGTTCCAGCGATCCAGCTTCAAGACGGCCATGGGCTTCCCCGACATTGCGACGACGCCGGCTAAGTGGCGCGGCGCGCGGGGCTTCACAAGCCTCGAATCCGCGGCCCTCCCGCGTCCGGCGGACGAGCGGCGGCGTATCTCCAAAGCATTTCCCGCAGCTCTCGCCTGCGAAACCATAGGTGATATGTTTGGACAGTGAGCGTTCGGGGGATGCGATCATGAGCATGGCGCAGGGACAACCAATCGGGCCTTCGCCAGCGGGGCTTGCCGCCGACCGCCGCGCGTTTGGCCGGCTGCCGGAGCTGAGAGGCGCGCCGCCCGTGTTCCGCGCCGCCGTCCAGCTCATCGCCCGCAACTGGGCGATCGGCTCGGTGACCTTCGTCATGCCGTCCGGCGGCGAGCTGCACATCGCAGGCTCCGAGCCCGGGCCGGACGCCCGCCTCGTCATCCGCGACTTCCGCTTCATCCGCCGCGCCCTGGCCGCCGGCGACATCGGTTTCGCCGAGGCCTACATGGCCGGCGAGTTCGATACGCCCGACCTGCCGGACCTGCTCTACGTCTTCGCCGCCAACTGGGACCGGGTGCACCACGTCACCATGGGCAATCCGGTGACCTGGACGATCAACCGCATCCGCCACGCGCTACGGCCCAACAGCAGGCGCGGCTCGAAGAAGAACATCCACGCCCACTACGACCTGGGCAACGGCTTCTACGAGCGCTGGCTGGACCCGACGATGACCTATTCGTCGGCCAAGTTCGACCGCCCCGGCCAGCCACTGGCCGACGCCCAGACCGCCAAGTACCGCACGCTGGCTGAGGGTATGGGCCTGGAGGCGGGCCAGAGCGTTCTGGAGATCGGCTGCGGCTGGGGCGGCTTCGCCGAGTACGCCGCGCGCGAAGTGGGCGCCAAGGTCACCGCCATCACCATCTCCGAGGAGCAGTACGCCTTCGCCCGCCAGCGCATGTTCGAGCAGGGCCTGAACGAGCGCGCCGACATCCGCATGGTCGACTACCGCGACGTGGGCGGACGCTTCGACCGCGTCGCCTCCATCGAGATGTTCGAGGCGGTGGGCGAGCGCTACTGGCCTGCCTACTTCGGCAAGATCCAGGACTCGCTGGCCCCCGGCGGCCGCGCCGGCCTGCAGATCATCACCATCAAGGACCAGTACTTCGAGGAGTATCGCAGCCGCGCCGACTTCATCCAGAAATACATCTTCCCGGGCGGTATGCTGCCCTCGGAGGAGCGGCTGAAGAAGGTGACGGACAAGGCCGGCCTGATCTGGACCGGGATCGAGCGCTTCGGGCGCGACTACGCCGACACCCTGGCCGAGTGGCACCGGGCCTTCGACGCGGCCTGGAACGACATCCGTCCGCTGGGCTTCGACGAGCGCTTCCGCAAGCTCTGGAAGTTCTACCTGAGCTACTGCGAGGCGGGCTTCCGCACCGAGCGGACCAGCGTGGTGCAGCTGTCGCTGGCGAAAGCTTAGGCCGCGCCTCTTCCGCAACGGCGCCGCCCGGCTTAGGTAGCGGCCATGACCGTCGCAAAGTCCGTCCTCGAGGCCATCGGCAACACCCCGCTGATCCGGCTCAACCGCGCCAGCGCCGCCACCGGCTGCGAGATCTGGGGCAAGGCCGAGTTCCTCAACCCCGGCCAGTCGGTCAAGGACCGCGCGGCGCTCTTCATGGTCCGCGACGCCGAGGCCCGGGGGACGCTCAGGCCCGGCGGGCGGATCGTCGAGGGCACCGCCGGCAACACCGGCATCGGCCTGGCCATGGTGGCCAAGGCGCTGGGCTATTCCTGCACCATCGTCATCCCGCGCACCCAGAGCCAGGAGAAGAAGGACGCCCTTCGGCTCTATGGCGCCCAGCTGGTCGAGGTCGACGCGGTCCCCTACGCCAACGAGATGAACTATGTGAAGGTTTCCGGCCGCTTGGCTCAAGAGCTTAACGAGATCGAGCCGGCCGGCGCGGTCTGGGCGCAGCAGTTCGACAACACCGCCAACCGCCAGGCTCACGCCGAGACGACCGGCCCGGAGATCTGGGCCCAGACCGGCGGCAAGATCGACGGGTTCGTCAGCGCCATCGGCTCCGGCGGCACCCTGGCCGGCGTCGCCCAGGCGCTGCGGGAACGGAACCCGGGCGTGGTCATCGGCATGGCCGACCCCGACGGCTCGGCGCTCTACAGCTACTACACGACGGGCGAACTGAAGGCCGAAGGCAGCTCGATCAGCGAGGGCATCGGCCAGGGGCGCGTCACCGCCAACCTGGATGGCCTGACCATCGACAAGGCCTATCGGGTCTCCGACGCCGAGATGGTGGAGGCCGTCTTCGACCTCGTGGAGCATGAGGGCCTGGTGATGGGCGGCTCGACCGGCGTGAACGTCGCCGGCGCGATCCGGCTGGCCAAGGACCTCGGCCCCGGCAAGACCATCGTCACCGTGCTGGCCGACTACGGACAGCGCTACCAGTCGAAAATCTACAACCCGGCCTTCCTGAAGGAACACGGCCTGCCGACGCCCGGTTGGATGGCATGAGCAACGATCCCCTCGTCTCCACCGCCTGGCTGGCGGAGCGGCTGGGCTCGAATGACCTGTCGATTGTCGACGCGAGCTGGTTCATGCCCGGCGAGGGCAAGACGGGCGCGGCGTCCTATGCTCAGGGGCACATTCCGCGCGCTGTGTTCTTCGACATCGACGCCGTCGCCGACCACTCGACCGATCTGCCGCACATGCTGCCGAGCGACGCGGCCTTCGCCGAGGCCGCCGGCGCGCTCGGCCTGCGCCGCGACCTGATCACCGTGGTCTATGACGCCCAGGGTATCTTCTCCGCGCCACGGGTCTGGTGGACGCTGCGGGTCATGGGCTTCCCGGAGGTCTTCGTCCTCGACGGCGGCCTGCTGAAATGGCGCGCCGAGGGACGGCCGGTCGAGACCGCCCTGCCCCAGGTCGATCCCACCACCCTGGAACCCGCCTTCGATCCCAGCCTGGTGCGCGACCTGGCGCAGGTGGAGGCGACGCTGGCCGCCCACGACGCCCAGGTGATCGACGCCCGCTCGGCTCCGCGCTTCCGCGGCGAGGCGCCGGAGCCTCGCGCCGGCCTGCGCAGCGGCCACATGCCGGGCGCGTTCAATGTCCCTTGGGGCGGCCTGCTCAATCCCGATGGTACGATGAAGGACGGCGCGGCGCTCAAGGCCGCCTTCCAGGCCGCCGGCGTCGACCTCGACGGCCCCATCGTCACCACCTGCGGCTCCGGCGTCAGCGCCGCCCTGCTGACGCTCGCCCTGGCGCGCCTGGGCCGTGAGGACGTCGCGGTCTACGACGGCTCCTGGACCGAATGGGGCGGCCGCGCCGACACGCCGATCGTCACGGGCGCCTAGCGGACGCCTCTAGCGGAAGGGCGGCGCGTAGAGCAGGCCGGGCTTGGGCGCGTTCCAGAGCGCGTTCAGCCCGCGGTCCAGCTTCAGCGACGAGTTCGAGCCGACGTTGCGGGCGAAGATCTCGTGATAGGCCCCGACCTGGCGGATCACCTGGTAGGCCCAGTCGCGGTTGAGCCCCAGGAGCGCGCCGTAGTTCTCGTCGACGCCCAGCAGGCGCCGCGTCTGCGGATCGACCGCCGTCTGCCGCGCCTCGGCCACCGTCTTTGAGGTCAGCCCCAGTTCCTCGCCCAGGATGGTCACGTAGACCGTCCAGCGCACGATGTCGGCCCACACCGGATCGTTCTGGCGCACGACCGGTCCCAGCGGCTCCTTTGAGATCACGTCGGGCAGGATGACGTGGGCGCTCGGGTTGTTCAACACCGAGCGGGAGCCGGCGAGCGCCGAGATGTCGGCGCTGAACACATCGCAGCCGTCGTTCTCGTAGAGCCGACGCGCCTCGGCCTCGGAGGCCACGACCACCGGCTTGTAGGCGATGCCGCGGGCGCGGAACCAGTCGGCGAGGTTGGCCTCGCTGGCGGTCCCGGCCTGGACGCAGATCCGCGCGCCGGAAAGCTCCTGGGCGCTGGCCAGGCCCAGCGCCTTGGGCGCCAGGAACCCCTGGCCGTCGAAATAGGTGGTGGCGGCGAAGTCGAGGCCAAGCCCTGAGTCGCGGGAGAACGACCACGAGGTGTTGCGCGACAGGATGTCGATCTCGCCCCGCTGCAGGGCGCCGAAGCGGTCCGGCCCGCCGATCGGGGTGAAGCGCACCTTGTCGGCGTCGCCTAGGACCGCCGCGGCCACCGCGCGGCAGAAGTCCACGTCGAAGCCGCGCCAGGCGCCGCGGAAGTCCGGGTAGGCGAACCCCGGCAAACCCGGATTGACCCCGCAGGAGACGTAGCCGCGCTTGCGCACCGCGTTCAGCACCTTGCTGGGCGTGGCGTGGTAGCGGACCGTGAAGGTCGCGGCGGCTTTCGGCGCGGGCGTGGCGGCGGGCTTCGAGCCGCTGTCGCAGGCGGTCAAGGTCAGGATCGCCAGGCTGGCCGCGGCCCACCGCCGGATCATCGCTGCTCCTTGAAAGAGCCTCCCCGCAAGGCTCTAAGTGCGCCGGTACTGTCACCCGCAAGCCCAGGCGCCGCAACCTCTATGCCCCCGAAGGACGAGACCCGCCTGATCCGCGCCGGCCACGGCGCTGGGCGTCCGGCGAAGACGGTGGGCCCGGCGGTGCAGAAGGGCTCGACCGTCCTGCTGCCCGACGCGGCCAGCCTCTATCCCACCGATGGGCGACTGACCTACGGCCGCCAGGGGCTCTCCGCCCAGTTCGCGCTGCAGGCGGCGCTCTGCGAGCTGGAGAACGCCCGGGCCGTCGCCCTCTATCCGTCTGGCCTCGCCGCCCTCACCGGCGCCCTGCTGGCCGTGCTGAAGGCCGGCGACGAGGTGCTGGCGAGCGACGTGATCTACCGGCCGACCCGGCGGTTCTGCGAGCAGGTGCTGAAACGGTTCGGAGTGGGCGTCCGCTATTTCGACTCGCGCCAGGATCCGACCGAATTGGTCGCCGGCGCCTCCGACGCCACGCGCCTGATCCTGATGGAATCGCCGGGGTCGCTCAGCTTCGAGATGCAGGACGTGGCCCAGGTGGCCGAGCTCGCCCGGGCGCGCGGCATCCTGACTGCCGCCGACAATACCTGGGCCGCGGGCCTGCTCTACCGGCCGCTGGATCACGGCGTGGACATCTCGATCCAGGCGCTGACCAAATATGTCGCCGGCCACTCGGATGTGTTCATGGGCTCGGCGGCCGTGGCCGACGCCAAGCTGGCCCACGCCCTGGACGACGGCGTCCACAACCTGGGCTGGTCGGTGGCGGGCGATGAGGCCTACCAGGTGCTGCGCGGCTTGCGCACCCTGCCTACGCGCCTGGCGCGACATGGGACGAGTGGCCTCGCGGTCGCCGACTGGCTGCGCGGCCGCCCCGAGGTGGTCCAGGTCTTCCATCCCGCCCTGCCCGGAGCGCCCGACCACGCGCTCTGGGCGCGGGACTATTCCGGCGCCTGCGGCCTATTCGGCTTTTCCCTGCGGCCAGCGCCGTCGGCGGCCGTGGACGCCTTCCTGGACGCGCTCAGCCTGTTCGGCCTGGGCTTTTCCTGGGGCGGCTTCGAGAGCCTGGCGATCTCCTGCGACCACCAACTCAAGGTCCGCAACTTCCACCCCGACTACGGCGGGCCGCTGATGCGGCTGCACATCGGCCTGGAAGACCCTGCCGACCTGATCGCCGACCTGGAGCAGGGCTTCACCGCCTATCGGACCGCCAAGGCCTAGGCCTACGTCTTCCTGGCCTCGCCCCAGACCTCCAGCTACATCACCGGCGAGATCCTGCCGATCATCGGCGACTATACCGGGGGCTGAGCTTCGCCTCCCTCAAGGGGTGCGGATGGACGACGGCGATCTTGAGCGGTTCATGGCCGAGGAAGGCCTGCCCGACAGCTTCCGCCGGACCGCCGAGCTGGTCTGCGAGCCGCTGGCGGCCCGCGCTCAGCGCCGGCGGATCGACCGCAAGCGCTGCGCGGTGATCGGTCTCTGCGGCGCCCAGGGCTCCGGCAAGAGCACCGTCGCCGCCTATGTCGTGCGCCTGCTGGAGGCGCGCGGCCTGCGCGCCGTCGCCCCGTCGCTGGACGACTTCTACATGACCCACGAGGCGCGCCAGCGGCTGGCGCGGGAGGTGCATCCGCTGCTGGCGACCCGTGGGCCGCCGGGCACCCA
This sequence comes from Phenylobacterium sp., assembly GCF_004799515.1. Classification (GTDB taxonomy): domain Bacteria; phylum Pseudomonadota; class Alphaproteobacteria; order Caulobacterales; family Caulobacteraceae; genus Phenylobacterium. Next base: position 127,853 of record NZ_SSMX01000014.1, on the reverse strand, counting down.
CGACGTGGGCATGGCCAGCGCCGCCATCGACCAGCTGCGGTCCAAGGGCAAGGCCGTGCTGCCGCGCTTCGACAAGGCCGCCGACACCCGCGCGCCCCGCGCCGCCTGGCCAACAGTGGCCACACCGGTGGACGTGATCCTGCTGGAAGGCTGGTGCGTGGGCGCGGTGGCGCAGGGCGCGGCGGCCCTCGCGACGCCGGTGAACGCCCTGGAGCGTGACGAGGACGCGGCGGGCGTCTGGCGGACCTATGTCAACGACCAGCTCGACGGGCCCTATCAGGAGCTGTTCGGCAAGCTGCACGACCTGATCCTGCTGGCCGCGCCCAGCTTCGAGGTCGTCGCCGGCTGGCGCGCCGAGCAGGAGGCCAAGCTGCGAGCCAAGGATGCCGGCGGCATGAGCGAGGCCGAGATCGCCCGTTTCGTCGCCCACTATGAGCGGCTCACCCGCTGGATCCTGGCCGAAATGCCGGCCCGTGCGGCCTGGACGGTCAGCCTCGACGCCAACCGAAGTCCGTTTGAATAACGCCGGCGCCCGGCGTCGTGTAACGAGGCGAAACAGAGGCCGACATCCATTCGCCAGAGTTCAGCTCTACCTTGAGCGTCTCGGAGGACAGATGAACAAGCTCGCCGTAGCGCTTCTGATCTCGGTCAGCCTCGTCGCAGGTGAGGCCCTTGCCCAAGGGGCGGACATTCCGACGGTGGAGGCCGTCGGCGACGCGCCCGCCGCGCCGCCCAAGACGCCCGCCACCAAGCCGTCCGGGAACACGGTGAGCGGCGTCACGGTCGCCCCGCCCAAGGCCGCGCCGAAGGCCTGCTCGTCCCGTGACCCGGCGTGCGTCGCCTCGGTGGTGGCCGAGCTGAAGGCGCGCTATCCCAAGGAACTGCAGCGGTGGTGCGCCAGCGTCGCCTGGCGCACGGCCGCGACCAACATGGCCATCGACGGCCTATCGGGATCCGGCCCCGGCGTGCTCTCCGAGGCCGGCCTGTTCTACGCGCCCCAGGTCACCAAGGTCGCCTGCGCGTCCGATCCGAAGCCGAAATAGCCGCTTGGCGCGGCCTTCCGCGACAGCTTGGCGCGCCCTGCAGGATTCGAACCTGCAACCGCCCGCTTAGAAGGCGGGTGCTCTATCCGGTTGAGCTAAGGGCGCTGGTGTGGCCAGCGTCGGTGCGTCCCAATCTCAGCGTGTCCCCATCTCAGTGAGTCCAGGGGACCTTGCGGCCGAAGGCGAAGTTGTCTGCGTAGGCCTTGATGATCCGTTTCGCGGGCTTGGGATCGACGAGCTGGAAGGCGATGCCGTGCTGGTCGGCGTAGCGCACGGCCTCCTCCTTGGTCTCGAAGGAAAGCCGCACCTGGCCCTCGGTGTCCGCCGTCTGGGTCCAGCCCATCAACGGGTCCTGCCGTCTGGCGGACGCCGGTTCGAATTCCAGCACCCACTCATGGGTCTTGGCCTTGCCCGACTGCATGGCGGTCTTGGCGGGGCGGAAGATGCGCGCGAGCATGGTCGACCTCGAAATCCTTTCGCCGGCGTGGTCGGGGCGGAGAGATTCGAACTCCCGACCCTCTGCTCCCAAAGCAGATGCGCTACCAGGCTGCGCTACGCCCCGAGGGCGCCGGCGTGGCCTGCGATATAGGCGTTTTCCGGCTTCGGCAACGGAGGCGGCGCGCTTGAACGCCTAGCGGTCGCGGCTCATCAGCTTGAAGACGCCCGAGCAGCGGACCACGTCGTGGCCGCCGACATAGGCGCGGCCTTCGGCGAAGGCGACCTCGCGGGTGGCTCGCGTCATCTTCGCCTCGCCCATCACCCACTCGCCGACCCGGGCCATGTGCAGGAAGTCGATGGAGAGGTGGATGGTCACCGCGGTCTTGCCCGCTCCGCGCCAGACCGCGCCGGCCAGCACGCCGTCCATGAAGGCCGAGAGCATGCCGCCGTGCACCAGGCCGAGGCCGTTGGCGTGGCGCGGCAGGGCAAAGAAAGCCTGCTCGGACAGCGGGCCATCGCCCAGGCGATGGAAATAGGGCCCGTTGAGCGTCGAGAAGCCGCCGCGTCCCTGGGCGGGGACATAGCCGTCGGGCGCCGCGGGCTGCGGCTGGCCGTCCTCCGGCGCACGGCTCAAGGCGCCGTCCTCGCGGGCGGCGTCAGCTTCACCTCGTAGAGGTGCGGCCAGTACTTGCCGGTGACGAACAGCCGGTCGTGCTCGCGGTCGTAGGCGATGCCGTTGGCCACGGCGTCGGGATTGCCGCCGCCCTGGGTCTCCGGCAGGGCGAAGAGGTCGATCCAGCCCTTCACATGGCCGGTGGCCGGGTCGATACGGGCGATCCGCTTGGTCTGCCAGATGTTGGCCAGGATCTCGCCCTTCACCCATTCCAGCTCGTTCAGCTGGTCGACCGGGCGGCCATCGGCGGTGACCGGGATGCGCTTCAGCTCCTTGAAGGTCAGCGGGTCCAGCACCCGCAAGGACGCGGTGCCGTCGCTCATGATCAGGTGCTTGCCGTCCTGGGTCAGGGCCCAGCCTTCGCCGGGATAGGAGAAGGTCTTCTTCTGGGTGAGCGTCTTGCGGTCCCAGCGGAAGCCGATGTGGTTCTGCCAGGTCAGGCTGACGATTTCGTCGCCCCAGTTGACGATGCCCTCGCCGAACAGGTTGGGCGCGATCGGCGCCAGCTGCAGCACCGCGCCGTCGGCCAGGCGCACCCGGCGGACATTGGACTGACCGGGCATGCCGGTGCTCTCGAAGAGCTCGCCTTTCAGGTAGAACAGGCCCTCGGTGAAGGCGCCCGGATCGTGCGGATAGGCGCGGACCACCTGCACGCCGCCCACCGGCACGGCCGCGGCGGCGGGCCAGGCCAGCAGGGCGGCGATGAGCGCGGCGCCAAGCATGGTCGGGGGGCGTCGGAACGGATGCGGCAAGCCGGGCTCCCGGAGGTTGGCGCCCATCCTTAGGGCCGCCCGCTTTCCCCAGGCAAGATGTCAGTCGGCCTGCGGGGCCTCGATATCGGCCACCACCAGCCCCTTGGGGCCCTCGGCGAAGCGCACCATGACGTCGTCGCCGGGCTGCAGGTCCTCCATGCCCGAGCGGCGCAGGGTCTCGATATGGACGAAGATGTCGCCCGGCTCGGTGTCGCGCACCACGAAGCCGTAGCCCTTGGTGCGGTTGAACCACTTCACCTTGGCCCGTTCCAGGGGCCCGGTGGCCGGCGGCGGACGCCCGGGCGGCGCGCGGTTGGCGAAGTCGCCGCGCAGGAAGGCCTCGCGCGCGCCCTCGCGGGCCGGCCGGCGTTCGGTGGGCGGCGGGGCGCAGCTCTCGTCGATCTCGACGACCTCGGCCACCTGCCAGCCCTTCGGCCGGCGGACCACGTCGCAGGTGATCATCGAGCCCTCGACCGCATTTTCGCGGCCGGAGTTGCGCAGGCTGGTCACATGGAGCAGGACGTCCTTCAGGTCGGTCTGGCTGGGATCGTCCGGCACGATGAAGCCATAGCCCTTGCCAGCGTCGAACCACTTGACGCGGCCGCTGATACGCAGGGCCTCACCCTGCGCGTCCACATGCTCGAATTCGTAACCAGCCATATGCCCCTCGGCCCGTTACTTCCCCGTCCCCCGAACACGTCGGGCTGAGCCAACTATAACACTGTTCTGGTAACATGGCGTGCGTCAACGCCCAAAATGCACGCGACAGGGGAATATTGTCGCGGCGGCGGCATGACCTTGGGGAAATCGCGTGGCAGTCCCTAGGGGAGTCGAACCCCTCTCTCCAGGTTGAAAACCTGGCGTCCTAACCGATAGACGAAGGGACCGCATGGATCGCGAAGGGCGGCTCTATATCCGCCTTCCCTTGGGGGTGCAAGGTGGTCGGAAGGCCTCAAGCCCGCCGCGGATCGGCGACGTCCTCGATCTCGAATTCCACGCCTTGCCGCCCCTGCCAGTCGTCCGGCTTCAGACGACCCGCCACATGGATCGCGCCGCCCTCGGCGAGCAGGCGGCGGCCGGCCTCTGTGCCTTCGACTCGCCAGGCGACCGCCTTCAGCCGCCCGCCTGAGCCGTCGGTCAGGGTGCAACGCACATGACCGCCCCGCAACGCCATGGGCCGCTCGACCCGCACGTCGGCGGCGGCGAACAGCGGCTCGGGGTTGCCGGGGCCGAAGGGCGCCATCCGCTGGAAGTCCTGCCAGAGCGACCGGTCACAACCGAGAGTTGTGACAAGCGCGTCCACATCCAGCGCGTCCTCGGCCGCCGCGACGGCGGTTTCGGCCGCCAGGCGCTCGCAGAGGAAGGCGCGCAGCTCCGGGATCGCGTCCGGCCGCACCGACAGGCCCGCGGCCATGGCGTGGCCGCCGCCGGTCAACAGCAGGCCCTCGTCGTAGGCCGCCTGCACCGCGCGGCCGAGGTTCACGCCGGGCTGCGAACGGCCGGAGCCCTTGCCGACGTTGGCGGCGCGGTCGACGCCGACCACGATCGCGGGCTTGCGGTATTTCTCCCGGAGGCGGCCGGCGACGATGCCGATGACCCCAGGATGCCAGCCGTCGGCGGCCACCAGCAGCATGGGCGCCTCGGGCGCGTTCATCTCCCGCTCGATATGGGCGATCGCCGCCTCGGTGACCTCGCGCTCCACCTCCTTGCGCGAGGCGTTGAGGCCGTCGAGCTCCTCGGCCAGCGCCCTCGCCTCCTCCGGGTCGTCGGTGGAAAGCAGGCGCGCGCCCAGGTCGGCGCGGCCGATGCGGCCGCCGGCGTTGATCCGCGGCCCCAGGATGAAGCCCGCGTGGAAGACTGAGGCCGGCCCCTCGGCGCCCGCCACCGCCATCAGCGCCGCCAGGCCCGGATTGCGCCAGGCCGACATCACCTTCAGCCCCTGGGCCGCGAGCGCGCGGTTGAAGCCCACAAGCTGGGTCACGTCGCAGACCGCGCCCATGGCTGCGAGGTCCAGCCATTGGCGCAGGTCCGGCTCGGCCCGCTCGGCGAAGAGGCCGCGCCGCCGCGCTTCGCGGTTGAGCGCCGCCAGGAGGACGAAGGTCACGCCCGCCGCCGCCAGGTGCCCCTGCCCCGAGCCGCAGTCCGGCCGGTTGGGGTTCACCAGGGCCGCGATCCTAGGGATCTCATCGCCGCGCATCAGGTGGTGGTCGATCACCACCACCTCCAGGCCGATCTCGGCGGCGCAGGCCAGCGCATCGTGCGCCGCGGCCCCGCAGTCGACGGTGACCACCAGCTCCGCGCCCTCGGCCTTCAGCCGGCGGAAGGCGGCGGGCGACGGGCCATAGCCTTCAAGGATCCGGTCGGGGACATAGATCGGCAGGTCGCCGCCCAAGGCCCGGAACCAGCGCACCAGCTGGGCGGCCGATGAGGCGCCGTCCACGTCGTAGTCGGCGAACACCACGCAGGGCCGCTTGCGCTCCAGGGCGTCGACCAGGACGGCGGCGGCGCGGTCCATGTCGGCGAAGCTGGACGGGTCGGGGAACTGCGCCTTCAGGCTGGGGGCGAGATAGGTGTCCGCGCCCTCCGCAGTGACCCCACGGGACGCCAGCGCCCGGGCCAGGGGCTCGGAGAGGCCGTGGCTGAGCTGATGGCGGCGCACCAGCTTGCCGTCGGCCGCGCGCTCGCGCCAGGCCCGCCCGCTGAGCGAGCGGGAGACCCCGAGATAGCCGAATGAGGCGCCACCGTCCGCCAACTGCCGTTCCTTGAGGCCCCGAAGCGCCCACTATCGGCTCGCCCACGGCGAGTCGCCAGGACTGGATAGCCGCAGCCTGCGTCAGAATCGGACGTCGACCCAGCCTCAGCTGCTGTCTGGAGGCCAGCGCCTCGCAAACAGGCCACGCGCATGACGGCGGCGCAGCTCTGTTTGACTCTTCGAATATTCTGGAAATATTGAACAGGATGCCGTTTCGGGAGCCCCCCAACGGCGAGGATGGACCCATGGAAAGCCCCGCCGCCGTCACCTCGCTGAGCGCGCTGGCCCATCCCGGCCGGCTGGAGGTCTTCCGTCTGCTGGTCCGCGCCGGGCCCGAAGGCCTGGCGGCCGGGGAGATCGCGCGGGCCACTGACAGCCTGCCGAACACCCTGTCAGCCAACCTGAACATCCTGGCCGCCGCAGGCCTCGTCGATTCGCGCCGCGACGGGCGATCGATCATCTACACCGCCGGCTACGACCGAATGCGCGAGTTGCTGGCTTTCCTCATGGAGGACTGTTGCGGCGGCAACCCGGAGATCTGTGGCCCGCTCGTGGCGCTGGCGAGCCGCGCCTGCGCCGCCGAAGGCCGCGCCTGCTGATCCCGCAAAGGAGCTTCCGATGAGCGCGCGCCCGATGAACGTCCTCTTCCTCTGCGCCGGCAATTCGGCCCGTTCGATCCTGGCCGAGGCCTTGCTGACGCGGCTGGGCGCGGGCCAGTTCAAGGCCCATTCGGCGGGCTCTTTCCCGGCCGGCTTTGTCAACCCGAACACCTTCACGATCATCGAGAGCCTGGGCCTCGACCCGAAGGACTTCCGCTCCAAGTCCTGGGACGAGTTCGCCGGTCCGGACGCGCCGCCGTTCGATTTCATCTTCACCGTCTGTGACAACGCCGCCGGCGAGGTCTGCCCGATCTGGCCGGGTCGGCCGATCACCGCGCACTGGGGCGTCCCCGACCCCGCCACCGTCATGGGAACGCCGGACGAGATCACCACCGCCTTCGGCAATACCGCCCGTCTGCTGAAGAACCGCATCGGCCTCTTCGTCGACCTGCCGTTCGACAGGCTGGACGAGACGTCGCTCCGATCGCACCTGACCTACATCGGCAAATCGGCCGAACAACTCGCCTGATGGCCGAAGCCGACGCCAGCCTGGAGGCGCCGCTCCGGGTTGCCGATCCGGCCCGCCGCCTTGTGGCGGAAGCCCTCGGGACGGCGATGCTGCTCGCCATCGTGGTCGGCTCGGGGATTATGGGCCAGCGGCTCTCAGGCGGAAACGACGCCATCGCCCTGCTCGGCAATACCCTGGCGACCGGCGCGGGGCTGGTGGTGTTGATCGAGGTTTTCGGCCCGGTCTCCGGCGCGCACTTCAATCCGGCCGTGACCCTGGTCTTCGCCCTGCGCCGGGAGATCGGCGTGCGCCTCACCCTGGCCTACGTCGCCGCTCAGCTTGTGGGCGCGGTGCTGGGCGTCTGGGCCGCGCACGCCATGTTCGCCGAGCCCATCTTTCAGGTCTCGACCAAGTTACGCGAGGGGCCATCTCAAGCTTGGTCGGAGGCGGTCGCGACCTTTGGCTTGATCCTGACCATCCTCGGAACGCTGCGCTTCCGTCCTCAGGCCACACCCATGGCGGTCGGCCTCTACATCACTTCGGCCTACTGGTTCACCGCCTCGACCTCGTTCGCCAATCCGGCGGTCACGCTCGCGCGGTCGATATCCAACACCTTCGCCGGGATCGCTCCGGCGAGCGTGCTCAGCTTCTTGCTCGGACAGTTCGTGGGGGCTGTCACGGCCACGGCCCTTTCCGGTTTGCTGTTTCGACACGCCAAAGGGCGCACTTCCTGACCGTTCTTGAGGTCGGTCGCCCCAGCCGGCCGCCAACGACCGGCCAGCCGTGCGCCGCGCGCGGAAACCGACGTCCCATCCCCTGCCGGGACACAGCCCGCCGTCAACGGCCGCTCTCTACGACGAGAACGCCTGGCGCAGCGTCGCCAGGTAGGTGGCGCGGATCGGGTCGAGGTCCATCGCCGGGTCGATCAGCACCTGGATCGAGAGTCCCAGAAGTTGACCGCCGACCATCAGGGCGGCCGCAGCCGCGTCCAGGTCCGCCCGGATCTGACCCTCGGCCTGGCCTTGCCGGATCCAACCTTCGAACCGGCCGCGGATGCGGTCGTGCTCGACGGCGAACACCGAGCGGAACGCCGAGATGTCCGCCACCGCCCAGGACAGGAGCCGGAAATAGGCCCGGACCTCGCCCATGTGGGAGAGCCGCTGAAGATAGTGGTCGGCATAGGTGACCAGCGCTTCCAGGCCCGGCAGCCCGTCGAGCTTCCGCGCCTCGGCGAAGTTCTCACGACCGTCGTGCAGGTAGGTAATCACCGCCTCGACCAGGCCAAGTTTCGAGCCGAACCGTTGCCCGACCAGTCCGCGGCTGTAGCCGCTGCGCCGAGCGATCGCCTCGAAGGTGCTGGCGCTCACCCCTTCTTCGGAGACCAGGGCGACCGCGGCCTTCACCAGTCCCCGCTCGGATTCCTCTCGTCGTTCCGCCTGCGTCCGGCGCCGCCGATTCGTTTTCTGCGATGTCTCTTCCATCTGGGCGGGAAGCTACCCTCTGAGGTCCCGACCGCCAAACCACTCCGGGGCCAGGCCCTTGCGCGCGGGCTCCGGAAATGCATTATTGTTGGCTGTCCAGCCAGTAAATTGAACAACATCGGCGGACCGGGGAGATGCGCCATGAGGACATCACTGAAGGCGATCGCTGGACTGGGCCTGTTGGCGACGACCGCCAGCGCCCTCGCGCTGATGGCCTCTCCGCACGGCGCCTCCAGCGCCAAGGCCGAGGCGCCGAAGGCCGCGGGCCCGGCGCGGGTCGACGACTTCCTGCTGGCGGACCAGAACCTGTTTGGCCGGCAGCTCTACTGGATGGGCCAGGACAAGGCCGTGGTGCTGGTGACCTACGCCTTGGGCGACAAGCAGCTGCATGCCGACGCGCCGGCGCTAATGGCCCTCAAGACCGCCTACGCCGACAAGGGCGTGGAGGTGATGGCGGTGGACAGCCGCATCGGCGACCGGCGCGGGCCGGTGACCGCCGACGCCAAGGCCGCCGGGATCGATATGCCGATCCTGTTCGACTACGAGCAGCTGGTGGGCGAGGCGTTGGGCGTCACTCGCGCCGACGAAGTGATCGTTGTCGATCCGCGCGGCTGGACCATCGCCTATCGCGGGCCGGTGGATGGCGCGAAGGCGGCGGTTGACGCCCTGGTCGCCGGCCAGAAGGTCGCGCTCAGCGCTGTCGAGGCCAAGGGCGAGCCGATCGCCTTCCCGGAACGGGCCAAGTCCGCGGCATTCGCCCAGATTTCCTACGCCAAGACCATCGCGCCCATGGTCGAGGCCAAGTGCTCGACCTGCCACCAGCCCGGCGGGATCGGCCCGATGCCGCTCACCAGCTACGAACAGGTCAAGGGCTTCGCCCCGATGATCCGCGAGGTGATCCGCACTCACCGCATGCCGCCCTTCGAACCCGACGAGACGGTCGGCCAGTGGAAGGACGACGGGCGCCTGTCGCCCGACCAGATGAAGACTCTGGTCCACTGGATCGACGCCGGCGCGCCGCGCGGCGAGGGCGAGGATCCGCTGAAGAAGATCGACTTCAAGGCCCCCGAGTGGCCGCTCGGCAAGCCCGACAAGATCGTCGAGATCCCCACCGTCAAGATCCCGGCCAGCGGCGTCATCGACTACCAGTACCCGGCGGTGAAGAACGTCATGACCGAGGGCCGTTGGCTGAAGGCCTCGGCCTTCCAGATCAACGACCGTCAGGCGGTGCACCATATCCTGTCAGGAGTGGCGCCCAGCGACATGCCCGCGGGCGATACGGTCGCGAGTTCTCCGTTCACGACGCTGCTGCAGGGCTATGTGCCGGGGGTCGGCTATCAGAAGATGGCGCAGGACTCAGGCCTGTGGATCCCGCCCGGCAGCGGCCTGGCCTTCCAGGCCCACTACACGACCTATGGCAAGGAAACGGTCGAGAACACCAAGCTCGGGCTCTACTTCTATCCCAAGGGCGAGGAGCCGAAATATCCGCGGCGGACCTTCGGCATCTTCGACTTCTCCATCGAGATTCCCGCCGGCGAGCGCGAGCACAAGGAAGTCGCCTACATTGAATTCCCCAAGGACGCGGTGGTCTACGCTTTCACCCCGCACTCCCATAAGCGCGGCGTCGCCGCCAACGTCTCGATCCGCTATCCGGACGGCCGGGAAGAGACGCTGCTCGCCATGCCGCGGTACGACTTCAACTGGCAGTGGGACTATGTGCTGGCCAAGCCGATCAACGTCCCGGCCGGCTCCAAGATCATCACCCACTGGGTCTACGACAACTCGAGCCGCAACCCCGGCAATCCCGACCCGACCAAGACGGTCTATTGGGGCGAGCAGTCCTTCGAGGAGATGCTGGCGGTCTACATCCATTACCACTGGGCGGGCGAGACCGCGAAGAACCCCCGGGACGACTACGACAAGCTGATGCAGGCCAACCTCATGCTGGACGTCATGGACGACAACATGGACGGCAAGCTCTCGCTTGCCGAGCTGAAGGGCGGCCCGCAGAGCCCCGGCACGATGCTGAAGAAGTACTTCAACGTGATCGACACCAACCACGACGGCTTCATCGACGCCAGCGAGCTGGCGGCGGCCATGAAGCTGTTGCCGAAGCGGGGCGGTGGTCGACCGGCGGCGGCGGGACCGGCGCCGGCCGCTACGCCCGCGGTCGCGTCAAGCGAGGCGAAGGCGGCGCCAGCGGGCGGCGGGCGCTGAGGAGCGTCTCCGCCAACACTCACCCCTCCCGCGACGCCGCTTCCGTCGGCGTCCAGCGGTCCAGCCACTGCAGTCGCCGGGCGAGGTCGGGCGCGCGCCCTTCCCGCTCGGCCACGCGGCGCAGGGTGGGCAGGACGCGGGCGATGGCGGCGCGGACATCGGCGGCGCTCGCCGGGCGGCCGGCGGCGTACCATTCCAGGCGCTCCGGACCTTCCAGGCCGAAGAGCAGGCCGCCGCCGGCGTGGAACGGGGTCGCGCCGCGGCCTCGGGTCACCCAGATCGCCGTGGCGCCCGAGCGGAGCTTTGAGACGTTCGCCTGGGCCGCGTAGCCTTCGGCTTCGCCGTATCGCGCGCTGGGCTTGGCCGTGGGCGTCGACAGGTGCGGGCAGCAGCGGACCGAAAACCGGGCGCAGTCGTAGTGCGACGGCGGCTCCGGCGTGGCGCCCTCGAGCGCCGACATCGGACCGACCACCCAGCCGCGCAGGGCGCCCAGCTTGTCGCCACAGACCCAGCACAGCTCACCGGCCCAGGCGACGCCCAGCTTGGCCGCGTCGACGACGGGAAACTGCGGCTCGCCGTCGCGCCAGGCCACGAACCAGGGGACCGGAAAGCCGCGGCGATCGGTCGGCAGGCGCTGGACGCGTTTCGGCAGGTCGGAAAATCGCGTGGTCACCAGCTCGGCCTGATCGGATTCGGGCCCGCTAACTTCACCGAGCCCCGCGAAATCAGGGGCCGATTCCGCGCCGGCGAGAAGGTCGGGGCCGGCGACCGGGCAGTTGGATTGACTTCATTTCGACGTTTAGCTAAACATCATCCCATGAACGCCGTCTTCAAGGCCCTGTCCGACCCGACGCGCCGCCACGTTCTGGAGCTGCTGCGGGACCGGCCGATGACGGCGGGCGAGCTGGCCGACCATTTCCCGGTCTCCAAGCCCACCATGTCGACCCACTTCGCCGTGCTGCGCGAGGCCAATCTCGTCGACGCCCAGAAGCTGGGGAAGACGGTGATCTATCGCCTGAAACTGTCGGTGCTGGAGGATGCGCTCCTGGGCTTCGTCGGAGCGTTCAGCGCCGTCGCGCAGGCGGCCAAGCCGGCGGACGACGCCGCGTCCGTCGCAAATTCCGCCCCTAAGTCCGCCGGGAGGCCCACGTCATGATCCACAGGAACCTCGCCATCGCCCTCGCCACGGCCGGGACCTACATCGGCGGCGCCCTGGCGCTGAAGGCCGCGGAGAAGCTGGGCTTCACCTCGCACGACATGGCGGTCCGCGCGCTGGCGGTGTTCACCGGCCTGGCGCTGGCGGTCTACGCCAACTTCCTGCCGAAGATGCTGGGGACCTACCGCAGCCCGGAGCAGGCCCTGCGCATGGAGCAGGTGCTGCGGGTCAGCGGCTGGGCCTACATGCTGGGCGGGTTGGCCTATGCGCTGACCTCGCTGCTGCCGGTGTCCGACACGGTCCCGCTCGCCCTCCTGGGCACGGCGACGGCCTATGTGATGGGCTATTCCATCTGGGCGTTCATGGAGCACGGCCCGCGCAAAGGCGGGTCCGCGTCGACCCCGAGTTGCGGGACCTGACAGGCCGGCCGCCTCAAGCCTCCGGGCGCAGGCCGTTCATCAGGACGTCGATGAGCCGCAGGGTGCGGGCGTCCCACCCGGGAGCTGAAGCGCCGTAGGAAAGCCCGGAGAGCGCCTGCATCAGGTCTTCGGGCTCGATATCCGCGCGGATGTCGCCGGCGGCGATGGCCCGCTCGATCAGCAGGGTCACGGCCGCGCGGATCAGCGAGCCAGACGTCTCGTAGAGCGCCGAAACCCCGCCGGCCATCGCGCCCAGGGCCGGTGCGATCACCCGCTTGGTGGCCATGTATTCGACGAAGAGCCTGAGCCAGGCCCGCAAGGCTTCGGCCGGCGGCAGGGTCTCCAAAAGGCTTTGCGCGGCCTCAGCCAGCTGGCCGACCTCGTGGCGGTAGACGGCCTCCACCATGGCGTCGCGGGTCGGGAAATGCCGGTAGAGGGTGCCGATCCCCACCTCGGCGCGGCGGGCGATCTCCTCGAGGGTGACCTCCGGCCCGATCTCGGTGAAGGCCTGCTTGGCCACCCCGATCAAGCGGGCGCGGTTACGGAGCGCGTCGGCGCGCGGCTTGCGTCCCTCACTCTCGCCAATCACGAACCCGGTGCCCTTGATAAACGGAGGAGCCCTCCGTATATATTCGGAGCCATCCTCCGCTTATAGTGGATCGACGGCGGCCCGACAACCGCGCGCCAAGACCGTCGCGCGCAAGGCAAGCCCTTTCCAAGCAGGAGTCCTCCCATGCCCGCATCCTTTGGCGCCACTTCCACCACCGAAGACGTCCTCTCCGGCGTCGATCTGAAAGGCAAGCGGGTCCTGGTCACCGGGGTCTCCGCCGGCCTGGGCGTCGAGACCGCCCGCGCGCTGGCCGCCCACGGGGCGCAGGTGGTGGGCGCGGCCCGCGACCTCGCCAAGGCCAAGACGGCCACGGCGCAGGTGCTGGCCGACGCCGCGAATGGGGGCGGGCTGGAGTTGGTCGAACTCGACCTCGCCGACCTGAGGAGCGTGCGGGCGTGCGCCGACGCGTTGCTGGCGGACGGGCGGCCGTTCGACCTGGTGATCGCCAACGCCGGCGTCATGGCGACGCCCTTCGGCAAGACCACCGACGGCTTCGAGACCCAGTTCGGCACCAACCACCTGGGCCACTTCGTGTTCGTCAACCGTATCGCCTCGCTGTTCGCCCCAGGATCGCGGCTGGTGAACCTGTCGTCCTCCGGCCACCGGTTCTCCGACGTCGACCTCGAGGACCCCAACTTCGATCACACGGACTACGCCGAGTTCGTGGCCTACGGCCGGTCCAAGACCGCCAACATCCTGTTCGCCGTCGAGTTCGACCGGCGGCACAAGGCCCGCGGCGTGCGCGCCACGGCGGTCCACCCCGGCGGCATCCAGACCGAACTCGGCCGATACATGACCCACGAGGTCATGCAGGGCCTGATCGAGAGCATCAACGCCACCAACGCGGCCTCCGGCCAGCCGGCCTTCGAATGGAAGACCGTTCCGCAAGGCGCGGCGACCTCGGTCTGGGCCGGGGTGGTGGCGCCGGCGGACGCGGTCGGCGGCCTCTACTGCGAGGACTGCCATGTGGCGGAGGTCGTCGAGGGCGGCGACATGCTCGCCGTCCGCGGCGGGGTGCGCCCCTACGCCCTCGACCCCGAGCACGCCAAGGCGCTCTGGGCCAAGAGCGAAGAGATGGTCGGCGAGCGGTTCGCCTAAACCGGCCGCTTCATCCGGACTTCCCGGGCTGTGCGGGTGGCCGAGTTCAGCACCAGGGTATGGGTGTGGACGAAGCCGCCCTCCAGCTTCACCCCGTCGAGCAGGGCGCCGTCGGTGACGCCGGTGGCGGCGAAAATGGCGTCGGCGCGGACCATCTCGTGCAGGTCGTACTTGCGGTCGAGGTCGGTGATGCCGACCCGGGCCGCGCGGGCCCGCTCATCGGCGTTGCGGAACACCAGCCGGCCCTGGAACTGGCCGCCGACGCATTTCAGCGCCGCACAGGCCAGCACGCCCTCCGGCGCCCCGCCCTGCCCCACATAGAGGTCGACGCCGGTCGAGGGGTCGGCGGTGTTCATCACCCCGGCCACGTCGCCGTCGGTGATCAGGTAGATGCGGCAGCCCACCGAGCGCAGGCTGGCGATGATCTCGGCGTGGCGTGGCCGGTCGAGGACGCAGACCGTCAGCTCTTCCGGCGCCACGCCCTTGGCCTTGGCGAGCGACTGGACGTTCTCGGCCGGGGTCTTGTCGAGGTCGATCACGCCGGCCGGATAGCCCGGGCCGCAGGCGATCTTGTCCATGTAGGTGTCAGGCGCGTTCAGCATGGTGCCCTTGGGCGCCCAGGCCATCACCGCCAGCGCATTGGCCATGGCCTTGGCGGTCAGCGTGGTGCCTTCCAGGGGATCGAGGGCGATGTCGATCTTGTGCTTGCCGCCCTTGCCGACCTTCTCGCCGATGTAGAGCATCGGCGCCTCGTCGCGTTCGCCCTCGCCGATGACGATCTCGCCATCCAGCTCCAGGTCGTTGAGCGCCGTGCGCATGGCGTCGACGGCGGCTTGGTCGGCGGCCTTCTCGTCGCCGCGGCCGACCATCTTCCAGGCGGCGATGGCGGCGGCCTCGGTGACACGGACCGCGTCCAGCACGAGGCTGCGGTCCAGGTTTTCGGAACTCATCTCTTGGATGTCCCCAGCTTTTCTAAGTTCGAGCCCCGCTGCAAATTCGGGCCCAGGTCTAAATTCGGGCGATGCGTAGCAGCCTTGGACGGTCGAGCACAGCCGGCAGGCTGGCGATGCGCTCGATAGCCGCCTTCAGCACGGATTCGGCCACCGCGTGGGTGGTCAGCACGATCGGCACGCCGCTGGCGTTCTCCACCAGCTTCTGCAGGAAGCTCTCGATTGAGACGCCGGCCTCGGCGAGGGTCTCGGAGACCGCGGCGATCACCCCGGGCTCATCCTTCACCGACAGGCGAAGGTAGGCGCGGCCGATGCTCTTCGAAGGATCGACAGGCGTGAAGGGCGAAAGGCTCGCGGCCGGGGCCTGGAAGACCGGGCGGACGGCGCCGGCCATCACATCGGCGAGGTCGGCGGCGACCGCCGCGGCGGTGGGGCCGGCGCCTGCGCCCGGACCCTGGACGAAGATGCGGCCGGTGCGGCGGCCTTCGATGAAGAGGGCGTTCAGCGCCCCGCCCGCTTGCGCCAACGGATGCGCCAGCGGGGCGAGCGACGGATGCACGCGCACCAGCACCCCGTCCGGTGAGCGGTCGGCGGAGGCCACCAGCTTGATCCGGTAGCCCAGGTCGCGGGCGAGCTGGATGTCCAGAAGCTCGACGCCGGCGATGCCTTCGATCTCGGCGGCGGCGTAATTGGGGGCGCAGCCGAAGGCCAGCGCCGCCAGGATGGAGATCTTGTGGGCCGCGTCGAACCCGCCGACGTCCATGGTCGGGTCGGCCTCGGCGTAGCCCAGGCGCTGGGCCTCGGCCAGGACCTCGGCGAAGGCGCGGCCGGTCGCCTCCATCTCGGTCAAAATGTAGTTGCAGGTGCCGTTGAGGATGCCGGCCACCGACTTGATCTCATCGCCGACCAGGGCCTCGCGGACCATCTTCACCGCCGGGACGCCCCCCATCACCGCGGCCTCGAACAGCAAGGGCGCCCCCTTGGACTCGGCCAGGGCGGCGAGTTCGGCGCCATGCTCGGCGATCAGGGCCTTGTTGGCGGTGACCACCGGCTTGCCGGCGGAGAGCGCGGCCTCCACCGCGGCCTTGGCCGGGCCGTCGGAGCCGCCGATCAGTTCGACGAAGACGTCGGTCTCGGCGGAGGTGGCGAGCGCCACCGGATCGTCGAACCAGGGCAGGCCCGAGATGTCGAAGGGCCGCGGCCGTGAGCGCGAGCGCGCCGAGACGCCCGTGACGCTGGCCCGCCCGCCCGCCGGGGCGAAGTCGGGATGCTCGGCCAGGAAGGTCAAAAGGCCCGCGCCCACCGTCCCCAGGCCGGCGACGCCGACGCGCCAGGTTTTCTGCTGAGTCATTGCGCGGCCAGGGCGTTGTGGTGGCGGGCCAGGACGTCGTCGGCCTGGCTGAGGAACTTCTTCACGTTGCGGGCGGCCTGGCGGATGCGGTGCTCGTTCTCGACCAGGCCGACGCGGACGAAGCCCTCGCCGTACTCCCCGAAGCCCACGCCCGGCGCCACGGCGACGCCGGCCTCCTCGACCAGGAGCTTGGAGAACAGCAGCGAGCCGGCGGCCTTGAACTGTTCCGGCACTGGCGCCCAGGCGAACATCGAGGCGCTGGGCGACGGGATGTCCCAGCCGGCGCGGGCCATGGTCTCGACCAGCACGTCGCGGCGGGACTTGTAGATGCCGCGGATCTCCTCAACGCAGTCCTGCGGGCCGTTCAGCGCCGCGGCGGCGGCGACCTGGATCGGGGTGTAGGCCCCGTAGTCGAGGTAGGACTTCACCCGCGCCAGCGCCGCGCAGATACGGGCGTTGCCCACCACCATGCCCACCCGCCAGCCGGCCATGGCGTAGGTCTTAGAGAGCGAATTGACCTCGACGGCGATGTCCTTGGCGCCATCGACCTGCAGCACCGAGGGCGGCGGGGCGCCGTCGAAATAGATCTCCGAATAGGCGATGTCGGAGATCACCAGCATCTCGTGCTTCTTCGCGAGTGCGATGGCGTCCTTGTAGAAGTCCAGGTCGACGCACTGGGCCGTCGGGTTCGACGGATAGCTGAGGATCAGCACCGTGGGCGGCGGCACGGAGTGCTTCACCGCCCGGCTGACGCCCGCCAGATAGTCCTCCGGCGACAGCGCCGGCACGTGGCGGATCACTCCGCCGGCCATGATGAAGCCGTAGGCGTGGATCGGATAGGCCGGGTTCGGGCAGACGATGACGTCGCCCGGCGCGGTCAGGGCCTGGGCGAGGTTGGCGAAGCCTTCCTTGGAGCCCAGAGTCGCGATCACCTCGCTGTCGGGGTCGAGCTTCACGCCGAAGCGGCGGTCGTAGTAGCCGGCCATGGCGCGGCGGAGGCCCACGATGCCCTTGGAGGCGGAATAACGGCCGGCCTTGGGGTCGCGGGCGGTCTCCACCAGCTTGTCGACGATATGCTTGGGGGTGGGCATGTCCGGGTTGCCCATGCCGAAGTCGATGATGTCGACACCCTGGGCGCGCAGCCGCGCCTTGATGCGGTTGACCTCTTCGAGGACGTAGGGCGGAAGCCGGCGAATGCGATGGAAATCGGGGGTCATGGTGAAATCTTGCGCCGCGAAAGGCCCGTGCGGCTTCTTCGAAGGTGAAGGCGGGCATGGATAGACTCCGGGCGGGAGCCAGCCAAGCCATGGTTCGATGAAATTTTCAGCCTCCGCAGGCCCTTAAGCTTAGCGCTTGGGCGGCGGAGGCGGCGTAGCTCGGGCCCTCTGATCCTTGGCGAAAGCCGCGGTGTCCGCCGGGTCCGGCGGCGGCAGCTCGGGGCCGGCGTCGGCGCGGGCCTGCATGGCGAAGGCCTCGGTGTCGCTGAGCGTCCAGGTGGAATCCGCCGTGCCGGCGACGATGGCGGCGGCGTCGAGCTCGACCTGAGCGGCGGCGTACCCATATTGCCGGTGCGGTCGGACGTCGGTCGGCTTTTTCGGGAAGTTGACGAAGGTCGGGAACGGCGCGTCGGGCCTGACGGTCCGGGCGACCTCCGCGGCGATCGGCGAGCGCGGATCGACCTTGGCGTCGTGGAAGGGCGCGGTGATGCAAGCGCCGGCCAGACCGCAGACGCAGAGGCTCGCCAGAAGCTTCGCAGCCGCAAGGCCGGGGCGGGCGTTCATAAAAGGGCTCGACCGGACTGGCATTTTCCGGTCCGGTTTATGCGATCATCGAGATCGGCGAAAGGGCGCGCGCGCTTTCGCCGCCGGGAGGACGATCCAATGAGCGGGCAGAACTCGCCGACCAAGGCCGCCAAGACGCCGAAGGCCGCAAAGGCTAAGGCGTCCAAGGCTGAGATGAGCGGCGGCAAACCGCCGAAGACAAAGGGCAAAGCCAACGGCAAGGCGAAATCGCCCCGGCCGGAACAGCTGCCGCCGGCCACGGCGTCTACCGCGACGGCGCCGCAGATTCCCCCATTCGCGCCCTCGCCGCCCGAACCCATCTCGCTCAGCGCCGAGCAGCGGGCGGTGGTGGAGAAGCTCTCGATGAACTTGGCGCGCGCGGCGCTGACCGCCCAGGGCGCGATCGCCGAGATGGCTCTGCGCCAGGCCGACCGGCCGGCCGCGCTGTCGCCCGATCCGTTCCATGTGGCCCCGGCGCTGACCGAGGTCATGGGCCGCCTGGCCGCCCAGCCAGACCGGCTGATGCGCGCCCAGGCCGACCTCTTCTCCCGCTATCTCGACCTGTGGCAGGCCACGGCCCGGCGCATGGGCGGCGAGACGCCCGACCCGGTCGCCGAGCCGGCGCGCGGCGACAAGCGATTCGCCGATCCCGACTGGTCGGAGAACCCCGTCTTCGACGTGATGAAGCAGTCCTACCTGCTCACCGCCAACTGGATGAACAGCCTGGTGGCCGAGGTCGAGGACGTCGAGCCGATGACCAAGCGGCGGGTCGAGTTCTTCATGAAGATGCTGACCGACGCCTTTTCGCCCTCGAACTTCCTGGCGTCCAACCCCACGGCGCTGCGCGAGGTGATGGCCACCGGCGGTGAGAGCCTGGTGCGCGGCATGGCGAACTTCGCCTCCGACCTGGAGCGCGGCGGCGGCCAGCTCTCCATCGCCCAGACCGACTATGAGATGTTCAAGATCGGCGAGAACGTGGCCACCGCCCCCGGCAAGGTCGTGTTCCGCAACGAAATCATAGAGTTGCTGCAATTTTCTCCGACGACGGAGAGCGTCAGCGAGATCCCGTTGGTGATCTTCCCGCCGTGGATCAACAAGTTCTACATCCTCGATCTGCGGCCCGAGAATTCGATGATCCGCTGGCTGAGCGCCCAGGGCATCACGGTGTTCGTGGCCTCCTGGGTGAACCCGACGCCGGAACTCTCTACCCGCACCTTCGAGGACTATATGCGCGAGGGCATCTACGCCGGGACGCAGGCGGCGATGGACCAGTGCGGCGTCGATCGGGTCAACACCGTCGGCTACTGCATCGGGGGCACCCTGCTCTCGGCCACCCTGGCGCACATGGCGGCCAAGGGCGACGAGCGGATCGCGTCGGCCACCTTCTTCGCCGCCCAGCAGGACTTCTCCGAGGCCGGCGACCTTCTGCTGTTCACCAACGAGGACTGGCTGAAGGATCTCGAAGGCAAGATGGACGAGGGCGGCGGCGTGCTGTCGGGCCAGGCCATGGCCGACACCTTCAACTCCCTGCGCGCCAACGACCTGATCTGGTCGTTCTTCGTGAACAACTACCTGATGGGCAAGGAGCCGAAGCCCTTCGACCTTCTGTTCTGGAACTCCGACCAGACGCGGATGCCCAAGACCCTCCACCTGTTCTATCTGCGCCGCTTCTATGGCGACAACGCGCTGGCCAAGGGTGAGCTGGAGCTGGACGGGCTGAAGCTGGACCTGAAGACGGTGAAGACGCCGGTCTTCGTGCAGGCTTCGCGGGAGGACCACATCGCGCCGGCCCGTTCGGTTTATCGCGGCGCGCAGCTGTTCGGCGGGCCGGTGGTCTTCAACATGGCCGGCTCCGGCCACATCGCCGGCGTGATCAATGCGCCCGCGGCGAAGAAGTACCAGTACTGGAGCAACGACAAGCTGCCGGCGACGCTCGAGGACTGGCAGGCCGGCGCGACCGAGACGCCCGGCTCCTGGTGGCCGCACTGGATCGAGTGGCTGAAGGCCCGCTCCGGCGGCCAGGTCCCGGCGCGCGACCCCGCCAAGGGGCCGCTGAAGTCCCTGGGCGACGCCCCCGGCGACTATGTGAAGGTGCGCAGCTGAGCCGGCGGCCACGGCCCTTGGTTCGGCGCGGCCGCCTCGGTTAAGGGTCAGGGCATGCACGTCCTGCGCGTCACCCCGGAGCTGCTGGCGCTGCTTCGCGAAAAGCACGTCTATCAGTCGCTGAACGGCAGGGACCGTTGGGCGGTCGGGGGACAGATCGGCGTTCCCGACGCCTGCCTCATCGAGCCCTTTACGGAGCTGCTGGCCGGCGCGACCTTCCCGCGCGTGCTCGGGGCCTTTTCCTACAGCGTCTCGGCGATACGGGAATGGGTCGCGGTCGGGCGCTATTGTTCGCTCGCCAGCAACATCGCCTGGATGGGCGGCGACCACCCCGCCGATTGGGCCAGCACCTCGCCAGCTCTGCTGAAGGGCGACGAGCATCGGGCGGTGACGGCGTTCCGCGCCCAATTTGGGCTCGCCGACCTGGCCGAGGAATTCGTTCCGACGGAGCTGAAGGTCGACATCGGCCATGACGTCTGGATCGGCGACCAGGCGATGATCGCGCCGGGGGTCACCATCGGCGACGGCGCGGTGATCGGGGCCCGAACCCTGGTCCTCAAGGACGTCCCGCCCTACGCGGTGGTGGTTGGCCACCCCGCGCGGATCCTCCGCTACCGCTTCTCGGAGAATCTGGTCGCGCGGTTCCAGACAGCGCGCTGGTGGCGCTTCTCGCCCGCGGTCGTGGCCTCCCTGCCCGTCTCGGACCCCGAACGGTTCCTCGACGCCTTCGAGGAGAAGATCGCGCGGGACAAGCCTGCGCCGATGTTGCCGGTCTGCCTGACGGCCGAGGATATCCTCGCCGCCTGCGCGCCCGCCCCGGCCTCCGGGGCCCCGAGGTAGCGCCGTTCCTTCCGCTCAAGCCACGAGGAAGGATTGCCAAAGTTTAATGCAAGCTACCTTGCACCGCCCAGTACCTTGTCATAGTTTTTGGGCCACGCAAGGAGGGCCGCCGTGCCTGAAGCCATCGAAATCCAGCTGAAGAAGGGGGCCCTCGAGCTTTGCGTGCTCGCCCTCCTCGAACAGCATGACAGTTACGCCTACGAGATCGCCAGCCAGCTCTCCGAATCCATCGGCATGGGCGAAGGCACGATCTATCCCCTGATGCGCCGGCTGCAGGCCGACCGCCTCGTCGAGACCTATCTCGTTGAGAGCCCGGCCGGGCCGTCGCGCAAATACTACCGGCTCACCGAAGCCGGAAAGGCGAGCCTCGCCTCGCAGAAATCCGCGTGGAGCTCGTTCTCCGGCGCGGTCGAAACCATCCTTGGAGGGGTGAAATGACCCGGCAGGCGTTCATGGCCCGGTTGCGGGAGGGCCTTCGCGGCTTGCCCCCGTCAGCCCAGGCCGACATCGTCGCGGACTACGAGAACCATTTCAACGAAGGCGCGGCCGCCGGCCGCAGCGAGGCCGACGTGGCCGCGGGCCTCGGCGATCCGGGCCGCCTCGCACGCGAGCTGCGCGCCGAGATCGGCCTGAAGCGCTGGGAAGAGGAACGCAGCGCCTCGGCCGGCGCCTCGGCCGTCTTCGCGGTCCTGGGACTGGGCGCCATCGACATCCTGGTCCTGCTGCCGATTCTGATGGCGGTGGGCGGGACGATCTTCGGCCTGGCGATCGCCACCGTGGCGGTGTTCTTCGCCGGCGGCGTGGTGTTCGCGGCCGGACCCTTTTCCGGCATCCCCGGCGGGCCCGCCGCCGCCGCCCTGGCCGGCATCGGCCTGATGGCCGGCGCGGCTTCCGGCGGCGCGGTCCTGGCCATCGTCACCATCGGCCTGGTCAACGCCCTGGTCTGGTACGGCCGCCTGCACTACCGGCTCCTGAAGCCGGCCCTCGAACCGCAAACCCTGGGAGGCGTGCGATGATCCGCGTGCTCGTCCTGATCGCCGTGACGGGCTTCCTGGTCTCGGTGGTCACTCTGTCCAGCGCCATCGCCATCGGCGGTCCGGAAATCCTCACCGACAGCGCCCTGAACCGCTGGGGCGACTTCGGCGGCCTGCACTGGAGCTGGAACGGCCGGGACGGCTGGGACGATGACGACGGCCACGACTCCGGCCCGAAAGGCAGCCGCGAGATCGCCTGGACCGGCGGCGACACCCTCGACATCGATGTCCCCGCTGACGTCACCTACACCCAGAGTTCGGGCCCGGCGAAGCTGACCGTGACCGGCTCGCAAGAGGCGGTCGAGGGCCTGGTGCTGGAGGGCGGAGAGCTGCGCTACGAAGGCCGGCGCCATCGCTATCACCACGGCCGGGTGAGCATCGTCATGACCGCGCCCGGGGTGACCCAGTTCAACATCCGCGGCTCCGACACCCTGGCCATCGCCGACTACAAGCAGGACAAGCTGGGCGTGGACCTGTCGGGCGACGCCTCGGTGAGCGCCAAGGGCGAGGCCCGCTCGGTCGCGATCTCGGTGTCCGGCTCCGGCGAGACCGACCTCAGCGATCTGAAGGTCTCCGACGCCGACGTCAGTATCCGGGGCTCCGGCCGGGCGACGCTGGCGCCCACCGGCGCGGCCAATGTGGATATCTCGGGCTCCGGCGACGTGACCCTGCTGACCCGGCCGGCGAAGCTGGAGAGCAATGTCTCAGGCTCCGGAAGCATCCATCAGAAGGACGGCGCAGACGCCCCTGTCCCGCCGGTCCCGCCCGAGCCGGCGCATCGGAAGGCGAAAAGGACCTGAGGCCTCCTCTCCGCGGAGCGAAGCGACAGAGGGAGAAGATCGAGGAGAGGGAGAGCTCGAAACCGCCCTCTCCCTACCCTCTCCCTCTCGCTTCGCGGGGGAGAGGCGGGCCCTACGCCGGGATGAACTTCAACGCGACGCCGTTGTTGCAGTAGCGCAGGCCCGTTGGCTTGGGCCCGTCGGGGAAGACGTGGCCGTGGTGGCCCAGGCACTGGGCGCAGTGGTACTCGGTGCGCGGCACGCCGATGGCCAGGTCGGTCTTCCTGATCAGGGCGCCGGGAAGCGCCGTGTAGAAGCTGGGCCAGCCGGTGCCGCTCTCGAACTTCCACTCCGACTTGAAGATCGGCAGGCCGCAGCCCAGGCAGGCGAAAGTGCCCTTGCGGTGCTCATTCAGGAGCGGGCTGGTGCCCGGCCGCTCGGTATCCTCGTGGCGCAGCACTTCGTAGGAGGCCGGCAGCAGCCGCACCTTCCATTCGCTGTCGCTGATCTTGCGGTACGGCGAGTTGGCGTAGGGGTCGTCCGCGGCGAAGGCGAGGCCCGGGGCCGCGGCGACAAGGGCCGTGGCCATCAGGAAGCCGCGGCGGGATGGGTTGAGCATGTTCATGACCGGAATTACGTGGCGCCGTTGGGGAAAGTTACAAGCCTTGATCGGTTTCTGGTCCGTTACCGCACGCCGTCAGGGCCGCCATTCGTAGCGGACGTCCGGGGTCTTCTCCTCATTGCCGCCGCCATCGGTGAACGACACGGCTCGGAAGCCGCGCGCTTCGTAGAGGCCGCGGGCCCGGGCGTTGGCCTGGAAGGTCCATAGCTGCTTCGGGCGGCCATCGGCCAGCGCATGGGCCAGCAGCGCCGAGCCCACGCCCCGCCCCTGGCGGTCGGGACGCACGTAGAGCTGTTGGATCCAGTCGCCGGTGAAGACGACGTAGCCGGCGATCTCGCCCTCGGCCTCGGCGATCCAGGCCTGGCCGTTCGGCAGGACGTCCGTGGCCATCCACGCCATCGCCTCGTCCACGGTGTGCATCTGCGGCAGGAAGGTCAGGGTCCGCATCGCGGCGATGTGGAGCGCGCCCATCGCCGGCGCATCGTCCGCCGTCGCGGGCCGCAGGCGCATCCCTATTTGATCTCGAAATTGAACTGCCGCAGCTGGCCGTCGATGGTGGCGCGGATCACATACTCACCCAGCGGATCGCCGGCGGCGATGGCCCAGCCGCTGATGATCATCCCGCTCGTGGGGGTCACGTCGCGCTCATAGACGGCGGAGCGGTGATCGGCGGCGATGGTCATGCCCTGGGGGAGCTTGACCTTGTCGCTCCAGCTCTTGGCGGGCGCCGGCGCCCGGACCTCCTCGCGCACGTGGATGGTCGGCTTGTTGGTGCGCAGGTGGGCGAACCAGCCGTAGGACTGGCCCACCTTGAACGGCACGGTGTCGGTGGGCTCGAAGGACTTGCCGTCGGGGCCGGCGTTGAACAGGCCGAACCGGCTGTCGAGCAGCTCGACGAAGCCCATGTCTCCCGGCGGCGGCGTGACGGCCAGCGGAGCCGCCGCTGCGGGCGGCTTCGCCGATGGCGGCGGCGGCAATAGTGGTGGCGACTGGGCCGCGGCGGACGTGGCGAGGAGCGCCGTGACGGCCAGGATCGGGAGGATGCGCATGATCCCGCGAGCTAAGCCCGCGCCGTGGGCCGGCGCAACCTAAAGGCCGGCGGCCTCGTCCAGGCCCAGCATCAGGTTGAGGTTCTGCACCGCCGCGCCGGACGCGCCCTTGCCCAGGTTGTCGAGCTGGGCGACCAGGCGCGCCTGGGTCCCGTCGGCGCTTCCGAAGACGAAGAGGCGCATGCGGTTGGTGCCGTTCAGGGCCTCGGGATCCATCGCCGCCACGTAACCGCCGGCCCCGGCGCGGGTCTCCTGCAGCTCAGCGCATTCCGCGCCGCCGGCCACCTCGACGAAGCGTTCGCCGGCGTAGAAAGCCTGCAGCGCCACGTGCAGGTCGGCAGGCGTGGGCTTACCCGGCAGCGCCCAGAGCTGGAGGGGAACCTCGACGATCATCCCCTGGGCGAACCGGCCCACCGCCGGCGCGAAGACCGGCGTGTGCGCCAGGCCCGTGTGGGCGGCCATCTCCGGCAGGTGCTTGTGCGCCAGGTTGAGGCCATAGATCCGGAAGGCGTCGGCGGTGCCGGCGGGCGGGTCCGCCCCCTCGAACTCTGCGATCAGCCCCTTGCCGCCGCCGGAGTAGCCGGAGACGGCGTTGACGGTCAGCGGAAAGGCCGGCGGGACCAGCCCTGCCTCGACCAGCGGCCGCACCAGGCCGATGAAGCCGGTCGGGTAGCAACCGGGGTTGGCGACGCGGTTGGAGCCGGCGATGGCGGCGCGCTGGCCGGTGGCCATCTCGGCGAAGCCGTAGGCCCAGTCCGGCGCCACCCGGTGGGCGGTGGAGGCGTCGA
Source organism: Phenylobacterium sp. (assembly GCF_004799515.1). Lineage (GTDB taxonomy): Bacteria > Pseudomonadota > Alphaproteobacteria > Caulobacterales > Caulobacteraceae > Phenylobacterium. Next base: position 102,810 of record NZ_SSMX01000014.1, on the reverse strand, counting down.
CGATCTTGACCCGGTTGGAGGTGACCATGGCCACCGCTTCGCGCGCGGCGTCGTCCGGCAGGCAGAGCACAACGGCGTCGACGCCGTTCAGCAGCTCGGCGCGGGAGGCAGCGTCCTTGCGCCTCGCCGGGTCGATGGAGACCACCTCCAGGTCGGCGCGGCCGGCCAGCCGCTCGCGGATCTGCAGGCCGGTGGTGCCGGCTTCGCCATCGATGAAGACTGTGTGGGCCATGGGGTGGATATCCGGACAAAGAGAAAGGGCGCCTCGGTTTCCCGAAGCGCCCTTCGCAAACGCGGGTTTTCGGCCGCGCGGCTTTAGCGCTTCGAGAACTGGAAGCTGCGTCGGGCCTTGGCCTTGCCGTACTTCTTCCGCTCGACCACGCGGCTGTCGCGGGTGAGCAGGCCGTGCGGCTTCAGCACGCTGCGCAGTTCCGGCTCAAAATAGGTGAGCGCCTTGGAGATTCCGTGACGGATCGCGCCGGCCTGGCCGGAGAGGCCTGAGCCCTGCACGGAGACCACCACGTCAAACTGGCCCGCGCGGTCGGCGAGGTCCATCGGCTGGGCGATCATCATCCGCAGCACCGGGCGGGCGAAGTAGACCTCCTGGTCGCGGCCGTTGATGGTGATCTTGCCCTTGCCGGGCTGGATCCAGACACGGGCGATGGCGTTCTTGCGCTTGCCGGTGGCGTAGGCGCGGCCCTGGGCGTCGACCTTGCGCTCGTGGACCACGACGTCCTCGGCTTGTGTGCCCATGCCCTTCAGGGCGTCGAAGCCCTTGGCCTCGGTGTCCGCGGCTTCTTCAGTCGTGACAGCTTCCGACATACTCAGGCGCTCCGCACGTTCTTGGCGTTCAGATCGGCGAACGCGATAGTCTCGGGGTTCTGGGCGGCGTGCGGATGCTCGGCGCTCGTGTAGATACGCAGGTGGGTCAGCTGCTTGCGGGCCAGGGGGCTTTCCTTGGGCAGCATGCGCTCGACGGCCTTCTCGAGCACGCGCTCAGGGAAGCGGCCGCCCAGCACGGCGCCGGCCGTGCGTTGCTTGACGCCGCCCGGGTGGCCGGTGTGCCAGTAATAGATCTTGTCGGTGAGCTTCTTGCCGGTGAACTTCACCTTGTCGGCGTTGATCACGACGACGAAGTCACCGCAGTCGACATGCGGGGTGTAGGTGGGCAGGTGCTTGCCGCGAAGACGGTTGGCGATGAAGGACGCGAGACGGCCGACCACGGCGTTCTCGGCGTCGATCACGATCCACTTCTTCTCGACCTCGGCGGGCTTCAGCGAAGCCGTGGTCTTCATCATGGGACGGGTTCCGTATAGCTGGCGGAGCTTTGCGGCCCCGACGTGAGCGGGCGCATATGCCGACAACGCCAGACGCTGTCAACTCACCCGCGCCAGATTTCCCTCACCCCTCTGAAAAGACTGAAGATTCTTGATACGGTATTATATTACCTCTTCTCGCTTTCCGCCTTCTGCTCGGCCAGGTACGCGGCGCTGAGGGTCTTCATCTCCTCAGCCTTGGGCATCAGCGTCGGGTAGAACTGCACGAAGGTGGTGTCCACCGCCCCGTGCTGCTCGTGGCACGCGTTGCAGCCGGAGGTCTGGGGCAGCGCGGTCGCCGGCTGCTCGCCGCCGGCGAAGGGGAAGAAGGCCCAGCCGGACTTGAAGCGCGTGGTGTCCTTCACGTGCGCCTCGCGGCCCATGGTGTCGCCCTGGAAGAGGCCCTTCTTGTTGATCGAGCCCCGCTGTTCACCCGCCCGGGCTTCCAGCATGAAGATGGTCTTATCCGGCCAGGTCCCGGTCTTCTGGAAGACCGCATAGGCCTCGCGGTTGACGAAGACGTTGTCGAACATGTGGTGGTCGGCCATGCCGGGACTGTCGGTGTAGGCCATGTCCATGCCGCTCGAGAGGTAGACCCAGCTACGGTAGTCCTTGGGGAACTGCAGCTTGCCGTCGGCGGTGTAGGCGACCGCTGGAGTCTGGGGCTGGGCGTGCGACGCCGCGCTCACGGCGAGCCCGCCGGCCAGGAACGCCGCGGCGATGAGAACGCCAGACTTCATTTGAAACCCCCGAAAGCCGCCGGACCTGGCCGCCTTTGTGGGCCACAGCGGTGAGCTGCACAATGACGTGGAGCCGACGATTCCAGCCACCGTCTTAGAGGCGGCGCACCCGCCAGGCGAAGGCGACGGCGAGGCTGAGGGTCAGGGCCGCGATGAGCTGGTGGGCGACGCCCAGGCCGATCGGCACGCGGGCCATCAGGGTCGCGATCCCGAGGCCTGCCTGGACCAGCACCAGGGCCGAGACCATGACGCCCAACAGCTTCGATTCCGGCGGCAGGTAGGATGAGCGCCAGGCCCCGACGCCCAGCGCCAGCGCCGCGAACGCCAGGACATAGGCGACCAGCCGGTGATGCAGCTGCACCGCGCCCTGGCTGTGCGCCAGCGTCGCCCAGAGGCCGTGGCCGGCGTAGTCCTGCGGCAGCAGATGGCCGGCGAACAGCGGCCAGTCGTTGTAGACTAGCCCGGCCTGGTTGCCCGCCACCAGGGCCCCCAGCAGGATCTGCAGGTAGATCAGCGCCACCAGGCCCAGCGCGCGGCCGCCCCATGGGCTGGGCAGGGTCTGGCGCGCCGAACCCGCCCAGGCGTCGAGCGCCGTCCAGACCAGCGCGCCCAGCAGGGCGAAGGCGATGCCCAGATGCATCATGAGACGCTCCGGAGCGACATAGATCCGGTGCGCCAGGCCGCTCGCCACCATCCACCAGCCGACCAGGGGCTCCAGTCCGCAGAGCACGACGATGGCGCCGAACTGCCACCAGAGCCGGCGCGGCAGGTCTCGCCGTACGGCGAACCAGATCAGCGGGACGAGGAACACCGCGCCCAGCAGCCGCGCCAGGAAGCGGTGCGACCACTCCCACCAGTAGATGAAGCGGAACTGCTCCAGGGTCATGCCCGGGTTCACGAACTGGAACTGCGGGATCGCCCGGTAGCCGTCGAACGCCGCGCGCCAGTCGGCCTGGCTGAGCGGCGGCAGGGCGCCGGAGACCGGCTTCCACTCGGTGATCGAGAGGCCCGAGCCGGTCAGGCGCGTCGTGCCGCCCAGCACCACCATGCCGAGCACCAGGGCGGCGACCGCCAAAAGCCAGGCGGCCACGGCGCGGGAACGGTCGGAACGCAGGAACGACGTCATCGCGCCTGCGCTACAGCGGAAAGGGCCGTCCGTCCACGTCTGCGCCCCTTGCGGCTTTCAACGGCCCGCGCCCACGGCTAAGCAGCGGCGATGAACCCGCGCCTGCGCAAGCTGATCGGCCTTTTCGGCATCCTGGGCTTCCTGGTCCTCTATATCGGCCTGGTGGTGCGCGTGGCGCTGCTCGTGCCCGACCACGGCCCGCTGCAGTTCGCCTTCTACGCCCTGGCCGGCGTGCTCTGGGGCGTGCCGATCCTGCCCCTGATCCGCTGGATGAACCAGCCCTAGCCCTTCTTGAGCGCCGCCAGGCAGGCTTCGCGCGCCCAGCGCAGCCGCGGGCTGCGGACAGCCTGGACGGCGGCGATGGCCTTGGGCTTGTAGGCCTCCACGACGCCGGGCTTGGGCTCGACGAAGGGGATGGAGCAGACCCGCGAGGCGCCCAGCACCGGGCCGTCCTTGGGGTCCAGCACGTGCAGCACCGCCGCCGGGGCGCGCGGCAGGGCCTGGGCCAGGGCGATGCCCAGGCCTTCCGACGGGCCGGCGTCCGTTCCTTCAGCCAGTAGAGGCGCGATGGCGATCCAGGCCGGCTCCCCGTTGGCCATGCCGTCGAGGATGACGTCCCACTGCCCGGCGCGGTTCAGCCGGTTGACGGTGGCCGCCGCGCCCTCGCGCTCTATGCTGGCGCGCACCTCCGGCAGGTTCGGCCGCACCTGGGCGTGCGCCATCGAAGCGGCGAGCGCCGCGGCCATCACGATCGTTCCGAATTTAGCGTTTGCCGTCATGCCATAAGCCGCTAGAAGACCCGCTCGCCGCGAGGCGTCGGAGCGTAGCGCAGCCTGGTAGCGCACTTGACTGGGGGTCAAGGGGTCGCAGGTTCAAATCCTGTCGCTCCGACCATCGCAATCCTCATTGAAGCGATGTCGTAGGCCGTTTCGGCGGCGGGCGGGCTCGGATGGGCTAGCCGAGCAGCCGGTCCAGGTCGCGTTTGGCGGCTTCGAGGTCTTCGAGGGCGCGCAACAGGCTGGGCCGGTCGCCGACGGGCGCGGAAGCCTGGCCGGGAGCCGGCGGCTTCGCACCCTCGCCGCCTTCACCGCCGCCCGCGCCCACCAGGCGGCGCAGGCCTTCCTCGCGGTGCAGGCGCTGGACGCCCTTGATGGTGTAGCCCTCGTCGTGCAGCAGATGGCGCACGCCGCGCAGCACAGCGATGTCCGAGGGACGGTAGAACCGCCGGCCGCCCGCCCGCTTCATCGGCCGGATGAAGGCGAACTTGGTTTCCCAGAACCGCAGGACGTGTTGCGGCACGTGAAGCTCGTCCGCCGCTTCGGATATGGTCCGAAAGGCTTCCGGCCCCTTGGCCACCTGTCAGTGCGCCTTCAACGCGCGAGCGCCCGGTCGACGCGGGCCTTCATCACCTGGGAGGCGCGGAAGCCGATCACCCGGCGCGGCTCGATGGCGGCGGGCTCGCCCGTCTTGGGGTTGCGACCCATGCGGGCGCGCTTGGCGCGGACCTGGAAGACGCCGAAGCCGGAGAGTTTGACCTGCTCGCCCTTCTCCAGGGCCACGGCCATCAGTTCGAGGACGCGCTCCACCAGTTCGCCGCAATCCTGGCGAGTCAGGCCGACTTCCTCGTGAACCGCCTCGCACAGATCGGCTCGTGTAACCGTCGCGCCCTTCATCCTCGCCTGCTCCCCTAGACGGTAGCGTCACCGTGCCTTGATTGTCCTATCCCGTCAAAGACTTCAAGCGTCGGATTGCCGACTTTCCTTAAGCGCTAGAGTCGGATGACGCAGGCACCCCAAGTGAGGCCTCCGCCCATGGCCTCCAGCAAGAGCAGCTGGCCCGGCTTGATTCGGCCGTCGCGCACGCCCTGGTCGAGGGCGAGCGGGATGGAGGCGGCGGAGGTGTTGGCGTGCTGGTCCAGGGTGGTGATCACCTTGGCCTCGTCGATTCCGACCCGCTTGGCGACGCCCTGCAGGATGCGCAGGTTGGCCTGGTGCGGTACGAACCAGTCGACGCTGGCCACCTCGACGCCGGCGTCTTCAGCCGCGGACGTGATCGCCTCGGAGATGTTCACCACCGCGTGGCGAAACACCTGATTGCCCTGCATCCGCAGCTTGCCGACCTGGCCGTTGGTGGACGGGCCGCCGTCGACGTAGAGCAGCTCCTGCTTCGTCCCGTCGGCGCGCAGGGCGAAGCCCAAGAGGCCGCGGTCGGCGGTGGTCCCCTGCCCGGCCTGCGGCTCCAGCACCACTGCGCCCGCGCCGTCGCCGAACAGGACGCAGGTGCCGCGGTCGGCCCAGTCCATCAGCCGGGTCATGGTCTCCGCCCCGATCACCAGGGCGCATTTGGAGCGGTTGCGGGCCACGAAGCCGTCGGCCACCGACAGGGCGTAGACGAAACCCGAGCAGACCGCCTGGACGTCGAAGGCCACGCCCACCGGGCAGCCCAGCTTGCGCTGCACGATGGTGGCGACCGCGGGGAAGGTCAGGTCCGGCGTGGTGGTAGCCACGATGATCAGGTCGACCTCGTCCGGCGTGCGGCCGGCCATCTCCAGCGCCTTGCGCGCCGCGGCCACGGCCAGGTCGGAGACCGGCTCGTCGTCGCGCACCTGGTGGCGCTGGCGGATGCCGGTGCGCTCGACGATCCATTCGTCGGAAGTGTCCACAAATTTGGCGAGGTCGTCGTTGGTGACCACCTTCTCGGGCAGGTAGCCGCCCACGCCGGTCACCACGCTACGCAACACGCTCGTCAACCTTCGGCTCCTTGAGACGCGCCCGCGTCGGCGGGCGCCGGCGCGGCCTCGGCCAGCGCATCGGGGAGCCGTCTCATATTCCGTTCGATCTCCGCGGAGAAGCCACTGCGCGCCAGATCGACCGCCAGGCGGATCGCCAGGTCGAAATCCCGGGCGCTGGCGCCGCCATGGGCCTTGAGCACGATGCCGTTCAGGCCAAGCAGCGGCGCGGCCGGCGTCGGGCTCATCCGTTCCCGGAACTTTTGCAGGGCCGGCCGGGCCAGGATCGCCCCCATTGAGGCCAGCAGGTTGGAGGTGAGCGAGGTGCGCAGCTCGCTGGTGATGAACCGCGCCGCGCCCTCCATGGCCTTCAGCGCCACATTGCCGGTGAAGCCGTCGGTGACGACGACGTCGACGCCGCCGCGGGTGATGTCGTCGCCTTCCACGAAGCCGCGGTAGTCGAGGTCGATCTTGCCTTCGCGCAGAATGCTGTGCGCCTCGCGCACCTCTTCGTGGCCCTTCATCTCCTCGGCGCCGACGTTCAGCAGGCCGACGGTGGGCTTCAAGGTGCCGTGGGCGGCGCGGTGGAAGGCCTCGCCCATGATCGCGAACTCCACCAACCGGGCGGCGTCGCAGTCGATGTTAGCGCCCACGTCGAGGAAGGTGGTCACCCCGCGCGGCGTCGGGATCGAGGTGACCAGCGCCGGGCGCTCCAGGTCGCCGCTCATCCGCAGGATCAACTTGGAGATGGCCATCAGGGCGCCGGTGTTGCCGGCCGAGACCGCCGCCTGGGCCTGGCCTTCGCGCAGGGCCTCCACGGCGTTCCACATCGAGGTGCCCTTGCCGCGGCGCAGGGCCTGGGCGGGTTTCTCGTCCATGGCGATGACCCGCTCGGCGTGACGGATCTCCACCCGCTGGCGGGCCTCGTTGTGACGGGCCAGGCCCTGGGCGATCGCCGCCTCGTCGCCATGCAGCAGGAAGCGCACGTCCTGCGGCAGGGCCGCCGCGGCGCGGATCACGGCCGGGAGGATCACGGGCGGCCCGTGGTCTCCGCCCATGGCGTCGATCGAAATCACCAGCGGTTGGGTCAAGACGGCGCTTTGGTCCTTCGACGGGTCCCGCCGGATTCGGCGGCGACGATAGCCCTCAGGCTCGGCAATGCAAACAAGGCCTTAAGGCCCTACGGCCCGTCGTCCTTCAACTTCTTGAGCACGGCGAAGGGCGAGTCCGGTTCCGGCGGCGGCTCATAGGCGAATTCCACCCCCGGCTTCCGGGCGAAGGGGTTGATCTCCAGCGCCAGATGCTCGACCACATAGGCCGAAAGGTCGATGGCGTCGGTCTCCGAGATGTCCGGCGGATCGGGCGCGTCGAGGTCCAGCTCAAGCTCGCCGCTGGGGGCCTCGTCCGCCTGGGGACTGCCGGCCGGGACGACGCGGACGTCGATGTCGCCGGCCAGCGGATGCTCGAAGGGCTCCGCCGACACGGCGCAGAGCTGTTCCACCACAGCCTCGAACCGGCCGGTGATCTCCACCCCGTCCATCCAGGGCTTCAAGGTGAGGTCGGCGGTGAGCGCCGGCAGGCTTTCCAGGCCGAGCGTCTTGGCGACCTTGGCGCGTTCGACGGCGTCGGGCTCCAGGCGCAGGCGGCGCGTATCCCGCATCTCGGAGAGCCGCACCGGCGTGGTCCAGGCCTCCGTCATGGCGTCCCGTCGACCTTGGGCGCGGCCCAGTCGACCTCGCCGGCTTCCAGCCGCTCCAGGGACTGGCCGGCCAGGGCGGCGCGTTGGTCCAGGACGTAGGCCGCCAGCCGGGGCGCGGGGGTCGGGTCGGCTTCGGCGTAGACCGTGCGGGCCAGCAAGGCTTCGAGCGGAGCCGGGTCCGGCAGGGCCTGGATCGCGGCGTCATAGGACTTGCCGCGGCCAAAGATCGCCTCGCCCAGCTTGCGCATCTTGCGGCCCACGGCGAGATCGCCGACGCCGAGCTCGCGGAGCGCGTGGTCCAGGTCCTTCACGAAGGTGTCGAACAGGGCCTGGGAGACCTCGACCGCCCGCTCGCCGCCCTCCGCGGCCGGGCCCTGCAAACGTTCGATCAGCAGCACCACGTGCAGGCTGTAGATCTCGAATCGCCCCTCCACCGTGTCGGGCGCGCCGAGATCGGAATAGAGCGCGGGTTCACGCGACTGCTCCACCGCCCGGGCGTAGAGCGCCCGGCCGGCCAGCAGCGTAGGGCGGGGTCGGAACAGTCGGTCCAGCAACATGACGCCTCGATTTCGCCCGATCCGGCCCATAAAGCCGCATTGAACTAAGGGGCGAGCGACGATAGGTCAAAGGCCTCACGCATCAGATCAGGTTCCAACGTCGCCAATGACCTCCCGAGCCGCCTACGCCGCCCTAGCCGCCGGCCTGCTGATCCCAGCCGCCGCGGCCAGCCTGACGGCCTGCGCGCCGGTGACCAGCTATTCCGGATTCCAGGCGATCGAGTCCGATCCGAAAGAGGTGAAGATCGGCACCGACACCATGTCGACCGTGCGCGGCCGGCTCGGTTCGCCCTCGGCGGTGGGCACCTTCGACAGCAACACCTGGTTCTACATGAACCAGCTGAAGTCCCGGGTGGCCTTCAAGCGGCCTGAGGTGATCGCGCGCAACGTGACGGCGATCACCTTCAACAAGGACTCGGAACTGGTGGAGAGCGTCAACACGCTCACCCTGAAGGACGGCAAGGTGGTGGCCTTCAACGACCGCGAGACCCCGACCCGCGGCCGCGAGCTGAGCGTGCTGGAGCAGATCCTCGGCAACATTGGCCGCGGCGGCTTCCTGCCCAACCAGGACCAGGACGCCCCCGGCAACCGCCCGGGCCAAGGCCGGAACTGAGCGCGCAGCGCTCATCCCCGCGAAAACGGGGATCCCGATCCAAAGAAAAACGCCCCGGAGATCGCTCTCCGGGGTGTCTTCGTGTCAGCCGTGGCTGAAGCCTAGTGGATCACCCCGTGGGCCAGGACCGCCAGGAGCAGCAGGGCCACGATGTTGGTGATCTTGATCATCGGGTTCACGGCGGGACCCGAGGTGTCCTTGTAGGGGTCGCCGACGGTGTCGCCGGTCACGGCCGCCTTGTGGGCTTCCGAACCCTTGCCGCCGTAGTGGCCCTCTTCGATCAGCTTCTTGGCGTTGTCCCAGGCGCCGCCGCCCGAGGTCATAGAGATGGCGACGAAGAGGCCGGTGACGATCACGCCCATCAGCATGGCGCCCAGGGACGCGAAGCCGTTCACCTTGCCGGCGATGGCGCGGATCACGAAGAACAGCACGATCGGCGAGAGCACCGGCAGCAGCGAGGGGACGATCATCTCCTTGATCGCCGCCTGGGTCAGGATGGCCACGGCGCGGCCGTACTCCGGCTTCACCTCGCCGGTCATGATCCCCGGGTTCTCACGGAACTGACGGCGGACTTCCTCCACCACCGCTTCCGCCGCCCGGCCCACCGCGGTCATCGAGAGGCCGCCGAACAGGAACGGCAAGAGGCCCCCGAACAGCAGGCCCACCACGACGTAGGGGTTGGAAAGGTCGAAGGCGACCGGTCCCAGCTGGTCGAAGAAGCTCCCCGGGGCGGCGTTGGCCGCGAAGAACTTCAGGTCCTCGGTGTAGGCCGCGAACAGCACCAGGGCGCCCAGGCCGGCCGAGCCGATGGCGTAGCCCTTGGTGACCGCCTTGGTGGTGTTGCCGACCGCGTCGAGGGCGTCGGTGGTGACGCGGACTTCCGGGGGAAGGCCGGCCATCTCGGCGATGCCGCCGGCGTTGTCGGTGACCGGGCCGAAGGCGTCCAGCGCCACGATGAAGCCGGCCAGCGACAGCATCGAGGTGGTGGCGATAGCGATGCCGAACAGGCCCGCCAGGTTGTAGGTGACGATGATGCCGACAATGATGGTCAGCGCCGGCAGGGCGGTGGACTCCAGCGACATGGCCAGGCCCTGGATCACGTTGGTGCCGTGGCCGCTCACCGAGGCCTTAGCCACCGACTTCACCGGGCGGAAGCCCGTGCCGGTGTAGTACTCGGTGATCACCACGATCAGCGCCGTCACCACCAGGCCGGCGATGCCGCACCAGAACAGGCTGTCGGCGTCGAAGGTCTTGGTCCCCACCGTCAGCGGGGCGGTGACCAGGGCGTGCATCACCCACCAGATCGCGCCGATGGACAGGACGCCGGTGACGATCAGGCCCTGGTAGAGCGCGCCCATGATATTGTTGGACTTGCCCAGGCGAACGAAGAACGTGCCGATGATCGAGGTGACGATGCAGACGCCGCAGATGGCCAGTGGCACCAGCATCATGTTGCTCACCGCCTCGGTGCCGCGGAAGAAGATCGCCGCCAGCACCATGGTGGCGACCGTGGTCACCGCATAGGTCTCGAACAGGTCGGCGGCCATGCCGGCGCAGTCGCCGACGTTGTCGCCGACGTTATCGGCGATGGTGGCGGCGTTACGCGGGTCATCCTCGGGGATGCCGGCCTCGACCTTGCCCACCATGTCGCCGCCAACGTCGGCGCCCTTGGTGAAGATGCCGCCGCCCAGACGGGCGAAGATGGAGATCAGCGAGGCGCCGAAGCCCAGGGCCACCATGGAGTCCACCACCTCGCGGCTGGTGTTCTCGTGACCCAGCGGGCCGGTCAGCACGGCGTAGTAGCCGGCGACGCCGATCAGGGCGAAGCCCGCCACCAGCATGCCGGTGATGGCGCCGGAGCGGAAGGCCAGCGACAGGCCCTTGGCCAGGCCCTCGGACGCCGCCTGGGCCGTGCGCACATTGGCGCGGACCGAGATCAGCATGCCGACGAAGCCGGCCGCGCCCGACAGGATCGCGCCGGTGGCGAAGCCGATGGCCGCCAGCGGGCCGATCAGGAAGAAGACGGCGATCAGGATCACCACGCCGACCACGCCGATGGCGGTGTACTGCTTGTTCAGATAGGCCTGCGCACCCTCTTGGATGGCGGCGGCGATCTCCTGCATCTTCGCATTGCCGGGCGAGGCCCGGAGCAGCGAGGCGGTCTGCACGGCGCCGTAAAGCACCGCGAGCAGGCCGGCGGCGATCACCAGCATCAGAATCGAACTCATATCGTGCGCACCCCTTTACGATCGCGCGGAGGGGGAGCGATCGCCGTCGAAATGAGACGGCCCCGGCTCGTTCCCAGCCCCTGGTTTCCCCAAATGCGGGACGCGCTCTCCGACGCGACCCCGACAAGAGGCGCGAAAGTGCCAAAGTTGGCCGGTGGGCGCAACCTGCGGCGCGGCTTGAGATGCTTAAGGCCGTTCCAAGGGATGGTCCGGCGCAGCCGGCCCCTTACCCTTCGGGCTTGTCTGGCGCAGCCGGACGGGGCGGCATCACGTGCTTCTGAGGCGTCTGCGAGGTGAGCGTCACCGAGGCCACCGCGCCGGGGGCGATGGCGTTGGCCTCGCGGGTCATGACCGCCAGGAGCTTGGCCTCGTCCACCTTCTGCCAGTCGTTCGCCAGCACGAAAGGCGTCTTGTGGCCGTCGCGGACCAGGGCGTCGCGGAACATCGGCTCCTTGTCGCGGACCTTGGTGATGTCGGCGCTCGCCTTCAGGTTCACCCGGACATAGACGAAGACGTAGTTGACCAGCCGCCCGTCGGCGACGATCGGCAGGGCCACCGGCTGCAGGTCGACGTACTGGCCGGCGGGCGCCTTGTCCTTAGGCTTCTCCGCCGCCTGCGCGGCGCCGGCGGCGAGGCTCATCGCGGCAAGTATCGGGGCAGCCAACAGTATCAGGGGGCGTCGGGTCATGGCGAAAGCCTACGCCCGGGCCCCTTGCTGGAAGGTTGCCGGCCCAGGAGCCGAGGCGCTCAGGCCTCCAGCGGCGCGGCCGTCTCGCCCAGAGCCGCGCTCTCCGCCCGGATGCGCAGCCACAGCATCGAGGCGTTTAAGAGGGAGAACACCACCGCATAGGCCGTCAGGCCGAACACCAGCGGCAGGACGGCGATCTCGCCTACCACCACGGCGTAGTTCGGGTGCGGGATGAAGCGGTAGGGCCCCTTGCGCACCAGGGTCTCGCCGGGGACAACGATGATCCGTGTGGTCCAGCGCCGGCCAATCGAGGCCAGGACCCAGACGCGCAGGGCCTCCAGCACGACATAGGCCGTGAGCCAGGCGAGGTTCGCCGGCCGGTCCCAGGCCAACCACCAGAGGCCCGCCAGCCAGGCGGCGTGAAGGCCCACCATCAGCGGATAGTGCTCCGCCCCGCGCTCGACCCCGCCCATCGCCAACAGGCGCCGGGTGTTGCGCCGCGCCAGCACCAGCTCGCCCAACCGCTGGGCGGTGACCAGGCCGAGGATGACGACCGAGAGGATCATGCCGCTTCCAGGGTCACCGCGGCGGCGGTGAAGCCCGGACCCATGGCGGTGAGCACCGAGCGCCTGGGCAGGCCGGCCTTGCGCGCCCGGTCGAGGATGAAGAGCACGGTGGGCGAGGACATGTTGCCGTGGTCGGCCAGCACCTCGCGCTCGTGGTCGAGGGCGCCCTGCCCCAGGTCGAGGGCCGCTTCCAGGGCTTCGATCACCCGCATGCCGCCCGGATGGCAGATAAAGCGGCCGACGTCCTCGAGACCGAAGCCCTGGCGGGCCAGCATGGCCTCCATCACGGGCCTGACCTCCCGGCGGACGAAGGGCGGCAGGTCGCGGGCCAGGACCACGCCCAGGCCGTCGGGATCGACCCGCCAGCCCATGATGTCGAGGGTGTCGGGGAAGGTGTGCTCGCCGCAGCCCGTGATCGCCGCGAAGCCGTCGGCCGCCTTGCCGCCCAGCACGCAGGCCGCTGCCCCGTCGCCGAAGATCGCCGTGGAGACGATGTCGGCCTTGCCGACGGCGTCCAGGTGGAAGGCCATGGAGCAGAGCTCGACGCAGACCAGCAGCACCCTGGCGCCGGGCTGGGCCCTGGCGATCCGCCAGGCCAGCGCCAGGCCGCCCGCCCCGCCCGCGCAGCCCAGGCCGAACAGCGGGACGCGGATGGCGTCCGGCCGAAAGCCCATCCGGCCCATGGCGCGGGCCTCCAGGCTGGGCGTGGATATGCCGGTGGTGGAAACGGTGACGATGGCGTCGACCTCGCCGCCGGTCAGGCCGGCCTCGGCCAGGGCCGCCGCGGCCGCCCGGCAGAAGAGGTCGAGGGCGGCGGCGTCATAGGCCTGGGCGCGCTCCGGCCAGCCGCGCGGCTCGAGGTACCATTCGGCGGGCATGGCGAGCTGGCGGTTGTGGACCCCGGCATGGCGGTAGACCGGCGCCATGCGCTCGAAGTTGGCGGCGCGGCCGTCGAACACCTGGCCGGCCGCCGCGATCATCTCGTCCTGGCTGAGGTTGTGCGGCGGCGAGGCCGTCGCCAGGGACAGCAGTTTCACGGTGGCGGTCATGGTGGTCCTGACTCGGGCTGTCCCCCCTGAGCCAACCCCCTCAAAAGACGGAGGTTCCTTTTACGTTGTCCGGCTAAAGATGCCGCCAGCCGGCCTGGGCGATCTCGACCGTCCGGCCGCCCGCCAGCACCCGCACGCCAGGCTCGGCCGTGATCTCGCCGATGGCCGTGAAACCTGCGGGCGGCGGGCCGGGAAACGCCGCCGCGACCTCGTAGTCGTCGCCGCCGGTCGCCAGCCGCACCAGGGCCGCCGTCCGGTCGGGCTGGACGCCGAGCCAGGCGCGCGCCGGCGGCGAGAGCGGCAGGGCGTCGAGGTCGAGGGTCAGGCCCGTCCCGCTGGCCTCGGCGATGTGCCCCGCGTCGGCGATCAGGCCGTCGGAGACGTCGGCGGCGGCGTGGGCGTGGCCCGACAGAGCCTGGCGCAGGTCGAGCCGGGGGTTCGGCAGCCGGTAGCGGCCGGATAGCCAGCCGTCGGGGTCGGCGAGCTCGCCCCGAACCGCCGCCAGGCCCAGGACGCCGTCGCCGATCGTCCCGCTGACCGCCAGGACGTCGCCGGCCCGGGCGCCGGCCCGGCGCACCATGCGGCCTTCGGGGACCCAGCCCAGCGCGGTCAGGCTGGCGGTGAAGGGCCCGGGCGTGCCGACCGTGTCGCCGCCTAGCAGGGCGACGCCGAACGCCCGCAGGTCTTCGCCCAGGCCCCGGGCGAAAGCCTCGCGGTCGGCCACGCCGTAGGCCGGCGGCCAGGCGACGGCGAGAAAGACGCCGAAGGGCTCGGCCGCCTTGGCCGCCAGGTCGGAGAGGTTCACCCGCACCAGCTTGCGGGCCACGAGGTCGGCGGCCTCGCCCAGCGGCACATGGACGCCTTCGACGAGGGCGTCCTTGGTGACCACCAGGTCGAAGCCCGGCCGTTGCGGGACGATCGCCGCGTCGTCCAGGAGGTCGAAGGCCCCGACCGCGCCGCCGGTCAGCGGCCGGAACAGCCGCGCGATCTCGGAGAACTCGCCGCCGCCGGACATCAGCCCCGGGTTTCTTGCGCCACCGAGTCCAGGGCGCCGTTGACGAAACCCGGTTCCGGCCCCTCGAAGAAGGACTTCGCCAGCTCGACATATTCGTCGATGACCACCTCGGTGGGCACGTCGGGCCGTTCGATCAGCTCATAGGCGCCGGCCCGCAGGATGGCGCGCGCCGTGGCGTCGAGACGGTCAAGCCGCCAGCCGGCCGCCAGCTTGCGCGCGATGGCCGCGTCGACGGCCTTCTGCTTGGCCACCACGCCGCGCACCAGGTCGGCGAAGAAGGCCTCGTCGGCGGCGGCGAGCGGGGCCTCGTCCTCGTCGGCGTCGCGGTCGAAGCGGTGCTCGGCGAACTCGCGGATGACGGCCTCGGCGCCGACGCTGGAGACCTCCATCTGGTAGAGGGCCTGCACCGCGGCCAGGCGCGCCACCGAGCGCGGCTTCGGTGTGTCGGCTTTCGAGGAATCGCTCATCGCGCGCCGGCCAGGAACTGCTGGCGCAGCTCCACCATGGTGAGCGCCGCGCGCGCCGCGCCGCCGCCCTTGTCGCCCTCGCTGGCGCGGGCCCGCGCCCAGGCCTGCTCCTCGTCCTCGCAGGTCAGGATGCCGTTGCCGATGCACAGCCGCTTGCCGACAGTCAGATCCATGATCCCGCGGGCGCTCTCGTTGGAGACGATCTCGAAGTGGTAGGTCTCGCCGCGGATCACCGTGCCCAGGGCCACATAGCCGTCGTAGGCCGTACCCGCCGTACGGTGGCCGCCCTCCTCCGCCAGCGCGATGGCGCCGGGGATCTCCAGCGCGCCCGGCACGGTCACCACCTCATAGGCCGCGCCGTGCGCCGTCAGGGCGTCAACCGCGCCCTTGAGCAGCTCGTCCGCCAGATCGGAATAGAAGCGCGCCTCGACGATGAGGATGCGGACGGTGTCTTCGCTCAAGGCGCGGGCCCCTTCGGTTCTGAAGGCAACCCTTTAGGCGGTTTCTTGGAAGCGCGCGAGATAGCGCGCCAGCATGTCGATCTCCAGGTTGACCCGCGAGCCCGCCGTCAGCTCGCCCAGGGTGGTCGCCTCCCAGGTGTGCGGGATCAGGTTGACGCCGAAGACGTCGTCCTTGACCTCGTTGACCGTCAGCGACACGCCCTCGACGGTGATCGAGCCTTTCGGCGCGATGAAACGGTGCAGCGGCCGGGGCGCGCGGATGCGCACCCGGTGCGAGCCGCCCTCGGCCGCAACGCTCAGGACCTCGCCGATCCCGTCCACATGGCCGGAGACGATATGCCCGCCCAACTCGTCGCCCACCTTGGCGGCGCGCTCCAGGTTGACCCGGCGGCCTTCCGTCCAGGCATCGAGGGTGGTGAGGCCCAGGGTCTCGCCGGAGACCTCGACGGCGAACCAGCCCTCGCCCTTCTCCACCACGGTCAGGCAGCAGCCGGCGTGGCTGATCGAGGCGCCGATGTCGACGCCCGCGAGATCATAGGCCGTCTCGATCTCGAAACGGCGGTCGCGGTCGGTGTCGCGCACGGCGCGCACGCGGCCGACGTCGGTGACGATCCCGGTGAACATCAGGCTTTCTCGTATCGCTCCCAGAGGTCGGGACCCAGCTCGCGGACCTCGACCCGCCGGAAATGGGGCGCCGCGGCCAAGCTCGCAACCGCCAGCGCGCCGAGCCCCGGCCGCCCCTCGCCCCCGATCAGCACGGGGGCGCGGAACCACTCCAGCGCGTCCACCAGGCCGCAGCGCACGAAGCTCGCTGCCACCTGGCCGCCGCCCTCGACGAAAAGCCGGCCCAGGCCCTCGGCGGCCAGCGCCGCGACCACGGTCTTCAGCTCCGGCCGGTCCTCGCCGACCGCGCGGACGGTGAGCACCCGGACGCCGGCCGCGACCAGGGCCGGGTCGGGCTCGGTGGTGGCGATGATGTAGGTGGGCGCGTCGCGGGCGGTCTTCACCAGCTTGCAGTCGGGCGACAGCCGCTGGCGGCTGTCCAGCACCACGCGGGCCGGCTGGAGGCCGTTGTAGCCCGGCAGGCGCACGGTGAGCTCCGGATCGTCGGCGAGCGCGGTCTCGACGCCCACGACCACCGCGTCATGCTCGGCGCGCAGCCGATGGACCGCCTCGCGCGCCGCCTCGCCGGTGATCCAGCGGCTCTCGCCCGACGCCGTGGCGATACGGCCATCCAGGGACGTGGCGAGCTTGAGAGTGACGGTCATTTCGATTTCCGCTTCCCCGGCGAAAGCCGGGGTCCAAGCTGAGGTTCCGCATCAAGATCGCAAGGCCGCTTGGATCCCGGCTTCCGCCGGGACGATCGGATCTTACTCCTCCGCCACCTCGGCCAGGCCCTCGTCGCCGAGGAACTTGGCGAAATCGGTGGTCTCTTTGAAGTCGCGGTAGACGGAGGCGTAGCGGACATAGGCCACGTCATCGAGGGCCTTGAGCTGCTTCATGACCAGCTCGCCCACCGCCGAGGACGGCAGTTCGGTCTCGCCCATGCTTTCGAGCTGGCGGACGATGAAGGAGATCATCCGCTCGACGCGTTCGGGATCCACCGGCCGCTTGCGGATGGCCACCGAGATCGAACGGGCCAGCTTGTCGCGCTCGAAGGGGGTGCGGCGGCCCGAACGCTTGATGATGGTGAGTTCGCGCAGCTGCACACGCTCGAAGGTGGTGAAGCGGCCGCCGCAGTCCGGGCACAGGCGGCGGCGGCGGATGGCCGCGCCATCCTCCGACGGACGGCTGTCCTTCACCTGGCTTTCGGCGTGGCCGCAGAACGGGCAGCGCATGATCTGGCCCCCTTTCGGCCGACTGACCCCTATCCGTTGTAGATAGGGAAGCGCTGCGTCAACTGAAGAACTTCGCTGCGGACCTTCTGCTCGACGGCGGAATTGTCGCCGCCGGCTTTCAGGCCGTCGAGAACTTCTCCGATCCAGGTCCCGATCTGGCGGAACTCGGCGGGGCCAAAACCGCGGGTGGTGCCGGCCGGCGTGCCGACCCGCAGGCCGGACGTCTGGACCGGCGGCAGCGGGTCGAAGGGGATGCCGTTCTTGTTGGTGGTGATCCCGGCGCGCTCCAGGGTGATCTCGGCCTGCGCGCCCGTGACCGACTTGGGCGTCAGGTCCACCAGCATCAGGTGGCTGTCGGTGCCGTTGGAGACGATCTTGAAGCCGGCGCTCTGCAGGCTGTCGGCGAGCGCGCGGGCGTTGTCGATCACATTGCGGGCATAAACCTTGAATTCTGGCCTCAGCGCCTCGCCGAAGGCCACGGCCTTAGCGGCGATCACGTGCATCAAGGGTCCGCCCTGCAGGCCGGGGAAGACCGCCGAGTTGATCTTCTGGGCCCACTTCTTGGAGTTGGTCAGGATCATGCCGCCGCGCGGGCCGCGCAGGGTCTTGTGGGTGGTGGTGGTGACGATGTCGGCATGCGGGAACGGGTTCGGATAAACACCGCCGGCCACCAGGCCCGCGTAGTGGGCGATGTCGACCATCAGCAGCGCCTCCACCTCATCGGCGATGGCTTTGAACTGCTCGAAGTCGATGTGGCGCGAATAGGCCGAGCCGCCGGCGATGATCACCTTGGGCTTGTGCTCGCGGGCGACCTCCCAGGCCTGGTCGTAGTCGATCAGGTGGTCCTGGGGGCGGACGCCATAGGCCACGGGATGGAACCACTTGCCGGACTGGTTGATCGGCATGCCGTGGGTCAGGTGGCCGCCCGCCGCCAGGTTCATGCCCATGAAGGTGTCGCCGGGGGTCATGGTGGCCATGAACACCGCCTGGTTCGCCTGGCTGCCGGAGTGCGGCTGGACGTTGGCGAATTCACAGCCGAACAGCTGCTTCGCGCGCTCCTGGGCCAAGGTCTCGGCCTCGTCCACCACCTCGCAGCCGCCGTAGTAGCGCTTGCCCGGATAGCCCTCGGCGTACTTGTTGGTGAGCACCGAGCCCTGGGCCTCTAGGACGGCGCGCGAGACGATGTTCTCCGACGCGATCAGCTCGATCTGGTCCTGCTGCCGCTTCAGCTCCGCGGCCAGGATCTTCGCCAGGTCCGGATCGCCCTCGTCGACGCCGGCGCTGAAGAAACCGTCGGGAGACTGGGCTTGCATCTGGAGCGTCAAGGGCGGCGCCTTTCGGGTCGGTGGAAGGATCTGGCGTGAGAATCTGGGAGCGGAGTGCGCTCTTTACCCCCAAAGGCCCCTGGCCTCCAACGCCAGGACCGGCGCTTGCGAACGATCCGCAAAAAGTCCGGAACAATCTTCCGCCCGCGGCGTTGTCCCTTCGCCCGCCGTGCCGGTCCTGCGCTGGCGTCAGGGCATTGTCGTGTCAGCAGTTTGGGGGATTCCAATGAGCGCTGGACCGGACCCGGAGGGGCCTTCGGGCGAGGATCTGATGCGGTTGGGGACGGAGATCGTATCCGCCTTCGTCAGCCGCAACGCGGTGCCGGCGGACGCCCTGCCCGATGTGATCCGCACCGTTCACCAGGCGCTGGAAGGGCTGTCGCGCGACACCGCCGCCCCGGTCGTCGAGGAACGCTCGAAGCCGGCGGTCTCCATCGGCCGCAGCGTGCAGCACGATTTCATCGTCTGCCTGGAAGACGGCAAGAAGCTGAAGATGCTGAAGCGCTACCTGCGCTCGCGCTACAACATGAGCCCGGACGACTACCGCAAGCGCTGGGGCCTGCCGCCGGACTATCCGATGGTGGCGCCGGCCTATGCGGCGCGGCGCTCCGACTTCGCCAAGCAGATCGGCCTCGGCCGCGGCGTCAGGCGGCGCAAGTAGGATGGACCACCCGCACGGCGGACTGCGCCCGTTCCACGCCTCCGGCTACGAGATCTTCGACGACTTCGCCGAAGCTGGCGAGGTGACGATCTGGTCGCGTTCAGCCCTGCCGCCCCGGCTGGGCGACCTGTTCAACATCCAGACCCGCGGAGCTCTGCGGGAACTCTGCGTGGACGAGGTGCGCACCTTCACCGGCGGCTGGTCGGCCACCTGCCGCGCCGAACAGCCCTGAAGCTGGGCTGAAGAGACCGCTTCCGCCCCTGCCTCCGCGGGTCTAGCCTTCCGGGAAAACCTCCTTCCCAAGGATCCCAGGGAGGACGCCCATGAGCGTCGCCGATCGGCCCAAGGCCTGGACCAGCGAATTCCGCCAACCCCGCAATTCGGCCGCCGAGGCCAAGGGCTCGATCCACGACGACGCCACGGCCGCGAAGCTGGGCTTCAAGGGCGGCACGGTGGCGGGCTCCATCCACATGGACCAGTTCGTCCCCGGCCTTCTCGCCTTCATGGGGGAGCGCTGGTTCGAGATCGGGGCGATGTCGCTCTACTTCGCCCAGGCCACGGTGGACGCCGAGGCGGTGCAGGCCCAGGTCGAGGCCGGCGAAGACCGCTGCCGGCTCACTATGCGCAACGAAGCCGGCGCGCAGATCTGCGAGGGCACGGCGAGTTTCGGCCGCGACCCGGAATCCGAGCTCGCCCGCCGCCTGGCCGCCCAGACGCCCGCCGATCCCGAAGCCTTGCGCATCCTGAAGGCGATGCGGGTGGGGGAAGAGCATCACGGCATGCCGGTGCGCGTCGAAGCCGACTATCTGGCGAAGTCCTTGGAGCGGTTGACCGAGCCCCTGCCCGCCTACCGCGACGAGCTAGTGCTGCCGCCCTCGCACGTGGTGCACCTGGCGCACCAAACCCGCACCCGCGTCCTGGCCAACTCCGCCCGGCCGTCGGTGGGGCTGTTCGGTGCGCTGGAGGTCGAGCAGTTCCACGGGCCCTTACGCGCCGGCGTCGACTACCGGGCGCGCAGCAAGGTGCTGAAGCTTACCGAGAGCCCGAAGACCGAGAACGTCTGGTACGAGGTGGTCTTCACCCACCCAACCGACGGCCCCGACCTCGGCCGGGTGCTCTACCTGCTGCGCTTCATGAAGGCGTCGTCGCCGCTGTGGGCGAGCTAAGTTCGTAATTCATGCCGCTCATCCCGGTGGGATGAGCGGGAATTAGGCCGCGACCCCGCCGACGCGTTGGATGTTGCAGTGGACCCAGAGCTGCTCCAGGGCCGCCACCAGCTTGTCCATCATCTCGTCGGTGTGGGCCGGCGTGGGCGTGAAGCGCAGGCGCTCGGTCCCGCGCGGCACGGTGGGGTAGTTGATCGGCTGGACGTAGATACCGAAGTCCTCGAGCAGGATGTCGGAGATCATCTTGCAGTGGACCGCGTCGCCAACCAGCACCGGCACGATGTGGCAGACGCTGGGCATGACCGGCAGGCCGGCCTTGATCAGGCGCGCCTTCAGCGAGGCCGCCCGCTCCTGGTGGGCCTCGCGGATCTCGTTGTGGGCCTTAAGGTAGCGGATCGAGGCCACCGCGCCCGCGGCCAGCGCCGGCGGGATCGAGGTGGTGAAGATGAAGCCGTCGGCGTAGCTGCGGATGGCGTCGCAGATCACCGCGTCGGCGGCGATGTAGCCGCCCATGACGCCGAAGGCCTTGCCCAGGGTGCCTTCGATGATGTCGATCTCGGCCATCACGCCGTCGCGCTCGGCGACGCCGGCGCCGCGCGGCCCGTACATGCCGACCGCGTGGACCTCGTCGATGTAGGTCATGGCGCCGTACGCCTTGGCCAGCGCTACGATGGCCGGGATGTCGGCGATGTCGCCGTCCATGGAATAGACGCTCTCGAAGGCGATCAGCTTCGGCAGGGCCGGATCGGTCGCCGCCAGCAGTTCTTCCAGGTGCTCCAGGTCGTTATGGCGGAAGATCTTCTTCTCGCCCTTGTGGGCGCGGATGCCGCTGATCATCGAGTTGTGGTTCAACGCGTCGGAGAAGATCACCAGGCCCGGCAGGATCTTGTGCAGGGTCGACAGCGACGCCTCGTTGGAGACGTAGCCAGAGGTGAAGAGGAGCGCGGCTTCCTTCTGGTGGAGGTCGGCGAGCTCATGCTCCAGCTCGACGTGGTAGTGCGTCGTGCCCGAGATGTTGCGCGTGCCGCCCGAGCCCGAACCGGCCTCGTCGATGGCCTTCTTCATGGCCTCGGTGACCACGGGGTTCTGGCCCTGGCCAAGATAGTCGTTGGAGCACCAGACGGTGACGTCGCACTGGCTGCCGTCGTCGCGCGTCCAGGTGGCGCGCGGGAACTGGCCGCGATGCCGCTTGAGGTCGGCGAACACCCGGTATCGGCCTTCCGACCGAACCTTCTGCACTGCGTCTTCGAATGCGGCCTTGTAATCCATCGACGTCTATACCCGGGTCCCGCGTCGGTTTTGGTCGCGCGGGCGGCCGGTTCCCTCTGATGCGCCCCCTTTATAGATGCGCCAGGGGGTTTTGGCGCCGTTGGCCTGCGATGTCCATAAGACGGGCGGTCGCGAATTATGACCTTTCGTCACGGACTCTGACAATTCGTGAACAATGGTTACCTGGGACGTATTTCAGTCGCATTGCGCCAGGTTCAAGGCCTCAGGCGGGCGCGCGCCCCCGGAACAGTTCCAGAATCGCCGAGAAGTCCTTGCCGCCGCCGCCGAGGCGCTCGAACAGGGCGTAGAGCCCCTCGGCCTGGGCGCCTAAGGGCGTGGCGGCGCCGGCCTTGGCCGCAGCGTCCTGCGCCAGCTTCAGGTCCTTCAGCATCATGGCCGTGGCGAAGCCGCCCTCGTAGTTGCGATTCGACGGCGCCGTGGGCACCGGACCCGGCCAGGGGCAGTAGCTGGTCAGGCTCCAGCTCTGGCCCGAGGACTTCGACGCGATCTCGAAGAACCGCTCCGGCTCCAAGCCGAGCTTTTCGGCGAGCGCGAAGGCCTCGCAAGTGGCGATCATCGTCGCGCCCAGCACCATGTTGTTGCAGATCTTGGCCGCCTGCCCCGCGCCATGGTCGCCCGCGCGGATGGTGATGCGCGACATCGGCGAGATCAGGGCCTCGACCGCCGTGAAATCCTCATCGGCGCAGCCGACCATGAAGGCCAGGGTCCCGGCCTCGGCGCCGGCCTGGCCGCCGGAGACGGGGGCGTCGGCGAAGCGGAAGCCGCGCCCGGCCATGCCGCCGGCGACGGCGCGGGCGCTCTCCACGTCGATGGTGGAGCAGTCGATCATCAGCGTGCCGGGCTTCGCATTGGGCGCGATCGCCTCGTCATAGACGGCGCGCACATGATGGCCGGCCGGCAACATGGTGATGATGGCGTCAGCGGCCTTCGCCGCCTCGGCGGCAGAGCCGGCGGCGATGCAGCCCGCGCCCACCGCCTTCTCCAGAGCGGCCTTCGACAGGTCGAAAGCCAGGACTTCATGACCCGCCTTGGCTTGGTTGGCGGCCATGCCGCCGCCCATGTTGCCGAGGCCGATGAAGGCGATGCGGGTCATGAAATCCTCTTAAGCTGCTGTCTTACTTGGGTTTGCGGAACTTGTAGATGAACTGGTCCGTCTGCCCCTGGGAGAAGCCGTCGCGGATGCCCTTGGTGTGGTCGTCGGCGGGGTTCTTCAGCACAGTGCTCTCGCCTTCGTACTTGAAGCCCGCGGCGGTGACTTCCTGCTTCACCACGGCCGGATCGATGCGGTGGAGGGTCTTGGTGGAGTTCGGGTCGCCGGCGTTGGCCACGTGGTCGAGCACGATGAAGACGCCGCCCGGCTTCAGGGCGTCATAGATCGACTTGTCGAAGGCCAGCATATCGATGCCCGGCGCGTTCTTCACGTCGTGATAGTTCTGCGAGGTCCAGACGACGTCGGCCTTGGTGGGGATCACCACGCCGCCGGTCAATGGCGCATGGATCGACTTGACGTTGGCGTAGTTCGGATCGGCGGCGATCACGTCCTGGGCCGGCGTCGGCGCGGGCTTGGCGGGATCGTTGGAGACCCGCGGCGGGCCGCTGACGGCGTAGACCGTCCCTTTGGCGCCCACGGCCTTCGAGAAGATGCGGGTGAAGTAGCCGCCCCCCGGCAGGAAATCGACGACTGTCATGCCGGGCTTCACCCCGGCGAATTCCATCATCTCGGCGGGCTTGCGGTCGGCATCGCGCTTGGTGTCCGCCTCAGGGCGGCCCTTGTCGGCGACGGCGGCGGCGATGTAGGCCGCCGGGGCGGCGTAGGCGGCCGCGGCGGTGACGACGACGGCCACGGCGGCCGCGAGCATCAGCTTCGATTTCATCTGGGTGGTCCCTCCAAGGACGGGCGTTCGCTCCGCCGTGCGGTCAAGGTAAAGGCGACCATTCCTCAGCGGAAGCCAACGGCGCAAAAATCTCGTCGAGAATGGCGTCAGTGACGCCCTCCAGCCTCGGCGGATCCCATTTCGGCGCATTGTCCTTGTCGACGATCACCGCACGCACGCCTTCCAGGAAGTCGTGGCGCTGCACGACGCGGGCGCCGATCCGGTACTCCATGGCCATGTTGTCGGCGAAGCGGGTCATGCCGCGCCCGAGCTGGAGCTGGCGGAAGGCGACCTTCATCGTCTGCGGCGACTTGGTCTTGAGGACGTCGAGCTGGGCCTTGGCCCAATCGCCGCCGTCGGCTTCCAGGGCGGCGAAGATCGCCTCGACGCTGTCGCCGGCGAAGAGGCGGGAGATGTCGTCCACGTGGGCGGCCAGCGGCGGGCGGCCTGCATCGGCCTCGAACTCGGTCAGCAGCGTCTCGATGGCCGCCGGATCGGCGACGACGGCGGCCTTCAGGTCGCCGACGCGGGCGCTTTCCACATAGTCGGTGGCGATGCCGGCCAGCTCGCAGTCGGCGGCCTTGATCCGCGCGCCGGTGAGCGCCAGCCACAGGCCGATGTGGTCGCTCATCCGCGACAGGAACCAGCCGCCGCCGACGTCCGGGAAGAGGCCGATGCCGGTCTCCGGCATGGCGAAGGTGGTCCGCTCGGTGGCCACCCGGAAGCGGCAGGGCCGCGAGAGGCCGACACCGCCGCCCATGGTGACGCCGTCCATGATGGCGACCAGGGGTTTTTCGTAGTCGTGCAGCAGGGTGTTCAGCCGGTACTCGGTGAAGAAGAACTCCCGCGCCTCGGCGCCGTCACCCGCCCCGCTCCGCGCCAACATGCGGATGTCGCCGCCCGCGCAGAAGCCGCGCTCGCCGGCGTGGTCGATGAGCACCAGCTTGACCGCGGGGCCGACGCGCCAGGCTGAAAGCGCCTCGATCATCAGCCGGCACATGTTGGTGGTGAGCGCATGCAGCGCCTGCGGCCGGTTCAGCGTGATGCGGCCGACCGCGCCCTCGATCCGGGTGATGACTTGGGGCTCGTCACTCATTGCCGGAACAGCTCCCGGGCGGTGATCACCCGCATGATCTCATTGGCGCCTTCCAGGATCTGGTGGACCCGCAGGTCGCGCACGATCCGCTCCAACGGGAAATCCTGAAGGTAGCCGTAGCCGCCGTGCAGCTGCAGCGCCTGGTTGGCCACTTCGAAACCGGCGTCGGTGGCGAAGCGCTTGGCCATGGCGCAGTACTGGGTGGCCCTGGGATCCTTGCTGTCCAGGGCGTGGGCCGCGCGGCGCACCATCAGCCGCGCGGCCTCCAACTCCGTCGCCATGTCGGCGAAGCGCCATTGCAGGCCCTGGAAGTCCTTCAGCGGATTGCCGAACTGCTTGCGGGTCTCCAGGTGCGCCTTGGCGGTGTCGAGGGCGAGCCCCGCGCCGCCCAGCGAGCAGGAGGCGATGTTGATCCGCCCGCCGTCGAGGCCGGCCATGGCGAAGCGGAACCCCTCGCCTTCCGCGCCGATCCGGTTCGCCACGGGGACGCGGCAGTCGTCGAAGTTGACCTGGGCCGTGGGCTGCGACTTCCAGCCCATCTTCTTCTCCTGGCCGCCGAAGGAGAGCCCGGGCGTGCCGTTCTCCACCACGACCGCCGAAATCCCTTTCGGCCCCGGCCCGCCGGTGCGGACCATGGCCACATAGATGTCGGAGGTCCCGGCGCCGGAGATGAAGGCCTTCGAGCCGTTCAGGACATAGTGGTCGCCGTCCAGCCGCGCCGTCGTCGCAAGCGCCGCGGCGTCCGAGCCCGAGCCCGGCTCGGTCAGGCAGTAGGAGGCGATCAGCTCCATGGTGGTGAGCTTCGGCAGGAACCGGTTGCGAATCTCGTCGCCGCCGAAGCGGTCGATCATCCAGCTCGCCATGTTGTGGATCGAGATGAAGGCCGCGGTGGAGACGTCGCCGTAGGAGAGCTGTTCGAAGACGATGGAGGCGTCGAGCCGGCTGAGCGCCGAGCCGCCCACGTCCTCCTGCACATAGAGGCCGGCGAACCCCAGCTCGGCGGCCTTCTTTAGGACGTCGACGGGGAAGTGGCTCTCGGCGTCCCAGCGCGCGGAATGCGGGGCCAGCTCGGCTGTGGCGAAGGCGCGCGCGGCGTCCTCGATGGCCCGCTGGTCGTCGGTGAGGTTGAAATCCATGGGCGGGGAGTCAGCGCGACGCGGGCGGGCTGTCAATCGCGGCGGCGCTCCATTTTTCCCGAAGGGGTTGCGCGGCGGCGCTAAGCGGGTGCAAACGCCCGCCCATGACCAAAGCGCCCCTCGCCGCCTACCCTGCCCTGCGTCTGCGCCGCCTGCGCCAGGCGGACTGGATCCGACGGCTGGTGCGCGAGACGGTGCTGACCCCGGCCGACCTGATCTGGTCGATGGTGGTGCACGAGGGCGAGGGCCAGGTCCCGGTGGCCGCCATGCCCGGCGTCTCGCGGCTATCGGTGAAGGACTGCGCGGCGGCGGCGAAGGAAGCCCGCGCGCTGGGCATCCCGGCCATCGCGGTCTTCCCGCACATCGACGGCTCCAAGAAGGACGCCACCGGCGCCCAGGCGCTGGACCCCGACGGCGTGGTCGCCCGGGCGGTGAAGGCCATGAAGGACGCCGCCCCCGAGGTCGGGATCATGTGCGACGTGGCGCTCGACCCTTTCACCGACCATGGCCACGACGGCCTGATCGAGAACGGCCGCATCCTCAACGACCCGACCATCGAACGCCTGGTCGCCCAGGGCCTGATGCAGGCCAAGGCCGGCTGCGACATCCTCGCGCCCAGCGACATGATGGACGGCCGTTGCGGGGCGCTGCGGGCGGCGTTGGAGGCCGAGGGGCTGCAGGACGTGATGATCATGTCCTATGCGGCCAAGTACGCCTCGGCCTTCTACGGCCCCTACCGCGAGGCGATCGGCTCCGGGAAACTGGGCACGGGCTCGGTGGAGAACCCAGGCGACAAGAAGACCTACCAGATGGACAACGCCAACCACGCCGAGGCGCTGCGCGAGGTGGCCCTCGACATCGCGGAGGGCGCCGACGTGGTGATGGTCAAGCCGGGGATGCCCTACCTCGACATCGTCCGCCAGGTGGTCGACGCCTTCGCGGTGCCGACCTTCGCGTTCCAGGTCTCGGGCGAGTACGCCATGCTGATGGCCGCCGCGCGGAACGGCTGGCTGGACGAGGAGCGCGCCATCCTGGAGAGCCTGGGTGGCTTCAAGCGCGCCGGCGCGGCGGGCGTCATCACCTATTTCGCCCCGCGGGCGGCCCGGATGCTGGGCGCTTAGGCCGCCGGTTCGACCGCGTCGGGCGGGGTCTCTTCCGGAGGCTTGGCGGGGAAGAAGCGGAAGACCAGCACGAAGAACAGCGGCGTGAAGAAGATCGCCAGCACCGTCGCCGACAACATGCCGCCGATCACGCCGGTGCCGATGTCGTTCTGGCTGCCCGCGCCAGCCCCGGTCGAGATGGCCAGGGGGAAGACCCCGGCCATGAAGGCGAGCGAGGTCATCAGGATCGGCCGCAGGCGCTGACGCGAGGCATGCAGCGCCGCCTCCAGGGTGCTCATCCCCTGCTGCTGCCCGGCGAGCGCGAACTCCACGATCAGGATGGCGTTTTTCGCCGCCAGCCCCATGGTGGTCAGCAGGCCGACCTGGAAATAGATGTCGTTGTAGAGCCCGCGCAGGCCGGCCGCGAGCAAGGCGCCGACCACCCCCAGCGGCAGCACGAGGACGACCGCGAACGGCACCGACCAACTCTCGTAGAGCGCGCAGAGGCACAAGAAGACCACCAGGATCGACAGGCCGTAGAGCAAGGGCGCCTGGGCGCCGGCGGCCTGCTCCTGCAGCGACAGGCCGGTCCACTCCGAGCTCACGCCCTTCGGCAGCTTGGCCACCATGGCCTCGATCTTCGACATGGCCGCGCCGGAGCTCTTGCCGGGCGCCGCCTGGCCCTGGATCTCGAAGGACGGGACGCCGTTGTAGCGCTGCAGCTGCGAGGGGCCGTAGATCCAATCGACCGTCGAGAAGGATGAGAACGAGGCCATGGTCCCGCCCGCGTTGCGGACGTACCAGTCGAAGATGTCGCTGGGCTTGGTGCGATAGGGCGCGTCGCCCTCCAGGTAGACGTGCTTGACGCGGTTGTTGTCGACGAAATCGCCGATGTAGTTCGCCCCCCAGATGCTGGTCAGGGTGGTGTTGATGTCGTTCTGGTTGACGCCCATGGCGGCGGCTCGAACGGTGTCGACGGCGACGTGGATCTGCGGGCTGTCCTCCAGGCCGTTGGGCCGCACGGCCACCATGTCGGGGTCGGCCTTGGCCATGCCGAGCAGCTGGTTGCGGGCGGCCAGGAAGGCCTGGTGGTCGAGGCCGCCGCGGTCCTCCAGTTGCAGGTCGAAGCCGGTGGCGTTGCCGAGTTCCTGCACCGCCGGCGGCACGATCACGAAGATCTGCGCGTCGCGGACGCTGGAGAACACCCGCATGGCGCGCTGCACGATGCCGGGTGCGCGGTTGGCGGCGCCCTTGCGGACGTCCCAGCCCTTCAGCTTGAGGAAGCCGATGCCCGAGTTCTGACCCGACCCCGCGAAGTTGAACCCGGCGACGGTGAAGAGGGCCGCGACATTGTCCTTCTCGTCGACCAGGAAGTGATGCTCGACGGTCTTCAGGGCGTCGAGGGTGCGGGTCTGCACCGCGCCCACCGGCAGCGTGATCTGGACGAACATCGCACCCTGGTCTTCTTCTGGCAGGAAGCCCGTGGGCATGCGGACGAACAGCACCGCCATGACAACGACGATCGCCCCATAGGCCACGAGCGGCCACAACGGCCTGCCGATCAGCCCCTGGACGGCGCGTTCGTAGGCGGTGCGGGAGCGGTCGAAGTTCCGGTTGAACCAACCGAAGGGGCCGTGCTCGGCCGCCTGGCCCTTGCGCGGCTTCAGGAGGGTCGCGCAGAGCGCCGGCGTCAGGATCAGGGCCACCAGGACCGAGAGCACGATGGCCGCGACCATGGTCACCGAGAACTGGCGGTAGATGACGCCCGTCGAGCCGCCGAAGAAGCCCATGGGCGCCAGCACCGCGATCAGCACCAGGGCGATGCCGATCAGGGCGCCGGTGATCTCGTCCATGGATTTGCGGGAGGCCTCCTTGGGCGAGAGGCCCTCCTCGTCCATCAGCCGCTCGACGTTCTCCACCACGACAATGGCGTCATCGACCAAGAGGCCGATGACGATGACCACGGCGAACAGGGTCAGCGTGTTGATCGAATAGCCGAGGATCTCCAGCACCCCGAAGGTGCCCAGCAGCACGACCGGAATGGCGATGGCCGGCACCAGGGTCGCGCGCCAGTTCTGCAGGAAGATGAACAGCACCGCTGTCACCAGCACCATGGCCTCGACCAGGGTCTTGATGACCTCCTGGATCGAGATGCGCACGAAGGTGGTGTTGTCCACCGGGAAGGACAGCTGCAGGCCTGGCGGCAGGTTGGCCGCGAGCTCGGTGGCGCGGGCCTTCACCGCGTCGGCGGTGGTCAGCGCGTTAGCGCCGGGCGCGAGCTGGACGGCGACGCCGGCGGCGGGATGGCCGTTCAGCCGGCTGATCGAATCGTAGCTGTCGCTGCCCAGTTCGACACGCGCCACGTCGGCCAAGGTCACCAGGCCGCCGTTGGTCTCGCCGCGCACGACGATCTTGCGGAACTCCTCGGCGGTGGTCAGCCGCGACTGGGCGGTGACCGTGGCGTTCAGCTGCTGGTCCTTGACCGTCGGCAGGCCGCCGACCTGGCCGGCGGAGACCTGGATGTTCTGCGACTGGACGGCGGCCTGCACATCGGCCGGCGTCAGTTGGAAGCTGTTCAGCTTGTAGGGATCGAGCCAGATCCGCATGGCGTGCTGGGCGCCGAAGGTCTGGATCGCGCCCACCCCGTTCACCCGCGACAGGGGGTCCTGGAAGTTGCTGACCATGAAGTCGGAGATGTCGAAGTTCGTGTAGTGCTCGGTCGGGTCCGAGAGCGCCACGATCAGGAGGAAGTTGGTCTGGCTCTTGGCCACGGTGACGCCCAGCTGCTGCACCTGCGGCGGCAGCAGCGGCGTGGCCGCCTGGACCTTGTTCTGCACCTGGACCTGGGCGATGTCGGGGTTGGTCCCGGCCTTGAAGGTCGCGGTGATGGTGACCTGGCCGCTGGAGCTGCTGTTTGACGAGAAATAGAGCAGCCCGTCGAGGCCGTTGAGCTGCTGCTCGATCACCTGGGTGACGGAGGTCTGCAGGGTCTCCGCCGAGGCGCCGGGATAGGTAGCCGCGATGGTCACCGCCGGCGGGGCGATGCTGGGGTACTGCGCGATCGGCAGGCTGCGGACAGCGAAAACCCCGGCCAGCATGACGACCAGGGCGATGACCCAGGCGAAGATCGGGTGGTCTATGAAGAAGCGTGACATCGAGGCGGGCCTAAGTCGCGCCCACGGGCGACACGCGTTTCATAGGGATATCTTGTTAGCTGCAGCGTTTGGCAGGTAGTCCTTACCGGCCACAGGTCAAGCCATTACGACAGCGAAACTTGCCGACCGGTGGTGGGCCAACGAGGGCTTGGCGCGGTCTAGGGCCGTCCCGCGTGCGGGCTCTCGACGGTGGCGATCAGCACCGCGCCGCTGGGCGAGGCCGCCGCCTGGTGCGAGTTCGAGCTCGAGGCGGTGAACATGAAGAGGGTGCGGCCGTCGTCGCCGCCCAGCATGCAGGCGTAGCAGGGCGCGGCGGTGTCGATGACCTCCAGCACCTCGCCGCCCTCCGTGACCCGCAGGCACTCCGGCGCGAAAGGGTTGGCGACCCAGATGGCGCCGTCGGCGTCGAGCGCGATGCCGTCCGGGATCCGGGGCGAGAGCGTCGCCCAGACCCGGCGATTCGAGAGGCCGCCGTTGGCGGCGATATCGAAGGCTGTCAGACAACCGGCCAGGGTCTCACCGAGGATCAGGGTCTTGCCGTCCGGGGTGATAACCGTGCCGTTGGGAAAACTCATGTCGCTGGCGGCGACCGTGACCGCGCCATCGGGCGAGACGCAGGCCAGCTTGGCGGTCGGATGGTCGGCCAGCACGCCCGGGACGCCGCGGTCGGCGATGCCGGCGTCAAGGTCGAAGCCGAAGTTGCCGACATAGGCGCGGCCCGCCGCGTCGACGACCATGTCGTTGCAATGGAAGCCGGCGACCTGGCCCAGGTCGGCATGCACGCTCATCTGGCCGTCCGCCGTGCGGCGCAGAACCTGGCGCCTGGTCATAGAGACGATCAGCATGGAGCCGTCCGGCAGCCAGCCGAGGCCCGAGGGCTGGTCGTCGATCTCGAATTCCGTGCGCACATCGCCGGCCAGAGACACCGACTTCACGGCGTGGGCGTAGAAGTCGCTGAACCACATGCGGCCGTCATGCCAGCGCGGCGCTTCGCCGAAATAGATGCCGTCCGCCAGAACCCGGGTGGTGCGTCCCATCGCTCGTCCTCCGCGCCGATGTCAGCCTCGGCCTGCGAGCGAACCTAGGGTCAGACGCGGGGCGCCGCCAGCCATTCGGCGAGGATCGGGTTCACCGTCTGCGGCGCCTCCTGCTGCACCCAGTGGGAAACGTTCGGCAGGCGGCGGATGGTGAGGTCGCGGACGTAGGCGTCCGTGCCGTCGAGCAGCTCGACGCCCAGCGCCGCGTCCGCCTCGCCCCAGATCATCAGCGTCGGCGTCTCGATCACCGGCCAGGGGCCGCGCAGCTTCCCGCCCAGGCGAAAGGCGGCGCGATACCAGTTGATCATGCCGCGCATGGCCCCCGGTCGCTGAGCGTCCGCGGCGTAGCGGTCCAGCACGTCCGGCGTGAAGTTCGACTTGTCGATGGCCATGCCGTGGAAGGCGCGGCGGATCGCGCGCCCGTCGTTGGCGGTCGCGCCCCATTCCGGCAGGCCGGGAAGCTGAAAGAAGAACATGTACCAGGACTTCGTCAGCTGCGCCCAATTCCGGCGGAGCTGCGTCGCCATGATCGCCGGATGCGGGACGTTCATGATCACCAGCCGCTCTAGCGGACGCACCCGGTTGGCGGCGAAGGCCCAGGCGACGCCCGCGCCCCAGTCGTGGCCGATCAAGGTGATGGACTTCGCCCCGCTGGCGTCAATAAGGGCGGCGACGTCCTCCATCAGCCGGTCGATCAGGTAGGCCGAGACCTCGCGCGGCTTGGGCTCGGTCTCGCCATAGCCACGCAGGTCGGGGGCCCAGACGCGGTAGCCCATCTCCGCCAGCAACGGCAGCTGATAGCGCCAGGAGAAGCGGCTCTCCGGGAAGCCATGCAGGCATAGCGCCAGCCGGTCGCCCTCGCCCGCCTCGTCCACGGCGAAGTCGAAGCCGTTGGCGGCGATCCGGCGGGTGGCGACGGTCATTCCGGCGCCGTGGTGAAGTAGGCGCTGTCGTAGTCGTTCCCCGGCAGGCGGATCGTCCCGGCGTCGCGCAGGCCAATCTTCTTCAGGACGGCGATGGAGCCGTGGTTCTTCGCCGTGGTGATGGCGACGATGACCGGCAGGCCCAGCGTCTCGCGGCCATAGGCCAGGCTGGCGGCGGCGGACTCCGAGGCGAGGCCCTGCCCCCAGAACCGCTCTAGGAAGGCGTAGCCGACATCCGGGTGGTCGAGGCCGTCGCGCTTGACCAGGCCGCAGAGGCCAGTGGGCTTGCCGGTCGCGGTCAGATCGCAACGCCAGAGGCCGAAGCCGTTGGCCGCGTAGCCGCTCCGGACGCGGTCGATGTAGCCGCCGGCGCTTTCCAGGTCCGTGACCCCGCGGTCGCCGATGTTCTCGCGGAAGCCGCGGCTCAGCAGCAGCTCCAGGATGAAGGGCGCGTCCTCAGGGACCAGTTCGCTCAGCGTCAAGCGGGCGGTTTCGAGGACCGGCATTTAGGGTTTCTCCAGCCGCGCCACCAGGCTGGAGGTGTCCCAGCGGCGGCCGCCTTGCGCCTGCACCTCGGCGTAGAAGCCGTCGACCATGCGGGTCATGTCGAGCGCCGCGCCGTTGCGGCCCGCCTCGTCCAGCACCAACCCCAGGTCCTTCCGCATCCAGTCGACCGCGAAGCCGAAGTCGAACTTGCCCTCGGTCATGGTCTTCCAGCGGTTGTCCATCTGCCAGGACTGGGCCGCGCCCTTGGAGATGGCGTCGTAGACCAGCTGGGGGTCGAGGCCGGCGCGTTTCGCAAAATGCAGGCCCTCGGCGAGCCCCTGGACGACGCCGGCGATGCAGATCTGGTTGACCATCTTGGCGAGCTGGCCCGCGCCGGAGCCGCCCATCAGCTTGGTGGCCTTGGCGTAAGCGGCGATCACCGGCTCGGCCTTGGCGAAGGCCTCGTCCGTCCCGCCGCACATGATGGTGAGCTGGCCGTTTTCCGCGCCCGCCTGGCCGCCGCTGACCGGGGCGTCGACGAAGGCCCGGCCGCCCTCGGCCGCCAGCGCCCCCATCTCGCGCGCCACGACGGCGGAGGTCGTGGTGTGGTCGACCACCACCGCGCCCGGGGCGAGAACCGGCAAGGCTTCCGCCACCACCTGGCGCACGTCGCCGTCGTTGCCGACGCAGAGGATGAAGAGCTGGGCGCCCTTGGCCGCCTCCGCCGCCGTCGCCCCGGCCCTGCCGCCGTGGCTCCCGACCCAGCGCGCCGACTTTTCCGGGCTGCGATTGTAAACGGCCATCTCGTGGCCGGCCTTCGCCAGATGCCCCGCCATGGGGAACCCCATCACGCCGAGACCGGCGAACGCGACCTTCATCGTAACCCTGCTCCTTAACCGTGCGCGCAACGCCATCTTAACGAGGGCCTGCGCAAGTGAGTCCCTCGTAACAGTCTTACCCGGGGCGGGCCATGTCGGTGAGCGGCGAACGGCCGATCATCATCAAGCGGATCAAGAAGAGCGGCGGCGGTGGTCACCACGGCGGCGCTTGGAAGGTGGCGTATGCGGACTTCGTGACCGCGATGATGGCCTTCTTCCTCCTGATGTGGCTGATCAACACCACGAGCCCCGAGCAGAAGCGCGGCATCGCCGACTACTTCGCCCCGGCCAGCGTCTCAGAGACCACCTCCGGCGCCGGCGGCATCCTGGCCGGCACGGCGCTGGGCGACGATGGCACCAAGCAGAACGGTTCGCAGTCTGTGGTGCAGGACGCCAGCCCCGACGTGAAGAACCCCGACAACGGCAAGGCCAAGGACGCGGCCAAGTCCGCCGCCGACCAGGCGAAGGCCGATGAGGCCAAGAAGGAAGAGGCCGCCTTCCAGTCGGCCCAGCAGTCCCTGCGCCAGGCGCTGCAGGACATGCCGGAGCTGGCCGAGCTGTCGAAGAACATCATCGTCGACGAGACCCCGGAAGGCCTGCGCATCCAGCTGGTCGACCAGGAAGGCCGCTCGATGTTCAATCAGGGCACCGCCGTCCCCAACGACCGCGCCAAGCTCTTGCTGCGGGCGATCTCCAAGGTGATCAACCAGCTGCCCAACCGGATCAGCATCTACGGCCACACCAGCGCCACCGCAGGCGCCGCCCGGCAGCCCGACAGCGACTGGTCCCTGTCGCAGAACCGCGCCAACGCCTCGCGCGGCATCCTAGAAGGGGCCGGCGTCGAGCCGGACCGCATCTACC
Organism: Phenylobacterium sp.; assembly: GCF_004799515.1. Lineage (GTDB taxonomy): Bacteria > Pseudomonadota > Alphaproteobacteria > Caulobacterales > Caulobacteraceae > Phenylobacterium. The sequence goes on along the minus strand of NZ_SSMX01000014.1, from coordinate 68,731 downwards.
AGGTGAGCGGCAAGGCCACGAAAGAGCCGCTTTATCCGGACGACCCGACCCTGCCCGGCAACCGACGCATCGCTATCGTGTTGTTGCGTGAGGCGCCCGTGCTGCCGCCAGACCGCGCGGGGCCCTAAGGCGGCCGTCCGCGGCGCTTCGTCCCGCCCGGGTGACGAGCCTGCAACAACTCTTGCGCCCGCGCGCGGCATGACGCCTAATCGAGGTCTCGGCATGAGGGCGACGGCAATTCCGTGACGCAGCACTTTCCGTCCCGACAGCTCAGGTTCTTCCTGACCGCGCCGTCGCCTTGCCCCTATTTGCCGGAGCGCTTCGAACGCAAGGTGTTCGCCCACCTGCCGCTGTCCGACGGCGCCAGCGTCAACGACAGCCTGACCCAGGTCGGCTTCCGCCGGTCGCAGAACATCGCCTACCGCCCGGCCTGCGAAGCCTGCACGGCCTGCGTCTCGGCGCGGATCCCGGCGGCGGACTACGTCTTCTCCCGCTCCGAGCGGAAGACCATAGCCCGCAACGAGGACCTGGAGCGGCACCTGGTGGAGGCCGAGGCGACCATGGAGCAGTTCGACCTGCTCCGCCGTTACCTCACCACCCGCCATGCCGACGGCGGCATGGCCGAGATGACCTGGCCGGACTATGTCGCCATGGTCGAGGACACCGCCGTCCGCACCCACATCATCGAGTTCCGCAAGCGCCCCGTCGGGCGCAGCCCGGGCGAGCTGGTGGCCTGCGCCCTGGTGGACGTGATGAACGACGGCCTGTCGCTGGTCTACAGCTTCTACGACCCGACTCAGGGCCGCCGCAGCCTGGGCTCCTTCGTGATCCTCGACCACGTGATCCAGGCCTGCCTGACCAACCTGCCCTACGTCTATCTGGGCTATTGGGTGCGCGGCTCGGAGAAGATGGACTACAAGGTCCGCTTTTCGCCCATCGAGCTGCTGAAGCCGGAAGGCTGGACCCTGGTGGTCGGCGGGGCGGCGCGGGCGGCCAACGACGCGCTCTAGGACCCCAAGCGGACACAACATGGCCAGGCAGCTTCGGCTGAGCCTCCGCAGGCCCACCGCCCCTACCCGCGACGCCTTCATCCGCGGCGCATCCAACGCCCAGGCGCTGGCGGCGCTCGACGCCTGGCCGCGCTGGCCGGGCGGGACGCTCACGCTGTTCGGCCCGGAAGGCTGCGGCAAGAGCCACCTGGCGCAGGCCTGGGCGGCGTCGGCCGAGGCCGTGGTCCTCGATCGCGCCCAGCCGGACGTGGCCGCCGCCGCGGGCCGCGCGGCCCTGCTGGAGGACATTGACCGCGGCGTCGACGCCGAGGCCTTGTTCCACCTGATCAACCAGGCCGCTCGGGACGGCGCGAGCCTCTTGCTCACCGCGCGGACGGCGCCCGCCGCCTGGACGGCGGAGCTGCCCGACCTGCGCTCGCGGCTGAACGCCCTGATGGCGGCCGAGATCGCCGCCCCCGACGACGAGGTCCTGGGCGGCGTCCTACGGAAGTTCTTCCGTGAACGGAATATCCGCCCACACGACGACGTCTATCCCTACCTGCTGCGCCGCATGGAGCGGTCGATTCCCGGCGCCCAGGAGATCGTGCGGCGGCTCGACGAGACAGAGGACGGGATGATGCGGCCGGTATCGCGCGTCCTGGCCCGCGAGATCCTGGAAGACGATATCGAGAATCTTGACCTTTTCGAGGGATGACTTGAAGCCGTCACATGCGCGGGCCAAGAGACATCTCGACCCTCATCGGACGCGGAGACGACGAGATGAGCCAAGCCGAGACCATCGCCGCCGCCGAGCCCGTCAAGGTCGAGACTCCCGCGGGCGAGACCGACGTCCTGACCTGGGACGAGGACCTGGCGGCCTCGCCGTCGCGCTTCTTCAACCGCGAGCTGTCGTGGCTGGCCTTCAACCGCCGGGTGCTGGCCGAGAGCAAGAACCCGCGCCACCCGCTGCTGGAGCGGCTGCGCTTCCTGGCGATCAGCGCCAACAACCTCGATGAATTCTACATGGTCCGCGTGGCCGGCCTGAAGGCGCAGGTGCGCGAAGGCGTGCGCACGGTGAGCCAGGACGGCCTGACGCCCGTTGAGCAGCTGGAGCGGGTCAACGCCGAGGCAGCCGACCTGATGGGTGACCAGCAGACCCGCTGGCGCGAGCTCTGCTCGGAGCTGACCGGGGAAGGCCTGCGGGTGGTGGCGGCCGGCGACGTGACCAACGCCGAGCTGGACGCCCTGGAGGAGCCCTTCGTCTCGCAGGTGTTCCCGGTGATGACGCCGCTGGCGATCGACCCCGCGCACCCGTTCCCGTTCATTCCGAACCTGGCCTTCTCGCTGGTGCTGAAGCTGCGCCGGCTGGCCGACAACCGCGTGCTCTACGCGCTGACGCCGATCCCGGCCCAGGTGGCCCGCTTCTGGGAGCTGCCGGTTCACCGCACCGGCCGGCGCAAGGTCGAGCGGCGCTTCGTGACCCTGGAGGCGCTGGTCAGTCTGTTCCTCGACCACCTGTTCCCCGGCTGCGAGGTGCAGGCGCAGGGCGTTTTCCGGGTGATCCGCGACTCCGACGTGGAAATCGAGGAAGAGGCCGAGGACCTGGTTCGCGAGTTCGAACTGGCGCTGAAGCAGCGCCGCCTGGGCAGCGTCGTGCGTGTGGAGATCGACGCCTCCATGCCCGAGGAGCTGCAAGGCTTCATCACCTCCAGCCTGCACGCCGAACCGCAGGACATCATCCAGATCGACGGCCTCCTGGGCCTGGACGAGCTGAGCCAGCTGATCCCCGCCGACCGGCCGGACCTGAAGTTCAAGCCCTTCGAGCCGCGCTTCCCCGAGCGCATCCGCGACCACGGCGGCGACTGCTTCGCGGCCATCGGCGAGAAGGACATCCTGGTCCACCACCCGTTCGAAAGCTTCGATGTGGTGGTGCAGTTCCTGCGCCAGGCCGCGCGGGACCCCAACGTGCTGGCGATCAAGCAAACCCTCTACCGCACCAGCCACGACAGCCCGATCGTCGCGGCCCTGATCGAAGCCGCCGACGCCGGCAAGAACGTCACCGCGGTGATCGAGATCAAGGCCCGCTTCGACGAGGCGGCGAACATGAAGTGGGCCCGCGACCTCGAGCGGGCGGGCGTCCACGTGGTCTTCGGCTTCGTGGAGTACAAGACCCACGCCAAGCTCTCCACCGTGGTGCGGCGCGAGGGCGACGTGCTGCGCACCTACTGCCACTTCGGCACCGGCAACTACCACCCGATCACCGCGCGCTTCTATACGGACCTGTCCCTGTTCACGACCGACCCGGCGCTGGGCCGCGACTCCACGCGGCTGTTCAACTTCGTCACCGGCTACGCCCAGCCGGAGGGCGGCCTGGAGAAGCTCTCCTTCTCGCCGATCACCATGAAGCGCGACCTCCTCGACCACATCGCCCGCGAGGTGCTGAACCGCGCCGAGGGCAAGCCGTCGGGCATCTGGGCCAAGATGAACTCGCTGGTCGACCCCCAGATCATCGACGCCCTCTACGCCGCCAGCCAAGCCGGCGTGGAGATCGACCTGGTCGTGCGCGGCATCTGCTGCCTGCGCCCGGGCATCAAAGGCCTGTCGGAGAATATCCGGGTGAAGTCGATCGTCGGCCGCTTCCTGGAGCATGGCCGCATCTCCGCCTTCGCCAACGGCGCGCCCCTGCCCTCGTCGGAGGCCCGGGTGTTCATCTCCTCCGCCGACTGGATGCCGCGCAACCTGGACCGCCGCGTCGAGGCCCTGACGCCGGTGGAGAACCCGACGGTGCACCAGCAGGTGCTGCAGCAGATCATGCTGGCCAACCTGAAGGACGAGGCCCAGAGTTGGATCCTCGACTCCGACGGCCACTTCACCCGCGATCCCTCCTGGGATCACCCCGGCGCCTTTTCCGCGCACGAGTATTTCATGACCAACCCCAGCCTTTCGGGTAGAGGGCAGAAGGTGAAGGACATGCCGCGCGCGATCGATCATGTGGCCTCGCGGGGATAGCAGGCCGGAGTCCCGTCAGGCCGCCGTCATCGACGTCGGTTCGAACTCGGTCCGCCTGGTGATCTACCGGCTGGACGGGCGCGCCATCTGGACCGTCTACAACGAGAAGGCCCTGGCGGGCCTGGGCCGCGACCTGCCGTCGACGGGGCGGCTGTCGCCCGAGGGCGTGGAGATCGCGCTCACCGCCATCCGACGCTTCCGCGCGGTGCTGGACGGCTGGCGCGCCGAGGACGTCACCGCCGCGGCCACCGCCGCGGTGCGCGAGGCCGCCGACGGCCCGGCCTTCCTGAAGCGGGTGCGCGAAGAGACCGGCCTTGTCGTGCGCACCCTCACCGGCGACGAGGAGGCCCGTTACGCCGCCCTGGGCGTGATCGCCGGCCAACCGGACGCCGAGGGCGTGGTGGGCGACCTGGGCGGCTCCAGCCTGGAGCTGGTGAAGCTGGGCGGCCTCGGCGGCGCCGACGACGGGGCGACCCTGCCGCTTGGACCCTTCGCGCTCGGCGCGCCGCGGCCGCTGGACGCCGAGCGTACGCGCCGGCTGGTCGACGCGGCCATCGCGCCCCACGTGGAGCGCTTTTCCACCAAGCATTTCCATGCGGTCGGCGGCGCCTGGCGCAACCTGGCGCTCTTCCAGATGGAGCTGATCGACTATCCTCTGCACGTCGCCCACCAGTACGAGATGAGCCGGGCCGACGCGCTCAGCGTCTCGCGGCTGATCGGCCGGCAGTCGCGCGCCTCGCTGGAGCGCATGCAGGGGCTGTCCAAGAAGCGGATCGAGACCCTGCCCTACTCCGCCGTGGTGCTGGAGGCGCTGATCGAGCGCCTGGGCTTCGAGCGGATCACCATCTCGGCCTTCGGGGTTCGCGAAGGCATGCTGCTCGACGCCATGGCGCCGGAGGTGCGCGAACGCGACCCGCTGATCGAGGGTTGCGAGGCCCTGACCGCCGCCCGCGGCGTCCCCTCCGAGCTGGGCGGCGCGCTGGAGGCCTGGCTGACCCCAGCCTTCGAGAAGCTGACCCCGGTGTTCGCCGGGCGCGACGCGGTCCTACTGGCCGCCGCCTGCCGGCTGGCCGACCTGGGCGTGCGCCTGCACCCCGACCACCGCGCGGACCTGGCCTTCGAGCAGGTGCTGCGGGCGCCCATCGCCGGCATGAGCCATGCCGAGCGCGCCTATCTGGCCAGCGTCGCCTTCGCTCGTCATACCTCGGCCACCACGCCGCCGGAGGCCGAAGCCGTGGCCCGGGTGATCGGCGCGGACCGCCGCCAGCGCGCCCGCGCGCTCGGCGCCGCCATCCGGCTGGCCTGCGACCTATCCGGCCGCAATCCCAGGCTGCTGGAAAAGTCGTCCCTCAGCATCCAGGGTGACAAGGTGGCGCTGACCGCCGCCACCGGCTGGGAGGACATGCTGCTGGGCGAGCAGACCGCCAAGCGGGCCCAGACCCTGGCCTCGGCCCTGAAGCTGAAACTCGAACTCGGGTGAGCCCATGCAGATCCTGATGACCAAGGCGGCCCACGGCCGCGTCGCCGAGCGCCTGGCCAAGGTCGCGCCGGACGCCCAGGTGGTCACCGCGGTCGACAAGGACGCCTACGAGCTGGACGGCCGGTCCATCGCCGCCGAGGACATCGACCCGGAGGTGGTCTGGCTCAGCCTGGATTCCTACGCCTCCGGGACGCTGGGCCAGCTGTTCGGGCGGCTGATGAAGACCGACGCCCCGCGCTGGACCCAGATCATGGCCGCCGGCATCGACAACCCGATGTTCCGCTCGATCATGGAAAAGGGCGTGCGGATCTCGAAATCCAGCGCTCAGGCGACCCCGATCGCCGAATATGTGGTCGCCCACGCGCTCAGCCTGCAGGTCCCCATCGCCGAGGCCGCCGCCCTGCAGGCCAGGCGCGAGTGGAAGTCCACGCCCTATCACGAGGTCGCCCGGACCCGCTGGCTGATGGCCGGCTTCGGCAACATCGGCCACGAGATCGCCAAGCGCATCAAGCCGTTCGGCGTCCACCTGACCGTGGTGCGCCGCAGCCCGGCGGCCGAAGGAGACCTCGTCGATAAGGTCATCACGCTGAAGGAGATCGGTTCGGCGCTGCCGGACGCCGACGTGGTCGTGCTGGCGCTGGCGCTGAACGACGAGACGCGCGGCATGTGCGACGAGCACTTCTTCCGGGCCATGAAACCGGGCGCGGTGCTGATCAACATCGGCCGCGGCGGCCTGGTGGACGAGGATGCGCTGAAGGCCGGGCTCGACCGCGACCAGCCGGGCCATGCGGTGCTGGACGTCTTCCAGACCGAGCCCCTGCCCGCCGACGCCTGGTTCTGGGACCATCCGAAGGTGCGGGTCACCGCCCACACCTCCAACTCCGGCGACGGAAACCTGGACCGCGGCGACAATCTGTTCCTGGAGAACCTGCGCCGCTACCTGGCGAAAGAGCCGCTGCTCAACGAGGCGGACAGGAGTGAGGTGGGGCTCACCTAGCATCTCCTCTCCCCCGCGACGCGAGAGGGAGAGGAAGATGGCGCATAGCAAGAGGGCGGCGCCCCGGTTTCCCGGAACACCGCCCTCTGAACCAGATCCGTTGGGGGACCTGAGCCTTCAAGGTCGAGGAGGGTCTCGGCTTTACTGGGTCGCCCCAGCTGGGCTTCGATCCGGCCTCGGTGTCCCCCTGAGCTCGTAAGGATCTGGGTCGCCCCTGATCCTTCGTGACCCCGGAAGCCTTCCGCCCGCTTTCGGCCCGGTCGCCCGGTCCGCCGCGCCGCAGTCCCTCTTGGCAAGTGGAGAGTTGCAACGATCCGGATCGGGCGCAACGGGCGCCCCGACGCCGGCTGTGGGCGGAGTTCCGGACGCCCGGTGGACGGCCTGTGGAGAACCGCAGGACGGAGTTCGAATAGCCCGTTAGATCAGAGCTTTGCGCTTATCCTCAGGCCACTGCGGGGAAAGCCCGGACTCAGCCGTTGGCGGCGGCCTTGGGCGCGCGCCGGACCTCGACGACCCGCACCCGGGCGCCGTCCAGCACCAGGGCGAGCTCGCCGCGCTTCAGCTTGAGCGCATCCTCCCCGAACGCCTCGCGCCGCCAGCCCTTCAGGGCTGCGTTGTCGGCGTCATCCTCGTTGGCGATCTGCTCCAGGTCGGAGACGGTGGCAATCAGCTTGGAGGCCACGCCGGCCTCCTCCGCCCGCGCCTTCAACAGCACCTTGAGCAGTTCGACCACCGCGCCGGCGGCGGGCGATGGCGGGGTGCGGCTGCGCTCGATCACCGGGGCGTAGGCCTCCGGGTCCTTCAGCGCCTCGCGGATCGCGGTCAGGAGGTCGGGCCCGAAGCGCGAGCCGGAGAAGCCCTTGGGCACCGAACGCAGTCGGTCGAGCTGATCGGCGTCGGTGGGCGCCTGGGTCGCGACCTCGTCGATCGCCTCGTCCTTGAGGATGCGGCCGCGCGGCTGGTCGCGGGTCTGGGCGGTGCGCTCGCGCCACGCGGCGACCGCCTTGTAGACCGCCAGGTATTTGGCCGTGTGCCGGCGCGGCCGCAGCCGCTTCCAGGCGTTCTCCGGCTCCACGTCGTAGACGGCGGGGTCGGTCAGGCTGGTCATCTCGTCGGTGACCCAGGCCAGGCGGCCCTCGCCCTCCAGCCGCTCGCGCAGCATGGGATAGAGCTTGGCCAGGTGGGTCACGTCGGCGAGCGCGTAGGTGAGCTGGTTGTCCGACAGCGGCCGGCGGGCCCAGTCGGTGAAGCGCGAGGACTTGTCGAGCTCGATCTTCAGCATCTGGCGCACCAGGGCGTCGTAGGCGATCTGCTCGCCGAAGCCCGCGGCCATGCCGGCCACCTGGGTGTCGAACAGCGGCCGCGGCATGGCCTCGAGGTTGTTGAAGATCTCCACGTCCTGCCGTGCGGCGTGGAACACCTTCAGGATCGTCTCGTCGCGCAGGATCGCCAGGAATGGCTCCAGGTCGATATCCTCGCTCAGGGGATCGATGCAGGCCTCGGCGCCATTGCCGGCGGCGGCCTGGATCAGGCACAGCTTGGGCCAGTAGGTGGTCTCGCGCATGAACTCGGTGTCCACGGCGACGAACGGCTGGCCCTTGAGCTTGTCGCAAAACACCGCCAGTTCCGCGGTGGTCGTAATCGGCGTCATCGACTAGCTATAGCCCCGCGAAGCGGCGAGTCTGCAAGTCCGCGTTGCTCGCGCCGTGCATTTCTCTCGAAGGCCTCCAGATGTCCGACCGGCCCAATGGCCTCACCTACGCCCAGGCCGGCGTCGATATCGACGCCGGAAACGCCCTGGTGGAGCGCATCAAGCCGCTGGCCAAATCGACCCGCCGCGCCGGGGCGGAAGCCTCGCTGGGCGGCTTCGGCGCGCTCTTCGACCTGAAGGCCGCCGGCTATGACGATCCGCTCCTGGTCACCACCACCGACGGGGTCGGCACCAAGCTGAAGGTGGCGATCGAGACCGGGATCCACGACACGGTGGGGATTGACCTGGTGGCCATGTGCGTCAACGACCTGCTGGCCCAGGGCGCCGAGCCGCTGATGTTCCTGGACTACTACGCCACCGGCAAGCTGGACGTGGAGGCGGCCGCCGCCGTGGTGGCCGGCATCGCCGAGGGTTGCCGCCAAGCGGGCTGCGCCCTGGTGGGCGGCGAGACGGCCGAGATGCCGGGCATGTACGCCGAGGGCGACTACGACATGGCGGGCTTCTGCGTCGGCGCGGTGGACCGCGACAAGGTGCTGCCCCGCCTGGACGCCCAGAAGCCCGGCGACATCCTGATCGGCCTGGGCTCCTCCGGCCCGCATTCCAATGGCTATTCCCTGGTGCGCCGCATCGTCGAGCGCTCGGGCCTCGCCTGGGACGCGCCCGCGCCGTTCGAAGAAGACGGCAAGACCCTCGCCCAGGCCCTGCTCGCGCCCACCCGCATCTATGTGAAGACCGTGCTGAAGCACCTGAAGGCCGGCCGCATCGAGGGCCTGGCGCACATCACCGGCGGCGGCCTGATCGAGAATCCGCCGCGCGCGATCGCCGAGGGCCTCGTCGCCCGCTTCGACTGGAACGCTTGGGTCCCGCCGCCGGTATTCGGCTGGATACAGGAGACGGGCGGCGTGCCGGAGCTGGAGATGCGCCGCACCTTCAACTGCGGCGTCGGCCTGATGCTGATCGTCGACCCGCACGACCTGCCGGAGGTGCTGGAAGGCCTGGTCCGGGACGGCGAGGACGCCTTTGTGGTCGGCGAGCTGGCGGCGGCCTGAGGCGCGGATGCTGAAGCTCTCCTGCGTCTGCGGCCGGGTCCGCGTCGAAACCTCGAAGCGGCCCGGCTTCGTCCACGAGTGCAACTGCACCCTGTGCAGCGGGTCGGGCGCCCGCTGGGCCTATTTCCATCCCGCCGACGTGGTCGTCGAAGGCGCCACGAAGGGATTTAGCCGGGAAGACAAGGAACACCCGGCCGCTGAAGTCCACTTCTGCCCGAATTGCGGCGCCACGACCCACTTCGTCCTGACCCCAAGCGCTGTCTCGAAGTTCGGAAACGTCCAGATGGGCGTCAACGTGCGCCTGGCGGACGAGACCGATCTCGCCGGGATAGAGCTGCGCTATCCCGACGGACGCGCCTGGTCGGGCGCGGGCGGCTTCGGCTATGTGCGGGAGGCTCGCATCCTCGGCCAGTGAGCGCCTAGAAGAGCTTCAGCGCAATCACCAGCACCGCGAACAGGCCGTAGAACCCCGCCATCGACGCCAGGAAGGCTCGGCTGATAAAGCCGCGGCGGAAGGCGACAAACATGGCGACGATCGCCAGCGCCGTGACGCCGGCGCCCACCAGCAGGGCCGGGTCGAGGATCCAGGGCGTGAAGAAGAGGCCGAAGGCCGTGGGCACGGTGGCCTGGATCATCATGGCGCCGGAGATGTTGGCCAGCGCCAGCCGATACTTGCCCTGACGCACCCAGATGATGGCGTTCAGCGTCTCCGGCAGTTCCGTGGCGATGGGGCTGAGCAGCAGGGCCAGGAGCTGCGGCTTCATGCCGAGCGCGGGGCCCAGGATGCCGAGCTGCTTCACGAAGAGCTCGCTCGCGGCGAAGATCACCGCGAGCGCCGCCAGGGTCTGGACCACCGCGGCCCAGGTGGGCGGTTCGGGCCTGCGCGGCATCAGCTTCAGCGGCTCGAGCTCTTCCGCCTCGATGTCGCTGGGGCCGCGCATCTCCTTCCAGAAGTAGGCGCCGTAGGCCGCCAGGAAGAGGAAGCCCAGCCAGGGCTTCACGGCGAACGCCACAAGGCCGAGGGCGATCTTCGCGGCGAAGATCAGCAGGAACCAGCCCTGGTCGCGGCTGAGCGCCAGGAAGTCGCCGCGGCAGGCCTCGGTCTTGGGCAACCGGGCGCGGCAGCAGATCAGCACCACGCCCACGGTGGCGTAGGCGATGGTCGAGAGCACCAACGGCCCGCCCAGCGCCGCGCCGACCCCGATCTGCTTCTGCGCCGCGCTCGCCCCGAACACCACGGCCACGAAGGTGACCACGCTCTCCGGCAAGGCCGTGCCGAACGCCGCCAGGATCGAGCCCGTCGCCTGCTCGCCCACGGCGAGCCGGCGGCCGACCCACTCGACGCCGTTCACGAAGACCTCGCAGGCGAGGTAGATCACCACGGCCGAGCCCAGCAGCAGGGCGGTCACGACAGGCAAGCTGGTCATCGGAGGCGGTCATCTCGGGGGGCCAGGCGCACGAGCCAAGGGATCGGCGCCCTCGCCCAACCCTGGTGCGAACGCCGAACCCTATGGTCTCGCCAAGTCGGACGGACTGCCCGCGCCACGGCCGTCATCTCCTAAGAGACTTGAGCCGAGTGTGTTGACGCAGGCGCCTCTGATACGCGAGGCCGGCTACTCCCCAAAGAGTGGGAGGGTCTTAGGCGCCGCGCCGCGTCAGGTCAACGAACAAGCTACCCCACTCCGCTCGGTTGGCTACCTGAGCTCGGCGTTGATCCTGGCGAGCGCCGCCGAGCCTGGGACCAGATCGGCCTGGCCCAGTTCGTTCAGGGGGGTCGCCACGGTGTCGAGGGCGTCATGGAGGTCGCCAGCCTCGGGGTCGACGTAGAGCAGGCCGGTGACGATCTCGCCCCTGGCCTGGCGCGACTGCAGGAAGCCGAGCGCCTGGGCGCGATCGGACGGATCGTAAAGCTCCGCCAGCTTGTGCAGCGACAGCACCGAGCCGTCGTGCTGGGTGACCGTCACCGTCTCGCCCGGGGCGTAGTCCACGTGGATGGGGCTGCGGGCCGGGATCATGTCCAGCCGGTTCACCGCCTCGTTGTGCTCGCGCACGTAGTCGAAGCTCTTGGTCGAGCCGACGTGGTTGTTGAACTGCACGCAGGGGCTGATGACGTCGATGAAGGCCGCGCCCTTGTGCGCCAGGCCCGCCTTGATCAGCGGGACCAGCTGGTCCTTGTCGCCGCTGAACGAGCGGCCGACGTAGGTGGCGCCGAGTTGCAGGGCCATGCCGACCAGGTCGATCCCGGCGTCGTGGTTCACCACGCCCTTCTTGGACTTCGAGCCCTTGTCGGAGGTGGCCGAGAACTGGCCCTTGGTCAGGCCGTAGACCCCGTTGTTCTCGACGATATAGAGCATGTTGACGCCGCGCCGCACCGCGTGGGCGAACTGGCCAAGACCGATCGAGGCGCTATCGCCGTCACCGGAAACACCTAGGTAAATCAGATCCTTGTTGGCGAGATTTGCGCCGGTCAGAACGGAGGGCATGCGGCCGTGGACGGTGTTGAAGCCGTGGCTCGCACCCAGGAAATAGTCCGGGGTCTTGGACGAACAGCCGATGCCGGAGAGCTTGGCGATGCGGTGCGGCGGCAACTCCAGCTCGAACACCGCCTGGATGATCGCCGAGGAGATCGAGTCATGGCCGCAACCGGCGCAGAGGGTCGAGACCGAGCCCTCGTAGTCGCGCCGCGTGAAGCCCAGATTGTTGGTGGCCAGCTTGGGGTGGTGCAGCTGGGGCTTGAGGATGTAGGTCATGCCGCCGCCCCTATTCCGCCGCTTCGATCTGGCCGAGCGCCAGGAGCTGGCCAATCTCGCCGGCGATGAACCGCGCGGTGATCGGCGTCCCGTCATAGTGCAGCACCGGCACCAGCTTGGCCGGGTCGATCTCGCCCTCGTTCATCAGGAGGGTCCTGAGTTGGCCGTCGCGGTTCTGCTCGACCACGAACACCCGCTCGTGCGCCGCCACGAAGTCGTAGACCTCGTCGCTGAACGGGAAGCCGCGCAGGCGCATGGCGTCGAGGTGGCGGCCGTGGCCTTCCAGCATCTCCAGCGCCTCCAGCATCGAGGGCGTGGTCGAGCCGAAGTAGAGCACGCCGTCTGTCGTCTTGCGCTTGGCGTCCTGGCGGACCGGCTTCGGCATAAGGGCCTTGGCGCTCTCGAACTTGCGCAACAGGCGCTGCATGTTGTCGACGTAAACCGCGCCCTCCTCCGAATAGCGGGCGTAGGGATTGCGCGAGGTGCCGCGGGTGAAATAGGCGCCCTTGGACGGGTGCACGCCGGGATAGGTGCGGAACGGGATACCGTCGCTGTCGACGTCCTTGTAGCGGCCGAAGTCGGCGCCCGCCTCCAGCATCTCCGCCGTCATCACCTTGCCGCGGTCAAGATTGTGGCTGTCGTCCCAGGCGAAGGGCTTGGTCAGCCACTCGTTCATGCCGATGTCGAGGTCGAGCATGACGAAGACCGTGGTCTGCAGGCGGTCGGAGAGATCGAAGGCCAGCGCGCCCATCTCGAAGCACTCGCCCGGGTCGGCGGGCAGCAGCAACGGGTGCTTGGTGTCGCCGTGGCTGGCGTAGGCCGCGCCCAGCAGGTCGGCCTGTTGCGTGCGGGTCGGCATGCCGGTGGAGGGCCCGCCGCGCTGCACGTCGAAGATCACCGCCGGGATCTCTGCGAAATAGCTGAGGCCGATGAATTCGGTCATCAGCGAGACACCGGGCCCGGAGGTGCAGGTGAAGGCCCTGGCGCCGTTCCAGCCCGCGCCCACCACGATGCCGATGGAGGCGATCTCGTCCTCGGCCTGGACGATGGCGTAGCGCGCCTTGCCGTCCGGATCGGTGCGCAGATCCTCGCAATAGCCGGTGAAGGCCTCCGCCAGCGAGGTGGACGGCGTGATCGGATACCAAGCGCAGACCGTGGCGCCGCCATAGACAGCGCCGAGCGCCGCGGCCGAGTTGCCCTCGACGTAGATGCGGTCGCCGACCTTGTCGGCCTTCCGGACCTGCAGCCGGATCGGCGCCAGGTGCTCGTGGACGTAGCCCACGCCCATGTGCAGGGCCTCGATATTGGCGTCGATCAGCTTCTGGCGGCCGGCGAACTGCTCGGCGAGGATGGTCTCGACCACCGCCGGCTCGACGCCCAGCAGCGCCGCCAGCGCGCCGAGATAGACCACGTTCTTGAACAGCTGGCGCTCGCGGGGCAGCTGGTAGCGTTCGTTGCACATGGCCGTCAGCGGCACGCCGATGACGGTCACGTCGTCGCGGAACTTGCTGGGCGGCAGCGGCTTGGTGGAATCGTAGAACAGGAAGCCGCCGGCCTCGATCTCGGCCACGTCGCGGTCCCAGGTCTGCGGGTTCATGGCGACCATCAGGTCGACCCCGCCGCGGCGGCCCAGGTGGCCGGCCTCGGTCACCCGCACCTCGAACCAGGTCGGCAGGCCCTGGATGTTGGAGGGGAAGATGTTGCGCGCCGCCACCGGCACGCCGCAGCGCAGGATCGACTTGGCGAACATGCCGTTGGCGCTGGCCGAGCCGGAGCCGTTCACATTGGCGAACTTGACCACGAAGTCGTTGATCGTCACCGCACCGGAACTCGTCGAACCCGTTTTCACCGAGATTGGCATGCACCCCCCGCATGGGTCATTTCCAAGGTGAAGCGCTGCATGTCCCAGGCGCCGGTGGGACAGCGCTCGGCGCAGAGGCCGCAGTGCAGGCAGACATCCTCGTCCTTGACCATGACGCGGCCCGTGGGCAGCGCGCCGGAGACGTAGAGCGGCTGGTCGAGGTTTAGCGCCGGCGCCTTCAGGTGCTGGCGCAGGTCCGGCTCATCGCGTTCCTGAGTGAAGGTGATGCAGTCCACCGGGCAGATGTCGACGCAGGCGTCGCACTCGATGCACAGGTTGTCGGCGAACACTGTCTGGACGTCGCAGTTCAGGCAGCGCTCGGCCTCGCGGTAGCCGGTCTCGCGGTCGAAGCCGAGCTCGACCTCCATCTTCACGTCCTTCAGCGCCACGGCCTTGTCGCGCAGCGGCACGCGGTAGCGGCGGTCGTTGGCGATGTCGTTGTCGTAGCTCCACTCATGGATGCCCATCTTCTGGCTGATGAGCGAGAACTCCGGCGGCGGGCGGTCGGCGACGTCCTCTCCGCAGCAGAACTTGTGGATCGAGACCGCCGCGTCATGGCCATGGGCCACCGCCCAGATGATGTTCTTCGGCCCGAAGGCCGCGTCGCCGCCGAAGAAGACGTTGGGGATGCCGCCGCGCATGGTGATCGGATCGACCTTGGGCACGTCCCACTCGTCGAACTCCAGGCCAAGGTCGCGCTCGATCCAGGGGAATGCGTTCTCCTGGCCCACGGCCACCAGCACGTCGTCGCATTCATAGTGCTCGTCCGGCGCGCCGGAGGGCGTGAGCCGGCGGCGGCCCTTGTCGTCGTACTGGGCCTCCACGACCTCGAAGAGCACGCCGGTCAGCCGGCCGTCCGCATGGGTGAATTCCTTGGGCACCCGGAAATTGATGATCGGGATGTCCTCGTGGACGGCGTCTTCCTTCTCCCAGGGGCTGGCCTTCATCTCCTCGTAGCCGGAGCGGACGATCACCTTGACGTCCTCGCCGCCCAGCCGGCGCGAGGTGCGGCAGCAGTCCATGGCCGTGTTGCCGCCGCCCAGCACGATCACGCGCCGGCCGATCTTGTCGACGTGGCCGAAGGAGACGCTGGAGAGCCAGTCGATGCCGATGTGGATGTTGGCCGCCGCGGCCTGGCGGCCCGGCAGGTCCAGCTCGCGGCCGCGGGGCGCGCCGGAGCCCACGAAGACCGCGTCATAGCCCTCGGCCAACAGCGTCTTCAGGCTGCCGATCCGCTCGCCCAGGCGAAGCGTCATGCCGAGGCCGGTGATGTAGCCCACCTCCTCGTCGATCACGCTCTCGGGCAGGCGGAAGCGCGGGATCTGGCTGCGGATCATGCCGCCCGCCTTGGCGTCGCCGTCGAAGATGGTGATGTCGTAGCCGAGGGGCGCGAGATCGCGGGCCACCGTCAGCGAGGCGGGTCCGGCCCCCACCATGGCCACCCGCTTGCCGTTCTTCGCCGCCGGCGCGGGCATGCGGGCGGAGACGTCGTCCTTGTTGTCGGCTGCGACCCTCTTCAGCCGGCAGATGGCGACCGGCTCCTCCTCGACGCGTCCTCGCCGGCAGGCGGGTTCACAGGGGCGGTCGCAGGTCCGCCCGAGCACGCCCGGGAAGACATTGGACTGCCAGTTGATCATGTAGGCGTCGGAGTAGCGGCCCTCCGCGATCAGGCGGATGTACTCCGGCACCGGCGTGTGGGCCGGACAGGCGTACTGGCAATCGACGACCTTATGGAAGTAGTCGGGAGTCCACGCGCTGGTACGTTGCAACGGCTTCAGGTCCCTTCCCGCGACGCTCTACTCTCGCGGCGGCAAGTCGGACCTGGGTCAGGCGCGGAGCGCTTCGGCTCAGGAGGGGCTTTGGCCGTCACAACGCGGCGTTATTGCGTCAGGTTAGGCCCCGTTGCCCGGTCAAGCCAAGCCCATTCCTGATCGGCGTTCGGTAATTTCAGGCGGGACATGCGCGATCCACGCGAGAAATCTGCCTTTTCGGGCGTGAGCTTGGCGGGCGTTTTCCCTAGGGGCGCCTCAAGCGAACGTGAGCGCGCCGCCAGCTTTTCTGGCGGGCGTCCGGATTTCCTAATGGTAACTTAACGACGGGAGCCTCGTGGGTCCGCCAACCGGCGGATGGCGGGGATTGGGAGAAGGCCATGGAGCCATTCAGCGAAGCCGCAGTGCAAGAGTCCCTGCCCTATTCGCCCGCCCCGCTCGACGAGGACCTGGGCGCGCCGACCCTGTTCCAGGAAATCAACGAACGCCGCGCCCGCGTGGAGAACACCGAGCTGCTGCAGCACCTTCGGGGGCTCTGAACCTCTGAGGGTGTCATCCCGGTTTCGCGGCACGCGAAGACCGGGATTCATGGACTCAGCAGAACGAAAAAGGGCTCAGCCACGTGGCCGAGCCCTTTTTGGCGCATCATGCGCTTATGGGTCCCGGACAGCCGCTCCGCGGCTTCGGGATGACATCCAAGGAAACTCAGTCCCCGTAGCCGGCCGGAAGGTCGTCGTCCTTCATCAGCTCGTCCTTGGAGACCTTGGTGTCCTTCACCTTGGCCTTCTCGACGATCAGGTCGACCACCTTGTCCTCGAAGATCGGCGCGCGCAGCTGTGCCTGGGCGTTGGGGTTCTGGCGGAACAGGTCGAAGACCTGCTGGGCCTGGGGCCCGTACTTCATGGCTTCCTGGCGCATGGCCTCGCCCAGCTCCTGGTCGGTGACCTGGACGTTGTTGGCGCGGCCGATCTCGGCCAGGACCAGGCCCAGGCGCACCCGGCGCTCGGCGATCTTGCGGTATTCCTCGCGCAGCTTGTCGTCCGACTTCCCCTTGTCCTCGTCGGGCAGGGCGCCGGCTTCCTTGTCCTGCTCCACCTGTTGCCAGATGGCGTTGAACTCCGCCTCGACCATCTTCGGCGGCAGCGGGAAGTCGTGCTTGGTGTCGAGCTGGTCCAGCAGGGCGCGCTTCAGCTTGAAGCGGCTGGCGCCGGCGTATTCGCGCTCCAGGTTGCCTTTCAGCAGCTCGCGCAGCTTTTCCAGGCTGTCGACGCCCAGGCGGGTGGCGAAGGCGTCGTCGGCGGGCGCGTCGACCGGCGCCTTGATCTCCTTCACCTTGACCTCGAACACCGCGGCCTGGCCGGCCAGGTTGGCGGCCTGGTACTGCTCGGGGAAGGTCACCTTGACCTCGACCTCGTCGCCGGCCTTCACGCCGACCAGCTGCTCCTCGAAGCCCGGGATGAACTGGCCCGAGCCCAGGACCAGCTCTGCGTCCTCGGCCGCGCCGCCGTCGAAGGGCGTGCCGTCCAGCTTGCCCAGGAAGTCGATGACGACCATGTCGCCGTCCTTGGCCTTGACGGTCTTGCCGGTCTTGGCCTCGTAGGTGCGGTTCTGCTTGGCGAGGTCGGCCACGGCCTCGTCGACCTCGGCCTCGGTGGGCTCGTAGACCGGCCGGGTCAGCGACAGCTTGGCGATGTCGGTGGGCTCGAAGTCCGGCATGACGTCGACGGCGATCTCATAGGCGAGGTCAGCCTTGCCCTCGATGACGGCCTCCATGTCGCCTTCCGGCTTCAGGTCCGGATCGGCGGCGGGGCGCAGCTTGTTCTCGTCGAGCACCTTCTGGGTGGTCTCGTTGAGGGTCTTTTCGACCACCTCGCTCATCAACGCCTTGCCATAGAGGCGGCGCACGTGGCCCGGCGGCACCTTGCCCGGCCGGAAGCCCTTGATGTTCAGGGTGGGCGTGATCTCGGCGATGCGCGCGTCCAGCGCGGCGTTGAGGTCCGACACCGGAACGGTGACCCCGAACACGCGGCTCAGGCCTTCACCGGACTTTTCAACGATCTGCATCGACATCTTGGGACTTTCGGTTCGAAAACTTCCGGACCGCCGCGCCGTATCCGCGCCATCGGCCACGCTGAGATTGAGGACAATAACCGCCAATGCGGCGGAGGGCGCGGGTTATGTCACGGCGGCCCTTCTTCGCCAAGGCTTCGAAGGGCAAGCCCTTTTCGCGGCGCTGGAAACCTGTCCCGCGCAGCGCCTCCAGGCGCGAAGCAGGATGGTGCGGCTAGAGGGACTCGAACCCCCACGGTTGCCCGACGGTACCTAAAACCGTTGCGTCTACCAATTCCGCCATAGCCGCGTGGGACCGCCATAGCCGGGATGGCCCGCGCCGCCAAGCCGGCGCCTCGCCCCGTGACAGGGGCGTCGGCTGCGGGCAGAAGGCGGCGATGTCGCGCGGCGTGCTCTTCGTCCACACCAACTTCCCCGGCCAATTCCGCAAGCTGGCCGAGGCGCTGACGGCGCGCGGCGTGCCCTGCTGGGCGCTTGCGGGCAAGGATGCGCGCGGCATGCCCGGAGTGCGTATGGGCCGCTATACGCTCGACCGGGGCACGACGCCGGGCGTCCTGCCTCTGGCCATGCGCGCCGAGGCCGACATGATCCGCGCCGCCAACGCCCTGCGCGTCGCCGGCGTCCTGAAGGCCGAGGGGGTCGAGCCGCGGGTGATCGTGGGCCACAACGGCTGGGGCGAGACCCTCTTCCTCGACGAGGTCTGGCCGGACGCCAAGCAGGTGGCGTTCTCGGAGTTCTTCTACAGAGGCCGCGGCCTCGACATCGGCTTCGACACCGAGTTCTTCCAGCCCACGGAGCTGTCGATCCTGCTGGGCAAGTCCAAGAACGCCGGCATGGCGCTGGCCCTGACCGACGCCGACGCGATCGTTGCCCCGACGCCCTTCCAGGCCTCCGTCCTGCCGCCGGTGTTCCAACCCCGGGTCCGGGTGATCCACGAAGGCATCGACGTGGACGCCATCCGGCCCGGGCCGGCCGAGCCCTTCGCCCTGGCCGACGGCCGGGTCATCGCGCCCGGAACCCCGGTGATCACCTACGCCAACAACCACATGGAGCCGCTCCGGGGCCTGCACATCTTCGCCCGCGCCCTGCCCCGGCTGATGGCCGAGGTCCCGGACGCCCAGGTGCTGATGTTCGGCGAGAGCAACCCGCGGCCCTATGGCGGCGCTTCGCCCGATGGGCGCAGCTGGCGCGAAGTGGCCTTCGAGGGGCTGGCGCTGGACACCAGGCGCCTGCACTTCCTCGGCAAGGCGCCGCACGAGCAGTTGCTGGCGGCGATGCGGCTCTCGACCGCGCACATCTACTACACCTACCCCTTCGTGCTCTCCTGGTCGCTGGTCGAGGCCATGGCCAGCGGCTGCTACGTCATCGCCTCCGACACCGCCCCGCTGCACGACGCCATCGAGGACGGGGTGAACGGACGGCTGCTGCCGTTCTTCGACGTGGACGCCCTGTCGCGCGCGATGATCGAGGCCTGCTGCGACCCGCAGGCCTCAGCGCCCTTGAGAGCCGCCGCCCGCGCCACGGCCGTGGCGAGGTTCGCCAGCCGTGACGGCCTGGCCGCCTGGTTCGAGGTCCTGCGCGAGATGGGGTTGGAGATCCCGGAGCCGCCGGCGGAGGGCGCGGCGTCCTAGGCCTGCCGCGCCCAGCCCCTCGCCTGCTGCTTCCAGTAGGAGACCTGGGCGCCGGCGGCCTTGATGGCGCTCCACTGGGCGCGGGCGACCGCCAGCTGGGCTTCGTCGGCGCCGTCGAACAGCACCAGGCAGCGTTCGAAACCGGCGAGTTCGCCGGGCTCGGCGCCGTCCACCAGGAAGAGCGCGGCGGCGGCGTTGGGGTTCTCGAAGCCGGTGGTCAGCAGGATCGGCTGGCGCGCGGCGCTGGCCTCGTCGGCGGGGGCGTGCGGCAGGAAGCTGTCGTCCCGATAGGTCCAGAGGGCGGCGTCCAACTCGCGCACGCGGGCCGGGTCGCGGGCCCGCACCAGGGCGCGCCAGCCGCGCTGCAGGGTCTTTTCCAGGAGCTCCGGCAGGGCCTGCTCCAGGCTGGTCCGCTCCAGATGGTAGAACCACACCTCGATGGGCGCCGCCTCAGCCATGCGCGGGCTCCGCCAGTTGCACGGCCAGCGACTCCAGCGCCGCCGCGACAGCTTCGGGATGGGTCAGCATGGCCAGATGATGCAGCGGAAGATGCACCCGAGGCCAGCCGTATCGCCCGGCCACCAGACCTTCCGCCTCGTAGGCGCCGCTCAGCTGCAGATAGGCGACGGGCCCCGTCAGGGCCTCTTCGGGCGCGGGTTCCTCGAAATAGGCCTGCGGCAAGGGCTCCAGCTCGGCGAGGAGTTCACTGCGGACGGCGGCGTCGGGCACCAGGCGCTCCAGGGCGCCCGGGGGCCACCATTCATCCCAGGCGGGCAGTTCGCCCATCTGGGCGCCGGCCCGCAGCCTCTGGCGCATCTCGGCCGGCGCGGTGTCGAACCAGCTGCGCCCGGGATGCGGCAGGATGGCGTCGACCAGGATCACGCCGGCTGGAGGAGACGAAAGCCGCGCCGCCAGGGCCGGGATCAGGGCGCCGGCGCCGCTGTGGGCGACCAACAAGGCGGGCGCCTCGCCGGCAAGCTCAGCCGCGACGCCGTCGGCCAACGCGCCGTAAAACCCCTCAACGATGTCCGACAGCCTTGGCCATCTCGGCGTCGGCGCCGCGTGGCCCCGCCGCTCGAGTTCGGCGGCGACCCGACGCCACGCCATCGGGCCCAGCAGCGGGCTGTGCAACAGGACGAAACGCGGCGCGCGCTCGGCCACCTCAGCCCTCGTACTTCTCCGCCACCATGCGGTTCAGAAGGCGCACGCCATAGCCGGTGGCGCCGTCCGGGCTGGTGGGGATGGTCGAAGGCTTCTTCCAGGCGGTGGATGCGATGTCGAGGTGGGCCCAGGGCACGCCGTTGACGAAGCGCTGGATGAACATGGCCGCCGTGATCGAGCCGCCCGGCCGTCCGCCGGTGTTCTTCATGTCGGCGATCATCGAGTCGATGTTCTTGTCGTACTGCGCCGGCAGCGGCATGCGCCACAGGGGCTCGCCCTCGGTGTTGGAGGCGGCGACCAGGTTGTCGGCCAGCTCGTCGTTGTTGGCGTAGCAGCCGGCCAAGTCGTTCCCCAGCGCGATGATGATCGCCCCGGTGAGCGTCGCCAGGTCGACCATGAACTTCGGCTTGAAGCGGTCCTGGCAGTACCAGATGGCGTCGGCCAGCACGAGGCGGCCCTCGGCGTCGGTATTGATGATCTCGATGGTCTGGCCGGACATGGAGGTGACCACGTCGCCGGGCCGCTGGGCGTTGCCGTCGGGCATGTTCTCCACCAGGCCCAGGATGCCCACGGCGTTGACCTTGGCCTTGCGGCCGGCCAGCACGTGCATGAGGCCCGCGACGGCGCCCGCGCCGCCCATGTCCCACTTCATGTCTTCCATATTCTCGGCCGGCTTCAGCGAGATGCCGCCGGTGTCGAAGCAGACGCCCTTGCCCACGAAGGCGATGGGCTGGGCGGTTTTGTCCGCCGCCCCGTTCCACTTGAGGATCGCGAGCTGGCTTTCGCGGATCGAGCCCTGGCCCACGCCCAGGAGCGAGCCCATACCGAGCTTCATCATCTCCGGCTCGCCCAGGATCTCGACCTCCAGGCCCAGGCTCTCCAGCGCCTTCACCCGGCGGGCGAACTCGGCGGGATAGAGGACGTTCGGCGGCTCGGAGACCAGGTCGCGGGTGAAGGCCACCGCGTCGGCCAGGGCGGCCAGGGGCTCGAAGGCCTTCAGCGCCTGGGTGACGTCGCCGACGACGATCTCGGCCTTGACCACCGAGGGCTTCTTCTCCGCTGGCTCCTTGGTGCGGTACTTGTCGAAGCGGTAGCTGGCGAGGCGGACGCCGAGGGCGGCGCGGGCGGCGAGTTCCGGCCCGGCGTTGGGCAGCTCCAGGCGAAGCGCCGTCAGGCCCGAGGCCTTCACCGCCGCATAGGCGCTGGCAGCGGCGTGCTCCAGCGTCAGCGCATCGACCGCCTCGGCCTTGCCAGCGCCCACCAGCACCAGCCGGGCCGCGTCGAGGCCCGCCGGCGCCAGCACATCGAGGGTCTGGCCCTTGGCGCCGGTGAAGCGGCTGGCGGCCGCGGCCGCGCCCAGGACGCCGTCGAGGCCCGCGCCTTCATAGACGACCCGGCCGACGGCGGTGTTCGGGGAAAGGGCGGCGCCGGCGGCGACAAACTCGATGTCCATTCAATCTCTCTGTGCGTGGTGGGCCGTGGATGCCAAAAGGCTACACCCGCGTCCGACAAGCTCGGCGAGAACTGAGCGGCGGTTGTCTGACTGGGCGACGCATGGTTTAGATCACCTCCGCGGCGGGGGCGCGGCAAAATCTCCGAGCGAATCCCGATTTTTTAGCCATGCGCCTGATCGACCGCTACCTGCTCCGACAGCTCTTGGGCCCGACCGTGTTCGCGATTCTGGCGCTGACCGGTGTTGTCCTGTTGGGTGAAAGCCTTTCGGGCCTGGACCTGATCGTCAATCAGCAGCAGAGCGCCATCGTCTTCCTGAAGGTCACCCTGCTGGCCATGCCGCAGCAGATCAACCTCGTCCTGCCGATCGCGGTGTTCGTGGCTGCCCTGGTGGCGCTGAACCGGCTGCACACGGAGCAGGAGATCGTCGTCTGCTTCGCCGGCGGCATGAGCCGTTGGCGGGTGATCTCGCCGGCCATGCGGCTGGCGGCCACCATCGCCTTCCTGGCCCTGGTTATGAACCTGTGGGTGCAGCCCCTGGCCTACCGCGCCCTGCGTCAGGTGTGGATGGACGTGCGTGGCGACATGGCCGCGACCATGGTGCGCGAGGGCGAATTCACCCAGCCCGCGCCGGGCCTGACGGTCTACGCCCAAAGCATCGACAACAAGGGGGACATGCACAACATGTTCATCCACGAGCTGAAGCAGGACGGCACGGCGACCAGCTATCTGGCCAACACCGGTCACATCGCCAAGAACCGCGGGAACTCGGTGCTGTATCTGGAGAACGGCTCGACCCAGAAATTCTCGGCCCGGGGCGTCCTGGAGGTCCTGACCTTCAAGGAATATCCCTACGAGCTGAACCAGCTCAGCAACGCCGATGAGATGATCCACTACAAGCCGTCGGACCGCTGGCTGCATGAGCTGTTCCACCCCGACATGCAGCAGACCTGGGAGAAGAAGAACCGCAAGCAGCTGCTGGCCGAGGGGCATTCGCGGCTGGCGACCCCGCTCTACAACATCGCCTTCATGGCCATGGCGCTCTCGGCGATCATCGGCGGCGGGTTCTCGCGCCTGGGCTACGCGCGTCGGATCATCACCACCATCGGCGTCGCGGTGCTGGTGCGAATCCTGGGCTTCGTGGCCCAGTCGGCCAGCGAGGCCAACGTCGCGGTCAATCTGTTGCAGTACCTGATCCCGCTCGGCGCCACCGCCTTTGCCCTGCACGCCATCTTCCGCCAGCGGGTGAGCCGCTTCATCGACATCCGCCGCAGGCCGACACGCCTCGTGGCGGCGCCCGCGTGAGGCAGCGATGAACGGTCGGCTCGAACGCTATGTGCTCTACCGCAACCTGACCGGGGTCGCCGGCGCCTTCGCGCTGTTGTCTTCGGTGATCCTGCTCGTGCAGTTCGTCGACCTGTCGCGCTCGTTGGCGGTGCGCGCCGACGTCAGCGCGGCCGACATCTTCGGCCTGACGCTGCTGAAGTCGCCCTCGGTGATCCAACTGCTGCTGCCCCTCGTCTTCCTGAGCGGGGTGATGTTCGCCTATGTGGGCCTGAACCGCCGCAGCGAGCTGGTGGCCATGCGCGCCGCCGGCATCTCGGCGTGGCGGTTCATCACACCCTCGGCCATCGCCGCCTTTCTCGCGGGGATATTGGCGGTGGTGGCGATCAACCCGGTCTCGGCGGCGCTCAACGCCCGGTTTGAAGCCGACCGCGCCAAGATCATGTCCGAATCCCAGGGCGCCGCCCCGGCCAAGGACCTCTGGCTGCGCCAAGGCGACGAGCACACCCAGATGGTGATCCACGCCAAGTCGCGGGTGACCGTGAACGGCGAGGTGCGCCTGCGCGGGGTCTCGATGTTCATCTACCAGAAGACCCCCACCGGCCAGCCGGAGTTCAAACGCCGGCTGGAGGCCGCCGAGGCGGTGATGCGTCCGGGATTCTGGCAGCTCACCGACGTGCGCGAGGCCACAGCCGGCGAGAGTTCGGTGCAGTCGGACAGCCTGACGATCCGCTCGACCCTGGATTCGGAATCCGCCCTCGAAAGCCTGGCCGCGCCGGACACCATCACCTTCTGGCGCCTGCCGCAGGCGATCGAACAGACGGAACAGTCCGGCTTCTCCGCCGCCGGCTACCGGTTGCGCTTCCAGCAGTTGCTGGCCACGCCGCTGATGTTCGCCGCCATGGCGATTCTCGCAGCGGCCTTCTCGCTGCGGCTGGTGCGCCTGGGCGGCCTCGCCAGCCTAGTGGGCGCGGGTATGGCGCTGGGCTTCATCGTCTACTTCTTGAACCAGTTCTCGGGCGCGCTCGGCAAGGCCAGCATCATTCCGACCTTCGCGGCGGCCTGGGCGCCGGCGGTGGTGGCGCTGCTGTCTGGCCTTACCCTGCTCTGCTACACCGAAGACGGTTGAATCCTCAGCATGCGGGGCTATGCAGGCGGTGAGGCGCGTCGCGATAGGGATCGGAAAGCCAAGATGACTCCGCGTCGGCGCGCGCTGCCCGCTGCCGTCCTTGTTTGCGCCTCCCTTGGGGGCGTCTCGGCGAAAGCCCTGAAACGCGCCCTGATGATGGGCGTGGCGCTGGCCGCCGCGTGGCCGGCGCTGGCCTTCGCCCAGCAGGACCAGCCGACGACGCAGCCGAACGCACAGCCGACCTTCCAGAGCCCGCTGGGCCACGATGAGCGCGGCCAGCTGCTCAACAACCTGACCGGCGCGAAGCAGGCCGGGGCAAGCAAGGCTCAGGCCCCGGTCCATACCGACGGCCTGAAGCAGGGCGAGCTCTATCTGGAGGCCGACGAGCTCACCCGCGACGACAAGAACGGCATCACCACCGCCGAAGGCCACGTCGAGGTGCGCTACCAGGACCAGACCCTGCGCGCCGACCGCCTGGTCTATCAGGAGGCGCCGCCCGCGCCGGCGGGGGAGCAGCGCACCCACGACAAGAACGCCCCCGCCCAGGGCGTCATCCGCGCCTACGGCCACGTGCAGATCATCAAGGACGACGGCACGGTCGAATACGCCGACCAGATGACCATCGACGACAAGATGCAGGCCGCGGTGGCCATCGCCTTCTCGACCCAGATGAAGGACCTGCACTCCAACCAGGAGGTGAAGATCTCCTCGGACACCGCCGTGCGGCGCTCGGAGGACCTGCAGGAGCTGAACCGGGCGATCTACACGCCCTGCGCCATATGCATCGGCGAGACCCCGAAGGACCCGACCTGGTCGATCAGCGCCGACCGCATCGTCCGCGACGAGATCCATCACATCATCTACTACCGGCACGCCAAGGTGCACGTGCTGGGGATCCCGATCCTCTACCTGCCGGTGTTCTGGCACGCCGACCCGTCGGCCGACCGGGAGTCCGGCCTGCTGGCGCCCACCATCGGCTACAACAAGCGCCGCGGCTTCACCTACCAGCAGCCCTATCTGTTCGTCTTCAGCCCCTCGGCGGATCTGACCGTCAGCCCGCAGTTCAACTCCAACGCCAACCCGTTCATCAGCATGCGCTTCCGGGAGGCGTTCGATAACGGCGTCGTGGACGTGCGGGCGGGCTTCACCCACGACTACGACCTGACGTCCGACGGCGTCCGTTTCGGAGACGACACCTTCCGCAGCTTCATCCTAGCCCGCGGCGCTTTCCAGATCACCGACGATTGGGTGGCCGGCTTCACCGCCGAGCGGGTCTCCGACACCCTGCTGTTCGACAAGTACGACATAGGCCGGGTCTATGAGGCGCGCGGCCCCTATGTCGCCGACGACCACCGGCTGATCAGTCAGGTTTACGCTGACCGCCAGGACGCCAATTCCTACTTCTCCATCGCCGCCTTCGACATCCAGGGCATCCGGGTCGGCGACAATAACCGCACCTTCCCGGTGGTCGCCCCGATCATCGACGGCCACTACGAGGACCCCAACGACATCTTCGGCGGGCGGCTGCGCTTCACCGCCAGCGAGGTCACCCTGACCCGTGACCAGTCGCCGGACGTCCTCACCGAGGAAGCGCCTGGGATGAATTCGACCCGCATCTCGGCGGGCGCCGACTGGAATCGCGTCTTCACCTCCGAGAGCGGCTTCCGCGTCAGCCCCTTCATCAATATCCGGGCCGATGACTACGACATCAGCGACATCCTGGTTCAGCTCGGTCAGGCCACCCCCACCAGCCTGGCGACTTTCAACAAGACTGAATCCCGGCTGGTGGGCGTCGCCGGCGCCGACTTCTCCTATCCGATCTATCGGCGCATCGGCGACGCCACCGTGGTCCTGGAGCCCCTGACCCAGATCGCGCTGTCGCCCAAGGCCGACCAGATCGTAATCGGCAAGAATGCGACGACCGGCTTGCCGATCTACTTCAACGAGGACTCGGTCGCCTTCGAGTTCGACGAAACCACCCTGTTCCAGGCCGACAAGTTCCCCGGCTACGACCTCTACGAGGACGGGGACCGCCTGAACCTCGCCGGCCGGGTGTCGGTGCTGTGGGACGACGGTCGGCGGGCCAGCTTCCTGATCGGCCGCAGCTTCCGCGCCGAGCCGAACAACGTCTTCCCGCAGGGTTCAGGCCTCAACGACACCGCCTCGGACTGGATCGTCGCCGGCGACGCCGCGCCGATTAAAGGCCTGTCCTTCTTCGGCCGCGCCCGCATCGACGGCGAGACCTACAAGATCCACCGCCTGGAGGCGGGCGCGAGCGTCAACTTCAAGTGGGGCACCGGCTTTGTCAGCTACCTCACCGACGACGAGGGCATCGACGGCACGCCAATCAAGAACGTGGAGTTCGGCGGCGACCTGAACCTCACCCAGCACTGGGGGCTGTCGACCTACGGTAACCGCGACCTGATACAAGATGCCTGGGTGATCCGGGACGTCGGCGTGTTCTACAAGGACGACTGTATCCGTGTGGACGTGTATTATCGGCACGAGGACATCATCGCGGGCCGCCTGGGCACCACCGATGCGCTGTCCCTGCGCCTAACGCTCGCCACATTGGGCGCACCATTTTATGGCAGATAAGGATACGGCTGTACGCGGCCGGACGAGGGAATGAGTTCATCCATGATTCGCGTGCGTAAGGTCGCCAGCTCCGGGGCCGCGTCGGGGGTAGGCGCCGCTATGGGCGCCGCCCTCCTCGCCCTGGCTGTGCCCGCCGGCGTGCAGGCCCAGGCCCTGCGCGGCGAGGTCGGCGCGCCGCCGCCGGTGGTGACGCCCGCCTCCACGGCGCCCACCACCGACCGCTCGACAGCGCCGCCGCCGACCTACACGCCGATGCGTCCGATGTCGGAATCGATCGCCGCGATGGTCAACGACGAGATCATCACCACCTACGATCTGGCGCAGCGCATGCGCCTCTTGATCGCCACCACCGGCGTGCAGCCCACCCAGGAGAACCTGCCGGAATTCCAGCAGCAGGCCCTGGTCTCCCTGGTCGACGAGCGGCTTCAGATCCAGGAGCTGAAGCGGGTCCAGAAGGACCAGAAGATGACCATCATCGCCAGCGACGACGAGGTTCAGGACGAACTCGCGTCCATGGCGCAGCAGAACAAGATGAACACCGACGGCTTCCTGGCCGCGCTGAAGACCCAGGGCATCGCCCAGGACACCCTGTTCGAGCAGATCCGCGCCCAGATGAGTTGGCAGCGCTGGATCCGCGGCCGCTATGGCAGTCGCCTGCGCATCGGCGAGGACCAGATCAAGGCCACCCAGGCGCGCCTGATCGCCGACGCGTCCAAGCCGCAGTACGACATCAGCGAGGTGTTCATCGACGCCAGCCGCGCCGGCGGGATGGAGACGGCCACCAAGGGCGCCGCCCAGCTCGTGGCCCAGATCCAGCAGGGCGCGCCCTTCGCCGCCGTGGCGCGGCAGTTCTCCTCCTCGTCCACCGCCGCGGCCGGCGGCGACGCGGGCTGGGTGAGCCCCGCCGACATGCCGGCGGAAGTGGACGCCGCCCTCGAGCAACTGCGCCCCGGCCAGCTGTCCCAGCCGATCCGGGTCAAGGACGGCATCTACATCATCTACCTGCGCGACAAGCGCGCCGGCTCCGGCCAGACCCTGGTCAACCTGAAGCAGGCCGCCATCGCCCTGCCCGCCGACGCGTCCCAGGCCGATTTCGACGCCGCCAGGGCCAAGCTGGAAACCGTCCGCAGCGAAATCAAGGACTGCAAGACCCTGGAAGCCACGGTCGCCAAGACCCCGGGCGTCGTGGCCGGCGACCTGGGCGAGGCCGAGACCGGCGACCTGCTGCCGGAATTCGCCGAGGCCGCCAAGACCCTGCAGCCAGGCCAGCTGTCCCAGCCGATCCGCACCAAGGTCGGCCTGCACGTCCTGGCCGTGTGTGGCAAGCGCGCGGCGGGCGCGGCCCAGATCGACCACGATCAGATCGAGAGCCGGCTGACCGGCGAGCAGCTCAGCATGATCTCGCGGCGCTACATGCGCGACCTGCGCAACTCCGCGACCCTCGAATACCGGTGACGGCGGCGTGGCCGGGCCCCAGAACAGGCCAACGGCCGCGCCCCTAGCCCTCACCCTGGGCGATCCGGCCGGCGTCGGCCCGGAGATCGTCGTCAAGGCCTGGGCGGCGCTGCGGGACTTCGGCCCGGCCTTCGTGGTGATCGGCGACCGCCAGGCGCTGGCCTCGGCTTCCGGCGGCGGCGGCTCGATCCTCAAATCGGTGGTGGCCCCTAGCGAGGCGGTCGAAGCGTTTCGCGACGCCCTGCCCGTCCTCGACCTGCCGCTGCGGAGCCCGGTGGTGGCTGGCCAGCCGTCCGCCGCCGCGGCGCCGGCGATCATCCAGTGGATCGAGACCGCCGTGGGCTTGGCGCTGTCCGGCGCCGTTAGCGGCGTCGTCACCGCCCCCATCGCCAAGGCGCCGCTCTACCAGGCCGGCTTCAAGTTCCCCGGCCACACCGAGTTCCTGGGCGAGCTCACCGCGAGCGAGAATTTCGAGGGCGCCCGCGGGCCGGTCATGATGCTGACCGCCCAGGACCTGCGCGTGGCCCTGGTCACCGTGCATGCGCCGCTGACCAAGGTTCCGGGCCTGATCAGCATTGAGGCCATCGTCAACACCGGCCTGGTGACCGCCCAGGCCCTGCGCCGCGACTTCGGGATCGAGCAGCCTCGGCTGGCGGTCGCGGCCTTGAACCCGCACGCCGGCGAGGACGGCGGCATCGGGCGCGAGGAGATCGAGATCGTCCGTCCGGCCGTGCGCATCCTGGCCGACCGGGGGATCGAGGTCAGCGGCCCGCATCCCGCCGACAGCCTGTTCCCACAGGCGATGCGCGCCCACTACGACGCCGCCATCTGCCTCTACCACGACCAGGCGCTGATCCCGGTGAAGATGCTGGACTTCTGGGGCGGGGTGAACGTGACGCTGGGCCTGCCGATCGTGCGGACTTCGCCGGACCACGGCACCGCCTTCGACATCGCCGGGCGCGGCCTGGCGCGGCCCGACAGCCTGATCGCCGCCATCCGCCTCGCCGACCAACTAGCCCAGGCCCGCGCCGCCGCTGCTCCGGCGAGACGGGCCCGTACTGGGTGAGCTTGGGCCGGGTGAGCCTCGAGACCCTGCCGCCCCTGCGCGACGTGCTGGCGGAACACGGGCTGATGGCCAAGAAGGCCTTCGGCCAGCATTTCCTTCTCGACCTCAACATCACCCGCAAGATCGCCCGCCTGGCGGAGGTCGGCGCCGGCGACCGGGTGATCGAGGTGGGTCCCGGCCCCGGCGGCCTGACCCGAGCCCTGCTGGAGACCGGCGCCCAGGTCATCGCCGTGGAGAAGGACCCGCGCTTTGGGCCGTTGCTGGAAGACCTGGCCGCCGCCGCGCCCGGCGCGCTCACCCTGGAGGTCGCCGACGCCCTGGACGCCGACGAGGCCGCTCTGACCGGCGGCCAGCCAGGCCACGTGGTCTCCAACCTGCCCTACAATGTCGGCACCGCGCTGCTGATCAAATGGCTCACCGGGCCCTGGCGGCCGGCTTCCATGACGCTCATGTTCCAGAAGGAGGTCGCCCAGCGCGTGGTGGCGCCGGTGGACGGCGACGCCTACGGCCGCCTGGCGGTGATCGCCCAGGCCACCAGCCACGCCGCCATCGTCATGGACGTCCCGGCCCGCGCCTTCACCCCGCCGCCCAAGGTGGAGTCCGCGGTGGTCCGCCTGACCCCGCTGGCCGAGCGCCCCTCGCCCGCCCGCCTCGACGCCCTGCAGAAGATCACCGCCGCCGCCTTCGGCCAGCGCCGCAAGATGCTGCGCGCCAGCCTGAAGGCGCTGGGCGGCGAGGCCCTGATCGAAGCCGCCGGCCTCGATCCGCAGGCCCGCGCCGAGACGGTGGACGTGGCCGGCTTCCTACGCTTGGCGGACGCCTGGCTGGCGGCGCGGTCGGCCTAGGGCGCGCGCTCAGGGACTTGGCGGCGTCAGCCATCTGCCGAACGCCGACGGAGCGGACGGAGTTACGCGTCGGTCTCGCCGTCCCTGAGATATTGGCTGAATAGGGCGGCCACACTGTGCGGCGCGGCGTCGCCGAAGAACAGCGCCAGGTTCTGGGCGGTCTCCTCGGCCACGGCCGCGCTTCGGGGAAAGAGGTCGCGTTCATAGGCGGCGAGCGCGGCGTCGATGTCGTCGGGCGAAGCGATGAGCGCCTTGGCGAGTTCCGCGCCGTCATAGAGAGCGAGGTTCGCGCCTTCGCCTGAGAAGGGCGACATCAGATGCGCCGCGTCCCCCAGTAGGGTCAGGCCGGACGCACGCTTCCAGTCATGGCCGACCGGCAGGGCATGGATGGGGCGAAGGATAGGATCGGTGTCGCCGTCTGCGATGAGGGCCGTGAGCTGCGGCGCCCAGCCTTTGAACTGCGCCGCGATCTGGGCCAGGGCGGCCCTCGCATCGCTGAAGCCGATGGCGTCGAACCAGTCTTCCGGCTTCTTCAAGGCGGCGTAGGTATGCAGCGTCCCGTCGGCATAGCGGTGCGCCAGGATGCCTTTGCCCGGAGCCACGGCCATGAGCGTGCCGCCGCCGATCGCGTCTGCGCTGGCGCCGTGGCGCGTGTCGCCATCGAAGAGCGAGGTCTCGACGAACGAGAGGCCCGTGTAGGCGGGCGCCGCGTCCGAGAGCAGCGGGCGCACCTTCGACCAGGCGCCATCGGCGCCCACGAGCAGGCCCGAGGTGACCGTTGCGCCATTGGCGAAGGTGACCTCGTGTTGTCCGTCGCCACGCGCGGCGACGGACGTCACCCTATGGCCCCATCTGATCGTTTTCGGAGGAAGCGAGTCGATCAGCATCTGCCGCAGCTCGCCCCGGTCGACTTCGGGACGGCTGCTCGCGGGGCTGCCGGGGTGGTCGAACAGGACCTCGCCGTCCTTGTCGACGACCCGGGTGGCGTCTTCGCCGGGGCGGACGAGACCAAGGAAGGTGTCGAAGAGCCCGGCCGCCTTCAGGGCGATCTGACCGTTGTAGTCGTGGATGTCGAGCAGGCCGCCCTGCGTTCGGGCGCTGGCCGAGACTTCGGCTTCGTAGACCGTGGCTCGGATCCCATGAAGATGCAGGATCCGGGCGAGGGTCAGGCCGCCAAGACCGGCGCCGATGACGGCGATCGGGACTTTCATTGTTGCGCTCCTGTCTTCGCAGACACGCAGCGGCCGTGACCGCTGACGGCTGTGATTGCCTGAGATCGTCAGGCGGCTGATTTCGGAGACGCTGGCCGACCCATGCGAGTTGCTCGAGTGGCGTGTATTCGACGGCCCAAGACTAGGAGGTCGTTTTTCGCGGCGGTCTTGAAATTACATCAGTCGATAGAAAGGAACAACCTTCCTCCCGTCTGTTCGAGCCGAGACAGGCGCCGTCAACACCGCATGTGGGCGATACGCCGGCGTGGCCCCACGCCGGCGCCGCGTTTCCTTGCGAATGCGCAGCCTAGCGCCGTTCCGGGTCCGGATCGCGGCGGGGTGCGGCCCAGGACGGCGGATCGCTGGCGGGGAAGGACTCCTCGCCAGCCTCCTCGACAGGATCCCGGTCTTCGTCGTCCCGCGGTTCGCTCATGGCCGATCCTTTCGGGCCCGCAGTCTACGCCGTTGCGGAAACCGGCTCCAGGCGCTCCTATGGCCGGCGAGTGTTGAGGGGACCGGATGCTGATCCTGCTGGGCGTGGGCGTGATCGTCGTGGGCTTCGCCCTTCGCCTCAACCCGCTCCTGGTGGTGGTGGCCGCGGCGTTGACCAGCGGCTGGTTCGCCGGCCTCTCGCCGCTGCAGGTGATCGCGGCCTTCGGCAAGGCCTTCAACGACAACCGCTTCGTCAGCACCGCCTATCTGGTCCTGCCCCTGGTGGGGACGCTGGAGCGGGCCGGCGTGCGCGAGCAGGCGGGCCGAGTGATCGCGCGGCTGCGCGGGGTTTCGGTCGGGTGGCTGCTGGTGAGCTATATGATCTTCCGTCAGGCCACGACGGCGGTGGGCCTGATGTCGATCGCCGGCCACGCCCAGACCATCCGCCCCATCGTCGCCCCCATGGCCGAGGCCGCCGCCGAGCGCCGTGACGGCCCGCCGACGGACGAAACCCGGCACGCCATCCGCGCCATGGCCGCAGCCACCGACAATGTGGCGGTGTTCTTCAGCGAGGACATCTTCGTGGCGCTAGGCGCGGTCCTCCTGATGGTCGGCTTTCTCACTTCGGCGGGGATCGTGATGGACCCGATTCGGCTGTCGGTCTGGGCGATCCCCTCGGCCCTGGCGGCGTTGGCGATCCATGCGACGCGCCTGATCGTCTTCGACCGCCGCCTGTCGCGCGACGCCCGGTCCGCGGAGCCAAGCGACGCCCAGGGCGGCGAAGCGTGATCAAGCTCGGCTTCGTCTATGTGCTGGCGGGGTTGATGTTCGCAGGCTTCGCGATCTACAGCGCCCGCGACGCCGGCAACCCCAAGAGGTTCGGCAACGCCGCCTTCTGGGGCCTGACGAGCTTGAGCTTCCTGGCCGGCGACCGGCTGGGCGATCTGGGCAATGGCGTCCTGGTCCTGGCCCTGGCGCTGCTGGGCGCCCTGGGTCTGGTGGGCCGCGGCCCAGCCCGGCCGGCGGACGCCGCCCAACGCCTGGCCGCCGCCGAGCGCCAAGCCTCGGCCGAGCGGCTCGGCGCCCGCATCTTCGTGCCGGCCCTGGTGCTGCCGCTGGTGGTGGCCATGGGCGTGCTGGTTTTGAAGCCGATGCGGATCTCCGGCGTCCCGCTGATGGATCCGAAACAGGCGACGCTGATCTCGCTGGCGCTCGCGGTGATCGCCGCGCTTGGCGCCGCCCTCGTCCTGTTGCGCCAGCCGCCCACCGCGCCTTTCCGGGAGGGGCAGCGCCTGGCCAATACGGTGAGCTGGGCGGCGCTCCTGCCGCAGTACCTGGCCGCGCTGGGCGTGGTCTTCGCCACCGCCGGCGTGGGCAATCAAATTGGTCTTCTCGTCAACACCTACCTGCCGGTGGACACCCGTCTCGCCGCGGTCGGCGTCTATTGCGTGGGGATGGCGGCCTTCACCATGCTGATGGGCAACGCCTTCGCCGCCTTCCCAGTGCTGACCGGCGGGGTGGCCATCCCGATCCTGGTGAACCACTTCGGCGGCAATCCGGCGGTGGTCTCGTCCCTCGGCATGCTGTCAGGGTTCTGCGGGACGCTGATGACCCCGCTCGCCGCCAACTTCAACCTGGTGCCGCCGGCCCTCTTGGAGATCCCCGACCGTTATGCGGTGATCAAGGCCCAGGTCCCGACCGCCCTCCTCATGCTGATCGTCAACGTGGTGCTGATGTATGTCCTCGCCTTCCGCTAGTCGGCTGACCGCCGAGACCGCCTCGAAGTTCGCCCGCATCGCGCTCGGCCACGTGGCCCGGGAATATCCGAACAAGCTCGACCATGTTCTGGACGGCCCCGGCGACGCGAAGGGCCCCCGCGACCTGCACCCGATCTTCTTCGGCAGCTTCGACTGGCACTCCTGCGTGCATGGCTACTGGCTGCTGGCGAGCCTGCTGCGGCGGGAGCCCGGCATCCCCGAGGCGGCGGCGATCCGCGCACTGTTCGATGACGCCTTCACGGCGGAGAAGGTCACCGCCGAGGTCGCCTACCTGGCCCGGCCATCCTCGCGCGGCTTCGAGCGGCCATACGGTTGGGGCTGGCTCCTGAAGCTGCAGGCCGAGCTGATGGCGCATGACGCGCCCTGGGCGGCGACGCACCGCCCCCTGGCCGAGGCCTTCGCCCAGCGGTTCCGCGACTTCCTGCCCAAGGCGGCCTATCCGATCCGCACGGGGGTGCATTCCTCCACCGCCTTCGCCCTGGCGCTGGCCCAGGACTACGCCGCCGCGGCCGGAGATTCGGCGCTGACCGACCTCTTCGCCGACAAGGCGCGGGCCTGGTACCTGGCCGACCGCGACGCGCCGGCCTGGGAGCCGTCCGGCGACGACTTCCTCTCGGCGACCTTGATGGAGGCCGAGTGCCTGCGCCGCCTGTTGCCGGCCGACGCGTTCGCCGCCTGGTTCAAGGCCTTCCTGCCGCGCGCGGCCGACCGCCAGCCGGCCAGCCTGTTCATCCCCGCCGAGGTCTCCGACCGCAGCGACGGCAAGATCGCCCACCTGGACGGGCTCAACCTCTCGCGGGCCTGGTGCTGGCGCGAGATCGCCGCGTCCTTGCCCGCCGGCGACCCGCTGGCGGGCGTCGCCGAGGCCGCCGCCCAGGCCCACATGGCCGCCAGCCTGCCGCACGTGGCCGGCGACTACATGGGCGAGCATTGGCTGGCGTCCTTCGCCCTCCTGGCGCTCACGGCCGGCGAAGCTATTGGATAGGTTACATTTTCTTCACATTACAGATTACATCTTCTTCACATCTCAAAGTTGCGCTTTTTGAGCGCGAGCCGTCTGAAGAACGCGGCGATTGTGCGCGCCGCTTACGCGGATAACGGCAAAACCGCATCCGGATCAGCCTAGGTTTTTGGACAGCGGGACAGCTTCGCTTGCGAGGACGGCTATGAAACTGTGCGGTCAGATCTCTGTCGAACTGAACGTCGGCGACTACATCGAGGCGGCCGATCACCAGAAGCGGTTGGAGGACATCCTCAAGCTGGTGCGCGACGCCTATCCCGAGGCCACCCTGGCCATGCGCGAGCGCCGCCAGCGCCGGGCCCTGCCGCTGACCCGCGCCCTGCCGCGCGCCGCGGCCACCGGCGCCCTGAACCGCTACGCCGAAGACTAGGCCCGAGATTGCGACCAAGGGATTCCCTGCTCGAGGCGATCCTCGCCTTGAAGGCGCTCGATGCCCGCATCAGCGTCAACGAGATCGTGGCCTTCCTCTATGTCTGCGAGAACGAGGGCCTGAGCGTGCAAGAGCTGGCCTATGTGGCCGGCCTCACCCAGTCGACGGCCTCGCGCAGCCTGCGCTCGCTCGGCAGACCGGGTTCCGACTGGGCCCAGCCGCCGGCGCTCGGCCTGGTTGA
Source organism: Phenylobacterium sp. (assembly GCF_004799515.1). Lineage (GTDB taxonomy): Bacteria > Pseudomonadota > Alphaproteobacteria > Caulobacterales > Caulobacteraceae > Phenylobacterium. Next base: position 33,372 of record NZ_SSMX01000014.1, on the reverse strand, counting down.
CGCCTTCCTGAACCCCAGCGATGGGCGGAGCCACGTGGTGCATCTGACCGACCAGGGCCGCGCGCTGCGCGACCGGCTGGACGCCAGCATCCGTAGGGCGGTGCCGATCGACTACACCGGCTGATGGCAGGACTTGCAGGTTTTCTGGCCGGAAGGTTCATGCACAGTCGCAACAAACCCATGATCGAATACTTAAATGTCACTATGTTACGCCAGATGAACGCAAGTTAACTGTCGCACCGTCGAATCTTGTGGTTGGTTCCCGATCCTTGGGGAACGTGAACCGTTATGGCCTATCCACTCGACCGCCTGGATGTGCAGATCCTGGCCGCGCTGCAGGAGAACAACCAGGCCACCGCCCAGGCGCTCGCCGAGCGCGTGCCCCTGTCGCCGTCAGCGATCCTGCGCCGCATCCGGCAGTACCGCGACGAGGGCGTTATCGCCGCCGACGTTTCGATCATCGAGCCGGGCCAGGTGGGCGAGCGCATCTCGGTGGTGATGATGGTTCAGCTCGAGCGCCACTCGCCCTCGGCGGTGAACGAGTTCCGATCGCACCTGGCCCGCTCGCCGCAAGTGCAGGTCTGCATGGAGGTCTCCGGCGCCTACGACATCTCCTGCATCGCGATCTTCCGCGGCATGGAGGAGTTCAACGCCTTCACCGACGCCAACATCGCCAGCCACCCGGCGGTCCGCCGCTACGAGGCCAGCTTCGTCAAGAAGCGCGTGAAGTTCACCACCGCCATCCCGCTGTAGGCGCCTCGCCTGTCTCCCGCCCTATTCACAGCCTCGCTCAGGGTCGCCATATGCAGATGCATGCAGATTCGACTATAGTATAGTCATTATCGAATACTTCTATTTTTGTGTCCAATTCGAGACACGTAGACGACATTACCTTGTTGCGGCCGACATCTACGTTGACCGGCTCGTTCAGCGATAAGTAACTCCAGCGTAACCGGCGTCTCCGTGAGGCGCGCTGGGACTCGTTTTGTTGGGGGTCGGCCGGCTCCTTAAGGGGTGCGGCCGCTGGAGGAGTTGACCTTGAAAATCCAAAGCACCCGGGAGCGCCTGTTGGCCTCCTCGATGATTTGCGGCGTGGCCCTGCTGGGCCTTTCCGCCACCCAGGCCGCGGCGGCCGCGGATGACGCCACCAGCGGTCAGGTCTCCGAGGTCGTGGTGACCGGGACGCGTATCCCGTCGCCGAACCTGACCTCGATCGCGCCGGTGACCACGGTCGGCAACGCCGACATCAAGGCCCAGGGCGTGACCCGCATCGAGGACATCACCAACAGCCTGCCGCAGGTGTTCGCGGGCCAAGGCTCCTCGATCACCAACGGCGCGACGGGCGCCGCCTCGGTTAACCTGCGCGGCCTCGGCCCCTCGCGCACCCTGGTGCTGATCGACAACCGCCGCGTCATGCCGGGCGACCCCAACTCGACCAGCGCCGCGGCCGACCTGAACTTCATCCCGGCCGCCCTGGTCGAGCGGGTTGACGTGCTGACCGGCGGCGCCTCGGCGACCTACGGCGCCGACGCCGTGGCCGGCGTGGTGAACTTCGTGATGCTGCACAACTTCGAAGGCGTGCGCATCGACGCGGAATACAACGGCTACCAGCACGACAACGGCAATTCGGTCGGTCAGAACGCCCTGAATACCGCGGCCAAGACCGCCATCATCCCCTCGCAGTTCGCCCTGCCGCCGAGCAGCGTCACGGACGGCGAGGGCTCGGAGGTCAGCCTGGTGCTGGGCTCGAACGCGCCGGACGGCAAGGGCAACATCACCGCCTACGCCACCTACCGCCAGAACAACCCGATCCTGGAAGGCAGCCGCGACTTCAGCGCCTGTACGCTGGCCTCCACCGTGGCCGCCGGGTTCGCCTGTTCGGGGTCCGGCACGGCGTTCCCGGCCCGCGTCGGCAACTTCCTGGTCGACCCGACCACCTTCAACACCTTCCGCCCGCGCGTCTCGACGGACGTGTTCAACTTCGGCCCCGCCAACTTCTTCCTGCGTCCGGACGAGCGCTACAACCTGGGCGCGTTCGCCCACTATGAGATCGCGCCGTGGGCCACCGTCTACATGGACACCATGTTCATGGACGACGTCTCGCAGGCCCAGATCGCCTCGGGCGGCATCTTCGCCGGCACCTTCAACATCAACTGCGCCAACCCGCTGTTGAGCGCCCAGGAAGCCGGCCTGCTGACCGCCACGGCGGCCACCGGCGGCGGCACCTGCGCCAGCAACCCCGGCGGCACCTTCTCGGGCATCGTCGCCCGCCGCTTGCTGCCGCAGGAACAGACCGGCCGCCTGACCAACTTCCGGCACACCGACTACCGGATCGTCGTCGGCATGAAGGGCGATCTCGGCAAGAACTGGAATTACGACGGCTACATGCAGTACGGCGCCGTCCAAGTGCACAACCAGCAATCGGGCAACTTCGACACCACCCGCATCAATCAGGCCCTGAACGTCGTCAACGGTCCGAACGGTCCGCAGTGCGCGCCCGGGGCCGACACGGGCTGCGTGCCGCTGAACATCTTCACCAGCCAGTTCATCTCGCCCGCGGCGATCAAGTTCCTGTCGATCAACAGCTTCAACAACGCCGACACCAACGAACGCGTGGTCAGCCTGGCCTTCACCGGCAAGCTGGCCGACTACGGAGTCAAGAGCCCGTGGGCGTCGGAAGGCGTGGGCGTGGCGTTCGGCGCCGAGTACCGCCGCGAGCACCTGGATACGGTGGCCGACTTCCTGTCGAACAACGGCCTGGTGAACGGCAACGGCGGCGCGGCGCCCCCGGTCAACGGCGGCTTCGACGTCTACGAACTGTTCGGCGAGGCCCGCGTGCCCCTGATCAGCGACATGCCCTTCGCCAAGGACGTGTCGCTGGAGCTCGGCTACCGCTTCTCGGACTACTCCTCGGTCGGCGACACCAACACCTACAAGGTGTCCGGCGAGTGGGAGATCATCGACGGGTTCCGCCTGCGGGCCGGCTACAACCGCGCCGTCCGCGCGCCGAACGTGATCGAACTGTTCGCGCCGCAGAACGTGGTGCTGGACGGCTCGGCCGACCCCTGCGCCGGCCTCAGCGCCGCCAACCCGCTGGTCGCCAAATGCGCCTCGGTCTTCCACTTGACCACCGCGCAGGTGCTGGCCATCGAGCCCAACCCGGCCAACCAGTACAACGGCGAGCTCGGCGGCAACCCGAACCTGAAGCCGGAAATCAGCGACACCTACACCGCGGGCGTCGTCTGGCAGCCGAGCTTCGCGCCCGGCCTGAACATGTCGGTCGACTACTTCAACATCAAGGTCGACCAGTTCATCGCCAGCATCGGCGCGACCCTGATCCTCAACCAGTGCCTCGCCACCGACAGCCCGACCTTCTGCAACCTGGTGCACCGCGACGCCAACGGCTCGCTGTTCCTGAGCAACCAGGGCTTCGTGCAGGACACCACGCTGAACACCGGCTCGCTAAAGACCACCGGCGTCGACTTCAACGTCAACTACCGGATCGACCTGTCCACCCTGGGCCTGGGCGACAATGGCTCGGTCTCGGCGAACTTCGTCGGCACCTGGCTGGACAGCCTGCAGACCCAGCCCCTGCCGGGCGGCCCCTCCTATGACTGTAAGGGCCTCTACGGCGTGATCTGCAGCGGCACGGCGACCAACGGGGCCCCGGCTCCGGAATGGCGCCACAAGATGCGGGTCACCTGGAACACGCCGTACTCGTACGGCGACTGGTTCAAGAGCCTGAGCCTCTCGGCCCAATGGCGCTACTTCGGCGGGGTGAGCCTGGACGCCTACTCGTCCAACCCGCTGCTCAACAACCCGGCCAACCAGCTGCCCAACGAAAAGAACCTCGCGGCCCAGAACTACCTGGACCTGACCGCGAACTTCACGGTCCACAACAACCTGAACTTCCGGGTGGGCGTGAACAACGTGCTGGACGACGACCCGCCGCTGGTGGGCACCAACTGCCCGGGTACGACCTGCAACGGCAACACCTTCCCGCAGGTCTACGACGCGCTCGGCCGCTTCTTCTTCGTGGGCCTGACGGCCGACTTCTAGGACGAAGCCCGGAGTCCAAGGATGGGGGCGGCGGAGCGATCCGCCGCCCTTCTCTTTGGGCGTCAGCGCTCGTCGAAGAGGCGGCGCAGCACCGTGGGGGCGAGGCCCGGCAGATCCTCGGAGATCAGCCCCGGGCCATGGGCCTCGGCGGCCTCGGCGTGGATCCAGGCGCCGGCGCAGGCGGCCTCGAAGCTCTCCATGCCCTGCGCCACCAGCCCGCCGATGAAGCCCGACAGCACGTCGCCAGAGCCGGCGGTGGCGAGCCAGGGCGAGCCGTTGCCGTTCACCGCGCAGCGACCGTCCGGCGCGGCGATCACCGTGTCGGAGCCCTTCAGCAGCACCACGGCCCCTGCCCGCTCGGCCGCCGTGCGCGCCGCGCTGATCCGCTCAGGAGAACTCGCCAGCAGGCCCGGGAACAGGCGCTCGAACTCGCCGGGATGCGGCGTCAGCACGTCGTCGCGGTCGAGCAGGGAGAAGAGCTCGTCGGGATCCTCGCGGAAGACGGTGATGGCGTCGGCGTCGAGGATCAGGGCCGCGCCGGTGCGGGCCAGCGCCAGGACGTTCAGCAGGGTGGGTTCGCCCACGCCGGCGGCCGGGCCGATCACCGCGGCGTCGACGTCCTTGGCGGCCTGCTCGAGCTCCAGGTCGGTCTCGAAGGGCTTCAGCATGACAGCCTCGAGGTGGCCGGCGTTGATCGGCAGGGCCTCGGGCGGCGACAGCACTGTCACTAGGCCCGCGCCGATGCGCAGCGCCCCGCGCGCCGCCAGCCGCGCCGCCCCGGTCTGCCAGGCCTCGCCGCTCACCACCACCAGGCGGCCTCGGGCGTGCTTGTGCGAGGCGGCGGTTGGCCACGGGAAGCGCGGCAGCCAGAGCTCCGGCCCGTTCTCCACTGTCTTGCTGTCGGTGGGCGCCAGGCCGATGTCGGCGACGATGACCTCGCCGCAGCGGCCGTGTCCGGGCTCCAGCAGATGCGCTGGCTTCTTGGCGTGGAAGGTGACGGTGATCGCCGCGCAGGCGGCCGGGCCGAGGGGCTTGCCGGTGTCGCCGGGGACGCCGCTCGGCACGTCGACGGCCACCACCTTTTCCGGCGCCTCGGCCATGCGCAGGGCGGCGGCGGCGGCTGGGCCGTCGAGCGGGCGCGAGAGGCCCGCGCCGAACAGGGCGTCGATCCAGACCCCGGGCTCCAGCACGCCGTTCAGGGGCTTGGCGACGCCGTCCCAGCGGGCGCTGGCCGCGTGGGCGTCCTGGGTGGCGGGCTCGCCCAGGGTGCGCACCTCCACGGGCCAGCCGCGGTCTTTCAGCACGCGCGCGGCCACATAGCCGTCGCCGCCGTTGTTGCCCGGCCCGCAGAGCACGGTGGTGGCCTGGCGCGGGAAGCGGGCGCAGACGGCGTCGGCCACCGCGGTCCCGGCGCGCTCCATCAGCGTCAGGCCGGGCGTGCCGGCGGCGGTCGCCGCCGCATCGGCGCGTCCCATCTCGGCCACAGTCAGGATTTGGCGTACGCTCAACTGATTAGCATCCCATCTTAAAGCACGCCGGTCGTCGCCTCGCGGCCCTTCTCGACCAGAGAAAGGGTGTCGCCGTCGGTCTCCAGCACGGTGATAGAGGCGTGATCCGGCCGGAACGCCAGCACCTTCGGGTCATCTAGCAGATGGGAGACCACCGCGTTCGTCGCCACATAGTGCGAGAAGACGGCCGTGTTTCCCCGCACGATCAGCGAGCGGGCGATCTCGCGCCGCCATGCGTCATAGTCCAGGTCGCCCTCGATCTCCGCCCAGGTCCCGGCGAAGGACGTGCGCAGCCAGCGCCCGCGTTCCTCGAGCGACAGCGCCGCCGGCGTCGGAATCTCACCCACCCGAGGGTCGACCTCAATGGATACGCCCAGAGCCTGGGCGGTGGGCTCGGCGGTCTCGCGGCAGCGGCGCAGGGGCGAGCTCACCACCTTGGTCGGCCGCTCGTCCGGCGGCAGGGCCATCAGCCAATCGCGAGCCGCGGTCGCCTGGGCGCGGCCGGTTTCATCCAGGCCCGGATCGTCGTCGTCCCCGCCCCAGGTGGCGGAGGGCTTGCCGTGGCGGATCAGGTAGAGGCGGGCCATCGGGGTTCCTCAGTCTGGGACGAAGCGGTTGGGGTGGCCGTCGGCGCCGGCGGTCACCCGGCCGGGACGACCGACCTGCTCGCCCTGCTCCAGCCCGGCCAGCACCGCCGGATCGTCCGGGGTCACCGCGGCGAAGCGGCGTCCGGCCTCGTCTCTACCGATGACGATCCCCATGAACGGCCCCTCGCGGCGATGGACGACGGTGTAGGTCTCGATCTTGCCGGGCCCCTGCGGCGCCTCTGTGACGGGCGGATGCGGCAGGGCGTCGATCTCGGCCTGCAGAAGCTTGGGGTTCTGCCGCTCGAAGGGCCGGTCGGGCCTGCAGCGGGAATAGATCCCGGTCGACTGCTTGGTCAGATACCAGCCGTTGGCGGTGACCAGGCCATAGGCGTCGGGCGCGGCGCGCAGCTTGCCGGCCATCGCGGCGATGGAGTGCATGGCGTAGTTGTTGCCTGGCCCGCCGGCGTAGGGCAGCCCGCCGGTCACCGTCAGGCCGCGCGGGTCGTCCAGCGCCAGGCCCAGCGCCTCCGCCCCGATCTCCACCGCCACAGGGAAGCAAGAGTAGAGGTCGATGAAGCCCACCTGACCCAGGTCGATCCCGGCCATCTCCAACGCCAGCTTGCCGGTCAAGCGCATGGCCGGGCTGGAATGGAAGTTCTGGCGGTCCAGCGGATACCAGAGGTCGGCGGCGTCGGCGCAGCCGTGCAGATAGACCCACCTATCCTCTGGCACGCCCAGCTCGCGGGCCTTGTCGGCGCTGGCCAGGATCACCGCGGCGGACTGGTCGACCTCCATGATGGCGTTGAGCAGCTTCGGATAGGGAAAGCCGATCATCCGGTTCTTCTCGGAGACCTCGACGAGCTCTTCGGCGGTGCGCGCGGTCGGGAACCAGGCCTCGGGGTTCCTGGCCGCAACTTGCGTGAACGGCGCGAACAGCCGCCCGAGCCTCGCCTGATGATCCGCGACCGACCGGCCGTCGCGGGCGCGCAGCGCGTTCTCGAACAGCGGATAGATGTTGATCGGCCGGTCGAGGCCGTTGCGCGCCTCGTAGGGCGTGACGCCGGGGCGCGGGTCGCCAATGCGCTCCGGCGCCGGTAGGTCCTCGTCTTCCTCGACCCGCCAGTCGTCAAAGCCCAGGTCCTGGGTGAGCCGCTTCATGGCTGAGCCGAGGAACTCGCAGCCGACCGCCAGCGCGAGGTCCGTCTCGCCCCGGGCGATGCGCTCGGCGATGACATTGACCAGCTGCTGGGGCGTGTTGCCGCCCATGTGAGAATAGACCGCCCAGGCCGGTGCGGCGCCTAAGACCTTGGCCAGGTTCGCCGGCGGGTTGCTCGAATGCGGGATCATGCCCCGCCGCGAGCCCGGCGCGTCGATGGTGAAGCCCGCCACCGCCAGACCGTCGATCGCCGCCAGCCCTCCCGCACCCAGGCCCGCGTCCGCCGCCGCCCGTTCCGCCGCAATCTTCAGCAAAGCCGTCGGCGCCGGCGATTCGCCCGGATCGCCCCGATAGGTGAATTGACCCGCCCCGATCAGAACCGGCGTCCTGCCGTCCATGCTTCACCCATCTCCGACCACTCAGGCGACCGATCCTAGGCGCCCGAACCGTGCTCTTGAAGGCAATTCGGCATTGACCGTTTTTTGATCTCGTGGCGCCTTGAGTTTGGGCGCCGACCGCTTTGGGGCCCGCCCGTCCCTGCCCGCCCCGCAACCGCGCTTGTGAGGCCCCACCCAGCCATGCTCCGTCGCCCCGACCGCGCAGGTCCAATCAAGGGGGGCGGCGCGTCCGAAGGACCCATGAAAAAGATCGAAGCCATCATCAAGCCGTTCAAGCTGGACGAGGTGAAGGAAGCCCTCCAGGAACTCGGCGTCCAGGGCATGACGGTGATCGAGGCCAAGGGCTACGGACGCCAGAAGGGCCAGACTGAACTCTACCGCGGCGCCGAGTACGTCGTGGACTTCCTGCCGAAGATCAAGATCGAGGTGGTCATCGCAGATGACCAGCTCGGCCGCGCCCTGGAAGCCATCGCCGGCGCCGCCCGCACGGGCCGCATCGGCGACGGCAAGATCTTCGTCTCCGAAGTCCTCGACGTCATGCGCATCCGCACCGGCGAGACCGGAGCCGACGCCGTCTAACCCATCACCATTCGAGACCGATAAAGGGGATTACCGACATGGCCGTGACCGCCAAAGACATCCTGGCCCAGATCAAGGAGAAGGACGTCAAATACGTCGACGTGCGCTTCACCGACATGCGCGGGCAGATGCAGCACGTCACCTTCGACATCGACCTGGTGGACGATGACTTCCTGACCGACGGCACCATGTTCGATGGCTCATCGATCGCCGGCTGGAAGGCCATCAACGAGAGCGACATGAAGCTGCGGCCCGACCTGGAGTCGGCCAACATCGACCCGTTCTACCAGCAGAACACGCTCTTCCTGTTCTGCGACGTGCTGAACCCCGACACCAACACCCCCTACAACCGCGACCCGCGCTCCATCGCCAAAACGGCGCTGAACCACGTGAAGGCCTCGGGCATCGGCGACACGGTGTTCTTCGGCCCGGAAGCCGAGTTCTTCATCTTCGACGACGTGCGCTGGGACACCGCTCCGCACAACACCTTCTACGCCTACGATTCCCAGGAGCTGCCGGTCAGCTCCGGCAAGGCGTTCCCCGAAGGCAATATGGGCCACCGGCCCGGTCCGAAGGGCGGCTACTTCCCGGTCAACCCGACCGACTCCGCCCAGGACCTGCGCGGCGAGATGCTGGCGGTGATGGGCGAGCTCGGCATGCAGCCGGAAAAGCACCACCACGAGGTGGCGCCGGCGCAGCACGAGCTGGGCCTGAAGTTCTCCGACCTGCTGACCATGGCCGACCGGCTGCAGCTCTATAAGTACGTGATCAAGAACGTCGCCCACGCCTACGGCAAGACGGCGACCTTCATGGCCAAGCCGATGTTCGCCGACAACGGCTCGGGCATGCACGTCCACCAGTCGATCTGGAAGGGCGGCAAGCCGCTGTTCGCCGGCGACAAGTACGCGGGCCTCTCGGACATGTGCCTCTGGTACATCGGCGGCATCATCAAGCACGCCAAGGCGATCAACGCCTTCGCCAACTCGACCACCAACTCCTACAAGCGTCTGGTGCCGGGCTATGAAGCGCCGGTGAAGCTGGCCTACTCCTCGCGCAACCGCTCCGCCTCGATCCGCATCCCGCACGTGGATTCGGCCAAGGCCAAGCGCATCGAGTGCCGCTTCCCCGACCCGATGGGCAACCCCTACCTGACCTTCACGGCCCTCTTGATGGCCGGCCTCGACGGCATCGAGAACAAGATCGATCCGGGCGCGCCCGCCGACAAGAACCTCTACGACCTGCCGCCGCGCGAGCAGAAGAAGATCCCTGAGGTCTGCGGCTCCCTGCGCGAAGCCTTGGAGAACCTCGACAAGGACCGGGGCTTCCTCAAGAAGGGCGGCGTCATGGATGACGACTTCATCGACGCCTACATCGAGCTGAAGATGGAAGAGGTGATGCGCCTGCAGCTGCACCCGCACCCGGTCGAATTCGACATGTATTACAAATGCTGACGGTCCTCCCCGAAGGCTAAACTGAAGGGCCGCGGCGCAACCGCGGCCCTTTTCTTATGCGCCGCCAGGGCCCACCTTCGGCCCATGCCCAACTGGCTCAGTCCCCTGATCGCGATCGCGGCGCTCCTGGTGATCGCACCGCTAATGGGTTGGATGTTCAGCCGGCAGGGACGGCGGCGCATCAAGGGCGGCATGGCGCTGGCCTCCATCATGCTGGGGTTCGGCGTCCCCATGGATCCGCCGACGAAACACCTGATCGAGGCCAAGGAAGGCCGCGTGAACCCCGGCGACGAGAACGGCGAGCCGCCCAAACCGCCGGTTTGACGTTAGGTTATAACGGACGGTTGAGCTTTGCGCCGAACACGCCCTACAACGGGAAATCCTTACCCGTTCGAGGTCCGCCGAAGTTGAAGCCCGCCCTCTTCGCCTGCGCCGCGGCGCTGGCCCTGTCCGCCGCCCTGCCGGGCGCTTCCATGGCCCAAACCGGCGCGGCCTCGCCCGGTCCGCAGCCCTACCCGATGCCGCCGAAGACCGAGGCGCCGCAGGACACGCCCTATCCCGGCGTCCTGAAGGTGCAGGTCGACGCCACCGACCTCGACCACCACATCTTCCGCGTCCATGAGACCATCCCGGTGGCCAAGGCCGGGCCGATCACCCTGCTCTATCCGCAGTGGCTGCCCGGCAACCACGCCCCCAACGGCCCCTTGCGGAGCATCGGCGGCTTCCGGTTCAGCGCCGGCGGCAAGCCGCTGACCTGGATGCGCGATCCGGTGGACGTCTACGCCTTCCACCTCGACGCGCCCGCCGGCGCGACCAGCATCGACATCGACTTCGACCTGCTCTCCGCGGTGGCCGGCGACGAGGGCCGTATCGTCATGACCCAGGAGATGCTGAGCCTGCAGTGGATCGACCTGGCGCTCTATCCCGCCGGCCACTATGCGCGGCGCGTGCAGATCGAGCCCAGCGTGCGCTTCCCCGAGGGCTGGACGCCGTTCTCGGCGCTGGAGACCACCGGGACCGAGGGCGGGATCACCCACTACAAGGCCGTCGACTTCGACACCCTGGCCGACAGCCCGATGATCGCCGGCCGCTACGCCCGCCAGATCGACCTCGATCCGGGCGGCCCGGCGCCGGTCCACCTGGACGTCATCGCCGACCGCAGCGACCTCTTGGAGGCCACGCCCGACGAGGTCGAGAAGCACAAGGCGCTCGTGCAGCAGGCCTACAAGCTCTACGGCTCGCACCATTACAACCACTACGATTTCCTGTTCTCGCTGTCGGACCGCATGGGCGGCTCGGGCCTGGAGCACCACCGCTCCAGCGAGGACGGCACCATCCCCGACTACTTCACCGGCTGGGCGAAGAACCCCGCCTCGCGCGACCTCCTGGCGCACGAGTACACCCACTCCTGGAACGGCAAGTTCCGCCGGCCCGCCGACCTCTGGACGCCCAACTTCAACGTGCCGATGCGCGGCTCGCTGCTCTGGGTCTACGAGGGCCAGACCCAGTACTGGGGCTTCGTGCTGGCCGGCCGCTCGGGCCTGCTCACCAAGCAGGAGGCGTTGGACGCACTCGCCTCGACCGCGGCCACCTACGCCAACCGCGTGGGCCGCGACTGGCGGGCAGTGGAGGACACCACCAATGACCCGATCATCGCCTCGCGCCGGCCGCAGCCCTGGCTCAGCTTCCAGCGCAGCGAGGACTACTATTCGGAGGGTCAGCTGGTCTGGCTCGACGCCGACACGCTGATCCGCGAGAAGTCCGGCGGCAAACGTTCGCTCGACGACTTCGCCAAGAGCTTCTTCGGCATCGAGAACGGCAGCTGGACGCCGGTGACCTACACCTTCGACGACGTGGTGGCGGCGCTGAACAAGGTCGAGCCCTACGACTGGGCGACCTTCCTCAACGAGCGCATCAACCAGGTCGCGCCCAAGCCGCCGCTGGACGGCCTGGCCCGCGGCGGCTGGAAGCTGGTCTACACCGAGACGCCCACCGACTACTTCAAGTCGGCCGAGATGCGGCGTCACGCGACGGACCTGACCTATTCCATCGGCCTCGTGCTGGGCCGCGAGGCGGATATCACCCAGGTGCAGTGGGACGGACCGGCCTTCAAAGCGGGGCTGACGGTCGGGGCCAAGCTCCTGGCCGTGAACGGCATCGCCTATGACGCCGACCGGCTGAAGGAGGCGGTCACCGCAGCCAAGAAGGGCGGACCGCTCAGCCTGCTGGTCAAGCGTGGCGACCACTACGACACTGTCGACCTCGACTACAAAGGCGGCCTGCGCTACCCGCGCCTGGAGCGCATCGAAGGCACGCCCGACTTGCTCTCGACGATCTACACGCCGAAGAAGTAGGGCCGCCGCAGATGGGACGTCCGTCGAGGTCGCCGGCGAACGCCGCCGCGTTCGCCCTGTCGTTAACGGGCCTGTCGCTGGCGGGCCCCGCGGCGGCTCAGCACCTGAGCGGCCTGGGCGCGACCCATGTCTACGGACCCGTGGCCGATCAGCTCGCCACCCAGCCTAGCGACGACGAGGTGATGGCGGCGTGGCCCGCCAGGGCCAGGGCCAAGGACCTGGGCGGCAGCGCCGTCATGCGCTGCGTGGCCGATTCCGCGGGAGCCTTGTCCGGCTGTCACGTCATGCTCGAACGCTCCCACGCGGGGTTCGGGGACGCCTTGGTCTCGCTCGCGCCGAAGTACCGCCTGAAGCCTGCGGAACCGGGACAGCGCCCGGACGGCGCGGAGGTCGTGGTCACCGCGACCTGGCCCGCGCCGGAGACCCCGGTGGATTGGCAGACCGCGCCGAAGGCCCACGACTTCGCCACCACCATGACGCCCGCGGTCCAGCGGAGCGGCGGCCGCGGCGTGGCGGTGATGAACTGTCTCGCCGCCCAGATGGGCGCCCTGCACGACTGCACGGTCGTCTACCAAGCGCCCGCCGCCGTGGGCTACGGGACGATGGCCCTGCGCTTCCAGGGCTTCTTGCAGCTGAAGCCCGCGACGCTGCAGGGCAAGCGCATCGCCAGCGGCGTCGACATCGTCTTCAACTTCCACCCGATGGCTCCGGGCGAGACGTTCTAGGGGGCCGAGGCCTGGGGCTTCGCCGCATCGGACGCCAGGCCCATGCGCTTGTAATAGCCGCTCACGTTGGGCGCGAGGGCCGTGGCGGCGGCGATGTCGGCGTCACCCTCGGCCTTCTGGCCCTTCTTCAGCTCCGCGACGCCCCGCCCGTAGAGGGCGACGGCGTCGCGCGGCTGGGCCTTGATGGCGGCGGCGTACTGGGCGATCGACTCGTCGAGCCGGCCCAGGCGCAGCAGGACCAGCGCGCGCAGCTGCATGGTCTGCGAAACCCGGTCGCCGCGCATGGCGAGGTCGCAATCGGCGAGCGCCTTGTCCAGGTCCTTGCCCGCGATCGCCCGGACCGAACAGCGTGACGCTAGCACCGCCGGCAGGTTGTCGGCCTTGGGATGCGCCGCCACCCAGGCGTCGAGCTGCTCCAAGGCCAGATCGAACTGGCCGGCATTGCCGTAGGCAGCGCCGGCCATGGCCGCGAACTCCGGCCGGTCGGGGGCCAGCTTGATGGCCGCGTCGAAGTCCGCCTTGGCGCGGGGCACGTCGTGGGCGTTGAGGTAGAGTTCGCCGCGCCGCAACAGCGCCTCGGGGTCGTTGGGCTGGCGCTTCAGCGCCTCGTCGAGGTCGGCCATGGCCAGGACGGGCTGGCGCGCCAGGAGCCGCACCATGCCGCGGGCCCGGTAGTGGGCGCCGTTGTCGGGCTCCAGGGCGATGGCCTGGGTGTAGTCGGCGATGGCCAGGGCGAATTCGCGTCGCGAGGTGCGGGCCGCGGCGCGCCGGGCGAATTCCACGGCGGTCTTCGGCTCGTCGGACGGCGCGGAGGTTGTGGACGCGCCCGGCGCGGCGGCGGCGTCCCCGCCGGACGCCGCCGGGCCTGCGTGAGCTTGAGCCTGCCCCTGGGCCTGTTGCTGCCGGGGCGGCGGACCATCCAGGCGGAACACCGAGCCGCCGTTGTAGGTGAAATAGACCTTCTTCTGGCTGTTGGAGATCAAGATGCGGTGCGACAGGAAGAAGTCGGCGCCCAGCAGCATGTCGGCATTGGGCAAGTCGATGTCGGCCACCCGCAGCTTGGTGTTCTTGATCTCCTCGTCGCCGATCTTGAAGCTGTCGAACGGCGCGATGAAATTCTCGATGCCGCGGCCGAAGACCCCATGGCTGACCCCGCCGTTGACCACCCCGGCCGAGGTCACCTGGATGCCGGCGCGCCCAGCGGCGTTGCGGCTCATCACCGACTGGAACGAGCCGGAATCCCAGGTCACCCGGATGCTGTGGCCGTCGACCTTGGCGTTGGTGATCACCTTGTTGACGATGCGCGGCGGATCGAGCATCGGGGCCCGCGACAGGGCCATGCCCTGCGACCAGTACGCCAGATTGGCGTCGGGGCCGCAGCCCTCCGCCTTGAAGTAGCGCATGACCCCGTTGGCGAAGTCGTACTCCACGTCGAACGGCCCCATCAGGTTCTCGCCGATCATGCCCGCCATGCCGGCGTCGGCGCGCTCCAGCAACAGGAAGTCGGTGTTGCGGAAGCCGACGCCGGCGAAGGTGAACAGGTCGGCCCGCATGGCCCGGGCCTCGCGCCGCTCGCCGCCGACCCCCTCGATCACCATGCCGAAGGGCGCCAGGGAGTGCTTCATCCCCAGCGCCGTCCCCGCCTCCTCGGTGACGCCGCCGAAGAAGGCGCCGGTGTCCACGAGGAATCGGGCGTCCTTGCCATTGACCTGGGCGACCGTGGTCGGCCGCTGGCCCTGCATGATGATGGTGACCTCGGCCATCTTCTGGAACTTGCAGTCCGCCTGGGCGGCGCCGCCCAGGGCCATGCCTCCCGCCAGCACGGCGGCGGCTAGATATTTTGCGACCACGGATTCCCCCAAACCCTAAGCTCCGTCATTGGTACAACCCATCGGCGAGCCGCGGCCAGTCTCTTGCGCGATTGTTGCGGGCGCGTCTCAGCCGCCCAGCTTCTCGTCCATCCAGGCGCCGGCGGCGGCGATGGCTTTGCGGGCGGCGGAGAGTTGGCCGCCGAAGACGTGCCAGACGTGGATCATCTCCGGCCAGATCTCCAGGCGCACCTCGACGCGGGCGTGGCCGGCGCGTTCGGCCAACAGCAGGCTGTCGCCCAACAGGGCCTCCTCCGAACCCACCTGGATCAGCAGGGGCGCGAGGCCCTCGAAGTCGCCAAAGGCAGGCGAGGCCAAGGGATCCTTCGCGTCGCCGCCGCCCAGATAGGCCGCCGCGCTCTCGTCGAGGCCGGCGCGGGTGATCATCGGGTCGTCGGCGGCCTTGGTCCGATAGGTCGCGTGCGCCTGGGTGAGGTCCGCCCACGGGCTGATCACGAAGAGGGCCGCCGGCTGCGGCAGACCCTCGGCCTTCAGCTTCAGGGCCAGCGCCAGGGTCAGGCCGCCGCCGGCGCTGTCGCCAGCGACGATCATCCGCTCCGGCCAGACCCCTTCGGCCAGCAGGTGGCGATAGGCGTCCAGGGCGTCGTCGACCGCCGCGGGGAACGGGCATTCCGGCGCCAGGCGGTACTCGATAGAGAGCGCCGCCGAGCGGGCGGCCTCGGCGAGCCTCGCCACCAACGGCCGATGGCTGCGCGGGCTGCCGCCCACATAGCCGCCGCCGTGCAGGTAGAGGATGCGGCGGCCCTCGACAGCGTTGGTCGGGACGATCCGCTCGGCCTTCACCCCACCAGCGCTCACCGGCTCGTGCAGGCAACCGGGCGGCAGGGAGCCCATCTCGCCGAAGGCGTCCATGGCCGCACGGCGCTCGGCGCGGCTGGGCAGGGGTTCGCCCTCCGCCGGCCGGCGCGAGGCCAGGAGGGCGCGGACGCCCGCGATCTCGGGATCCTTCCAGCTGGACATTCCGCTCCGCCCTTTTTGCCGCCCCGGAGGTTGCCGCCAGGGGCTTTGCCACCGATAGGAGCTTGAGACGGAGCGCCTGTCGAGGGGTCATGCGACGCCGCCGCATTGCCTTCCCGCGCGGGGCGATTCATACCCGGCGGGTTCCAGAATCGCCGCACCCTTCAGGCCGAATGCCCAAGCCCTCCGCCCAGCCGCAAGCCTCGTTGTTCGACGACGCGCTGAACCCCGCCCCGGCCGCGCCGCTGGCGCAGAGCCATGAGCCGCGCCCCGATCCGGCGGTGACCGTGGGCAAGGCGGCAGCCGACGGCTATTCGGCCAAGGACATCGAAGTCCTGGAAGGGCTGGAGCCGGTCCGCAAGCGGCCGGGCATGTACATCGGCGGCACCGACGAGCGCGCCCTGCACCACCTGTTCGCCGAGGTGCTGGACAACGCCATGGACGAGGCGGTCGCCGGCCACGCCAAGGTGATCTCGGTCCGGCTGGACGCCGACGGCCAGCTCACCGTCACCGATGACGGCCGCGGCATCCCGGTCGACCCGCACCCCAAGCATCCCGGCAAGTCGGCGCTGGAGGTCATCATGACCGTCCTGCACTCCGGCGGGAAATTCTCCGGCAAGGCCTATGAGACCTCCGGCGGCCTGCACGGCGTGGGCGTTTCCGTGGTCAACGCGCTCAGCGAGCGGGTCGAGGTCACCGCCTGGAAGGATGGCTTCGAGTGGCGCCAGGCCTTCACCCGCGGCAAGCCCATCGGCGGAATCGAGAAGCTGGGGCCGACCCGCAAGCACGGCACCGCCATCGCCTTCTCGCCCGACCCGGTGATCTTCGGCGAGGCGGTCGCGTTCAAGCCGGCGCGGCTGTACCGCATGGCCCGCTCCAAGGCCTATCTGTTCGGCGGGGTCGAGATCCGTTGGTCCTGCGACCCGTCACGGATCCACGACCAGACCCCGGCGGAGGCCACCTTCCGCTTCCCCAACGGCCTGGCCGACTTCCTGGCCGAGCGGGTCAAGGACATCGAGACGGTGACGCCCGAGCCCTTCGCCGGCCGCTATGAGCGCCAGGGCGAGGCTGGCAAGGTGGAATGGGCCATCGCCTGGACGCCCGCCGGCTTCGGCGAGGCCGACGGCTTCCTGCAGTCCTACTGCAACACCGTGCCGACGCCGGAGGGCGGCACGCACGAGGCCGGCCTGCGCGCGGCGCTGACCCGAGGCCTGAAGGCCTATGCGGAGCTGACCGGCGAGAAGCGCGGCGCGATCCTGACCGCCGACGACGTGATCGCCCAGGCCGGGGCCCTGGTCAGCGTCTTCATCCGCGATCCTGAGTTCCAGGGCCAGACCAAGGAGAAGCTGTCCTCCAGCGAGGCCCAGCGCCTGGTCGAGACCGCCCTGCGCGACCCCTTCGACCACTGGCTGACCGCCCAGCCAAAGGCCGCCTCGGCCCTGCTGGAATTCGTCATCGAGCGCGCCGAGGAACGGCTGAAGCGGCGCAAGGACAAGGAGGTCGCCCGCGCCTCGGCGACCCGCAAGCTGCGCCTGCCGGGCAAGCTCGCCGACTGCGCCGGCAGCGCCACCGACGGCACCGAGATCTTCCTGGTCGAAGGCGACAGCGCCGGCGGCTCGGCCAAGCAGGCCCGCGACCGGCGCACCCAGGCGATCCTGCCGCTGCGCGGCAAGATCCTGAACGTCGCCTCGGCCACCCTCGACAAGCTTGGCCAAAACAAGGAGTTGAGCGATCTTCTTCTGGCGCTGGGCGTCCAGGGCGGAGCCAAGTTCAAGGAAGAGGACCTGCGCTACGAGCGCGTGGTGATCATGACCGACGCCGACGTCGACGGCGCCCACATCGCGAGCCTGCTGATCACCTTCTTCTACCGGACCATGCCGGACATGATCCGCTCCGGCCGCCTCTTCCTGGCGCTGCCGCCGCTCTACCGGCTGAGCCACGGGACCAAGGTCGTCTACGCCCGCGACGACACCCACCGTGACGAGCTGCTGGCCGGCGAGTTCAAGGGCAAGAAGCCGGAGATCAGCCGCTTCAAAGGCCTGGGCGAGATGATGCCCGCGCAGCTGAAGGAGACCACCATGGATCCTTCCAAGCGCACCCTGGCCCGCGTCACCCTGCCCCGCGCCGAGGAAAGCGTGGAGGCCCTGGTCGAGCAGCTGATGGGCCGCAAGCCCGAGAGCCGCTTCCAGTTCATCCAGGAAAACGCCGAGTTCGCGGTCGCCGACCTGGACGTCTGATCCCGAAGAATCCGGGTCTCCCACCGCGATTCCCGGCGTTCGTCGGCGTTCCGGTGCGCTCGTCGCCGCCCTGCGGAAGCCGCCACCCGCGAAGCCTAGTCTGTCCCCATCGAAGGCGCAGGGGCGCCTCAGGAGGATAGGATCATGGGTATCTTCGCAATCGCCCGTCCCTGGCGGACGGTGCTCCTGGCCGGGGCGGCGGTGGTCGCAGGCGCGGCCGTCGCCGGCGCGGCGACCGCCGGCGGCTACGGCCAGACAGACCTGGTCACCGACAGCCAGGCCGCGCTGGCCACCATGGGTTATGCGCCCGCGACCTACGTGGACCCGAACCTGGTGAACCCCTGGGGCATCGACCGTTCGTCCACCGGCGAATGGTGGATCTCCAACGCCAATACCGCCACCGAGACCGTCTACAACGGCGCCGGCAAGCCGGGCTCGCTGGTGGTGACGGTGCCTCAGAACGCCCCCTTCGGAATGGGCGGCGGCGTCACTGGCATGGTCTACAACGGCGGCTCGGCCTTCACGCTCGGCACGGGCGGCCCCGCCCGCTTCATCACCGCCGACATCGACGGATCGATCTCCGCCTGGAACGGGGCGCAGGGCACGCAGGCGGTGGTGGTGGTCCCTGGCCCGACGCCCGGGCCGCCGCCGCCCAGCGTCGCCTATACCGGCCTGGCGATAGGCTCGGTCGGCGCCAACAGCTATCTCTACGCGGCGAACAGCGGCACGCGCGGCGGCGTCGACGTCTACAACACCAGCTTCCAACTCGTGAGCCTCGGCGCGAACGCCTTCTCCGATCCCGGCGCGCCGCAGGCCGGCCTGGCGGCCTTCAACGCCCAGAACATCAACGGCAACATCTTCGTCACCTATGCCGTGGGCGGCCCGCCGGCGGCCAACCAGCCGCTGGGCTCGGGCTACGTCGACGAGTACGACAGCGCCGGCAACCTGATCCAGCGGTTCACCGGCGCCGATCTGGATTCGCCCTGGGGCGTGGCGCTCGCGCCCAGCGACTTCGGCGCGTTCAGCAACGACATCCTGATCGGCAACTTCACCCACGATAAGGCCGACGGCTTCATCAGCGCCTATTCGCAGACCGGGACCTTCGAAGGCCTGCTGACCAACCCCGACGGCACGCCGATCACCATCGACGGCCTCTGGGGCCTGGAGTTCGGCAATGGCGGCACGGCGGGACCGGCCAACGCCCTCTACTTCGCCGCCGGCGTGAACGCCGAGCAGGACGGCCTCTTTGGCCGCATCGACGCGGTGCCGGAACCCGCCAGCTGGGCCTTGATGATCCTCGGCGTCGGACTGACCGGCGCCCAGCTACGCCGGCGTACTGGACGCGCCGTCTTCGCCGCCTGATCCCCGATTTCGCGGCGGCGATCTGGCGCCCGGCCGTCCCCTCGGCCGGGCGCCTCCCTTTGCGCGCTACATGTGCTTGAAGAGCTTGCGGTGGGCCTCGCTGACGGTCAGCCGCTCGGGCCGGGCCTTCAGCTTCAGGACGGTGGCGCCGGCCATGTTGCGGGTCACCGAGGCGATGGCCTCGACATTGACGATGGTCGAGCGGTGGATCTGCCAGAACCGCGACGGGTCAAGCTCGGCCGTCAGCTCCTTGATCGAGGCGCGGATGAGGGCTTCGCGGCTCTCGGTGAAGACGCTCGTGTACTTGGTGTCGGAGCGGAAGTAGCAGACGTCGCCCACCATGATCAGATCGACCTCGGCCCCGCGCGAGGCCTTGATCCAGGTGAGGTAGGGCTTGGGCCGCGCGGCGGCCAGGTCCTGTAGCAGGGCGTCCAGGGGCGGCGGGGCCGCGCCCAGCCGTTCCTGTACGCGGCGCAGCGACGCGCCCAGGCGTGCGTCGTCGTAGGGCTTCAGCACATAGTCCACCGCGCCCTGCTCGAAGGCGGCGACCGCATAGGCGTCGTAGGCGGTGAGGAACACCACGTGGCATCGCCCGCCCACCTGCTGGGCGACCTGCAGACCGGTGAGGCCCGGCATCTGGATGTCGAGGAACATCACCTGCGGCTGGTGCTGGTCATACATGGCCAGGGCCTCGACGCCGTTCGACACCGCCGCCACGACGTTGAGCCTGGGCCACAGGGTCGCGAGCAACGCCTGCAGCTGCTCGCGCAGGACCGGCTCGTCCTCGGCGATCAGGGCCGTGACGCCGGGCTGGACGCGGGCCAGGCGGTCAGCGGCCATTGGCAGGATGCTTCAGCTCGACGATCAGCGAGCGCACCGGCGCGCCGCCGACGTTCTCGGTCTCGTGGGTGACTGCCTCCGACCAGAAGACGTCGCCCGGCTTGTTCTCGGCGATGAAGGTCTTGCCGTTCTGGGTCACCTTCACCTTGGCCGCGGTCAACACCACGGTGAGGTGGGCGGGATGGCTGTGCAGGCCTGAGCCGCAGACGCTCATGCCGGGGCGGCCGGTGAACTCCAGGACCCGGACGCTGTCGTTGTCCAGCGCGACCCGATAGCTCGCCGGCTGCACCTTCGCGGCGTCCTGGCTCAGCGCCGAGGAACTGGCTAGAGCCAGGCTGGCCAGCACGGCGGCGATCAAAGGGAGACGATGTTGGGTCATGGCGTGGCTCCAGACGGGGGTTTCCCCGGGGTGATCGGGATGGCGAAGGCGGGGTCTTCGATGGCGTTGCGCAGGGCCTGGCGTGCTTCGGCGACGCGGGCGTTCGACGCGCGCGCGGAGCCGCCGACGGCGGCGCGCAGATAGGCGACGAGGTGGTCCAGCAGGGCGTCAGCCGCCGCCGGATCGACATCGTAGCGCTGGCGCAGCACGCGGATGGCGGCGATCAGCACAGATGGCTGCAAGGCGCCGCGCAGCGAATTCAGCCGCGCCGCCTGCAGCAGGGCCGCCTCGTCGCTAAGCGCGAGCTGGACCTGGGCCAGCCGGCGCCGCGAGCGCACGGCGCGCAGGAAGGCCCAATAGCCCGCCACATAGAAGCCGCCGAACACCGCGTTCATCCAAAGGGTGTGCGCATAGGCGGCGTCGAACGACACCCGGCGGCCGATCAGCACGGCGGTCTCGTCGTCGATCCCAAGCCCGGTGTGGCTGACCATCAGCAGGGCGTTGATCGCCGAGAGCGAAAGGCTCATCAGCAGCCAGTTCGAGACCATCCGCAGCGCCGACAGCCGCTGGCCGGCGAGCCGGGTGGCCACGGCCCAGCACAGGCCGGTCGCCGACCAGAGGATCATCATGGCCGCCAGGAACTGGACCAACTGAGCCAGCGGCATATCCACGGGCGGCTGGCGCAAAGTCTCGATGGCGCCCATGGCCCAGCCCCAGAGCGCGCCGCTGGCCAAGGCGGCCAGCCAGCCCGCGACGCCGGGGCTGAGGCGGCCGGGGCTGAGGCGGCTAGGCGGCCAGGGCATCGGGCACTCCGATCACCGCGCGCACGCCGCCCTGCGGCTGCGGCTCCAGGGCGAAGGCCGCGGCGGGGCCGTAGAGCAGGCGCAGCCGCGCCACCAGGTTGGCGAGGCCGATCCCCGCGCCCGACGCCTGGCCGGTCAGGCCTGAGCCGCTGTCGGCCACCGCAACCTCCAGCCGCGGCCCGCGGCGCCGGGCCGAGACGGTGATGGTGCCGCCCGCTTCGACAGGGGCGAGGCCATGCTTCAGGGCGTTTTCCAAGAGTGTGCCCAACATCAGCGCCGGGAAGCGCCGGTCGCGGGCCGCCTCGTCGACGTCCCACACGACGGTCAGGCGCTCACCCATCCGCGCCGCGCAGACGTCGAGGTAGGCCTTGGCCAGGTCCAGCTCCTGGCCAAGGGTGGTCTCGGCTTCCCGTTCCGCGCTCAAGGTGGCGGTGGTGAAGTCCAGGAACCTTGAGAGAAGCTGGCGGCCCTCCCGCGGCGAGGTCACGCCCAGCCGCTTGATGGTGGCCAAGGTGTTGAACAGGAAGTGCGGCTCGATCTGCCGCTGCAGGGCCTCCAACTGGGTGGCGGTGGTCAGCTGGCGAAGCCGCGCCGCGCGCATCTGGGCGGCCTCCGCGGTCGCCGCATAGTCCGCGCCGAAGCGCCAGGCGGCGACGATCCCGCCCAGGGCCGAGCCCGCCAGCGTCCAGGCGGCGATCCGGCCCAGGGTCGCGGCGAGATCGTCGCGTTCGCCGTAGAGGTGCAGGACCCGGCGCAGCCCCTCGCCGGCCGTCGCGCCGGCCAGGGCCGCGAGCGCGAACTGCGCGCCGCGCAGCCCCAGACTCCGCGCCGGGCGCCAGCCCGCCGCCACCATGCAGGCCGCCATGGCGCCGGCCACCACCAGCCGGTCGGCCAGGATCGGCAACCAGCCCAGCAGGATGTCGTCCAGTGTCCAGGAGCGCCACACGAAGGGCTGGGCGAAGAACTCTGTGGACATCACCAGGCCGATGGCGCCGGCCCAGATGAAGATGCGCGCAGCCGGCCACGGTTCGCGCGCGGCGGTCCAGTCGCTCCAGGGTCCGTCCCGTTTGCGCCTGCCCTCGACCAAGATCGGTCTCCCCGGTTGCGAAGATCATTTCCCGCAAGTCGACGCCGCCGCAACCGACCCGCCTGCGGCCCGCGCCGCCTCGGGGCCGGTTTTCGGGCGTCCAGGACCGCTTTCGCCGCATTCGTCGGCCCAATGGGGCGCTCGTCACATCCTGGCGCACGGAGACGCTTTGCCCCTCACGAAAAGCTTGGCTACCAATCGGGTTCGGGTCACGGCGAGGGCGGCGGCATGCGGGTTTGGCGATTGGTGATGGGGCTCGCGGCCCTGGCGGCGGCGCTCGGGACCGGCCCTGCCTTGGCCCAGACGATCACGCCCAAGCCGGCCCTGGCCACGCCCGCCCTGTCGCCAGACGGCTCGGAGATCGCCTTCGCGTCCGGCGGCGACATCTGGACCGTGCCGGCGGCCGGCGGGACCGCGCGCCTCCTGGTCACCGACCCCGCGACCGAGGAGCGGCCGATCTATTCGCCGGACGGCAAGGAACTCGCCTTCACATCGACCCGCGATGGGTCTGCGAACATCTACATCCTGACGCTCGCCACCGGCCGGGTGCGGCGGCTGACCTGGTCGGACGCCAACGAGATGCTCGACGCCTGGTCGCGCGACGGCAAGTGGATCTACTTCTCGTCGGCCGCCAACGACGTGGGCCGCCAGGCCGACATCTTCCGGGTGGCGGCGACCGGCGGCACGCCCCTGGAGGTGAGCCGCGAGCGCTTCTTGAACGAGTTCAACGCCGCGCCCTCGCCGGACGGCCAGACCCTGGCGCTGATGGCCAAGGGCCTTTCCGCCGCCCAGTGGTGGCGCAACGGCCACGCCCACATCGACGAGGCCGAGCTGTGGCTGAAGCCGATCGCCGCCGGCGCGCCCTACCGCCGCCTGCTGGGCCCCGACGCCAAGCACCTGTGGCCCATGTGGACCCCGGACGGCGCGAGCCTCTACTACATGAGCGACCAGTCGGGATCGGAGAACCTCTGGCGCCTGGCCGCGGTTGGCGGCCAGCCGGCGCAGGTGACCCACTTCACCTCCGGCCGGGTGCTCTACCCGTCCATCGCCAAGGACGGTTCGGCCATCGTCTTCGAGCGCGATTTCGGGATCTGGAAGCTGGACCTGAAGAGCGGCCAGGCCGCGGCGGTGCCGATCGCCCTGCGCGGGACCCCGGCCTCGGCCGGCGACCGGCGGCTGAGCGAGACCAGCTTCCAGCAGATGGCGCTGTCGCCGGACGGCAAGAAGATCGCGGTCATCGCCCATGGCGAGGTCTTCGCGGTGCCGGCCAAGGACGGCGGCCCGGCGGAGCGGATCACCGAGGCCGGCGGCATCCAGGGCGACCTCTACTGGTCGCCGGACAGCCGCAGGCTGGCCTACGTCGCCCAGCGCGGGCTCTCGGCCCACCTGATGACCTATGACTTCGCCCAGCGGCGCGAGCGGACGATCACCACGGGTGAGGCCTATGACGCCGGGCCCGCCTGGTCGCCGGACGGCAAGATGCTGGCCTACACCCGGGGCCGCAACGAGATGCGGGTCGTCACCCTGAACGACGCCGGCGAGCCGCAGAAAGACATGGCGGTGTTCACGGGGCTGGTGCTCAACTTCCGCGCCACGCCGCCGGCCTGGTCGCCGGACAGCCGCTGGTTGGCCTTCGGGGTCACCGACGCCAAGTCGTTCCGCAACGTCTATGTGGCCCCGGTAGCCGGCGGCGAGGCCAAGCCGGTGAGCTTCCTCGCCAACGGCGAGGCGGCCTCGACCATCGCCTGGTCAAAGGACGGCAAGTACCTGCTGTTCGACACCGCTCAGCGCTCTGAGGACGTGCACATCGTGCGCGTCGACCTCCTGCCGCATGTGCCGCGCTACCGCGAGGACGAGTTCTCTGACCTGTTCAAGCCGGCGGAGAGCCCTGACCGCCGGCCAGCCCCAAGCTCTAAGCCAGGCCCGGCGCCTTCGCCCGACACCGTCCCGGACTCCGCGCCCAAGACCGACACCCCCGAACCGCCTGCGCCGCCGGCGGAGAGCAAGGCGCCGAACGCCGAGGCCAACGCCAAGACCCTGGCCGGGCCGCCGGCCAAGCTGAAGATCGAGCCGGTCCGCATCGTCTTCGAGGGCATCCGCGAACGAGCCACCTACCTGCCGCTGGGCGTCTCGGCCGAGGCGCCGGCGATCAGCCCCGACGGCAAGACGCTGGTCTTCCGCTCCAGCCTGTCCGGCCAGAGCGTGCTCTACAGCTACAATCTCGACGAACTGGTCCGCGAGCCGCCGACCCCGCAGCAGATCGCCAGCTCCAAGCGGCCGAAGCGGTTCTTCGCCTTCACCCCGGATTCCAAGTCGCTCTACTACCTGGACGGCGGGACGGTGACGACGACGGCGCTGGACCAGCCCCGGCCGCGGCCCGTCGCCGTGACCGCCGAGATGGCGGTGGCCTTCGACCAGGAAAAGCTGACCGCCTTCAACGAGGCCTGGAGCCTGCTCGACCGCAACTTCTTCGACCCGAAATTCCATGGCCAGGACTGGAAGGCGCTGCGCACGCGCTTCGAGCCCTACATCGCCGGCGCCCATACGCCCGACGAGATGCGTCGCATCACCAACCTGATGATCGGCGAGCTCGACGCTTCGCACTCCGGCATCAACCGGCCGCAGGCCGGCTATGGCGCCACGCCGCCGCCGCGGGTCGGCGACCTTGGCGTGCGCTTCGACCGCGAGGCCTACGAGGCCGGCAAGGGCCTGGTGGTGCGTGAGGTGATCGCGCTCGGTCCCGCCTTCATCGAAGGCTCCATCAAGCCGGGCGACGTGCTGGTCGCGGTGGAGGGCCACGCCATCGGCCCAGGCGTCGACCTCGACCAGCTGATGCTCGACCGCACCGAAAAGCGCACGGTGCTGACGGTGCGGACCGGCTCAGCGACCCGTCAGGCGGTGGTGCGGCCGGTCTCGGCCACCGTGGCCTCGGGCCTGCTCTACCGGCAGTGGATCACCCAGCAACGGGCCTATGTCGACAGGATCAGCGGCGGGCGGCTGGGCTATGTCCACATCGCCGACATGTCGTCGGAGTCGCTCGACCAGCTCTATCTCGACCTCGACGCCCAGAACCAGGGCAAAGAGGGCGTGGTCATCGACGTGCGCAACAACAACGGCGGCTTCGTCAACGGCTATGTCCTCGACGTCTTCGCCCGGCGCAACTACCTGACCATGACCAACCGCGGCGAGACGCCGGTGCCGAGCCGCCAGGCGCTGGGCCAGCGCGCGCTGGGCCTGCCCACGGTGCTGATCACCAACGAATCATCACTCTCCGACGCGGAAGACTTCACTGAGGGCTACCGCGCGCTGAAGCTGGGCAAGGTGGTGGGCGTGCCGACCGCCGGCTGGATCATCTACACGTCGAACGTGCCCCTGGTGGACGGGTCGGTGGTGCGCCTCCCCTCGACCCGCATCCAGGGCGCGGCCGGCGACGACATGGAGCTGCATCCGAGGCCCGTGGACGTGACGGTGGAGCGCCCGCTGGGCGAGACCCTCGCCGGCAAGGACGCCCAGTTGGAGGCCGCGGTCAGTGAGCTGCTTAAACAGCTGGGCGCGAAACCCCCGGCGCACTGAGCAGCAGGCGGGCGACCACGGCGATCGGCAAGCCGAACGCGAAGAGGTGTGTCCCGAAGCTCAGCGAGAACAGCAAGAGGCTTTTCGGCAGGGCGAAGCCGATCCTCGACAGTGGGATGACCACGAAGGTCATCACCCCATAGCAGGGGACGCCGTAGAGGATCCCGAGGGTCACCGGCCGCCTCAGCAGGACCGGCAGGCGGTCGCTGGCGAAGACATAGAGGCCCGCGGCGACCACCGAGATCAGCACATGGACAAAGACCCCCAGCGCCACCGTCGAGGCGCCGCCGGCCAGCGCCGCCGCCCGGCCGACGGCGCCGGCGGCGATCGACTGGAAGACCAGGGCTGGCGAGGCGCCCATGGCCGCCTGGATCGGCAGCACCACCGCCATCTCCACGGCGGCGGCGGCGAGGCCTGTGGCCAAGCTGACCCACAGCTTGCGTGACGTGTCGCCCATGCGGGCCTCCCGTTTTCCGGGAGCCTAGCGGCTCGGGGCGACCCGCCGCCCTCGCCTTGCGACCGACGGCGCGCGCCGATCTGCGACCGGTCACGAGCGCTCTGGAAGCACAGCCTTGCCGCGCGGGAAATCCACCCGCAAAGTGCGGGAAATTTGCCCGCAAACTGCGTCGCAGAATTTCAAAGAAAAGATTTCGGGGAGCGCGATGAGATTTCCGATCTGGATGGCGGCCTTGGCCGCCCTCACCTTGCCGATATTGGCCTTGCCGGCCGCCGCCCACGCCCAGGGCGCTTCGGGGAGCGCGGGCGAGACCGTGTTCAACGGCCACTGCAAGGCCTGCCACGAGCCGGCCATCGACCGCGCGCCCAACCGCGCGACGCTCTCCACCTACCAGCCGGCCCAGATCGTCGACGCGCTGACCAACGGCGTCATGAAGCCCATGGCCACCGGCCTCTCCGACGCGGACAAGCAGGCGGTCGCCGCCTACCTTACCGCCAACGCCGCCGCGCCGCAGACCGCCGCGGCGGGCCGTTCGCCCGCGCCCGCCCCGGTCGGCGTCGACGTCAAGTGCGAGACCAATCCGCCGATCCGGCCCACGGCCAGCGACTGGACCAGCGTCGGCCTCGACACCTCGCACCGCTACCAGGTCAATCCGGGCCTCGCGGCGGCCGACGTGCCGAAGCTGAAGGTGAAGTGGGCCTTCGCCATGAGCGGCGGCTCCATGCCCACGGTGATCGGCGACTGGCTGTTCATCGCCAACCGCTCGGGCAAGTTCTACGCGCTCGACGCCAACACCGGCTGTGTGCGCTGGGTCCTGCCCGACGTGGCCTCGCGCACTACGCCGATGATCGTGAAGTCCTCGGTCTCGCCCAGCGGCTGGCTGACCATCGTGGGCGTGCGCGACCGCACTGCGCGGGCCTATGACGCCCAAACCGGCAAGGAGCTCTGGCGCTCGCCCGCCCTGCACGCCAACCCGGTGGTCGGCATCACCGGCACGCCGCTGATCGTCGGCGACCAGGTCTTCGTGCCGCTG
Source organism: Phenylobacterium sp. (assembly GCF_004799515.1). Taxonomy (GTDB): domain Bacteria; phylum Pseudomonadota; class Alphaproteobacteria; order Caulobacterales; family Caulobacteraceae; genus Phenylobacterium. The sequence continues at coordinate 5,938 of NZ_SSMX01000014.1, read as the reverse complement.
ACCTCAGGCGAGGAAGGCGCGGCGCGCCAGCCCAGCTACCGCTGCTGCTACTTCCAGGGTGCGCTCGTCGCCCTCGACCTGAAGACCGGCCAGAAGCAGTGGTACACCAAGGTGATCCCGGAGACCCTGCACGACACCCACCCGAACGCGGCGGGGACCATGCAGCAGGGCCCGGCGGGCGCGGCTATCTGGTCGGCGCCCACCGCCGACGCCAAGCGCGGCCTGGTCTATGTGGCCACCGGCGACAGCTACACCGACGTCGACACCAAGGGCGCCGACGCCATCGTCGCCATGGACATGAAAACCGGGGCCATCAAATGGTCGACCCAGGTGGAGGCCGGCGACAATTTCATCGTCGGCTGCACGGACAAGACCAAGCCGGCCAACTGCCCGAGCCCCGACGGCCCGGACTACGACTTCGGCGCCTCGCCGATCCTTTTCCACCTGGCGAGCGGCAAGGACGTCGTCCTGGCCGGCCAGAAGTCCGGCATCGCCTACGGACTGGATCCGGACAGCGGCAAGGTGCTGTGGCGCCAGAAGGTCGGGGGCGGTTCGTCCCTGGGCGGCATCGAATGGGGCATGGCCGCGGACCTGAAGCGGCTCTACGTCGCCAACGCCGACACCGTGAACCTGATCGACGAGTACCTGCGCCCGCTCGGCAAGTCGCCGGTGGCCGACAAGGAGCCGCCCTCGGCGCCCGGCCTCTATGCGCTGGATCCCGCGACCGGCAAGGTGCTGTGGAAGACGCCCGCGCCGGCGGCGCCCTGCCACTATGAGGGCGACCGCAGCCGCGACCGCTCCGGCGGGGCCTGCATCCGCGCCCAGTCCGCCGCGCCGTCGGCCATGCCGGGCGTGGTGTTCTCCGGCACCATGGACGGCTGGTTCCGCGCCTATGACGCCGCGACCGGCAAGATCGTCTGGGCCGATAGCACCACCGATCGCCACTATGACACCGTCAACCAGGTGAAGAACCAGCCGGGCGGCAGCCTCGACGGCCTGGGTGCGGCCATCGCCGGCGGCCGGGTCTATGTGATGAGCGGCTTCAATGGCGCGGCCAACACCGGCGGCAACGGCACCAATGTGCTGCTGGCCTATTCGGTGGACGGCAAGTAGCCAGGCCTTCGGGCGCGCCGCGGGGGTGACATCCCCGTCCTCGCGGCGTCCTGAAAGCGGGCTTAATGCCGCCGCCTGAACCGCAACTCCAGCGCGCGCGTTGACTTGGGCGTCGTCGCCCGTATGTTCCGCCGCGTGCGACGATCTCCGTTCGCGCCGCCGCGGCGCGCTGTCCCAGTTCCCTCAAAAGCCCTGGGCGGCTCCGCACCTAATCGTACCGAATGACAGAATTTTCCGAACTTGGATTGTCGCCTGCCACCCTGCAGGCCGTAGCCGACACGGGCTACACCACGGCCACGCCCATCCAGGCCGAGGCCATCCCGCACGCCCTGCACGGCCAGGACGTGCTGGGCATCGCCCAGACCGGCACGGGCAAGACCGCCGCCTTCACCCTGCCGATGATCGATCGGTTGGCCGCCGGCCGCGCCCGGGCGCGGATGCCGCGCGCCCTGGTGATCGAGCCGACGCGGGAGCTGGCCGACCAGGTCGCCGCTTCCTTCGAACGCTACGCCAAGGGCCAGAAGCTCTCCTGGGCTCTGCTGATCGGCGGGGTTTCCTTCTCCGACCAGGAACTGAAGCTGGACCGCGGCGTCGACGTGCTGATCGCCACGCCGGGGCGCCTGCTCGACCACTTCGAGCGCGGCAAACTGCTGATGACCGGCGTGCAGATGCTGGTGGTCGACGAGGCCGACCGCATGCTCGACATGGGCTTCATCCCGGACCTGGAGCGCATCTTCAAGCTGACGCCGGTGAAGAAGCAGACCCTGTTCTTCTCCGCCACCATGCCGCCCGAGATCACCCGGCTCACCAAGCAGTTCCTGAAGGACCCGATCCGCATCGAGGCCTCGCGGCCCGCGACCACCGCCGAGACCATCACCCAATACCTGGTGCGGATCCCGACCGCCGATCCCAAGGCCAAGCGCACGGCCCTGCGCATGCTGATCGAACGCGACGACGTGAAGAACGGCATCGTCTTCTGCAATCGGAAGTCGGAAGTCGATATCGTCGCCAAGTCCCTGAAAACGCACGGCATGGACGCCGCGCCGATCCACGGCGACCTCGACCAGCAGACGCGCATGCGCACGCTCGAGAGCTTCCGTAACGGCTCGCTGAAGCTGCTGGTGGCCTCGGACGTGGCCGCCCGCGGCCTCGACATCCCGGCGGTGAGCCACGTCTTCAACTTCGACGTGCCGCACCACGCCGACGACTATGTCCACCGCATCGGCCGCACCGGCCGCGCCGGGCGGTCCGGCCAAGCGTTCATGATCGTCACGCCCGCCGACAGCCGCAACCTCGACAAGGTGCTGAAGCTGATCGGCAAAGCGCCGGAAGAGCTGAAGCTCGAGGCCGACTGGGCCAGCATCAAGGACGAGCCGCGCAGAGACCGCGACCGTGGCGGCCGCAGCGGCGGCGGTGGCGGCGGCGGACGCTCGTCCAGCCGTGACCGGGACCGCGAGCGCCGCCCGCGCCCCGTGCCCGTCCACGGCGAAGTGGCCTCGATGGAGCCCTTCGATCCCGCCGCCGCGCCGCAACCCGCCGCCGAGGCCGCGCCGCGCCCGCAGCGGGCCGAGCGCCCCGAACGGTCTGAGCGCCGCCCGCGCGGCCGCCGCGACGAACCGCGTCCGGAAGCCTCGGAAGCGCCCGCCCCCGTCGAGGCCCGGGAAACCGAGCGTCCGGCGCGTGAGCCGGCCCATCGCGAGCGGGAGCGCCCAGAGCGTGACCGGCCCGACCGTAACCGGCCAGATCGGGGACGCAGCGAGGCCAGCCGTCGCGACAACGACCGCGACGGCGGCGACGACGGCGTGGTGGGCTTCGGCCGCGACGTCCCGGCCTTCCTGTCGCGTCCGCCGCGTTCCGAGAGCTAGCCGCTCAAAAATCCCCTGCGACACGTCGCGCCGCTTAACCGCTCGTTGGGTGTTCCGGCCTTAGATTCCTGCGCAACTCCAGTCGTGTCGCATAAGGCGGCCGGCTCCGTCGGGAAGACCAGAACATGTCGGTGGACGTTCAGACCGCGCTCCGCAGTCCCAAGTCTTATGACCTCGCCCGCACCGCGATCGAGGTCATGGAGGCCAACCACGTCTGGCCGACGCCGCGCAATTTCGGCCTGTGGGTGCACTACGTCGCCGAGCGCGAGAGCCCGCTGGCGCAGGAGATCGACCGCCTGCTGGCCGCCGGCGAGCCGATCACCGAGACCCTCGGCGAGGCGCTGGCCGCCCAGTTCCTGCCGGAAGCGCGCCTGAACGGCGACATCTTGGAAGCCGGCGACGTGCTCTCCAAGGAATTGCAAACCGTCACCAAGGCCATCGAGAGCGCCCAGCGGTCCAGCGAGGAATACGGCCACGAGCTGGCCATCGCCACCGGCCGCCTGGACGAGGACGACGCCCAGACCGTCAAGGCCGTGGTGGTCGACCTGACCGCCGCCACCAAGAAGGTGCAGGGCGAGAACGCCGTCCTGGAAAGCCAGCTCGCCGAAACCACCGCCGAGCTCGGCCGCCTGCGCGAGAGCCTCGACCAGGTCCGCCGCGACGCCATGACCGACGGCCTGACCAACCTCGCCAACCGCAAGGCCTTCGACGAAGGCCTGGAAGCCGTCTGCGCCCGCGCCGACGCCGCCGGCGAAGGCATGACGCTGGCGATCATCGACATCGATCACTTCAAGGGCTTCAACGATGCCTGGGGCCACCAGATCGGCGACCAGGTGCTGCGCTATGTGGCCAGCGTCATCGGCCGCATGGGGGCGACGCCCCGCCTGGCCGCCCGCTACGGCGGCGAGGAGTTCGCCATCATCTTCCCGGCGGAGAATGGCCGCACCGCGAAGGCCGTGCTGGAAGAGATCCGCGAGGAGGTTTCCTCCCGCTCGCTGAAGCGCCGCTCCACCAACGAGGACCTGGGCACCATCACCGTCTCGGCGGGCTACGCCGAGCGGATCAGCGGCGAGAGCTCCATGAGCCTGGTGGAACGCGCCGACGCGGCCCTCTACGCCTCCAAGCACGCCGGCCGCAACCGCACCACCGCCGCCCAGCCGATGGCCGCCGTGGTCGCCGCCTGAGGCGCCGCGCAACCGCTTTCGGCTAGGCTGACGCGAGGGTAAAGTCCTTAGATCGAGCGTCAGTCTCGAACGGAGGACATGCCATGGACGGCGCGCAACCCGCTGCAAAGGTCCGGACCGAGGTCCGCGGCAATATCGGCGTCATCACCCTCAACGATCCCTCGACGCTGAACGCGGCGGGGCTGGAGCTGATGCAGGGGCTGACGGCGGCCTTCGAAGGCTTCGTCGCCGACCCGGCGGTGCGCGCCATCGTCATCACCGGCGAAGGCCGCGGCTTCTGCTCCGGCGCCAATCTGACCGCGGCGACGGTCGGCGGGGTCACGCAGGACCCCAACGGCCCCAACCAGTCGCTGCTGAAGGTCTACAACCCCTTCGTCAGCGCGGTGCGCAAGTCGCCCAAGCCGCTGGTGGCCGCGGTGAACGGCGTGGCCGCCGGCGTCGGGGCTTCGCTGGCCCTGGTCTGCGATCTGATCGTCGCGGCCGAGAGCGCCTACTTCCTACAGGCCTTCCGCCGCATCGGCCTGGTGCCCGACGGCGGGTCGACCTACCTCCTGCCGCGCCTGGTGGGCAAGGCGCGGGCCATGGAGCTGATGCTGCTGGGCGAGAAGCTGCCGGCCGCCACGGCGCTGGACTGGGGCATGATCAACCGCTGCGTCCCGGACGCCGAGCTGATGTCGACCGCCCTGGTGCTGGCCGCCCAGTTGGCGGACGGCCCGATCTCGCTGGGCTACACTCGCAACCTGGTCTGGGCCTCGCTGGACAGCGCCTGGCACGACCAGATCGAGGCCGAGGCCTACCGCCAGGGCGACGCCCAGCGCACGGAAGACGCCCGTGAAGGGATCACCGCCTTCGTCCAGAAGCGCCCAGCGGAGTTCAAAGGACGCTAGGCGCGGCGCGCCGGGCTACCAGCGCCTTACGACGAAGACCACCAGGAAGATCGCCACCAGGCAGAAGACCAGCACCACCGCGCCGGTGCGCAGCGCCAGCTTCAGCAGGCTGAGCTGCAGGGACCAGCGCGGCCAGGGTCCATGCACCACGCGATAGTCCGCATCGATCTCGCGAGGGGGTTCCGGCTCCATGCCCCATGATGACGCGCCGCGCCGGCCGCGTCATCGCGGGAAGTGAGCTTTCGCCCGTCCACGGACGGCGGATTGCGGCGAACCTGACGCAAACTCGCCCTACTGGTGGGTGAAATTCCCCTTTCGGGGGAAAGCGGCGTGCGGCGGTCGTTATTCCGTTGCGTCGGGCCCCCGGCCCGTGAAAATGGACAGATCGTCGCACCCTGACCTGTTTACCCTCGCCCCAACTATGACCGACCCCCAGTCCGGCCGGCACGCCCTGATCATCGAAGACGAGATGCTGATCGCGCTGGAGGTTGAGAGCCTGCTGCACGACTTCGGCTTCGTGAGCTGCGATATCGTCGACAACCCCGCCGACGCGGTGAAGAGCGCGCTCGCCCATCGCCCCGATCTCGTCACCGCCGACATGCGCATCCTGGGCGGCACCGGCGTCGACGCCGTGACGGCGATCACCGAGAAGCTGGGTCCCGTGCCGCACATCTATGTGACCGGCAATCCCGACATGCTGGCCGGCCGCACCGCCGCCCCCATCGTCGACAAGCCGCTCAGCCGCCGTGCGCTCGCCGAAGCCTGCAAGCGGGCCTTCGCGGCCTAGCTGTCGAAGCTACGAAGGTTGTTCACCCGGGATCGGGTTGAGAGAGTGGGGTTGCGAAGCTCCAACCTCTAACCGGGAGACCCCGGATGAACGTCCATAAGA
>NZ_SSMX01000013.1 GCF_004799515.1 Phenylobacterium sp. | reverse complement strand
TCCCCGAGCCGGCGAAGTTCATGTTGCCGATCGCAACCTCGCCGTAGTTCCCCGACGCCAGCTGGATCACGTCCCCGCTGTGGGCCGCCTTCAACGCTGCCGTGAGAGCCGTGGCGCTGTTCACTGAGATAATCATTGGACACTCCGGGCAACGGGCGGGGCCAGAAGACTTTTATCTTCCATCGGAAAGCCCTGCTCGCGTTGACCGTCATAGCTATATGGGTTTGATGCTTCTAAAAGGTTTAGAGTTAACCAGGATTAATTTGAATTTACGCGCGTTAACTGTGTAGCCGATCACTACTTAAGTAGTATCCGGAAATCTACGTACCCGTTGCAGGGTGTATACCTGAGCTAAGGAAATTAGAATCCGAATGGCATCGCGAGGGCGCGGCGGGGGGCGGCGCCTGGAAGCCCGGCCGCAAGACGGGGCCATGGAACGACGGTTGGATGAGGTGACGGCGACGCGCGCCGCCGAAAACCCGGATCGAAAGGCTAGGTGCGGGCGATCGCCGTCCGCGGGGCGGCGGGGCGGGCGCGGCGCCCCCAGGCGATCAGCGGCTTTTCGATCAGCCACCAGGAGGCGGTGGCGAGCGCGAGGCCGCCCATGAAATTCACCGCCATGGCCGCGGCGTGGCCCACTGGACCCGCCCATGGCGGCGCGAACCACAGGAAATCGGTGTAGAGGTAGAAGGCGTAGCTGACGACGCCCAGGGCGGCGAGCGGCCGCCACTCTAGGAAGCGCACCAAGAGGCTGTCCTGGGAGTCGGCGAGCGCCAGGATCAGCCCCGCCGCCGCCAGGCCGGCTTCCAGCATGCCCAGCCCCATGCGCCAGTTGACCGGGTCGTTCGCCCGCACCAGGCCCAGGCCCAGGAGGGCCAACCCGCAGGCCGGCGCGATCCACTTAGCCGCCGGCATCCGCCAGCGGGAGAGCGCCGTGCGCGCGAACCCGCCCATGGCCAGGAAGGCGAAGTTGGCCATGCTGTCGGTCACCCAGACAATCCGGCTCGCCCCCTGCGCCACATGGGCCAGGCCGACACAGGCGCCCACGGCCACCACCACGGCGCAGACCACGGCGTGACGACGGGCGGGGATCAGCAGCAGGGTCGGCGCGGCGAAGAGGTAGAACTGCTCCTCGATCGCCAAGCTCCAGAGGTGGCCGAAGGTGTCCTGCCAGGTCCCCAGCACATAGGCCTGGTAGACATTGGACAGATAAAGAAGATGCCAGGGCGCGGCCTCCCAGCTCCACCCGCTCCACAGGCCAAGGGCGGACAGCGCCGCCAGCACCCCCAGCGCCAGGTAGTAGATCGGGAAGATGCGCAGGGTCCGACGGCGGATGAAGTCCCGCAGTGCGGTGAACACCGAGCGCTGGCCGGCCTCGACGCCGACCCGATCGCTGTGCAGGCCGCCGACGATCAGATAGCCGGAGAGCGCGAAGAACAGGAGCACGGCCACATGCCCGAGCTCCGTGGCGCGCAACGCGGTCCGGTGCTCCAGGAAGACGGCGACCACCGCCAAGGCGCGACAGCCGTCAAAGCCTTTGATGCGGTGCGAAGGAAGCACGCGACACGAAACCCCGAGCTGACGATCCCCGCGGCACACCTCGGTTATCGAAGTGCCATAGTCAAGACGCCGCGGGGTCGCAGACACCTCCGGAGGGTTTAGGCCTCCGAGGCGGTCGGCGCCGCGAAACGGGTGGCCGCCACGGCGTTGAACCAACTGCGGCTCGGCCGTTCGATGAACCGGAAGGTGAGCGCCGAGATCCCCAGGATCAGACCCAGATAGACCACCAGCAGGGCGAGCTCGCGCAAGGGGGTCGGCGTCGCCAGGTGTCCGGCGACCCGCCCGACGCCCAGATGGCCGGCCAGGCCCAGGATACCCGCGGAGATCAGGGCGTGGACCATATAGAGAGAGTAGGACCACTCCCCCAGCCGGACCGGCCAGCGCCGCTGCAGCATCCGCGAGATCGGCCCCTGAGACCAGGCGAAGACATAGACCACCAGGCCGAACACCAGAGGCGCCAGGTAGAGCGCGTGGCCCACCCAGACGAAGATGACCGCGGCGGCCACCGCGGCGGCCTCCACCCAGCCGTTCAGCCGGGCCCGCGGCGCATGCGCGATCAGGGCGCCGAGGAAGAAACCGGCCAGGCCGCGGAAGATCCCATAGTCATAGGTCGAGGCCGCGCCATAGGGCGCCTGGAAGAGCAGCATTCCCGCGCCGACCGCCGCGCAGGCCACGAAGGCCCAGCGCCGCCACGACAGGGCCGAGAGCATGGCGAAGATCAGATAGAGCGTCCACTCGACGCTGATCGACCAGCTGGGATCGTTCCAGGTAAGGTTCGGCTCGACGCCCAGGCCCTGCAACAGGGCCAGGTTGGTCCAGATGGCCGGGATCGAGTGCCGTTCGTCCGCGCCCAGCACACCCTCGGCGGCGGCGATGGCCACGAAGATCGCCAGGATCGACCCGTGCAGCGGCCACAGCCGCCCGAACCGCCGCAGCAGGAACCGCGACAAGGCGTGGTCGCCCTGCAGCCGTCCCTCGTAGGCCGTGGCGATCACAAAGCCGGACAGGACGAAGAAGAAGTCCACGAACAGCCAGCCGTTGGTCACCAGCGGAATGGCGTGTGTCCAGCCCAGGATCGGGAAATGGAACAGCGCCACCAGCAGAGCGCAGATCCCCCGGAAGGCGTCGAGGGCCACGAAGCGGTGACGTTCCATCATCCCCGCTTACACGAAGCCGCCGCGGGCGGCGAGACGCCACCGACGCCCTTAGGGCGCGACGGACCAGGCGCGGGGCTGCGCCGCCGTGGTGGTCCTGACCGCCGGCGCCCCGTGCCGCGCCACGATGTCCTTCTGCAGGGCGTTGGCCGCCATGAGCTGGCCACGGAACAGGGTGTCCATCGCCCAGCCGATGACCGGCACGTCGCTCATGGCGCTGTTGGCGATCATGTAGGCGGCCATGCGGGTCAAGGTCCACGGCGCGGCCCCGGCGCGGAAGCCTTCGTAGAGCAGCAGCGCCCCGGTGCCCACGCTATAGACCGTGCCAGCCACCGGCACCCAGGCCAGCACGCCGTCCAGGCCAAGCCCCCACGGCCCGATGCGGATCAGATTGTCGGACAGCCGCTTAATGCGCTCGGCGTTGCGCCAGGCGCGGTGGGCGCGATCTCGCTCGGTTTCGTCTTGCATGGCGCTGGCCCAACGTCTTCATGGACGCGGAAGCTCCACGATCGCCCCGAACCCCGAATATCCTGTGAAGACGGCGGCCGCCGGCGGCGGTCCTAGTCCTGGTCGCCTGCCGCAGCGTCCAGCAGCAGATAGAGCCGGCCGGCCTCGTCGCCCAGCAGGCTCGCCATCAGGAAGCCTTCCGGGTCGCGCACCGCCGCGTCGTCCACCAGTGTCTGGTAGCGGCGCACATAGACCTGCGCCTGGCGGCGGATCGCCTCGTTGGTGACGAGGCGCCGGCCGATGCGGCGGGTGGCGGCGGGCGCCAGGCGTTTGACCACCTCGCGGGCGCCATCGACATCGCCGGTCTGCACCGCCGCGGCGATCTCGTCGATGCGGGCCTTGGGCAGGAGCCGCGCCGGTTCGACGCCCATCTGGGTCAGCTCCGCGCCCAGGACGTCGGCCAGCCGCTCGCCCTCGGCGTCGGCGCCGTCGATGGAGGCCAGGAGATCCTTCCAGGTCCAGGACTCGCCCTCGTGCGCCGGTTCCGGCGGCTCGGCGGCGGCCCCGCCGGCGGCTTCGAACAGGGCCGAGAACTCCTCGTCCGTAGCGGTGGGCGTCAGCTTCAGGCGCGGCCGCAAGCCGGGATCCTCGACCGGCGCGGCGGGCTCCATCAGGTCCTCGAGCTCCAGGTCGTCCTCGTCGGCCGCCGTGAGGGCGAGCGGCGTGGGCTCGGGCTCAAGCGGCGGCGCGGGCCGGGCGCGGACGGGGCGCGGCGGCGCTGCCGGGCGCGGCAAAGGCGCGGTCGCCGCGGGCGCCGGCGGCAGGGTTGCCGAAACGCCCATCAGCCGCACCGCCTCGCTCATCATCTCGAAGTTGCGCCGGGCGCGGTCCTGGAAGGCCGCGTCGATCGCCTGCGCCTCCTCGGCGGTGCGCCGCGCCTGGAGGGTCAGCTCCTCTAGACCGCTGGCCACCGCCGCGCGGACCAGGTCGATCTGGTCCTGGGCGTTGGCCGGCAGCTGGGTGGCGCGGCGGTCGACCTCGGCCATCATCGCCTGCAAGGCGGCCAGCGAGGCGCGCGCCGCGGCGGCGCCCTCCTCCAGCCGCTGGGCGGTGGCCGCCCCGGCCTGATCGACCATCTCCGAGGACTGTTCGACGAGCGCGCGGGCCTCCGACAGCCTCGCTTCGAACACCTGGTTGGCCTTCTGGCCGGCGGCGAAAGCGGCTTCGGACAGCTGGTCGACCTGGTCGCGCGCCGCGGCGGCGTGGCTGGCGGCGGCGGCCCGGGTCTCCTCGGCGGCGGCGGCGAGCGCCTCGATGGCCGAGCGCGTCTGGGCCTCCAGCTGGGCGCGCTGCTGGGCGGCGGCCTCGGAGACGGTCTCCAGAGACTGCAGCGTCGACTGGCCGAACTCCTCGCGCTCGGCCCGGGCGGTCTCAGTCAGGTCGCGGAACTGGTCGGCGGCGTCGGCCATCAGGGCGCGCAGGCTCTCGCCGCCCTTCAGGGCCTGACCGCTGAGTTCGGCGGAGGAGACCCGCGCCGCGTCGATGAACTCCGAAAGCTTGGCCGCGTGCGCCTCGGCCTGGTCGGCGAAGCCTTCGTGATCGGCCCTAAGGGTCTGGGCCAGGGTGATCAACGCCGCGCGCTGCTCGGTGAGGCCGGTCTCCACGGCCCGCACCTGATCGGTGACGCCCGCGCCGGCGGTCTCCAGCCGGGCGATGTGGCGGGTGAGGTCCTCGCCGGCGGTGCGCGCCGCATCGCTGGCCTCGCCCGCCGCGGCCGCCAGGTCGGCGGCGCGGGCCGAAAGCACCGCCTCGGCCTCGCGAAGCTGGGTCTGAGCGAGCTCGGTGGCCTCGGCGACCATCTTGGCCTGCTGGGTGATGCTGTCGGTGACCCGGCTCGCCTGGGCGTCCAGGCTGTGGGCCAGCGCCCCCATCTCCGAGCGCTCGCGGCCCAGGGTGGTGGTGAGCTCGCGCGTGGTGCGCACCGAGTGGTCGGCGCTCTCCACCAGCCGCTCGCTTTCCAGCGCCAGGGCTTCGCGGAGCGCCATCAGGGTTTCGCGGGCCTCGTCGGCGGCGTGGGCGGCGCGGACGATCTCCTCGCGCACTTCCAGGACCACGTCGCGGGCCCCGCCGGCGGCGGCGATCGCCGGTCCCAGCATCTCCTCGGCGGCGGCCTTGGCGCGGCGCGCCTCGGCGCCCAGCTTCTGACCCTGGCGGATCATGTAGGCGCAGGCGAAGACAAAGACCGACGGCCCGATCGCCAGCAGGGCGAAGACCGCCAGGGCGAAGTCGTCGTTCCTAAGCGGAGCAACGGCGTTGCGGTAGCCGAGGGCGAAGGCGATCGGGGCCAGGGCCCACAGCGCGGCGACCGCGAAGGCCACGAGATAGATCGGCCAGGCGGACGGCGGACGGTAGGCGTCGACGGCGGGCGGACGCTCGGGGGCGGCCTCCTCCGGCCGCCGCGCCAGGCTCTGCGGCTGTCCAGCCGCCACCGCGGTCTGCCGCGACGGCGGCCGCAGGGACGCGTAAGGCGCGATCGGCGGCCCCGGGTCGGCGAGGTCGTGGCCGGGCGCGTCCCAATCGGCGGCGCCCTCAGGCTCGGCCAGGTCCGGGCGCGGCGAAGCGCCGAAGTCCGTGGGCCGGGTCCGCTTCTTGATCCTCATACGCCTCTTCCGTCGTAGCGGGCCGCCCATCGTCCCCGGAAAAGGACCAAGCCCGCCGCCGGCGAAGGATTACCCGCGAAGGCCCGCCGCGCAAACAGGCGCGCGCGTCGCGGATGACGAATGCGGTGGGTGAAGCGCTTCTAGACCTTCACCGCGTGGGGGCGATGGCGCCCCTGGGGGCAGGCGGTCAGCTTCATCACCTTGCGCGCCTGGGCGGTGGTGGGCGTGCGGGCGATCACCCGCTCAGCCGACGGCGGCGCCTTGTCGATCTGGACGGGCTCCTGCATCACGCCGAAATGCGACAGCGCGAAGGCCGAGGAATGCACGACCACCGTGGCGACAAGTTCGGTGAATGTCGTCATCGCGAACCCCGGCTGCGAAGCGATTCCGTCGAGCGACGTTATACGTTAAGCCAAGCCTTAGGGCGACGGCGGCCGAGGTGAATTTTGCGTAATGTTCCGCTTATAAGGGGCCAAAGATCCGGGCGGTTGGCCCTTTTAAGCCGCCCTGCCCCAACGGTGCGCCACATAGCCGAACACCTGACCCATGGGCGCGCACCAGACATCGAGGGCGGCGATGTGCTCGAGGATGCGGTTGTGGGTCGCGACGCTGACATCACCCTCGTGCAGCCATTGGGGCGCCACCTCGTGGAACACCAGGATCGCCCAGCCGCCGCGGGCGACGGTCTCGGTGAGGTAGCGCAGGGCGGGCGCGACGGTGTCGCCCTCGTAGGTCGGCTCGAAGGCGTGCAGGTGCAGCGGGTCGGCGGCGGCCATCTCAGGCCGGTTCGGCCCGCCGGCGGTGGTGCGCGCCGCCACCACGCCGTCGCGCTCCAGCACCCGCCGGTAGCGAGCGTAGCGGGCATGCCGCCGGCCGTGGCCGAGCCCTAGATAGCCGCACGGATAGGCGAAGGTCCGCTCGCGGTCGGAACCGAAGTGGGCGTCGAGATAGCCCTCCATGCGGTGGACCTCGGCGGCCGCGAAACGCGTGGTGCTGTAGCCCGACAGGGCGCAGGGGTGGCTCATGGTGTGGTTGGCGACCTCGTTGCCGTCCCGCGCCAGGGCCTCCCAGTCGCTGAGGCGCCAGTGGGCGTTGTCCTCGGTCAGGAAGAAGGTGGCCTTCAGACCCAGCCGCTTCAGCTCGGGGACCGCGTTGTCGAGCTGGCTGTTCAGCCCATCGTCGTAGGTCAGGCTGACCGCGCCGCGCGCGCCGTCCGGCCAGCCCTGGGGCTGAGCCGCCGCAGACCCCGCGCCGGCCAGGCCGGCCATGGCCGCGAACAACGTCCGTCTTGAAATGTGAGTCTCGCCCATCGACGCCCCAGGCCTACGCTGGCGGCGGTTACGCTGCAACGAACCTCGCGGCTCAGTTGATCTCGGCAGGCGTTTCCGCAAGGAGCTTGCGCCGGCGCAACAGATAGCGGACCGCCCAGATCACCAGCACGATCACCACCACCGCCCCGGCCGCCGCCAGGGTCCAGCGGCCGGCGTGACGGCCATGGCCCAGGAAGTTGTGCACCGCCTCGCCGAAGATGAAGCCGGAGAGGGTGAAGGCCGTCGCCCAGATCACCGCGCCCAGGATGTTCAACAGGGTGAAGCGCCAGGTCGGGATCTTGGAGACGCCGACGGCGATGGGGCTGGCGACCCGCAGGCCGAAGATGAAGCGGAAGGCCAGGATGTAGCTGATCGGATAGCGCTCGATGAAGCTCAGCGCCTTGGCGAAAGCCGCCTGCTGTGTCGCGCGCACCACCCAGCGGTGGTGCCGGAACCGGCGTCCCGCCACGAACAGCATATGGTCGACCAGGCCCGACCCCGCGGTGGCGCAGGCCAGCACGACCCACAGGTTCAGGATGTGCTGGCGCGCCAATAGGCCGCCGACGATCAACGCCGTTTGGCCTTCGAAGCCGGCGCCCAGGAAGATCCCGATCGGCCCGTACTGTCGCAGGAACTCTTCCATAGCCTCGCCGGCTGTCGCTGGGGAGTGCGCTCATAGCACGGCGCACGCCCAGGTCAGCCCCGCTGCGACGGAACGGCTCAGGCGGCGCGCTGGCCGCCGGCCTGCACGCCCTCGAGCTCCAGGAGCCAGCGCTTGCGCGGCAGGCTGCCGCCGTAGCCGGTCAGCGAGCCGTCGGTCCCGATCACCCGGTGGCAAGGCACGACCACGGCCACCGGATTGGCGCCGTTGGCGTGGCCCACCGCGCGCACCGCGGTCGGGCGGCCGATACGCGACGCCAGGCCGGCGTAGCTCAGGGTTTCGCCGGCCGGGATGGAGCAGAGCGCCTCCCAGACCTGCAGCTGGAAGGGCGTGCCCGAGGCCTTCCACGGCACGCTCTCCAACGCCCGGGCGTCGCCGCGGAAATAGGCCTCGAAAGCGCCCCGCACCGACGGCGGGACGCGGCCCTCCACGACCTGCGCCTTTGGATAGTGGCGGGCGAGCCAGGTCCGCATCGCCGGCTCGTAGTCGGTCCAGTTGAAGGCGCGCAGGACGCCCGCCTCGTCGGTGACCAGCAGGGCCACGCCGATTGGCGTCGGCAGGCGGTCGAGGGTCAGGGTCTCAGGCTGCGAATTGCTGCTCGGCATCGGTCCGGGCCTTTCCGTTTGAGGTCTTCTTGGAGGGTTGGATCTGTTCGGCGTCGGCGGCCCACAGGTGCTGGGCGGCGTAGGCGCGCCAGGGCCGCCAGGCCTCGGCGCGGGCCAGGAGCTCCGCGGGGGTCGGCCGCGCGCCGGTCTCGTCGGCCATGCCGCGCAAGAGGCCGATGTCGGCCTGCGGGAAGGCGTCCGGCTCGCGCAGTTCGCGTAGCGCGATGTATTGCGCGGTCCATTCGCCGACGCCCGGCAGGGCCTTGAGCGCGGCGATGGCGCTCTCCAGATCGCCACGCGGGGTGAAGATCGTCGGATCGGCGGCCACCGTTCGGGCCAGGGCCTCCAGCGCAGCGCCGCGCGCGCGGGGCATGCCCAGGGCGGCGATATCCTGGCCCACCAGCTGTTCCGGCGCCGGGAAGGCGCGGGTCAGGCCCAGCGAGGCGGCGAAGGGATCGTCGATCCGCGCGCCATGGGCCTCCGTCAGCTTGGCGGCCAGGCCGCGGGCGGCGGTGACGGTGATCTGCTGCCCCAGGATGGCGCGCACCGCCAGCTCGAAGCCGTCCCAGGCGCCGGGCGCGCGCAAGCCGGGCCTGGCGGCGACCAGGGGCGCTAGCGCGGCGTCCTGCGACAGATGCGCGCCGATCAGGCTGGGATCGGCGGTCAGGTCGAAGACCCGGCGGATGCGGGCGATCACCGCGGGCAGGGCCTGCACCTTCGGGAAGCGGATCTCCGCCACCAGGAAATTGCCGGCGCCCGGCGAGACCGTCACCACGCCCAGCTCGCCCTCGACCGCCAGGGTGCGGGCGTAGCGCTTTGGCGTCACGCTCTCGACGCCTGGGATGGCGCGGGCCGCCAGGAAGCCGATCATCGCGGTCCAGTCGTAGGGCGGCTTGTACGGCAGCTTGACGGTGATGCCGCCCGCCGCGGCGTTGGCCTCCTCGGCGCGGCTGCGGCGCAGCGCGCCCGGCGGGCGGCCGAACAGCTGCTGGAAGGTCTCGTTGAAGCGCCGCACGCTGCCGAAGCCCGACGCCAGGGCCACCTCGCCCATCGGCAACAGGGTCTCCTGGATCAGCTGCTTGGCCAGGAGGACACGCCGGGTCTGGGCCACCGCCACCGGCGATGCGCCGAGGTGCTGCTTGAACAGCCGGCGCAGTTGCCGCTCGCCGACGCCGAGCCGTCCGGCCAGGCCGTCGACGTCGCCGTTGTCCAAGGCGCCGGCCTCGATCAAGGCCAGGGCGCGGCTGACGGTGTTCGAGGTGCCGCGCCAGGCGCCCAGGTCCGGCGAGGACTCGGGCCGGCAGCGCAGGCAGGGGCGATAACCGGCCTCCTGACAGGCCGCCGCCGTCGGATAGAAGGTCATGTTCTCCGCCTTCGGCGTACGCGCCGGACAGATCGGGCGGCAGTAGATGCCGGTGGAGCTGACGGCGCCGAAGATGCGCCCGTCGAACCGCGGATCGCGGGTCAGGAAAGCACGGCGGCAGGCTTCGAAATCCATGTCCATGACCGGAAGATGGGGACACGAGTGGCCAATGTCTCGCGGTTTTCGGACATCGATAGGCATGACGTAGCGGTTTTCGGACACCGAAGACTGCGCGGCCCGAACGGCTCGCGCGAGACGCGCGCCGGCTTGCGCCGCCCGGATTCTCTTCGTACCACCGAGCCAGTGCGGCGTCGGGGGCGGTCGTGCTTGCGACTGGATTGACCTCCGAGGCAGTAAGCCAGATATGCGACCGCCGCGGTCCTCTTCAAACGCCTATGTCAGGCTCTATCTCCTGATCGCGGCCCCCTTGCTGCTCGCCTTCTGTTTCGTCACCGCGCCGTTCCAGGTGCCGGACGAGCCCGCGCACATGTTCCGCGCCACCCAGCTCTCGCACCTGAGCGTCCTGCCGCAGATGTCTGCGGCCGGTGACCAGGCCGGCGGGCCGGTGGAGCGCGGGGCGGTGACGCTCACCACCCGCTTCCGCACCCTGAACGTGCCGTTCACGCCCGATCAGAAGCGCTCACCGGGCGAGGTGGCGGCCATGACAAGCCAGCCGGCGGGGCCGGCCGGCTTCACCGACTTCAGCAATACGGTGATCTATTTCCCCCTCGCCCACGCCATACCGGCCCTGGTGGTGGGCGCCGCCCGGGCGCTGCATGCGCCGCCGCTGGACTGGCTCTACGCCGGACGGCTGGTCAACGCCCTCATCGCCCTGCTGGTCTCCGCCGTCGGCATCGCCCTCTTCCGCGAGAAGGGCCTGCTGCCGCTGGTCCTCGCCCTCCTGCCGATCACCCTCTTCGAAGAGGCTTCGCTGGCCGGCGACGCCCTGGTGATCCCGTTCTCCATCGTGCTCGCCGCCATCGTGAGCCGCATCGCCGCCGCGGGCCGCAGCGAACCGCGCCTGGACCTGCTGCTCTTCCTGGCGTTGCTCTATGTCTGCGTGAACAAGTTCGCCTACATCCCGCTGGTGGTGCTGCCGCCGGCCGCGGTGCTACTGGGCGGCGGCAAGCGGTCGGAGGCCATGCGGCTAGCCGCGATCAGCGCCGTCGCCGTGGCCCTGTGGTTCGGCTGGACGGCGATGGTGCGCCACGATGTGCTCAGCAACAGGCCAGGCGTGCCGGTGAGCTTCGAGGACCAGACCGCCTTCGTGCTGCACCACCCGCTGCTGACCGCCAAGGTCCTGCTGTCGTCCATCGCCCTCGACGCGCCGAAGATGGCCGGACAGTTCGTGGGATCGGCCCTGGGTTGGCTGGACCTGATGACGCCGCGGGTGATCGTGGTGGCGCTGCTGGGCGTGGTCGCGGCCGCGGTCGCGCTCACCCGGCCGACACCGGGCGTCCGCCCGATCTTCCGCATCCTGACGATCCTCTGCGTCGTGGCGAGCATCCTGGCGGTCTATGGCCTGCTCTACCTGCAATACACGCCCGTGGGCGCGGCGCGGGTGGACGGCGTGCAGGGGCGCTATTTCATCCCGCTCGCGCCCTTCATCCCGCTGATGTGGCCAGGCCTTGGCGGGCTGCAGAGCCTGCGCGCCCGCGGCGACGTCGTCCTGGCGGGCGCCGCCGGCCTCGGGGCGCTCGCCGTCCTGGTCGTCGCCCTGCTGTTCTACTGGCGGCTCTGAACCGGATCGCGGTGAGCGACCAGCAGGAGGTTGCTGGGCCACCCCGCCAGGTCGGCGGTGGCGATCTTGAAGCGGTAGCCGCGCGGGCCCAACGCCGCCGCGGCCGCCCGGCGCAGGTCAGCGGCGCCCATCAGGTTCAGGTTGGATTCCTCGGCGAAGAAGCCGCGGCCGGTCTTGCGCATCAGGCTGCGGAACGTGGACTTCGGCAGCCAGTGGACCAGCGGCAGGACGGTGTGGAATTCGATGGGGAACCAGCGGTTGGGCGTCGTCAGGTAGACTGACTTGGCCGCCACCCGCGCGCATTCGGCGATGAAGGTCACCTGCTGGTCGAAGGAGCCCACGTGCTCCAGCACAGCCGAGGAATGCACCACGTCAAACTCGCCGTCCTGGAAGGGCAGCTCGCGGCCGTCGCCCTTCACGAAGCGGACGCCGGGATATTCCTCCTCGAGGAACGAGGCGTCGTCGATGCCGAGCGCGGTGATCTTGGCCTTATGCGGATACCAGGCCTCGACGTAGTTCGACGCCTCATAGGTCCGCTCCGACGTGGCGCCCACGTCCAGCAGGGTGTCGTCCGGCGATATGCCGGTGGCCGACAGGAAATGGTCGAACATGCGCCGGCGCTGGTAGGCGGCGATCTTGACCGGCAGGCTGTCGCTCTTGGCGACGTTATACTGGGTGTTCGGCGTCGCCATCGGGAAAGACCCACAAGAGGGAGGCGACGTAGCTGGCGCCGCCGGCGATGATCGTCGCTACGAGCGACAGGGCTAGCTTCGGTATCTGCAGGTGAGGTGTTGCGATCTCGGTAACGCCGCTGGTCAGGAGCGCGCAACAGACCTGGACGATGGCGTAGCGCGGCAGCGCGCTCTGGTGGCGATGGCGCCCGCCGAACGTCCAGCTGCGCTGCAGGAGATAGCCGGCGGAGAACGCGAGCGCGTAAGCGATGAGGTTGGCGGCGAAGGGCCGCACGCCCAGCGAGACGCCGGCATAGTAGAGACAGAAGAACAGGAAGGCGCAGCCGCCGCCGGAGACCACAAAACGCACGAACTTCGCATGACGCCGGATCAGGTCAGCGGCGGTGCGGAGGGCGTTCATCGACAGTCATCCATACGCGATTTCCAAACTGAGCGAAGTTCGATAACCCGGGGCGGCGAAAGGTGCGAGCGGCTTGAGCCTACGCGCCCCAAGGCAAGAGGTTGTGAACGCGTCCCATGGCAAGGGTCTTGCTAGCGAGGGGCGCCCGGCGACGTCGGCGGCGGCCTGGGTTCGTCTTGCGGCCGGACCGTCCCGAAACGGGTCGGCCATTGAAGGATAGCGGGGGTTTTGGTTCATGTCCGGTGATGCAGGCTCGGCCCTTGAGCTGACGATCCTGATGCCCTGCCTCAACGAGGCGGAGACCCTGGCGGTCTGCATCGAAAAGGCCCAGGGCTTCCTGAAGCGCACCGGCATCTCCGGCGAGGTGCTGATCGCCGACAACGGCAGCACCGACGGCTCGCAGGCGATCGCGGCCGGCCTGGGCGCGCGGGTGGTGGCCATCCCGCGCCGCGGCTATGGCGCGGCCCTCATCGGCGGCATCGAGGCGGCGCTCGGCCGCTACGTGATCTTCGGCGACGCCGACGACTCCTACGACTTCGAACGCCTCGACCCCTTCGTCGAACGCCTGCGCGCGGGCAAGGACGTGGTCATGGGCAACCGCTTCAAGGGCGGCATCGCCCCCGGCGCCATGCCCTTCCTGCACAAGTACCTCGGCAACCCGGTGCTGACCGCGATCGGGCGCCTGTTGTTCAAGGTGCCGGCCGGTGACTTCCACTGCGGCCTGCGCGGCTTCAACACCGCGCGCATCCGCGAGCTGCACCTGAACGCCACCGGCATGGAGTTCGCCAGCGAGTTCGTGGTCCGCGCGGCGCTGGCCTCCTATTCTATCGACGAGGTGCCGACGACGCTGAAGCCGGATGGCCGCTCGCGCCCGCCGCACCTGCGCACCTGGCGCGACGGCTGGCGCCACCTGCGCTTCCTGCTGCTCTACAGTCCGAGCTGGCTGTTCCTGTTCCCGGGCCTGGTGCTGATCGCCATCGGCGTGCTGGGCGGCCTCGTCCTCCTGCCCGGGCCGGTTCGCGTGGCGCGGCACGTGACCCTCGACACCCACACCCTCTTGGCCACCAGCATCAGCGTGATCGTCGGCATCCAGTTCGTGACCGCCTCGGTCCTGGCCCGCCGTTACGGCATCCTGAACGGCCTGCTCCCCGACCAGACCCAGGGGCTGAAGCTCGGGGCGCGGGCCTCACTGGAGTCCCTGTTGCTGATCGGCGGCGCTCTCTTCGTGCTGGGCGGCATCGGCGTGCTCTACGGGGTGATCTCCTGGGCCCTGATCGGCTTCGGCCGGCTGGAGGGTGAGTTCCTGATGCGGGTGATGATCATTTCCATGACCCTGGCGGCGGCCGGCCTGCAGCTTGCCACCCTCGCCTTCCTCACCGGCTTGATCGAGATCCCGGTCGCCCGCCGGCCGGTGACGCCCGACGCCTGAGTATCCGAGGCTTCCTGGTGACATGATCTCACAAGCCCAGAGCGCCGGCGAGCCGCTTCCCGTCCCCTCGGCGCCTCATGGCTATGTGCCAGAGCTGGACGGCCTGCGGGCGCTGAGCGCCTTTGCGGTCCTGCTCTGCCACACCGACCTGTCGCCCAACGCCGGCCTCGGCGTCGATGTGTTCTTCGTTATCAGCGGCTATCTGATCACCTCGATCTTGGCCCGCGCCCGGGACGCTGGGCGTCCACTGCGCTATTGGACGTTTCAGGCCTCCCGGATTGTGCGCCTGGGGCCCGCACTCTTCACCGTGCTTGCGACCTATCTGGCCTTCGTCCTGGTCGTGAAGCACGGCGCCGCACGGTCCGTGGCCCTGCTGAACATCCTAGCCGCAGCGACCTACACAATGAACTGGGTGCGGGCGTTCAACCTGTTCCAGGACCAGGCCATGAGCCACACTTGGTCGCTGGGGATCGAGCTGCAGTTTTATCTGATCTGGCCGTTCGCTGTGGTGCTGCTGGGCGCCTTGAAGCCGCAACACCCCGAGCGGTGGCTGCTCGGCCTGGCGGCCGCGGACATGGCCTGGCGCCTCGCCCTCGCCGCCTCCGGCGCGAGCGTCTCACGCATCTATAACGGCCTCGACACCCATTTCGACGGCCTGCTTCTCGGCGCGGCCATCGCCGTCGCGCCGCGGCCGGCGGCCGGGGGATCGGTGGCGGCCCGCACCTGGTGGATCCCCGCGCTACTGCTGGGCGTGGAGATGCTGTTGCCGCCTGCGACCACCCCTGCACCCTACGCCGTCCAGATGACTGGCCAGAGCGTCCTGTCCGCCTGGCTCATTATTGGCGTGGTCCGGGCCCAGCCGGCCGCCCTGCGCGCCTCCTGGCTGGTCTGGCTAGGAACGATCTCTTACGAGATCTACCTTTGGCACTTTCCGCTGATCTACGAGATGCGCTGGCACGAACACCTCCCGCACATCGTCGAGTTTGCCGTGCTGTCCGTGGCATGTGTGGCCTTGGCGGCGGTCACCCACAAGTTCGTTGGCGAGCCCCTGAGGATCACCTTCAAGCGCAGGATCGCGCGTCTCGCCTTAAAACCCGCCTGACGCGACGCCGGCTACGGCTGCGACACGGCCTTCGCCCGCCCTGGACGCAGCGACGAGGCCAACCCGATGATCGTCCGGTACATGGCCCGGCCGCCCGGCAGCAGAAAAGCCACGGCGCCGAAGATCAGGTAGCAAAGCCCCAGGGCGATCGCCAAGCGCCAGGACTGCCAGAAACCCAGGCTCAGATAGAGCGCCCCGCCCGCCGCGGCGGCGGCCACGATCAGCGGCCAGACCGCGCCCGCCATGTCGGCGAACCGCACCGCGCAGTCCCGTGTGCTGCCCCAGACGACCAGCGGGGTCTGCAGGAAGGTGAACGACAGGGCCGACGCCTCCGCGACGCCGACCGCGCCCCAGTGCACGCCGATGGCGAAGGACGCGATGCTGAGCGCCGCCGTCACCAGGGTGACCCGCAGTTGCTGATCGGTGCGGCCCCGCGTGGCGAAGACCCAACCCGACGTCGTCGTCAGCGGCGCGACCAGGCCGCCGAATGAGATCCAGGCCAGGATCGGGCCCGCGGCCTGCCATTTCGGGCCCAGCAGGAAGTGGACCATGGGCGCGGCGAGCACCATGCAGGCCACCATCAGCGGCATGGTGAAGCTGAGCCCGATGCGCACCATGTTGAGGTAGGTGTCGCGGTAGAGCTGGGGATCCTCCCTCAGCCGCGAGAGCAGCGGCAGCGCGACCCGGCTCACCGGCGCCATGAGCTGGTTGATCGGTTGGACGACGAGGTTGAAGCTGCGGTCATAGAGGCCGAGGGGCGTCTTACCGGCCACCGCGCCGATGATCATGTTGTCGGCGGTGGAGCTGAAATAGCCGGCGATATTCACCCCGGTCAGGTTGGCCCCGAACCGGACCACGTGTCCGATCTCGACGCCGCGCCTCGGCCACTGCGGGCGCCAACGGGTCAGGATGGCCAGCAGGATCAGGTTGGTGACCGCGTTGGCGATCTGGCCGATCACGATGGACCAGTAGCTGAACCCCATCATCGCTGCGGCGATGGTCACGGCGATGCTGACGGTCACGCCGACCAGGTCGACGGAGACCTGCTGGTTGAACCGCATGTCGCGCAACAGCAGGGCCGAGGGGATCATCGAGAGCGTGCCCAGGATCACCAGGCTCGCCATGGTCAGCAGGAGCGGCGGAAGGCGCGGCTCGTGATAGATCCACCCCACGAGCGGCGAGGCGATCACCAGGACCGCCGCCAGGCCGACGCTCATCAAGAGGTTGATCCAGAACAGGCTGGAGATCTGCGCCTTGCTCAGGTCGCGGTGCTGGATGATGGCCTGGGTGTAGCCCAGGTCGTTGAGCGTTGTCACGAAGGCCAGGATCGGAGCGACCATGGCGACGATGCCGAATTCCGGCGGGCTGAGCAGCCGGGCCAGGACCAGGGTCGACCCGAATTTCAGCCCGAACTTGACGCCCTGGGAGGCGACCGTCGCGATCCCGCCCCTCAGGGACCGCCGTTTGAGATCCTGTTTGTCGAAGGTGGAGTGGATCTGAGGGGCTGGCTCGTCAGCCATGCGGACCGGTCTCGGACCGCGCCGCCTCGGCTGCAGCCGTCGCCGCGCCGGGCAGCACGGCCTTGCGGATGGCGTCGAGGAAGCCGTGGCCGTGGATCGCGTCGGGTTCGACGATGTTGCCCTCGGCCCATTCGTTCCAGGCCTTCAGGAAGACGATCCGCTGTTCCTTCGGATGGCCGGCCAGCCGCGCGACCGCCTTTTCCATATAACGCTCGAAGAGCTCCGGCGTGGAGTTCTCGTAGACCACGCCCCGCTGCGATGACCTCGGCGTATTGTCCCAGCCGGACAGCACCGCCGGCAGGAAGCGGTCGCCGTCGGGCATGTCCTCGAAGGCGTGGTCGACGACCTCGGCGAAGTCGATCCGCGTGGGATAGGCCCAGGTCTTCGGCCGGAGGCGGTTGAAGCGGCCCAGGTTGCGTTCCCGCAGACGCCGCTTCAGGCCCCACTTCTCGCGCGCCCCATGGGTGGCGATGTAGTCCTGCGGCCCCAGGATGGTCACCGCGTCGAAGGGATCCAGCATCGGCAGGCGATAGCGTTCGGTATTCTGGTCGTAGGCGTCGGAGACCCCCACGAAATACATGCCCGGATAACCCGCCTTGTGGGCGAGCTCCCGCCAGTGGTCCACGAACTCGGCCGTCGAGGGCATGTGGCTGGGCGAGAAGACGACGAAGATCGGCTTGCCGTCGACGCGGCTGTAGCGCGGGTCCTCGAAGGCGCGCCGCGCCCAGTTGAAGTGCGCCTCACGGTCGGCGGCGCCCGGGTAGGTCTGCTCGATCAGGGTCCGGCCGGCCGCGCCGTGCCAGATGCCGGTCCAGGTCTGGTTGGCCCAGGCCAGGCAGAACGGGAAATCGGGCTGGCCGCTGGCGACCACCTCCTCGAACGGGCGCTCCAGGATGCGCCGGCCGTCGCCGAACCAGTAGTGCCAGTAGCAGAAGGACTCGACGCCGGCCGCGCGGGCGAGCTCGGCCTGGCGCTCGCGCACCTCCGGCACCCGCAGGTCGTAGAAGCCCAGGTCGGCCGGCAGGCGCGGCTGGACGTGGCCGGGGTACAGCGGCTTGGCCTTGGCGACGTTGGTCCACTCGGTGAAGCCCTTGCCCCACCACAGGTCGTTCTCCGGCGTCGGATGGAACTGCGGCAGGTAGAAGGCCAGGACACGGGCGAGCGGAGATGTCATCGGCGCCGGGGGTTCCACGGGGCGGACCATCGCAAGTTCGGCCGAGCTGTTCAACGCTGCGCTCACTGGAGATTCCGTCCCGCCCAAGTATGCAGCCCCTTATGACGACCGTTTGTTGCTTCGCGCCTAACGGCCTGCGCGCGAAGGCCTTTTTCGAGGCGCCGGCGTCTCGCTTGGCCCGGCGGAAGATGCTAGGCCGGGCTCCGGGGCGCGGTGGAGAGGGTCTCCCGCGAGCATGAGGACGCTTCAGGATTGGCCGCCGAACAGCTTGATGTGACGGTCTGCGTCTGCACCCGCAACCGGGCTCCGGAGCTGGCCACGCTCCTGGGATCCTTCGCGCGCATGGACGTGCCCGCCGGCCTCGCCTGGGAGGTGCTGGTCGTCGACAACGGCAGCACCGACAACACCCGCGAGACCGCGATGGGCTTCGCCGATCGGCTGCCGATCCGCTATGTGGTCGAACCCCAGGCCGGCGTCGCCAACGCGCGCAACCGGGTGTTCGACGAAACGCGCGGCGTCTACACCTGCTGGGTCGACGACGATGTGGAGGTGAGCCCCGACTGGCTGACGGCCTATCTCGACGCCTTCAAGCGCCATCCCGAGGCTTCGCTGTTCGGCGGCGTGGTCGAGCCTCTGCTGGAGCCGCCGACCCCGGCCTGGTTCGCGCGCCTGGCGCCACTCTGGCCGTTAGCCGACGTGGTGGCGCGGCGCGACCTCGGCCCGGTGGAGATTCCGCTCTCGTTCGAGGGGGACCGCATGCCCTTCGGCGCCAACATGGCGATCCGCACCGCGGCGCAGAAGGCGGTCCGGTTCGACAACAACCTCGGCCCCTCGCCGAATTTCCGGCGCACCGGCGAAGAGACCGAGATGCTGTTCCACCTCATGAACACCGGGATCATCGGCTGGTGGGTCCCGGGCGCCAGGGTCCGGCACCACATCGTCTCGAAACGGCAGTCCCGGCAGTATGTGTTCAACTATTACTACGCCATCGGCGAGACCATGGCCTATTTGGACAGCGTGAAGAGCGTCCATTACATGAACCGCGATGGGAAGACCCCGTCCTTGGTGCGCGCGGGCCCCGCAGTTCTCAATCTCACGGCGGCCGTCCAGTGGCTGCTGTTCGTGGGCTTCACCGCCATCGGGCTCACCCGGCGCGGCCTCTATCATCTGCGGCGCCAGGCGATCGCCCGCGGCGCGGCGAAGTTCAAGGCGCAGGCCGCCTGAGCCCTACCGTCCGGCCAGCCGCTTGAGGCCGCTCCAGAGCCCCGGGTTCATCAGGCGCAGGCGAAGCTTCAGATAGTCGAGCCCCAGGCCGCGCACCGCCGGGAAGGCCTTCACCAGCCAGGCCGCCTTGTCCGCATCGCCTCGCGCCAGCTGCATGAAGGCCGTGCGCGCCGCCTGCTGGGCGAACCAAAGTTCGAGCACGCCGCGCAGGTCCGGCGGGCAGACCGCGCGGATCGGCCCCGGATCGGTGAGGGCCGGCTCCAGCGGCAGGTTCCGGCCCCGCGCGCCGATGCCCAGCTCGGAATCCTCCATGTGATAGCGCCCGAGCGGCGTCATGTGCCGGTAGATTGGGTCGTTCAGCAGGATCTGGATCCAGAGGTAGGAATCCTCGCCCAGGGTGCAGCGGTCCTTGGCGTAGAAGCCGCCGTAGCGGGCGACCGTCTCACGCCGGTACACCGCTGTGCAGGCATGGAAGGCGGCGACGCAATCCAGGAGTTCGGCCGGCGGGATCGCCGGCAGAAGCCGCCAGGGCCCTTCGGCGAACCCGCGGGCGTACAGCTCGGCCCAACGGTCCACGCCCTCGGGTTCGCGCAGGTAGGCGGCGGTGAAGACCGCGCACTCGGGGTGGGCGGCAAGTTCGGCCACGGCGGTCTCGAGCAGGACCGGCCGCCAGTCGTCGTCGGCGTCGAGGAAGGTGATGAAGGGTCCGCGGCTCAGGGTCAGACCGGCGTTGCGCGCCGCGCCGGGCCCGGCGTTGGCCTGCCGGTGCAGACGCACCCGCGGGTCGGCAAACTGCGCCGCGACGTAGTCCGCCCCGTCATCCTGCGAGCCATCGTCGACCACGATGACCTCGAAGTCGCCGAAGGTCTGGGCGAGCACGGAGGCCAGTGAACGCCCGATGGTGGATCGCTTGTTGTAGAGCGGGATCACGACCGACACCGTCGGAGGGTTCGCCACGTCGGAATGCTCGCTTTGGCTGGACGCGAGAGCGCACGCGACCGTGGCGTCCGCCGTCCCTGATGACCCGGGCTCTATACCGAGTTGCCGGCTCACGCCACCGGCGCAAACGTCGCGAGGTTAACCGGATACTCAGGCGCGGCTGCTAGAGGGTTGCGCCATGGCGATTGAACCCGAACCGGCCCCACAGAACCGCAGGGGCCCTCTTCGCCCTGAGCGGCTGGCGAGCGCCCGCTCGCGGTTGCGGGGCGGCGCCCTCGCCCGCCTTGTGCAGGCCTGCGACCTGCTGCTGCTGCTGGGCCTGTTCCAGATCAAATGCCGGGGCGACGCCCTGCTCGACCCGAACCTGCTGCTGATCGCCGCCTCCGTGCTGGTCGCCATCGGCCTGAAGGGCGTGGAGGCCTACCAGCTGACCGCCCGCGAACGCCTGGGGGCGCACCTCTACCGCGTGCTGGGCGCGGTGGGCGGATCGGGGCTGGCGATGCTGGCCTTCGTCGCCCTGACGTCCAGCGGGGCGGCCAAGGCCGAAAGCACCCTCGGCATCGTCGACTGGTGCCTGACGGCGACGCCGCTGCTCTGCGCCTCGCACGTCTTCTGGTTCGTCTATGTGGCGAGACTGCGCCGGCGCGGCGTGCTGACCCCGAACCTCCTGATCGTGGGCGCCACGGCGGCCGCCCAGCGGCTGGTGGCCCTGGCGCTGGCCAAGGGCGACGTCAACATCCTGGGCGTCTTCGACGACCGCGGCGAGCGCGCGCCCAAGCACATCTTCGGCGTGCCCGTGCTGGGCCGCACCGCCGATGTGAAGTCGCACCGCCTGCTGCCCTTTATCGACCGCATCGTGGTCGCCGTGCCGTCCAACGCCACGGCGCGCATCGCCGAGCTGATCGCCGAACTGGCGCCCTGCCCCAATGAGATCAGCCTCCTGATGGACGGTTTCGACCCCGCACGCGAACACGCCGCACAGGAGCGGCTGCTGGACATGCCGCTCGCGCACCTCTCCGCCGTGCGCCGGGGCGTGGTGCAGGGCGCGCTGAAGCGGGCGGTGGACATCGCCTTCAGCGTCGGCGCCCTGATCGTGCTGGCTCCCGCGCTGGTGGCGATCGCCGTCGCCATCCGCCTGGACAGCCCAGGACCGATCTTGTTCAAGCAGCGCCGTCACGGCTACATGAACGAAGAGGTGCTGGTCTGGAAGTTCCGCTCCATGCGCACCGAGGCGAGCGACTACGCCGCCGCCCGGCAGGTCACCGCCAACGATGACCGGGTCACCAAGGTGGGCGGTTTCCTGCGCCGCACAAGCCTCGACGAGTTGCCCCAACTGTGGAACGTGATCCGCGGCGAGATGTCCCTGGTCGGCCCGCGGCCCCACGCCATCGGCATGCTGACCGGGGGGGCGGAGGCCTCGAAGTTAGTGGAAAGCTATGCCCACCGCCATCGCATGAAGCCCGGCCTGACCGGCTGGGCCGCGGTGAACGGGTCGCGCGGGCCGGTGGATACGCCTGAGGCGGTGCGCCGGCGGGTGTCGCTGGACCTCGAATATGTCGAGCGTCAGTCCCTGTGGTTGGATCTGACGATCATGGCGCGCACCCTGCCTTGCGTCCTCGGCGACACCCAGGCGGTCCGCTAGGCGCGCGCTCGGGCCGCAGCGCCGGGCGCTTGCACGCTTCTTGCAACCTGCGTACGAGAACGTTGGGTGCTGACAGGATAAAGGGGGATCGTCCTTGGAAACCGTCTACGACTGGATCACCGTGGCGATCTTCGGCGGACTGGTTGTGCTGTTCCTGCAGCGGTCGGTGGCCGAGGGCGAGCCGCAGGACACCATCTTCCACTACCTGCCGCCGGCGATCGGCTGCGCCCTCGCCAACTATGTGGGCAATCATGGCCAGGGGCCGCTGTCCGCGGCCATCGTGGTCGCGGTGCTGATCTACATTGTGCTCGTGCTGAAGCCCTTCGGCTTCAAGCTCTAGCCCCATTCCCGCGACGGGCCGGGCGAAGGTCGGGCCGGCAAACGAAAACCGCCGCTCCTTTGGGGAACGGCGGCTTCCAGGATCAGGTCCGGGACGTTTGACTCAGACGGCCACGGCCGCCATGCGCCGGCGGTTGCGCAGCAGCGCGCCCGCGCCGCCGAAGCCCATGATCATCAGAGCCCAGGTCGCCGGCTCCGGAACCGCGTTGCCAAGCACGAAGCTGACGGTGCCGCCGAAGGTCGCCGCCGAACCGCCGTTGCCGGTGATCACCAGCTCCTGTTCGCCACCCTGGGTGATTTTCTGGAAGTCGACGTGCGCCGTAGCCTGGCCGCCGCCGGACGTCGTGCTGCCGGTGGCGCCGTTGAAGGTGATGTTGCTGAAGGTCAGGTCGTTGACCGCCTGGCCTGACAGGGTGGTGATCACCGAGGCTCCGGCCAATCCCGTCGGCAGGAAAAAGTCGAAGGTGTCGGTGAAGGCGCCGGTCGAGGCGTTGAAGGTATGCGCCGAGTTGCCGTTCACCGGGTCGGTGCTGCCGCCCATGACGCCCAGCCCGTTGTCGCCGATGGTCACCGAGATGCTGCCGGACGGCGAGACCGTCCAGGGTTGAATGAAGGTGGCGGCGCTCGCCGCGCCCGCCCCCGCAAGGGCCGCGGCCGCAACGGTTGCGGCGAGAAGTTTGTAACGAGGTGTCATTGGGCCCAGCCCTTTTTCTGAGGTCACGCGATCTGCACCGACACCACCTGGCGCGGTCAGCAGGCTCAAAACTCAGTTAAGTGGTCCCAGTTCCGCTCAAGTTGAAAAAACGATGTTACTACTTTGAACTTAGAATTCTCCCACCAGAACTTCGCTTTGGAACATCCAGAAATTTCAATTTGAAGAGCTTGGCCTTAAGCTCTGCCGAAGCTTGACCGTTGGGTTCAAGAAATCCGCGCGCACCGCCACTTCGCGGCCCGATTCTCCGGTCCTCTCCAAAGGAACTGCATAGCTTCAGGGTGGGGGTGATCTGGGCGGCGGATCGGCCGCAAGCCGCTCGGCTCTGAGTCCGCGCGCCAGCTGCGTCGGCAGGGCCCGGTCAAGATTGGCCCAAACGAAAACCGCCGCCCCTTTCGGGACGGCGGTATCGAAGACTGGACTTCTTCTTGTAGTTAGGCGGCCGCCACAGCCGTCCGGCGGCGATTGCGGAGTAGAGCGCCCGCACCACCGAAGCCCATGATCATCAGAGCCCAGGTCGCCGGCTCGGGCACGGCCACCGGGGTGAAGCTGGCGGTGCCGCTCCAACCCGCGGTCGAGACACCCGTCCCGGTGACGATCAGTTCTTGTTCCCCACCCAGGGTCACCAGAACTTCGCTGACGCTGCCGATGTGGAGACCCGGAGCATTCGACACGGTGCCGGCGACGCCGTTGAAGGAGATGCCGGTGAAATCCAGGGTCGACGTCGAGATCGCCGCGTTCAGCACTTCACCGGTCGGCAGGTGGAAGTCGAACGTGTCGGTGAAGCTGCCCGACGAAGAGCCGGGAGGAGCGTAGACGTGGCTGTAGTCCGTACCGTGGTCGCCCGCCGTACCCGTGGCGTTGGCGCTGCCCAGGGCGTCATCACCGAAAGTGACGGTGATCTGGCCGGTCGGCGAGATCGTCCAGTTGTTCACGAAGATCGCCGCACCCGCCGCATTGGCGAAGAGAGCGACGGAGGCAGCGGCGGCAGACGCCGCCAGAACCTTGGAAAGAGTGCGCATGATGTCCAGCCCTTGTTAATTCGCTGTTAGGTGTACTCGAGCCCGAAAGCCGGGTCAACCATTACATAACAAATTCTCTATGTGAGGCCCACGGCGAAGCTCAAAGACCGCCGGTATCCCACCCCACAGCAACGGTGGCGCCGCACAAAAGCGCAGACAAAGTTACGCAAAATCAATGGCATTTCGAATGCCGGGCGCCAGACGCACAATCCTTGCGAATTTTTCTTGACCCCCCAGGCGCGAATTCCCCTGTCAGGCGAACTCTTCGCGTTTTCGAGTATATCTGGTTCCGTCTTGGCCGAAACGCCCGATACCGCAGCGCACCCAACCATCGCCAGAATATCTCAGAGCAAACCCGATAAGATTCGAACGCCTTGCGCTTGCGCTCATCTGTTAACTACATTCGGCCGTCTGGCTGAGAAGCCTGCGGATGTGATTTGGGAGGGTTCACTTTTTCAGAAGCGCGGCCGTTTGGCTTTGGCCGCTGCGGCGGCGACCTCAGTAGGCTCGCGGGTCACCGAAGATGAGCGGGACGGTGCGAACCAGGATCGCGATGTCCAAGGCCGGCGACCAGGTCTCGATATAGCTGTTATCCGCCGCCACCCGGTCGCTCATATCCCGGCTATCGCGGATCTCGCCGCGCAATCCGTTCACCTGCGCATAGCCGGTCAGCCCGGGCCGGGCCCGGAACCGCGCCGCATAGGTGGCGATCAGCGCGCCGTAGTACTCGTCGTGCGCCAGCGCGTGCGGCCTGGGCCCCACGATCGACATGTCGCCCTTCAGGACGTTCCAAAGCTGCGGCAGCTCGTCGATGCTCAGCTTGCGGAGCAGGCCGCCGATCGGCGTCACCCGCTTGTCGTTCTTGGTCGCCTGCTGAACCTTCCCGCTGTCCTCCGTCACCGTCATCGTCCGGAACTTGTAGATCGTGAACACCCGGCCACGGTAGCCCGTCCGGCGCTGCCGGAAGATCGCCTGCCCCGGCGTCTCCAAGCGGATCGCCAGCATCACGACCAAAAGCAGCGGAAGGAACAGCAAAAGCGCGAAACCCGCCACCGTCACGTCCAGGAAACGCTTGAACGGATGCGTCGCCACAGGCAGGGCGGCGACGTCGGAAAACCGCCGACGAGGCCGAGCAGCCGCCTGGCGCGCCTGGTTCAAATCGCCCTGCTCCGTCAGCACGCTCACCTGGCTGCCCCTCCCGGCTTGCAGTGTGGGTACGGTCCAGCTCCGGGAAAAGACGCTTAACGGCGCGTTTTCCATCTATCCCCACCAACTCTTAAGCGCACTTGTGGTTCATGGCACAGGTGGCCCGAGATGCGGGCCCCGGAGCAAGACCGATGCCAGCAGACGTGTCCTTCCAAGACGTCAGCCCGCGCAGCGCCGTCATCGAGACCGCGCCGACGCGCCGTCTTCCGCTCGGCGTGGGCCTGGCCGTCGCCGCCGTCGCCTCGGCTGGCCTGTGGTTCGGCGTGGTGGCCGGCGTCCGGGCGCTGTTCTTCTAGGATCCCGCCAGGCCGACCCGGCCTTCGTCCCAATCCCAGCTATTCGGCCAAGTCCTCGGGGCCCACAGGCCGCTCGGACAACGCGCGCAGGTACTGGCCGTACTCGCTCTTGGCGAGGCCGTCGGCCAGCTTGCGCAGTTGCCCTGCGTCGATCCAACCGCGGCGGAAAGCGATCTCCTCCAGGCAGCCGATGCGCAGGCCCTGGCGCTGCTCCACCGTGCGGATGAACTCGCCGGCCTGGATCAGGCTGTCGTGGGTGCCGGTGTCGAGCCAGGCGAAGCCGCGGCCCAGGAGTTCGACGTTCAGCTCGCCCGCGTCCAGGTAGACTTGGTTCAGGCCGGTGATCTCCAGTTCGCCGCGATGCGAGGGCTTCAGCGTCTTGGCGAACTCGCTGGCGCGGCCGTCGTAGAAATAGAGGCCGGTCACCGCATAGTTGGACTTCGGCTTGGCGGGCTTCTCCTCGATGCCCAGGGCGCGGCCATCGGGGCCCAGCTCCACGACGCCATACCGCTCGGGATCCTGCACCAGATAGCCGAACACCGTCGCGCCTGCGGTGCGCGCGTCGGCCGCCTGCAGCGAGCGGGTGAAGTTCTGGCCGAAGAAGATGTTGTCGCCCAGCACCATGACGCTGGGTTCGCCGGCGATGAACGCCTCGCCCAGGATATAGGCCTGGGCCAGGCCGTCGGGCTTGGGCTGCACGACATATTCGAAGCGCACGCCCAGGTGCGAGCCGTCGCCCAGCAGCCGCTTGAAGCCGGCCTGATCCTCTGGCGTGGTGATGATCAGGATCTCGCGCACCCCGGCCAGCAGCAGCACCGACAGCGGATAGTAGATCATCGGCTTGTCGTAGACCGGCAGCAGCTGTTTGGAGACCGCCAGGGTCAGAGGATGCAGCCGGGTGCCCGCCCCGCCGGCCAGGATGACACCACGTCTCATGCCGCAGACCCCAATTCCGTTTTGGCTTCCGATTGAAGTTCGCTGACGATGTCGGCCACGGCCTCGCGCCAGGGCCTGGGCGTCACGCCGAAGGTATGCTCGAGCTTGGCCGTGTCCAGGGTGGCGCGCAGCGGCCGCTTGGCGGGCGCGGGCCAATCGGCGGTGGCGCTGGCGCCCACCGGCGGCGCATTGGCGCCCAGGGCCATGTCGAAGATCCCCTCGGCGAAGCCCTTCCAGCTCACCTCGCCGGCATTGGCGAAGTGATGCAGACCGAAGACCGGCTCGCCCGCCCGTGCGGCGGCCAGGCGCTCGGCCTGCGAGAGGATGAACCGGGCGAGGTCGCGCGCCGACGTCGGGCGTCCGAACTGGTCGGCCACCACCTTCAGCGGCTTCCCCTCGCCGGCCAGGCGCAACATGGTCTTGACGAAGTTCTTGCCGTGGCTGGAGACCACCCAGGAGGCGCGCAGGACCAGGGCCCGCGGACAGGCCGCCAGGATGCGGCGCTCGCCCTCCAGCTTGGAGGCGCCGTAGACGCTCAGCGGCGCGGGCGTATCGGTCTCGACGTAAGCGCCGCCCTTTTCGCCGTCGAACACATAGTCGGTGGAGATCTGCACCAAGGCCGGACCGCCGGCGCCCAGGGCCTCGGCTATCGCGCCCGGCGTCTCGGCGTTGACGCGGAAGGCCAGGTCCCGCTCGCGCTCCGCCTGGTCGACGGCGGTGTAGGCCGCGGCCAGCACCACCAGGTCGGCCTGGGCGGCCTTCAGCCTAGCCACGACCGCCGCCGGATCGGCGAAGTCGGCCTCGGCCCGCGACAACGCGGTGATCTCGACGTCGAAGTCCTTCGCCTGGGCCGAGAGCTCGCGGCCCAGCTGGCCGGTGGTCCCGAACTGCAGGATGCGGACGGTCATGCCTTGACCAGGCCCAGCCGCTCAGACTGGAATCCGCGCTGGCGGATGCCGTCGACCCAGCCGGGGTTCTCCACATACCAGCGCACGGTGTCCTCGAGGCCCGCCAGCAGCGGCATGCGCGGCGTCCAGCCCAGCTCGGCCTCCAGTTTCGAGGAGTCGATGGCGTAGCGGAAGTCGTGGCCCGGCCGGTCGGTGACGAAGGCGATCTTGTCGGCGTGCGGGGTGTTGGCCGGCGCCATCCCGTCGAGATGCTCGCACAGCATGCGGATGACCTCGATGTTGCGCTTCGAGGCGTCGCCGCCGATGCAGTAGGTCTCGCCCAGCCGGCCCTTCTGGACCACCAGCAGCAGGGCCTCGGCGTGGTCGTCCACGTGCAGCCAGTCGCGCACCTGGCGGCCGTCGCCATAGACCGGAATGGATTTCCCCTCCAGCGCCCGGGTGATCACCGTCGGGATCAGCTTCTCGGGGAATTGGAACGGGCCGTAGTTGTTCGAGCAGTTGGTCAGCACCACCGGCATCCCGTAGGTGCGGTGCCAGGCGCGGGCCAAGTGGTCGGCGCCGGCCTTGCTGGCCGAATAGGGCGAGTTGGGATCGTAGGGCGTGGCCTCGGTGAACTCACCGTCCTCGCCCAGCGCCCCGAACACCTCATCGGTGGAGACATGATGGAAGCGGAAGGCGTCCTTGGCCGCGCCCTCCAGGGCGTTCCAGTGGGCGCGGGCGGCTTCCAGCAGGACCGCCGTGCCCATGACGTTGGAGCGCACGAAGTCCAGCGGGCCTTCGATGGCGCGGTCATTGTGGCTCTCGGCGGCCAGGTGCATCACCGCGTCGGGCCTGTGCTTGGCGAAGATCGCCCGCACCGCGGCCTCATCGCAGATGTCGGCCTGTTCGAAGGCGTAGCCGGCATGGTCGGCGACGCTGGCGACGTTCTCAAGGTTCGCCGAATAGGTCAGCTTGTCGAGGTTGACCACCTGGTGGCCGTCGGCGATCGCGCGACGCACCACGGCCGATCCGATGAACCCGGCTCCGCCGGTGACGAGGATCTTCATGCGGTCTTTCTTCAGGCGGCTGGGCCCAAGGGCGGCTTGAGCGCCTCAGTACACTCGAAATATGAGTGTCCTCTTACAGCCGTGGCGGGCGCGCTCAACCCCCTGGCGCGTGGCCAAGGGGCGCGGGCGGCCCGTTCAGAGCGCCACGGCCAGGCGTTTGTCGCGCGCGATGGAGCCCGCGCAGATCAGGTGGGCGATGATCGCCAGCACGATCACCGGCGCCAGGGCCGCGTAGCCGACCAACAAGGAATGGTCGCCATAGTGCGGCTTGGCCCAGTCGCTGACCCGGCCCAGGAAGATCGGGCCGCCGCCCAGGCCGATCAGGTTCAGCACGAACAGCAGGATGGCGCCGGCCATGGTCCGCTGGCCGGGCGGCACGGCGTTCTGCACCACCGCGAGCGCGGGCGCTAAGTACATGTTGTTGAGCAGGGCGGGTACCGCGATGAACATCAGGGCGATCTTCCAGGTCGGCGCCCAGATCAGCCCGGCCAGCGCCGGCAGGCTGAGGGTGAAGGCGACCACGGGGATCCAGGCGTACCAGCGGCGGTCCTTGTGCCCCAGCTTGTCCGCCAGCCACCCCGCCATGAAGGTGCCGATCACGCCGGTGACCCCGATGACCCAGCCGTAGTAGGCCGAGACCTCCTTCAGCGACGCGCCCTTGACCCGCATCAGCATGGGCACGTTCCAGTTCAGCATGGCGTAGCCGGCGAAGGCCGACAGGCCGCAGGCGATGGCCACGCAGGCCAGGGTCCGGTTGGCGAAGAAGGCGGCGATCACCTCGCCCGCCGGCGGCGGCGGCGCATGGGCCTCGGCGCCCAGGGCCATCTCGTCCAGCCCGCCGCGCTTCGGCTCACGCACGATCAAGAGCATCAGCAGCGCCAGGATCACGCCCGGCAGGCCCACGGCGAAGAAGGCGACCCGCCAGCCGTGCGCGGCCGCCACGCCGCCGCCCAGGATCACCCCCAGCATCGAGCCCAGCGGCACGCCCAGGGAATAGATCGCCAGGCCAGTGCCGCGCTCCTTTGCCGGGAAATAGTCGGAGATCAGCGAATAGGAGGGCGGCGAACCGCCCGCCTCGCCGGCGCCCACCATGATCCGCGACAGGGCAAGCTGCAGGAAGTTGGTGGCCAGGCCG
Organism: Phenylobacterium sp.; assembly: GCF_004799515.1. Lineage (GTDB taxonomy): Bacteria > Pseudomonadota > Alphaproteobacteria > Caulobacterales > Caulobacteraceae > Phenylobacterium. The sequence goes on along the minus strand of NZ_SSMX01000013.1, from coordinate 29,632 downwards.
CAGCTCGCGGTGAACAGGCTCCAGATCCCGCAGGCCGCCGCCATGATCCAGACGCGCTTGAAGCGGTCCGACAGCCAGGCGACCGGAATGCCGAAGGTCGTATAGAAGAGCGCGAAGGTCAGGCCGCCCAGGGCCCCGATCGCCGTGTCGCTGAGGCCCAGGTCCTTGCGGATCGGCTCGGCCAGGGTCGACATGATCTGCCGATCCATGAAGTTGAAGGTGTAGACGACGGCCAGCAGCCCCACGACCAGATAACGATAGCCCGCGCCCGCTTTCGGCGCGGTTGTGGTCGCAACAGTCATGCAGCCCCCAGCTTTTTTGTCCGCTCGGCCCGCGCCCGGTATGCCCAGGTCGCCGGTTCCAAAGTTCGGTACGTTTCCCTTGCGGCCATGATGCACGCCGCCCCAGGCGCCGCCAAGGGCGGAGCTGTGACCGCGCGGAAACATCATCGGACTGGCCGAACCGCGTCTTTCGTCGGCAAACTACCGTCAGCAATGACTAGAGATCGGAGCGGACGATGCCGGGGCATGGACGGACGGACGGAGCCTCGCGCCGGGAGCTGATCGCGGGCGGCGCGGCGCTGGCGGGTGCGGGCGTGGCGCCCCTGCTGGCCCGTGCGGCGGCCAGCGGACGGCAGATCAAGGGCTTCGAGAACGAGCTCGTCCCCCAGCCGGAGACCCTGGGCCGTTGGCTGCGCCTACTGCACAGGATGGGGCCGATCCGCTTCACCGGCACGCCCCAGGCCCGGACCTTCGAGCAATTCCTGGCGCGCCAGTTCACCCGCCTGGAGTTCGAGGTGAAGATCGACACCTTCCGGCTGATGGCCTGGGAGTGCGACCTGCATCGCGACTGCGCGATCAGCGTCGCCGACGACGGCAAGGCCCCGAAATCGCTGGAGGTCGTCGCCTACTATCCCTTCGCCGCCACCACCCGCGGCACGGGTCCGGTGACCGGGCGGGTGCTCTACGCCGGCGTCGGCGACGCGGCGGTGAAGGCCCTGGCCGCCAGGGTCCCCGCCGACGAACTGGCGAAATCGGTGGTGGTGGTGGACATGCCGCTGGCGAACGGCGGCGCGCGCGGCTTCGCCAAGCTGTTCCCCGGCGCCTTCCCCGACCCGCTGCCGCCCGCCTACGACGGCCCCAACCCGGCCAGCCAGGGCGGCCGGCCGTCCATGGAGGCGGTGGAGGGCAAGTGCCGGGCCTTGGTGCTCTGCTACACCGATGTCTCCAACGAGGCGGCGCGCTACAACTGGCTGCCGTTCAGCGACAAACACCGCAAGACCCCGGCGCTATGGGTCGGCGCGGAGGCCAGCCGTCACCTGCGTGAGGTCTCCGGCAAGGCCAGCCTCACCCTGCGCTGCGACGCGACCCTGACGCCCGACGCCCGCGCCGACACCATCGTGGCCACCCTCCCCGGGCCCTCGGACGAGGTGGTGTTCCTGACCACCCAGACGGATGGTCCCAACGAGTGCAACGAGAACGGCGGCCTGGGCGTGCTGGCGCTCGCCACCTATGCCGCGCGCCGACCCCGTGCGCGGCGGCGGCGCACCCTGGTCTGCTCGCTGCCCACCGGCCACTACGCGGCCGGCGCCGTGGCCGACAAGGAGACCGGCTCGGGCCGGCCCGCCGGCACCCGAGGCGTCATGAACCAGCATCCGGAGATGGTGAAGAGGATCGTGGGCCATCTGTCGCTCGAGCAGATGGGTGCGATGGAATGGAGCGCCGCCGACATGAAGTGGGGCCCCACCGGCCTTGTCGCGCCGGAGATGTGGCTGCCGACCTCGACCGACGCCCCGGCCATGAACCGCATCTTCCACGCGGCCACGGAAGGCGAGAATCCGAAGTACTCCCGCTCGGCCCTGGTGGAGAGCGGCTTCGCCCCCGGCGAGGGCGGGGCGCCGCGGGCCGCCGGCATCCCGGGGCTCGGTCTCATGGGCGCGCCGCAGTACTTCTTCCGCGCCGACCCCATGGGGGTGATCAAGAAGCTAGACCAGCGGGTTATGGCCAACCAGGTCGACATCGCCACCAAGATGATGGTGCTGATGGACCGTCTGTCGGTGGATCAGTTATATGGCCGCGCCCCGATCAGCGACGCCGATCTCTTCGGCTAGCGGCCACATCCCCTGGCGCCGCCTGGAGAATTCCTGCGCGCGGTCCGCCTTGTCCGCGCCCGACGCGGGCTCTAAGTCCGCGTGACACGCTCTCAGGCCGGCCAAGGAATGGGGCGGCTCTTGTCATCCTTGTTGTAAGGTCCGCTGAATGGATGCTCGCGTCGCGACTGACTCGAAAGCCGCCGAAAGCCGCCTCTCCGCCCCCATGCTCACCCACCTGCAGCGCCTGGAGGCCGAGAGCATCCACATCTTCCGCGAGGTTGTGGCCGAATGCGAGCGCCCGGTGATGCTCTATTCCATCGGCAAGGACAGCGCGGTGATGCTGCGGCTGGCCCAGAAGGCCTTCTATCCCGCAAAGGCGCCCTTCCCGCTGCTGCATGTGGACACCACCTGGAAGTTCCGGGCGATGTACGAGATGCGCGAGCGGATGGCCCGCGAGAGCGGCATGGACCTGATCGTCCACCAGAATCCCGAGGCCAAGGCCCGGGGCATCAACCCCTTCGACCACGGCAGCCTGCACACCGACATGTGGAAGACCGAGGGTCTGAAGCAGGCCATCGACAAGTACGGCTTCGACGCGGCCTTTGGCGGCGGCCGGCGCGACGAGGAGAAGTCCCGCGCCAAGGAACGGATCCTGTCCTTCCGCTCGGCCCAGCACCGCTGGGACCCGAAGATCCAGCGGCCCGAACTCTGGAAGCTCTACAACACCCGCAAAGGGCCGGGCGAGACCTTCCGGGCCTTCCCGATCTCCAATTGGACCGAACTCGACATCTGGCAATACATCTACCTGGAGGACATTCCGATCGTGCCCCTCTACTTCGCCGCCGAGCGACCGGTGGTGGAGCGCGACGGCAACCTGATCATGGTCGACGACGAGCGGATGCGCCTGAACCCCGGCGAGGTCCCGCAGCTGCGCTCGATCCGCTTCCGCACCCAGGGCGACTATCCGCTGACCGGCGCCATCGAGAGCACGGCGGCGACCCTGCCTGAGATCATCCAGGAGATGCTGCTGGCCACCACCAGCGAACGCCAGGGCCGGGTCATCGACCACGACCAGGCCGCCTCGATGGAGAAGAAAAAGCAGGAGGGCTACTTCTGATGGCCCACCAGTCCGCCCTGATCGCCCAGGACATCGAGGCCTATCTCGACGCCCACCAGCACAAGAGCCTGCTGCGGTTCCTGACTTGCGGGTCGGTGGACGACGGCAAGTCGACCCTGATCGGCCGGCTGCTCTACGATTCCAAGATGATCTTCGAGGATCAGCTGGCGGCGCTGGAGGCGGATTCCAAGAAGGTCGGCACCCAGGGCGGCGAGATCGACTTCGCGCTCCTGGTCGACGGCCTCGCCGCCGAGCGCGAGCAGGGCATCACCATCGACGTCGCCTACCGCTTCTTCTCCACCGACAAGCGCAAGTTCATCGTCGCCGACACGCCCGGGCACGAGCAGTACACCCGCAACATGGTCACCGGCGCCTCGACCGCCGACGCCGCGGTGATCCTGATCGATGCGCGCAAGGGCGTGCTGACCCAGACGCGGCGGCACAGCTACCTCGTCAGCCTGCTGGGCATCCGCCACGTGGTACTGGCGGTGAACAAGATGGACCTGGTGGAGTGGAGCCAGGGCCGCTTCGACGAGATCGTCGCCGACTACCGCGCCTTCGCCCAGCAGATCGGCATCGAGGCCTTCGCGGCCATCCCCATGTCGGCCCTGCGCGGCGACAACATCACCGAGCCCAGCGCCAACGCGCCCTGGTACGACGGCCCGCCGCTGATGCGCTGGCTGGAGGATGCGCCCGTCGAGGACGACCTGCGGGAAAAGCCGTTCCGCATGCCGGTGCAGTGGGTCAACCGCCCGAACCTCGACTTCCGCGGCTTTTCCGGCCTGGTCGCCTCCGGCGTCGTGCGCCCCGGAGACAAGGTCAAGGCCCTGCCCTCCGGCCGCGAAAGCACGGTCCAGCGCATCGTCACCTTCACCGGCGACCTCGACGAGGCCGTGGCCGGCCAGTCGGTGACGCTGACCCTGGCCGACGAGATCGACGTCTCCCGCGGCGACGTCCTGGCCGCAGCCGGAAACCCGCCCGCTGTCGCCGACCAGTTCGAGGCCACCCTGGTCTGGTTCGATGAGGAGCCGATGCTGCCGGGCCGGCCCTACCTGCTGAAGCTCGGGACCCGCACGGTCGCCGCCCAGGTCGCCGAGCCCAAGTACAAGGTCAACGTCAACACCCTGGAGCACCTGGCCGCGCGGCGGCTGGAGCTGAACGAGATCGGGGTGTGCAACCTGTCCCTCGACGCGCCGATCGCCTTCGACCCCTATGCCGAGAACCGCGACCTGGGCGGCTTCATCCTGATCGACCGGCTGTCGAACCGCACGGTGGGCGCCGGCCTGCTGCACTTCGCGCTCCGCCGCAGCCAGAACATCCACTGGCAGGCGCTGGACGTGGACAAGGCGGCGCGGGCGCGGGCCTTGGGCCAGGCCGCGCGGGTCGTCTGGCTGACCGGCCTGTCCGGCGCCGGAAAGTCGACCATCGCCAACCTGGTGGAAAAGCGCCTCGCCGCCGACGGCCGCCACACCTACCTGCTGGACGGCGACAACGTCCGCCACGGCCTGAACAAGGACCTGGGCTTCACCGAGCAGGACCGGGTCGAGAATATCCGCCGGGTGGCCGAGGTGGCCAAGCTGATGGCCGACGCTGGCCTGATCGTCCTGGTCAGCTTCATCTCGCCCTTCCGCGCCGAGCGGCGGATGGCGCGCGAACTGATGGCCGAGGGCGAGTTCGTCGAGGTCTTCGTCGACACCCCCATCGCCGAGGCCGAGCGGCGCGACGTCAAGGGTCTCTACGCCAAGGCCCGCGCCGGCCAGCTCAAGAACTTCACCGGCGTGGATTCGCCCTACGAGGCGCCGGAAAGCCCCGAAATCCGCATCGACACCACCGCGCTCAGCCCCGAGCAGGCCGCCGAGGCGATCGTGGCCTGGCTGGAGAAGGACAGCGCGGCGCGGCGATGAGGCGCGCCGCCCGCGCTCCTCGGCTCCGGGACGCGGCAGGCGCGCTCGCCCTGCTGATTGCGGGCCTCGCCGCCGGCCTGGCGCTGCTGGCGCAAGGCGGCCGCTTCAGCGCACGGCTGGATGTGTTCAGCCATCCGGCGCCCCTCTACCTGGCGGCGGCCCTCGCCGCGGCCGCGCTCGCCCTGATCGGCGCGGCGAGATTGCGGCGGGTTGGGCTGGGCCTGGCCATCCTGGGCGCCATCCTCTCCGCCGCCCTGATCCTGCCGGAGTTCCTGCGCGACACCGGCCCCGTCGCAGCGCCCGGCGCGCCCGGCCAGATCAAGGTCATCGAGTTCAACGCGCGGCGCAGCAATCAGCGCTTCCAGGAGATCGCCGACTGGCTGGCCAGCGAGCATCCCGATGTCGTCGTCCTGGAGGAAGCCAACACCGTCCTGGCCGACACCGTGCTGTTCCGGATGGGCTGGCGCGGCGCGGCCGGGCGGATCCGTGACTCCCTGATCCTCACGCCGCGGCCCTATGAGGCGATGAACCGTCCCATTGTCGACCCGCGCTCGAAGCTCACCTTCGTCAACGCCACTTACCGGGACGCGCAAGGGCCGTTCGATGTGGTGGTGACCCACCTCGTCTGGCCCGGGCCGGCTCAGGCGCGGCAGCGGGCCACCCTGCACGCTGTCCTGGCGAGCCTTCCAACCGACCGGACCATCTTGGCCGGCGACTTCAACTCCACATCCTGGTCCTTCGCCCGCCGGCAGGACGACCGGACCTTTGGCCTGGTCCGGCGGGACCGGGCGTTCTGGTCCTGGCCCGCGGACGTCGGCCGCGCGGGAAACACCCTGTTCCCGTTCCCGCTACTGCCGATCGACCACCTCTACGCCGGCCCCGGCTGGGCGACGGTAAGCGTCCGGCGCGGCCCGCCGCTCGGTTCCGACCACTATCCGCTGGTGGTCACTCTGGCGCCGGTGGCGCGCGACGGCCCACGTCCAGGAAGTCCCGAGCGCTGAAGCCTTCCGGCGAGTCCACCTCAACGATGGGATCGTCGCGGTCGTCCCATTCGGTGCGCAGCGCCCGGCTCATCACCGCGTGCATGTCGTAGAGGCAGGCGATGTAGGTCAGCTCCAGGATCTCCTCGTCGGTGAGGAAGCCCTTCAGGGCGTCGAACACCGCGTCCGGCGTGCGCCCGGCTTGCAGCGCCAGGCAGTCGGCGTAGGCCAACACCGCGCGCTCCTTGGCGTCGAAGCAATCCGCAACGGCCCAGTGCGGCACGGCGGCGATCTTGGCTTCCGCGACCTTCAGGCCGCGCAGGGACTTGCAGTGCTGGGAGAAGACGAACTGGCTGGCTTTCACATACCCCACGCGGGTCTGCGCCAGCTCGCGCAGCACCGGGTCCAGCTTGCGCTTCGGGCTGCGGTAGAGGGCGAAGCCGCGGTTGGCGTGCTCCAGGACGTCCGGAACCAGGGCGAAGACGGTCCACCAGTCGCCGGGCGTGCCGGTGGAGGTGCCGGGCTCGGCCACCGGGTCGCGCTCGCCGAACAAGAGGTCGTAGGTCTTGACCACCACCTCGGCGGTGGCGTCAGCGCGGGGAACCTGGCGCAGGCGCGGCACGGCGCCTCAAGCCTCCGCCGGCTCGGCCGCGCGGGCCGGCGCGTGGGCGATATCCTCAGGCCGGAAGTCGCGCAGGGTCGCGGCGAACTCCAGCATCACTCCGTTCGGGTCGCGGAAGTAGACCGAGCGCACCCAGACGCCGTCGTGCATCTCGCGCGCCACGCCCATGGGGCTGTCGTCGTGATTGACCACGATCGGGACCGAGACGTGGACGCCGGCGGCTTTTAGACGGGCGATCGAGGCGTCGAGTTCGTCTTCGTCCAGGTGGAAGGCCACATGGTTCATCGAGCCCACCGCCGACTTGGGCTCGGCCGGGAAGTCCTTCACCGCGGCGATCCCCGGCGCCGCGGGCGGGACGTCCGGCCACCAGAAGAAGGCCAGCAGCGAGCCGCCGCCGCAGTCGAAGAAGAAGTGCTGACCGCCGTCCGGCAAGGCCACGGTCTTCACCAGCGGCATGCCGAGCGCACGGGTGTAGAAGTCCGCCGTCTCGGCCATGTCGCGGCACACCAGCGCCAGGTGATTGATGCCCTTGGTCTTCATGGCGTCCTCCTGCTTTGCCGGCAGACTAAGCCGCGATCAGAATTCCAGCACGATCTTCCCGAAATGCTCGCCGCCCTGCATGGCCTTGAAGGCGGCCTGCGCCTCCGTCCAGGGGAAGACCTTGTCGACCACCGGCGCGATCTTCTTGAGGTCGATGAAGCGGCACATGGCCTCGAACATATCGCGCGAACCGACGGACAGGCCCTGCAGCTTGGCGGAATTGCTGATCAGGATCGCGGGGTTGAACGCAGATCCGAAACCGCCGACGACGCCTACGATAGCGATGTGGCCGCCGATGCGGATCGCGCGGATGCTCTGCTCTATGGTCCCTCTGCCGCCGACCTCAATGATCATGTCGGCCCCAACGCCGCCGGTCGCCTCGCGGACCGGGCCCGACCACTCCGGCGTCTGGCGATAGTTGACGAGATGGTCCGCGCCCAGCGCGCGTGCCCGCTCGAGCTTATCGTCCGACGAGGAGGTGATCAGCGTCCGAAAGCCCGCGGCGTGCGCGAACTGCAGGCCGAAGACCGAGACCCCGCCGGTGCCCTGCAGCACCACCATGTCGCCGGGCCGCAGGTCCGCGTCCTCGAACAGCGCCCGCCAGGCCGTGAGCGCCGCGCACGGCAGGGTCGCGACCTGCTGGTCGCTCAGGAAATCGGGGACCTTGGAGACCCCATCAGCGCTGAACACCGCCAGTTCCCGCCCCGCGCCGGGGATCGGCGAGCCCAGGGACGAGTTCAGCTTGTCCAGGTTCGGCGGACCGGAAATCCAGCGCTGGAAGAACATCGTGGCCACCCGGTCGCCCGGCTTGACCCGGGTGACGCCCGCCCCGACCGCCTCGACGATCCCGCAGCCGTCGGAGAACGGTGTGATCGTCTCGGTCCCGCCCGGCAGGCGGCCATAGAGGCCCTGAGCCATCAGGAGGTCGCGGTAGTTGAGGGACACGGCGCGCATCCGCACCAGAACCTCGCCTGGACCGGGCGCCGGGTCGGGCGCCTCCACCACCTCGATGCGGTCCACGCCCCAGGGTTCGGCGACGTTCAGCGCGCGCATGTTGTTCCTCCGTCGGGCCATCATCCCCTGCGGCCCGGCCGACGCAAGGCTCACCCGAGGTCAGCCCCGGGGGCAACTAAGCGTCACGCCGGATCGAGCCGCCGCACGCCGTAGAGCCGCAGCGCGCCCGCGACGCCCAGGACGCACATGGCCGACATCAGGAAGTAGCCGTGCGCGCCGACCCGGTCGAACAGCCAACCCGACGCCATGGTGGCGAAGCCGGAGAGCACGCCGCCGGAGAGCGCCGAGTTCAGCGCCTGGGCGGCCGAGGCGTTGCGTGGCGTCGACAACCGCTCCACCAGGAGCAGGGAGGCGAAGAAGGTCGCGGCGTAGCTGAGCGCATGCAGGGCCTGCAGCGGGAACAGCATCCAGAGCGGCGGCGATAGCGCCAACGCGCTCCAGCGGACGATGGCGCCCAGCCCGCCCACCAATAGCAGGTTGCGCGGCCCCATCCGACGCCGCCACGGCTCCATGAACCAGAGGAAGCCGATCTCGGTCGCGACGCCGGCGCCCCAGAGCAGGCCGGTCATGCTCTCCGGTATGCCCTGGCGTTTCCAGGCGAGCGTCGAGAATGCGTAGTAGAAGGCGTGCGCCGACTGGATCAGCCCGATCGAGACCACAGCGGTCATGAACACCGGGTCGCGGACCAGCTCCGACAGGCCGGCCATCCGCTCTCTTAAGCCCGCGCCTTGGCCGCCGTCGTGCACCGGGTCCGGCGGCAGCAGCACCCGGGCGGCCAGGGTGGCGAGCGCGCCGGCGGCGACCATCCAGACCAGCACCAGCTCCGGCGAGCCCCAGGTCAGGATCGCGCCCATGCCGACGTTGCCGACGATGAAGGCCGCCGAGCCGATGCCCCTGGGCCAGCCGTAGTTGAACCCGTCGCGCCGGGCGCGGGACAGCACGATCACGTCGGTGAGCGGCGGCAGCGTGGTGAACATCGAAGAGGCCGCGAACCAGACCACCGCCCACCAGGCGAAGCCCCCGGGCAGGACCAGCAGGACGTAGAGCGCCGTCACCGCCGCCGCCAGCACGATCAGCGCCGTGCGCCGCAGCCGGAAGCTGTCCGCCCAGACCGCCAGCAGGGGCGCGGTGAACACCCGGGCCAGCATCGGCAGGGACAGGATCAGCCCGATCCGCCCGCCGCTCAGGCCATGGTGGGCGAACCACACCGGCATGTAGGGCGAGCTCACCCCGTTGCCGATGTAGATGGCGCCGTAGAACAGGCCAAGGCGCACGGGGAGCGGCATGGTCCCAGCGCCATACACGGAGTCGCCGCCCCTTAAGATGGACACCGCCGAGGTGGACGCCGCGGAAACCGCGCGTAATGTCTGATCAGCGATAAGGGAGGATACCCATGGCAGGCGCCAACAGCCGCGACCGGGAGCTGCGCGAGCGCGCGGCGGCGGTGATCCCCGGCGGGATGTACGGCCACCAGTCCACAGCCCTCCTGCCCGACGACTATCCGCAATTCTTCGAGCGCGGCGAAGGCGCCCATATCTGGGACGTGGACGGGCGGCGCTATCTCGACCTGATGTGCGCCTACGGCCCGAACCTGTTCGGCTACGCCAACCCGCAGATCGACGCGGCCTTCGTGCGCCAGCTGGGCCTGGGCGACACCCTGACCGGGCCGACGGCGCTGATGGTCGAGCTGGCCGAGGCCTTCGTGGCCATGGTCACCCACGCCGACTGGGCCATATTCTGCAAGAACGGCACGGACGCCACCACCATGGCGCTGACCACCGCCCGCGCCCACACCAAGCGCAAGACCGTCGTGCGGGCCAAGGGCGCCTATCACGGCGCGGCCCCCTGGTGCGTGCCCAGGCCCGCCGGCACCATCGACACCGACCGCGCCCACCAGATCTTCTACGACTACAACGACGTGGCGAGCCTGGAGGCCGCAGTGGCCGAGGCCGGCGACGACCTCGCCTGCATCTTCGCCGCCCCCTTCAAGCACGACGCCTTCATCGACCAGGCCGAGCCGGACCTCGCCTATGCGCGCCGCGCCCGCGAGCTCTGCGACAAGACCGGGGCGCTTCTGGTGGTGGACGACGTCCGCGCCGGCCTGCGGGTCGCCCGCGACTGCTCCTGGTCGAAGATCGGGGTGCAGCCGGACCTGTCGACCTTCGGCAAGTGCGTCGCCAACGGCCACGCCCTGTCGGTCTTCGTGGGCAGCAACAAGGCCCGCGACGCCGCGGCCAAGATCTACGTCACCGGCTCCTTCTGGTACCAGGCCGCGCCGATGGCCGCGGCGCTGGAGACGCTGAGCCTGGTGCGCGGCACCGACTACCTGGAGCGGATCACCGCCTTGGGTCAGCGGCTGCGCGACGGCCTGAACGCGCGCGCCGCGGCGGCCGGCTTCTCCCTGCGCCAGACCGGCCCGGTGACCATGCCGCTCTTCCTGTTCGACGACGACCCGGACCTGCGCAAGGGCTTCTGCTTCTCCAGCGCCATGCTGGAGCGCGGGGTCTACGTGCACCCCTGGCACAACATGTTCCTCTGCGCGGCCATGACCGAGGCCGACATCGACGACGCCCTGAACGCCGCCGAGGGCGCGTTCGGCGACCTGAAGCGCGACGCGCCCGGCCTGCAGCCGGTGCCGAAGCTCGCCTTCCTGACGGCCGGCGGGACGCGGTGAGCCCCATGAGCCTGGACAGCTATTCCGACTACGACGGCCTGGGCCTGGCCGAGCTGGTGGCCAAGGGCGAGGTGACGCCCTCGGAGCTCGCCGAAGCCGCCATCGACCGCATCGAGCGGCGCAACCCGACCCTGAACGCGGTGGTCTACAAGGGCTACGACGACGCGCGCCGCTGGGCGGCCGGGCCGCTGCCCGACGGGCCGTTCAAGGGCGTGCCCTTCCTGATCAAGGACCTCGGCATGCCCGTGGCCGGCTGGCCGCGCAGCCATGGCAGCAAGTTCGCCCGCGGCGTGGTGGACGCCCAGGATGGCGGCCTCACCGCCCGCTACAAGGCCGCCGGCGTCGTGCCGCTCGGCAAGACCAACACCCCGGAATACGGCATCACCGGCACGACGGAGAGCGCCGCGCTCGGCCCCTGCCGCAATCCCTGGAACCCGAACCACATCGCCGGCGGCTCGTCCGGCGGGGCTGCCTCGGCGGTGGCGGCGGGGATCGTGCCCCTGGCGCACGCGTCCGACGGCCTGGGCTCGATCCGCATCCCGGCGGCCTGCTGCGGCCTGGTGGGCCTGAAGGTCACCCGCGACCGCAATCCGAACCTGCCGGACGGCTTCGACTACGCGCTCGGCAACGTCGTCGACCACGTAGTGACCCGCACGGTGCGCGATAGCGCCGCCATGCTGGACGCCACCGGCTATCCGGAGCCCGGCTCGCCCTACCCGGCCCCGCCCAAGGACCGGCCCTACCTGGAGGAAGTCTGCCGCAGCCCCGGCAGGCTGCGCATCGCCTGGTCGTCGGAAACGGCGAACGGCCGGCCCATCGACCCGGAGATCCAGGCGGCCCTCGAACGCACCGCCGACCTGCTGAAGGGCCTGGGCCATGAGGTGATCGAGCGCGGCCTGGGCATCGACTACCGCGCCCTCTACGCCTCGCGCGGGCCTGCCGCCGCCGCCAATTTCGCCGCCGGCATGGCCCGGCTGATCGACCTGGTCGGCCGCGAGCCGGAACAGGACGAGCTGGAGCCTCTGACCTGGTCGATCCTCAAGGCCGGCCGCCGCCAGGAAGGCCCCGCCGTGATGCGCTCCCTGCAGGAGACGCGGATGCTGAACCGCCAGACGCTCGCGGCCTTCGAGGATATCGACGTCTACCTTTGCCCGGTGCTGGGGACGCCGGTTCCGGAGATCGGCTTCATCGATCCGGTGAACCTGGAGCCCAAGGAGGTGAACCGCCGCCAGGGCCGCACCTTCCCCTACACGCCGCCGTTCAACTATTCCGGCCAGCCGTCGATGTCCCTGCCGCTGGAGGTCGACGCCAACGGCCTGCCGATCGGCATGATGTTCACCGCCAAATACGCCGACGAGGCTGTGCTCTTCCGCCTGGCCGGCCAGCTGGAGAAGGAAGCCCCCTGGAAGGACCGTCGGCCGCAGGTCTGGGGCTGAGCGGCATGGGTTTCTGGAGCCGCCGGAACTGGCTGACCCTGGCGGCGCTCGGCGGCCTCGCGTCCGTGGCGGCCGGCGCCTTCGCGACCCACGGCATGGCGGGCGATCCGCGGGCGCAGGAACTCTTGAAGACCGGCGCCCTCTACGGCTTCATGCACTGCCTGGCGACCTTCGCCGCGGCGGGCGTCATGCAGTGGGGCGGCCGGCCTGCCCGCTTCGCCCCGGGCTTCTTCCTGGCGGGCGCCCTGCTGTTTTCCGGATCGCTGTTCGCCCTGGCCTTCGGCGCGCCGCGCTGGGTGGGGATCGCGACTCCCTTCGGAGGCCTGAGCTTCATGGCGGGCTGGGCCGTCCTGGCCTGGGCCGCGCGCGAGGTGGATCCTATCGCCTAAGCGGCTTACGGCTGCCGCTTCGGAAGCGCCAGCAGGTGCAGGCAGAGCGCCGAGCCCACCAGGGCGGCCAGCATCACCACCGCCATGGGCCTGGGCGTGCCGTCGTGCAGCCAGCCGGCCGCCGCCGAGGCCACCGCGCCGGCGCCGAACGACACCGCGCCCATCATCGCCGAGATCGCCCCGGCCCTGCGCGGATCGACGTTCAGCGCGCCGGCCATGGTGTTGCCCTGCATGAAGCCGTAGGTCGACAGCATCAGGAACAGCAGCGGCAGCACGCTCCACCGCTCGCCGATCCCGGTCAGCGCCGCGATCATCAGGAGAACCCCGAAGCCCACGGCGATCAGGCTCGACTTGGCCACGATCTGGTCGGGCGTGCGCCGGCGCAGGAAATAACGGTTCACCTGGTTGGAGCCGATGATCCCGACCGCGTTCAGCCCGAACACCCAGCCGAAGGCCGAGGCCGGGATGCCGTAGGTCTTGATCAGGAGATCCGGCGAGGAGGCGATGTAGGTGAAGAGCGTCGCCCCGTTCAGCGCGCCGGCCAGGGCGTAGCCCACCAGCCGGGGCTCGCGCAGCAGCGCCAGGTAGGCCTGCAGCGGCGTCTCGGTGGCCGCGTGCGCGGAGGTCTCCTCCGAACGGCTTTCCAGCATCCGCCAGGCCGCCACCAGGCCCACGATCACGCCGAAGCTCGTCATGAACCAGAAGTTCAGCCGCCAGCCGCCGAAGCTGAGCAGCGCCCCGCCCAGCAGCGGCGCCAGGATGGGCGCCAGGCCCATGATCAGCATCATCAGGCTGAGCATCCGCGCCGTCTCGGTATGGGTGAAGCGGTCGCGGATCACGGCGCGGGAGACCACCCCGCCGGCGCAGGCGCCGAGCGCCTGGACGAACCGCCCGCCGATCAGCATGGCCGGGCTGAGCGCGCAGGCGCACAGCGCCGAGGCAGCCACATAGACGATCACCCCGAAGAGCAGCGGGGCGCGCCGGCCGAGCCGGTCGGACGCCGGCCCGTAGGCGAGCTGGCCCAGCGCCATGCCCGCCAGGAAGGCCGAGACCGTCGCCTGGGCCTCGCCCGCCGAGGCGTGCAGGCTGGCGCCGATCGACGGCAGGCTGGGCAGGTACATGTCGATCGCCAACGGCCCCATGGCTGTCAGCGACCCCAGGAGGATCACCAATCCCCAGGGCGTGCGCTCGGTCTGGACCTCGGCCGTCGTCATCGGCCCCTGTTTAGCCTGTTCGCCGCCGCTGTCTTCCCCGTTCCAGCCGTGACGGTTTTGCGGCAAAGCTGGCGGTCAAAGAGGAAACCCAAGCCATGTCCGCGCTCGAGACCCTGATGCCGCCCGTCCAGCGCGCGGCCGTGAACGGCGTCGAGATGGCCTACTACGAGGCCGGGCCGCGCCACGGCGTGCCGATCGTCCTCTGCCACGGCTTCCCGGAACTGGCCTTCTCCTGGCGCCATCAGCTGAAGGCGCTGGGCGAGGCGGGCCGCTGGGTGATCGCCCCGGACCAGCGCGGCTATGGCCTGACCTCGCGGCCCCAGGCGGTCACCGACTACGACATGGAGCACCTGACCGGCGACCTCACCGGCCTGCTCGACCACCTGGGGGTCGAGAAGGCGGTCCTCTGCGGCCATGACTGGGGCGGCCTCGTCGTCTGGCAGACGCCGCTGATGCACCCGGACCGCGTGGCCGGCGTCATCGGCCTCAACACGCCCTTCCTGCCGCGCGGGCCCATGGACCCGATCGCCCTCTTCCGCGCCCACTATGGGCCGGACATGTACATCGTCTGGTTCCAGACGCCGGAAGAGCCGGAAGCCGTTCTGGGGGCCGACGTCGAGAAGACCATGCGCTTCTTCATGCGCCGGCCGCAGGGCCTGGCGGCGGTCGCCGCGGAACGCCCGGCGGGAGGCTCGACCTTCGCCTTCAAGGACTTGCTGCAGCAGTGGGACGCCACCGACGCCGGCGGCCAGCTCCTGACCCCCGAGGAGCTGGCGGTCTTTGTCGAGACCTTCCAGGCCAGCGGCTTCCGCGGCGGGGTCAACTGGTACCGCAACTTCACCCGCAACTGGGAGCGCGCGGAGGGCCAGGCCACGCGCCTCGACAACCTGCCCTGCCTGATGATCACCGCCGAGCTGGACGCGGTGCTGTCGCCGGCGATGGCCGAAGGCATGGTCGGCATGGTCAGCGATCTGGAGATGCATATGATCAAGGGCTCGGGCCACTGGACGCAGCAGGAAAAGCCGGATGAGGTGAACCGCCTCATCCTGGACTGGCTGGGACGGCGTTTCCCGCAGTAGATTGGCCCCATGGAACGCAGCACGCCGCCGCCCGCCGTCTCGGCCGCCGCCCACCGGCGCGGGCTATTCGCGGACAACGAGCCCTTCAACACCGGCTGGCTGGCGGCCGACAGCGGCCACGAGATCTATTTCGAGGAGTGCGGAAAGCCCAACGGCAAGCCCTGCGTCATCCTGCACGGCGGCCCGGGCGGGGCGATCAATCCGACCATGCGGCGGTTCTTCGACCCGGCGAAGTGGCGCATGGCGCTGTTCGACCAGCGCGGCTGCGGCAAGAGCCGCCCCAACGCCAGCCTGGAGAACAACACCACCTGGAGCCTCATCGAGGACATCGAGCGGCTGCGCGAGCACCTGGGCATCGAAAGGTGGTGCGTGTTCGGCGGCTCTTGGGGCTCGACGCTGGCGCTGGCCTACGCGATCAAACATCCGGAGCGGGTGGAGAGCCTGGTGCTGCGCGGGGTCTTCCTGCTGACCGAGCGCGAGCTCGCCTGGTTCTACCAGGACGGCGCCTGCATGCTGTTCCCCGACGCGTGGCAACGGTTCTGCGCGCCGATCCCGCAAGCCGAGCGCGGCGACATGATCGGCGCCTACCACAAGCGCCTGACCCATCCCGACCGGCGGGTGCAGGCCGAGGCGGCCGCGGCCTGGAGCCAGTGGGAGGGCGACACCATCTCGATCCGCGGCCCTGAGGCCCGGCCGTCGAAGTTCAACGAGATCGACTTCGCCATCGCCTTCGCCCGTATCGAGTGCCACTTCTTCGCCAACCACGGCTTCTTCCCCGAGGAAGGCTGGATCCTCAACAAGGCCGCCGCGCTGAAGGACATCCCCGGCTGGATCGTGCAGGGCCGCTTTGACGTGGTGACCCCGATGGAGGCCGCCTGGAAGCTGAAGTCGGCCTGGCCCGGCGCGCGCTTCGAGGTGGTCTGGGACGCCGGCCACGCCTCCACCGAGCCCGGTATCGTCGACGCCCTGGTGCGCGCCACCGACCAGGCGTTCAGCGTCTAGCTGACCCGCCTTGCGCGCACGCGCGCGGCGGCGCAACGTGCCGCCGCATTCCGGGCTTGGGCCCGTGAAGGAGGGAGACTTTCCATGCGTCATTCGCTGTTCGCCGCCGTCGCGGTCGCAGGTATCATGGTCGCCAGCGCGGCCTCGGCCCAGATGGTCCACTACACCGCCAAGCTGGCCGGTACGGGCAGTGGGAGCGGCGACGTCTTCGCCATGCTCGACGGCAAGACCTTCAGCTACACCGTCAACTACAAAGGCTTGACGGGTCCGGCGGTCGCCGCCCACTTCCACGACGCCGCGACGCCCGGCGGCAACGGTCCGCCGATCGTTCCGGCCTCGAACGTCGGCACGAGCCCCATCAAGGGCACGGCGACGCTCACCGATTCTCAGATCGCCGACCTGAACGCCGGCAAGGTCTATTTCAACATCCACACCGCGGCCAACCCCGGCGGCGAAATCCGCGGGACCCTGGCCAAGCAATAGGATCGACGACGAGAAACTGAACACCTCCAAGGGTCAGGCGCGAGCCAGCGCCGCGCCGGACTCTTGGAGTTTTCAGACCCTCGGGCCGGATGGCGGCGGTTGTGCGGTCGAGGGCGCGGAGGCCGGGTGGACCGACGAATGGGCCGCCGCCTCGCGCTGCGTCTCGATTTTGGCCGCCAGCGAGAACCGCTTGCGCAGCTTCAGCGTGGGCTTCTCAACGACATGCCACGAAAACATGGCGAGCAAGGTGACTGGAATGAAGGTTAGGGCGAAATTCGCCCAGGCGATGTGTATCCCCGTCAGCTCGATGACGGTCTGCTGAACAGGGAAGCCGTAGAGGTAAACGCCGTAGCTGTAGTCGCCACGGTCGAAGATCGGCAGGCGCGGCAGCACCTGAAGACCCAACCAAACAATGAGATAGGTCAGCACCGGCGCGGCGGCCAGCAGGTACCATTTGCTGCCAACCAGCACGGCCCCGGATCCAAAAGCGGTCGAGGTGACGATAAAGGCTAGGGCGATCAGGGCCAGCCATCGACTGCTGGGGATCCTATGTCTCAGCAGATAGGCAAGGGAGCCCATCAGGAAGAAGACCACCAGCCGCGAATTGTCGACGATCTGATGTTTGCCGATAAACTCCATGTGGGATTCCTGTCCCACAAGGGACGCGAGCCAGACGAAGAACGCGCTCAGCGCCACGACCTGCCACCGCCGAGCGAGGCCCGTCGCGATCAAGACGGTCATGACCACGTAACAACCCAGCTCCGGCCGGATCGTCCACAGTGAACCGTTGACTGCCGTGATCGGGTGATCCTCGAACACGCCGGGCAGGAAG
Organism: Phenylobacterium sp.; assembly: GCF_004799515.1. GTDB lineage: Bacteria > Pseudomonadota > Alphaproteobacteria > Caulobacterales > Caulobacteraceae > Phenylobacterium. Next base: position 12,254 of record NZ_SSMX01000013.1, on the reverse strand, counting down.
AAATGAATCTCGCCGACGATATTTAGCCAGTACTTCAGGGTTGCCGGGTTTGTCAGATAGTCCAGGACCGGCAAGGTGGTGAAGATTGTGCCGAAGATCAGTATGGACACCGCCGTATCCACGAACAGCGCCGGGACGATACGCAGCACGCGGCTCAACACGAATTGCCCCACCGGCAGGCGGAGCGCGCTGCCGGTTACCAGGAATCCGCTAAGAGCAAAGAAGGTGGGCACGATAGCATAAACAAACGCCCAGTATGGCTTATCCGCCGCCGATTCAGCGCTGCCCGAGGTGAGCGCGATCGAATGCCACGCGATCACGCTGAATGCGAGAAAAACGCGAAGAAAATCGAATCCGGGCCCAATGCCCTTATTGGCGTCGAGCTTCTGGCCAATTGTCAGCATGGAAAGCTCCGTTGCGGCGTAGCAGCCGATTCCTAATAGATCACCCCTTTACGGAACGCGAGCGCAGGGGATGAGCCGCGCGCTCACGAACCTTCGACCCAACGCGCGGGCCGTCTGGGATCGGCTGGAATTCTACAGCAGCGAGCCTTTACCGCTGGTGACTTCGGAATAGCGGTGGACGCGCACGGCCATGACCAAGCCGAAGCCCACCATCACCGTCAGCATCACCGTGCCGCCATAGCTGAGCAGCGGCATGGGCACGCCCACCACCGGCGCCAGGCCCATGACCATCGAGCCGTTGATCAGCACATAGAGGGCGAAGGTGGCCGTGACGCCCGCCGCCGCCAGCCGGCCGAAGTGGCTGTGGCTGAGGTAGGCGGTGCGCAGAGCCATGAAGATCACCGCCGCATAGAGCACCAGGATCGAGATGCAGCCCACGAAGCCGAACTCCTCGGCCAGGGTGGCGAAGATGAAGTCGGTCTGCTTCTCCGGCAGGAAGTTGAGCTGGCTTTGCGAGCCCAGGCCATAGCCCTTGCCCAGCAGGCCGCCGGACCCCAACGCGATCTGCGACTGCAGGATGTGATAGCCCGACCCGGACGGGTCGGCCTCCGGATTGAGGAAGGTGGTCAGGCGCTGCTTCTGGTAGCCGTGCAGGCCGAACATCACCACCACCGGGACCAGGAGGCCAGCGCCCAACACGCCCGCGGAAATGATCTTCCAGGAAAGGCCCGCCAGGATCACCACGATCGCGCCGGTCAAGAGCATCAGGATCGCCGTGCCCAGGTCCGGCTGCTTGGCCACCAGGGCCACGGGCGCCAGGATCAGGACCGCCGGAACCAGCAGCCACCAGGAGAGCTGGGCGCTCTTGCTCGATAGGCCGTGGTAGAAGCGCGCCAGCGCCAGCACCAAGCCGATCTTCATGATCTCCGACGGCTGGATGGTGATCGGTCCGGCCTGCAGCCACCGCTGGGCGCCCAGCGCATGGTGGCCCATCACCATCACCGCCAGCAGCAAGAGGAAGCCGATCCCGTAGATCGGATAGGCCAGCGCGAACCAGACCCTGAGGTCGATGAGGCTGAGCACGATCATGATGGCGAAGAACAGGGCGTAGCGCGCCAGGTGCGCCGCCGCCCAGGGGGTCCAGGACGAGCCCGCGATGGAGAACAGCATCACCGCCCCGGCGCCGGCGATCAGGCTGATGGTGACGCAGAAGATCCAGTCGATCTCGCCCAGCTTGACGATCAACCGGTCGCGCTCGCCGGGGCGTGTGAGGGCCGAGACGGTCATTCGGTGGTCTGCTGCGCGGCTTGCACCGCCGCGGCGGCGGGCGTCGGCGGATCGACCACGTCAGGATCGGTGTCGGGCGGCTTCACGTCCGGCAGCGGCAGGGGTTTTTCGATCTTCGCCCGGATCTCGGGATCCTTCAGCAGCGCGGTCCGCATGATCTCCCGGGCCCGCGGCGCCGCCGAGGTCGCGCCGAAGCCGCCGTGCTCCACCAAAACACTCATGGCGTAGCGGGGCTGATCCGTGGGGGCGAAGGCGATGAACCAGGAATGGTCGCGCAGCGCCCAGGCCCCGTTGCGGTCATGGACGCCGGTGCCTCCAGCGTAGCCGCGCGCCTGGGCGGTGCCGGTCTTGCCCGCCATGCGGATGCCGCCCAGGCCCAGGTCGCCGAAGGCGTGCCCGGTTCCGGTCGTGGTCACGGCGACCATGGCGTTGCGGATGAAGTCGATGTGCTCGCTGGCGAACGGCAGGTCGCCGAAGGCCGCGCCGGAGGGCTGCACGACGCCGCCCACCGAATGCACCAGCCGTGGGTGCAGCATCTTGCGCCCGTTGGCCAGGCGCGCGGCCTGCACGCACAGCTGCAGTGGGTTGAGGTGGGTGTAGCCCTGGCCGATGCCCATGCTGGGCGTCTCGCCGGCGTGCCACGTCGGGTCCTTGGGGAAGGCGCGGCGCTTGTAGGCGCTGTCGGGCACCAAGCCCGGCTTCTGGCCCGGGATGCCGATGTCGAAGACGTCTCCCAGGCCGAATTTGCGGGCGACGGCGGCGATCTTGTCCGGCCCGACGGCCAGCGCGCACTGGTAGAAATAGATGTCGCAGGAGGTGGCGATCCCACCCTTCAGGTCCTGGGCGCCGTGCGCCTCGTCGCAATGCCAAGGCCGACCGCCCCAGAACCAGACCTTGTTGCAGACGTGGACCGTGCGTGGGTCGTAGCCGTTCTCCAGCGCCGCCAGCGCCACCATGGTCTTGAAGGTCGAGCCCGGCGGATAGGTCGCCGTGAGCGCCTTGTTGAACAGCGGCTTGTGGTCGTACTGCGCCAGCTCCTTGTACTCGATCGCCGTCAGGCCGCGGACGAAGCGGTTGGCGTCGAAGCTGGGCCCCGAATACATGCACAGGATGTCGCCGGTCCGGCAGTCCATCATCACCGCCGCGCCGCTTTCGTCGCCGAACACCTCCATGGCGCGGTTCTGGACGTCGGCGTCGAGGGTGAGCACGATCTCCTTGCCGGGGACCGCCTTGATGTCCCCGGCGGGATCGGTGGCCACCTCGTGGCCGTTGGCGTCGACCTCCACCTTCTGCGCGCCCGGCTTGCCGCGCAGGTCGAGGTCGAAGGCCTGCTCGACACCCTGGCGGCCGATGCGGAAGCCGGGGTTCAGGAGGATCGGGTCGGCGTTCGGCCCGGTGTCGGTGAGGTCGGACTTGTTGACCTTGGCCACGTAGCCGATCACGTGGGCGAAAGACCCGCCGTAAGGATATACACGCACCTCGCCCATGTCGGCGGTGACGCCGGGCAGCTCGGGGGCGCGGATGTTGATCGCGCTGAACTGCTCCCAGCTCATGTCCTCCATGATCTGCACCGGCGACTTGCGGGGCGCGTTGGAGATCTCGCGCAGCAGCCGCGCCTGGCGGCCGTCGTCCATGGGTACGAACTCGGCCAGGGTCTTCAGCGTCTCGGCGGGGTCGATGCCCTTATCCTTGGCCACCATCAGCCGGAAGTTCGGGCGGTTGGAGGCCAGCACCACGCCGTTGCGGTCGACGATCAGGCCGCGCGGCGGCGGGGTCAGCTTGAAGTTGAACTGGTTGTTGGCCGAGAGCTTCGTGTAGCGCTGGGTCTCGATCAGCTGCAGGTGGGCGAGCTGACCGCCCAGCGCCAGCAGGCCCACGCCCGCGAAGCCGCCCAGCAGGAAGGCGCGCCGGTGGAACGTGCCCTGCCGCTCATTGACCTCGGCGAAGAAGATGGACGGCTCAGCCATCCGACAGCCCCTTAGCGGAATCGCACATCGGCGTCCTCGAAGAGGTCGATGAGCCGCTGTGCGAACGGATAAAGCACGATTGTGGCGAGGAATTGCCAGGCCATCGGGACCAGTCCCGGCGAGGCGCGCGAGTCAAGCATCACGAAGAGGTAGCCCGCGCCCATGGCGATGGCCGTGGCCAGGGCGTACCAGGCCCACAGGATCAGCCGGTTCTGGCCGGCCATCATGCTGCGCCCGGTGAAGGCGACGCCATAGGCGATCAGCAGGCAGAGCGCCCACAGCCCCAGCGGCCCGCCCCAGAAGATGTCGAGCAAGAGGCCCAGGACCAGAATCGCGAAGGGCGCCAGGATCGAAGGCCGGATCACCGCCCAGGCGAAGGCCAGCACCATGGGGAAAACAGGCTCCGGCAGCTGCAGGCCGAAGGCGCGCAAGGGGATGCCGAACAGCACCGTGGCCGCGAGCGCCTGCAGCATGGGCACGCCCAGCCAGCGCCAGGGCTCCAGCCCGCGCATGCCGCGCGAGCCGCTCATGGGGTGGCTCCGGCGGCGGGCGGCGGCGCCTTGGGCTTCGGCTTGGCCTGCGGAGCGGCGGGTTTCCCATCAGGCTTGGCCGTGGCGGGCTTGGCGGGGGAAGCGGCCGCCGGCTTGGGCGTGGGCGCGATCGATTTGGCGATGGCCGCGCCGATGACGTCGGGCTTGGGCGTAGCTGACGCCGGCGTTGTGGGCGGCTGAACGGGCTTGGCGGGCGCGGTCTCCACCGCCGCCCCGCCCGGCGTTGGCGGCGGGGTTGGCGTCTCGGCCAGCTCCTTGGTGTTCACCAGCTGGGTGAAGTCCTGGAACAGCAGGATGCGCACGAAGTCGATCGGCGCGCGGTCCGAGGCCAGCACCACCCGCCAGCGGCCGTCCAGGCCCTTCACCGCCACGCCCACCGGCAGCCCGCGCGGCACCACGCCGCCGTCGCCGGAGGTCAAGAGCTGGTCGCCCTCGCGGATCGGATCGTGGCCGCGCAGGTAGTCGAGCCTGGGGTTCGGCCCGCCGTCGCCGGTCAGGATGGCCCGCGCATTGGTGCGCACGATCATCACCGGGGTGCGCGAGGCGATGTCGGTCAGCAGCAGCACGCGGCTCGCGCCGTCGGTGACGCCGATCACCCGGCCGACCAGGCCGTTCTCGCTCATCACCGGATTGCCGACCTTCACCCCATGCTCGCGGCCGGTGTTGGCGAGGCGCGTGTCGGCGAAGGGACCGCGGCTGTCGGTGACGATACGCGCCGCCACCATCGGGATCGGCGGGTCGGTCTTCAGGCCCAGGAGGGTGCGGTAGCGGGCGTTCTCGGTGCGCAGCGCGATGGCCACGTCGCGCCACTGGCGCATTTCCTTGAGCTCGGCCTTCAGCTCGCGGTTCTCGGACGCCGCGCCGAAGTAGTCGCGGACCGAGTCGACGCCGGCGCCGGTCCAGCGGCCTGGCGCGGCCAGCACGTCGCCCACCGGCGCCAGGACCGTGTCGCTGGCCCTGCGGGTCGCGCCATAGGCCTCGGCCTTGAAGGTCTCGCGCCGGTCGGACAGCAGGATGGCGCTGGCCGCCACCACGGCGACGATCAGCGCGATTGCGGCCCCCCAGGCGAGAGGGACCTTCAGTTCACCAAGCGGATTGTCCCTTAAGGACACTCAGGGCCTCGTTCCAGCGGCGCCCCCGCGCCCGCACCACGCGCAGCGACTCAAGCCGCCTTAAGCTAGCGTGGATTCGAGAACGCCCTTCATCCATTTCGGATGTTCGAGCACCTTGCCGCAGCCCAGGGCCACGCAGCTCAGCGGATCGTCGGCCACGGTGACCGGCAGGCCGGTGTGGTCGCGGATCTCGGCGTCCAGGCCGCGCAGCAGGGCGCCGCCGCCGGTCAGCATGATGCCCTTGTCGGCGATGTCGGAGGCGAGCTCCGGCGGGGTGGCTTCCAGGGCCATCTTCACCGCGTCGACGATCTGGCCGACCGGCTCCGACAGAGCGTCGGAGGCCTGCTTTTCCGAGATACGGACTTCCCGCGGCACGCCCTGCATCAGGTCACGGCCCTTGACCTCGATGGAGAGGCCCTCGCCGTCGGCGGGAGCCCGGGCGGTGCCGATCTCCTTCTTGATCCGCTCGGCGGTGGTCTCGCCGATCAGCAGGTTATGGTTGCGGCGCATGTAAGAGATGATCGCTTCGTCCATCTTGTCGCCGCCGACCCGCACCGAGCGCGAATAGACGATGCCCGACAGCGACAGCACGGCAACCTCGGTGGTGCCGCCGCCGATGTCGACGACCATCGAGCCGGTGGGCTCGTGGATCGGCAGGCCCGCCCCGATGGCCGCGGCCATGGGCTCGTCGATCAGGCCGACGCGGCGTCCGCCGGCGTTCAGGCAGCTGTCGTTGATCGCCCGGCGCTCCACGGCGGTGGCGCCCGACGGCACGCAGACGATGACCTTGGGGTTCACGAAGCCCTTGCGGTTGTGAACCTTGCGGATGAAGTACTTGATCATCTCCTCGGCGACTTCGAAGTCGGCGATGACCCCGTCGCGCATCGGGCGGATGGCTTCCATGTGGCCGGGCGTGCGGCCCAGCATCTGCTTGGCCTCTATGCCGACGGCGTGGACGACCTTGCGGCCGCCGACGTTGCGCAGCGCCACCACGGAGGGTTCGTTCAGCACGATGCCCTTGCCCTTCATGTAGATCAGGGTGTTGGCGGTGCCGAGGTCGATGGCGATGTCGTTGGATATGGCGCCGAAGAGCGAGGAAATCATCGAGAGGCCGTGGGGACTGGGAGGCGAAAGGGGCGGCCCGGCGATCCAAACGGTCCGTCTACGCCCTAGATGGCGCGGACTCGTCACGATCTACCGGAAGATCAAGCACCTCTGCCCTGCCCCATGCTCGAATTCAAGGCATAAAGAGCGTCACGCGCCGCAGAGCCGCGCGGGAGTTGCGGTGAGGCTTGCGCCGCGCGAGCCGAGACATCTGTCCTGGCGGCGGCCCATCGCCGTGCCTATCTGCCGGTCTCCCCAAGTCGCCGACTTCGATGGAGCTCCACCATGACCGCCAGTCCTTCCGCCGCCGGGTCCGGCACGTTCAAGATCGGCGGCGACTTAGCCGTCCACCGCCTGGGCTTCGGCGCCATGCGCATCACCGGCAAGGGCATCTGGGGCGAGCCCGAGGACCGCGACGAGGCGATCCGCACGCTCAAGCGCCTGCCCGACCTGGGCGTCACCTTCATCGACACCGCCGACAGCTACGGCCCCTTCGTCAGCGAGGACCTGATCGCCGAGGCGCTGCACCCCTACGGCGACATCCTGGTGGCGACCAAGGGCGGCCTCACCCGCCACGGGCCGAACATCTGGATGCCGGTCGGTCGGCCGGAATACTTGCGCCAGTGTGTGCTGATGAGCCTGCGCCGCCTGAAGGTGGAGCAGATCGGCCTGTGGCAACTGCACCGCATCGACCCGAAGGTGCCGCGCGAGGAGCAGTTCGGCGTCATCGCCGACATGCTGAAGGAAGGTCTGATCAAGCACGCGGGCCTCAGCGAGGTCAGCGTCGAGGAGATCGAAGCAGCGCAGAAGGTGTTCCCGGTCGCCACCGTGCAGAACCGCTACAACCTGATCGACCGCGGCAGCGAGGCGGTGCTCGACCACTGCACGGCCAAGAACATCGGCTTCATCCCCTGGTTCCCGTTGGCGGCGGGCGACCTGGCCAAGCCCGGCACCACCCTCGACAAGATCGTCCACAAGGCCAACGCCACGCCTAGCCAGGTGGCGCTTGCCTGGGTGCTGAAGCGCAGCCCGGTGATGCTGCCGATCCCCGGCACCGGCAAGGTCGACCACCTGGAAGACAACGTCGCCGCCGCCGGCATCGAGCTCACCGACGAGGACTTCCGCGCCCTGGACGCCCAAGCTCGCGAGACAGTCTAGCCCGCGAAAACGCCTAGCTCGCGGCCCGCAGCGCCTGGGCGACCTGGGCGTCGCTGCGGCTGAGCAGCAGGACGCCCACCAGGGCCAGGACGGCCGGGATCAGCGCCCAGCCGAACTGGCCCGCGGCGATCATGCCGGTCGCGACGGCGATGACGATGCCGAGCAAGAGCTCCATCAGGGTGACGAACCAGGACGCCTGGCGCGCCCGGCGGAAGTCGCTGCGCTTGGCTGGCCGCTGCCACCAGACGTTCAGGGCTGCGGTCATGCCCATGGAGCCCGCGCACCCGAGGGCCGCGGCGACGCCCGGCAAAGGCGCCATGACGGTCAGCGGAACCAGCAGCGGGACCAGCAGGATGGCGACCGGCAGGATGGCGGCGAGGAGCTTGGCCTGCCGCAGGGTCCGTGTGGGCGTCGGCGCGCAGCTCAGGAGGTCCGGCGCGTCCTCGGCCGAGATGGTGATCCAGGCCAGGCTGCCGGTGATCTGGCCGGCGATCAGGCTGAGCGCGCCGGCCCCGCCCGGCAGGGCGAGCGCCTGGGCGGTCCCGGCCTGGCGGAGGATCACGATGCCCAGGGGGATGATGTAGAGCACCCGCAGCAGCACCTGGGAGATCAGCGCCGGGTCGCGGGCGATCAGCCGCATCTCCTTGGTGAAGGTGGCGCGGAAGGCGCTGGCGGAGAACCGCGCCCGGCCGGCCGCCCGCGCGCGTCCGCCGCCAGTTCCAACCCCGGCCGCCGCGGCGGCATCCGCGGCGAAGCGCGCGCCCAGGAGTTGGTTGGCGAGCAGGAAAACGCCCACGCCTACAGCGATCACGCCCAGCAACGGCAAGGGCTGGCCCAGCATGGCCCGCAGCGGCCAGTCGAGGCCGGGCGGCGCGTGGAAGCTCGGGTCGGCGATCCGCTTGGCGATTACCGCCCAGATGCTGCCGGCCTGCTGGCGGCCCAGGATGTTGTAGGCTTGACCCAGCAGGAAGGCCGCCGCCCCGGTGACCGCCGCCAGGACCTGGCCGAGCGTGCGCGTGCGGCGCGGCCCGATCAGGCGGAAGAGGCCGGACGCGATCATCAGGCCCGCGCCCGTGGCGGCGAGCGAGACGGAGAACAGCACCGGCTCGAGCGCCAGCCAGGCGGGGTGGCCGGTCACCGCGATGGGCAGGAGGACCGGCGTGGTGATCAGGCCGACCAGGGTGAAGACGTTCACGGCCACCGCCAGGAACCGCACGGTCAGCACCCGCCGGGGCTTGAGCGGCGAGGAGAACAAGAGGTCGAGGTCGGCCCGCTCATAGAGGGCGTCCACCGCGGCGCTGAGGGTCTGGGACAGCATCAGCGTGAAGAGCGCGACGGCGATCACCGCGGCGATGGCCACCGAGATCGGACTGACCGAGATCTGCACGCGCCGCAGGGCGAAGCTCAGCGGCAGGCCGGCGGTGACCAGCAGGATCAGCGGCAGGATGGCCGACAGCCAGAGGGTCCGGAACCGCCCGCGCCCGCGGCCGCGCCGCTCGGTCAGGCCGCGCCAGGACAGGCGCAGCTCATGGCGCATCAGCCAGAGCGTCGAACCGGGTGCGAACATCAGGCCTCGGCGCCCGTGAGTTCCAGGAACAGGTCCTCCAGCGTGGCCTGGCCCTCGCCGGTGCGGGCGCGCAGCTCGTCCATGGTGCCCTCGGCGGCCAGCCGGCCGTTCTGGATGATGCCGATGCGGTCGGCCATCCGCTCGGCCACTTCCAGGATGTGGGTAGTGAGGATCACCGTCGCCCCAGCCTTCACCCGGGCCTGCAGCAGGTCCTTGACCTGGCGCGCCACGGCGGCGTCGAGGCCGGTCAGCGGCTCGTCGAGGATCAGGAGCTGCGGGTCATGGATCAGGGCGCCGGCCAGCGCCGTCTTCTGCTTCATGCCGCGGGAGAAGCCCTCGCAGCGTTCGCCGCGGTTCTCCCAGAGGCCGAGCCACTTCAGCAACTCCTCGGCCTTGGCCTGGGCCTGGGCCGGCGCGACGCCCCAGAGGCCCGCGACGAACTCCAGATACTCCAGCGGCGTCAGGCGGTCGTAGAGCATCGGCTCGTCCGGCGCCCAGGCGATGATCTGCTTGGCCGCGGCGGGATCGGCCAGGACGTCGCGGCCGAAGACGCCGATCTGGCCGGCGTTGGGCTTCAGGAGGCCCGCCACTATGCGCAGGGTCGTGGTCTTACCCGCCCCGTTGGGGCCCAGGAGCGCGTAGAGCTCACCGGCGCGGACAGTGAGCGAAAGGTCGTCCACGGCGACCTTGCCGCCGAAGGTCTTGGACAGGCCCCGGATCGAAAGCGCGTCGGTCACTGGAACTCCCCCAACCGGAGCGTCCGACTATGTCCGAACCGCCCCACGCCGGATAGTCGCCGCCGGCCGCGCGGGCGGATGCGTCAGCCGAGCGCGGTCACAACGACGCCGACCGCCGCCAGGGCGCCGCCGGCCAGCTGGCGGGGCGACAGCCGCTCGCGGAACAGCCGCCGCCCCGCCACCGCGGCGATTGGCGCCTCGATCACCCCCACCGCGCGGACCGGCCCCGCCGGCGCCAGCGCCAGGGCCCCGAACCAGCAGGCCGAGGCCGCCGCGCCGAAGAACCCCGCGCCCAGGGACGGCCGCCAGGACCGCGCCACGGCCAGGAGGGACGCCGGCCGCAACACGGCGAGCGCGGCCAGCAGGATCGCCGTCTGGATCGCCTGGGCGACGCAGACCGAGGCGGTGGCGGAATAGATCGGATGGTGCGGCTCCAGCGCCCGGCCCGCCTGGCGAACGGCGTTCAGCGCCACCGCGAAGGCCGCGCCCGAGGCCAGACCCAGGAGGCTGCCGAAGCCCGCGCCCTCAAGCTGGTCGCGGCGCGGCCAGGAGAGTATCCCCAGGCCGACGGTGGTGGCCGCGATGCCGGCCCAGGCGTGGGTCCCGATCCGGTCGCCCAGCGCCAGCCAGCCGAACACCGCCGACAGCGGCAGGGACGACTGCTGCATCACCGTCGCCACCGCGAACCCTGCCCGGCGCATGGCCACCAGCAGGGCCGCGGTCGCGCCGACCTGCGACAGCGCGCCGATCACCACCGCCACGAGGTAGCCGGCGCTGAAATGCGGGGCCGCGCCGGGCGTCGCCAGCGCCACCGCCGCGAAGATCGCCAGCGAGAACGGCAGGCCGAACAGGAAGCGCACCAGGGTCGCGCCCCACGGCCCCGCATCGCCCACCAGCCCCCGCTGCAGGGCGTTGCGCGCGACCTGCAGCGGCGCGGCCGCGGCGGTCAGGAGGATCCAGAGCATTCCGCAAAATCCGTCATCCCGGCCAACGGAGCGGCGAAGCCGCGCAGGCCGAGCCGGGACCCAGCCGCATCCCCGATCGAGGACGCGCGCCAGGCGCCGAGCCTATGGGCCCCGGTCTTCGCCCGCGGCGAAACCGGGATGACACTGCTTATTGGAGCTAGAACCCTGACGCGATCGCCCCGGGGTCGGTCTTCTCCTTGCGCGCGGCGAGGTTGTTGAGCGCGTTGATGTAGGCCTTGGCCGAGGCGGTGAGCGTGTCGGTGTCGGCGGCCTGGCCGGTGGCGATGCGGCCGTCTTCCTCGAGCCTCACCGAGACCTGGGCCTGGGCGTCGGTGCCCTCGGTCACCGCATGCACCTGGAAGAGGCGCAGGATCGCCTCGTGCGGCGCGACCTTGTGGATCGCGTTGAAAACCGCGTCGACCGGCCCGTCGCCGGTGGCGTTGGCCGAGGTCTCCGCGCCGTCGATGGTGACGGTCAGGAAGGCCTCCTGCGGCCCCTCGGTGCCGGCGATCACCCGCAGGGTCTTCACCTGGATGCGGTCCGCGCCCGAGGCCAGGGCGTCGTCGACCAGGGCCACGATGTCGTCGTCAAAGACGTGCTTCTTCTTGTCGGCTAGGTCCTTGAAGCGTTGGAAGGCCTCGTTCAGCGCGTTCTGGCCCAGCTCGTAGCCCAGGGTGCGCAGCTTCTCGCGGAAGCCCGCGCGGCCGGCGTGCTTGCCCATGACCAGGTTGGACGCGCCCTGCCCGACCGTCTCGGGGCTCATGATCTCGTAGGTGCCGCGGTCCTTCAGCATCCCGTCCTGGTGGATGCCGCTCTCGTGGGCGAAGGCGTTCTTGCCGACGATGGCCTTGTTGAACTGCACCGGGAAGCCGGTGATCGCCGAGACATAGCGGCTGGCGCGGGTGATGTGCTGGGTCTCGACGCCAGTGAAGTAGGGCAGCTGGTCGCCGCGCACCTTCAGCGCCATGACGATCTCTTCGAGCGCCGCGTTGCCGGCGCGCTCGCCGATGCCGTTGATGGCCACCTCGACCTGCCGCGCGCCGCCCTGGACGCCGGCCAGCGAGTTGGCCACGGCCAGGCCCAGGTCGTTGTGGCAGTGGGTCGACAGGATGACCTTATCGGCGCCGTCGACGTTCTCGAGTATGTCGCGGAACATCTCGGCGTATTCGCTGGGGTAGCTGTAGCCCACGGTGTCCGGCAGGTTGATCGTCCCGGCGCCGGCCTTGATCGCCGCCTCGACGCAGCGCCGCAGGAAATCCTGCTCGGTCCGCGTCGCATCCTGGGCCGACCATTCGACATCGCCGCAGAGGTTGCGCGCATGGCTCACCGACTTGGTGATCATCTCCAGGATGTCCTCCTGCGAGGCGTGCAGAATGTGATCGCGGTGGCTGGGGCTGGTGGA
>NZ_SSMX01000012.1 GCF_004799515.1 Phenylobacterium sp. | reverse complement strand
CCCATCCAGGCCACTAGGGCGCCGGCGCGCCCGGCGTGGGCGTTCAGTCCCAGAATCAGCACGAGCGGGAAGGCCACGATGACGCAGGCCGCGTCCATCGCCCAGTTGCCGACCATTGCGGCACACAGAATCGTGGCGGCGAGCAGCAGGCCCACCACCGGCCCAGGCAGGACGATCGAAGGCAAACGCCCCGCCTTGTTCAGCCGGTAAATGAGTACGCCCAGTGGGTAGCTGAACCCGACCCGCACAATGCCGGCCCAGGCGTTGTGCAGGCTCCAGCCGCCGCCGAGGTGATGCATGGTCCGGGCGGTGAAGATCACCGCCAGGGCGGCCAGGGCGGTCCAGACCGCGAGCCGGCGCGTGGTGGCCCATCGCAGGGTCGCCGCATGACCGAAGTTGGCCAGGATCTCGAAGAACAGCGACCAGTAGGGCGTGTTCAGCACGAACAGGGTGGCCCCGCCGGTCAGGCCCGGGATCAGGAACAGCTGTCCCAGGAAGGTCAGGATCGAAAACGTCACGCCCTGCTCGCGGGCGATGCTCAGGACGGTGGCGAACAGGGTCCCCAGCACCATCAGCGGGTAGAGGCGCATGAAACGCACCTTGGCGAATTCCGCCAGCGTCATGCCGCCGCGCAGCCGGCCCTCGTAGGCCGAGGCCACGACGAAGCCGGAGAGAACGAAGAAGAAATCAACGGCCAGATAGCCGTGCGAGAACGGACCCGAGGCGCGCATCTGGTTCTGCAGGTGGTGGCCAACCACCAGGAAGGCGGCCAGCCCGCGCAGCCCGTCCAGCACTACAAAGCGCGGCTGGCGCGCCACTGCCGCCGGCAGTGTCGGGGTGCCGCTCTCAGCGCCTGGGGCGTCCGCCCGGTCGGTTGCGATGGCCATGTGCGGTCCCGCTACTTGCGCAGGGCGTAGACGGCCAGCAGGCCATAGAGCCCCGCCGCCAGCGCGATGATCAGCGCCAGGGTGAGGATCGGGCTGGACCGGCGGTTGATCTGGCGCAGGTAGGCGATCTTCGACGCCCGTTCGGCCTCGGGGTCGATCCCGCCGCGCCGGCCCGAGCCCATCAGCAGCATGACGATGGTGGCCACGACGCCGAAGGCCATGAAGACCAGATCGCCGACCGAGAACTTCATGGAGGGGTCAACCTACGGCCGGCGCCGAAGCGCGCCCCGTTCAGACGAAGACGTTCAGGTCCCGGAGTCAACGCGGCCGCCTCTCTGCGCAACGGCGAAACGCCGCATAAGCCCCTCGCGCCGCCCAGCAGTCGTGATAGGCAGGCGGCCGAATCCTATATGGACCGCAGAATGTTGCAGAACCCCTTCACCCAGACCCCCGCGACGATCGCGGTGATCGGGCTGGGCTATGTGGGGTTGCCCCTGGCCGTGGCCTTCGCCGCCGAGCATCAGGTGGTGGGCTTCGACATCAAGCCGCAACGGATCGCCGAGCTGGCGGTCGGCGAGGACCGCACGCTCGAGGTCACGGCGGCGGAGCTGGCGGCGGCCAAGGGCCTGAGGCTGAGTTCCGACCCGCAGGACCTGAAGGCCTGCAACGTTTTCATCGTCACAGTGCCAACGCCCATCGACGCGCAGAAGCGCCCGGATCTCACCGCCCTGATGGCGGCCAGCCGCGCGGTGGGCGCGGCGATCAGTTTGGGCGGCGTGGTGATCTATGAATCCACGGTCTATCCGGGTGCCACGGAAGAGGACTGCGTGCCCTTGGTGGCGCAGGTTTCGGGCCTGACCTTCAACCGCGACTTCTTCGCCGGCTATAGTCCCGAGCGCGCCAATCCGGGCGATCCGACCCACCGGCTGGCCAACATCGTCAAGGTGACGGCGGGTTCGACGCCGGCGGCCGCCGACTTCGTGGACGCGCTCTACGCCTCGGTGGTGACCGCCGGCACGCACCGCGCCAGCTCCATCCGTGTGGCCGAGGCGGCCAAGGTGATCGAGAACACCCAGCGCGACCTGAACATCGCCTTGATCAACGAGTTCTCGCTGATCTTCCAGCGGCTTGGCCTGGATACCTCAGAGGTGCTGGCGGCCGCCGGGACCAAGTGGAATTTCCTGAATTTCCGGCCCGGCCTGGTCGGCGGCCACTGCATCGGGGTCGATCCCTATTACCTGACGCACAAGGCCGAGGCCCTGGGTTACCATCCCGAGGTGATCCTGGCCGGGCGACGGATCAACGACGGCATGGGCGCCCACGTGGCGCGCGAGCTGGTCGGGGAAATGGGCCGGCGCGGAGTGTCGGCTGACGGCGCGCGGGTGCTGGTCATGGGCCTGGCGTTCAAGGAGAACTGCACCGACCTGCGCAACACCCGCGTCACCGACATCATCGGAGAGCTGACGGCTTCCGGCGCGCGCGTCGAGGTCTGGGACCCCTGGATCGACGCGGACGAGGCGCGGGCCGAGTATGGCCTGGAGCTGATCGCTGTCCCGGAGGCCGGCGCGAGCTACGACGCCATCGTGCTCGCCGTGGCGCACGACCAGTTCCGCGAGATGGGGCCGGACGCGATCCGCGCCCTGGGCGGGGCCGCGTCGGTGCTGTTCGACGTGAAGAGCGTCTTACCCAAGGCGGCTTCGGACCTGCGGCTCTAAGGCGGCTTCAACCGCGGGCGTTGCGCGCCTGGGCCAGGAACAGGACCTCGGTCATCCGCCGCGCGCCCTCGTTGCGATCGAGCTGGACCACGACGTCGACCACCTGGCCGATGTAGGCCCGCAGCTTGTCCCAGCCGAGATCGACGCCGGAGGTCATCGCCAGGAGCGCGATCTGGTCGAGCGCGCCGGACGGATTGTCGGCATGGACCGTGGTGATCGAGCCCGGATGGCCGGAATTGACGGCGCGCAGCCAGGCGAAGGCCTCGGCCCCACGCAGTTCGCCCAGCAGGATGCGGTCGGGGCGCAGGCGCAGGGCGGCGGCCAGCAGGCTGTCGGCGTCGACGCGGGCCTCGCCGGTCTCGCCGCGCGCGGCGACCAGGCCGACGGCGTTGGGATGGTCGAGGCGGATTTCCGGGGTGTCCTCGATGGCCACCAGCCGCTCGGCGCGGGGAATTTCCTTCACCAGGGCATTCAGGAGGGTGGTCTTGCCGCTGGCCGTGCCGCCGGCGATCACCAGGGTCTTGCGGCGCCGCACGGCGGCCTTGAGGAAGCCCATCAGGTCGCCGACGTCCAGCAGGGCGGCGAGTTCGGCGTCGGCAGCCTGGCGCTGGGCGGCGCCGGCGTGGGCGGGCGTGGCGAACAGGCCGCTGCGCGACAGCTCCTCCAGGCTCAGGTCGCTGATCAGGTGCTTGCGCACCGCCATGGCCAGGCCGCCGCGGGTGGCGGGCGGCGAGATCACCTGCACGCGCGCGCCGTCGGGCAGGGTCGCCGACAGCAGCGGTTGCTCGCGGTTGACGCCCTGGTGGCTGGCGGCGGCGATCTGCCGGGCCAGGCGCTGCAGGGCCTGTTCGGTCAGCTGGTCGGCGGGTTCGCGGCTCATGGCCCCGTCGACGGTCTCGATCCAGACTTCTCCCGGCCGGTTGATCAGGACGTCAGTGACGTCGGCGCGGGTGAGCCAGGGCGCGAGCGGCGCGAGGTAGGCCTCGAGATAGACGCCGGCGGTCATCTAGCGGGCCGGGGCGACGCCGGAGAAGTCGAGGTCGCGGGCCACCGAGACCTGCACCGGCGCGCCCTGCGCCACCTTGATGGTGGTCGGGATGTCGATCTGCTTCTGCAGCGCGATGGCCGCGACGTTCTGCGCCTGGGTGGGCGAGCCGATGATGAGGGCGTTGGTGGTCCCACCGCCGCTGTTGGCCGCCGCCTCGATGCCGCCGCTGATCACCGACAGCAGGATCGAGGAGCCGAAGCGTTCGAAGAAGTGGCTGTCGGCCTTGCCCTCCAGGCCGCCGCGCCCCAGGCGGTCGGTGGCGGGCGAGCCCACGTCGATGGAGACGCCCTGCGGAGTGATGATCCGCGACCAGACCACGAAGGCGCGCGTCTGGCCGATGGCGGCGGCGGACTTGTACTGGCCGATCAGGTGCGAGCCGCGCGGGATCAGGACCTGGGCGCCGTCGAAGCCGCGCACGTCGCGGCTGACCACCGCCCGCACCGAGCCCGGCAGGTCGGAGTCGATGGCGGTCTCCAGCACCGCCGGGATCACGAAGCCCTGCGGCACGATGCGCGAGACGTCGTGCATCTGGGTGGCGCGGGCGGTGTCGTTTCCCCCGCCAGAGACGCGGGCGGCGAAGCGCTCCTCGGCGTTGGGGCCGTCGGCGGCCGCGGCGCCGCCGGCGACAGGCGCCTGGGCCTGGGCGAGCCGGAGCGGCGCGGGCGAGGCGGCGCCGGCGGATCCGGCGTCGCTGAGGTCGACGACCATGGCCGGCGCGCGCCAATGGGTCTCGGGTTGGTCGAGCGGCGAGGGCGGCGGCTGGACGGCGGCCGGAGCCGGCGCGGGCGGCGGCGGTGCGGGCGCGCTCGCAGGCGCCGCCGGCGGTTCATTGCCGAGCGCCTGGACGGCGCCGGCCCAGCCGGGCGTCGCCGTGCTCTGCGCCGAGGCTTGGGTGGTCGAGGCATGCGCCTGGCGCGCGCCGCTGAGTGAGGTGAAGACCGCCACGCCCAAGAGCGCCGCGCCGGCCAGGCCCAGCACCACCGTCCAGGGCGAGGACGGCTGGACCACCTGCGGGCGGACCCAGTGGTCGGGATTGAAGACCTCGCTGACGGGTTCGGCGCTGAGGGCTTTGGGCTTGGGATCGGTCATCGGCGCCACCAGGGCTGCTTCTCGCGCGGCTTCGGGCTGAGGGTCGAGGCCATCTGCCCCTTCCAGCCGTCGTTGAACACCTTGGTCACCTCGCTGCCGCGGCGCAGGACGAAGCCCGGCGCGGTGCGGTCGACGACGATGTAGCCGTCCTGCATGTGCGAGTTGACCACCGTCTCGGCGCCGTCCGGGTCGACGGCGAAAATCGCCGGCAGGTCCTCGTCTGGCGCGAACGCGAAGTAGGTCGCCAGGCCGTCGTCGAACAGCTGGGTCGGCAGCGCCTTGGCGCTGCCCTGGTAGCTGTAGGCGTGGTTGCGGTCGACGGGCGGCGGCGGCGGGGCGGGTGGCTCAACTACGGCGACGGCCACCGGCGGATAGAGGAAACGCACCGAATAGGGGATCTGCTTCGCGCCCGCGTGCTCGCGGACGCTGAGCTGGAACTGGTAGCGGCGCAGGTTGGTCACCACGGTCATGTTGGTGTCCGGCCGCCTGGCCTGGGGCTTGAGGAACAGCAGGTTGGCCTTGCGGTTCGGCGTCACCTGCCAACCCAGGGCGTCGCCGATGGCGACGTTCTCGATCCGCTCGCCGGGGTCGAACTCGAGGGAGAGCTGGTAGCCCAGCACGCCCTTCAGCTCGACCACCTGGGTCGGGTCGTACATCACCTCGAAGATGCGCGGGTCGCCGGCGCCGGGATGCGGCTCGATGGCCAGCGCCGGCGCGGCGCTGAGGGCCAGGGCGGCGGCGAGGGCGCTTAGGGCGGGGCGGCTCATGCGCGGCTCCCTGCGGGCGCACGCTCGACAGCCGGGCGGCGGTAGGCGTCGCCGAGGCGGCCGGGGCGGTCGGACGGATAGGAGCGCTCGTCGGTCGTGGTGGTGACGGTGGCGCGGGTGGTGTGGCTCAGGCGCGCCGCGTCAAGGCGGCCAGCCGCGGCGATCCGGTCGCGCTGCAGGTCGAAGGCCAGACGCTGGATGCGCGAGGCGTAGGCTTGGGCTGGCGCGACGTTTTGGGACGGTTGAACCGCGGGCGTAACAGGCCGGCGCTCGGTGGGCGCGGCGTGGGGCAGGCGGAAGCCGAAGGCGGTGATCCCGGCGGCGGCCAGGAGGGCGATCTGGCCTGCGCCGAAGACGAAGACCAGGCTGGCCACGCTCATGCCGGTCTGTGGGTCCAGGGTGTTGGCCTCGCGCTGCTGGGCGAGCGTGACGAGCCAGGGCTCCAGCACCGACAGCATCAGGACGACGACGAGCCAGCCCAGCAGGGGCACGAGCGCGGCGGCCGCCAAGGCCCGGACCCAGCCGGCGAAGAGGCCGCGCGTGGCGGGGATCAGGAAAAGGGCGATGAATACCGGACCGACCGCGGTCAGGACCCCGATGGCC
Organism: Phenylobacterium sp.; assembly: GCF_004799515.1. Taxonomy (GTDB): domain Bacteria; phylum Pseudomonadota; class Alphaproteobacteria; order Caulobacterales; family Caulobacteraceae; genus Phenylobacterium. Next base: position 2,607 of record NZ_SSMX01000012.1, on the reverse strand, counting down.
AAAGTTGCGGCGGCGATCACCCCGGCGGTGGTCAGGAAGAGCACGTTGGACGCGGCGGAGAGCGCTCCGGCCGCGGCGGCGGGCGGACTGCCGGCGGCCTTGGCGTCCGCGCCCGCCGCCTTGCCGAAGGCGGCGGCGTCGCGGGTCAGCTGGTCGTAGGCGGTCTGCAGGCCGCCCACCGGATCGGCGGCCAGGGATCCGCCGTGCGCCTGCAGCGGCGCGGCGACCGCGGCGGCGACCTCGCCCGGCGCCTTGCCGGCGATGTCGAAGACCAGGGTCTGGAAGGTCGCCCAGCTAGTCACCAGGGCCAGGACGGCGCCGATCTTCAGCGCGATGCCCGGCGCGTCCGACAGCCGCGCGCCATCGGCGGCGAACAGCATGCGGTAGCCGACCAGGGCGACATAGATGGCGAGCAGGGCGGTGAGCGCGATCTGGAAGCCGGACGAGGCCGAGGTCAGGGACGAATAGCCGGCCTCGGCGAAGGCGCGGGTCTGGCAGTCGACCGCGCCCAGGACGCCGCGGATGACGCCGTCGCCCACCAGGTTGGCGCAGGAGCCGCTCATGCCGCCGACCGGCCTTCCATGAAGGGGGCGAGCCAGGCGTCGGGCTCGTCCCCGAGCTGGCCGCGCAGGGCCTCCAGCCGGCGCACGGCGCGCTCGGTCCCGGCCAGCACCGCCAGCTCGCCCGAGAGGCCGGAGAGGTCGAGGCGGGCCACCACGCTGTGGTCGCCACGCTTGATCAGGAAGCAGCGCGAGGTGTCGGGCAGGCTGCGGACCAGCTCGTACTCGTGCTCGGTCAGGCCGAAGCCCGCCACATAGTCCTCCCGCCGCGCGCGGCTGTTGGGGAAGAAGACCTGGGTCGCGGCCTGTTCGATGATCGCCGAGGCGATGCGGCTCTCCAGGGCGTCCGAGGCGCTCTGGGTGCAGAAGCCCACCAGGCCGTTGCGCTTGCGGATGGTCTTTTCCCAGTCCTTGATCCGCCGCACGAAGACCGCGTCGTCCAGCGCCTTCCAGCCCTCGTCGACGACGATGATCGCCGGCGAGCCGTCCAGCCGCTGCTCCAGGCGATGGAACAGGTACATCATGGCCGGGGTGCGGATGGTCGACGCATCCAGGATCCTGGTCATGTCGAAGCCCAGGATGCGGGCGTCGATGTCCAGGCGGTCGGAGGCGTTGTCGAACAGCCAGGCATGCTCGCCGCCCTCGCACCAGGCGGCAAGGCGGGCGGCCAGGTCACCGGCGTGCGGGCGGCGCGCGCCCCGGAACAGCTCGCGCAAGTAGCGCAGGCGGCGGTGGCCGGGCGCCTGGGCGTAGTTGGCGTCCACGGCCTCGGCGATCATCGCCCGGTCCTCGGCGTCGAGGCCGCCGCCCTCGGCGGTGAGCAGTTGGCCCAGCCAGTCGGCCAGGAAGGCGCGGTTGGCGGGATTGTCGGCCAGCGCCAGCGGGTTGAAGCCGGTGGGCTCGCCCGGCGAGATCACGTCGTAGCGGCCGCCGATGGCGCGGATGAAGGGCTCGGCGCCCCGGTCCTTGTCGAAGTAGGCGATGCGCGGCTTCAGGCGCTCGGCCTGGGCCAGCAGGAAGGTGAGCAGCACCGTCTTGCCGGAACCCGACGGCCCGATGACCGTGAAGTTGCCGAGGTCGGCGTTGTGGAAGTTGAAGTGATAGGGCCCGAAGGCGGTGGTCTCCAGGACCGCGATGGCCGGGCCCCAGTGGTTGCCCTCGGCCTGGCCGGTCGGATGGTTGTGGAAGCTGGCCAGGCTCGCGAAGTTGGCCGCCGAGATCAGCGCCTTGCGCGCGGCGAACTTCAGGTTGCCGGGGAACTGCGCCCAGAAGGCGGGCTCCAGGTTGGTGTCTTCGCGCACGGCGATGGCGCCCGCCTCGGCCAGGGCCGACTGGACGTCGGCCACCGCGCCGTCGAGCTCCTCCAGGCTGTCGGCCTTGGCCAGGATGGTCAGCGTGTGCTCGCCGTAGGCCGCGCGGCCGGCGCCCACGTCGTCGCGGGCCTGGGCGAGTTCGGTGCGCAGGCTGATCGCGTCGTCATCGGCGGCGCGCAGGCGGCGAAGCGCCAGGCCCATGCGGTCCAGCGCCTGCTGGCGGTCGACGAAGGCGAAGCTCTCGGTCAGCACCAGCTCCATGGGCAGGCGCAGGACGCCGTCCAGCAGGCCGGGCGCGGTGCGCGCCGGATAGTCCTTCAGCGAGACCACCGCGCCGAAACTGGACGGGCCGGCGTTGGGGCCGAACTCCATGGCGTCGAGGCCGAAGGAGAGCCGGCGCGCCGCCAGCGCCTGGCCGAGGTCGCCGGTGGGCGCGAGCATGGGCCGTAGCTCGCCGTTGAGGATCAGGCCCAGGAACTCCGCCGGTTCAGACCGCTGCGCGCCGCCGGGGCCGGCATAGAGCGACAGCGTCCGCGGACCGTAGGGGGCGAGCGCCGCGGCGAAGGCCTCGCGGGAGGCGTGCAGGGCGCGCAGCTCGCGATCCAGGTCGGCCTTCTGGGCTCCGGGCTGACGGACGAGGCGCTCCAGGAAGCCCGCGCCGCCCTGCAGCGGCCGGCGCACCAGCGTCAGGAAGATGTCGTTGACGTAGAGCCGGCGCCCGGCCAGCCGCTCGC
>NZ_SSMX01000011.1 GCF_004799515.1 Phenylobacterium sp. | reverse complement strand
TCTATGTCGATCCGCCGGCCCACGCCGTGGTGCTCAGCGTCGATGAGAAGTCGCAGATTCAGGCCTTGGATCGCACCCAGCCCGGCTTGCCGCTGAAGAAAGGGCGGGCCGGAACCATGACCCATGACTACAAGCGACACGGCACGACCACCCTGTTCGCCGCCTTAGACGTGCTGGAAGGCAAGGTCATAGGTCCTGCATGCAACGCCACCGGCAGTTTATCCGCTTCCTGAACGCCGTCGAACGTAAGGTCCCAGCCGGCAAGACCGTGCACGCCATCCTGGACAACTACGCCACCCACAAGCATCCCAAGGTGATCGCCTGGCTGGGCCGCCATCCGCGGTGGACGTTCCATTTCACGCCCACCTCGGCCAACTGGCTCAACGCCGTCGAGGGCTTCTTCGCTATCCTGACCAAACGCCGCCTCAAGCGCGGGGTCTTCAAGGGTGTCGTCGATCTTCAGGCCGCCATCAACCGCTTCGTCGTCGATCACAACCAGCAGCCCAAGCCCTTCGTCTGGACCGCCGATCCCGACAAGATCATCGCCACCGCAGCCCGTGGGCACCAAGTGTTGGATTCAATCCACTAGGAAGTGTCTGCTAATTCAATGACGGCCGCTGCTGAGTTGGGCAGCTGCGTGCATGGCCCGGATGATCTCGATGTTTCGACCGGCTCCGAAGTTTACGGCAAGGGACCGCGACTAGACTGGGCCTTATGCTGCTTCGAAAATTTGTCCCAGTTTGTGCTGCATTCGCCATGATGTCCACCGCCGGGAGTGCGGCGGCCGTCGACGACCTCAGAGCCGCCAAGGCCGCGATCGAACGCGCCAATCTGGACTGGCTCGTCGCTATGCAGACCAAAGACGCCGAGCGCCTGGCGGCGCCCTATTCGGAGCGGGGTGTCTTCGTTTTGGGAAACGGCCAGGAAATCATCGGACGCCCGGCGATTGTCGCCTTCTATCGCGATCGTCTGAGTGGCCCAGGCCAGGTCGTGAGCGGTGGGATCCATCACCAGGGCATGACCGTGGCGCAGGATGGGCTGATCTATGAGTGGGGCCACGGCGGCGCGACCACCTTGGATCCCTCAGGTCGCAAGATAACCTCCGATGGGCCCTATCTCACGGTCTGGAAACGCGGTGCGGACGGATCCTGGAAAATCGTCCGTAATCTGGTCTTCTGAGGCCTGATCGAGCGCTCGACCCTGGCGCGCGACAAAGCAACCGCGGCGACGGTGGAAGAGCGGTTCAGGGACGCCGCAACTTTCCCCAAGTGCGCGCCGTCGGGAGGCGGCAAGGTGCGGCGGGTTGTGAACGTGGCGAAGGAGTTGGTCGGATGTCCCCCGCGGATCGGTGGGGCTATCGCGTATTTGGCTTGGCGGGGATTGCGCTGGGCAGCGTTGGCCTTGCCTGGGACGACTTCGCCTTGGTGTGGCAGCCGGTCCCGAGCGGGGTCCCGGGTCGGTGGATCCTGGCGTACGTTGTTGCGGGCTCGCTGGTGCTGGCGGGCGCCGCCGTCCAAAGGCGGCGGACGCGCGCACTAGGCCTGGCGGCATTGTCGGTCCTCTATGCGCTGGGCGTCGTGGCGCTTCACCTCCCGAGGATATTCGGCCATCCTCAGGTCTTCGCCGCCTGGTCCGGCGCGGCGGAGCAACTGGCCCTCGTCGCCGGAGGTCTTGTCGCCATGTCGTCGATCGCGGCGACCGGCGTCGCGCAGTCCCAACGCCTTTTCACGGTAGGGCGTTTGGCGTTTGGCGTCTCACTGCTGGCGTTCGGTCTGGCGCACTTCGTCTACCTTTCGGCCACAGCTGACCTCGTGCCAAAGACACTGCCGCCCGGCCCGGTCTTCTGGGCGCTGGCCACCGGTGTGGCGCACATGGCCGCTGGACTTGCGATCCTGTCGGGCGTGCTGGCCCGTATGGCGGCGTGGTGCCTCACAGGGATGTTCATCCTGTTCGGCCTTGTGGTGCACGCACCGACCTTCTTTACCGCGCCGCTCAGCCACATGACCTGGACGGCCAACGCCATGAACCTCGCCCTGATCGGCGCGGCCTGGGTTATCGCCGACGCCGTCTCGGAACGACGAGGACCCGGCGCGTCTCAGCGGACAGAACGCCGCGACGGCGGCGCGCAGCCTGCTGAGAATTCCACGCTCTCGCTCAGAAGAGAACTTGCCACTGAGCCAGGGCGTCCCCGACTGCGCCGAGGCGCCCTAAGGCTGTCCCGGGCTGGGGCGGACAATATCTGAACCCGGAGACTCCATGACGCGTGCCACCCTACTGGCTGCAGCCCTATTGGCGCTCAGCGCCGCATCATCGCCGGCGTTCACCGCGGACAGCGCCGATCCGCCGGTCCCCGCGGCAGTGTTCACCGACCCGCCGATCGACCCTGCCCACCCTCCGCGAATGGACGTCCTGCACATCCCGAGCGGCGGCGTGCAGATCAACGGGGTCATCTACCTGGCCGCCGGAGCCGGCCCCCACCCCACGGTCATCTTGCTGCACGGCCTGCCCGGGAATGAAAAGATGCAAGATCTTGCCCAGGCCATCCGCCGCGCCGGCTGGAACTGCATCGCCTTCAACTATCGCGGGTCCTGGGGGAGTCCAGGCGCCTTCAGCCTCGAGGGCAACATCGTCGACGCGAAGGCCTTGCTGAGCTTTGTCCGCGATCCAGCCAACGTGGCGGCCTTCCAAATCGACACCCGCAAACTGGTCCTCGCGGGTCACTCCATGGGCGGCTGGGTCACGGCCCTGACCGCGGCGCAGGATCCGGGACTCGCCGGAGCGGTGCTGATCTCGGCGGCCGACATGGCCGGACACGGCGCCACGCCAGCGGTCAGGCCGCGGGTGGTCAAGTCGATGGAGTCGGAAATGGAGAGCCTGGCGGGGACCTCTCGGGAGAAGCTGGCCGATGAGATCATCGGCGCCTCGCCCCGGTTGTCGTTCAATGCGGCGGTGGCCAAGGGGCTGACGGACAAGCCTCAATTAATTCTGACGTCGAACGATGGCTTGGCGCCGGACGCCGAGGGGCTCGCGTCGAAAATCCAAGGTGACGGCGGGACCAGGGTTAGCGTCCATCACGAGGCCACCGACCATGCCTGGAGCGGCATACGGATCGCGCTTGAGGCCACGGTGATCCGTTGGCTGCAAGGCCTGACCTAGACGCACGGCCCTCGACATTCATCCCGGGCCGAAATCACCGGCTTTCCTTCCATCACCTGGGTTTAGCCATGGCGACGGGCGACGAACTCCTTGAGGCCGTCTCGGCCGACACCATCAGCCACGAGTTGAAACGCGCCGCCAAGCACAGCCTGCCGCTCGGCGCGCCCTGCCTCAACTGCCACACGCCTCTGACGGGCCCCTGGTGCGCCGCCTGCGGCCAGCGGGGCGAGAAGTATAGCCGCTCCATCTGGCGGCTGACGACGGAAGCGATCGAAGGCCTGACCGACCTCGACGGCCGTCTTTGGCAGACCGTTCCACGCCTGATCCTGCGGCCGGGCCGGCTGACACGGGACTACCTCGATGGCCACCGGGCAGTGCAGGTGTCGCCGTTCCGCATCTTCCTCCTGGTGCTGCTGCTGGTGTTCTTCGCGGGCGGAGAAAGCCTCAACCATGACACCCAGGCCGCGAACCAGGACGCCCGACCTGGCGCCCCGAACGCCCCGGCAGCCTCGACACACGGCAACAAGGCCGGATTCCGGTACGCGCTGACGCAGTTTCGCGACGTGAAGGACACCGACATTAACGGGGTGGGCCTGGAAACGCCCGCCGCCCGCGCCTACTGGGCCGGAAAACTCAGAAAGGCCGCGGCCAATCCCGACGCCTTCATTGCGTCAGCCTCGGAGTGGGCGCACCGGCTGGCCGTGGTCATGTTGCCGATCGCGGCCCTGATGTTGTCGGCGCTGTTCCTGTTCAAAAAGAATGTCTACGTCTTCGACCACCTGATCTTCTCCATGCATTCCCTGTCGTTCCAGGGGCTGCTGCTCTCGGCGGGGTTCGCAGGCGCGACCGCGTCAGCTGCGGCTTGGAACGTGCTGTGGGTCGCACCCGTGCACCTGTTTTTCCATATGCGTGGGACCTATCGCACGAGCGTTGTGGGCACGCTTCTGCGCATGCTGGTGCTGTTCTTCGCGTCTGCGGTCCAGTTCGGCGTGATGATCCTGGCGATGGTGATGCTGGGATTGGCGACGTTCCAATAACCCTGCGAACCTCGCGGCGAGGCGGGGCGCCAATTCCGGCGACGAACCGACGACGTGACGCGTCAAAGGGCGGAGACAGGCCGGACCGCTGGGTTGGCCACCGATCGGAACAGAAGGCCTGTGCCAGCGGAGCCAGCGCACCATCCACGCCGACGATGCGGAACATCATTCAGGGCCTAGATCGCCCGCTGGGAAGAAATTCTGTCCTGACATGCCAACGGTTGCGGCGCCTGCGACTTGCCCAACCGAGAAGTCCCCCGAATGCGGACTGCCCCGCCATCGGCCTGTCCCATGTCGGCGCGCAGCCTTAGGCGCACGCACGAAATAAGAGCTAGGCCAATCGATCGCGATGGCCAGTTCGTCGAACGGGCCCAGGCCGGTCTGGCCGCCGATCCAGAGCGGCAGACCGCTCTGCGCCAACTGGACAACCAACGGATCCTAGCCGCCTCCGCTCGGCACGCCCACGAGGTAGGTCCAATCGTCCTCGCGAACCGCAGAGGCGACCGCCTCCTGTCGTCGCCGATCTCCGGCATCGAGTTTCCCTGGACGGCGCCGCCCGTCGTCGTTCTCGGCGCTCCCCGCTCCGATCACGCCAGTTCACTGTGCAGATGTTTTTCGCCAGACGATGTCCTCGCCTTCGCGACGATCTATGAAACCCGTGACCCTGCCATCGGCGTCGCGCTGGAACAGCCGCCTCACGCGGGGTTGACCTTGGGTGAAGAGCACGTCCGGCGCCTCGGCCAGCAAGGAGTTCATGGGGCCGCCAGGACGGCCGGCCAAGAGGTGGTCGCCCTCCCGCCGGATCACATAGGTGAGGTCATTTCCGGCCGCGTAGGTCCCGACATAGGCCTCCAGCGCCGCGTCTGGGAGCTGTATGGCAGGCGGATCGACAGCCACAACATAGACGTGGACCATCGCAAGGCGCCAGACGCCCTTCATCCGCTGCCACGTCTCGCTCATGAGATAGTCGGCATGCAGCTGGAGTCCGTGGAAGTCCTCACGTTCGTCATCCCGATGGATCACCAGGGCCGTGTCGCCAACGCGGGTCAGACGGTAGTTCACGATGGTGAGGTGGCCGCTCGCGCCCGGGGGCAGCGGCTCCAAGCTCTTGAGATAAGCGGTGCGGCCCATCACCGCGCCGTTCTCATCGATATAGACGGCTCTCGGCGCCAAGGTCTTTTCCCAGATCCCGCGCTCCCCGGGTGCAATGGCGTCGAGCAGGGCTTGGTCCTTTGCTCGAAGCGCGACGGCAAGGGCATCGTTAGGGAGCGGGGGCGCAGAACCGGCGGCGACAAGGGCTAGAAACACGGCGGCAAGGGGCATGCGGCGACTGTCGCCGCGGGCCGCCGAGCCCGTCTTGAACGAATGTGACGCCAGTTAGGATCGGATGCTGTGCCGCCGCTGTGAATGGGCTTAGCCTCGGCGCATGATCCACGACGCTGAAGGCGGGCCTGGCCAGCGAGCGCACGCGACGACCCGATCCGCGCGCCGAAACGTCCGCTATGGCTTTGACCGCCTCGGACCTGAGCAGCATCGGCCACGCCACGCCCACGACGCGGCCTATGCCACCCTGGTGCTCGCGGGCGCATTCCACCAGACCGGCTATGGCGGCCGATACCGAGTGGAGGCAGGGGACATTGTGGTGCAACCCACACTGGACCGTCATGCCGACCATATGATGAGCCGCGGGGTCGATCTTGTCCGGCTGCCTTGGCGCTTCGACGCGGGCGCCGGGGGTGTCTGGCGAGGCTGCAACGTAGAGGAAATCTATCGTGCTTCGCAATCCGACCTGAAGGCGACTCTCGGAATCTTGTGCGGTGAACTCACCGCTGATCGCGCATCATCACCGATCCTCGAGCATTGGGCCGACCGGTTCTTCACGGATCTTCGGATGACCCCAACATTGCGCGTGCAGACCTGGGCCGATGCGCACGGACTAACGCGGGAGTGCGTCTCTCGGAACCTTAGGCGAGTGTACGGTGTCTCACCGGCCGAACTGCGGAGCGAATTGCGGACGCGCACGGCGTGGCGGCTCTGTATTGAGACTGGCGAACCCCTTGCAGCGGTCGCAATTGAGACGGGATTTTCCGATCAAGCGCATATGACACGCGCAATGCGCCACCTGACAGGCGCGACCCCAGCCGCCTGGCGACGGTCGCACTTTGGGCCGATGGCCGCGACCGAAGCGTAACTGCGGCCGACGAAGACCAGTCTGACAACGACCTAGTCGGCACATAGTCCAGTCAACTACGAAACTTCTATTATAATTCCAGCGACTTAAGCCGAGTGTGTAAGTAGTGTGTAAGAGATTTCAGCGTATTGCTTGGACTCCCGATTGCCATTGAGAATTCAGAGTAGGCGCCCACGCGCGTTGGCATCCGCCCAGTGCGGGGCGGCGCGCCCTCTGCCGCGACCTTATCGGGTTTGTTGCTGCGGTCTGGTTCAGGTCAGATCAGTCCTGAAGTCGCGATCTGAGAATCCGCAGGCTGCGGTGGGAGTGCGCGCAGCTGGACGTCGTGCATCCAAATCGCCTGCCGCAGCCGCGCGGCCAGCAGGGCCGCTCTGTCCGGTGCTGCCGTCTCGAATTCAACAATGGACGTGGCCCGCCGCTCCGACCGGTCATGGCGCACCGAAATCAGCGCGACCGGCTGCAGCGCGACGACATTGAAAATGCGCACCAGGCCGTCCGGGATCGGCGTGGAGGCTGAGCCGGTACCGGGCCTCACGCATGGGCTGGAGCGAGGCTGTAAGTGGCCGCGCTCAGCAGTTCGCCGTTGGCGAAGGCCTGCAGTTCCAGGCTGTCCGGACCCGCGGTCAAAGTCAGCCAGATCAGCTCCTTGGCGGGAGACGACGGCCAGAACGCCGCGATGGCGGCCTCGACCTCGCAAAGGCCGGCCACGCCCTCCGCGCCGTGCAACTGGGCTCGGATCAGATCCGGCTCAGGGTGCTTGCGGGTCGCATGGCCGAAACGCTGAGCAGCCTCGGCGGACCGCCCCAGTAGTTGTTCCAGGTTCGGCGAAGCTCAGCCAAATGCTGCCGTGCAAGCTCCCGTACGCGATCATCCAGTTCTCGTGCATCAACCGGCTGATGTGTCCGCATGGAGCGCTCCGGGATGGAAACTCCGCAATCTCATCACTGTCAAAAGCGGCCGCCGAAGCAGGTCGTCGTAATCAACACATTGAAAACAGCGATGAATTTGCGTTCGACTGGGCCCACTTCGCGCCACCATCTGATCTGCCCAGGGCAGGACGGACGCCGGTTGTCCCATCGGTGCTGACAGGGCGAACGACGACACCTTCGCCAAATCTGGAGCGCGCCCAAAGGCCGTCGCGCGGCCCCCTCCCGGCAATATTCGACAATCACACCACGGCGTGCGCCTGTTTACGCCGCGAGCCGCGAAGCGCCGCGCCGAGGCCCCCGAAGCCTACCAACATTAGGGCCCAGCTGGCGGGTTCGGGAACGCCGCCGGCAGTCGCGACGCTGACATTGTCCAGGCCGATGAATTCCTGCCCGGTATTGCCCACGATCGAGATGACCGTCGAGGTCGAGGTCGCCGTGAAATTGAGAGTCTCCGGCGTCCAGAACGTCCCGTTGGCGTTCGTTCCGCTGGCGCCATCAAAGCTGAAGGTATCCGAGGTTGAGCCGGCGCTGGCCGTCGCCGAAATCGGGCCCCCGAAAATCCCAGAAGATCCCTGTGCTCCCAGGTCGAAAGTCAGTGCATAGGATTGCCCAGAAACGGTGGTTAGCGTCTGGCTGACGCCGGAGAATGGTGTCTGGTCCGTGGTGCCCGTCAGATCGAGGAAATCGTTTCCGAACGGAGTGTAGAGGCCGTACGCGCCGTTGCCGATCCAGATAATGTTATGGCCGTTGTCCGTCGTGCTGCCATCGTTGTTGATCACCGTCCAGCCGGTGATCTGCGTACTGCCGATCGAATAGTCCCCGCTGCCAGGCGCCGGCGGACCATTTGTCTCGAAACCGCCATTCGTGACCACACTGGCCCCGGCGGAGGTGGCGATAGCCATTGCCACCGCCGTTGCGAGGAGAAGATTGGTTCGACGCATCGGTAGTCCCCTTCAAAATCCGGCCCGCGCGGCGCGCCCAGATCGCGGCACATCGCGCGATTTCCGGCGACCGTTATGGGTCAACGGCGGCGTCCCGTCGTAAGTCAAACGAACTATGTCTTGATATTATCTAGCGGCGAGGCGGGGTGCGCTCCGGCGCTCACGCCAGATCGGCGCAGGCGATCCGCGTCATCAGCCGCATCAGTTCACTCTGCCGGTTGGTCCCGGTCTTCTCGAATATGTGGCCGAGATGCACTTGGAGGGTGCGGCTGCTGATCCCGAGCCGCGCGGCGGCCTTTTTCGGATCGGCGTCCTTGAACAGCGCCGCCGACACCTTGGCCTCGGCGGGAGTGAGGGCGAAGAGGTCACGAAGCTTCTGTTCGGAAAGGGCGATGCTGGCCCCTAGGTCGGTCACGCAGACGATAACCGTGCGACCGCTGGCGAAAAGCGGCGCCGTTCCGGCTCGAACCGGCGCGACGGTCACCGAAAGCGGCGTGGGGAGGGTCGGCGAGGCCAGCGCCATGGACCCTCCGGTGCGCCGAGCTGTATCGCGAGACGCGGCCGCGCCTATCAAGGCCGCGAGACGATTGGCCGCTTCTGCGGCCGTTGCGGAAAGGCGTCCGCCGATGATCGCGACCCCGGCGCCGGCGCGGGCGAGCGCCTCGCCGGCGGGGTTGACCCGTTTCACCCGACCTTCCGCGTCGAGCAGGAAGAGGCCGTGGGGAGACCCGTCGAAAACGCTGGCCGCGCCTTCGCTCAATTGGGCGCCATCGGCCAGCTTATCGCTCAGATTGAAGGCGCGGATGAGATGGGGATGCAGCCGCGTGGCGATCTCGATGTCCGGGCGATCGAACTGCCCGCGCGGTTCGGGGCGGTTGATATTCAGGGCGCAAACTTCCTGGTCGATCGCCGCCAGACGGATCATCAGCACCGAATGGATCTCCATGGGGCGCAAGAAATCGTTGTAGTATTCACTCCGAACGAACGCTTCCTTCGGCATCCAGTCTTCGTCGGTGAGGATGCGCGGCGCCCAACTCCTAAGGAACGCGCCGGGATCTGCGACCTTCAGGAGCACGTTCTTATCGGCATAGTAGTCGTTATAGATGGACTCCACGGCCGGGTCGTACCGCGTCCCCACGCCGGAAGCGCTTCCGTCGACGATATTGTGCCGCGAAAGCAGCCCGCTCGTGCCGCCGATCATGTCGGCGAAACGCTTCAGTGTCGGAACCCAGAGAGCCGGTTCGACGGCGGCGCTATAGAGCAGGTCGAGGAACTCGCACTCTTCACGCTGATCCATCGCCGATTACTCTTATCCGTCAGATTTTTCCGCGATGGGTTGCAAGGATTATGCCGCTGCGTTCGACGTCAGAAGAGGTCAACCGCCGATCGAATGCAACTTTGTCCGCGTGGTGAGCGCGGGAAAAATACGGAGGACAGCTTTGAGGGTCCGTCTCTGCCGTGGATCAGGACCTAACAGGCTGTTGAAGACCCCCATGGCCGGCATGGATTGGGCATGATTCAATTCTTCCCGGCAGCAGTCGGTTGGGCCATTGCTTATGCGCAGGGCGGACCCATGGCTGGCGGAGTCTAGCCGGCATCGGCCTGGCGGCCGCAGCGATCCTGGCCGCCGTACCAACCGCGATCTTTTTCGGGATCGAAAAGCAGAAATACGACCGTGAAAGCAATGAGGATGACGCGTGAGCGAGCGTGCGACGGTCAACCCATGCGGCGCAACCGTTGGCGGCCCGCCTAGGCCGGCGCCTACCATCCTTCGTAATCGAAACGGATGCACCTACGGCCCCAACCCCGCCGACTGGCCGCAACCTCAAGAGGATGAACGACTGATTGGCAAACTGTACTCGCCTATCAGGGGAGTCTGTTTGATCGACCCAAATATCTAGATAACGTTAGTACTTGGTAACAAACGGGCAATCAGCAGGGGTGCTGGGCTGCCGTCACGCGTGGCTCACTTTGGAGGGGTCGATCATGGTCAGGCTTTCGAAACTCGCATTGCTGTTCGCCTCGGCAGGCGCGGTCGCCTTCTGTGCGACGGCGGCGTCC
>NZ_SSMX01000010.1 GCF_004799515.1 Phenylobacterium sp. | reverse complement strand
ACGTCGAGCTGATCACCCCGATCGCCATGGACCAGGGCCTGCGCTTCGCCATCCGCGAAGGCGGCCGCACGGTCGGCTCCGGCGTCGTGGCGCGGATCATCAAGTAAATCGCTCCCCTTCGGGGGAGGAACTGGATTGCATCAGGCCGCCGGGGACCACCCCCGGCGGCCTTTTGCTTGCCGCGCCGCGCGCGTCCAGCCACCTTGCCGCAAGCGTCGCGGTCGGCGGCGGAGACAGGGCAGGGCGAGGCGGTATGGAGCGGCGGGAATTCCTGAAGGTCGCGGGCGTGGCCGCGGCGGCCGCGGCGCTGGCCCGGGCGGACGCCAGCGCGGCCGCCGCGCCGACGCCTGCCCAGCCGGCGGCGCTGTCCGCCCAGGGGCCCGGCGAGCGGCTGTCGCTGGACCTCGGCTGGCGTTTCCATCGCGGGGATATCGCCGCGCCCGTCCCGCATACCGGCGACCAGACCTACGCCAGCACCAAGGCCGGGGCCGCCGGCGGCGCGGCGGGCCTGCGCTATGACGACAGCGCCTGGCGCATGCTGGACCTGCCGCACGACTTCGTGGTCGAGGGGCCGTTCGAGGAGAGCGCTAACGTCGGCCAGGGTTATCGGCCGAAGGGCGTGGCCTGGTACCGACGCACCCTGCGCCTCGACCCCGCCGACCAGGGCAAGCACCTGGAGCTGCAGCTGGACGGGGTGGCGACCAACGCCACCGTCTGGGTCAACGGCAATGTCGCGGCGCACGGCTGGAGCGCCTATTCCTCGCTCTACGTCGACCTGACGCCCTTCGCCCGCTTCGGCGACGAGACCAACGCCATCGCCGTGCGTGTCGATTCCGATCCGTTGCAGGGCTGGTGGTACGAAGGCGGCGGGCTCTACCGCCACGCCTGGCTGGTGAAGCGCAGCCCCGTCCACCTGATCACCGACGGGGTCTACGCCCATCCGCGGCGCGGGGCCGACGGCCGCTGGACCTTGCCGGTGGAGGCCACGGTGGCCAATATCGGCGAGGCCGCCGCGGACGCCGAGGTCGAGGCCGTGCTGGTCGATCCGGCCGGGCGAGCGGTGGCGCAGGGCCGCGCCCGCGTGACCGTGGCGCCGCTGGACCAGGCTGTTGCGCGGCTTTCGCTGGAGGTCGCCGAGCCCCAGCTCTGGTCGATCGAGACGCCGACCCTCTACGCCGTGCGCACCAGCGTGCGGGCGGGGACGTCCAGCGATACGGTCACCACCCTCTGCGGCTTCCGCACTCAGCGTTTCGACCCCGACCGCGGCTTCTTCCTCAATGAGAAGCCGGTGAAGATCCAGGGCGTCTGCATCCACCAGGACCACGCCGGCGTCGGCGTCGCCGTGCCGGATTCGATCATCGACTTCCGCCTGCGCCGGCTGAAGGCCATGGGCTGCAACGCCATCCGCTCGTCGCACAACGCGCCGACCCGCGAACTGCTGGACGCCGCCGACCGGCTGGGCTTCGTGGTGATGGACGAGAACCGCCTCTTCAACACCAGCCCCGACTACATGGCGATGCTGGAGTGGATGGTGCGCCGCGACCGCAACCACCCCAGCGTGATCATGTGGTCGGTGTTCAACGAGGAGCCGTTGCAGGGCCGCCGCGAGGGCTATGAGATGGTCCGGCGCATGGCCGAGACCGTGAAGCGGCTCGACACCACGCGCCCCGTCACCGCGGCGATGAACGGCGGCATGTTCAACCCGGTCAACGTGTCCCAGGCCGTCGACGTGGTCGGCTTCAACTACCAGATCAGCGCCTACGACAAGTTCCACGCCGCCAATCCGACCAAGCCGATCACCAGCTCGGAGGACACCTCGGCGGTGGGGACGCGCGGCGAGTGCGCCACCGACATGGAGGCGCATCTCCTGACTTCCTACGACGACGTCGCGCGGCCGTGGGGCGCGACGCACCGGGCGGCCTGGAAGGCCATCGCCACGCGGCCCTTCGTCGCCGGGGCCTTCGTCTGGACCGGCTTCGACTACCGCGGCGAGCCGCAGCCCTTCGAGTGGCCGACAGCCAGCTCGTCTTTCGGCGCCATGGACCTGTGCGGCTTCCCGAAGACCGCCTTCTTCATCCACCAGGCGCAGTGGGTGAAGGACCGGCCGGTGCTGAACCTTGCCCCGCACTGGAACTGGCCTGGCCACGAGGGCAAGCCGATCCGGGTCGTGGCCATGGCCAATACCGAGACCGTCGCCGTGATGCTGAACGGCAAGCTGATCGGCGAGCAGAAGGTCGATCCCTATGAGATGAACGAGTGGCATGTCCCGTACGCGCCGGGCCGGCTGGAGGCGGTGGGCAAGACCGGCGGCAAGGTTGTCGTCCACGCGCTTGTCGAGACCGCGGGCGCGCCCGTGGCGCTCCGGCTGACCCCGGACCGGACTGGCCTGGCCGGTGACGGCCGCGACGCGACGCCGGTGACCGTCGAGGCGCTGGACGCCAAGGGCCGGCCGGTCCCCACCGTGAACCTCGCCGTGCGCTTCGAGATCGAGGGCGGACGGATCATCGGCCTCGGCAACGGCGACGCCAACAGCCACGAGCCGGAGAAGGGCGACGCGCGCAGACTCTACAACGGCCTGGCGCAGGTGATCGTGCAGACCACCGAGGGCGGATCCGGCGCGCTTATCCTGCGGGCGGCGGCGGAAGGCCTGAAACCGGCCGAGGCGCGCCTCGCCGTGCGCCCCGACCGCGGCCCGCCCAGCGTTCCCCGACCGGCCTGACGACGGCCCGGCGAGCGGGAGGGCCTTTCGTGACCGCCGAGTCATGACCGCGAATTAAGCTGCTTCGACTGAAACCCAGGGCTAACGTCCCGGCAACACTTGGGATTGGGGATTTCGAGCATGCGTTTCGCCCTTGCGCTCATCTCGGCCGCCGCTGGCGTCGCCGCCGCGGGCGCCGCCAGCGCCGCCAGCCCCTCGGTGGAGATCCGTGACGCGGTCGCCCGTGTCACCGTGGTCCCCGAGGACCGCGCCGACGTGAAGATCGAGATGCTGACCACTAATCCGTCGCTGCCGCTGGCGGTGCGGGTGAGCGGGTCGGTGACGGTGATCGACGGCGGCCTGTCCCACCGGATCAACGACTGCCACACCCACGGCGACCACCCCTCGGCCTTTGTCCGCGGCGTCGGTGAAATCCACTACGACGACATGCCCCAGATCGTGATCCATACCCCCAAGGCCGTGGCGGTCGAAGCGGGCGGGGCGGTCTACGGCTCGGTTGGCCGCTCTGGCAGCCTGGACCTGGAGAACGCCGGCTGCAGCGCCTGGACCATCGCCGACGTGGCGGGCGACGCCAGCCTGCGGGAGTCCGGCGCGGGCTCGGTGCGCATGGGCGCCGCCAACAAGCTCGCCCTCCAGCTTTCCGGCGCGGGCAGCGTGCACGCAACCCAGGTGCGCCAGGCGCTGGACGCGACGCTCTCGGGCGCCGGCGGGGTGCATGTCGACGACCTGACCGGGGCGATGACGGCCCATGTTTCCGGCGTCGGCCAGATCAAGATCGAGAACGGGCACGCGACCGCGGTGCACGCCTCGGTTTCCGGCGTGGGCGGGATCAGCTTCGGCGGCGACGCCCAGACCCTCGACGCCTCGATCTCCGGCTTCGGCGGCATCCGCGTGAAGTCGGTGTCGGGCCAGGTGACGAAGTCCGTGTCCGGCGGCGGCCACGTGACGGTCGGCTAGGACGCCGCCGGACCCCTTAAACCAGACGCCAAGACGATGGAGACATCCCAGATGCGTATCGCTCTGACGACCGGCGCCGCAGCCGCGGCCCTGCTGACCCTCGCCGCGGCCGGCGCGGCCAGCGCCGCCACCTCGGTGGAGGTGAAGGACGCCGTGGCCCGGGTCACGGTGATCCCCGAGAACCGCGCCGACGTGAAGGTCGACATCATCCAGGCGAACCCGGCCCTGCCGCTGGAGGTCCGCACCTTCGCCGGCCGCACCATCGTCGACGGCCGCCTCGGCCGGCGCATCCGCGATTGCCGCGGCTCCGGCGAGGGCGTCTCGGTGCGGGTGCGCGGCGTAGGCGATGTCGGCTTCCGCGAGATGCCGCAGATCGTCATCCACACCCCGCGCGATGTCGATCTGGACGCCGGCGGCGCGGTGTGGGGCTCGGTGGGCCGTTCGGCCAGCCTGAAGCTGGGCAACGCTGGCTGCGGCGACTGGACGGTGGCCAATGTGGACGGGGCGCTGCGCCTCAGCCAGGCGGGCTCGGGCAACACCCGCGCCGGCGCCGCGGGCTCGGCCCGGGTGCATGTGGCGGGCTCCGGCGACGCCACCGTGGGCGACCTGAAGGGCGCGCTGGACGTCGATATCGCGGGCTCGGGCAATGTCACCGTGGCCTCGATCGCCGGGCCCCTGGAGGTGCATGTGGCCGGCTCCGGCGACGTGAAGGTGGCCTCGGGCCGCGCCACCGACATGAAGGTGGCGGTGATGGGCTCCGGCAATGTCGACTTCCGCGGCAGCGCCGACACGCTCCACGCCACCATCGCCGGCTCCGGCGACGTGCGCGCCAAACAGGTGAACGGGCCGGTCTCCAAGACCGTCATGGGCTCCGGCGGCGTGACCATCGGGCAGTGACCGGCCACGGGTTGCGGAGAGCTTGACCATATCGCCGTCTCCCCCAAGATTGGCTGGGCGGAGTGGCGGATGGCGCTTCTGGATTTCATTAATGCGCACCCTTGGATCTGGGGCTTCCTGGCGATTGCGTTCGCCGTATGGGGCGGTGCTGTCTGGACGTTGCTGAAATCGCCCAAGTTCCTACGGAAGGGACTCTGGTTCCTGCTGTCGTGCGTCAGCTTCAGGTACGGCTGGGGCATGGCGGACGGGACCAGCTTCAGCATCGGCTTTCCGGTGGGCGCTCTCTACATCCTGGGTTTTGCGCGTTTCGGGCCCGCGCCGAATCCGGCCGCAGTCGCCGCACATCACGCCGCGGTCGCGGCTCGAAGGGCTTATAGCCAAGCGCCGGTCCCAAGGGTGCTGGCGCTGCACATCGCCTACGCTGCTGCGGCCGTGACCGCCGTCGCCGCCGCGGCCTGGTTCACCTTCGGTCCTCCGGATGCGGTGTTTGGCGATCTGGCCCGGGCGACGAACGACTTCGAACTCATGCGCGTCTTGAGCTTCCCAGTGATGATGGTGCTTGCACTGCTGTTCGCCTTCCTTGCGGCCCGGCCGCAGCCATGGGGAAAGATCCTGTGCGCCGCGGTCGCAGTCGCGTGGCTGGGCAACGGACTGGGGAACGCGGCTTTCAAAGGGGCGGGCCTGCCGGCGATGGGATCGCCGGCTCCCGCGCTCGCCGGCGGCGCAGTAATGCTGTGCGTCGCGATCCTGCAGCAGGTCCTCGATCCACGGCCAAGCCCGTTCAACCTGCGCCGCTTCTTTGCGATGCCGGCGGTGAAGTACGACGACCCCACCCTTGACGAGGGCGAGTCGCGCAGGTAGTAACGCGCCTCCTGTTGGACCGGCTGTAGCTCGCAAGGGCTAGACGCGGTTCGCAGAACGAACTGAGATACTGATTACATTGGTGTTTCGGGATGGGCCTTCGCGGGCTTCCGCGTGGGCCTTAGTCGTTTTAGCGGACTTACGCGTACGTGCTTCTCTTCGGAGAGGTTCGGGTTGGTCTTTGAAATGGTCGAGATCACGCGGGCGGGCCGCCGTCTGTAGGGAAACGAAAAGAGCATATGGCTCAGAATATTCGTATCAGGCTCAAAGCCTTCGATCACCGCGTGCTGGACCATTCCACCCGCGAGATCGTCAACACGGCCAAACGGACCGGCGCCGCCGTGCGCGGGCCGATTCCGCTGCCGACCCGCATCGAGAAGTTCACCGTCAACCGCTCGCCGCACATCGACAAGAAGTCGCGCGAGCAGTTTGAAATCCGCACGCACAAGCGCGTGCTCGACATCGTCGACCCCACTCCGCAGACCGTGGACGCGCTCATGAAGCTCGACCTGTCCGCCGGCGTGGACGTCGAGATCAAGCTCTAAGGGGGTCAGCCAGATGCGTACCGGCGTGATCGCCAAAAAGCTGGGAATGGCCCGCTTCTTCGATGAAGTCGGAACCCATATCCCGGTGACCGTGCTCAGCCTGGAAGGCTGCACGGTTGTCGCCCATCGCACCCAGGACAAGGACGGCTACGTGGCCCTCCAGCTGGGCGCGGGCGCCAAGAAGCCCAAGAACACTTCGAAGGCCATGCGCGGCCACTTCGCCAAGGCCGAGGTCGAGCCCAAGCGCGCCGTCGCCGAGTTCCGCGTGTCGGAAGACATGCTGATCGACGTCGGCTCGGAGTTCACCGCCGACCACTATGTGCCGGGCCAGAAGATCGACATCACCGGCGTCACCGTCGGTAAGGGCTTCGCCGGCGCCATGAAGCGCTGGAACTTCGGCGGCATGCGCGCCACCCACGGGGTGTCGGTGTCCCACCGGGCGCACGGCTCGACGGGCCAGCGCCAGGATCCGGGCAAGACCTTCAAGGGCAAGAAGATGGCTGGCCACCTCGGCCAGGAAACCGTCACCACGCTCAACCTCACCGTCTGGCGGGTCGACGTCGAACGCGGCCTGATCCTGGTGAAGGGCGCCGTCCCCGGCACCGAAGGCGACTTCGTGAAGATCCGCGACGCGGTGAAGAAGGCGGCTCCGGCCGACATTCCGACCCCCGGCGCCTTCCGCAAGGCCGGCCAGGACGCCGCGGCTCCGGCCGCCGCCGAGGACGAGACCCCGGTCATGGAAGCCGCCGCCGAGGCGCCCGCCGCTGAAGAACCTGCCGTGAGCGCGGCTCCGGAAGCCGAGGCGCCCGCCGCCGAAGCCGAAGCGCCCGCCACTGAAGCCCCGGCTGCTGACGCGCCGGAAGCTGGGGATGAAGCCTGATGAAACTCGACGTCCTTAAACTCGACGGCGGGAAAGGCGGCTCGATCGAGCTGTCCGACGAGATCTTCGGCATCGAAGATATCCGCGCCGACATCCTGCAGCGCTGCGTGACTTGGCAACTGGCCAAGCGCCGCGCCGGCACCCACAAGATCCAGGTCCGCAACGAAGTCTCGCGGACCGGCAAGAAGATGTACAAGCAGAAGGGCACCGGCGGCGCCCGTCACGGCTCGCGCCGGGCGGCCCAGTTCGTCGGCGGCGCCAAGGCCCACGGTCCCGTGGTCCGCAGCCACGCCTTCGACCTGCCCAAGAAGGTCCGCGCCCTGGCCCTGCGCCACGCGCTGTCCTCCAAGGCCAAGGACGGTTCGCTGATCGTCGTCGACAACGTCAGCCTGAAGGACGCCAAGACGGCGGCCCTTCGCGAGCAGCTGGGCGCCATGGGCGTGACCCACGCCCTGGTGATCGCCGGCGCCGAGGTCGACAAGAACTTCGGCCTGGCCGCGCGCAACATCCCCAATGTGGACGTGCTGCCGAACGCTGGCCTCAACGTCTACGACGTGCTGCGCCGCCGCACCCTGGTCCTGACCAAGGACGCGGTGGATGCGATCCAGGCGCGCTTCCAAGAGAAGGAGGCTGCGTGATGGCCGAGCAACCGACCGCCCGCCACTACGACACCATCCTGGCGCCGATCATCACCGAAAAGGCCACCCTGCTCAGCGAGCACAACAAGGTGGTCTTCCGCGTCGCCGGCGATGCGTCGAAGGACGAGATCGCCGCCGCCGTCGAGGCGCTGTTCAAAGTGAACGTGACCAAGGTCAACACCCTCAACGTGAAGGGCAAGACCAAGCGGTTCCGCGGCATCAAGGGCCGGCGTTCCGACGTCAAGAAAGCTGTCGTGACCCTGGCCGAAGGCCAGTCGATCGACATCACCACGGGGCTCTGATCCGATGGCCTTGAAGCAATATAATCCGACCTCGCCGGGTCGCCGCCAGCTGGTGCTGGTGGACAAGTCCGAGCTCCACAAGGGCCGTCCGGAGAAGTCCCTCGTCGAGGGTCTGACCAAGTCCGGCGGACGCGGCGGCGGCGGCCGCATCGCCGTGCGTTTCCGCGGCGGCGGCGCCAAGCGCCTCTACCGCAAGATCGACTTCAAGCGTCGGAAGTTCGACGTCGTGGGCGTGGTCGAACGCCTGGAGTACGACCCCAACCGCACCGCCTTCATCGCGCTGATCAAGTACGCCGATGGCGAGCTGGCCTACATCCTGGCGCCGCAGCGCCTGAAGGTGGGCGACCAGGTCGTGGCCTCCGAAAAGGCCGACGTGAAGCCGGGCAACGCCATGCCGCTGCGCGGCATGCCGATCGGCACGATCATCCACAACGTCGAGCTGAAGCCCGCCAAGGGCGGCCAGATCGCCCGCTCGGCCGGCACCTACGCCCAGCTGGTCGGCCGTGACGCCGGCTACGCCCAGATCCGCCTGAACTCGGGCGAGCTGCGCATGGCGCCGGACAGCTGCATGGCCACGGTGGGCGCGGTCTCCAACCCCGACCACATGAACGAGGTCATGGGCAAGGCCGGCCGCAACCGTCACAAGGGCCGCAGGCCGCACGTCCGCGGCGTCGCCATGAACCCGGTCGACCACCCGCACGGCGGCGGCGAGGGCAAGACCTCCGGCGGCCGTAACCCGGTGACCCCGTGGGGCAAGCCCACGAAGGGCGCCAAGACCCGCACCAACAAGACGACGGATAAGTTCATCATCCGCTCGCGTCACGCACGGAAGGCTCGCTAACCGATGACCCGCTCCGTCTGGAAAGGTCCGTTCGTCGACGGATACCTGCTCAAGAAGGCCGAGACCGTTCAAAGCTCGGGCCGCAAGGACGTGATCAAGACCTGGTCGCGCCGCTCCACCATCATGCCGCAGTTCGTGGGTCTCACGTTCGGCGTGCACAACGGCCAGAAGCACGTGCCGGTGATGGTCAGCGAAGACATGGTCGGCATGAAGCTGGGCGAGTTCGCGCCTACCCGCTTCTTCCCGGGCCACGCCGCCGACAAGAAGGCCAAGAGGAAGTAGCCATGTCGCAGACGAAAAAAGTCCGCCGCCTGGCCGGCATCGAGGCGATGTGCAAGGTCCGCACCCTGCGCACCTCGGCGCGTAAGCTGAACCTGGTCGCCCAGTCGATCCGCGGCCTGAAGGTGCAGCGGGCGCTGAACGAGCTCGAGTTCAGCCACAAGCGCATCGCGATCGATGTGCGCAAGGCGCTCTATTCGGCGATCTCCAACGCCGAGAACAACCACAACCTCGACATCGACAGCCTGGTCGTCGCCGAGGCCTATGTGGGCAAGAACCTGGTGATGAAGCGCTTCTCCGCCCGTGCGCGGGGGCGTGCTTCGCGCATCGAAAAGCCGTTCAGCGAGATCACCATCGTGGTCCGCGAACTGGGTGAGGCCGCCTGATGGGTCAGAAAGTCAATCCGGTCGGGCTGCGGCTCGGCATCAACCGCACCTGGGACTCGCGTTGGTTCGCCGACGGCGCGGACTACGGCAAGCTGCTGCACGAGGACCTCAAGGTCCGCGCGGCGCTGAAGAAGCGCCTGTATCAGGCCGGCGTCTCGCGCATCACCATCGAGCGCCCGCACAAGAAGTGCCGCATCACCATCTATGCCGCGCGCCCCGGCGTGATCATCGGCAAGAAGGGCGCGGACATCGACAAGCTGCGCAAGGACGTGGCGGCGATGACGGACGGCGAGGTTCACCTGAACATCGTCGAAATCCGCAAGCCCGAGACCGACGCCCAGCTGATCGCCGAGAACATCGCCCAGCAGCTGGAGCGCCGCGTGGCCTTCCGCCGCGCCATGAAGCGCTCGATGCAGTCGGCCATGCGCCTGGGCGCCAAGGGCGTCCGCATCAACGTCTCCGGCCGCCTCGGCGGCGCGGAAATCGCGCGGATGGAATGGTACCGGGAAGGCCGCGTGCCGCTGCATACCCTGCGCGCCGACATCGACTACGGCTTCACCGAAGCGAAGACGACCTACGGGATCATCGGCGTGAAGGTGTGGGTCTTCAAAGGCGAGGTGCTCGAGCACGACCCGATGGCGCTGGACAAGCGCCTGGCGGGCGAGAGCGGCCCGGCCGGCGAAGGCGGCAGCCGTGACCGCTCCGGCGATCGCCCCGACCGCGGCCCGCGCCGCGATCGGCGCGAGCAGGCGAACGCGTAAGGGTCGATCAGATGCTGTCTCCGAAAAAGACCAAGTTCCGCAAGCAGTTCAAGGGCAAGATCCATGGGATGGCCAAGGGCGGCTTCACGCTGAACTTCGGCTCCTACGGCCTCAAGTCCGTCGAGCCCGAGCGGATCACCGCGCGCCAGATCGAAGCGGCCCGCCGCGCGATCACGCGTCAGATGAAGCGCCAGGGGCGGGTGTGGATCCGCATCTTCCCGGACGTGCCGGTCACCGACAAGCCGGCCGAAGTGCGGATGGGCAAGGGCAAGGGCTCGGTCGAGTATTGGGCCGCCCGCGTCCACCCGGGCCGGATCATGTTCGAAATCGACGGCGTGCCGGACGACGTGGCCCGCGAAGCCCTGCGCCTCGGCGCGGCCAAGCTTCCGGTGAAGACCCGCATCGTCACCCGCATCGACGCCGCGGCGATGGAGCACGCGTGATGAAGTCCGAAGAAGTCCGCGGGCTGACGCCCGACCAGCTGGCCGACCAGCTCATCAGCCTGAAGAAGGAGCAGTTCAACCTGCGCTTCCAGAAGGCGACCGGCCAGATCGAGAAGACCCACCGCGTGGGCCAGGTGCGCAAGGACATCGCGCGCATCAAGACCCATCTGCGGACCAAGCAGGCGAAGGCCTGAGGAGATAGACACATGCCGAAACGAATTCTCGAGGGCGTTGTCGTCTCCGACAAGGGCGACAAGACGGTGGTGGTGAAGGTCGAGCGGACCTTCCTGCACCCGGTGCTGAAGAAGACCGTGCGCCGGTCCAAGAAGTACCACGCCCACGACGAGGCGAACGCCTACAAGGCCGGCGACAACGCGCGCATCATCGAATGCGCGCCGAAGTCGAAAACCAAGACTTGGGAAGTGCTGCCTAAGGGCAGCGCCGACCAGGCAGCGTAAGGGATCAAGACCTATGATCCAGATGCAAACTAACCTGGACGTCGCCGACAACTCCGGCGCCCGCCGGGTCATGTGCATCAAGGTGCTGGGCGGCGCGAAGCGCCGTTACGCCAGCGTTGGTGACAAGATCGTGGTCTCCGTGAAGGAGGCCATCCCGCGCGGCCGCGTGAAGAAGGGCGATGTGCTGCAAGCCATCGTCGTTCGGACCAGCCAGGCCATCAAGCGCAAGGACGGTTCTCTGATCCGCTTCGACAAGAACGCGGCGGTGATCGTGAACAAGCAGAGCGAGCCGATCGGCACGCGGATCTTCGGCCCGGTTCCCCGCGAACTGCGCGCCAAGAACCACATGAAGATCATCTCGCTCGCCCCCGAGGTGCTGTGATGGCCGCGAAGATCAAGAAGGGGGACCGCGTCGTGGTCCTCACTGGCAAGGACAAGGGCCGTCAGGGCACCGTCTCCAAGGTGATGCCGAAGGAAGAGCGCGTCGTCGTGGGCGGCCTGAACATGGTTCAGCGCCACACCCGCCCGAGCCAGCTCGATCCGCAAGGCGGCATCAAGAACAAGGAAGCGCCGATCCACGTCTCCAACGTGGCCATCGTCGATTCCAAGGGTAAGCCCACCCGCGTCGGCTTCCGCACGGAAGGCGACAAGAAGGTCCGGTTCGCCAAGACGACCGGCGAGGTGATCGCAAATGGCTGAGCAAGCTTACGAACCGCGGCTGAAGACCGAATATCGCCAGCGCATCCGCAAGGCGATGAAGGATCAGTTCGGCTACACGAACGAGATGCAGATCCCCAAGCTGGACAAGATCGTCCTGAACATGGGCATCGGCGAATCCGTGGCCGACTCCAAGAAGGTCAACGCCGCCATCGCCGACCTGGCGAAGATCGCGGGCCAGAAGCCCGTGCCGACCAAGGCGCGCACCTCCATCGCCGGCTTCAAGCTGCGCGAAGGCATGGTGATCGGCGCCAAGGTCACCCTTCGCAAGGACCGGATGTACGAATTCCTCGACCGGCTGATCACCATCGCCCTGCCGCGGGTGAAGGACTTCCGGGGCCTGCGGCCGACCTCGTTCGACGGGCGCGGCAACTACGCGCTCGGCCTGCGGGAGCACATCGTGTTCCCGGAGATCAACTACGACGAGATCGATCAGATGTGGGGCATGGACATCATCGTGGCGACCACCGCGCCCACGGATGACGAAGCCCGCGCGCTGCTGAAGGAATTCCAATTCCCGTTCACTCAGCCTCAAGCGGCTTAGGGCGGGGGAGAGAGCACCATGGCCAAGAAAAGCGCCGTCAACCGCAACCTGCGGGTCCAGGCCCTCGTGAAGCAATACGCCGCCAAGCGCACCGAGCTGAAGCGCGTCGCGAACGACGAGAGCCTGCCGCTGGAAGAACGTTTCGAAGCTCGGCTGAAGCTGGCGGAACTGCCGCGTTCGTCGTCCAAGACCCGCATCCGTAACCGGTGCCTGGTGACGGGACGCCCGCGCGCCTACTACCGCAAGCTGAAGATGAGCCGGATCTCCCTGCGCGACCTCGGTTCGCACGGGCTGATCCCCGGCCTCGTCAAGTCCAGCTGGTAAGGGGAAGGACAAGATGGTCAACGACCCCATCGGCGATCTGATCGCCCGCATCAAGAACGCCGCCATCCGTGGCCGCTCGAAGGTGATGACGCCCGCGTCGAAGATGCGCGCCCGTCTCCTCGACGTGCTCACCGACGAAGGCTACATCCGCGGCTACCACTTGGTGGAAGTCCCGGGCGCCTTCCCGGAATTCGAGATCGAGCTGAAGTACTTCGACGGCCAGCCGGTCATCGTCGACATCGCCCGCATCTCCAAGCCCGGCCGTCGCGTCTATTCGTCGATCAAGGACCTGAAGCCGGTGAAGAACGGCCTCGGGATCTCGATCCTGTCGACGCCCAAGGGCGTCATGTCGGACACGGCCGCGCGCGACGCGAACGTGGGCGGCGAAGTCCTCTGCCGGGTCTACTGATATGTCTCGTATCGGAAAGAAGGCGGTCGCCATCCCCAACGGGGTCACGGTGACCCTCGACGGCCAAACGGTCTCGGTGAAGGGCCCCAAGGGCCAGCTCGCCTGGACCGTCGCCGAAGAGATCGAACTGAAGCTGGAAGGCGCCGAGCTGCAGCTGGCCAAGCGCGGCGACAGCCAGCGCGCCCAGGCCATGTGGGGCCTGTCGCGCAGCCTGGTGGCCAACATGGTCACCGGCGTCACCACCGGCTTCGAGCAGACGCTGGAGCTGGTGGGCGTGGGCTACCGCGCGCAGATGAAGGGCCAGGCGCTCTCCATGCAGCTCGGCTTCAGCCACGACGTCGACATCCCGGCGCCCACGGGCATCTCCTTCGCCACGCCGAAGCAGACCGAGATCAAGATCAGCGGCATCGACAAGCAGGCCGTCGGCGAGATGGCCGCCCGCATCCGCCGCATCCGTCCGCCGGAGCCCTACAAGGGCAAGGGCGTGCGCTATGCGGGCGAGCAGGTCCGTCGCAAGGAAGGCAAGAAGAAGTAGGTCATGGCTCTTTCCTCCCGAGACTCCTCCGTCAAGCGCGCGCAACGCGTCCGCACGCGCCTGCGCAAGCTGGCCAACGGCCGTCCGCGCCTGTCGGTCTTCCGTTCGTCCAAGAACATCTACGCCCAGGTCATCGACGATGAGCGCGGCGTGACGCTCGCGGCCGCCTCGTCGCTGGAAGGCGGCGAGAAGAAGACCAAGGGCGCCGACAAGGACGCCGCGGCCCGCGTGGGCGCTCTGGTGGCGCAACGCGCCATCGAAAAGGGCGTCAAGGACGTCGTCTTCGACCGCGGCGGCTATCTCTATCACGGCCGGGTGAAGGCGCTGGCTGACGCCGCGCGTGAAGCCGGCCTGAACTTCTAAGGAACCCAGATGGCTCGCAGGGACGACAACCGCCGCGACAACCGCAACCCGCGCGAA
This sequence comes from Phenylobacterium sp., assembly GCF_004799515.1. GTDB lineage: Bacteria > Pseudomonadota > Alphaproteobacteria > Caulobacterales > Caulobacteraceae > Phenylobacterium. The sequence goes on along the minus strand of NZ_SSMX01000010.1, from coordinate 63,944 downwards.
GAAGAGCGCGACAGCGAGATTGTCGAGAAGCTGGTGCACATCAACCGCGTCGCCGCCACCGTGAAGGGCGGCCGCCGGTTCTCCTTCGCCGCCCTCATGGTCGTCGGCGACCAGAAGGGCCGCGTCGGCTTCGGTCATGGCAAGGCGCGCGAAGTGCCGGAAGCCATCCGCAAGGCGACCGAGGAAGCCAAGAAGACCATGATCCGCGTGCCGCTGCGCGAAAGCCGCACCCTGCACCACGACGGCAATGGCCGCTGGGGCGCGGGCAAGGTGATGGTCCGCTCGGCGCCTCCCGGCACCGGCGTCATCGCCGGCGGTCCGATGCGTGCGGTGCTGGAAACCCTGGGCGTCCAGGACGTGGTCGGCAAGTCGGTCGGCTCGTCCAACCCCTACAACATGGTGCGCGCGACCTTCGAGGCGCTGAAGGCTCAGTCTTCGCCCCGCCAGGTCGCCGCCAAGCGCGGCAAGAAGGTGTCTGATGTCATCGGCCGCCGCGCCGACGGCGCCTCGACGCCGGCCGCCGAAACCGTCGACGCGGAGGGCTAAGTCATGGCTACCGTCACCGTCCGTCAGACCGGCAGCCCGATCCGCCGCAAGAAGGATCAGCGCGCCACGCTTTCGGGCCTCGGCCTGAACCGTCTCGGCCGCGTCTCCACGCTCGAGGACACCCCCTCGGTGCGCGGGATGATCGCCAAGGTCGCCCACATGGTGGAGGTGATCGAGAGCTAAAGCCCTCGTCACCCAGCCAAATCCATAGCCGAGTCGGGGCCTTGTCCCGGCGATTGATCTCCGAGGAGAGGCACATGACCAAGCTCAACGAACTGGCCCCGCGCGAGGGCTCCACCAAGGGCCGCATGCGCGTCGGCCGCGGCCCGGGTTCGGGCAAGGGCAAGACGGCCGGCCGTGGTGTGAAGGGCCAGAAGGCGCGCTCCGGCGTCGCCGTCGCCGGCTTCGAAGGCGGCCAGATGCCGCTGCACATGCGCATGCCCAAGCGCGGCTTCAAGTCGCGCAACCGCCTGGACTTCGCCGAAGTGAACCTGTGGCGCCTGGAACAGGCGATCGCCGCCGGCAAACTGGACGCCAAGAAGGCCATCGGCGCCGATGAGCTCCTGAAGGCCGGCGTCATCCGCCGCGCCAAGGACGGCGTGCGCCTGCTGGGCAAGGGCGAATTGAAGACCAAACTGGACCTCACCGTCCACTCCGCCTCCGCCTCGGCCCGCGAAGCCGTGGAAAAGGCCGGCGGCAAGCTCACCGTCACCAAGAAGGAAGCCCCGGCCGCGGAGGCTGAGGCCTAGCCTGCGACTATTCCGGCCTCGCATACGAGGCCGGTACGTCCTATCTGATCGGGACCGTGAGTCAGGCTCATCCCAAATCCGGGAATTGGTGTCAGGGGAATTGGTGAATGGCTTCGGCCGCTGAACAACTCGCAGCCAATCTGAACGTCGAGGCCTTTTCGAAGGCCACGGAGCTGCACAAGCGCCTGATCTTCACCCTGGTGGCGATGATCGTCTACCGGATCGGCTGCTACATCCCGATTCCCGGCATCAACATCCAGGCGTTCGCCCAGGCCTTCCAGGGCCAGGCGGGCGGCATCCTGGGGATGTTCAACATGTTCTCCGGCGGCGCCGTGCGGAACATGGCCGTCTTCGCGCTGAACGTGATGCCCTACATCTCGTCCTCGATCATCGTGCAGCTGATGGGCACGGTCTATCCGCCGTGGGAGAAGCTGCGGAAGGAAGGCGGCGAGGCGGGGCGCAAGCAGCTCAACCAGTACACCCGCTACCTCACCGTGATCCTGGCCCTGTTCCAGTCGTTCGGCATCGCCATGGGCCTGCAGGCCGGGCAGGGGATCGTCGACAATCCGGGTCTCTTCTTCGTGGTCTCGACGGTGGCGACGCTCACCGGCGGCACGCTCTTCCTGATGTGGCTGGGCGAGCAGATCACCAGCCGCGGCGTCGGCAATGGCGTCTCGCTGATCATCTTCGCGGGCATCGTGGCGGTGTTCCCGCGCTACCTGAACCAGGCCTTCTCGCTGGTCCACACCGGCGCCATGAGCGGCGGCGGCCTCTTGATCATCTTCGCCCTGGTCGTGGCCGTCACCTGCGCCATCGTCTTCATGGAGCGCTCGCAGCGGCGTCTGCTGGTGCAGTACCCGAAGCGCCAGGTGGGCAACCGCATGTTCGGCGGCGACACCTCGTTCCTGCCGTTGAAGATCAACACCTCCGGCGTGATCCCGCCGATCTTCGCCTCCAGCCTGCTTCTGCTGCCGTCGACGGTGATGGGCTTCGCGGCCAACGCCAACCTGCCCACCTGGCTGCAGTGGCTGCCGGGCGCGGTGGGCCAGCTGCAGCACGGCCGGCCGCTGTTCATGGTGCTCTACGGCGCCCTGATCATCTTCTTCTGCTTCTTCTACACCTCCGTGGTGTTCAACCCCGACGACACGGCGGAGAACCTGCGCAAGTACGGCGGCTTCATGCCCGGCATCCGGCCCGGCAAGCGCACGGCCGAGTACCTCGACTATGTGCTGACGCGCCTGACCGTGATCGGGGCGGCCTACATCGCCGTGGTCTGCCTGCTGCCGGAGATCCTGATCGGCTATTACAACGCGCCCTTCTACATGGGCGGGACCTCTGTGCTGATCGTGGTCAGCGTCACCATGGACACGGTGACCCAGATCCAGTCGCACCTGTTGGCGCACCAGTACGAGGGCCTGATCAAGAAGTCGAAGCTGCGCGGCAACCGGGGCCGATAGGGGACAAGTCTCGCAGGTCCCGCCAAGAGGGCCGGCGACGGGAGGGCTGATGAATCTGATCCTGTTTGGGCCGCCGGCGGCGGGCAAGGGCACCCAGGCCAAACGCCTGGTCGAGACCCGCAAGATGGTGCAGCTGTCCACGGGCGACATGCTGCGCGCCGCCATCGCCTCGGGCTCCGAGCTGGGCCAGCGCGTGGCCGGCGTCATGGAGCGCGGCGAGCTGGTCACCGACGAGATCGTCATCGAGCTGATCGAGGAGCGTCTGCCCGAGGCCGAAGCGTCCGGCGGGGCGATCTTCGACGGCTTCCCCCGCACGCTCGCCCAGGCCGAGGCGCTGGACATCATGCTGAAGCACCGCGGCTCGGGCATCGACCTGGTCGTGCGCCTGAAGGTCGATGACACGGCGCTGATGAGCCGCGTGGCCGGCCGCTTCGCCGAAAGCGGCCGCCCGGACGACAATCCGGAAAGCTTCAAGGTGCGGCTGGACGCCTACAACACCCAGACCGCGCCGCTGCTGCCCTATTACGAGGACCAGAAGAAGCTGGTCGAGGTCGACGGCATGGGCTCCATCGACACCGTCGCCGCGGCCATCGACAAGGCGCTGGATAAGACGCGCGGGTAGGCGGCCCGGATCAGCCGCCGCCTGGCCGGCGGGGCGAGACCACCACGAAGAAGCCGCCCGGCGTCTTGTTGAGCATGTCGATCTCGAAGCGCTCGCACAGCCGGGGCAGCCACCAGGACGAGGGTTGCTGGATCAGGTGGGCGTTGCGCCCGTCGGCGAGGTGCTTCTGCGCCGGTCCCGTGTGGATGGAGAAGAAACCGTGGGCCACGGTGATGGCCCGCAGTTCGTCGAGCACATTGTCGAGGTAGTCCGGCTCGATGTGCTCCAGGACGTCGATGCAACAGACCAGGTCCGCCGGCTTGGGCTCGCCATACTCCGGGAATGACGGATCGTAGGGCCGGTAGTCGAGGACAGCGCCCAGCTCGCGCAGCGTTCGGTCGAGGTGCATCTTGCCCGCGCCGTAGTCGGAGAGCGAAGTCGCCCCGATCTGATCGGCGAGCCGCTTCACCACCGGCGCGAACTGGATCGACGCCACCCCGTAGTTGGGGTTTCGGTGAAGCTCCTGTTGCAGGCGGCGATACTCCTCGGAGATCACCGGGTTGGCGGACGTCTCAGTCACAGCCGAGTCTCCCATAGGACGCGCCCGGCGGCCAGAACCCGTCGCGCTTGATTTGCCGCTGCCGCTCCGGCATTCCCGACCCGATGAACTCGGGTCGTTCCTCGATGGCCGCTGACGGCATGGAGACCGAGGTCGCAGCCGCGGCGGCGCATCTTCGCGCCGGGCGCGTTGCGGAGGCCGAGCGGCTCTACAGCGACATCCTGAGCCGCGCGCCGCACCATCCCAAGGCCTCGCATAACCTCGCGGTTCTGTTCCTGCAACGCCAGGAAGTCGCGCGGGCCTTGCCGTTGCTGGCGACGGCGACAGCCGCCGATCCCACCAGCGAGCAGGGTTGGGTGACCTATATCCGCGCGCTGACCCTGGCGGGTCGATTCGAGGACGCCGAACAGATCCTGCGCGAGCGGCTCGCCTCCAGTCCGGGCGCTGGGGAACTGGAGGGCCTGTTCCGGCGGGCCTGGGCCAAGGCCCTTGTGGGCGCCGGCGATCTCGCAGCCGCGGAGGTGCAGCTGCGGCAGGGGGTTACGTCGACGCCGCTCGATCCAGACGCCCATGCCAACCTCGGGGCCGTACAGTTGCGGCTGGGCCAGACCGACGCGGCGGCCGCCAGCGCCGAGCGCGCCCTGGAACTCGCGCCGGATCGGGCGGACACGCTGGCGGGCCTCGGTCTGGCGCGCCGCGCGCAGGCGCGGGATGAGGAGGCTGAACGGCTGTTCCGGCGCGCTCTGGCGATCGATCCAGGCAACGCCGCGGCTGTACGTCAGCTCGGCGCCCTCCTCACCAAGAGCGACAGGTTCGAGGAGGCCCTGGCCTGCGCGGACCGGTCGCTGGCGCATGAACGGCGCGCCGCGGGTTTGCTGGCGCAGGGCGACGCCTACTTCGGGTTGGAGCGGTTCGAAGAGGCCCTGGCCAGCTATTCGGAGGCCCTGGACCTGGATCCCGGCTCCTATGAAGCCTTGATCAAGATGGGGCGCTCTCGCGCTGCGCTCAGGGACTATGTGGAGGCGCTCTCCATCCTGGATAGGGCGGTGCGGCTCCAGCCCATGGAGCCGGCCGGTCGGTTCTGGCGCTCGGTCCTGCGCCTGCTGATAGGTGACTTCGAGGGCGGCTGGGCGGACTACGATATGCGCTGGCGCCACGCCACGGCCTTCGAAGGCTCGGGCGGCGTGGTCACGCCGCAGTTGCGCGCGCGTCTGTCCCTGGACTTGGACCTTGAGACGGTGCGCGGCCAACGGATCCTGCTCGCAGGCGAGCAGGGCATCGGCGATCAGGTGATGTTCGCCAGCATGATCCCGGATCTCGCACGAGTCGCCCAGATCACCTGCGTCTGCGACGGCCGGCTGACGCGCCTGTTTTCGGCTTCGCTCCCAGGAGTGCGCTTCCTGGACCCGATCAGCGCGGAGCTGCAATTTTCGGATTTCGACCGGGTGGTGGCCATGGGCAGCCTGGGAAAGCTGTTCCGAAACAGGGTCGCCGACTTCCCGGGCGCGTCCTACCTGCGCCCTCGCGCCGAGGTCTGCGCGCATTGGCGCGAACGCCTCGGGCCCCGGCCGAAGGGCTTGCGGATCGGCCTCACCTGGCGCGGCGGCCGGCCCACGACGAACATGGCGCAGCGCTCCATGGCGCTCAGCCAGCTTGCGCCCCTGGCGAACCTGCCCGATTGCGAGTTCGTGAGCCTGCAATACGGCGAGGCGCAGGCGGACCTTCAGGCGGTGCGGGAGGGATTGAACTGGGACATCCATGCCTTCCCCAAGGCTGAGATCGACGACTTCGAGGACCTCGCCGGCCTCATCGAGACGCTGGACGTGGTGGTCTCGGTGCAGAATTCGGTCGTGCACCTGGCAGGCGCGATCGGGAAGGATTGCCTGGCCCTCGTGCCCCATAACCCCGAGTGGCGCTACGGAACGGCCTCTGCCGCCATGCCCTGGTACCGCTCGGTCGAGATCCGCCGCCAGACCGCGCCGGGCGCCTGGGCGCCGGTGATCGCGGACGTGGTCGAGACGTTGAAACGCCGCCGGCCGCTGACTAGAGCCTAGGCCACATACGCGTCGATCGCCGCCAGGTGCGTTGCGATCTCGGCGGGGGACAGGAACGAGCCGGTGAAGCTGTTCTTGGCCAGGGTCACCAGCTCCTCACGGGTTAGGCGCAGGGCATCCGCCGTCTCGATCCAGTTCTGCGCCAGGTAGCCGCCGAAATAGGCCGGGTCGTCGGAGTTGACGGTCGCCTTCAGGCCCAGGTCCAGCATCCGCTTCAGGGGGTGCGCCTTCAGGTCGTCCACCACGCAGAGCTTCAGGTTGGAGAGTGGGCAGACGGTGAGCGTCATGCCGGACGCGACCAGCCGCTCCACCAGGGCCGGGTCCTCCAGGGACCGGTTGCCGTGGTCGAGGCGGTCGACGCCCAGCACGTCCAGCGCCTCCCAGACATATTCCGGCGGGCCTTCCTCGCCGGCGTGGGCGACCAGCTTCAGGCCGCGCCGGTGGGCGGCCTTGAACACCCCGGCGAACTTCGACGGCGGATGGCCGACCTCAGAGGAATCCAGCCCCACGCCGCCCAGCCGGCTGAAATAGGGCTCGGCGGCCTTCAGGGTGGCGAAGGCGGCCTCCTCATCCAGGTGGCGCAGGAAGCAGAGGATCAGCTTGGACGAGACGCCGAGCTCGGCCTTGGCCTCGGCCATGCCTGACAGGAGGCCGTCGATGGCGACGGAGAAGGGCAGGCCGCGGTCGGTATGGGTCTGCGGGTCGAAGAACATCTCCACATGCCGGGCCCCGTCGGCGGCGGCGCGGCGGAAGTAGGCCATGGCCAGGTCGTGGAAATCCGGCTCGGTCATCAGCACGCCCGCGCCCTGGTAGTAGATGTCCAGGAAGTCCTGCAGGTTGGAGAAGGCGTAGGCCGCGCGGACCTCCTCCACGGTCTTGAAGGGCAGGGCGACCCTGTTGCGCCGCGCGAATTCGAACATCTGCTCGGGCTCGAGGCTGCCCTCGATATGCAGATGCAGCTCGGCCTTGGGCAAGCCGCGGATGAAATCGATGTCTGAGGTCATGCGGCGACTGTCCTCAGCCGGGGCGGCGTTCGTCAAGCGCCCGCCGCCAGGCGGACGCCTCAATGTGCGACCGGCTCGCCCTTTGCCTTGTAGACGACCCCGCCCTTCATCACGAAGGCCACGTGCTCGAGCACGGTGACGTCCTTCAGCGGGTCGGCGTCGACGGCGATCAGGTCGGCGTAGCGGCCGGGCTGGACCGTGCCGATGTCCTGGGTGTCGCCGATGAGGTCGGCGGCGTTCCACGCAGCGGCCTTGATCGCCTCCATCGGCGGCATGCCGGCGTTGACCAGCAGTTTGAACTCCTGGGCGTTCTCGCCGTGGTTGCTCATGCCGAAGGTGTCGGTGCCGAAGGCGATCTTCACGCCGGCCGCATAGGCGTCGTGCAGGTTCTTCAGCATGGTGGGGATGGTCTCCAGCGCCTTCCGGGCCGACGAGGGGTTCAGGTCCTCGGGGTGGTTCTTGGCGTGGTCGTAGATCCTCACGCCGACCAGCTGGGTCGGCACCAGGTAGGCGTTGTGCGCCTTGAACAGCTTGTAGCTCTCGGCGTCGGCATAGGTGCCGTGCTCGATGGAATCGACGCCGAGCGCCAGCGTGTGGTCGATGGCCTGCTTGCCGTGGGCGTGGGCGGCGACCTTCATGCCCAGCGAATGGGCGGTGTCGATCACCGCCTTGATCTCGTCGTCGGCCATCAACTGCAAGGTCGGATCGTCGCCGATGGAGGCCACGCCGCCGGACGGCATGATCTTGATGAAGTCCGCGCCCTCCTGGCGCAGCTTGCGCACCGCCTTGCGCGCGGCTTCCGGGCTGTCGACCAGGTTGTCGGTCCAGTGCGGGTGCATCAGTTCGGGATCGAGGCCGTTGGTGTCGTCGCCGTGGCCGCCGGTGGGGCTGAGCGGCTTGCCGGCCACCCACATGCGTGGGCCCGGCACGACGCCGGCGGCGATCTGCCGCTTCAGGGCCACCACGACCTCGGTCTCGGCGCCGCAGTCGCGAACCGTGGTGAAGCCGGCCATGAGGGTGTCGTGGGCGTAGACCGTGGACTCGATCGCCATGTCGTAGTCGGTGGTGGTCAGGTTGTGGTGGATCGGGTCGCCCTTGTGGAACCCCTGGGTGATGTGGACGTGGTCGTCGATCAGGCCCGGCAGCACCGTCGAGTTGGAAAGGTCGATGACCTCGGCGCCCTTGGGCGCGGTGAAGCCTGGGGTGACGCTGACGATGCGGTCGTCGCGCAGCAGGATGGTCACCTGGCTCTGTGGCGCCTTGCCTGTGCCGTCGATCAACCGTCCGGCGTGGATCGCCACGTCCCTGGCCTGGGCTGCGCCGGCCGCCAGGGCCAGAGCGGCTACGCAGCCGGCCGCCATCATGCTGTTACGCAAGCCCATCACAACCTCCCCCGAATCGTCGCGACAGGTGACGCCGCCTCGCGGGCGCGCGCAAGCGCTACACGCGGGGCGCGATTGCCATGGGGCGGCGCTTCATGCTTTCCTTAACTACCCCTAGGGCAGACTCCCGGGGTGTCATGAGTACGGACACGGGCGGGGCCTAGGGCCTTGCGCCCGTCGCTTTCCGTTCACACATAGGCGTTTCCGTTGTTGACGGAGGCGTACCGATCCCTATAACGGAGCGCTTCCGCGAAAGAGCGCGAAGGACGAACCGGCTTGACCTTTAGGGGCGAGGGGCCGGGGCGCCGTTCGCGCTTCTCTTGCGTGACCAGGAGAGAGATAGCACGTGGCCCGTATCGCTGGCGTCAACATCCCCACGAACAAGCGCGTCGTGATCGCGCTGCAGTACATCCATGGCATCGGCCCTGCGAAGGCGCGCGAGATCGTGGGTAAGGTCGGAATCGAGGACGCCCGCCGCGTCAACCAGCTCACCGACCAGGAAGTCCTGCAGATCCGCGAAGCGATCGACCGCGACTACACCGTCGAAGGCGATCTGCGCCGCGACACCGCCGTCAACATCAAGCGCCTGATGGACCTGGCCTGCTACCGCGGCCTGCGTCACCGCAAGGGCCTTCCGGTCCGCGGTCAGCGCACCCATACCAACGCCCGCACCCGCAAGGGTCCCGCCAAGCCGATCGCCGGCAAGAAGAAGTAAGAGAGCTTATCTCCGATGGCCAAGGAACCGGGTCGCGTCAAACGCCGCGAACGTAAGAACATCACCTCTGGCGTGGCGCACGTGAACGCCTCGTTCAACAACACCATGATCACCATCACCGACGCCCAGGGGAACACGATCTCCTGGTCCAGCGCCGGCATGATGGGGTTCAAGGGCTCGCGCAAGTCGACGCCCTACGCCGCCCAGATGGCGGCCGAGGACGCCGGCCGTAAGGCCGCCGAGCACGGCGTCAAGACGCTGGAAGTCAATGTCTCGGGCCCCGGTTCGGGCCGTGAGTCGGCGCTCCGCGCCCTGCAGGCCGTCGGCATGACGATCACCACCATCCGCGACGTGACCCCCATTCCGCACAACGGCTGCCGGCCGCCCAAGCGCCGGCGCGTCTAGAGTACTTAGTACCCATTCCCTGCGCCGGACCGCGACCTGCGGCCGGCGATCCTGCGTTTTCGAGGGACCCCCATCCGTGATCGAACGAAACTGGAACGAGCTTATCCGTCCCGAGAAGCCGCAAATCGAGACCGGCGCTGACGCCGCCCGCAAGGCGCGTCTGGTGGCCGAGCCCCTCGAGCGCGGGTTCGGCGTGACGCTGGGCAACAGCCTGCGCCGCGTGCTTCTCTCCTCCCTGCAGGGCGCGGCCGTGACCGCGGTGCAGATCGACGGCGTCGTGCACGAGTTCTCCTCGCTGGAAGGCGTGCGCGAGGACGTCGTCGACATCGTGCTGAACATCAAGCAACTCGCCGTTCGCATGCACGCCGAGGGCCCCAAGCGCATGACCCTGCGCGCCACCGGCCCCGGCGCGGTGACCGCCGGCCAGATCGAGGTCCCCTCGGACATCGAGATCCTGAACCCCGACCACGTGCTCTGCACCCTCGACGAGGGCGCCCAGGTGCGCATGGAGTTCACGGTGCAGACCGGCAAGGGCTACGTGGCTGCCGAGATGAACCGTCCGGAAGACGCTCCGATCGGCCTGATCGCCGTCGACGCCCTCTATTCCCCGGTCAAGCGCGTCGCCTACCGCGTCGAGCCCACCCGGCAGGGCCAGAGCCTCGACTACGACAAGCTGATCATGGAAGTTGAAACCAACGGCGCGGTCACGCCCGTGGACGCCGTGGCCTACGCCGCGCGCATCCTGCAGGACCAGTTGCAGATCTTCATCACCTTCGAAGAGCCGAAGAAGAAGGTCGAGGGCGAAGCCAAGCCGGAGCTGCCGTTCAACCCAGCGCTGCTGAAGAAGGTCGACGAGCTTGAGCTCTCGGTCCGTTCGGCCAACTGCCTGAAGAACGACAACATCGTCTACATCGGCGACCTGATCCAGAAGACCGAAGCCGAGATGCTCCGCACCCCGAACTTCGGCCGCAAGTCCTTGAACGAGATCAAGGAAGTGCTGGCCGGCATGGGGCTGCACCTGGGCATGGACGTGCCCAACTGGCCGCCGGAAAACATCGAAGAGCTGGCGAAGAAGTTCGAAGACCAGATGTAACAGAGCTTTCGCGCCGACTCCGGGCCGCTTCCGCGGTCCGGACCCGATGAAGCCGCAACAGCGGCGGAGGGTCCCGGCGCTTCGTATCGACCCAGGCGGGAGCAGGCTGGGACTTGGTTAGGTCGGACGCTTTCCCAGGAGATCGGGCGCGTCCCTGGTGGGCCTGAGGGCTCAGGAGATATCGAAATGCGTCACGGTTACGCGCACCGTAAATTGGGCCGTACCTCCGCTCACCGGACGGCCATGTTCGCCAACATGGCGGCCAGCCTGATCAAGCACGAGCAGATCGTCACTACCCTGCCGAAGGCCAAGGAGCTGCGGCCGTTCGTGGAGAAGCTGGTGACGCTGGGCAAGCGTGGCGACCTGCATGCGCGCCGCCAGGCGATCAGCCAGGTCCGCGACGTTGAGCAGGTCGGCAAGCTGTTCGCCGTCCTGGGCCCGCGCTACGCGGAGCGCAACGGCGGATATATCCGCGTGCTGAAGGCGGGTTTCCGCCACGGCGACAACGCGGCCATGGCAGTGATCGAGTTCGTGGACCGCGATCCAGCCGAAAAGGGCAAGGATTCGGGCCCGGTCGCCGACGCGGGCTTCGGCGAATAAGCCGATCCAAAATCCGATTTCGAAGAGCCCCGGAGCGTCGCTCCGGGGCTTTTTGTTTCAGGGGCGTTCTGGAACTGTCGCCTGGGGCGGCTAAGCTGGCGGGATGAGCTTCATCCGCCGCGTATTCCCGCGCCTCGCCGCCGCCCTTGTCCTAATCCTCAGCGCCGCGCCGGCCCTGGCCCAGGCGCCGAAGCCGGCGCCCAAGCCGGTCCCGCTGACCATCCTGATCTCCATCGACGGCTTCCGGACCGACTACATCCAGCGCGGCAAGACCCCGGCGCTGGCGGCGATGGCGGGCGACGGGGTGCGGGCCGAGGCCATGCGGCCGTCGTTCCCGAGCCTCACCTTCCCCAACCACTACACCCTGGTCACCGGCCTGCGTCCGGACGAGCACGGGGTCGTCGGCAATGTCATGGAGGACGCCGCTCGGCCGGGTGTGGTCTTCATGCTCAACAAGCCTGAGATCGTCCACGACCCCATCTGGTGGGATCAGGCCGAGCCCCTGTGGGTGACCGCAGAGAAGGCAGGCGTGCGCACGGCCACCATGTTCTGGCCGGGCTCCGATGGGCCGATCCACGGCGTGCAGCCGCATGATTGGCGGCTGTTCGACAAGGCGGTCACGGACATACAGCGCGTGGACCAAGTGCTCACCTGGCTCGACCGCCCGCCGGCTGAGCGTCCGCGATTCATCACCCTCTACTTCAACGCCGTGGACACCGCCGGCCACATCAGCGCCCCGATTCGGACGGGGTCAACAACGCCCTGATGGAGACCGACGCTGCGGTGGGCCTGCTGCTGCGCGGCCTGGAAAAGCGTGGCCTGCTCGAGACCACAGACGTGATCGTGGTCGCCGACCATGGCATGGCCGCCACCTCGCGCGAGCGTGTCGTGGCGCTCAGCGATCTGATGCCGATGGAGGCTTTCCACGCCGTCGGCCTGGGCGCGGAAGCAGGCATCCGCCCGATGCCGGGACAGGAGGAGGTGGTGGCCAAGGCTCTGCTGGCGCCGCACGACCACATGACCTGCTGGCGCAAGGGCGAGGTGCCGGACCGGCTGCACTACGGCAAAAACCCCCGCGTGCCGCCCTTCGTCTGCATGGCCGAGGTAGGCTGGGTGATCGAGCCCGGCCACGGCGGCTCCGTCCCGCAGGGCGAGCACGGCTACGATCCCGCCGACCCGCGGATGGCGGCGCTGTTCGTCGCCCACGGCCCGTCGTTCCGCCACGGCGTGGTCCTGCCGGCCTTCGACAACGTCGATGTCTATCCGCTGCTGGCCGCCCTGACCGGGGTCGCGCCCCGGCCGAACGACGGGACCCTGGCGGATCTCCAGCCGGCGCTCGCCAACTAGCGTTGCCCGGCGGCCCCCGGCGGGGCAGGCTCGCCCTATGGACGCCGAGACCCAGATCGAGGGCTTCATCGCCAAGTATTCGGACGCCATCGCGGCCGAAATCCGCGCCGCCCGCGCGGAGATGAAGCACCGCCTGCCGGGCGCGTTCGAGCTGGTCTACGACAACTACAACGCGCTCGCGATCGGCTATGGGGCCTCGGAGAAGCTGGAGGATGTGGTGTTCTCCATCGCCTGCTTTCCGCGCTGGGTGCGGCTGTTCTTCTTCCACGGCGCCGACCTCGACGATCCCGACGGCCTGCTGGAGGGGCAGGGCGCCCAGGTGCGCAGCCTGAAATTGCCGAACCTGCGGGTGCTCGACGATCCAAAGGTGCAGGCGCTGATGGCCCAGGCGCTCGCCAATGCCCAGCCTATCGATCCCGCCCAGCCCTCGCGCAGCCTCGTGAAGTCGGTGTCGCCCAACCAGCGGCGCCGCCGGCCTTGACGAGGTAATTGCGGTATGCGTTAAATATTGTCGATCAACGCAAGGGTCTGCGCCATGGCCGACGAACCTGCCTTCAAGCCTTCCGCCTTCTACCGTGACCCGCTGGCGGCGCTCCGCTGGCTGGAGCGGGCCTTCAGCTTCGAGACCACCACCCTGGTCACCGAACCCAGCGGCCGGATCGGCTATTCGGAGATGACCTTCCGGGGTGCGACCGTGAGCATCAACTCGGAGTTCACCGGCGACATCATCGGCGGGGTCCGCATGGTGAGCCCCCTGGAGCTGGACGGCCGCTGCACCCAGTTCATCCGCGTCCGCCTGGACGACGGGATCGACGCGCACTGCGAGCAGGCCCGCGCCGCCGGGGCGCGGATCACCCAGGAGCCGCGGGACGAGTTCTATGGCGAGCGCACCTACCGCGCCCTCGACCCGGAGGGCCACGTCTGGAACTTCGCCCAGCCCCTGGCGCAGATTTCCATCGAAGACCAGGAGGCCGCGACCGGCCTCACGATCCGCACCTCGCTGCCGGAGGCCGACCATGGCTGACAAGTTTCCCAGCCTCTCGTCGGCGGTCTGCTACGTCGATCCCCGCGAGGCCCTGGCCTGGCTGGAACAGGCCTTCGGCTTCGAGGTCTCCATGCTGATCGAGGATGGCGAGGGCGCCCTCGCCCACTCCGAGATGCGCTTCGGGGAGTCCATCGTCATGGTCGGCAGCGAGTGGAGCGCCGATCACAAGAGCCCCAGGTCGATCGGCGGCAAGAACACCCAGACGGTGCATATCCAGATCGACACCGACATCGACGTCCATTGCGAACGGGCGCGCGCGGCCGGGGCGGAGATCATCATGGAGCCGGCCACCCAGTTCTATGGCGACCGCACCTACCGCTGCCGCGATCCGGAGGGCCACATCTGGACGGTCGCCCAGACCGTCGAGACGGTCACCCGCGAGCAGATGGAGGCGGAGACCGGCCTGAAGATCACGGGATGGGCGTGACCGCGGCGGCCCAGGTCCTGCCGGCCGAGCTCGACCGCACCCTGGCCGCCCTGGCCGACCCGCACCGGCGGCGCGTGGTCGACCTCCTGAGCCGGGGCCCCCGGGCGGCGGGCGACCTGGCCCGCGAGCTGGCGCTGTCGCCCCCGGCGATGAGTCGCCACCTGCGCACCCTGCGCGAGAGCGGCCTGGTGGAGGAATCTCATCCGACCTTCGATGCGCGGGTGCGCATCTACGCCCTGAGGCCCGAACCCATGGTGCATCTGCTGCGCTGGCTGGAAGACGCCGAACGGCTGTGGAGCGAACAGCTCACCGCCTTCAAGGCCCATCTTGAGAGGGACGAGTGACCTCCAAGGTCTATGTGGCCTTGCGGGTGAAGGCGACGCCGGAGCGCGCCTTTCAGGCCTTCGTGGGCGAAATCGGCGCCTGGTGGCGGCCGAGCCTGCTGTTCCAGACCACGCCGCGGCCCGGCGTGCTGTCGTTTGAAGGCGGCGAGGGCGGCCGGCTGATCGAAACCCGCGAGAGCGGCAAGGTCTTCGAGATCGGCCAGATCCGCGCCTGGGACCCGCCGCACCGGCTGGTTTTTGCCTGGCGGCAGGCGAACTTCCCGCCCGATCTTCACACCGAGGTCGAGGTGACGTTCGAGGCGGTGGGCGCCGAGACCCGCGTGGCCGTCGAGCATCGCGGTTTCCACGAGGTCCCGGCCGGCGCCGCGCGGCACGGCTGGCCGGACCAGCTGTTGCTGGTGCGGCTGGCGGACTTCTGGCGCGGGCAGGTCGCTGCGTTCGGTGGACGGCTGGAATAACGCGGTTGCTTGAGTTCCCGGTTTGTTTCAGAAGAGGCCGAGGGGATAGACCATGAGCGAGCCATCACCACCGGTCACAGCCTCGGGGCGCAAGGCGGCCTTCGGCTTCATCTTCGCCAGCGCGCTGATGAACTCGACCTCGTTCGGATTGATGATCCCGATCCTGCCCAATCTGATCCGCCAGTTCACCGGTGGCGACACCGCCGCGGCGTCCGACTGGAACGTAATCTTCGCCACGACCTGGGGGGCGATGCAGTTCGTGGTGGGCCCGATCCTGGGCGTCCTGTCCGACCGGGTGGGCCGCCGGCCGATCCTTTTGATCTCCAACTTCGGCCTGGCGGTGGACTTCCTGTTCATGGCCTTCGCGCCGACGCTCTGGTGGCTCTACGTTGGCCGCATCCTGAACGGGATGACCGCGGCCAGCTTTTCCACTGGCGGGGCCTATGTGGCCGACATCACGCCCCCCCAGGACCGCGCCAAGAACTTCGGCATGCTGACCTCGGCCTTCTCCTTCGGCTTCATCTTCGGCCCGATCGTCGGCGGCTTCCTGGGCGACATCAACATCCGCCTGCCGTTCCTGGTGGCGGCCGGCGTCACCACGCTCAACTGGTTCTACGGCCTCTTGATCCTGCCGGAATCCCTGCCCAAGGAACGGCGCCTGGCGAGCTTCGAATGGAGACGCGCCAATCCGCTGGGCTCCTTCCGGCTGCTGGCGGCCCATCCAGGGCTCTTCAGCCTGGCGGGCGTGGCCTTCCTGTTCCAACTCGCCCAGATCGTCCTGCCGCAGATCTTCGTGCTCTACGCCTCCTACCGCTACGGCTGGTCGATGAAGATCATGGGCTCGACCCTGCTGCTGACCGGCATCATGGGGGTCATCGTCCAGATGTTCCTGGTGGGCCCGGCGGTGAAGCGGTTCGGCGAGCGGCGGCTGGTGCTGATCGGCTGCGCGGCCGGCGCGCTCGGCTTCGCCTGGTACGGCTCGGCGTCCAACGGCTGGCTCTATCTGATCGGCGCGCCGCTCTTCGCCTTCTCGGGCTTCCTGATGCCGGGCGTGCAAGGGCTGATGTCGCAGCGCGTGCCGCCGACCCACCAGGGCCAGCTGCAGGGGGTGAACCAGAGCGTGCAGGGGATCGCCAGCATCATCGGCCCCTCGATCTTCGGCCTGACCTTCGCCTTCTCGGTGCGCCACGACCAGACCCTGCATCTGCCGGGCCTGGCGATCTATCTGGCGGGCGGTTTCCTGGGCCTGGCCTTCCTGCTGGCCTGGGGCTTCGCCCATCCGCATCGTCCGCCAGCCGTTGCCGAGGCGGCGAAGGCGGCTTAAGCCTCGCCTTTAAAGCGCCAAAGACCTTCGGCGGACTCCACGGCGAACCTTGGCGTTCTTTCGGAGTTTCGGAGCGGTCATGCGCCCCCATCGCCTGCTGATCCCCGCCCTGGCCGCGCTGAGCGCTGGCTTGCCCCTGGCAGCCCGCGCGGCCCAGGCTACGCCCGACGCCACCCGCGTGGTCCCTGCCAGCGCGGTGGGCCTGAAGCAGTCCTTCTCGCCGGTGGTGAAGCGCGCCGCCCCGGCGGTGGTGAACATCTCGTCCAAGCGCACCGTGCGCCAGCAGGCCGATCCGTTCTGGCAGATGTTCGGCATCGGCGCGCCGCGCAACCGGGTCGAGGGCTCCCTGGGCTCTGGCGTCATCGTCCGCGCCGACGGGGTGATCGTGACCAACAACCACGTGATCGCCATGCCGGGCGCGGGCACGGTGGAGATCACCGTCTCCCTGGCCGACCGCCGCGAATTCCCGGCCAAGGTGCTGCTGGCCGACGAGCGCACCGACCTGGCGATCCTGAAGATCGACCTGCCGGCCGGTGAAAAGCTGCCGATCATGCCCATCGCCGATCACAGCGACATCCAGGTGGGCGACCTGGTGCTGGCCATCGGCGATCCCTTCGGCGTCGGCCAGACGGTGACCAACGGCATCATCTCGGCGCTGAACCGCACCGCCGACCCCAACGGCGACGCCGGCGCCTACATCCAGACCGACGCGGCGATCAATCCGGGCAACTCCGGCGGCGCCCTGGTCAGCATGGACGGCGAGCTGATCGGGGTGAACAGCTTCATCTTCTCCCAGTCCGGCCAGTCCTCGGGCGTCGGCTTCGCCATCCCCGCGGTGGTGGTGCGCCGGGTGGTGGAGACCGCCATGGCTGGCGGCGCGGCGGTGGTGCGGCCTTGGCTGGGCGCGCGCCTGCAGAGCGTGACGCCGGATATCGCCAAGTCCATAGGCCTCGCCACGCCCTCCGGCGCCCTGATCGCCGACGTCTGGCCGAACGGGGCGGCGGCCCGGGCGGGGCTGAAGCAGGGCGACGTGGTCACCTCGGTCGACGGCCAGCCGGTGGTCGACGCCGCGGCGCTGAACTACGCCATGGGCACCCACCGGCCGGGCGAGACGGTGCGGGTCGGCGTGCGCCGCGACAAAGCCGAGCAGGCGCTGACCGTCCACGCCGAGGCGGCGCCCGCCACACCGCCCCGCGACGAGCACGTCATCGCCGGCCGAAACCCCTTCCAAGGCGCGACGGTGGTCAACATCTCGCCCGCCGTCGCCGAGGAGGTGGGCCTCGATCCCTTCGGCCGCTCCGGCGTGCTGGTGACCAAGACCGCCCAGGGCATCGCCCAGCAGTTGGGTCTGCAGCCAGGCGATATCATCCGCGCGGTCAACGGCCGCGACATCAAGACGGTCACCGACCTCTCCAGCGCGGTGATCGCGCCGGCGCCGGTCTGGCAGTTCACCATCGAGCGCAATGGCCGCCAGCTCACCGCGACCTTCCGCACCTGACCTGACCGCCGAGGCGCTTGCGCGGCGCACGCCGGGCTGAGCATCCTGCCATCCACGGCCAAGGCGGCCGCGGGCGGGGGTTTTCGTAAGATGCATATGGATCGGCGCGCGCTGATGGGGCTCGGCCTGGCCGGCGCGGGGCTGGCCGCCACGGCCGTGGCGGCGCAGGCGCAGGATGCGGGCGTCCTGACGGTCGAGGGCGACGGCGCCGGGCGCTTCGCCGCCGCCATCGCCGACATCCGCGCCTACGCGGCCCTGCACATGGGCGTCTATGGCCTGCCGGGGTTGACCTTGAGCCTGGCCGCACCCGGAGGGGTGGGCGCGCAGATCCGCTTCGGCTGGTCGGATCCGGCGAGCCGCGCACCGCTGACCGGCGACCAGCTCTTCCAGATCGGCTCGATCTCCAAGTCCTTCACCGCCCTATGCGTCTTCCACCTGATGGAGGCGGGGAAGCTCAGCCTCGACCAGGACGTCGCGACCCTGTTGCCCGGCGCGCCGCTGCCGCCTGGGGCGACCATCACTGTCCAGAACCTCTTGAACCACTCCTCCGGCCTGCCGGACGACGCCCCGCTGTTCCCGCGTGGCGGCGACGGGCGGCTATGGCGCGGTTTCGAGCCGGGAAGCCAGTGGTCCTATTCGAACCTCGGCTTCCTGATGCTGGGGACCATCGTCGAGCGGCTGGAGGGCCGGCCGCTGGCGGAGGTGATCCATCAGCGGATCCTGGCGCCGCTAGGCATGAACGCCACGCGCGGCTCGATCCTGACGGGCGACCGGGGCCGCTACGCCCAGGGCCATTCGCCGCTCTATGGCGACCGGGGCTATCCGCGCGCCGGGCCGCTGGGGCCGGGGCCGTGGACCGACGTCACCCAGGGCGCGGGTTGCGTCGCTTCGACGGCGCAGGACATGGCCCGGTACTGCCGCTGGCTGATCGCTGCGGGGCAGGGCAGGGGCGCGCCGATCCTGTCGGACGCCGGCGCCGCGCGCTTCATCAAGGCGACTATCGACGCGCCCGGTTGGGCGGTGGGCGGCTCCAAGTACGCCAATGGCCTGGCGGTGGTCCCGGTGGGCGGGCGGATGCTGCTGCACCACACCGGCGGCATGCTGGCCTTCAACTCGGCCCTGCACGTCGACCCGCAGGCCGGCGTCGGCGCCTTCGCCAGCACCAATGTTGGCCTCGCACCCTATCGGCCCCGCGACATCACCGCCTTCGCCTGCGCCCGGCTGCGCGAGGCGGTCGAGGGCGGGCCGAAGGCGGCCGCCGCGCCCGCGCCGCCCAAGCCCGCCGACGTGACGCCCTACCTCGGCGGGTATGTGAGCCGCGCAGGCGCGATCCTGACGGTGGCGGCCGCGCCGCGCGGGATTTCGGTGGGCGTGGGCGAGGCGGCGCATGAGATGGAGGTCGTGGATGAAGACGCCTTCATCGCGCTGTCGCCCGAAGCCACCGCCCATCCGCTGGTCTTCCGCCGCGCCGACAAGGCCGTGGTCCGCGTCTGGTGGGATGGGACCGAATATGTGCGGGCGGCTGGCGGGCGGGCCACGACGCCCTTCAGTCCGCCAACGCCGCACGACCTGGCCGCCCTTGTCGGGACCTATGAGTGCGACGATCCCTGGCATGGCAGCTTCCGCGTGACCGCCCAGGGAGATCGGCTGTTCGTCGACGAGGTCAATCCGCTGACCCCGCTGGCGGACGGGACCTGGCGGCAAGGCGAGAAGGCCTGGTCGCCGGAACGTATCCGCTTCGATGCCCCGCTCGACGGGCGGCCGACGCGGGCGATCGCCTCAGGCGTCGACCACCTGAGGCGTCCAGTCCCTTAGGCCGGCTGTAGCACGCGGCCGAGGCCGGCGGCCTCAGCCACCGCGCCCTCCAGCGCTTTCTGCTTGTGGTCGGGGCCGTAGTTGACGCCCTCGGCGCTCACCACCTCGACGTCGGGTATGCCGATGAAGCCGAAGAAGCCGCGCAGGTAGCTCTCCTGGTGCTGCAGGCTGGCGACCGGGCTGTCCGCGCCATAGAAGCCGCCGCGCGAGGACGCCAGGATCACCCGCTTGCCGCCGGCCAGACCCTTCGGGCCCGCCTCGGAATAGCTGAAGGTCTTGCCGGCCACGGCCAGGTGGTCGATCCAGCTCTTCAAGGTGCTGGGGATGCCGAAGTTGTACATTGGAACCCCGATCACCACGACGTCGGCGGCGAGGAACTCGTCCAGCACCGAGTCCGCATGGGCCACGTCGCGGGCCTGGTCGGCGCTGCGGGCGGCGGGATCGAGGTAGCGGGCGGCCATCAGGGCGCCGGACTGGTGCGGCGCGGGCTGGGCGTCCAGGTCGCGGTAAGTCACCTTCGCGTCCGGGTTGGCCGCGACGATGGCGGCCACCGCGGCGGCGGAGACCTGGCGGCTGACCGACTGGTCGCCGAGGATGCTGGAATCGATATGGAGCAGGTTCACGGAACAGGCCTCATGCTGGTATTGGTTTGTGACCAGCACTATTTGAGTAACCACCCCAAACCTCACAAGAAGGCACTTTTTTGAAACCCACGCACACCGATGTGACTATCCAGACGCCGGTTCCTGCCGAGGAGCTGTTCGACCGGATTGAAAAGAACGGCGTCCACTCCGTCGAATACGATTGCCGGCCGGTGACCGAGATCCTGGCCCGGGTTGGCGACAAGTGGAGTGTGATGATTGTTCGCCTGCTGGGCTTCGGCCCCAAGCGGTTCAACGAGATGCGCCGCGCGATCAACGGCATCTCCCAGCGGATGCTGACGCTCACCCTGCGTGGGCTCGAGCGCGACGGCCTGGTCACGCGGACCGTCTTCCCGACCATTCCGCCGCGCGTGGACTACGAACTCACCGACCTGGGCCGTTCGCTGTTCGCGCCGATCGACGCCCTGGGGCACTGGGCGTTCACCCATCGGCCGGAGATCGAGGCGGCGCGGGCGCGCTTCGACGCGCAGGGCAAGTAGGCGGCGATGGCTGATCTCTTCGAAGCCGCCGGCCTGACGCCCCAGGCGCCGTCGCCGCTCGCCGACCGCCTGCGCCCGCAGAAGCTGGACGAGGTGGTGGGCCAAGACCACCTCCTGGGCCCTGATGGCCCGATCCGCCGCATGGCCGAGGCGCGCCGCCTGGCCTCGATGATCCTCTGGGGTCCGCCCGGCACCGGCAAGACCACCATCGCGCGTCTGCTGGCCAAGGAGGCGGGCTATGAGTTCCAGCAGCTGTCGGCGGTGTTCTCCGGCGTCGCCGACCTGAAGAAGGCCTTCGAGCAGGCCCGGGTGCGGCGCCTCGCCGGCCAGTCGACGCTGCTGTTCGTGGACGAGATCCACCGCTTCAACCGCGCCCAGCAGGACGGCTTCCTGCCCTTCGTCGAGGAGGGGATTGTCACCCTGGTGGGCGCGACCACCGAGAACCCGTCCTTCGAGCTGAACGGGGCGCTGCTCTCGCGCTGCCAGGTCTTCGTGCTGAAGCGGCTGGACGAGGCGGCGCTGGACAGCTTGATCGGCAAGGCCGAGGCCTTCGAGGGCCGCGCCCTGCCGCTGGAGCCGGAAGCCCGCGAGGCCCTGGTGGCGCTCGCCGACGGCGACGGCCGCTACCTGCTGACCCTGGCCGAGACCCTGTTCAACATCGGCTCGGCGAAACCCTTGTCGGTCAAGGAGCTGGGGCAGGTTCTTCAGAAACGCAGCCCCGCCTACGATAAGGACCGCGAGGAGCACTACAACCTCATCTCCGCCCTGCATAAGTCGATCCGCGGCTCCGACCCGGACGCGGCGCTCTACTGGCTGGCGCGCATGCTGACGGGCGGCGAGGACCCGCTGTTCATCGCCCGGCGCCTGATCCGCGCGGCCGCCGAGGACATCGGCGAGGCCGATCCCATGGCCCTGGTGCTCGCCAATGCGGCCAAGGACACCTACGACTTCCTGGGCTCTCCCGAAGGCGAGATCGCGCTCGCCCAGCTCACCGTCCACCTGGCCACGGCGCCCAAGTCCAACGCGGTCTACCGGGCCTATGGCGCGGCGATGAAGGCCGCGCGCGAGACCGGCTCGCTGGGCCCGCCCATGCATATCCGCAACGCCCCGACCCGGCTGATGAAGGACCTGGGCTACGGGCGCGGCTATGCCTACGACCACGATCAGGCCGAGGGCTTCTCCGGGCAGTCCTATTTCCCCGACGAGATGGCGCGCCAGACCTTCTACCGGCCGAAGGGCGAGGGAGCCGAGGCGCGGATCAAGGACCGGCTGGAGCGCTGGGCGGAGCTGCGCAAGGCGAAGAGCTGACGCGGATTCGCCGAACGTTGTGATCCATCCGTGGCGGGCCTAATCTTCCCCAACAACAGATCGGGGGAGACGATCATGACGGCGACGACTCAGGCTCCGCGCGCGGCGGCGCCTTGGCATCTGTGGGTGGTGGGCGTGGTCTCGCTGCTCTGGAACGCCTTCGGCGGCTATGACTACACCATGAGCCAGCTGGGCGGCGGCGAGGCCTATCTGCGCAGCATGAAGCTGAGCGACGCCCAGATCGCAGCGCTGCACGCCCTGCCGGTGTGGATGACGTCGGACTGGGCGATCGGCGTCTGGGGTTCGGTGCTGGGCTCGATCCTGCTCCTGGCCCGCATCCGTTGGGCGGCCCAGGCTTTCGCGGTCTCGCTCGCGGCCCTGCTGATCAGCATCTGCTACTATCACCTCACGGCGAACGGCGAGGTAATCGCGCCCCCGCCCGTGATGAGCGCCGTGCTGGTGGCGGCTTGCGCCTTCTTCCTCTGGTACGCCTGGGCGATGGGCAAGCGGGGCGTGCTCCGCTAGACCACGGCGGGTGAACACGAAGGCGCTTCAACCCGTCCGGCTCAGCCCGCAGGAAACGGCCTTCGTCCGCGGCCTGGTGATCTACGAGGACGCCGAGGTCCTGGCGCTCAACAAGCCCTCCGGCCTCTCGAGCCAGGGCGGGCGCGGCCAGGTCCACACCCTGGACGAACTGCTCTGGGCCTTCGCCAAGCCCGGCAAGCCCCGACCGCGGCTGATCCACCGGCTGGACCGCGACACCTCCGGCGTCATCCTCACCGCCAAGACCAAGCCCGCCGCCGGCGCGCTCGGCAAGGCGATGATGGGCCGGCGCTTTTCCAAGACCTACCGGGCCATCGTCACCCCCGGCGCGCCGGAGCCCAGGGGCGGGGTGATCGACGTCCCCCTGCGCCGCGACGAGCAGGGCCGCGAGGCCTTCACGCGGGTCTGTCCGCCCGATCATCCCGACGCCGAGACGGCCCGCAGCCGCTACCGCACCCTGGCCGAGGCGCCCGGCGCGGCGCTGCTGGAGCTGGAGCCGGAGACCGGCCGCATGCATCAGCTGCGGGTCCACCTGGCCCACGTCGGCCGCCCCATCGCCGGCGACGCGCGCTATGGCGGCGCTCTGGTGGTGGGCGGTCAGCCGGTTCCGCGCCTGATGCTGCACGCCGCGGCGCTGAAATTCCCACATCCCTCGGGCGGCGAGAAGCGGCTGGAAGCGCCGATCCCGGACGACATGGCCAGCCTGATTGCGGCCCTGGGCCTGACCGTCGCATAAGGGGCGGATGCTGCTGAACATCCTGCTCGTCGCCGTCGGAGGCGCTTTTGGTTCCGTCATGCGCTATCTCACCGGCGTCTTCGCCGGGCGCATCCTGGGCATGAAGTTCCCTTACGGGACGCTCACCGTGAACATCCTGGGCGGCCTCCTGATGGGCATACTCATCGGCGTGCTGGCCCTGCGCGGCGGCGAGAACCAGGAGCGCTGGCGCATCTTCATCGGCGTGGGCGTGCTGGGCGGCTACACCACTTTCTCCTCCTTCTCGCTCGAGGTGGCGCGGATGATCGAGGCGAAGGCCTGGGCACAGGCGCTGGGCTACAGCCTGGGCTCGGTGGTCATCTGCGTCAGCGCGGTCTTCCTGGGCATGTTCCTGATGCGCAAGCTGCTGGCATGAGGGAGGTCCGCACCCTTTACGTCGACGCCGGCGAGGACGGGGTGCGCCTGGACCGCTGGTTCAAGCGGCGCTGGCCACACCTGAACCACATCCAGATCCAGAAACTGACCCGCTCCGGCCAGATCCGCGTCGACGGCGGCCGGGCCAAGCCGGACACGCGGCTCGCCGCCGGCAGCCAGGTGCGCGTGCCGCCGCTGCCCGAGGCGCCCGAGCCGCGCGAAAAGGGCAGCCTCGATCCGCGCGAGGTCGCCTTCGCCAAGTCCCTGGTGCTCTACGAGGACGAGGACGTCCTGGCGCTGAATAAGCCCGCCGGCCTCGCCGTCCAGGGGGGCACCAAGACCGTCAAGCACATCGACCGGCTGCTCTCGGCGTGGGGCGAGGGTCTGCAGCGCCCCCGGCTGGTCCACCGCCTCGACCGCGACACCTCCGGCGTCCTGGTGCTTGGCAAGAGTCCGGCGGCCGCGGCCAAGCTCTCCGGCGCTTTCGCCAAGCGTCGGGCGCAAAAGACCTACTGGGCCCTGGTGGCCGGTCTGCCAAAGCCCGGCGAGGGCGTGCTGGAGCTGCCCCTGATCAAGCGGGGCGTCGGCGACCGCGAGATGGTGGTCCCGGCCGATCCCAAGGACCCGGACGCCGAAACCGCCGAGACCGAGTTCGTCACCCTGTCGCGCGCGGCCGACAAGGCCGCCTGGATGGCGCTGTGGCCGCACACCGGGCGCACCCACCAGCTGCGCGCCCACATGCTGGCCATGGGCCATCCGATCCTCGGCGACCCGAAATACGCCACTGACGCCTCGCGGGAGCTGTCCGGCGAGCTGAAGCTGCAGCTGCACGCGCGCCGCCTGGTGCTGGCGCACCCCTCGCGCGGGCAGTTGATCCTGGAAGCCCCGATCAGCCGCGAGCTGGCGGCGGGCTTCGAGCGCTTCGGCTTCGATCAGCACGAGGCCGACCCCGAACCCTTCAGGAAAGGCCGCCGATGAGTGAGCAGGCGACAATCGAACGCGCCGAGGCCCTGATGGGCCAGGGCCAGGTGGACGCGGCGCTGGCGTTGACCGCGGGCTTGGCCGCCGGGCCGGCGCCCAGCCACCTGGCGCTCGCCTCGCATTCTGCGGCCCTGAAGCTGGTCGGCCGTCGCGAGGAAGCGCTGCCCTTCGACCTGCAGGCCATCGACCGGTTCGCGGACAGTCCCATCGCCTGGCATAACTACGCCGCCACCCTCGACGATCTGGGCCGTTCGCAGGAGGCGGTGGAGGCCTGCGAGCAGGCGTTCCGCCTCGGCATGGATTCGCCGCAGACTTTCGCGGTCTACGCCCGAGCCCTGCGCGCGGCGGGCAACCACGAACGGGCCGAGTACGCCTATCACCAGAGCCTGTTGCGCGCGCCGGCCGTCACCGAAGTGGCCGCCGAGTACGCCAACTACATCTGGATGCGGCGCGGCGATGTGGCCGCCGCCGACGGGGTGCTGGACACGGCCTTCCACGCCGGCGCGCACCCGACGCCGCTGCTGCTCGCCAAGGCGACGCTTTATGAAGCGGCGGGGAATGCGGAACGGTCGATGGCCCTGCTGGACGCGGCGACCCGCAAGATGCCGGGCGAGCTCCTGATCGCGCTCGGGGCGGGGGAGTTCGCCCTGCGCCTGGAGCGAATCGAGGACGCCGAGCGCTACGTCCGCCTGGCCGAGGGGATCGACCCCGCTTCACGCAGCGTGGTTCAGCTCGCCGCCATCGTCGACCTGGCCCAGGGCCGGGCGGATGTCGCGCTGGCCAAGCTGCGCGCCGTGCTGGCGGACTTCCCCGGCGACCAATCCCTGTGGGGCTGGGCGGCCGTCGCGGCGCGCGCCGCCGGCGATCCGCTCTACGGCGAGCTTTGCGACTACGACAAGGTGGTGGGCGCCTATGATCTGGCGACGCCGGAGGGCTGGCCCAGCCTCGAAGCCTTCTTGAGCGATCTCGCCAAGGCCTTGAAAGAAGTACATCTTTACCAGCAGCATCCG
The DNA here is from genome assembly GCF_004799515.1 of Phenylobacterium sp. Lineage (GTDB taxonomy): Bacteria > Pseudomonadota > Alphaproteobacteria > Caulobacterales > Caulobacteraceae > Phenylobacterium. The sequence goes on along the minus strand of NZ_SSMX01000010.1, from coordinate 38,409 downwards.
ACCAACCAGTCGCTGCGCCACGGCAGCCAGAGCATGCACCTGCTCTCCGGCTCCAACGCCCCGCCGATCAAGGCCTTCTTCGAGGCGATCGACGCCCCGATCCGCGAGCACATGGCCAAGCTGGGAACTGGCGACGATCCGCTGCGCCGCCGCAACACCCTCGACTACCGCATCCAGGGCGCCTGGTCGGTGCGGTTGCGGCCCGGCGGCTTCCACCGCGACCACTTCCATCCGGAAGGCTGGCTGTCCTCGGCCTTCTATGTGGAGACGCCGGACGCGGCGCTGGAGACCGCCGACCGGCAGGGCTGGATCCGCTTCGGCCAGCCGCCCTTCATGACCAGTCCGCCGTTGCCGCCGGAGCATTTCGTGCGGCCCAAGCCTGGCCGTCTGGTGCTGTTCCCGTCCTACATGTGGCACGGCACGGTGCCGTTCACGACGGACGAGTCCCGGCTGACCGTCGCCTTCGACGCCGTGCCGAAGTAGGGGCTAAACCAGCCCCGTCACCGGCCGGGCCGCGGCGCTGTTCGGGAAGACGGTGGTCTCAAGGGCCGTGCGGTCGACGCCCATGTGGTCGGCCAGGACGCCCTTGAAGAGGCCGCGCATGTCCAGCGTCGGGGCCACGTCGCGGTTCTCGAACAGGGCCTGCTGCTTCAGCGTCGGCCAGTCGCCGACGATGCCGTTTCCCTTCAGCGCCCCGCCCAGGATCAGGGCCGTGGAACCGGTGCCATGGTCGGTGCCGCCGGTGCCGTTGGCGCGGGCGGTGCGGCCGAACTCGGTGGCGACCAGGACCACGGTGTTCTTCCATTCCGGGCCGAGGCCCTGGTGGACGCCGTCCAGCACCGCGTCGAGATAGGCCAGGCGCTGGGTCAGGAGGTTGGCCTGGTTGGCGTGGCTGTCGAAACCATCGAGCGAGATGGCGGCCACGGTGGGGCCGCCGGGCTCGCGCATGAAGCCGGCCAGGGATTGGCCGAGCGTCCTGGCCGCCTCACGGCCCGGCTGAGCGCCGCCCGCGCCCGCCTTGGGACCTGCCCCGGCGCCGGCGGACGAGCCGACCATGCCCATCATGCCGCTGGGCTGGGCGCCCGAGAGGCCCGCGGTGGCGTCCTTGGCCATGGTCTCGGTGGCGAGTCCGCGGGCCAGCGCCGGGCCCAGCAGGTCGTCGTCACGGTAGAGGTCCTGCAGCAGGGTCGGCAGCCGCGCCTCGGCGTCCACCGAGCGGCCCGGCGACCAGGAGGCGGTCTGCACCTTGCCGCGCAGGATGAGCGGCGCGGTCGGACCCACCGACAGGGCGTCGACCTTGCGGTGGACCGAGATGGTCTCCACCGCGCGGTTCAGCCAGCCGGAGGTCGTCGAATAGACCCCGGCCGCGCCGGTCTCCAGGACGTCCTGCGCCTCGAAGTGCGAGCGGGCGCGGTCAGGGGTGGCGATGGCCGGGACGATCCGCGCCTCGCCGGCCTTGGCGAGCGCGTGGACGCTGGTGAGCTGCGGGTGCAAGGCGAAGGTCCCGTCCACCGGCAGGGCGGCGTCGGTGAGCGCCAGGCCGCCGCGAAGCCCATGATACTCGCCATCGCCGATGGGCGGGGCGACGCTCAGGCCGTCCATGCCGCCGCGGCAGATGACCACGATCACCTTGCGCTTGTTCAGGTCGCCATCGGCGGCCATCGCCGGGACGGCCATCAGCTGCAGCGACAGGCCAAAGCCGGCGGCGCTGGCGAGCACCCCGCGGCGGGACAAGTTCAGGGGCGCGTTCATCGGCGTTGGAACTCCGGCGACATCAGCAGGAGGGCGAAGCCCTCGGCGCGGGATTCCGCGCGGGAAATGGCCTTGGCGGTTTCGGGCCGCAGGCGTTCGCCGAGCGCGGCCACGGCGAGCGCCGAGGGATCGCGGCCGTCGACGGCCTGGGTGGAGAAGTTCTGGGCGAACTGCATGCGCTTGACGATGGCGTCGGGCGCCGCCCACGAGCCGGCGTCGTCCGGCCAGCCCTTGGGCGAGGCGGGCGAGAACGGCTTCTGACCGAGCGCGGTGAGGATCGGGCCGAGCTGCTGGAAGCCCATCGGCTCCGTCCCCGCCGCGCGGTAGCTGGAGACGATGAACTCATAGGGCGTCTTGAACTTCGCGGGGCGCGGGTCCCAGGCTTCCGGCGCGGCGATCAGGGCGGCGGCCACCGTGGCCAGGTCGCCCTGGCTGGCGGTCCAGGCGGCTTCCAGCCGGGCGGTCAGGGCCGGCGGCGGGTCGTCGGCCACGAAGTGGCGGGCGAGCTTGCCGCAGATGAACCGGGCGGTCTGCGGCTTGGCGGCCAGGTCGCTGAGGATGGCGCTGACCTGCTCCTTGCCGCGCTCGTCATAGCGCACGCCCATGACGGTGCGCTCGCCGGGCTCATGCGCCGCCTCGCGGAACACCGCCGCGCCATAGCCCGGATCGCGCTGGCCGCCGATGGAGAGGCCGGTCATGGCGCGGGCGAACTCGGTGACGTCGGCCTGGGTGTAGCCGCCGTTCACGCCCACGGTGTGCAGCTCCATGATCTCGCGGGCGAGGTTCTCGTTGAGGCCGGCGGTGCGCTGGACGGCGGGCTGCAGGCGGGCCGCTCCGAACCGGCCCGCGCCGTTGCGCATCATCTGCGCCGCCTGGCTGTCCGGCCCGATCGACTGGATCTGGTCGAGGTAGGTCAGCATGGCCGGATGGGTCTCGGCTGCGGCCAGCAGGGCGTCGAACCGGCCGAAGACGTGCGGCCGGATCGCCTCTTCCTCGAAGGGCCCGATCACCGTGCCGGTGACCGCCTTGGAGGCCGAGACAGTGAAGTGGTTGGCCCAGAACAGGGTCCAGCGCTCGCGGAAGGCCGCATCGGTGGTGGCGGCCAACTGAGCGCGGGCGCCGAAGTCGGCGGCGATGTCCTTGCGCAGGACATTGCCGATCTGCTTGACCGGATCCAAGGCCTCGCGCTTGCCGCCCGCGCCGTCAGCCATGGCCGGATTGGCGGCGTCCATCTGGGCGCCGGTCATCTGTGCGGAGGCCGGCTTCACATCGGCGGTCTTCTCGACGCGGGCCTCGCGGCGTTCACGGCGGAAGTCGCGGAACTCGGCCATGCGCTGGCCGGTGCTCGCGGCCCCGCCCACCGGCTGGTCGGCGCCGGAGCGGCGGATCTGGCTGCGGAGGAAGCCCTGCGGGTCCTGGCGCGCCTGGGCGAGCTCACCCGGCTTGGCCCCGAGGCCGAAACGGGTGACCGCGATCGCGGCCATCATGTCCTGATCGGCAAGCGCCACCTGTATGGTCTCCTTGCGCTTATCCCCGACCGCGATCATGTCACTCAAAAGCGGCGCAATGCGGGCCGGGACGTTACGGAGCTACTCAAGCTTGGCGCGAGGATTTCACGAACCCGGCGACAGGCCGAGACGGTTCTACGCCGACGTTTCTGTCGGTGAGATGAACGGCGGCTTTTCAATCCTGCTCGACGGCCGGGGCCTGAAGAGCCTCAAGGGCGCGCCGGTGGTCCTGCCCACCGAGGCGCTGGCCCAGCAGGTGGCGCGCGAGTGGGCCGGGCAGGGCGAGGTCCTGGAGTTGGCGGCCATGCCGGTGACGCGCCTGGCCAACACCGCGCTGGAGGCTGTGCCTGCCGCCCGCGAGGCCACGGCCCAGTCGGTGGCCGACTACGCCGCCTCCGACCTGCTTTGCTACTACGCCGAGACGCCCGTGGGCCTGCGGGTGCGCCAGCAGGCGCTCTGGGGCCCGGTGCTGGGCCGCGCGGAGGCCGAGCTGGGACTGGCCTTCCTCCCGGCGGACGGCATCGTCCACCAGCCGCAGCCGCCGGAGACCCTGGCGCGGGTGAAGGCCCTGGCCCTGGCGCTGGACAACTTCGGGCTCACGGGCCTGGCCTTCGGCGCGCCCCTGTTCGGCTCGGCGGTCCTGGCCATCGCCCTGCAGCGCGGCTGGCTGAGCGGCGAGGCGGCTTTCGACCTCTCGCGCCTCGATGAGGCGTGGCAGGAAGAGCAGTGGGGGATCGACGCCGAGGCGGCCGAACGCACCGAGCGCCTGCGCGGCGAGGCGGTGCTGTTGCAGCGTTGGTTCGAGGGTCTGTTCATCTAATCAGGTCGGTGAACCGCGTTCGGCCTGGAACTTGCGACAGATTGTCCGAACCCCCCGGCGCCCGTGCCGGATTGGAGCGGATTGCAACCTGTGATCGCCACGGTCACATCCTTCAGCCGTCCCACCCTGATACAGGGGATGACGGCGCGCGCCGTGACGCCGACGGCCCAGGCCCCCTCGCTGCAGGACCAGCCGCCGCCCGCGCCGGTCCCGCACATCGCCACCGCCGTGGCGCTCGGGCCGGCCGCCATGACGGCCCTGATGCAGGCGCAGGAACAGCTCAGCGCCACCTCGCCGGCGACGGTGCGCACCGAAACCGCCCAGACCCTCGGCCGCCTGCTGTACGACTTCGACGGCGACGCGGACGACGCGCCCCCGCCGCCGGCTGGGACCGCCGCGCCCCTGCCGGTGCTGCAGCTCAAGACCACCCAGCAGGCCCTCTACCGCAGCCTGATCGACCTGCGGGCCTAAGGCCTCCGGCCTAAGCTTGCCACCTGGGCGGCCGCGCTCTACCCCTTCTTCCGTTCAGGGAAGGGGCCTTTTCCGCGTGAAGCAGATTCTCGAAGAGCTTGAGAAGCGGCGCGAAGACGCGCGCGTCGGCGGCGGCGAGCGGCGTATCGCCAGCCAGCACGCCAAGGGCAAGCTGACCGCGCGCGAGCGCGTCGACCTGTTGCTCGACGAGGGCTCCTTCGAGGAGTTCGACATGTTCGTCGAGCACCGGGCCACCGACTTCGGCATGGCCGACCAGAAGATCCCCGGGGACGGCGTGATCACCGGCTGGGGCCGGATCAACGGCCGGGTGGTCTTCGTCTTCTCCAAGGACTTCACGGTGTTCGGCGGCTCGCTCAGCGGCGCGCACGCCCAGAAGATCCTCAAGGTCCAGCGGCAGGCGCTGAAGGTCGGCGCCCCGATCATCGGCCTATTCGACGCCGGCGGCGCGCGCATCCAGGAAGGCGTCGAGAGCCTGGCGGGCTACGCGGACATCTTTCTGGAGAACACGCTGGCCTCGGGCGTCATCCCGCAGATCAGCGTGATCATGGGCCCCTGCGCCGGAGGCGACGTCTATTCGCCGGCCATCACCGACTTCATCTTCATGGTGAAGGACACGAGCTACATGTACGTGACCGGCCCCGACGTGGTGAAGACGGTCACCCACGAAGAGGTCAGCCACGAGGAGCTGGGCGGCTACCGCGTCCACGCCATGAAGTCCGGCGTGGCCGACGGCGCCTTCGAGAACGACCTGGAGGCCCTGACCCAGGTCCGCCGCCTGGTGGACTTCCTGCCGCTCTCCAACCGCGAGAAGCCGCCGATCCGCGAGAGCTTCGACGAGGCCTACCGCGACGAGATGAGCCTCGACACCCTGGTGCCGGCCAACCCGAACAAGCCCTACGACATGAAGGAGCTGATCCTGAAGGTGGTCGACGAGGCCGACTTCTTCGAGATCAGCCCGGACTTCGCCAAGAACATCGTCTGCGGCTTCGCGCGGCTGGACGGCCAGCCGGTGGGCATCGTCGCCAACCAGCCCCTGGCGCTGGCCGGGGTGCTGGACATCGACGCTTCCCGCAAGGCCGCGCGCTTCGTGCGTTTCTGCGACGCTTTCGAATTCCCGCTGATCACCTTCGTCGACGTGCCGGGCTTCATGCCGGGGACCAAGCAGGAGCAGGGCGGCCTGATCCGCCATGGCGCCAAGCTGCTCTTCGCCTTCGCCGAGGCCACCGTGCCGAAGATCACCCTGATCACGCGGAAGGCCTATGGCGGCGCCTATGACGTGATGAGCTCAAAGCACATCCGCGGCGACATCAACTATGCCTGGCCCACCGCCGAGATCGCGGTGATGGGCTCGAAGGGCGCGGTGGAGATCATCTTCCGCTCCGAGATCGGCGACCCGGACGCCATCGCTGCGCGTGAGGCTGAGTACAAGGCCCGCTTCGCCAATCCGTTCGTGGCCGCTTCGCGCGGCTACATCGACGACGTGATCATGCCGCACGGCACGCGCCGGCGGATCGTCAAGGCGCTGAAGAACCTCAAGGGCAAGACGCTGTCGAACCCCTGGAAGAAGCACGACAACATTCCGCTCTAGGGTCGGTTTTCCCGGAACCTCTGCCGGACGGCTCCGGTTGTGGGGGCAGCAAACGCCCCACACGAACGGAGGACTTTCCCATGGCCGGCAGCAACTGGATGGACGACCGCGAGCGGCGGATCCGCGAACGCGACGGGCGGGGCCTTGAAGGGGCCTCGGGCTATGACGAGGACCGCACCTGGGACGCCGATGACCGCCCCGACGCCTACGCGGCGCAGCGCGGCGGCCGCGACCGGGTGTTCGGTGAGCGCGAAAGCGGGGCCAGCTATGGCCGCGCCGGATCGGGCGCCTATGCGTCAGGCGAGACCCGCTCCGGCTCGGCCGCGCGCGGCTGGCAGGATCCGCACTACGGCGGCGTCAGCCCGGCCATGCGCCAGGGCGGCTACGGCGATCCCCCGCGCGTCAGCCGCCAGGACTATCGCCGCGGCGGCGCCTATGCCGATGGCGGCCGGTTCTACGGCGACGACGGCGCGGGCCGGGTCCACCGCGAGGAATACGGCCAGGGCGGCGTCGAGTACGGCGACGTCCCCGGCGGCTATGACGCCGGCTACAGCCCCACCCGCGACCGCTATCACGAGCAGGGCTTCGGTCAGCCGGGCTACGGCGCCTATCGCGGCGAGGACCGCAGCCGGGACCCGACCGGCTACGGCCGCGACTTCAATCGGGCGGCCAGCGGCGGCGCCGGCGGCTACGACTACGAGCGCGGCTATGGCGACGGCGGCCGCGGCGAGACCCCCGACCGCGCCCGCACCCAACGCTTCGAGGACGCGGGCCGGAACGCCGGCGACTTCCTGCACCGGGCCGGCGAAAAGGTGGCGGGCTGGTTCAACGCCGGCGGCGAAGGCCGGATGTTCGAGGGCGGCGACGCCCGCGGCGCCCATCGCGGGCGTGGCCCTCAGGGCTACAAGCGCGCCGACGAACGGATCAACGACGACGCCCACGAGCGCTTGACCGACGACCACTGGCTCGACGCCTCCAACATCTCACTGTCGGTCTCCGGCGGTGAGGTGACCTTGTCAGGCACGGTGGACAGCCGCGAGGCCAAGCACCGCGCCGAGCGCCTGGTGGAGGACATCTCCGGCGTGAACCACGTGCAGAACAACCTGCGGATCGCCAAGGGCAACTACTTCACCACGCCCAGCTCCGGCTACGGCGATAGCGTCCTCGGCCAACAGATCCGCGAGGCCGGCGACCCGGTGGAGACGGGCACGGGCGGCGCAGGCGCTGGGCAGTCCATGGCGGGAAAGAAGAACTAGCCCCCCAGCGTCGTCATCACCCGGCTTGTCCGGGCGACCCAAGTTGAGTCGCCGGTGGGCCGGTTCAGCTTGGGGTCCCCGGATCGCCTCTTCGGGCGACCGGAGGATGAGGACAGGAAGGCGGTCAGGCGGCCGGCGCGCTTGCCTTCGCCAGGCCTTCGCCGCGGTGCAGGCGGTCGGGCAGGGGCGCGCCGTAAGGGACGAATTCCAGCGACACCGAGTTGATGCAGTAGCGCAGCCGGGTGGGCGGCGGGCCGTCGGGGAAGACGTGACCCTGGTGGCTGCCGCAGCGGGCGCAGGTCGTCTCGATGCGCAGCATGCCGTAGGAGCGGTCCTCGATCCCCTTCACATGGGTCTCGTCCACCGGCGCCCAGAACGAGGGCCAGCCGGTGCCGCTCTCGAACTTGGTCTTGTGCTCGAACAGCGGCAGGCCGCAGAGCCGGCAGCAGTAGACGCCGGCGTCCTTCTGATCGAGCAGGCCGCCGCAGAATGGCGCCTCGGTGCCGTGGTGTAAGAGGACCTCGGCCTCCTCGCGGGTCAGCGTGGCCTCCAGGGCCTTGCGTTCCTCTGCGGTAGGCGGGGTCAGGTCGAAGCCGCTGGGGGACAGTTGGGACGGGGAGAGTTGTGGCGTGCTCATGACGAGCAATCTAAGGTCCCGGCCTGCTGTTCGGAAGTGAGGCTGGGGTGCGGGCGTAGATGTTTTCGAAGATCCTTATCGCTAACCGCGGGGAGATCGCGGTCCGCATCATCAAGACCTGCCGCCGGATGGGGATCGCCACGGTGGTGGTCTATTCCGACGCCGACGCCGATTCGATGGCCGTGGAGATGGCCGACGAGGGCGTCTTCATCGGCGCAGCCCCGGCGGCGCAGTCCTATCTGGTGGCCGACAAGATCATCGCCGCCTGCCGCGAGACCGGCGCCGAGGCGATCCACCCGGGCTTCGGCTTCCTGTCGGAGAACGCCGGCTTCGCCAAGCGCTGCGCCGAGGAGGGGATCGTCTTCATCGGCCCCAACCCGCACGCCATCGAGGCGATGGGCGACAAGATCGAATCGAAGAAGTTCGCCGCGCGCGCCAACGTCTCGGTGGTGCCGGGCCATGTGGGCGAGATCGACGACACGGCCCACGCGATCAGGATCTCCGAGGAGATCGGCTATCCGGTGATGATCAAGGCCTCGGCCGGCGGCGGCGGCAAGGGTATCCGCGTCGCCTGGACCCGCCAGGACGTCGAGGAGGGCTTCCCGGCGGTGAAGGCCGAGGCCAAGGCCAGCTTCGGCGACGACCGCATCTTCATCGAGAAGTTCATCGAGAGCCCGCGGCACGTGGAGATCCAGGTGCTGGGCGACAAGCACGGCCACGTGGTCCACCTGTTCGAGCGCGAGTGCTCGATCCAGCGGCGCAACCAGAAGGTCATCGAGGAGGCGCCGAGCCCCTTGCTGGACGAGACCACCCGCGCGGCCATGGGCGCCCAGGCGGTCGCGCTGGCCCAGGCCGTCGGCTACGACAGCGCCGGCACCGTCGAGTTCGTGGCCGGCCAGGACAAGAGCTTCTTTTTCCTGGAGATGAACACCCGCCTGCAGGTGGAGCATCCGGTGACCGAGCTGATCACCGGGATCGATCTCGTCGAGCAGATGATCCGCTCGGCCCACGGCGAGCCGCTGCCGTTCGCGCAGGGCGACCTGAAGATCAAGGGCTGGGCCATCGAGAGCCGCATCTATGCGGAAGACCCCTACCGCGGCTTCCTGCCCTCCATCGGCCGCCTGGTGCGCTACAATCCGCCCGCCGAGGGCGAGACGGCCAAGGCCACCGTGCGCAATGACGCCGGCGTGCGCGAGGGCGACGAGATCTCGATGTTCTACGACCCGATGATCTCCAAGCTGTCCACCTGGGCGCCGGAACGCGAGGCGGCCATCGACGCCATGGGCCGAGCGCTGGAGGACTTCCACATCGAGGGCCTGGGCCAGAACATCCCGTTCCTGGCCGCGGTGATGGACCAGGAGCGGTTCCGCTCCGGCAAGCTCTCGACCAACTACATCAAGGACGAGTTCCCGGACGGCTTCTGGGGGACCGCGCCGACACCCTTCCAGCGCGACCTGATGGCCGCCGTGGCCTGCGCCATGCATCGCACCCTGACCCGCCGCGCCGCGCCGGAGCTGCTGCGCGACGACTGGGTGGTGATCGAGGCAGGCGAACGGCGCCTGGTGCGGGTGACCAACGGCGAAGCGCTGACCGTGGAGTTCCTGGAGGACGGGCGTACACTGCGGCTCGAAGGCGTCGACTGGCGGCCGGGCAAACCCACCTTCCGCGGGGTGCTGGACGGCCGGGCCTTCACCGCCCAGGTCGAGCCTGCGCCGGAGGGCTTCCGCATCCGCCACCGCGCGGCCTCGGCCCAGGTGCTGGTGCTGACCCCGCGCATCGCCGAGCTGCACGAGAAGCTGCCGCCCAAACAGGCGGCCGACACCTCCAAGATGGTGCTTTCGCCCATGCCGGGCCTGGTGGTGACCCTCGACGTCGCCGTGGGCCAGCTGGTCCGCGCCGGCGAGGCGGTCGCCGTCATCGAGGCGATGAAGATGCAGAACATCATCCGCGCCGAGCGGGATGGCACGGTGAAGGCGGTCAACGCCGCGGCCGGCGACAGCGTCGCAGCCGACGAGGTGCTGGTCGAATTCGCCTGAGTCGGGCCGGCCGCGCTATGCTGGCGTCCGCGAATCTCGGGGGCCTCGCATGAACGGCCAGACGGACTGGAGCGAGCTGTTCTTCTCGGCCGATGGCCGCGCGGCGCGCATGCCGTCGCTGACCGCCGCCGGCGCGCTGCTTTTGATCGCGGTCTTCTATGAGGCGGTCGCCGGTGTCGCCCTGCACTGGATCACCGGCTGGTTCGTCTATCCGCCGCTGTTCTACTGCGCGGCCTGCGTGCTCTCGAAGCGCCTGCACGACCGCGGCCGTTCCGGCTGGTGGGCGGCCCTGGTGCTGGCCGCCATCGTCGCCGTCTGGCCCCAGCCGCTCAGCTTCTTCGACTTCATCTTCACCCTGGTGCTGGTCTGGGCGGGCGTGGAGCTGGGCGCCATGCCGGGCGAGGCCGGCGCCAACCGCTATGGCCCCAACCCGCTGCGGCCGGCGCTGACGATCTAGTCCGCCGCGGCCTTCTTCGGCGGCGCGGGCGTCAGCGCCGGGGCCAGCGGCTCGCCGAAGATGTAGTGGCCGAACCAGTTCTCGTTCTCCTCCATCACCGCGCGCTGCTGCTTGGGCTTGTTGATGGGGTGGCCGAAGCCGTCATAGAGCACCATCTTCACCGGCACCCCGTGGTCCTCCAGCGCCTGGCGCAGCTCGAAGCTGTCGGCCACCGGCACGCGCTTGTCGGCGCTGCCCTGCTGGATCAGCGTCGGCGTCTTGGCCTTGGCCACATAGGTGATCGGCGAGGTCTTGGCGTAGATCTTCGGGTCGTCCCAGGGCGTGGCCAACAGGTACTGGCGGGTGAAAGGCGTGATGTCGGTGTTGGCGTAGTAGGTCATCCAGTCGGAGATGCCGGCGCCCACCGAGACCGCCTTGAACCGGTCGGACGAGGTGGTGATGAAGGCCGAGATGTAGCCGCCCTCGCTCCAGCCCATGGCGCCGACCCGGTCCTTGTCCACGAAGCCCCTGGCGATCAGGGAGTCCACGCCGCTGATCACGTCGGCATAGTCGCCGACGCCCAGGTTGCGGACGTTGAGCGACCTGAACTTCTCGCCGTAGCCGGCGGAGCCGCGGTAGTTGGGCCGCAAGACCACCGCGCCCTTCTCCACGAACCGCTCGATCGGATAGTAGCGGTCGGCGCTGATCGACGGCGTATCGATCCCTGTCGGCCCGCCGTGGATCACCACCAGCAGCGGATATTTCTTCGCCGGGTCGAAGTTGGCGGGGGTGTAGAGCACGCCCTCGACGCGGGTCCCGTCGCCGGATTTCCAGGACACCACCTCGCGCCGCGCGATGGCGCGGCCGCCGACCTGGTCGCCGCCGCGGGTCAGCTTCACCGCGACGCCGCCACCCAGGAGCTGGGTGTAGACCTCGGTGTAGGCGTTGGCGTTGGCGCCCAGGTAGGCCACCTTCTGGAAGTCCTTGGAGAAGCTGAAGCGGCTGGCGATCTCCGTGCCCGGTAAGGGCACGAGCTTAGCGGTCCCGGTCGCCGGATCGTCCAGATAGAGGTGGGATTCGACGCCCTTGCGGGCGCTGAAATAGATGCCCTCCGGCGCCCAGCGGACTACGGCGGCGTCCTCGTCGAAGGCCGGATCGACCACCTTCACCGGGCCGCCGTCGCGGCCGACCACGGCGATCTTCTGGTTGGCGTAGAAGAAGTATTTGGCGCCCGGCGCGGCGCGGAAGGCGATCTGCGTCCCGTCCGGCGACCAGTGCGGGTCGGTGTTCGGCCCGGGTGCGTCGACGATCTTCTTCACCGTCTTGGTGTAAACGGCGACGGTGTAGATGGCGCTGGTGAAGGCCGAGATCAGGTCCGGGTCGCGCTGGGCGGAGAAGGCGAGGGTGCGCCCGTCCGGCGCCCAGGAGAACTCGCCGACGCTGAAGGTCTCGTCCTCGGTGATCGGGACCGGCGCGGGCGGCGGCAGCGCCCGCCCGGCGGTGTCGGTTTCAGGCAAGCGCACCAGCCACAGCTGCACCATGCCGTAGTCCGCATGGATGACGTGGTAATCGCCGAAGGCCTCCTTGCGGTCTTTCAGAGCCTTGGGATCGGGGACCTCCGCGGCGACCGCCAGGCTGTTCGACTGTGGCGACCACTCGAAGCTGTTCACGCCCTTCTCGAAGACGGCGACCTGCTGGGCCTCGCCGCCGTCGGCGGGCATGACGTAGAGCTGCTTCTTGTCGACGGGCGATTTCGGCAAGGCGCCGGGACGGTCGGAAAGGAAGGCGATCCAGCGCCCGTCCGGCGACCAGGCCGCGTCGCTGCTGGACTTCTGCGCTAGCGTCAGGCGGCGTGGCCGGCCCCCGGCGGCGGCGTCGGCCATCCACAGCGTGGTTTCGAAGGCGTTGGTGTCCCAGTTGGTCGTGGTGACCTCGTAGACCACCTTCTTGCCGTCCGGTGAGATCTTCGGCGACCCGAAGCTCGCCATCTCCAGCGACTGGTCGATGGTGGGCGCCTTCGGCGCATCCGCCGCCCAGGCCGGCATGGCGGCGAGGCCGGCGGCGCAGGCCAGCGCTGCGAAATTGAGTCCGTTCACCTATCGCCCCCGTTTTAGCTGCGGCGCAACAATGCGCGCGCCAGCGGCGGCGTCAAACCGCGATCAGCGGCGGATGAAACAAGCCTGGCCGGAGGCTTCCAGCGCCTTGCAGAAGGCGTTGGCCTCGGCGTTGGTGGCGAAGCCCGAGATCAGCGCCCGGTTCACGGTCTTGCCGTCGACCTGCGCGGTGGCGACGTTGGGCGTGAGGTTGGTCAGTTCCGCCGCGTGCGCCTTCTTGAATTTGGCCAGCAGCGCCTCGATGTCCGGCCGGCTCGGCGAGGCGCCGATCTGCACGGCGATGGTCCCGCCGCCCTTCAGCGGCGCGGACGGGGCCGGCTCGGCCTTCGGCGCCGGCGCGGCTTTGGCGATCGCAGGCGACGGGGCTGACGACGGGGCGGGCGCCAGGGTTGGACGCAGCGCCGGCGCATCGGCCTGAGCCTGAGCCTGAGCCTGAGTCGGGGCGGCCGGGTTGCGGGTCGCCCGCCCGGTCTCCGGCGGCGGCTTGGCGGCGGCGAGCTTGGTCTTGCCGGCGAAGGGGCGGTGGTAGTCGCGGTCGCAGAGCGCGCGGACCACCGCGCCCAGGGGCGCGCTGGCCGTCGGGCTGACCCAGGTGACGTCGGCCTCGCGCACCACCTTGGGGTCGGTGGCCAGGTCGCGGCTGCGGTAGCCGGTCATCGGACCCAGGCGCACCATCCGCCGGTCGCAATCGACGTCGACGGGGATGCTCCAGGAGGCGATGCCCTCTCGGCTGGCGATCTGCGGGTCCACGGCCTCGGAACTGATCTGGGCGACGAAGCCGCGCGGCGCGCCGGTGGGCGCCGCGGCGAGCACCGCGGTGACCGCGGACGGGCTGACGTCGATCACCTGCGGCAGTTGCAAAGGCGTGTCGCGCTGCAGCCAGGCGCCCACGTCGGCCAGCGAGCGGGAGGCCGGATAGCTGACGATGACCCCTTGGGCGAGCGCCGGGGCGGCGGCGGCCATGAGGGCTGCGGCGAGACCCAGGCGGCGGGGCAGGCGCGGGCGGCGAAGCGGGACGCGATCGGACATCGTCGCTTCCATCGCATCGACTCGGGGGTGGCGCCTAGAGCGGGGCTGTGTCCGCGACGGTCGGCCCGAACACCGTTTCGAAGCTGGCGCGGAGCGCCGCGTCGGCCTCGTCGAGGGTCACCGGCAGACCGAGATCGACCAGGCTGGTCACCCCGTGCTCAGTCACCCCGCAGGGGACGATGCCGCTGAAATGGCCGAGATCAGGCTCCACGTTCAGGGAAATCCCGTGGAAGGACACCCAGCGGCGCAGCTTCACTCCGATGGCGGCGATCTTGTCCTCGCGCGCCGGCGCGCCGGCGGTGCGGCGCTCCACCCAGACGCCGACCCGGCCCTCGCGCACCTCGCCCGTGACGTTGAAACGGCCCAGCGCCCCGATCACCCAGGCCTCCAGGGCCGCGACAAAGGCCCGCACGTCGCGGCGGCGGGCCGTCAGGTCGAGCATGACATAGGCCACCCGCTGGCCGGGCCCGTGATAAGTGTACTGGCCGCCCCGGCCGCTGTCGAACACCGGGAACCGGCCGGGGTCCAGGAGGTCGCCCGGCTTGGCGGAGACGCCGGCCGTGTAGAGGGGCGGATGCTCCAGGAGCCAGACCAGCTCGCCGGCCCGGCCCTCGGCGATGGCCGCCGCCCGAGCCTCCATGGCCGCCACGGCCTCGGGGTAGGGCACGGGCGCGGCGGAGGCCGCCCAGCCTGCCGGGGCGCCGTCCTGCCGGCCGAAAATCGGCGCTTTACGGTCTAGGTTTAACACCCGGTCAAGCATGTCAGGGCCAATGTGGGGCCTGGGCTTGGCAGACGCAAAGCCCGCGTAGTCGGAAGGCGGTATCCGTGAGCCAGGTCAAGGCGGTCAATGTGGAGATCCAGGTGGTGCTGGGGCGCTCGACGCTCCCCATGCAGCAGCTGCTGCGCATGGGCCGCGGTGCGGTGATTCCCCTCGACACGGCGGTGAACGACGAGGTCTGGATCCTGGCCAACAACCACCCGATCGCCCGCGGCGAGATCCAGATCAACGACGAGAAGATCTCCATCGCCGTGACACGCGAGGCCAACGTCTACGACTTCATGGCCGGCGGCCAGGCGTAGGCGGCTTCGGGGCGGCTTCGGGGGTGTCTCCCACAACCCTCTTTGGGGGCGCCCTTCACAAAGCCGTCGCTGTTTGCTACCCCCCGCGCCTCACCACGAGCGGTCGTGGCGGAATTGGTAGACGCGCAGCGTTGAGGTCGCTGTGGGGCAACCCGTGGAAGTTCGAGTCTTCTCGACCGCACCAGTGAATCAAGGTCCCGGAATCATTTAGGATTTAAGCTCCGACATCAGCCAGGGAGGTCCGCGATGAGCCGTGAAACGGACGACCTCCTGCTGAAAGAGCCGCCTGAGACCGACGAGGACCTCGAAGACCTCGCCCTTGAGGAAAACTACGAGCTGAACCCGGCCTATGTGCCGATGGTGGTCGACGCGTTGGACCGCGGCGACAGTGAGCGGCTGCGCGAGCTCCTGGGCGCCCTGCACCCGGCCGACGTCGCCGACCTGATGGGCTTCCTCTCGGCGGCCGACCGCGAGGAACTGGTCCCGCACCTGCAGCCGGACCTGCTGGGCGAGGTGCTGGCCGACCTCGACACCGAGATCCGCGAGGAAATCCTCGAGCACGTCTCCTCCGCGGTCCTCGCCCAGGCCCTGGGCGAGATGGAGAGCGACGACGCCGCCGGCGTGGTCGACGACCTCGACGCCGGCAAGCGCGCCCAGGTGCTGGCCGCCATGCCCGACGTCGAGCGGGCCGCCATCGAGACCACGCTCGCCTACGAGGACGAGACCGCCGGCCGCCTGATGCAGCGCGAGGTGGTGGCCGCGCCGCAGTTCTGGACCGTGGGCCACACCATCGACCACCTGCGCCGCGAGCGCGGCGACCTGCCGGAGCTGTTCTTCGACGTCTATGTGGTCGACCCGGCCTACAAGCCTGTCGGCGCCTGCCCGGTCAGCCACCTGCTGCGCTCGCCGCGCGACACCCCGCTCGCCCAGATCATGGAGCAGGTGACGGAAATCCCGGTCGATATGGACCAGGAAGAGGTCGCCTACATCTTCAACAAGTACCGGCTGATCTCCGCGCCGGTCACCGAGCCCGGCGGGCGGCTGGTGGGCCAGATCACCGTCGACGACATCGTGGGCGTCATCCAGGAGGAGACCGAGGAGGACATCCTGGCCCTGGCCGGCGTCTCCGACGCGGGCCGCGACGCCGACTTCGCCGGCATCGTGCGTTCGCGCCTGCCGTGGCTGGTGATCAACCTGGTGACCGAGGCGGTGGCCGCCGCAGTGGTCGGCGCCTTCCAGGGCGAGATCGCCAAGCTGACGGCGCTCGCCGTCCTGATGCCAATCGTCTCGTCCCTGGGCGGCAACGCCGGCACCCAGACCCTGACGGTCGCGGTGCGCGCCATCGCCAGCCGCGAGCTGAACGCCGCCAACGCCCGCCGCGTCATCATCCGCGAGCTTCTGGTAGGCCTGTTCGAGGGCGCCTCCATGGGCGCGCTCTTGGGCGTCGCCACCTGGATCTTCTGGCACGACCTGAGGTTGGCGCTCGTGGTCTTCCTGGCGGTGCTGTCGAACTTCTTCGTCGCCGCCCTGGGCGGAATCCTGGCTCCGATCGTCCTGGAACGCTATGGCCGCGACCCGGCGGTGTCGTCCGTCGTGGTGGTCACCTTCATGACCGACTTCTTCGGATTCTTAGCCCTTCTGGGAATTGCGGCGCTTATCCTATTGTAAGGATTGGGCCTCGTAAGTCGGCGGCCCGGGAATTGCCGGTGATGGCCGGGGCGCGTCAGCGCGTGTTTCAAACTGGGTCAGAGGTCATGCTGCCTCGCCATCGTGTCTCCCGGACCGCGATCGACCTGATCAAGCGGTTCGAGGGCTATCGCAAGACTGCGGCCCAGCTGCCCGACGGGCGCTGGACGATCGGCCATGGCCATACGCTGACCGCGCGCCAGGGCGCCGAAGTTTCGCCCGACGACGCCGAGGCCTTGCTGCTTTACGACCTGATCGGCGTCGCGCACGCGGTCAACGAGGCGGTGTTCGCCACGCTGACCCAGAACCAGTTCGATGCGCTCGCCTCCTTCGTCTTCAACATCGGCCTCGACAGCTTCCACCAGTCCGGCGTCCTGCGGCGGCTGAACGAGGGGTCGCTGATCCAGGCGGCCTGCGCCATGGAGCTGTGGCGCAAGGCCAATGTCGGTGGCGAACGGATCGTGGTCGACGCCCTGGTGCGCCGCCGCAGCGCCGAGAAGACGCTGTTCCTGACCCCGCCGGGCGGCGTCTGGGTCCCGGCGCCGTCGCCGATCCTGAAGCCCCTGCTGGACACCGACGCCCACGACATCGTGCCGGTCCAGAAGCCCGTGGAGGTGACCACCTCTTTGGACGGCGACCAGCTGGTGGTGACACGCGAGGATGCGCCCGAGCCGCCGCCCGTGGCGCCCGAGGAGGACGCGGCGGAGGGGCCGGCCCGCGCCGCCGCCGAGTCGGTCACCGCGCGCCTCTCCACACTCTTCCAGGAGTCCGATGAGCCGGCGTTTGGCGAGGCGTCCGCCGCAACCGCCCATCCCGACCTGCTCGACGAACCGTCGCACGAAGAGGCGGAGGTGCGGCCGCAGCCGCATCCCGAACGCATCCCCGAGACGCCGCATCCTCAGGCCGACTTTGCGCCGCCCCAAGCGATCTCGGTCAGGCCGGATCCGGAGCCCGAGGCGCCAGCGCCCTTCGACGATCCGATGCCCTTCTTCCTGCGCGCGCCGGAGCCTGAGGCCGCGTCGGAGGACGAACCCGCGCCGCCGCCCTGGGCCTCGCGCGTGGAATTCGAACCGCAGGACGAGAGCGCCAGCGGCCCCGACCTCTTCCGCCTGGCCGATGAGGTCATCGAGGAAGACGGCGCCGAGCCGCATGACGAAGACCATGACGAGGGCCACCCCTTCAGCCGCGGCCCTTTCGACCGCGTGCCCTTGGACCACGACCGCCGGGTCATCGACGACCAGGCGCCCTTCGGCTTCGACGCGCCTGTGGTCCAGCCGTTGCCGGAACGCCCGGAAGGCGGGCTCCTGACGCTCGCGGCCCTGGCGGTGCTGGGCCTGGTGTTCTTCGGCGGCGGGGTGTTCTGGGCGACCTATGCGCGCGCGGGCGTCGGTTCGGCCTGGCTGGGGCCCAAGGTGGTCGGCGGCCTGGCCGGCATCGCCGGGGTCGGCTTCTTCGTGGTGGCCGTCTACCTGTTGCTCGACCGGTTGGGCCGCGCCGCCGAGCGCGAGGCGCGCGACCGCCGCTAGCCGCCACGGCCAAGCTCGCGAGGCTGGCCGACGCATGCTAAGCGCAGGGCATGATCCCTAACCATGGCCCTAGCCTGGAGTTCGGCCTCGGCGAGACCGCCGACGCCATCCGCGAGACCACGGCCCGCTTCGCCGCCGACAAGATCGCTCCGATCGCCGCCGAGATCGACGAGACCAACGCCTTCCCGCGCCAGCTTTGGCCGCTTATGGGCGAACTCGGCCTGCACGGCGTCACCGTCGAGGAGGACTACGGCGGCCTGGGCCTGGGCTACCTCGAGCATGTGGTGGCCATGGAGGAGGTCTCCCGCGCCTCCGCCTCGGTGGGCCTCTCCTATGGCGCTCACTCCAACCTCTGCGTGAACCAGATCCGCCGATGGGGCAGCGAGGAGCAGAAGCGCCGCTACCTGCCGGGCCTGATCAGCGGCCAGCACGTGGGCTCGCTGGCCATGAGCGAGGCGGGCAGCGGCTCCGACGTGGTCTCCATGCGGCTTTCCGCGCGCAGGACCGGCGACCGCTATGTGCTGAACGGGACCAAGTTCTGGATCACCAACGCTCCGCATGCCGACACCCTGGTGGTCTACGCCAAGACCGATCCCGACGCGGCCGGCAAGGGCATCACCGCCTTCCTGATCGAGAAGGATTTCAAGGGCTTCAGCGTCTCGAAGAAGCTCGACAAGATGGGCATGCGCGGCTCGGACACCGCCGAGCTGGTGTTCGAGGACTGCGAGGTCCCGGAAGAGAACATCATGGGCCCCGAGAACGGCGGGGTCGGCGTCCTGATGAGCGGCCTCGACTACGAGCGCGCGGTGCTGTCCGCCGGACCGCTGGGGATCATGCAGGCCTGCCTGGACGTGGTCCTGCCCTACGTCCGCGAGCGCAAGCAGTTCGGCAAGCCGATCGGCAGTTTCCAGCTGATGCAGGGCAAGATCGCCGACATGTACGTGGCCCTGAACTCGGCGCGCGCCTACGTCTACGCCGTGGCCCGGGCCTGCGACGCCGGCCTCACCACCCGCTTCGACGCGGCGGGCGCGATCCTGATGGCCTCGGAGAACGCTGTGCGGGTCAGCCTGGAGGCGGTGCAGGCGCTGGGCGGCGCCGGCTACACCAAGGAATTTCCGGTGGAGCGCCTGGTGCGCGACGCCAAACTCTATGACATCGGCGCCGGCACCAATGAGATCCGGCGTTTCCTGATCGGACGGGAGCTGATCGGCGGATGAACAGGCTGGGGGCCGTGCTGCTTCTGACGGTGGGGTTGGCGGGACTGGCGGGGTGCGCCACCGCGCCGCGCCCGCCGCCGGAACCGCTGCCCGCCTGTCCGGCGGGGCAGGAGGCCCGGCGCACGGCGCAGCTCTTCTTCGGCCGCAACATCGGCGACAAGCCCGCGGTCACCGCCGCGGACTTCCAGAAGTTCGTGGACGACGAGCTGACGCCGAAGTTCCCTGACGGCCTCACCGTGATGGATGGCGGCGGCCAGTGGCAGGGCGACGAGAACCGCCTGATCCGCGAAGCCTCCAAGGTCGTGCTGATCGTCCTGCCGAAGGGCCGGGACGCGCCGGCCCGCGTCGAGGCGGTGCGCAACGCCTACAAGGCCCGCTTCCATCAGGACTCCGTCCTCCTGATCACCCAGGCCGCCTGCGTCTCGTTCTGACGCGCGAAGGCCGCCGGATTGCTCCGGCGGCCCGCGAGGCTGGATCAGCGGGTCTTCCCGCTTAGTGCGGCGTCGCGCCGAGGGCGCTGCCCTGGGGCGTGCTGCTGGCGCAGGGCGTGCTCGTCGAGGATCCGGCCGCGCAGCCGGTGGGGTTGCCGCCCTTGGTCTTGCCCGACTTGCTCATGGTCGAACTGGTTGACGACGCGCCCGTGCCGGCGTCACCGGCGCTGCGGGCGCTCGGCGAAGTTGAAGGCGTGGGTGAGGACGTCGTGTCGCCGGGCAGGCTCGGGTTCGTCACGCCCGGATTGGTCGCGCCGGGCGCGGCCGGCTGGCCGGGCAGGCTGGTGCTGGGCGCACCGGGGCTAGCCGCACCGGGGGCTCCGCCGGGCGCGCCGCCCGGAGCCTGAGCACTGGCGGCCCCGGCGAGGGTCAGGGCGCCGCCGAGGGCGGCGACCGCGAAAAGATTGCGTTTCAGCATGGGGAGAGCTCCTGCTTTTGTTGCGCTATGGTGCAGGCGGCAACTCCCAAGGCGTGGGCGAAAGTTCCTCGCAAACCGTCGATATCTTAGGGAGATTTTGTGGCGGACGCTCAGCCCCGGGACAATTCCGACAGTCCAGCCTCAGACCGGCGTCGCCCTAAGGCGCTCTGATGGCTGGCCTTATCCGACGGCGACCGCCGCCCCGTCCGCAATTCCCGATTGTGGCGGCTTTCGGACCTCACGAATTGTTTCAACCGCCGGGGTGATAGGTCCGTTCGACGTGGCCGGCGAGCTGGTCGGGGTAGAAATAGACCTCGCGGAAGTTCCCTGAGGCGTACCGCTGCGCCTCGTCGGTGAAGTGCTTCGAGGCCGGATCGCCGCTCTCGCCGCCCGCCGTCACCGCCCGCGCGCGGACCCTGGGCCCGAACTCCACCACGGCCACGAAGCTGTTGCCGCTGGAGCCGTAGTACTTCTTGGTGTCGGGATAGCGCTTGGCCCCGAACGAGGCGAGCGAGCCCCACTGCGCCGAGGCGAAGGGCACGGGGATCGAGGGCAGGGCGTCGTCGAAGTGCGGGGCGATGGCGTCGTCGATCCGCTGGAAGCGGTTGATCTGGCCCCAGGCGACCTTCCAGCTCCCGAAGTCGCGGGTCAGCCGGTCGGCGCTTTCGGCGAGGGCGTCCAGCTTCTGGGCGGCCGTGGCGCGCTCGGCGATGTAGTCGTCCACGTGCATCCCGGCCTTCCTGGCGTCGGCGGCGGTCTTGGCCCACATCGCCTCGCCCCAGCCGACCGCCAGGGCGGTCTCTGTCGAGGCCGCCGACCAGCGGTCATCCCAGGCGCGCAGGGCCGCGATCTGATCGGCCAGCTTCGCCTTCATCGGGTCGCTAGCGGGCAAGGCGCCGTAGGCTGCGAACAGCCCCGGCAGCAGACGCGAGAAGGCCGGCAGCCAGGGATCGAAGTCCGCGTCGATCAGGGTCTGCGGGGTGAAGCCGGAATGGCCGCTCAGCACCTTCACCGCGTGCGGCGTGCGCGGATTGTCGCCGGCCTGGTCCATGTAGCTGGGGAAGTCGGCCTTCTTCGGACTGTCCGGCCCGGCCGCCCGCCACGGACTGTCGTTGGAATTGTAGATCCAGCCGCCGGACGGGCTGATCACCTTCGGCATCTGCGCGAAGGGCGTCATGCCCTGCCAGTCGGTGGCGGGATCGGCGCCGTCCACGGGCTTCGTATAGTCGTAGCGGCTGTCGCGCTTAGGCATGAACTGCGGCAGCAGGAGCGCTGTCTCGCCCTTGTCGTCGGCGAACAGGGTGTTGTTCGAGGAGTTGGCGTCCAGCTCCGCCACCTTCAGGAACGAGGCCAGGTCGTGGGTCTTGGTGCGGCCGAAGGACTGCTCCAGGGCCTCGATGGGCTTGTTCATCAGGGCGATCGCGATCCACTTGCCGTTCTCGGCCTTCACGATCGGGCCGTGGTGGGTGCGGAAGACCGTGAAGGCCTTCGACGCCATGGTCCCGTCGGGCGTGCGGTAGGGCACGGTGATGGTCGAGACGGTCACCGGCCGCAGCGCCGCCCCGTAGCGGTAGAAGGCCTTGCCGTCCTGGCGCACGATGGTCTCGGCGAACTCGTCCACCGTGTCGGCGCCGGTCGAGGTGTGCATCCAGCCCGCGTGGCTGTTGAAGCCCTGGTAGACGAAGAACTGGCCCCAGGTCGCCGCGCCATAGGCGTCCAGCCCCGCGTCGCTGCTCATCTGCAGCTCAGAGCGGAAATAGAACGAGGTGTGCGGATTGATCAGCAGGAGGGCGTGGCCGTCCTTGGTGATCGAGGGCGAGAGCGCCATGCCGTTGGAGCCGGAGGGCTCCTTGAACTTCAGGCTCTCGGCCTCGGCCAGTTCGATCTTGGCCGCCGCGGTTTTGGGGGCGCCGTAGAAGGCCTCGAGCTGGGGCAGGGCGACGTACTTCTCGATATCGCCGCCGATGCTGCCCTCTGTGAAAGACAGCGCCATCCAGGGCTCGAAGTGGCGGATGACCTTCGGATGAGTCTGCGGATGGGTGGCGAGGTAGAAGTTGAGCCCGTCAGCCCAGCCGTTCATCAGCGCCTTCAGCCAGACCGGGCTGGCGGCGTATTTCGCTTTCAGGTCAACGGGATCGACGAACAGCCTGTAGCGTAGATCGGCCCAGATCGCGCCCTGGCCCTCGGCCTCCGCCGTGCGGCCGAGGGCGGTCAGGTAGTTCATTTCGACGCGGTTGAAGTCGTCTTCCGCCTGGGCGTAGACCATGCCGAACACCGCCTGCGCATCGGTCTTCCCGTGCACGTGGGCGATCCCCCAGTCGTCGCGCACGATGGTGACGGCCGCGGCCTCGGCCTTGAGGCGCGCGAGGTCGCCATGAGGACCGGCGGACGCGGCGAGGGCCGGAACGGCGAACGCGCAGGCCGCCGCCAGGATCGCCAAACGCCGCTTCACCATGCCCAAGCTCCAAATCAGCCGAGCGGCGACCTTCGCGACAGGCGCCGGGGAAGGCAAGGGGCCGACAACCGCCCCGACTATCACGGCAATGTCACAGTTCTCATGGCGATGTCCCGGCTTGTGCGCGTGCGGCCAAGGGCCGGGTAGAAGGGGTGATCATGAGGGCGGTCAGTATGAACCTGCGAAGGCGTCTTATTCGCGATTCGGCCGTGGCGTGGCCCGCGGCGGTGCTGATCCTTGCGGGACTGCAAGCCGGCGCGGCCCAAGCTGGCGCCAACACGGACGAGGCCGCCGCGGCCCCCGCCAACCAGGTCTCCGGCGTCGACATCAAGGCGCCGGACAAGCCCGCGCCGAAGCGGCCGGCGGCGGCGCAGAGCGTCCAGGGCGTCGAGGTGGTCGCGCCGCGCAAACTGGCCCTGCCGCTCCTGACCGAGCCGGTGATTGAGACCCCGCAGACCATCACGCTCATCACCGAGCAGGTGATGCAACTGGCCGGGCTCACCGACCTGCGCGACGTGCTGCGCCTGGACCCCAGCGTCAGCAATCACGCCGACGAGGACAGCGGCCAGGGCACGAACGTTCAGATCCGCGGCTTCAGCGCTCGGTTCGACATCTACCGCGACGGCCAGCTGGACCTCGGCCAGTACTACCGCGACCCCTTCGACCTGGAGACGGTGGAGGTGCTGACCGGGCCGTCCTCGGTGCTGTTCGGGCGCGGCTCGACCGGCGGGGCGATCAATGACGTCAGCAAGAAGCCGAGCCTCGACGGGTTCACGGCCGCCACCCTGACCGGCGGCGACGAAGGCCTGGGGCGGCTGACCGGCGACGTGGACGCCCCGCTGTCGGCCACCAGCGCGGTGCGGATCAACGGCATGGCCGACTATTCGCCAACGGCGGGCCGCGACAAGGTCTACACCAGCCGCTTCGGCCTCTCGCCGGTAGTGGCCTTCGGCATGGGTACGCCTACCGAGGTCACCGTCGGCCTGATGCACCAGACCCAGTGGGGCCGGCCGGACTACGGCGTGCCGTGGATCGACATCTCCGGCACCAACGTCAGCCATCCGGCGGCCGTGCCCTGGGGCAACTACTACGGCTTCAAGGACGACTACGCCCGCACCAACGCCGACATCGCCACCGTCGCCCTGAAGCAGGACCTGGCGCCCGGCTGGACCTTCAACGACCAGGCCCGCTACGCCTACTATTCGCGCAACTTCCGTGGGGTCGAGCCAGGCGTCACCCCGATCGTCGCGCCCGGCACGCCGCTCGACGAGGTCACCGTCACCCGCACCGTGCGCGGCCTGCAATCCACCGAGAGCTTCCTGGAGGACCAGGCCGATGTCTCCGGCCGGTTCCAGCTCTGGGGCCTCACCCACAAGCTGGTGTTCGGCGGCGAGGTGGGCCGGCAGACTTCGGATCCCACCACCAACAGCTATTCCGGCGTGCCCGGGACCAACCTGATCTCGCCCGACGAAGACGCCCTCTTCAGCGGGGTGACGAAGGTCAAGTCGCAGGTGAACTTCACCGCCGATACGCTGGGCGCCTATGTCGGCGACACCATCGAATATGGCCGGCTGTTCGAGGCGGAGGGCGTGGTCCGCATCGACCGCTTCGACGCCACCTTCCACAATTCCGTGCCGACCCCGCTCACCCTGCACGAGGACGACACCGAGCCGTCCTACCGCGCCGCCTTCGTCTACAAGCCGGCGCCGGCGGGCCGCATCTACGTGATGTACGGCACTTCCTTCGACCCCTCGGCTGAGGACCTCTCGCTGAGCGCCACGACGGCGGACCTGGCGCCGGAGCGGGAGCACACCGTCGAGGCGGGCATCAAGTGGGAGTTCAACCACCGACAGTTGCTGCTGTCGGCCGCGGCGTTCGACACGGTGCAGGATAATTTCCGCGAGCCGTCGCCCACCGACCCCAGCCTGGAGACCATCGCCGGCACGGCGCGCAGCGAGGGCGTCGAGCTGGAGGCGCAGGGCCATATCACCCCGCGCTGGGTGGTGCTGGCGGGCTACACCTATCTGGACGCCAAGATCATTTCCTCGCCTAACAACGACGTCGGCCAGCCGTTGCAGGACGCGCCTCGCAACAGCCTGCGGCTGTTCTCGGCCTATGACGTCACCGACCGGCTGACAATGGGCGGCGGGATGGACTATTCCTCGAGCCGGGTCCCGGCCTCCGTTCCCGACCCGAACGGCTTCCGCCAGGAGGTTCCAGGCTACGCGACCTTCTCGGTCCTCGCCCGCTACCAGCTGAGGCCGGACCTCAGCCTGCAGGTCAACGTCGATAACCTGTTCGACAAGCACTATTACGACGGCCTCGACGACAACCACCTCAACGTGGGCGCCGGCCGCTCCGTCCATCTGACCCTGGCCTTCCGCCAGTAGCGCCCCGAACGATAACGCCGAGAATCGAAAGGGCGGGCTGGTTTCCCAGCCCGCCCACACCGATCACGGAAAGGTCAGCCCGTAGAAACGGCGTAGATCCAACGTCAGCGGGCCACCCCGTAGGACGTTGATCCAGCAGACATTTCCGGTTGATTGCGGTGAGACACTGGATCACCTCCTTTCAGTTGCTTGAGCAAGGATCTCGAATATGGGTCGGTTCCGGCGCACACGCAAACGTCGCCGTGGCGCATTTCAGCCGATCGCCGCCGGCCGTGTCTTCTGCGCCGCAAGCTCGTCCAGGCTGGGGCGGCGGCGCACCGCCTGGACGGGCACGGAGAGCTTGTCGAGCGCCTCCAGGGTGGCGCGGTAACCCTCGGCCACGGCGGGCGCGTAGGCGCTGAAGTCGCGGATTTCCACCTTCGACACGTCGGGCATCACCAGGACATCGGTGGCGTCGCGTGCGGCAGTCAGGTCGCGGGAGGTGGAGACCGTCGCGGTGCGCATCAGAAGCGAGACGATCGGCGGCCCCTTCTTCCACTCGCCCGACCAGATCCAGCGCCAGACCGAGGCCGGCCGCGCCACGTCGTCGGCGGTGATGCTGCGGCCCTGGGTGACGTCGACGCCGACGATGGGGCCGAGCTGGCTGGCGCGCATCACGTCGGCGGGGAAGTTCTTCATCACCGCCCCGTCCACCAGCACATTGTTGTCGTCGATGGCCGGCGGCAGGATGCCGGGCAGCGAGACCGAGGCCCGGAGCGCCCGGCGCAACAGGCCGCGGCGGTGCATCTGATAGGCGCCCGTGGTCAGGTTCGAGGACAGGCAGAAGAACGGCAGCCATAGGTCGGCGATCTGGGTGTCGCCGAAGTGGTGCGCCAGCCGCTCGTTGACCTTCAGCCCATGGGTCATGGCCAGCAGGGGGAGCGCGATGTCGGCCAGGGGGCTGGTGTTGACGAAGGCCTCCTTGATGCGCTCGTCCATCTCGGCATCGGTCCAGCCCATGGCGACGCCGGCGGCGATCACCGCGCCCATGGAGACCCCGCCCACGAAGTCGATGGGCACGCCGCGTTCGCGCAGCGCCCGGACCGCGCCCACATGGGCGTAGGCCCGCGCCCCGCCGCCGGAAAGCACCAGACCCACCGACTGGCCTGTCAGGATACGGGCGATCCGCTTCAGGTCACCGTCGTGGTCGCGGCGCACGTGGAACAGGCGCGCCGGTGTGGCGGCGTCCAGCCAGGCCTCGGAGCCCTCCGGCCGCGCCAGGTCGGGCGGCTGCAGCAGGATCAGGTCGACGAGCTGTTGGGCCTGCAACGGCGAGGGCACGTCGTGGACGGCCTCTTCCCGCGGTGGCTTGCGGTCGCCGCGGCCGACCCGGAACAGCCGGTCCACCTGCCGGGCCACCATCTGCCGCCAACCGCCGTCGGCGGCCTCGGCGACGTAGAGGACGAAGTCGTGGGTCTTCTCCACGTCGGAGAACCACTCGGTGGGGGCGCTCTGCGCCTCGTGGCCGATGGTGGTGACGCTGTAGCCCAGCCGGGCGATCTCCAGGGTCAGGCGGTCGACGAGGGCGCGCAGGGGCCCGGTCTGGCCCAGTGAGACGAAGCCGAACACCGAGGGCTCGCCGACCCCGCCCTTTGTCACCGCCTGGCGCGAGCGCAGCATCATAAGCTTGGCGAGTTCGATCATCACCGCGGTGTCGGCCTCGCAGGCCTCGAAGAAGACGTCGCGCGGCACGGCTATGATCTCGCTGTCGCGCAGGGCGACCACGTCGGCGGAGTGCGGCGCGGCGGCGATCAGCGACATTTCGCCGGCCGGCTCGCCCGGGCGGATCACGCCCAGGAACTGGGTCTCGTGGCCTGGCTCACGGCGGAAGGCGCCAAGCCGCCCGGCGCGCACGAAGAACAACTCCTCGGAGCTGTCGCCGGCCGAGAACAGGGTCTGGCCGCCAGGCAGGGAGAACCATGTGGATTCCTGCTGCACGCGCTCCTGATGGAAGAGCCGCGCCAGCGCCGACTCGTCGGGAATGTCAGGCAGCCGGGACACAGGCGCAGAGCCTATCGCCCCCGGAGAGTCGGAGCTATGGCTTCGCGGTCGCTTCCGCCGGCGCCGCGGCGCGGCCCGAGACGCTGAGCTGGCGCGCAGATAAAGGACCCCGCCATGTCGAACCCCATCGCCGATCCTTTGGTCGAGTTGCCGGACGTGAGCCCCACCGCCGACCTGGTGCGGATCGAGGGGACGGAAAGCGGCGCGGTGACGGTGACCCTGAACCGGGCGGCCAAGAAGAACGCCTTCGACGCCGGCCTGATCTCCGCCATGGCCGAGGCCTTCGAGACGCTGCGCGGCGCCGAGGGCGTGCGCGTCGTCTTCCTGCGCGGTGCGGGCGGGACCTTCAGCGCCGGCGCCGACCTCGACTGGATGCGCGAGGCGGTGGACCGCACAGAGGCCGACAACCGCGAGGACGCCTTCGCCATGGCCCGCATGCTGAAGGCGCTCTGGGACCTGCCGCACCTGACGGTGGCCCTGGTGGAGGGCGCGGCGTTCGGCGGCGGCGCCGGCGTGGTGGCGGCGTGCGACGCGGCGGTGGCCGTGGCGGACGCCCGCTTCAGCTTCTCCGAGGTCAAGCTGGGCCTGATCCCGGCGACGGTCAGCCCCTATGTGGTGGCCGCCATCGGGCCGCGGGCGGCCCGCGGCCTGTTCGCCAGCGGCCGGGCCTTCGACGCCGAGCACGCCTTGCGCATCGGCCTGGTCAGCGAGGTCGTGGCCGACGCCGCGGCGCTGGACGCCGCGCGGGATCGGATCGGCGCGGAGATGCTGGCCTGCGCGCCCGGCGCGGTGGCCGACGCCAAGGACCTGGTGGGCGACGTCTACGGCCGCGAGATCGATCACGGGCTGATGGAGGAGACCGCCAAGCGTATCGCCGCAGCCCGGGTCGGCGAGGAAGGCCAGGAGGGCGTGCGCGCCTTCCTGGAACGCCGCAAGCCGAGCTGGGCCGGCGGCTGAGACCGTCTGCGGCCAAAGCCCCTCTGGCCAAAATGGAGGGCGCGACCTAATCCAAGGTCATGGTCCTGCACATGATCAAGCTGGTGGTCGGCTGCGACACGGTCGAGGAGCTGCTCGAATGGCGGGCGGCCCACACGCCCGGCCAGCCCTGGATCCTGCGCACCCGGCAGACGCCCAAGCGGGCGGCGGAGTTGATGGACGGCGGTTCGGTCTACCGCGTCTTCAAAGGCATGATCCTCTGCCGCCAGGCGATCCTGGACGTGAACACGGTGGGCGAGGGGCCTGCCGCCCGCTGCGAGGTGACGCTCGACGAGACCCCATTGCGCGTGGCGCCGACCCCGCGCCGCGCCTTCCAGGGCTGGCGCTATCTCGAGGGCAAGGATGCGCCGCCCGATCTGGCGCAGGACAGCTTCGGCGACGTTCCCGCCGAACTCGCCCGCCAGTTGCGCGAAGTGGGCGCCTGGTAGGCCTCCGCGCCGGCCAATCCACAGCCGGCGGCCATCGGCGCGTTGACCTCGCTTCGCCCGGCGCGCTCACCTAGGCCAGACGTGAGTCGGCCCTCAGCCGATTCGTTTCCGGAGACTTAAGACCATGCCGCAGGCCAGCGTCATCGTGGTGGGCAACGAAAAGGGCGGGGCGGGCAAGTCCACCATCGCCATCCATACCGCCGCAGCCCTGCTGCACGCCGAGGCCAAGGTCGCGGTGCTGGACCTGGACCTGCGCCAGCAGTCCATGGGCCACTTCTTCGCCAACCGCCGCGCGTGGCTGGCCGCCAACGACGTCACGGCCCCGATGCCGATCGAACATCCGCTGAGCGCCGATGGCAAGACCCTGGCCAAGGCCTCCGACGCCGAGGCCCTGGCCCGCTTCGAGGACGCCTTCGCCGACGTCGCCCAGCGCGCCGACTTCGTGCTGATCGACACCCCCGGCAGTGACACCGCCATCAGCCGCGCCGCCCATGGCCTGGCCGACCTGATCGTCACCCCGATGAACGACAGCTTCGTCGACTTCGACATGCTGGGCGTGGTCGACCCGGTGACGCTCGAGCTGAAGCGCCACAGCCTCTATTCCGAGACGGTCTGGGAAAGCCGCAAGGCCCGCGCGGTCAAGGACCGCAAGCAGATCGACTGGGTGGTGCTGCGCAACCGCCTGGCGCCGACTGAGGCGCGCAACCGCAAGCGCCTGGAGGAGAGGATCGAGGCGCTGTCGCGCAAGGTCGGCTTCCGCATCGGCCCAGGCCTGCGCGACCGGGTGATCTACCGCGAGCTGTTCCCCTTCGGCCTGACGGTGGCGGACCTGTCGCCGTCGATCCGCCCGGTGGTCATGTCGCTGCAGCACGTGGCCGCGCGCCAGGAACTGCGGGCCCTGATGACCGCGCTCGGCCTTTCCGGCTTCTCTGACGCCGAGCAGATCGCCGCGGAATAGGCGCCCATGCTCTACCTCGCCTTCGGGGCGGCGATCCTGTGGCTGTTGGTGGGGCTCGGGCGGGGACAGACGGTGTTCAAGCGCCGGGAGTGGCGGCTGCTGTCCGGCGCCTTCGCGCTCGCGGCCTTCGCGGCGGCCGCCTACGTTGGCCTACGCGGGGGCTGGGAGATTTCGATCATCCTGGTGATCCTGGGCCTGTGGCTTGTGACCTCGGCGCGGATCAACGGGCCGAGGGCGGCCGTCCCTCCGCCGCCGCCGGAGCGCGGCATGAGCCGTCAGGAGGCTTGCTCGATCCTGGGCGTTGGGCCTGACGCCACGGCTGACGAAATCCAGGCCGCCTACAGCCGGTTGATACGCATGGCCCACCCGGACAAGGGCGGCACGACGGGCCTCGCGGCGCAGCTCAACGCCGCACGCGATCGATTGCTGAGCGACTAGTTCCCGGCGAGTTCGAAGGCGCCGGCTCGCCAGCCCGTCAGATCAGGCGGGGTCGATCACCACGCAGGCAAGCCGCCGGGCCTTGAGGGCGTGGCAGGCGTCCTTGGCGTCGGTTTCGGTCAGGCCGGTGAACACCGCCTTGTAGCGCCGCCCGGCCTTGTCGGCCGCGCCGCGGGCGCCGTCGAAATGGTCGGCGAACTTCTTCTCGACCAAGGCGATCTGGGCGTGGGCCTCGGACTTGGAGTGGAATTCTCCCACCTGCACGGCCCACTTGGCCTTGGTGATGTGGGCGCGGGTCTCGACCGTGACCTTGCCGGCCCTGGCGGCGGGCGCGCCGGTGAGCTGGATCTTCAGCGAATCCTGGTCGCCATCGCCCTGTTCCACCGGCGGGCGCACCACCGGGCCGTTCAACTCGGTCGGCTCGAACATGTTCTGGGCCACGACGATCTTCTCGCCGTTGGCGCGGCGGCGCATGACGTCGAAGCCGGTGAGCAGCAGGTCCTCGGCGTTCTGGTCGCGCGCCACGCGGGTCGGCCCGCCCATCACCACCACGATCAGGCGGCGGTCGTCGCGCACGCCGGAGACGGCGATGTTGAAGCCCGAAGCGTTGGTGAAGCCGGTCTTGAGCCCGTCCACGCCGGGACCCAGCAGATGGTTGTGGCTGGTGATCTCACGGCCCCGGAACGGGAACTCTTCCAGGCTGAAGTAGTGGTAGTACTGCGGGAAGTCGCGCATCACCGCGCGCGACATGATGGCGATGTCGCGGGCCGTCGACAGGTTGCGGCTGTCGGGCAGGCCGTTGGCGTTGGCGAAGTGGGTGTTCTGCATGCCCAGCTCCTGGGCGCGGAGGGTCATCAGGGCGGAGAAGCGGCTTTCCGTGCCGCCCAGCTTCTCGCCCATGGCGACGGCGGCGTCGTTGGCCGACAGCGTGGTCATGGCCTCGATGGCCTCGTCCACGGAGATGGAGTCGCCGGGGCGCACGCCCAGCTTCGACGGCGCCTGGGCCGCGGCGTGCGGCGAGAACGTCACCCGGTCCTCCAGGTGCAGCTTGCCCGAAGCCAGGGCCTCGAAGGTCAGGTAGAGCGTCATCACCTTGGTGATCGAGGCCGGGTAGCGCGGGCTGTCGGCATGCTTGGCGTAGAGGATCTCGCCCGTCTTGGCGTCCACCACGACGGCCGCGTACTTGGTCTGCGAGGCCGCCAGCAGGTTCTGGAAATAGGGGATTTGGGCGGCGGCCGGGGTGGCGATGGAACCCAGGGCGGTGGTGGCGGCCAGACCTAACGCGAGGAACAGCCGGCGGGCGCGCGTGGCGATCATGCTTCGTCCGTCGAATCAAAGGTTTGCGAACAGCGTCAGACTGCTCGTGAATCTCCGTAGCATGACAGCCTGAACCTGAAATTAGAGTAAACAGGAATTGAACGGGCTGAAATGTCGCGGCGCCCGCAGATGGGCTGAAACCGCTTGGCCCGCAAGCGACTCGTTCGCCATTCACGTCGTTGTGCAGTGCACAAAAGTCGTTGACTGCTGCACTGCAACATGAGACAACAGCCCTGCGTTGATCGGCGATCACCCCCGGATCGTCCGTACCGCCCTCAAACCAGGAGCTCACCATGGCCGCCGCCGCCGCCGAAGCCGTGAAGTCCACGGTCGACCAGTTCACCACCGCCTCCAACACCGCCTTCAAGGACGGCGTCGAGAAGACCCTCGCCGCCCTGAACGACGCCAACGCCCATTCCAAGAAGAACCTGGAAGCGGTCGTGGCCTCGGTCACCGCCGCCACCAAGGGCGCGGAAGCCCTGGGCGCCCAGGCGATGGCCTTCTCCAAGACCTCCTTCGAGTCGAACGTCGCGGCCGCCAAGTCGCTGACCTCGGCCAAGAGCGTGCAGGAAGTCGTCGAGCTGCAGACCTCCTTCGCCAAGACCGCGCTGGAAGCCTACATGGCCGAGATGGGCCGCATGACCGAGACCGTTTCGGCCTCGGTGAAGGACAGCATGAAGCCGCTGAACGAGCGCATGACCGCCATGGTCGAGCGCCTGCAAGCCGCTCGCTAAGACAACCAGTCTCCCGCGTACGGCCCCAGCGTTAGTACGGGACCGATGGGCGTGAAGGGCCGGAGCGAAAGCTCCGGCCCTTTTCTCGTGAGGTGTCTGTTCTCCGGCGAACTTGGGCGCTAGACCTTCGCCCATGTCACAGATCGAAGACCGCCTGGCCGCCGCCGGTATCGTCCTGCCGCAGCCGAACGCCCCTGTCGCCAACTACGTCCCCTTCGTGCGGGTAGGCGACCTCGTCCACATCTCCGGCCAGGTGTCCCTGGACGCCAATGGCGGGATCAAGGGCGTGGTCGGCGAGGATGTCGACATGGAGGCCGCCAAGCGCGCGGCCCGGCTGTGCGGCCTATCGCTGCTGGCCCAGATGCGCGCCGCCTGTGAAGGCGACCTCGACCGGGTGGTGCGGGTGGTCAAGCTGGGCGGCTTCGTCCAGGCCGGCCCGAACTTCATCGAGATCCCGCAGGTGGTGAACGGCTGCTCGGACCTGATGGTCGAGGCCTTCGGCGACGCCGGCCGCCACGCCCGCTCGGCGGTGGGCGTCTATCGCCTGCCGATGAACTTCGCCGTCGAGGTCGACGCGGTGGTGGCCATCCGGTGAGAGACACCGAACGGCAGGCGCAATTCGGCGAGGCGTGGGAGCGGCTCTTCCACCCGCCGGTGGCGCACCGCGGCTTGTGGAGCCCCGATGGGGCGCCGGAGAACTCGCTCGCCGCCTTCCAGGCCGCCTGCGCCGCGGGCTACGGCATCGAACTCGATGTGCAGCTTTCCGCCGACGGCGAGGCCATGGTCTTCCACGACGACGACCTGGCGCGGATGACCGGCGCGCCGGGCCGGCTCGGCGACCGCACCGCCGCCGAGCTGGCCGAGCTGCGCCTGAAGGGGACAGACGAGCGCATCCCGACCCTGGTCGAGACCCTGGCCCTGGTCGGCCGCCGGGCGCTGGTCCATATCGAGCTGAAGACGCCCTACGGCCGGGTCGGGCCGCTGGAGCAGCGCACCCACGAGATCATCATCGACCACGCGGGCCCGGTCTGCGTGATCGGCTTCAACCCCTACAGCCACGCCTGGTTCGCCGAGCGGTTCCCGGGCGTCCTGCGCGGCCTCGATTCCTATTCCTACGACCGCGCCCCGCAGCTTTCGGAGGAACAGCGCTGCAGCTTCGCGCGGCTGGAGCATGTGGCCATCGCCCGGCCGCATTTCCTGGCGCTCGGCCTCGACATGCTGCCCAGCGAGGCGGCCAGCGGCCTGCGCGTCGAGGGCCTGCCGGTCATCGCCTGGACCGTGCGCAAGCCGGAGCAGTGGGAGGCGGTGCGCGACAGTTGCGACAACCTGATCTTCGAAGGTTTCGCCCCTTGCTGAGGCTCCGATGACCGCCCTGAAGCCGGCGGTCACCGTGGCCCGCCGCATCGCCGAGATCGGGCGCGAGGCCTGGGACGCCTGCGCCGCCAACCCCGCCTACGCCGGCAACCCGTTCATCCAATACGATTTCCTGGACGCCCTGGAAGAGTCGAGCTGCGCGGTGGAGCGCACCGGCTGGGGTCCGACGCATCTGGCGGTGGAGGATGAGGCGGGCCGGGTGGCCGCGGTCATGCCGCTCTACCGCAAGTCCCACAGCCAGGGGGAATACATCTTCGACCACGCCTGGGCCGACGCCTACGAGCGGGCGGGCGGGCAGTACTATCCGAAGCTGCTGTCGGCCGCGCCCTTCACCCCGGCCACCGGCGCGCGCCTGCTGGCCCGGCCGGACGTGAATGAGGACGAGGCGCGGGCCTTCCTGTTGGGCGGGGCGCTGACGCTCTGCGAGCGCTACGGGACCTCGTCCCTGCACATCAACTTCCCCACCGAGGCCGAGTGGCGCTGGATGGGCGGGCAGGGCCTGGCGCTGCGCGAAGGCCAGCAATACCACTGGGAGAACCGCGGCTACGCTGCGTTCGAGGACTTCCTGGGGGCGCTCAGCTCGGGCCGGCGCAAGACCATCCGGCGCGAGCGCCGCGACGCAGGGCAGGGGCTTGAGATACTCTGCCTGACCGGGGCGGACATCGGCGAAGAGCACTGGGACGCCTTCTTTGGCTTCTACATGGACACCGGCTCGCGCAAGTGGGGCCGGCCCTATCTGTCGCGGCCGTTCTTCTCGCTGCTGGGCGAGCGGATGGCCGACCGTGTGTTGCTGGTCATGGCTAGGCGCGGCGAGCGCTGGATCGCCGGCGCGCTCAACCTGATCGGCGACGACTGCCTCTATGGCCGCAACTGGGGCTGCGTCGAGGACGTGCCCTTCCTGCATTTCGAGCTCTGCTACTACCAGGCCATCGACTGGGCCATCGCCCACGGCCTGGCCCGCGTCGAGGCCGGCGCGCAAGGCCAGCACAAGATCGCCCGCGGCTATCTGCCGAGGCCCGTCTACTCCGCCCACTACATCGCCGACCCGGCGCTGCGCGGTCCCGTCGAACGTTTCTTGATGCAGGAACGCCAGGGCGTCGAGCAGGAGATGGAGTGGCTGGCGGAGGAGTATTCGCCGTTCAAGGCGGAGAGCTAACTCCGCTCCCACGCCTGTCTCAGAAGCGCGGGATCGAGGTCGGCGGGACTCTCCAGCAGCATCCGGGCCTTCAGCCGCTCCGACCAGCTCTCGTTCTTCGGCGCTTCCAGGCGCGGGTCGGCGTCGGGCGCGAGCGCCAGGCCCAGCATGGCCTTGCCGCCTTTCACCGGCCGGAGCGAGGCGAACTGGAACTCGCGGGAGAAGGCGGTGAATTGCTTGCGCTGGCCCATGACCACGTCGGGCAGGGCGGTGGCCGCGGCCTGCGCCGCCTCCAGGATCGCCCGCGACGCCGGGTCGGCCCACAGCGCCTCGCGCAGCGCATCGGCCTCGGCCCAGCCGCCGGTCTCGGACGGAAAGGCGACAGACAGCACGTGCATGGCGCGGTTCTGCAAGAGGCCGTAGTTAGCCTTGAACCAGGCGGCCTGGGCGCGGGGCTTGGTCTCCGGACAGGTCCTGGCGATCGCCACCCATTCCTCGAGGGTCTTGCCGGTGTCGCGCTCGAGGCTGGCCTGCACCGAGGCGAACCACTTCTGCTGGCGCGGCGAAAGCCCGCTGGGCGGCGTCAGTTTGTCATCGCCGGCGGCCATCGTTTCACCCTCCAGAGCGATTTGCTACGATTGTTACAATCAGGGGGACTTAAGCGTCATGAGCTTGGACGGGACCTACGACGACGGCAACATCTTCGCCAAGATCCTGCGTGGCGAGGCGCCGGCCGCCCGGGTGTTCGAGGACGACCACGTCTTCGCCTTCATGGACGTCTTCCCGCAGGCCCGCGGCCACACCCTGGTGATCCCCAAGCACTCCCAGGCCCGCAACCTGCTGGACGAGGAGCCGGCGGTGCTGACCCAGGTCATCCTGGGCGTCCAGCGGGTGGCCCGCGCCGTGCGCGCGGCGCTGAAGCCCGACGGCCTGGTGGTCACGCAGTTCAATGGCGCGACCGCCGGCCAGACGGTCTACCACCTGCATTTCCACATCATCCCGCGCTGGGAGGGCGTCGAACTGGGTCGCCATGCGGCCGGCGGCATGGCCGATCCTACGGAGCTGAAGGCGCTCGCCGCTGAGATCGCGGCCCAGATCGCGTGAGCCTGCCGGACGTTCCCTGGTTCGAGAGCGACGGCCTGGACGCCTATCTGGCGAGGGCCGGTCTTGACGCCGACGCCGAGGTCTTCGTCCGCGACCTGGCGCGGGACGGCTATGCGGTGGTCGACCTGGGCGAGGCGGCCCGCGCCCTCTGCGACCAAGCCGTCGCCGAGACCGAAGCCTATTTCGACGCCGGCGCGGTGCGCGTGCAGGACGCCTGGCGCCGGTCGCCCGCCGTGCGGCGCCTGGCGGTCTGGCCGGCCATGCGCGAGCGGCTGCGCGCGGCCTATGGACGCGACCCGTTTCCCTTCCAGACGCTCAACTTCCGGCGCGGCAGCACCCAGGCGCTGCATGCCGACACCGTGCACTTCCACAGCGTGCCGGCGCGCTTCATGTGCGGCGTCTGGATCGCGCTTGAGGACGTGCGGCCCGACGCTGGCCCCCTGGTCTACTATCCCGGCAGCCACCGCCTGCCGGTGATGACGATGCGCGATGCGGGCGTGAACGCCGGCCGCGCCCAGCCGGACGACTATGCGCTGCATTTCGAGCCACGCTTCGCCGAGCGCATCGATGGTGCCGGCCTGCCACGGCGGCAAGCCGAGCTGAAGAAGGGCCAGGCCCTGGTCTGGGCGGCCAACCTGGCGCACGGCGGCGCGCCGATCCTCGACCCGGATTCCACGCGCCGGTCCCTGGTGGTCCACTGCTATTTCGAGGACTGCCTCTACTACACGCCGATGAGTTCGGACGAGGCGGCGGGCGACCTCGACCTGCGGATGCCGCCCAACGTCAGGACCGGCCGCTGGGCCTGGCCGAAGCGCAATGGCTGGCCGGCTCCGCTCGCCCCGATCCTGGTCGCCCGCGCCGTACTGGCTGGCGTCCGCCGCCAGCCGTTCGTGGACTGAACCAGCCGTCCACGAAAAAGCCCCAGGCGCGGACCTGGGGCTTCTCGTCTCTGAAGGTGACCGGCGAAGCCTAGTCGACCGTGGCCACCTCGACCGCCGCGGCGGGCGCCTCGATGACCGGTGCGCCCGGCTCGTGGTCGTCGCCCTCGATGTCGAAGGCCAACTTGCCGTCGCGCAGCACCACCTTAACGTGGCCGCCCTTGACCAGCTTGCCGAACAGGATCTCGTCGGCCAGCGGCTTCTTGATGTTCTCCTGGATGACCCGGGCCAGCGGCCGGGCGCCGTAGAGCTCGTCGAAGCCGTTCTTGGCCAGCCAGTCGGCCGCCTCGTCGGTGGTCTCGATGGTGACGTGGCGGTCGGCCAGCTGGGCTTCCAGCTGGATAACGAACTTCTGCACCACCTGGCGGATGATCTCCGGCGTCAGCGCCTTGAAGGCCACCACCGCGTCGAGGCGGTTGCGGAACTCCGGCGTGAACACCCGCTTGATCGCCTCCTCGGCCTCGTCGTCCTGCTTCCCGCGGCCGAAGCCGATGGAGTTGCGCTGGGCGTCGGCGGCGCCGGCGTTGGTGGTCATGATCAGGACCACGTTGCGGAAGTCGATCTTCTTGCCGTTGCTATCGGTCAGCGCGCCGTGGTCCATGACCTGCAGCAGGATGTTGTAGACATCCGGGTGCGCCTTTTCGATCTCGTCCAGCAGGACGACGGCGTGCGGGTGTTGATCCACCGCGTCGGTCAAGAGGCCGCCCTGGTCGAAGCCCACATAGCCGGGAGGCGCGCCGATCAGGCGGCTCACGGTATGGCGCTCCATGTACTCGCTCATGTCGAAGCGCAGCAGTTCGATGCCCAGCGTCGAGGCGAGCTGACGGGCCGTCTCGGTCTTGCCGGTGCCGGTGGGGCCCGAGAACAGATAGCAGCCGATCGGCTTGTTGCCGTCGCGCAGGCCCGCGCGCGCCATCTTCATGGCCGCGGAGAGCTGTTCGATGGCGTCGTCCTGGCCGTAGACCGCGCGCTTCAGGTCGGTTTCGAGCTGCTTCAGCGCCTCGGTGTCGGACTTCGACACCGACTTCGGCGGGATGCGGGCGATCTTGGCGACGACGCTTTCGATCTCCTTCAGGCCGATGGTCTTCTTCCGCTTGCCCTCGGGCAGCAGCATCTGGCTGGCGCCGGCCTCGTCGATGATGTCGATCGCCTTGTCCGGCAGCTTGCGGTCGTTGATGTACTTGGCCGACAGCTCCACAGCCGCCTTGATGGCGTCGTTGGTGTAGCGGAGCTTGTGGAACTCCTCGTAGTAGATCTTCAGGCCCTTCAGGATCTTGATCGTGTCGTCGATGGTGGGCTCGTTGACGTCGATCTTCTGGAACCGGCGGACGAGCGCGCGGTCCTTCTCGAAGTGCTGGCGGAACTCCTTGTAGGTGGTCGACCCCATGCACCGCAGGGTGCCGGAGGCCAGCGCCGGCTTCAGCAGGTTGGAGGCGTCCATCGCCCCGCCTGAGGTCGCGCCCGCGCCGATCACCGTGTGGATCTCGTCGATGAACAGCACCGCGTCGGGATGGTTCTCGAGTTCCTTGACCACCTGCTTGACGCGTTCCTCGAAGTCGCCGCGGTAGCGGGTGCCGGCGAGCAGCGAGCCCATGTCCAGCGAGAAGATGGTCGAGCCCGCCAGGACCTCGGGCACCTGGTGGTTGACGATCTTGCGCGCCAGGCCCTCGGCGATGGCGGTCTTGCCAACGCCAGGGTCGCCCACCAGGAGCGGGTTGTTCTTGGTGCGCCGGCACAGGATCTGGATGCAGCGCTCCACCTCGGCCGAGCGGCCGATCAGCGGGTCGACCTTGCCCTGCTTGGCCTTCTCGTTGAGGTTCACACAGTAGGCTTCCAGCGCCTCGCCGCCGGTCTTGACGGTGGGCTTGTCCTCGTCGTCCGAGGCGCCCTTCACGGGCTTGGATTCCGCTGCGCCGGCCTTCTTGGCGATGCCGTGGGCGATGTAGTTGACCGCGTCGTAGCGGGTCATGTCCTGCTCTTGCAGGAAGTAGGCGGCGTGGCTCTCGCGCTCGGAGA
>NZ_SSMX01000001.1 GCF_004799515.1 Phenylobacterium sp. | reverse complement strand
TCCCCGAGCCGGCGAAGTTCATGTTGCCGATCGCAACCTCGCCGTAGTTCCCCGACGCCAGCTGGATCACGTCCCCGCTGTGGGCCGCCTTCAACGCTGCCGTGAGCCCGCTGGAGCTGTAGACCTGAACGATACTCATGATTGTGTCCCATCGATGAGCCCCCGCTGACCGATGACGCGTACTGGCCCAGGGTTCAGGGTTCGGTCATTCTGACCAAGACCCCGTCGAAAAGGACGGCTGCCCCCGGTAAAATCGTCCCCGACGCCGGCTCATACGGTCCGAGCCAGCCAATCGGGCATCCCCTGCAACGCTACATCCCGTAAATCATACTGGAGCCCATGAGGCCTATCAAAAGTAAAGCTTTCGACAACGGCGGGAGACGGGTTTCAGCTTCGATTACAAGCATATAGAAGGGGGCGTCAGACATGGAGGAGGTGATGAAGCACAGTCCGCTGGCCATCGCGCCCATGCTATTGCTGCTGGCCGCCTGCGACGCCCGCGTCCAGGATATCAGCCACGCCGCCGACTCGATGCGCCAGTCCACGGAGCATATGGCGGCGGCCAACAGCGCCGCGACCGATCGGCGCGAGGCGCAGATCATCGACGATGCGGTGAAGATCCAGCAGCAGACCCTGGCCACCGACCCGGAGGCTGCTGCCAGCCAGGCGCGCTACGAGGTGCGCCCCGACCCCAACGGCGGCTACTCTGTCTATGACCTCAACACCGGTGCGATAACCCGCCTGGGCGCCAAGCAGCAGGCGGGCCTGACCCGCGACCGCGCCGATGAGGTGGCCTACAGCCTGCAACAGGACGAAACCGCCGACCAGTTTCGGGCGGCCGCGGCGGCGCGGCACGGGCTGCATTGAACTTTCGCGGGGTGGGCGTGACGGCGATTTGTGAGTGGCTGGCTCTGGCCATGCTGGCCGGCGTGGGGCTCCTGGGCGTCCAACGCCTGCTGGCGCGCCGGCTATCGTCCGCGGGCCTCTTCCAATATATCCCGCCGTCGATGGCCTGCCTGATCGCCGCCTTCGTGGCTCTGCGCGGACGGGACGCCCTGGCGCTGGTGCTGCTGGCGGTGGTCCTGGCCTATGTGGGCGGGGTGCTGAAGCCCTTCGGTTTCAAGTCGCAACCCTGAGCGGGCATCCGGAAGGACGGGCAAGATGGCGGGCGTGACCGCACCTGTGAGGAAGCTCCTGCGCCGCGCCTTCGGCGTGTGGCCGGTGATGGAGTGGCGCAACCGTCTGACCATGGGCCGGCGCGGAGCCGCCTTCACCCGGTTCGAGGACGCGGAGGTGGCGCGCCTGGCGACCGAACTCGGCGCCCCGCCCACCGCGGCCATTGCCTGCATCATCCCCACCTACAAGCGGCCGCAGGGGGTGGTCGCCTCGGTCAATTCGATCCTGGCGCAGGAGCGGCAGGATTTCGTGGTGGTGGTGGTCGACGACGGCGCCGGCCTGCCGCCGGACTTGCCCAAAGACCCGCGGGTCTTCGCCGTCTCGCTGTCGCGCAATTCTGCGGTGCTGGGCCTGGTTCGCAACGTCGGCATCCGGCTGTCGCGGTCAGACTATGTAGCCTTCCTGGACGACGACAACACCTGGACGCCGCAGCACCTGTCGCTGGCGGTGCAGGCGATCGATGACGGGGCGGACCTGGTCTACACCGCCGTGCGCCGCCGCCGGCAGGACGGGACGGAGTTGGACGTGCTGTCCAAGTCGTTCGATCGCCGGCGCTTCGCCGACGAGACCTCCTGGGTCGACGCCAACTCCATCGTTCTGCGCCGCTCGGCCCTGCTGCCGTTCAGCCGCCTGCCCCGCACCAAGATGACCTTCCCCAAGGAGGACTGGGAGTTCGTCTGGCGCGTGAGCCGCCGGGCGCGCGTCGCCCACGTCACCACGCCCACCGTGGAGTACCTGGTGAACATGGAAAGCTTCTACACCACCTGGACCCCGCCGGGCGGCGAGGCGGTCTAGACGACCGCCTTCGGGATCTCGGCGGCCAGGGTCGCGCCGCGCTGGGTGCCGATCAGCACCTTGCGCCAGGGCGGGGCGATCGCCGCCAGGAAGGTCGGCAGGAAGGCCTCGATGTCGGCCCAAGGGTGGGCCAGATCCAGCGGCAGGGCCGAGAAGCGGCACAAGAGGCCGTCGGGGATGATCCCTTCCATGGAGATCTTCAGGCGGGCGGCGCGTTGTTCGGCGGCGCTGCTCGGCAGGGATTCGCCGATGCGCGACCAGTAGATGATGCTCTCGGTGCGTTCCTGGGCCACGCCGATCAGCCGGCGGCCGGGAATGGTCACGTCCGGCGAGATGCGGATCGTCTCCGGCTCGTTGCGGGTGAGCGCATAGCCGAATGCCGGATAGCAGATTTCCGGCCGGTGCAGCTGCAGGTCGTCGGTCTGCAGGCCGCCGTAGGCCAGCAGCATCAGCACCTGCTGGCCGGTGGTCGGGTTGGTGTAGGCGCGCACCAGGAGCTGGTTGTAGAGTTTGGCCGACAGCGTTCCCGGTCCATTGATCGCGAGCGGGTCGCCAACGTCCTCGGAGCGCCAGGCCCCGAAGGTCGGCGGCACGATCTCGGCCAGCTTGCCATTGCCCAGCAGCGCCACGTGGTGGTGCGGCTGCAGCCCGTAGGTCGCTCCGGCGCCCGCCACGCAGGCGGCGCCCATCAGGATATCGCGGCGTGTGGTCATTGCGGCCGCCAGCTCTTCGGCAGGAACCGCGCCAGCACCACGTCGACGCCGAACACCAGCAAGAGGTCCACCGCGAACAGGAAGAGGCCGGCCAGGCCATGGATGAAGCCCTGCGCCACCTCGTCTCCCGCGAAATAGGTGAGCAGGATGAGCGTCATCACCCGCAGGATGTTGCCCAGGACGGCGATCGGCACCACGAACAGGGTCAGCACCGCCGAGTAGCGCACCGACGAGCCGCGCAGCAGGTAGATGTAGAACAGGCTGATGGCGATCAGGCCCACCAGGGAGTTCATCCCGGAGCAGGCGTCCTCCACTAG
This sequence comes from Phenylobacterium sp., assembly GCF_004799515.1. GTDB lineage: Bacteria > Pseudomonadota > Alphaproteobacteria > Caulobacterales > Caulobacteraceae > Phenylobacterium. Next base: position 17,887 of record NZ_SSMX01000001.1, on the reverse strand, counting down.
CAGCGAATACTGCGCCACGTGGATGGTCACCCCTTCGCGCTCGATCGGCAGGCCGGTCAGGTAGAGCGCGCCGGTCGCCGCCGACGAGACGAATTGCTTCAGGGGCGCCGTCAGGCGGTCCATCAGCCAATTGGGCGGCGGGATCAGGAAGGCCAGGTAGAAAAAGGGGAACCAGGTCTTCAGCAGCGCCCGCCCGCCGAACAGGACGTAGAGCATCGAGAGCCCGACCCCGAACAGGCCCATCGCCTCGAAGGTGATGAAGTCGAAAGTGCGGCCGAAGACATAGAGGCCGAGGCTCGCCAGGAAGGCCAGCCACCCCAGGACCTGCGATCCCGGCGCGGCCAGCTGGCGCATCACGGCGGCATTGCGCCAGATCAGCCAGGCGCCGGTGGCCAGGACGATCGGACCGTGAGCGCCGGCTTCCTTCGTCCAGGTCCCGTTGCCCAGGGACACCAGCGTCGGCACGGCCAGCGCCGCGAACCCGACCAGCAGCGGCCAGCGGTTGAGCGCGGCGGGCGGGATCAGGCTTGCGAGGGCGGGTTTGGCGGCGGCGGTAGCAGGCGTCGACGGCTCGGCGCGGTCATTCAGCATTCATCACCGTGCCGATGACTTTCGCGTGGTCGTCGATCAGCTGCTCCACCAAGGTCTTCACGTCGGAGACGAGGCTCTTGTTGCGGCGCGCGACGACCAGGGCGTAGCCCACGACATTGCAGATGCGGCGAGCATCCGCCGAGGTGTTGGCCGGGGGCGTATCGACGATGGTGACGTCGTAGTCCCGCAGACACTGGTTCATCACGTCTTCGAACAGCTCGCGCGCCAGCAGTTCCTGCGAATTGGCCGCGCCGTCGCCGGCGTAGAGCACCGACAGGTTGGGCAGCAGGTCCTCTTCGATGAAATCGCCCACGATGGCGTAGGCCGTCGCCAGACAGCCGGCCAGACCCGCCGTCTGCCCGCGCGGCGGGATCAACTGATGGATCGAGGGCGAGCGCAGGTCACCGTCGACCAGCAGGGTCTTGAGCCCGATCTGCGCCAGGGCCACGGCCAGGTTGGCGGCCACGAAGGAGCAGCCCACGTCCAGGCTGGCCGCACAGATCACCAGTCCGCGCCGGCCTTGCTGGATATGCTGCGCCATGACGTGGGTGCGCAGCGCTCGGATCGCCTCAGCGCCAGGGCTCAGCGGATCGCTCAACGTCACCAGGGCTGGCGCCAGCATGACGCGTTCGCTGGCGCGCGGCGCCGCACGGTCCGCCGCGGCGCCTTCGGACGTCTCGATAGGTTTGGGGGCGACCTGGGTCACGCAGGATTGCCCAATCGTCGGGGAATGAACTGCTGGACGAAACCGGCCAGGCCGCGCCGCACGCCAGGCGGCGGGGGCCGCTCCACGATGCAGATGCAGGGGATTTCACTCGACAGATGCAAATCCTCGACGCCCCGCACCCGGCGGTTCAAAAGCTCCAGGAGCAGCGAAATGGCCAGGCCCAGCGCCGCGCCCAGGGCGACGGCGCCGCCGATCATCAGCTTCTTGTTGGGGAAGGCCGGCGTGGAGGGCGTGACCACCACCCCGATCGGCGTCAGGCCGTTGTCGACCGCCGAGGCTTCCACGGAATACTGCGCCGCCTTCGCCGCCGCCGAGCGGTATTGGTCGCGCCGCAGGTCGACTTCGCCCTGCAGCTGGCGCAGGCGCTCGACTTTGTCGCGCTCGGCGATGACCTTGGACTTCTGCTCTTCCAGGGCGTGGGCGATCGCCGCCATACTGTCGGCGCCGCTGGAGGCCGACTTGGCCGACTTGGCCTCCTGGGCCGCGAGCTTGGCCACCGTTTCGCGGCGCGCCTTGAGCTCGAGGATTTCCGGGTGGTTCGGGCCAAGCTTCTGGTTGAGGTCGGCCAGCTTGGCGTCGATCTGGGCCAGTTCCATGGCCGCGCCCCCGCCGCCTGAGGGACCGATCTGCATCATTGGCGCCGGGGCCGACGCCTGGCCGGCGAGCGCCGCGAGGCGCTCGCTTTCCATGTCCGACTGGCCGCGATCCATGATGATCCCGGTCTCTTTCTCGTAGTTCGCCTTGGCCTGCTCGGCGTCCTCGGCCAGCTTGCGCGCGCTGTCGGCCTGCTGGTCGTAGAAGCTCGCGTTCTTGGAGGCGTCGGAGCGCCGCTGCGCCAGGCTGGCCTGCAGGTAGGCGTCGCGCAGGGTCTGAGCGCCCACCCGGGCGCCGATCGCGCTCGGCGACCTATAGGTGATTTCCAGCACCGAGCCGTTGATCTTCACCTGGGTGTCCTCGGACACCTGCTCGGACAGCCAACGGCGGAAGTCGCGCGTGTCAGAGGACGGGCGCGCCTGGTAGGAGCGCATCCGGCTCGGATCGGACAGCCAGCCCATGGCGTCCACCACCGGACCAGTGACGCTGTAGTCCTTCACCAATTCCATCTGGTTGTCGAAATAGGTCCCCGACGCGCCCCGCCCGATGACCTCACCGGTGATCGGGTCGGGCTTCAGCAGGTCCAGCATCACGCGCGAGGTCGCCTCATAGCGCGGCTGCACCAGAAGGGTGACCACATAGGCGCCCAGGAACGAGGTGATCATCGCCACCAGGACGATCATCCTGCGCGCCCAGAAGATCCGAAGGAATTGGAGGATGCTCATGTTCGATCCTGGCGCAGGCTAGAACAGCCGCTCGCCGACGGAGATGATATCGCCTACCTGCACGACGGTCTTGTCGAGATCAACCGGTTTGACCTCGGCGCCCTTGCGGGTGAGCTTGACCTTCTTGTCGCTGCCGTTGGCGGACACGCCGCCGGCGCGCGCCAGGGCCATCCGCACCGTGAGGTTGGGCCCCACCGGATAGGCCCCGGGCTGCTTCACCGATCCGCTCAGGTAGAAGACGTCGTTCTCCACGGCGGGGACGTACAACTTGTCGCCGGGCATGATCAGCGGATCCTTGTCCCGGCCGCCGGTGGCCAAGTCGGAAATGCCGTAGCGGGTCGAGGTCCCGTCTTCGTGGGTCAGCTGGACATAGTCCGCGCCGGCGGTGCTGCGGCCGCCCACGCGGGCGAGGACTTCCGAAAGGCGATAGTCGCGGTCCAGCGGGATCAGGCCCGGCGTCCCGACGTAGCCCAGCACGGTGGCGTAGCGGCTGGCGATGGTCAGCACGTCGACCCGCACCAGCGGATTGGCGAAGAAGCCGCCCTTGCGCAGCAGGCCGCGGACGTCGTCGGCCAGCTGGCCCGGCGAGCGGCCGGTGGCCGGGACCGGTCCGATCAGCGGCAGCAGGATCGCCCCGTCGCTGCCGATCCGGCTGTGGACGTCGAAATCGGCCTGGCCGAGCACGCTCACCTCGACCACATCGCCGAAGCCGAGCTGGTAGTTGCGGTCGCCCGCGGCGGTCGCCGGCGGCGCCGCAGCGGGCGGCGCGTGCGCCGCGGTCGAGGCGGCGGCTGGCGGCGCGCCAACGGGAGCAGGCTGGGCGTGCGCGGCGGCGGCCATGGTGAGGACGGCGACGACGACAACACGGAAAAGGCTCATGCGAGTCACATGTGGCTCCCGGATCAGAACGACCTAGAGGCGGTCAGGCCTATGCGGTACGAAGAGTAGTCAAAGATAGCGGGGTCCGCGTTTCTAACCTGATAATCGACGGTCAAGGATAGCGACGTCTTGTCGCCGATCGTGTAACGCAGCGCGGCGTTGACGCCGTAACCATTGTCGCTCTTGACCCCTGTCGTCATCAGCGTGGTCTGAATGCCCTCGAAGCTCCGGTTGTCGATCGTGCCGCCCAGGGACCCGAACAGGCGCTGGCTGAAAGTGTAGCCGACGGTCATCGCGACGGTCTGGACCAGCTGATAGTCTGCGCCGAGTTGCAGGCTGGGATTGACCGCGCGCGAATAGATCAGGGTGGCCGAGAGCCGATCGTTGACGCGGTAGACCAAGGAGCCCGAGCCAGTCAGGCCCGTGAACGCCGGCTCACTGGCGACGACCGGGGCGCCGGGCGCCACAGGCGCATCGCCGGGGAGGACATGGGTGATCCCCAGCGTCGCCTCACCGTTCAGCCGCAAACCGATCTGCCGGCTGATGCTGATGCTCGCCCCGACCTGCCCGTAGGACGGCTGCGGCGCCTCGCCCGGCAGGACATCGTCGTAGTAGGTGCGATTGTAGCTCCCGTTCACCGACACCAAGCCCAGCAGTTCGTTGGTGTAGCTGACCCCGCCGTTGACGCCCTCCATGTGCGAATCCGCGACCAGCGCGCCGTCGGAGTCGTTGGTGGTTTGGGCATAGGAGACGCCGATGTACACGCCGACGCCGGTCAGTGGGGTGCACCGGGCGCCGAGGTTGCCGGAAATGGTCTGCTGGATGTTGTGGGTCACCGCCAGCGACAGGTCCGACAGATCGCTCTGTCCGCGTAGGAACGACCCGGATAGCGACCCGCCGCAAGGGCCGACGTTCGTTTCGCCACCGGCCGACATGTTGATCCGCTCGGACTGCAGCTTGGTGTTGCTCTGGTGGAAGTCGTAGCCGATCTGACCGTCCACGAAGACCGCGCCCGGACCCACGGGCAGCAGGGCGTTGATCGAGGCGCTCGGGGTGTAGATCTCGTCCGCAGGGGTCACGCCGCGGGCGTTCTGCACCAGCTTGCCGCCCTGCGCGACGTTGGAGTCATAGACCGCGGTGCCCAGCAACAGGACGTCGAAGCGGCGTTCGATCGGCTGGCCGGGCTGCGGGAAGCCGCCTGGCATATTGGGAAGCCCCGCGCCGGCCATGCCTTCGGCGGGCAGGCCGAGCGAGGAGCCCGACATGTTCTGCGCCGCCGCGGTCCCGCCGCAGGCCAGGACCACGGCCGCCGAGCCGCAGGCCAGCAATCTGCGACTGACGTTCAAGCCCGCAACGACCAACGCTCGATCCCCCGGACAAGCCGTTTCACGTCTTCAACTCCACTCTCGGACGCCGGGCGAGCCAGCGTCCGCGTTCAGTCCCAGCCGCCCCCGCGGCTAGCCCTTCGGCGCAGGCGCAGGCGTCCCCGCAGGCGCAGCGGCAGGCGCCGCAGCCGGCGCAGCCCCTCCGGGCGCCCCCGCAGGCGCCTTCGGCGGCGCATAGGCCGGGTTGTACTTTACGTTCTTGCGCGCAGCGGCAAGCACGGACTGGAACTGCCGCGCCACCGCCTCCTGGGTATGCAGGTTCTTGAGATACGTCGAAGCGACGCGCGTCGCCACCTCCGGTGGGACCGGCTGGGTTTCCGCGGCGGTCACGTGGTTGAGCGTCAAGATATTGCCGCTGGGCACGACAAAGACCGCGTCAGGGCCAAGCTTGACGATCCCCTGGATCACCCGCGGGTCGGCTGTCAGGGCGTCGATCTTTTCCGAGCTCTCGCGGTAGGGGATCTTGTTGGCGGTCAGGTAGGCGGTGACGTCGGGAAGGGTCTTCAACGGCTGCAGGCCCTGTAGAATCGCCGGGTTCGACGGCCGCGGCGTGCGCACCTGATCGACCGTGAAGATCTTGCGCTGCCCGTAGACATCGGGGTTATCGGCGATGAATTTGTCGACCTCATCCTTGCTGGGCTGCGGCACGCTCTTGGCGATCTGCTGCTGCCAGGTCTGGACCAGAAGGGTCTCGTTGGCCCGTTGCTCGACGATCGCATAGCCCGGGGTCTTGTCGATCTTGGCCTTTTTGGCGGCGTCCGCGAGCGCGCGGCGGCCCAGGATCTGGTCCAGCGCCTGGTGTTCAGCCGCCTTGCGGATCTGCGGGGTCGGCGCCTGGAAGCCGTTCAGCTCGGCGGCGATCTGCGCCGTGGTGATCTCTTCCTTGCCGTCCAGCACGGCCGCAACCTGCCCTGTCGGCTCCTTTTTGCCGCAGGCGCTGAGAGCGACGCACAGGACGCCCACCAGTACGTAGCCCGCCTTTATGCGCTTCATCTGTATCGCCCCCCGAGTTTCCTGTTCTCGTATTGCCGACTCAATGGCTAACGGACTTAGCTGCAAATAGCTTGCCGAATCGTGTTCCGGCTAGGCTCGCGGTCCGTCAGCGCTTCAATCGCTCCAGACGAAGGACGGCGCAAGATCGCTTGCGCCTCAGGCGTATCCTGTCGGGCCCAGCGTCGCCGCGCCGCGCTTGTGGCCCCTACGATCACCATCTATTCACACCCGCAGCCTAAGAGCTTCACGCGCCGCGGCATCGCCGGACGCCGGCCGATCCGCGCGCCACGGCAGTTGCTGTTTGGGAGAGCTTATGAGCCGGACCGATAGACCGCGACGCGTCCTCGCCATGGCGTCGGGCGGCGGTCACTGGATCCAGTTGCAGCGCCTGCGGCCCGCCTTCACCGAATTCGATGTGGCCTTCGTCAGCGTCTACGCCGACTACGCCGACGACGTGGCCGGCTGCCGCTTCTACAAGGTCTCTGACATCACCCGCATGAGCCTGACCCGGCTCTTCGTCCTGGTCCCGCAGCTGATCGGCGTCCTGATGCGCGAGCGGCCGAATGTGGTGATCACCACCGGCTCGGCGCCCGGCCTGGTCTGCATCACCCTGGCCCGCTTCCTGTTCGGGGCCAAGACCATCTGGATCGACAGCATCGCCAACTGCGAACGGATGTCGACGTCCGGCTCCCAGGCCCGCCGCGTCGCCAACCGGTGGCTGACCCAGTGGCCGGAGCTCAGCGGTCCGGACGGCCCGGACTATTGGGGCGCGGTGCTGTGATCTTCGTCACCATCGGATCGCTGTTCCCGTTCGACCGCCTGGTGAAGGTGGCGGACGAGCTCGCCACCCAGATGCCGGACGAGAGCTTCTTCGCCCAGATCGGCGAAGGCGGCCACCGGCCGGTCAACATCCCCTACGCCGAGATGCTGACCCGCGGCGAGTTCATGGCCAAGGTGCGTGAGGCCGACCTGATCGTCGCCCACGCCGGCATGGGCAGCGTGATCACGGCGATGGAAAGCAACACGCCGATCATCCTGTTGCCGCGCATCCTGGAATGGGGCGAGCACACCACCGACCATCAGATCGCCACCGCCAAATGGCTCGAAGGCCGCCCCGGCATTCACGTCTGCTGGGAAGACAAGGACCTGCGCGCCACGATAGAGGCTGTGCGGGCCGGCGCGCGGATGGGCCAAACCATGCAGCGCACGGCGCCGGAGCCGTTCCTGAACCGGATTAGGGATTTCATCGCGTCCGCCTGACGTCCGCGCCCGCTGGGGCGCGACCGGCCGGCCGCAGGGGAGAATGTGATGATCAGGGTTGCAGTCGTCGGCTTGGGCAAGATGGGCGCGTCGCACCTATCGATCATCAACGCCCATCCGGACGTCCAGGTGACCGCGGTCTGCGACCCCACCGGCTACATCCTGGACGTGCTGGGCAAGTACACCGGCCTGAAGGGCTATGCCGACTACGCCGAGATGCTGCGCACCGCCGAGCTGGACGCGGTGATCATCGCCACGCCTTCGCGCACCCACGGGCCGATGGTCGAGCAGGCGCTGGCCAAGGGCCTGCACGTCTTCTGCGAGAAGCCGTTCTGCCTGGACCCGGCGGAGTCGCGGAAGCTGGCGGGCCTGGCCGATGAGCGCGGGGTGGTGAACCAGGTCGGCTACCACTACCGCTTTGTGGGCGCCTTCCAGGAGGTCAAGCGCCTGCTGGACGCCGGGGCCATCGGCCAGGTGAGCCATGTGCTGGCCGAGGCCTACGGCCCGGTGGTGCTGAAGCCCAAGGGCTCGACCTGGCGCACCCAGCGCTCGGAAGGCGGCGGCTGCCTCTATGACTACGCCGCCCACCCGATCAACCTCTTGAACTGGTACTTCGGCGCGCCCGTCGGGGCCGGCGGCTCGATGCTGAACAAGATCTTCTCGCGCGACACCGACGACGAGGTCTTGAGCACCCTCTCCTTCGCGAACGGGCTGTCGGCGCAGGTGTCGGTGAACTGGAGCGACGAGTCCTACCGCAAGATGAGCACCAAGCTGACCTTCTGGGGGACCAACGGGCGGATCGCCGCCGACCGCCAGGAATGTCAGACCTATCTGCGCAAGGTCGAGCCGGGCCTCGAGGGCTATGGCGAGGGCTGGAACGTCCGCTACACCACCGACCTCACCGAGGAGGTGTGGTTCTATGTGCGCGGCGAGGAGTATTCCGCCCAGCTCGACCACTTCGTGGCGGCCATCCGCGAGGGGCGCCGCGGCACGGTGAGCTCCTTCGCCAGCGCCGCCGACACCGACCAGGCTTTGGAGATGATCCGCCTCGACGCCGAGCGCGGCCCGACGGCCATGGCCGCCAGCGCAGGCGCTCCGGCCGCCGCGCCCGCGCGGCGCTTCCCCTTCTTCGGCGGCAAGTCCGCCCCGGCCCGCGCTTAGAGGCGACTGCCCATGGACAAGCTCCTCTTCGGCGACAACCAGTTCTTCGGCGTCAACCACATGTCGGAGGAGAAGGCGCGCGCCCAGTCGATGCGCTTCCAGGATCCGGCGGCGATCATGCGGGTCCTGGACGCGGCCTACGATGAAGGCGTGACCACCTTCATGTGCACCACCCACGACAAGATCGCCGCGATCTGCGACCAGGTCCGGGCCGATCCGCAACGCTACAAGGACTTCACCTTTTACCCCTGCATGCCCTACGCTCATAAGTACGCCAACGCCGTCACCGAGGACGGTCCGCTGGGCGCGCTGAAGCGGTTCCTGCCCAGTGAGGGCCTGTTCGACGCGGCCCTGCGTGGCGGCATGTCCTTCGCCAAGAAGGACGTGGAGGGCGTGGCCACCCTCCTGATCGACGCCGAGATGAAGATGTTCGAGGGGCTGAAGACGCCGGTCATCTTCCTGCAGAACGTGGTCGTCGACCTCTTGCTGGGTCTGGGCTTCAACGACGCCTTCGCGATCTTCGCCAACCATGTGAAGCGCCGCTACGGCGCCGAGGCCGGCTTCATCACCATGAACATGCCGCGCCTGCTCGACGCGCTCGACAAGGTGGGCGTCGAGAACCCGATCGTCTGCGCCAACATCAACAAGATCGGCTTCCGCATGTCGGGCGGCTTCGAGGCCTACGACCGGGCGCTCAAGGAGCGGCGCTTCCGCGCCATCGCCATGTCGGTCTTCGCCTCCGGCGCCATCCCGCCGCGCGAGGCGATCGAATGGATCTGCCGCCAGCCCAACATCGAGTCGATTGTCTTCGGCGCCTCGGGCCGCGAGAACATCCGCAACACCCGCGACCTCGTGAACGAGTTCTGGGCGCGTGAAGCGGCTTAGCGGCGACTCTCGGGAGGGCTGGCCGTGCTAGCCTTGGTCCTGCCCATCCTGGCGCTGGTCAACGTGATCTTCGTAACCATGGTCGGCTGGCTGATCTTCGCCCCGCCCCGCCGCAAGACCCTGGCCGAGAAGAGCGCCGGGGAAAATCCGCGCCGCCGTTTCGACGATCAGGCGGCCGGCGCGCCCAAGCGCGCCGCGGTCAAGCCCGCCCAGCGGATCAGGCCGCCCCGCCGCTGAACACCCGCAGCACGGCCGCGGCCAACTGGCCGAGCGTCGTGCGCCGGGTCCCCGGCGTCTTGAGCACGATCGCAGTCGCGAGCACACCCGTGGCCAGGCCAAGGCCCGCCGGCGGCGCGGCTTGGCTCAGATGCTTCTGTGGCTCGCCGGTCAGCTTGGCCCACCAGGCCTCGGCGAGCGTGTCGTCGCCGCGCGGCAGCAGGCCCACCTCCTTGTTGCCGTTCTTCTGGACGTTCGTCGACGCTGGCAGACGGCTCGATCCGGTCGTCACGAAATTGCCCGGGCACACATTGTCCTTGATCACGGGGTCAGTGCACCCCTCGACCTTGATCCAGGGCCGCACGCCTGCGCCCTCATGGCCGTTGACGTAGTTGCCGATGATTTTAGGCGAAGTGCCGTGATAGACGCTGATGCCGTGGAAGTGGTCGGAGACAACCAAGTTCTCCTCGATATCCAGGCCGTGGATGCCAACGTTGGCCTCGTCGGCGACGAAGATGCCCTGGAAGGGCAGACCCTTGTTCCGCAGGACCCGATTGCGCCGGATCGTCACGTTCTCCACCGGTGCGCTCAGCAGCGTCGTCCAGAATTGGATGCCGTCCGGATGGTCCGCCGGAGCCGGATACATGTCGCGGATCTCGTTGCCCTCGACCGTCAGGTTCGACGATCCGCCCCGAACGCCGTCGAACCGGAAGTTGTGGATGGTGTTGCCGCGGATGATCAGGCCGTCGCAACCCTGGTGGCCGATGCCGCAGCCGGTGTGATGGACATCGCAGTCGCTGACCTCGCTGGCCTTGATGTTGCGCACGATCACCCCGGTGCCGGCCTTGGCCGTGAGCTCGCCGTCAAGCGCGCCATGGATGTCCAGCTTGGATGCGACGATCCTCTCGCTGTTGATCGCCATGAAGCCGATGGCGTCCGACAGGACCGTGAATTCTCGCACTGTGACGCCGGCCGCATTGGCGACCGTCACGTTGGTGAAGCTCACCTTGGCGCCGGGCGCCGGGCGGATCGTCACGCCCGGATCGGCCCACTGCCGATTGACCGCCAGCTGGCCGTAGGTCCCGGCGGCGAAGCTCACGGTGTCGCCGGGCTTGGCCTTCGCCAGGGCCGGCTGGATTTCAGCGTCCGAACGGACCTCGATATCAGCCATCTGACTTCCTGAGCCTGGGAGACGCGCAGCGGGCCCTCTGATGGGCGCTTGTGCTTTCTATACGAGTTTCTGGCAAACTGACGGCAATGTCCAAGCCTCGTCCCCCCGCCGGTCGCCGGCGCCTTCCCAAGTTGCGCCTGCCGCTGATGATCGCCGTGAGGGCCTTCCTGGTGCTGGCCTGGGAGATCCTGGCTTCCATCCCCATCCTGCAGCGGAAGAAGCGCGTCAAACAGCGCGTGATGAAGCCGTACGTCCAGTTGGACTCCTGGCCGCGAAAAATCGCCCTGGTGCTGACCCCGATCGGATTGGGCTTCTTCTGCCTGGTCTACGGCTTCTTCTTCGCACTCACGGCGCCCTATCTCATCGTGGTCTTCGCCGCGCCGATCGCGATCCTGATGTTGTTGTCGATCTGGGCGCTGCCGGAACAGACGCACGCCCCGACCAAGACCATGGAGTTCCTGCTGGGCGCGCTGCTGATGAGCCTGGTCTTGTGGCCTAACTACCTCGCCCTGGCGCTGCCGGGCCTGCCCTGGATCACCGCGATTCGTCTCGCCGGCGTCCCGATGGCGATGCTCTTCCTGGTCTCGCTCTCGATTTCACGAACGTTCCGCGGAGAGATGAAGGCGGTCGCGCTGACGATTCCCGGCTTCTGGATGTGGTTCGCTGTCTTCGTGGCGATCCAGCTGATCACCATCGGCATCGCCAAGTCACCGGGGGCCGCCATCCAGAAGGGCGTCATTCAGCAGGTGAACTGGGTGATCGTGGCGGCCATCGCCGCCTGGGTCTGCCGGATCCCGGGCCGCGCCGAACGCTACATCATCCTCATCATGTTCACGGCCATCCCGATGCTGACGCTGCAGCTGCTGGAACTGGCGGTGCACCACGTGCTCTGGGCTGGCTATGTGCCGTCCTTCCTGAAGATCGACGATGCGATCGGCATGAACATCTTCGCCTCGCAGGTCCGCTCCGCGACGGGCCTCTACCGCACCAAGGTGACCTTCACCACAGCGCTCGGGATGGCGGAGTACATCTCGCTCCTGACCCCGTTCGCTATCCACTTCGCGCTCGGGCGCTACCGCATGCCGTTGCGGGTCTTTGGGTTTGTCATGGTGCCGGTGATCTTCCTCTCGGTGCGCCTGACCGACGCACGCCTGGGCGTGATCGCCTTCCTCATCTCGGTGATGCTCTACATGCTGTTCTGGGGGATGATGCGCTTCCGGCGAAACCGCCGCGACCTGCTGGCGGCCACCATCGTCTATGCCTATCCGGCAGTGTTCTCCGCCGCCGGGCTTCTGGTGATGGCGGTGAAGCCCGTGAAGGAGCTGGTGTTCGGCGGCGGTGCGGCGGCGGCCAGCAACGCGGCGCGCAACACCCAGATCCATATGGCGATCCCTAAGATGCTGCTCTACCCCCTGGGGCACGGCGGCGGCGGGGCGGGCCAGGCAATGGGCTATGGCGCCGGCGAGTTCATCGCCATCGACAACTACTATCTGGTGTTCGGCCTCGACTACGGGATGATCGGCGTGATCACGTTCATCGGCATCTTCCTGCTGATCATCGCCTGGTCGGTGCGCTCGGCCCTGGTGGCCGGCAACAGCCGCGACCGCGAGCTGAGCCTGATGATCCCGGCGGCCTGCAGCATGTCGGCCTTCCTGGTCATCAAGCTGGTGTACGGCCAGGCCGACTACCACTCCTTCCTGTTCATGCTGGTCGGCATGTGCGTAGCGCTGATCGGGCGGGTCCGCGACGAGGCCCAGGCGTTCGTAGACCGGACGACGGCGGCTCCGGCCAAGGTCCTGCGGTCCTCTGAGCGCGACGACGACGAACCCGAGGACGCCGAGCCCGAAGACCCGTACGACACCTATTGGCCGCCGCGTCCCGACCGCCCCCGCAGGCTGAACCCGGCCTAGACGCTGGAGGACGCTTCGGGACGGGCTCTTAGGGGCCCTGGATCTCGATCCAGGCCGGCGGCCCGCGCCGGCCGACAAGGCCGGCCCACCAGCCGTCCACGGCATAGCCCACCTGCCGCCAGGCGCCGCGCCGGGCGAAGCGCGCCAGGATCAGCGTCAGCGCCAGCGGCGCGGCCAGCGGCAGAAGGACCGGCGTCTGGTCGCGGGTCAGCAGCAAGCGGTTGCGCTCGTTGAGATAGACCGGCGTGCGGCCCTGCTCGCGCACGTTCGCCGTGTGGCCAGTGGTCGAGCCCTGCTGGTGCAGCACCCACGCATCCGGCGCGAGGCCTAGCTTCAAACCCAGGCTCAGGGCCCGCAGGCACCACTCCACCTCCTCGCAATAGAGGAAGTAGTCCTCGCGCATCGGCCCCGTCACCTCCACAAAGCGGCGGCTGACCAGCATCGATGCGCCGTTCAGGTAGTTCTGCCGCGCCTCGGCCTCGCCGGCGAGGCGCGGCGTCTCGGCCAGCGGCCGGCCGTAGCCCAGCGAGATCGCCCGGGCGAACAGCCGCCGCCAGCGGCCCCCCAGGGACTGGATCACCTGGCTCGGCAGATAGACGACACTGCCCACCGCCTCGCAGTCGCCGCGGGCCAGGCGCGCGACCATGGCGGCCAGGGCGCGGGGCTCCGGAGCGGTGTCGGGATTGAGCACCCACCAGGCGTTGGCCTGCGGCGCCTCGGCCAGGCACCGGTTCACGCCGCCGGCGTAGCCCAGGTTGGCGGGCGCGCAGACCGCCCGCACCGGCTGGCCGCCCGCCAGCTGCGCCGGGATCGCCGCGACGAGCTCGCGGAACGCCTGCGGCCCGCCGTTCTCGCAGATCACCACCTCGAAATCGGTGTGGACGGAGGCCCCCAGCGCCGCCAGGCAGGCCTCGACGTCGCCCGGGTTGCGGAAGGCGACGATCGCCACGGCCACCCGCACCTCAGGCGTCCCCCGAGGTCGTCAGCACACGGACGGCATCAACCATCCGCCAGAATCTGTGGCGATAGAGCACGCCCAGCGCCGCCCAGCGCTGCCCCGCCGTAGCGAGCTTGCGGCTCCCCAACGCGCGCGGGGTGTGCGCCACGGCCGACAGGGGCATCAGGCCGCTGCGGACCAGCCAGCGCAGCGCCCGGACGGGCCGGCCGGCCGAAAGCCCGTAGGTCTCACTGTTGATGCGCTGCCACTTGGCGATCAGCTCGGCCCAGGTGCGCCGGGCGGGGTGGCCGACCAGGGCGTCGGGGGCGTAGGCCAAGCGCAAGCCGGCGGCGGTGGCGCGGCGCGACCACTCCAGGTCCTCCGACACGCCGATCCGGAAGCCGCCCACCTGCCCGAACACCGCCTTGGAGCAGAACAGGTTGGCGGTCACCGTGAAGCCCAGCCGCTTGACGTAGTGTTCGTTGTCGAAGGCGAAGACCACCTCGAAGGCCTCCACGGGCGTCGGCGCCGCGGGATCGTCCACCAGCACCTGCATCCGTCCGCCGACCACGTCGGCGCCGGAGAGCGCCGCGGTCCCGGCCGCCAGCCAGGCCGGATCGGGCAGGCAGTCGGCGTCGGTGAAGGCCAGCAGCTCGCCCCGCGCCGCCACCACCCCGCCGTTGCGGGCCAGGCCCGCGCCCTTGTCGGCCACCGTCACCAGCCGCGCACGCCCGGCGATCGCCGCGGCCACCGCGGCCTCGCCTTCCGGCGAGGCGTTGTCGGCCACCACCACCTCGAAATCGTCCTTTGGATAGGTCTGCGCGCCGAGCGCGGCCAGGCAGCGGTCCAGGCGCGCCAGGTCGCGATAGTGCGGCACGATCACGCTCACCTTCGGTCGCGGCCCGCCGGCCATCGGCTTCCCCCTGCCCGCGCGGGCGAAAGCGCCCGGTTTTTTCGCGCCCGCCAGTGAACCGGAACGGCGCGAAGCCGCTCTTAACACGTGGCGACGTCGACAGGTGCTGGCGGGTATGCTCCCTTATGCCAGACGATGCGGAACGGAAAGTCGCTGTGCGGTCTCGTCCTTCGATCGCCTGATGGCGTACAATGAGGGCGCGAGCGCTTGGCGCCATCATTTAGGTAATTTTTTCCCTCCTATAATAGGGGGCTGCGGCGCGACTGCGCTGCGACTGGGAGGTTTCGCTCGTGGCTCTAAAGATCGGCTCCGTCTTCCGGCGGAAAGCCCCCAAGCAGAAAGCCGAACGGCCGACGATCGCCGCGCCGCTGAGCGACCTGTTCGCCCACGACGCGCCCGACGCGAGCCCCAGGGCCGCGGCCAACCTGCTGCCCCGCTTCAAGGCCTCCGCCGGCGACCAGATCGATCGCCAGCGCGGCGACCGCTTCACCTCCATGCGCCTGAAGCTGCGCGCCGCCTTCACGCCCTCGCAGCCGGTGGTCGATCGGCGCATGTTCGCCGGGCGCAGCGGCGTGCTGGCCGCGATGATCAGCTCGCTGGAAGACCAGCGCCTGCACCTGGTGATCTACGGCTCGCGCGGCATCGGCAAGACCTCGCTGCTGCACATGCTGTCGCAAGCCGCCAAGGATGCGCGCTATATCGTCCACTATTCGTCCTGCGGCGCGGCCTCGAACTTCCAGGAGACCTTCCGCGCCGCCGCGGCCGAGATCCCGCTGCTGTTCCACAACGGCTATGGCCCCACCGCCGAAGAAGCCGAGTCCGGCGCCAACTTCGCCGACCTGCTGCCCAAGGCCAGCTTTTCGCCGCGCCAGTTTGGCGAGCTCTGCGCGCGCCTGACCGGCACACGGATGATCATCGTGCTCGATGAGTTCGACCGCTCGGTCTCCATGGAGTTCCGCCGCGAGATCGCCGAGCTGATCAAGATCCTCTCCGACCGCTCGGTCCGGGTGCAGCTGATCATCGCCGGCGTGGCGGGCGACATCGCCGAACTGGTGGAGCACATCCCCTCGATCCGCCGCAACATCCTGGCGGTGCGCATCCCTCTGCTGACCGAGGACGAGACCAGGGAGCTGGTGAAGACCGGCGAGCGGGCCAGCGGCCTAGTCTTCGACCCGGCGGCCATCGACTTCATCGTGCGCACGTCCAGCGGCTGGCCCTACATCGCGTCGCTGATCTCCCACCACTCGGGCCTGGCCGCCATCGAGGCCTCGCGTAGCACCGTGCTGCCCAGCGACGTCTCCAAGGCGCTGCACGGCGCGGTGCTGGAGCTGGCGGGCCGCATCCCCAAGGCCGCCCAGACCCAGGTCGAGACCCTGAGGGAAAAGGGCATGACCAAGCTCTTGACCCTGCTGGCGGGCGCGTCCCTGCACGCCGGCGGCGAATTCGACCTGAGCGACATCGACGCGGTCGCCGGCAAGTCGGCCGACGGGGCCGGCGCCAAGCGCCTCGTGGCCCAGCTGGCCAACGACCGGATACTGCTGCGCCGGCCCGACGACAGCGCCGAGTCCTACGTCTTCCTCGAGGACGGCCTGCCCGCCTACCTCTGGTTCCAGGGCGCGCAGGACGATTTCCAGGCCACCCGCAAGGTCCGCGTCAGCAACGGCTGACACCGTGAGCCAGCTGCGGCTGCTTCAAGGCTGCCGGCCAGAGCCGCTTGCACGAAAAACGGCGCCTCAGGATCCTGAGGCGCCGTTCGCATTTCGGGCCGGATGGCCGGATGAACTAGTGGAAGATCCAGTCGCTGCCCATGGTCAGGCCCTGGGTCACGCCCGTCAGTTTGGCCACGGCTACGAAGCCGTGCGCCGTGCCGTGGCCGTCCTGGTCGACATAGACGGTGGTCCCGGTGCTGTCCGTGGTGAACTTCACCCATCCGTCCGCCACCGGGTTGGTCCCGTGGTAGGCGGTGAGCAGGGGCGCAAGGTCCAGTTCGTCCTGGCCCGGGGTGAAGTCGGTAATCGTCGCGATGGACTTCGGAAGGACGTCGAACTGGAAGACATCGTTGCCGGCGCCACCGACGTAGACATCCTGCGATCCACCCATCGAGACGATGGTGTCATTGCCGGCCCCGCCATCGATCTGGTTCAGCACCGAGTTGCAGGTGATCACATTGTTCCCGGCGTTGCCGTAGCCGCGCTGGCCCACCGTTCCGTCTAGCACCAGGTTTTCCACATTGGGGGTCAGTTGGTAGAGACCCAAGGTCGTGTGGACCGTGTCGGTGCCACCGTTGACCTGTTCGATGACGTTCGAACCGTAGTTGTTGACGATGTAGAGATCGTCGCCAGCGCCGCCGGCCAAGGTGTCAGCGCCGCCCGTGCCGCCGCTGATGGTGTCGGAGCCGGCGGTGCCCAGGACGCTGTCGTTGCCGGCCGTGCCGGTGAACACGTGGCCCGTGGCGTCGATAGTGACCCCGGCGGAGACCACGGCGGACGGCGCGGCGACCACGGCGGGCGTGGCCGCGACGCTGGCCGCGGTCGTCGCGGTCGTTGTTGAGAGAGGTGCGTTTCCGACGATATCGGCGGCGGGTGCGGCGCCGTGGTTGGCGACCCAGTAGTCGAGGACAGAGGTGTCTCCGACGACGGCCTGCTTGAGGGTGACGTCGTTGGCCTGGGTGAGGTTGGTGTTGTTCTGCAGGATGTAGGAGGAGGCGGCGTTGTTGGAGACGGTCGAGTTGGAAGAGTTCTCCACCTCGATCCAGGCGGTCATGTCCTGGTAGCCCTCGACGAGGTTGTTCTCGATGGCCAGGCTGTTGGCCTGGATCACCGTGATGCCGTGATAGCCCTCGCCCTCGATCGCATTGTTCTCGATCGTGACGTTCTGGTAGGTGATCGCGTTCTCGTTACCCATGAAGATGGCCTGCACCGCCGTGCCCGTCGGGCCGCGCTCGAAGGTGTTGTTGGTCACCGTGATGTCATGGGTCGCGGTCGTCGTGCCCGTCGTCCAGAACTGGATGGCGTCGTTGTGGGCGTACTGCTCGGGATGGAAGTCGGTGAAGGTGTTGCCGGAGATCGTCACGTTGGACGAGCCGCCGCCGCGCACGCCGTCCAGGGTGATGTCGTGGATCTGGTTGTTGGTGATGGTCAGGTAGCTGTCGTTCTGGTGGGCGATGCCCGCGCCGACGTCATGGATGTTGGAATTGGTGACGGTCACATTCGAAGCGTTGCGGATCACGATGCCCTGAGTGGTGTTGGTCCCCACCGGGCCGGACACCTGCACCCCGTTGAACGTGATGTTACTGCCGCCGTTCACCACCGCGGCCGCGGCCACGTTGCTGGAATAGACCAAGTTCAGGTTGCTGACCGTAACGCCGGAGCTGTTGGCCATGTTGAGGCCGGTGATGGTCGCCTCGGCTGCCGGGTTCGCCGAGGTGATCGTGATCCCCGAGCCGGCGAAGTTCATGTTGCCGATCGCAACCTCGCCGTAGTTCCCCGACGCCAGCTGGATCACGTCCCCGCTGTGGGCCGCCTTCAACGCTGCCGTGAG